>CAWDQB010000040.1:0-52397 GCA_963804315.1 uncultured Acidobacteriaceae bacterium
ATTCAATCTCTTGTGTCATTTCGCATCCTCTTTTCTTCTCCAGCAAGCGCCGGTTTCCCTCCTATTCCGCTCATGTTATATGGTGAGTGTGACCGTTATCTCTGCCAGGTGGTACCAGTTGATGCGCTTCTCTCGCTTCGCTTCCGTCCTTCTCCTCGTCGCTATCACAGGCGCAATTGACGCGCGGGCTTCCAGCAATCTTGATCCTTCAGTCCCGCCCATGCGCGCCCTCATTGAGCGCTTCTCCGCCGACCAGGGGACGCTGCAGAGCGTCTACACTGATCCGCTGGCGCCGGCTACCCGCGAGCGCATGGTCGCTTTTTACCGTGACAACCGCGCCCAGCTTGTAGCAATCGACTTCAACGCCCTCGACCAGGAAGGCAAGGCCGACTTTCTGATCTTCTCCAACTACCTTACGATTCAAGAGCACCAGTTGGCGCTCGACCAGCAGCAGTGGACCGAGGTTGCGCCGCTACTGCCTTACTCTGCCGCGATCTTTGCCCTCGAAGACGAGCGCCGCCAGATGAAGCGCCCTGAACCGCAAAAGGCCGCCGCCGCACTTAAGCGAGCTGGCCAAGGCCGTCGCCGCCAGCCGCAAGGAGCTGGAAGCAAAGGTCAAGGACGCAACCCCAGCCGAACGCATCCATGCCTGGCGCGCCGCCGCCGATCTGGATCAGCTAGCCGCGCAGCTACAGCATTGGTTCGATTTCAGCAACAGCTACGATCCCGCCTTCACCTGGTGGGCCGCGCAACCTTACAAACAGCCCTCGGCCGCGCTCAAGGATCAGGCGGCCTTTCTGCGCGAGAAAGCTGGCCGGCATCGCGCCGGACGACAAAACCACCGTCATCGGCACACCCATTGGCCGCGAGGCGCTCGTTCAGCAACTCGAAGACGCCATGATCCCTTACTCGCCCGAAGAGCTGATTACCATGGCCAAGGCGCAGCTTGCCGCCGACCAGCATGAGATGGTGAAGGCCAGCCGTGAGATGGGCTATGGCGACGACTGGCGCAAGGCGTTGGAGGCGGTCAAGAACACATACGTCGATCCCGGCAAGCAGGCCGAGTTGATCCGTTCGCTGGCCCTCGATGGTGAGAAATTCGCCGAAGACCACAATCTGGTCACCATTCCGCCGCTAGCCAAAGAGACCTGGCGCATGGAGATGATGTCACCCGAGCGCCAGCTTGTCAGCCCTTTCTTCCTCGGCGGTGACACCATTCTAGTCAGCTACCCCACTGACGCCATGACCTACGACCAGCGCATGATGAGTATGCGCGGCAACAACCCAGCCTTCTCCCACGCAACTGTATTCCATGAACTGATCCCCGGCCACTGGCTGCAACAGTTCATGAACGCGCGCTACCGCCCTTATCGGCAGCTCTTCAGCTCCGGCTTCTGGCTGGAGGGCAACGCCTTCTACTGGGAGATGCGCTACTGGGATCTGGGCTATGACCAAACGCCGGAGCAGCGCATCGGCGCGCTCTTCTGGCGGATGCACCGCTCGGCGCGCATCATCTTCTCACTCAGCTTTCACCTGGGTACTATGAACCCGCAACAGGCCATCGACTTCCTCGTCACCGAAGTCGGTCACGAGCGCGACAACGCCACCGCCGAGGTGCGCCGCTCAGTCAACGGCGACTATGACCCGCTCTACCAGTGCTCGTATATGCTCGGCGCGCTCGAGTTCCGCGCACTCCGCCATGAACTGGTGGACTCTGGCAAGAGGTCTGACCGCCAGTACAATGACGCCATCCTGCAGGAGAACATGATGCCCATCCCGGTGCTGCGCGCTCTACTGACCGGCGAAAAGCTCACCCCGGATTGGAAGCCGCATTGGCGGTTTCTAGATGAGGTGAAATAGAAGAGTGGAGGCTAGTCCGCAAAAACAGCAAGAGGCCCGGCAGTCTTGCCCGAGCCTCCCGCTGCGCGTGGAATAAATATTTATTTATACTCTGAAATGCCTTTTTTTATAGAGAATGCCCGCAAGCCCTAACAGACCGCTTCCCAGAAGAACTAGACTGCTGGGTTCAGGCGTAGTATCACCGGCAGGATCTCCAACAAATGTCTGTGGTATGCCATCACCCGCAGGCTGAGTTCCGGCGATCGGAACAAAAATGTCAATGTTGGGATAATCGGTTGTGTTAATGTTATTCTCCGCAAAGAGTGAGGCCTCGGCCAGAATACTGTCGATGCCAGGCTGATATCCTGCGGGCAGGTTGGCCAGCAAGTTCGAATCGTTGGGATCAAAGAACTCCCAGTTGGCCCATTGGGCTTCAGCAATAGTAGTCGCGGATGCGCCGGGAGCGGCTGCCAACGCTTCAATGTACGCCGCTTCCACGTACTGCTCGTTCCCCGATACTGGAATCATCGTTGCCTGCCAGGTCTCGCCAAAATAGATCTCATTCTCGTAGCTGATGCACATCAGCGGAGTCGTGGCCGTGCTGCCGTCAAAGCTGAAGTTATAGGGAAATACGTAAACCCCAGAGTTGCTGCCAGAGACTTGATTTCCTGTGCTGACCAGCGTCACAGTCATCTCATCCGCGCGAGCCGTCCATGGACTCAACAGCAGAGCTGTTGATACCAAGACCGAAAAAGTAGTGCAGAACTTCAATTTATACATATTCCCCCTTTGGACCCGACACCGTCACTTGATCGAATCCTAAGCATGTGAAAGACACG
The DNA here is from genome assembly GCA_963804315.1 of uncultured Acidobacteriaceae bacterium. GTDB lineage: Bacteria > Acidobacteriota > Terriglobia > Terriglobales > Acidobacteriaceae > Telmatobacter. The sequence goes on from CAWDQB010000040.1 coordinate 2,679, forward strand.
TCCCCCCTCCGCTGCCTTCCAACAGCGATAAGAACAACTGAGAGGTCTTGAATTTCAAGAACATTCTCAGAAAGGTATTCGTTCTTCAGTGTTAGACAAATCTTATCCAATTCAATAAACATGCACAAGATTACGGGGCTGCATTACCCCGGTAATTTATCGATTTGATTTTGTTGGTACTTGCGCGTGACTCCGCATCAGGAAGGACGCGGCCCAGTCGGCGACCCCGGATCGTCAATGCGCGTAGAAGCTCTCAATCCAGCCTTGCAGCAGCGCCGGGAAGCAGCCCATCACGACGACGGCGGCGGCAACTGCGAGCAGCACGGCCATGGTCACCGGATGCGCTTTGATCGGCGACTCATCGGCGGCGGGCATCACATAGGCGCGCTTGAGAACTTGCAAGTAGTAATAGAGCGAGACGGCGCTCATGGCGATGGCGAGAGCAACCAAAGCAAAAGGAACCGGCCCGGCGGAGACGCCCAGCACGGCGGCAAACAAATTGAACTTGGCCCAGAAGCCGACGAGAGGCGGAATCCCGGCCAGCGAGAGAAACAGCACCAGCAGCACTGCGGCCAGCAGCGGATTGCGCTTGTGCAGGCCAAGAAAAGAATCGAGCCGGTCGCTGCCCGTCGCCCGCTCAACGACGGAGACTACGCCGAATGCGCCGATGGTCGTCAGGCCGTAGGTGAGGACGTAGTAGAGGACGGCTCCAGAGCTGCGATAGAGTACATGAGTCAGCGCAAAAATAACGTCCGTTGGCATGATCATTGCTATATTCGGTACAACAGCTATTCCGAGTAATATGTATCCCGCATGAGCGATTGCAGAATACGCGAGCAAGCGCCGGACACTTACCTGTGCCAATGCTGCAAGATTACCAACTATCATCGAAGTCGCTGCAATAACGAGAAGGATTACTGCTAGCTTCGATCCCATTTGAAAGCTGATGCGCATATATTGTTCTATCGAGTGCTTTTCACCTTCGATCGGACCACCAGGCAATAGCCAGAACCAACTGAAAGTAATCAGCAAGGCAAAGCTGGCCACTTTCGATACCGAGGCAATAAACGCCGCGGCAGGAGCAGGCGCTCCCTCATAAGTATCTGGCGCCCACAACTGAAACGGAACGACCGCGACTTTGAAAGCAAGCCCCGCGACAACCAGAACCCATGCAATATAAAGCAATGGTCTTGATTCATTTGCAACGATGGATGAATGAATCAATATCAGGTTCGTGGTGCCTGTCAGTCCGTAAAAATAACTGAATCCAAACAGCAGAAACGCCGCCGACATTCCACCGAATAAGTAATACTTTAATGCAGCCTCAGCGCTTTTTCCGGAACTCTTAGCAAAGGCCGTCATGATATAAAGACTCAAACTAAGTAGCTCCAAACCAATGAAGATTACGAGCAAGTCTTGCGCGGCGGCTACAAGCAAACCGCCTGACGCAGCCATCAAAACCACGGCTACGAATTCGCCAACGTGCTTCGTGAAATCAGAGCCGATGAGCAACAACAGCGTCAGCGCTGTCAGAATAAGAATTCCAGATTGAGCTGCTCCGATGTAACTACCCTGCGCTAGAAGCAGTGCGCCATCAAAGCTGTATCCGCCTCCAGCGGATGCCTGCAATGCCCACAACGCCGCCCCGCATCCAGCCACACCCAAGAGCGCCGCTACAGCCACGCGCACCTTCAGCGCCGCCTTGCGCAGGAAGCCTAGGTCAACAATCAGCACCACCAGCGCCGCGACTTCCAGCATCGTCTCCGGCAGCGTAACGCGGAAGAGGTCAGCGTAGTTCATTGCACACCTCCCGCAAGCAGCGCCTTTACCGCCGGTTCGATTGTATCCAGCAAAACTCTAGGCCAAACTCCGACCAACAAACTCGCTCCCAACAGCAAACTCACGCCAGTAACTTCCGGCCAGGTGATGGCCGCGAAGTGATGGCCGTGTTCCTGCTTCCAGAACGTGCGCGCTGGGCAGCGCATCGCTGAAGAATGCCTTCTGCATCGCCCGCCAGGTGTAGGCCACGCCCACCACAATCCCCACGCCCGCCGCGACAACCCACCACGGCCGGACCATCCACGCGCCAATCAGCACCTGCACCTCGGCCCAGAAGCCGGAGAAGCCAGGCCCGCCCATCGAGGCATATCCGGCCAGCACAAAGGCTCCCGCCGCAAAGGGCAGCCGCTTGGACAGGTGCATCGTCTCCAACTCCGCCAACTGCCGCGTATGCGTGCGCTCGTAGACGATGCGCCCCACAATGGCGAAGAGCAGCCCGGCAATGATGCCGTGCGAGAACATCTGCATCACCGCGCCGGTCACGCCGATTTGGTTGAGGGTCATCAAGCCAAGCAGCACAAAGCCCATGTGGCTGACGCTGGAGTAGCCAATAACGAATTTGAAGTCGGTCTGCGCCAAGGCAACCAGCGCGCCGTAGACGATGCCGATGACGGCCAGCAGCGCGAAAACATCGCGCCAGGAGCCGATGCCGATAAAGCTGAAATCCCCACGGGTCAAGGCCGCGCGGGAAGAGGCCAATGGCAACGCGCAGGCAGCCATACGCGCCCAGCTTCATCACCACCCCGGCTAGCAGCATGGAAGCCGCCGTCGGCGCGGCGACGTGGCCGGTGGGCGCCCAAGTGTGGAAGGGCCACATACCGGCGAGAATCGCAAAGCCGATGAAGACCAGCGGAAAACACCACATCTGAAAGCTGGCGGGAAGGTTGGCATGAGCCAGATCAACGAGGCCTGTCGAATGACTGCCAGCCGTGGTGTAAGCCGCCAACAGGCCAATCAGCACCATCGCCGAGCCGACAAAGGAGTAGAGCGCCAGCTTCATCGCCGCGTACTCCCGCCGCGTGGAACCCCAGATGGCGATAATGAAGTACTTCGGCACAATGGCGATTTCGTAAAAGACAAAGAGCAGAAAGAGATCGAAGCTGAGAAAAACCCCGTAGACTCCGCCGATCAGCGCCAGAAAAAAGGCGAAAAACTCATTGGTGCGCAGCTCGACATTCCAACTGAACAAGACGCCAGCCACGGCAGCCAGGCCGGTCAGCAGCACCAGCACGCGGCTGATGCCGTCGGCGGCCAGCAGAAAGTGAATACCTAACGACGGTACCCAGGGCAGATCGACCAGGACAACGGGTTGAATCTGTCCTTGCACAATGCCCGTCACAAACGCCTGCACTCCCAGCGCGAGGCCAGCCACGGCCACGGCCAGTGCAAGCCAGCGCGCCAACTCCGGTCGCCCTTTAGGCAACAGCGCCAGCAGCAAAGCCCCGGCAAACGAGAGATAAATTGTCCAAGCCAGCATTAAAATCTCCAGTGTGCCAAGAGGTACATGACTGTTGGGTTCACGGTCTCCACAATCAACTGCGGCAGAACGCCGAGCAGAATCATCAATCCGATCACCGGTGCCAGCGCTATCCGCTCGCCGTGATGCAGGTCAGGAAAGCCCGCGCAATGCTCTGGCACAGGTCCGGTAAAAACCTTCTGAATCACGGTCAAGATCACCGCCGCCGTAACCAAAAGCCCCAGGAGAGAAACCGTTGCCGCCATCCATGCCAGTGAAAAGACGCCGCGGAAGATCAGGAACTCGCCGACAAAGCCATTCAGCCCCGGCAATCCCAGCGAGCTGAAGAGCGCAATCCCCATCAGCCCGGCTAAGACCGGCGCGGGCTTGCGCAGTCCGCCGAATTGATCGATGCCACGATGGCCGCCCGTCCGCTCTTGCAGCATGGCCACAAACCAGAAGAGCGCCGCCGCTGTGAGGCCATGGTTGAACATCTGCAAGATCACGCCGTTGAGCGCCATCGCCTGATTGGTTTGTGCCGCCACGCCCACCGCCGGAACCGCCAGCGCAAAGATGCCCAGCAGGCAGTAACCCAGGTGGTTAACCGATGAGTAAGCCAGCACACGTTTCAAATCCTTCTGTGCCGCCGCGGCCCACGCGCCCATCACCACTGTCGCCACCGCTAGCACTAACAGAGGCGTGCGCATCTGATTGATCTGCGCGCCAAAGAGTGGCAATGCAATCCGCAACAGGCCATAGACACCCATCTTGGACATCGCGCCGGTCAGCAGCATCGTCACTGGCGAAGGCGCTTCAGCATACGCGGCAGGCAGCCAGGTGTGAAACGGAAACATCGGCACCTTGACGGCAAAGCCTGCCAGCACGCCTATCGCCAGCCAGAGAATCGCTACCGGCCCCAGATGCGCAGTAATCGCCTCTTCTAGTTCACCGGTCGAGGCCAGAAGCGTCAAGTGCGGAAAGTCCATGCTGCCGGTGGAAAGATAGACCGCCAAAAATGCCACCAGCAGCGCCACGCTTCCAGCCATCGTGTAGACAAAGAACTGCGTCGCCGCCGGACCACGCCGCGCCCCGCCCCACAGCTTGATGAGAAAGAAAGCGGGCAGCAAACTCAGCTCCCAGAAGAGAAACCAATGGTAGAAGTTCAGCGCCGTGAACGACCCGAAGAGTCCGGCCTCCAGCACCAAAACCAGCGCGAAGTATAGCCCCGGCTGATGATGCACCCGGTGCGCCGCGTCCACTGACATCAGCACGACCAGCGCCGAGAGCACCAGCATCAGCGCTCCCAGCCCGTCAACGCCTAAGTAATAATTGATGCCCAGCGACTTGGTCCAGACGTGCTGCTCCACAAGCCCGATGCGCCCATCCGCAGGCAGTTGCGTCCAAATGAACAGTGTCAGCACCAGCGCTGCCAGCGTCGTGATCAGCGCCACGCCGCGCGCCCGCTTTCCGGCCACAAGCGCCACCGCAGCCCCCAGCAACGGCAGCACAGTCAAGAGCGTCAGTATCGGTATTCCGGTCGTCAATTCGTTCATGGGCGGCTGCTCCAAATCAGAATCATCCCCAGCACAACCACGCCCAGCGCCATAATTCTCAAGTAAGTTTGCACGCGGCCTGTCTGCACCCGAGCCAGCAATCCGCCACCGATGCTCAACTCATCGCAGCCCTTGTCGAAGCCGCCATCGACAATATTTGTATCCAGAAAGCGATTCAACCGCGCCCAGAGAGCGACGCTGCCAGCAACCCCGGCCACCGCACCGCCCCAGACTCGGCGGTCCAGCCAATCAGCAACCCGCGCCCACCAACCGTAAAAAGCAATCACCGTCGCCCCGTACAACTCATCCACATACAGCCGGTCACGCAGCCAGCCCCAAATCATCGGTCCGGCCTTCTCCAGCGCATCCGGCTCCGTTGGCCGGGGAGAGCGGTCTCCATAAATCTTCCAACTCAGCCACAACCCAAACAAGACAACCAAGGCGGAAAAGCCCATCAACGTCAGCAGTTCCGGTTCGATGAGCCGATGCAAGTCCAAGCTCGCCGCCTGTCCATCCAGAAAGGTCCGAAACCACGGCCAGGCAGGCGTGCCGATCAATCCCAGCGCCATCGCAAAAAACGCCAGAATCCCAAGTGGCACGGTCATCACATTGGGACTCTCATGCGCAGGTTTACCGTCACGCCAGACGCCGAAGAAGACATAGGCCACCTGCCGCGTCATATAAAAAGCCGTCAGCAGCGCGCCAAAGACCAGCATATAGAATGGGGCCTTCGCCACGCTCCAATGTTGCGCTGCTTCCAGAATTCCGTCCTTCGACCAAAAGCCGGAAAACACCAACGGAAAGCCGCACAGCGCCAGCATTCCTATTGAATAAGTCAAAAAAGTCCAAGGCATGTCGGACTTCAATCCGCCCATCTTGCGAATATCCTGCTCCCCGTGGCAGCCGTGAATGACCGAGCCAGCGCCTAAAAATAACAGCGCCTTGAAGAAAGCATGAGTGATCAGGTGAAACATTCCCACAGCCACGCCGCCCATGCCCAGGCCAGCCATCATGTAACCTAACTGCGAGACCGTCGAGTAAGCCAGAATCCGCTTGATGTCATTCTGCGCCACGGCGATCAGCGCCGCAAAAACCGCTGTAAATGCGCCCACCCAAGTTACTACCGTCAGTGCCGCCGTCGTGCCGCCTGCCGGCATACCGGCGGCCATCAGCGGATAGACTCGCGCAATCAGATACACGCCCGCTGCCACCATCGTCGCCGCGTGGATCAACGCGGAGACAGGCGTCGGGCCTTCCATCGCATCCGGCAGCCAGACGTGCAGCGGAAACTGGCCGCTCTTGCCCGCAGCACCAGCAAAAATAAGCAGGCCAATCGCGCCCGCCGCCGTCAATCCCAACGCCGCTGGCTGCGCAAGCAAGCCGGTTAGTGCGCCAGCTTCCATCGATCCCGCGCCGTAGTTATAAAAGAGCAGCGTGCCAGTCTGCGAAAAAAGCCAAACGATCCCGAGTAGAAAGAAGACGTCGCCAACGCGCGTAGTGAGAAACGCTTTCTTCGCGGCCGCAGCAGCCGCAGGCTTCTGATACCAGAATCCAATCAACAGATAAGAAGTAAGTCCTACTAACTCCCAGCACATGAAGAGCAGCAGAATCGAGTTGGCAATGACCACGCCCAGCATCGCCCCGGCAAAGAGCGAGAGAAAGCAGAAGAAGCGCGTATAGTTTTCGTCGTCCTTCATGTAGCCGGTCGAGTAAATAAAGATCAGCAGGCCGACAAATGTGACCATTACCAGCATCACCGCCGAAAGCGGATCGAGCACCCAGCCAAGATCAACGTGAGCTGCGCCGATTTGCAACCATGTGAAATTGACCACTTCGTGCTCGAAGGGACTATGTGTGAAAGCCGATTTCTGAGTTCGATAAGCTACAACATTCGCAATTGCAATCAGTGAGAGGAGAAATGAAAAACTCATTGATCCTATTGCTAATCTTGACGAGAGCCTACGTTGCGGCTGCTTCAAAAAAGCAATGATCCCCGACGCCAAAATAGGCGCGGCCGGAATCAGCCATAAATCCCTGGCGATGGTAGAGACAAGTACATCTGGATTGAATTCAATTACCTCTTGCATCAATCTCTCACCCCTTCATCCTGTTCATCGCGTCCAGGTCCGTCGTCTTCGCGTGGCGATGAATCTGAATGACCAAGCCCAAGCCTACCGCCGCCTCGGCTGCCGCCACGGCAATCGAGAAGATGGCAAAGATCATTCCCGTCAGCCGCTCCGGATGCGGCCCGTAGCGCCAGAAGGCAATCAGATTCAAGTTCGCCGCATTCAGCATCAATTCAATTCCAATCAGCACCAGAATCGCGTTGCGCCGCGTCAGCGCTCCGGCCAACCCGATCGAGAACAGCAATGCGGCTACCAGTAAGTAACTTGCCAGCGGCGTCATTTCGGCCCTTCTTTCGCTATTTCCGATTTCTCGTGCAGCGCCACAATCACCGCGCCGATCATCGCCGCAGTTAATAACACAGCTATAATTTCCAGCGGTAAAACATAGCGCCCCACCAGCGCATTGCCAATCTGAAGGACGCTAACATCCGGCACCGCCGTCTCATGCGGCAAAGCTTTCACGCTCCCCATCACCGCCCAACCCAGCACGGCAAAGACTCCAGCAGCAATCACCAATCCAATCAGCCAAGTCCTGCTGAAGACTCCGTCTTTGGGAGTTTCAGATCCCTTGGTCAGCAGAATCGCAAAGACCACCAGAATGGCCACCGCGCCCACATAGACCATAAACTCCGCAAGACCGGCAAACTGCGCATCCAAATCCAAAAAAAGCAGCGCCGTGCCTGTAGAAACCAGCGTGAGCGCCAGCGCGCAATGCACCGTATTCTTTAGCAGCATCGCAGCCAATGCGCCCGCCACCGTGAACGCCGACAATATGTAAAAGACAAAGCTCATAAAGAATCACTCCGCATAGCGATAACTCCTTGGCCCGATCTTCCCTCTGCGCATCTCACTCCAACCGAGCGCTGAGTAGGCAGCAATCAGAATCACCGAGCAAATCACCCAGCGCAGCCATCTTTCGCCCATCAGTTGCCATGCTCCAGCGACAAACAAATTCAGCAAGCAGATAGGCAGAACAAACTTCCAGGCAAAGTTCATCAGTTGATCCTGCCTCAGTCGCGGCAAAGTTCCGCGCAGCCAGATGAAGACAAAGATCGCCAGCATCAGCTTGGAGAAGAACCAGATCCACGACGGAACCCAGTTCAGCGCAGCCAAGGGCGCCGACCATCCGCCCAAGAACAAAGTCGTTCCCAGCCCGGAGATGGAAAACATGGCCAGATACTCGCCCAGAAAGAACAATGCAAACTTGAAGCCAGAATACTCGGTATGATAGCCAGCCACTAACTCCGACTCGCCTTCGGGTAAGTCAAAGGGAGAGCGGTTGGTCTCGGCCGTGGATGCAATCGCGTACATCACAAAGCCCGCGCAGCCCCACGGCGTGAAGATATACCAGTGCGGCAACCCGTGCGTGTACTGATTCTGCGCGGCAACTATCTTGGTAAGCGAGAGCGATCCGGCCATCATAACCACGGTGATGCTGGACAGCAGCAAAATGACTTCATAACTGATCATCTGGGCCACTGCGCGCATCGCACCGAGCAGCGAGTACTTATTGCGGCTCGACCAGCCGGCCATGAAGACCGATAACTCGGTGGAGGCGCCCATGGCAAAGTAAAAGAGCAGCCCGGCATCCATATCCACCAGCACCATGTTACGGCCCATCGGCAGCACGGCAAAGCCCATGAAGACCGCGACGACTAACACAACCGGCGCCAGAAAATGCACCACCGCATCAGAACTCGAAGGGACAATATCTTCTTTGGTCAGAGACTTGATTCCGTCAGCAATGGGCTGCAACAAACCGTACGGCCCTACGCGGTTTGGCCCTAGCCGGTTTTGAATGCGCGCCAGCCCCTTGCGCTCGAAGACCGTGGTCAGCGCAAAGAGCGCTGGAAAGAGGCAGACAATCGCCACTACGCTCAGCAGCACACCCGCCAACGGCTGCAACGGCGCGGGCAGATAACTGACCAGCCAACTGCGGAGCAGGACGAAGATTTGATCCAAATTGACGGTCACGCCTTTGCTCCCTCTGCGTCTGCCGCCGCGCCTTTGGCCGCTGCCGCAGCCTTTGCCTTGGCATCGATCCTGACCTTTTCCGCCGCCAGCTTTGCATCCACTGCCGCAGCTTCCGCCGGATGAATCTTCTTGTAATACTCATTTGGCTTGGCCAGTTGTTCACGCGTCAACAGCAGCCCGCCGAATCGATCCCGTGTGCTGAGTTCAAACTCCGTATTCATCTTGATGGCTTCAAAGGGGCAGACCTCGACGCAGATCTGGCAACTCATGCAGACAGAAATATCAATGTCAAAACGAGCCGGATAAAACTGTGCCTTGCCTAGATAATCCAGCTTTTTGTCTTTGGACTTTTCGATATAAATGCACTTGGGCGGACACTCTTTCTCGCATATCTGGCAAGAGACGCAACGCAGCCCAGCCTCCCACTCCGGGCCGCCGCCGTCGCGATTCTCTACGTCGTAAATCAGAAATGGAAAGACGCGCGCAGCCGCAAACGGCGCGATCCGCTCCTCCGGATACTGGACCGTCGTCAGCCGCTCCGCAAAAAAGTAACTGCCGAAGAAATTCCGCGCCGTCTCCGCCAGCCCCTTGATGATGCCCTCACCCAGCAAATTGCATCTCCTTCGTCCCTAGTCCACTACCCCTAACGGTCCACTTCTCCCAGCACAATATCCACACTGCCGAAGATCAGCACTACATCGGCCACATCGCTGCCCAGGCACATATCTTCCAGCACCGTCAGGTTAATCAAACTCGGCGGCCTGATCCGGTAGCGATAGGGATTCGCGCCGCCATCCGAAATCAGATAGAAGCCCAGCTCGCCCTTGGGCGCTTCGATCCGCCCATATGCCTCGCCGGGTTTGGGACGTATGCCGCGGCTCCGAGCCTTGGGGTCAATCGCCGGACCACCGGGAATATCCTTCAATGCCTGCTCCAGAATCTTGATCGACTCGCGCATCTCCAGCAATCGAATCATGAAGCGATCATAAACATCGCCGTGATCGCCCAACGGCACGCGGAAGTTGAAGCGGTTATAAATCCCGTAGCCGTCCACCTTGCGAATGTCGTAGTTCACGCCGGAGGCGCGCAGCATCGGCCCGGTCACTCCGGCATTCACTGCCAGCTCAGCGCGTAGCTCGCCTACGCCCTGCGTCCGAGCCATCAGGATTTCATTCGTTGCCAGCAGTTGCTCGAACTCGTCTGTAAAGCCACCGAGGCCCGCCACCACCTTACGCGTGCGGTCGAGCCAGCCCGGCGAAGCATCCACGCGGCAGCCGCCAAAGCGCATATAGTTGACCATCATGCGCGCGCCGGTCAACTCCTCGAAGAGGTCGAGAATCTTCTCGCGCTCGCGGAAGGCGTACATCAGCGGTGTGCCGCTGGCGCCCATCTCTTGAATCAAAAATCCAATCGACGAGGCGTGGTTTTGATAGCGCGTCAGCTCGCCCAGAATCACCCGCAGATACTCGGCGCGTTCCGGAACCGTCTGGCCGATCAGCTTCTCGACAGCCAGCGCATAGGCCCAGTTATTCGTCAGCGGGCAAACATAATCCAACCGGTCGGTAAAGGGCATCGAGGCCAGGTAGCTCTGCCCCTCGGCGATCTTTTCGTGGTTGCGATGCAGGTAGCCGAAGACCGGACGCAGCTTGATCACCCGCTCGCCATCCAGCGCCACATCCATGCGGAAGACGCCGTGGGTCGATGGGTGGTGCGGCCCCATGGCTACTTCCAGCAGCTCGCCATCGCCGCTTTCGGCAATCGGTACAGGCCGATTCCAGCCCTTGGGCCGTTTTTTGATTTTCCCCAAGATCATGCTGTCGCTGGCCCCTGTTCCCTGTTTCTCTGCGCCTCGGCACGCTTCAACACCTCGTCGTGCGGCGTAGGCTCCCACTCGAAGTCATCCGGCTCGCGGTAATCCCGGCGCATAGGATGATCTTTGAAGTTCTTCCACATCAGCAGCCGCCGCAGGTCCGGATGGCCGGTGAAGATAATTCCATAGAGGTCGAAGATCTCCCGCTCCTGAAACTCCGCCGAGCGCCAGATGGGCGTCAGCGAAGGCAGTTCAACTTGGTCGGTGCGGTTGACGGTCTTCATACGGATGATCACAGGCCCATGCTTTTTCTCGACGGAATACAGATGATAGACAGCCTCCAAGGAATCCGGCCAGTCTACGCCCGTCGCGTTCGAAAGAAAATCGAGTTTCAATTCCTCATCATCGCGCAGAAACTTGGCCACAGTGTAGGCAGACTCCGGCGCAAGGCGCAGCGAGTGCTGCCCCGATGGGCTGGGATTGGAGACAATCTCCACCTCCGCGCCCGGTATGGCTGCCTCTATCGCCGATTTGATTTCTTCTATTGACTTCAAATCCTACTCCCCGCAAATCCAGACCACTTTTAGTTGAATAAACCATGTGTGACAAGTAAAATCATGGCAAAAAATGTAAACGCAGCAAAAAGCTGTTGTCCCATAAAGTATTCGCAATTAGTAGCTACGCGTTCATTAACAAGATCCTCTTTCAATGCACTCCTGATATACTTTCTGAATTGAAGAGATCGCATCAATGGAGATATAAACATTAATAAAACCGCCGCAACTTTAAGGAAAATACGATAACTCCATCCATGAAGATGAACCTCATTCCATATTCCGTCCAAAAAGCAGATCGTACCAAAAATCATCCAAGCATAAGCGAAAAGCCAGTTTTGCTCCATGGACCCATTCCCGACATAATCCCGATCCACGCTCTTCATTTGTTCCTCCGTACTTTCAAGAACCCCTGATTCAGTTCCATTTCTATTGAAACATCTCGCAGGGGCTAAAGCCCGTTTTCTTGATGCTATCTTTGCGGCACGACTGAAGTCGTGCCCTTGTTACAAAGCCCGCAAAATCGAGTTTTCCTGCAACCTGTAATGCCTTGCCCTTTCGAAGCCCAGTTAGTCCCCCAGCATTGTAGGTCTACAAAAGACGAATTTGTAGCGCCGACCTCCTGGTCGGCTGTTACGTGGACCTCCCGGTCCATGTTTGTTTCGTTTCAGGGATAACAGCAATTCTGTTAACTCCTAGTTCCTCAGTCTCCTGCCCCTTAGTCTCAGAAATCTTGACAGCACAAATTTTGAGTACTCCGTGGTGGAGAAGCGCGGACGAGGACGTCCGCGCTACAGCCGACCGGGAGGTCGGCGCTACATTCCGATCGTTGCCAATTCTTGCGGTCATGATACTACTGCCTCAGTCCCTAGTCCCTTAGTCCCTGTTCACTGAATCACCACCGGCACCGGCCACACACCCTTGTTAAACGCCGGCTCCAGATCGTGCTCGCCAAAGACCGGCACGGGAAACTCGCCCTGCTGCTCCGCGTCCAAAAAGCGCGGACGCTCTTCGCCAGTCAAATGCTGGGCGTCGATCTTCTTTTGCAACGTCATGAAGGCCTGGATCAGCGCCTCGGGACGCGGCGGGCAGCCGGGAATATGCACATCCACCGGAATGTAGCGATCGATCCCTTTCAGCACGTTGTAGCCCTGCTTGAAGGGCCCGCCGCTGATGGCGCAGGCTCCCATGGCAATCACGTACTTTGGCTCGGCCATCTGGTTGTAGAGCCGGACGACCTGCGGGGCCATCTTCTTGGTCACCGTGCCGGAGACGATCATCAGGTCGGCCTGACGCGGCGAGGGCCGGAAGACCTCGGCCCCGAAGCGGGCCAGATCGTAGCGCGCCATGGTCGTGGCAATCATCTCGATGGCGCAGCAGGCGAGGCCAAACTGCATCGGCCAGATCGAGTTCCGCCGCCCCCAGTTGTAAATCTCCTGGAGGGTCGTCACGACGACACCCTGCTTGCCCATCTCGATCTTCAGTTCTTCATCAACCGCCATCATCTGCTCCAAATTTTTCTCAGTCCCGCAGTCCCCAGTCCCTGGCACTTCATCCCCACGTCAGAATCCCCTTCGCCCAGGCCCAAGCCAACCCCTCGACCAGAAGCAGCACAAAGACCAGAATCACTCCGCACGCGCCTGCGCCCAGCCCGCTGAAGGCCACCGCGAAGGGCAGCAGAAAGATCGCCTCCACGTCGAAGACCAAAAAGATAATCGCATACAAATAATAGCCGGAGTGGAACTGCATCCAGGCGTCGCCTCTGGACTCCAGGCCGCACTCGTAGATGGCGTTCTTCACCGCATTCGGCTTGGCCGGCGAAAAGACCCGCGCCCACAGCCACGCGAGGCCAAGCGGAGCCAAGGCAAAGCCCAGCGCTGCCACAAAAAGAACCGCCAGAGAAAAATAGGGGTTTGAGGCCATCGTCAGAAAAATCCCTCAGCTTTAACCTAACATTGGATGGCCCCTTTGGCGAAAAGATGCGCCGCTCGGCACCGTTCGCTTCCCTTTTTGCCCCATTCATCCCACTTTGTGAACCGATCACTGCGGGTTTTCAATCAACCTTTTGCAGATCTGCCCCGATCGCGGTTGGCATGCCTGCGATGCGCGCGCATCAAAAAGCGGCTGCAAGATCTTCGGCGCTGTTTTGGCGATCTCCAGAGTGACCACCTCTTTTGTCCCCTGCCCGCCTTTCCAGGTAATGGTCACAAAATGATTCTTGGCCCGTTTTTACGAGCGATACCGCTCCTGCCGCCAGAATCCCGAGATGAATCTTCGCCTCCTCACGAAACTGGTACGAACGGATTCGCGCATACGGGATCGAGAAGCCCCCCGCGCTGGAGTAAAACTCAAGCGCGGTCTCCGAGGTCATAACCCACTTTCCCGCAGTACCAGGTTTTATCGTCTGCATGGTACCATTTACGTAAATGGCCTCTTGCTCTTCAACGGCGAATGCTTTTGCATCACAAAAAAACATCACAACCAACACCGCCAGCGTTATCATCTGCTTCCGCATTGATTTGCCTCTCCCTTCAATCAGGAAGTTAAAACGATGCATCATCGACTTTGGCCCCGTTTGTGACACTTTCACGACTGTCACAAACGGCCATAAATGCACAATCTTTAACCGTGTCTCAATATTCCCGTAACCTGACTGTCGCAATTGTCCGCTAATTTCATCCCTAAGCAGTCCATTTTCTGCATATCCTCATCAAAATCGAATCCAAATCCAGTTCCACCCCACTCAGGAGGCACCATTTGTTCCACTTGTCCGAGAGCACTTGTAAGCGATTCACTGCACTGTTGTTATCGGTTCTCATCCTCTTCTCCGCCGCCGTCCTGCACGCTCAGGCCGGCAACGCCAAGCTCGAAGGCACGGTCACAGACGGCCAGGGCAGAGGCATCGTCAAGGCAATTGTCACGGTGAAAGGCAGCGAATCTGCCATCAGCAAAACGGTCCGGACCGATGCCAACGGCTACTATTCGATTGACGGCCTGCCTGCCGGAAGCTACACGGTGGAAGCCAGCGCTCCCGGCTTTGCCACACTCGCAAAGAGCGGCATTACACTCACCGAGGGCCAGCCGCAGTTTGCCGCGTTGGCTCTAGGCATCAACGCAGTTACCCAAAATGTCACCGTCAACGGCGGCGTCGATTCCATCGCCGCGGAGACGGCACCCAGCGGCGGCTACCTGGAAGAGCGCTCCGCACAATCCATCGTCTCGAATACATATATTGAGAACTTCACCTCGCCCATCGCCGACTTCGGCGAGATCGTCCAAATTGTTCCAGGCGCATTCTCCACCAGCACCGACGGTATCGGCCTGGGCCAGAGCAAAACCTACTTCCGCGGCTTCCCCGACGGCGACTACAACATCGACTTCGACGGCATTCCCTTCTTTGACACCAACACACCTACTCACCACTCCTGGGCATTCTTTCCCTCGCAATGGATTGGCGGCGTGGACTTTGACCGCAGTCCCGGCTCCGCCTCCACCATCGGACCCACCCCCTTCGGCGGCTCCATCCACCTGCTCTCCAAGCCGCTTAGCAATGAGTTCGACCTGCGCGGAACAGGCTCCTACGGCACCTGGAACACCAAGCTCTACGACGCCGCCTTCAACTCCGGCCCTTTTGGAATCCTCGGCAGCTCCAAGAAGTCTAATCTCTTCATCGACTACCACCACATGTCCTCAGACGGCTACCAGAGCTACAACTACAATCGCCGCGATGGCGGCTCGCTGCTCTATCAGTATCAGTTCTCGCCCAAGACGGTGCTCACCGGCTTCAGCGGCGTCATTCAGTTGACCTCCAACGGACCGAACATCAGCTCCACCCGCTGCATGCTCTATGGCGTCTCAGCAACTGGAGCTTACAGTTGCACCAACGCCAACACCGCAAACGGGCTGCAACCGTACACCGGCGCGGGCATCAAGTTCCTGCTGACCGCGCCCAACTCCGCCGATCCGGCCAACTGGTTCAGCTACCAATACAACACCTACCACGTACCCACCGACTTCGAGTATGTAGGACTCAAGACCGAATTCGGCAAGGGCTGGTACGCGGAGGTCAAGCCTTACACCTACAACTATGACAATGTGGAGCGCTACGATAACGCCACGCCGCTCACCGAGGTCACCGCGGCGGCGGCAGCGGCCAACCCCTCGCTGGTTCCCGGTTCCATCGTGGTCGGCGGCAAGGATTACTATGACGGCGCGGCCATCAAGCCTTGCGATGTTCAGGCAGTCAAATCGGGCATAGCCGCACTTCCCTGCGGCATCGACAAGTACAACAGCTATCGCAAGTACGGCGGAACGGTGGTAGCCACGCAGACCTCCAAGCTGGGCGTCTTCCGCACTGGCCTTTGGTATGAGTGGGCCAAGACCAACCGCCATGAGTATCCCAGCGATCCGCTCAACAACTGGGCCGATCAGCCGCTGCCCAAGTTCAACGAGACCTTCTGGACCAACTCCTTCCAGCCCTATGCCGAATACGAGTTCCATGTGACGCCGCAGTTCAACATCACCGCCGGAACCAAGTTCGCCTACTACACCATGAACGTGCTGCATCACGCCGATGACGGCGCGACCGTGGGCGAACTCTCCTGCTATCCAGATACCGTCGATGCCTGCGCGGCAACAGTCACCAACACAGGCAGCTTCTCCGCTTGGCTGCCGTCGCTCGACTTCAACTACCGCCTCCTGTCCAACTGGTCGATCTATGCGCAAGCTGCTACTGGCAGCATCATCCCTCCCAGCGCCGTTTACGACTACTATCAGACCCCGACTGCGGCAATCCCCCACCCGCAACTCACGACTCCGCCCAAGCAGCAGAAGTCCTCCACCTATCAGCTGGGCACTGTTTACAAGGGTCAGAAATTGACGATCGACGCCGACGCCTATCACATTCGCTTCCAAAACAGTTACTCCTCCGTTCTTGATACCACGGCTGGTGATGTGAACCTGGGTGACTCGGTTTACTTCCTCCAGCCCAGCTCCGTCACGCAAGGAGTCGAATTCGAGAGCACCATCGTCCTCACCCAAGGTCTGAATCTCTATCTGAACGGAACCGCCTCCAACGCCTACTACGAGGGTTCGCTGAACGCCAACACAACCCCTTCGCTTACCGCGCCAGCCGTCTGGGTGTCTGCTCCCTCAGGCCTCTGGGTGGCGCAAACTCCCGCCGACACCGAGTTGCAAGGACTCACCTACCAGAACCACGGACTGGACTTGGGCATCTTCAACAAACGCGTGGGCGAGCAGCGCGTGGATAATGGCCAATATCATAACCAGGCCATCGTCGAGCCCTTCAGCACTGTCAACAGCTACATTAACTACACGGTGCGCAACCACAATCTCTTCGACGGAACCAAGATCCGGCTCAGCGGAACCAACCTGCTGGACTCGCACAACATTCAGAGCCTCTCGCTGGCCGGTTCAGCCGTTGCGCCCACCATCCCCGGCAACTGCGGCGCAAGCGGCACGGCAACCGCACCTTGCACCGATCCCTTCAACGCCACCACCGCCATCAACGGCGGCGATACCCCGGGCCTGATGGCCGGACGTAGCTTCTCCATCAGCGTTACCTTCGGCTTCGCGCCGAAGAACCGCAAATAGAAACCAGATGTTCCCAACCCGTCCTTTCGCATTTTCTTGCGAAAGGACGGGATTTGCTATTGATTCGGCAATTGAGTCCTGAATGGTTGCAAAGAATGACTCACTTCTCTTGCCGAATCAAAAGGCCATTCCATCCTCTACACATTGTCATCCTGAGCGAAGCGCAGCGCAGTCGAAGGACCTGCGGCGGCTTGAATCCCTCTGTCCGGGCATGACTTCAGTTGTGCCGCAAATTGGCCTTATCCCGCGCGCTCGACCTGATAATAAAATGGTGGACCCTGCTCCTGGGCTAGCGTCTTTATGGTGCGCAAGAAGGCGCGCGCGGCGTAAGAGAGCGTGATTTGGCGGCGATGAACGAGGCGCAGGATGCGCTTGGCCTCCAAGTCTTCCACCGGGATACGCACCAGATCGCCCGACTCCAGCTCTTGCGCGACGGTCAGGTGCGGGACGAGCGCAACGCCGTTGCCCATGGCGACAAAGCGCTTGATGGCCTCGATGGTGGGCAGTTCGATGGCCATGTTGAGCGGCGTGCGATGGCGCTGAAAGGCTTCGATGACGCGCTTGCGCAAGGGCGAGGCAACGTTGTGCGCGATGAATGTCTCCGTGCCGAGCTGGCTGATTGTGACGCGCTTGGCGCCGGCTAGCGGATGCGCGGGGCCGACGATGCAGGCCAGTGTGTCGGCATAGACGGCGATACTGCGGAAGTGAGCCGGATCGGGACGGAAGCTGAGCATCCCAAGCTCGAAGGTGCGCAGATTCAGCTCGTCGGGAATATGCGAGGCCAGCATGCGATGCACGGCGACGGTGATCTGCGGAAACGCACGCCGGTAGCGGTCGATGGCCGGCAGCAGATAGATGCAGGTGTACTCGTTGGCGGCCAGTTGCAGGCGACCGCTCTCCAGGCTCTTCAGTTCGCCAAGGGCGCTCGATGCCTCGCGGCGCAGGGCGAGCAGGCGAAGCGCGTAGTCGCGCAGTAGCACGCCGGCCGCGGTCAGAGAGCCATCGCGGGCGGCGCGGTCAAAGAGCGTTTCTCCGGTATCCGCTTCGAGCTTGCGAATGACCTGGCTGATGGCCGGCTGCGTGCGATGCAGGCGCATGGCCGCCCGAGAGAAGCTGCGCTCCTCGGCCACGGCGAGAAAGGTTTCTAGCTGATGCAACTCCATACAAGGCTCCCGACTGCGGTTTCTTTATCATAATATTAAATAATCGCTTCTCAAAGAATTATAAATTTGCGTTATGGAAGTCCGGTACGGAAGAATGGGATCAATCACAAGAGGCGCTCCCGTGACAGACACGATCAAATCCGGCAATCAAGTATTCTTCTTCGACACCACACTGCGCGACGGCGAGCAATCGCCGGGATGCTCGATGACCACGCAGGAAAAGCTGACCATGGCGCACGCTCTCGAAGACCTCGGCGTGGACATTATCGAGGCCGGATTCGCCATGGCCTCGGAGGGCGACTTCGCGGCCATCGCCACGATCACGCAGGCGATTCATCAGCCGCGCATTGCATCGCTGGCCCGCGCGAAAAAGGAAGACATCGAGATGGCCGCGCGTGCACTGCAATTTGCCGACCGCGCCCGCATTCATGTCTTCCTGGCGTCGAGCGATCTGCATCTGGAGTACAAACTGAAGATCAGCCGCGCTGAAGCGTTGGACCTGACCGGCGAATCGGTTCGTCTGGCGCGCTCTCTGGTGGATGATGTGGAGTTCTCGCCGGAGGATGCAACGCGCTCGGATCGCGATTTCCTGGTGGAGATGGTGCGCATCGCCATCGAGGCCGGGGCGACGACGATCAATATGCCCGACACGGTGGGCTACACGACGCCGGAAGAATATGGACAATTGTTTCGCGAGGTGCGCGAGCGCGTGCCGGCGATTGATGCGCAGGGCATCATTCTCTCTTCGCACTGCCACGACGATCTGGGGTTGGCGGTCGCCAATTCGCTGGCTGCGATCTCGGCGGGCGCGCGTCAGGTGGAGTGCACCATCACCGGCATCGGAGAACGGGCCGGCAATGCGGCGCTGGAAGAGATTGCAGCGGCGCTTTATGTGCGCGGCGACCGCTACGGCGTGACCAGTGGTCTGAACTTGAGGCAGCTTTATCCAACCGCCCAGGTGCTGGGCCAACTCATCACCTTCCGCCCCTCGCCGAACAAGGCCATTGTCGGTGACAATGCCTTCGCGCACGAGTCTGGCATTCATCAGCATGGGATGCTGGCCAATCCGCTCTGCTACGAGATCATGACCCCGGCATTGGTGGGCGTGGCGCACAATCATCTGGTGCTGGGCAAGCACTCCGGGCGCGCGGCGCTGCGCAATCGCATCGAGCAACTGGGCTACACGCTGACCCGCGAGGAGTTGCAGCACACCTACTACCGTTTTGTCGCCCTGGCCGACCGCAAGAAGAACATCTACGACTACGATCTGGTTGGCTTGCTGCCCGATTCTGTGCGCGACAAGCGCCGCGAACCTGTCTCTGAACTGGATTAATTTTGCCGCAAACCTTATAGGGTGGCAGGCAGACGGGAAAACCCTCTACAATCGTTAAGAGAGAGTGAACGCATGAAACTGAAAGTCTTAGTCACCGCCGGAGACGGCATTGGCCCGGAGGTCACCCGCGAAGCGGTGGCTGTGTTGCAAGAGGCCGCAGTCGGCCATGAAATTGTTATTACCGAAGGCCGCATCGGCGGCATTGCCATTACGACCGACGGAACGCCGCTGCCCCAGGCAACGCTCGACGCTGCTCTAGCCTCCGACGCAGTTCTGTTGGGCGCGGTGGGCGGTAACGAGTTCAATTCGCTTGCGCCAGACAAGCGCCCCGAGGCTGGTTTGCTCGGCCTGCGCGCGGCGTTGGGCGGCTTTGCCAATCTTCGCCCTGCCTTCGCTTTGAAAGAACTGGCCGTCAATAGCCCGCTGCGCGCAGAGATCATTGAAGGCGCGGATATTTTGTTTGTGCGCGAATTGCTTGGCGGCGCGTATTTCGGCAAGCCCCGCGAGTGGAACAAAGAAACGGGCGTCGGCTACAACACGATGATTTATACACGCGAGGAAGTGGCGCGCGTGGCGCGGATTGCCTTTCAGTTAGCGCAGAAGCGGCGCAAGAAAGTCACCAGCGTGGACAAGGCCAATGTGCTGGAGGTCTCGCAACTGTGGCGCGCTGCGGTGATTGAAGTGGGCAAGGATTTCCCGGATGTGACGCTGGAGCATCAGTACGTGGACGCGATGGCGATGCACCTGATGAATCGCCCGCGCGACTTTGATGTGGTGGTTACGGAGAATTTATTTGGCGATATTCTCAGCGATGAATCGGGCGTGATTACCGGCTCGCTGGGCATGCTGCCCTCGGCAACGATCGGCGGCAAGGTGAATCTGTATGAGCCGATTCACGGATCGGCGCCCGACATTGCAGGCAAGGGGCTGGCGAATCCGCTGGGCGCGATTCTGACCAGCGCGCTGATTCTGCGCCACTCGGCGGGGCTTGAAACAGAAGCTGCGGCGATTGAGACAGCAGTGCGCAAGGTGCTGGAGCAGGGCTTCCGCACGGCTGATCTGGTGCGCGGCAAGGATCACGGATACAAGGTGCTCTCCACCACAGAGATGGGCGCGAAGGTGCGGGAGACGGTTAAGGAATTGCTGAAGTAGGTTTGTGGCTTTTCCCACCCTTGCGTCTGAAGAACGGCGCAAGGATGGGGCACCCAGCATTGTTGGATGAGCGGAAAAAACGCAGGTCCTTCGCTTCGCTCAAAATGACAAGTTGATTTGAATTACCATCAGGCACAAAGATTTGAAGGTTGGAAAAACAGATGAGCATACCAAAGACATTATTCGAAAAGGTCTGGGAGAAGCACGTGGTGGTCGAGCCGCAAGGCGAGCCTACCGTGCTGTACATCGACCTGCAACTGCTGCATGAGGTGACTTCGCCGCAGGCCTTCGAGGGGCTGCGCTTGACTGGGCGCAAGGTGCGCAGACCGGATCGATGTATCGCGACCGTTGATCACAATGTGCCTACTACCATTGCGGGTCGGCTCAACATTGTCGATGAGATTGCGGCCAAGCAGATCTCCACATTGAACAAGAACGCCGCTGAGTTCGGCATTGAATTGTATGGCGTGGATTCGCCCGATCAGGGCGTGGTGCACATCATCGGACCCGAACTTGGACTGACCAAGCCGGGGATGACGATTGTCTGCGGCGACTCGCACACGGCGACGCATGGGGCCTTTGGCGCGCTGGCCTTTGGCATCGGCACCAGTGAGGTCGAGCACGTGTTGGCCACGCAAACGCTGCCGCAATCCAAGCCCAAGACCTTTCGCATCTCTGTCGAAGGCACGCTGCCCAAGGGCGTGACGGCGAAGGATATGATCCTGGCCATCATCGGCCAGATTGGCACCGACGGTGCGACGGGCTACGTGATCGAGTACGCGGGTTCGGCGATTCGCTCACTCTCGATGGAAGGCCGCATGACGGTCTGCAATATGAGTATCGAGGCTGGTGCGCGGGCGGGCATGGTCGCTCCGGATGAAGTTACATTTAATTACCTCAAAGGCCGCCGCCACTCGCCACAAGGCAAAGCGTGGGACGAGGCTGTCTCCGAGTGGAGCAAATTGGTCAGCGATGAGGGCGCAAAGTTTGATCGTGAGTTGGTGATTGATGCATCCACGCTGGTGCCGTATGTGAGCTGGGGAACCAGCCCCGGCATGGTTGCACCGGTTACGGCTGCCGTGCCTGATCCGGCCTCCGCGCCAACCGAGCAAGGGCGCAAGGGGTTGGAGCGAGCGCTGGAATACATGAACCTGAAGGCCGGAACGCCATTACAGGAAGTTGCAATTGACCGCGTCTTCATTGGCTCCTGCACCAACGGGCGCATTGAAGATATGCGCGCGGCGGCGAAGATCGCCGCTGGTTACAAGGTCAGCACGCACGTTAGCGCGATGGTGGTTCCGGGTTCGCAGGCGGTGAAGGCGCAGGCCGAAGCCGAGGGCCTGGACCGCATCTTCCGCGCGGCAGGCTTTGAATGGCGCGAACCCGGCTGCTCGATGTGCCTTGCGATGAACCCGGACATTCTACAACCAGGCGAACGCTGCGCGTCGACCAGCAATCGCAACTTTGAGGGACGCCAGGGACGCGGCGGACGCACGCATCTGGTTTCTCCTGAGATGGCCGCCGCGGCTGCGATTGCTGGGCATTTCGTGGACATCAGGAACTGGGAGGTAAAGGCATAATGGAAAAGTTCACCACTCTTACTTCGATTGCCGCGCCGCTCGACCGCGCGAATGTAGACACCGACCAGATCATTCCCAAGCAGTTTTTGAAACGCATCGAGCGCACCGGTTACGGCGAGTTTTTATTCTTCGATTGGCGCAAGAATGCGGCGGGTCAGCCTGACCCTGCATTCGTGCTCAACGATCCGCGTTATAAGGGTGCGCGCATTCTGATTGCGGGCAAGAACTTCGCCTGCGGATCGAGCCGCGAGCACGCTGCATGGGCGCTGGAAAATTTTGGCTTCCGCGTGGTGATTGCGCCGAGTTTCGCTGATATTTTCTTTTCGAACGCAGGAAAGAATGGAATCGTTCTTGTCCGCTTGAGTGAAGAGCAAGTCAATACGCTGATGAACAATGCGAAGACGATTACGAATTATCAGTTGACTGTTTCGCTTGAAGATCAGACCGTCACCGACAGTCTCGGCTTCAAGGCGAGCTTCGAAGTCGATGCATTCCGCAAGTTCTGTTTGATTGAGGGACTGGACGACATCGGCCTGACATTGCGCCACGCTGCCGCGCTCGATGCATTTGAAGCCAAGCACGATCAGGCTGGATGGTTGAAGGCCAAATACTAACTGTTCACAGACCACTGTTCACTGTCCACTGTAAAGGAGATCCACATGGCAAATGACGCCAACACGCAAGCACTGAATCAACCGCCCGCGCGCTTGACAGGCGCGGAGATTGTCTGGGCCACGTTGGTGGGCGAGGGCGTCACAGACGTCTTCGGCTATCCGGGCGGCGCCATTCTGCCCGTCTATGACGCGCTGCGCAAGTTTCCCATTCATCACACTCTGGTGCGGCATGAGCAGGGCGCGGCGCACATGGCCGACGGTTACTCGCGCGCATCCGGCAAGGTGGGCGTAGCGATTGCGACCAGCGGACCCGGCGCGACGAACCTCGTCACCGGCATTGCCACGGCTATGCTGGACTCGATTCCGATTGTCTGCATCACGGGCAATGTGTCGAGCAAGGTTTTGGGCAGTGACGCCTTTCAGGAAGTGGATATTACCGGCATCACACTGCCTGTGACGAAGCACAACATCCTTGTTAATCGCGCTGAAGATATTGCGCCCGCTTTACGGCTCGCCTTTCAGATTGCGAAGTCGGCGCGGCCCGGCCCGGTGTTGGTCGATATTACCAAAGACGCGCAGCAGGCCACGGCGATCTTCGACTTTGAAGCCGCCAAGCCGCGCCCGCACCGTATTCATCCGATGCGCAAGGTAGAGGATTCCGGTCTGGCACAGGCGGCTGAGTTGATCCGCAACGCCAAGCGCCCGGTGATTTTGGCCGGCCACGGCATTATTGAGTCCGGCGCCGAAAGCCAGGTGCGCGCCCTAGCCGAGCGCACGCAGACTCCCGTCGCTCTGACGCTGCTGGGGCTGGGCGCCTTCCCCGCCTCGCATCCGCTGAATCTGGGCATGATGGGCATGCATGGGGAGTCATGGGTCAATCATGCAATTCAAGACGCTGATCTGTTGATCGCCTGCGGAATGCGCTTTGATGATCGCGTCACTGGATCTGTTTCGACCTATGCGCAGAAGGCAAAGAAGATTCACATTGAAGTGGACCCGGCCGAGGTCAACAAAATTATCAAGGTCGATGTAGGCCTGATCGGCGATCTGCGCGAGGTGCTGGAGAGCCTGCTGCCGCAGGTCAGTAGCCGCGACGGTTCGGCGTGGCTCAAAACCATCGACGGCTTCAAGGGCGACTCGGCGGTACGCGACATCAAGAATCTGCCCGACTCCGGCCACCTCTACGCAGCGCACGTGATTCACGACATCTGGCGCATCACCGGCGGCAACGCCGTGATTGTTACGGACGTAGGTCAGCATCAGATGTGGGAGGCGCAGTACTACCACCACGAGCAGCCGCGCTCGCTGATCACCTCTGGCGGTCTTGGCACAATGGGCTTTGCGCTGCCCGCGGCCATCGGCGCCAAGACTGCCTGCCCTGAGAAAGAGGTGTGGGTAGTGGTCGGTGACGGTGGCTTCCAGATGACGGCTGCCGAACTCGCAACCATTGTGCAAGAAGGGATCAAGATCAACATTGCCGTCATCAATAACGGTTATCTAGGCATGGTGCGTCAGTGGCAGGAGTTCTTCTACGAGCGCAACTATGAGTCCACGCCGATGGTCAGCCCCGATTTCGTCAAGCTGGCCGACGCGCATGGCATTGCCGGGCTGACTGTCAGCACGCGTGGCGAGGTGGAAGAAGCTGTCAACACGGCTCGCAGTACGAAAGGCGCCTTCCTTCTGAACTTCAAGGTCGAGAAGGAAGATTCGGTTTATCCGATGGTCTCTGCCGGCAGCGCGCTGCACGAGATGATTCGCCGACCGGGCGGAAAAGACCCGCTGGAAGAGTCGTAAGAACCAGTTTTCAGCCATCAGCTATCAATTTTCAGCTAGTTGTTTCTATACGGCTGAAAGTTGAGAGGTGAGAGCTGAGAGCTAGAAGCTAGAGGCTGAATTATGCTGCACACATTCGTCGCTTACGTGGAAGATCTGCCGGGCGTGCTGACGCGCGTGGCTTCGCTCTTCCGCCGCCTGAACATCAACATCAAATCGCTGACCGTGGGCAGCAGCGAGCAGGAGGGCCTCTCACGCATGACCGTGGTGGCAGAGGCCTCCGCTGAAGCCGGGCACCGCATCCAGGCCAGCCTGTATAAACTGGAGAATGTTGTCAATGTGGACGACATCGCTCAGGCGCCTTCGGTCACGCGCGAACTGGCGCTGATCAAGGTGGCCGCCACGCCGCGCACGCGCTCGCAGGTTTTTGAGCTGGTTGAGGTCTTCCGCGCCCGCATTGTGGACTTGGCCCCTGAGTCGATGACCATCGAGATGACCGGAGTGGAAAGCAAAATCGAGGGACTGATCCAGGTGCTCAATGAGGGCGAAGGGCGCGTTTTGGAAATCTGCCGCAGCGGCAAGTTGACCATGCGCCGCGGCCATCACACCAGTGGCGTACTGAAGGCCATGAGCATCGGCATGGATGAGGCTGCGGAAGTAGAAGAAGGCGTGGCCGAGCCGCAATAATCACTCTGTGCAGTTATCCTGAGCGCTCCCGGCGACTGTCATCCTGAGCCAGCGAAGCGAGTCGAAGAACCTGCGGTTGCTTTTGTTCGACTGATTCCAGATTTTCAGAAATTTAACCACGAAAGCAAAGGAAAAACATGGCGAAGACGTATTACGATCAAGATGCCGATTTATCCCTGATTCAAGCCAAAAAGGTAGCCATCATCGGCTACGGTTCGCAAGGGCACGCCCACGCTCTCAACCTCAAGGACTCCGGCGTTCATGTCAAAGTGGGTCTCGCTGCGAACTCCAAGTCCATCGCCAAGGCGCAGAAGGCTGGCCTGGAAGTGACCACCGTTGCCGAAGCCACCAAGTGGGCTGACGTGATCATGGTCCTGGTTCCCGATCAGACCGCGGCCAAACTGTACGCCGAGGAGATCGGGCCGAATTTAAGCGCGGGCAAATTGCTGCTCTTTGCGCATGGCTTCAACATTCATTACAAGACGATCGTACCCGCTGCGGGGATTGATGTCGGCATGGCCGCACCCAAGGCGCCAGGCCATCGCGTGCGCGAGGTCTTCACCGAAGGCGGCGGAGTTCCGGGCCTTATCGCGGTGCATCAGGACGCCACCGGCAAAGCTCACGCGCTTAACCTCAGCTACTTGAAGGGGATCGGTTGCACCCGCGCCGGTGTGTTGGAGACCACCTTCAAGGAAGAGACCGAGACCGATCTCTTCGGCGAACAGGCTGTGCTTTGCGGTGGCGTCAGCGCGCTCATCAAGGCAGGCTTTGAGACCCTGGTGGAAGCCGGCTACCAGCCTGAGAGCGCCTACTTCGAGTGCCTGCATGAACTCAAGCTGATCGTTGATCTGATCTATCGCGGCGGCTTGGCTTATATGCGCTATTCGATCAGTGACACCGCCGAGTGGGGCGATTACGTCAGCGGCCCGCGTGTTATCAACGACGAGAGCCGCAAGGCGATGAAGGCGATTCTGCACGAGATTCAAGACGGCAGCTTCGCCAAGCGCTTCCTTGCCGACCAGAACTCCGGCCGCAAGGAGTTCGCGGCCTTCCGTGAAGCAGAAGCCAAGCATCCAGTCGAGATCGTCGGCAAGGAACTGCGCGCTGCGATGCCCTTCCTTGATCCGGTGACCGTGGAAGAAGTCGCGAAGAGCAGGTAAAGACCTTGAGCGATTGATTCTGTCGGCCGAGGAACCAACCCGGCGACTGTGGAAAATCTTTATTCTCGTCACAATCGCTCTGATTGTGGAAATGTGGAAAGTCGCCCCCATCCCGCTCGTGCGGTATGGGGGCGACTTTCTGATAGGCCACTGCGCTCTCATGCAGCTCCTTCGCGGCAGCAATTGTAGACTGATTCGAGAATCAAACTCTAACATGAATTAAGTAATTCTATTTCAATTATTTACTATTAATTCTATGTGCCAATCCAATTGCCAGGATTGCCTTTACCGCTAGGTCAAGACGCCATAGACACCGGCTATCTTCCCCCTATCTTCTCTGGACCTGAGACGCATAGGAAATTCTCTATGATTCCCATCTGTTTCTTCGTTCCTGTTCAAATCTAGATACTAATTTGTGAATTTTCTTCTTGACAAATTATATTGCTCTAATGTTTCCTGTGAGTACTGAGTTTGATTATCTCCAGCAAGAGGCTGCCTTTATAGGTCTCTTTCTGCGTTGTCACGAGGAAAGCGGTTACGTTGGAAAACAGGGTTGGTAGCGCTTAACTTTTGGTTTCTTTGTCGAGGCGCACCGTACATAGAAGCTCCTGAATCCTTCAAGCACCTTTCCATGCGCGTCTTTGATACCGGTTTCGTATCGGGACGCGAAGGTCCTTTTAGGGAGGGGCTCGTGTTCAAACGCAGCATATATATTGCGGTCACCGAATTTTTGCCCACATTCTGGAGTGTGAGCAATCGCTTTCCATCCTCGCCAGCTCCATTGATGCTGAAGCCGCACCGGCACCATCGCCCGCGCGTGGTTGTAGGCATCACCAGCGCACAGACCTGCCTGGTTCTTAACGGAAGGCTGCGCACTCTGCGCGAGGCAGGTTTCCATGTCACGCTGGTTTCTAGTCCGGGTCCTCTGCTTGCCAGCACAGCTGAGCAGGAAGGGGTTGAATACGTAGCCATTCCCATGCATCGAGAGATGGCATTCTTTGCCGATCTGGTGGCACTGGGGCGTTTGTGGTGGCTGCTCTTCTGGCTCAAGCCAGAGATGACCGAGTTCAGCACGCCCAAGGCTGGACTGCTTGGTTCTATTGCAGCTCTGCTTTGCGGAGTTCCGACGCGGGTTTACTTTCTGCGCGGACTCAAACTGGAATCCTGCATAGGGATCAAGCGCCGAATTCTGCTGGCGGCTGAGAAGCTGGCTGCGGCCTGTTCTCATGCCGTGCTGTGCAACAGCGAAAGCCTGCGCGCCGAAGCACTGGCGCTGGGCATAGCTTCGGATCACAAACTCATCCTACTGGGCGGCGGCAGCAGCAATGGCGTGGATGTTATGCGTTTTCATCCTGGTCCCTGCCTTCTGCGCGCACAGCTTGGCATTCCGAGCGGGGCGGAGGTGGTGGGTTTTGTGGGGCGCTTGACCCGCGACAAAGGCTTGCCGGAACTGATCGAGGCCTTTGACGCAATACTGGTCGCCAAGCCCGAAACTCATCTGCTGCTGGTAGGCTGGTTTGATGCCGCTGAGGACGCGCTTGGAGCCGAGTTGCGTTCCCGCATCCAGAAGAATCCGCGGATTCATAAGACAGGCTTTGTCGCCGATACGGCGCCGTATTACCGTGCGATGGATGTCATGGTCCTGCCAACCTGGCGGGAGGGGTTCCCGAATGTTGTGCTGGAGGCGGCGGCAAGCGGAATTCCCGTTGTCACAACATTATGCACAGGCTCCCGCGACTCCGTGGTGCCGGAGGTGACGGGACTGCTGATTCCGCCCGGTTATCCCGTAGCTATTGAAGAATCAGTGCTGCAACTGCTGCGCAATCCTGAGCGGCGCTTCCGCATGGGACTGGCCGCGCGCGCCTGGGTTCTGGACCATTACGTCAACAGGCAGGTTCTGAGCCGCACCGTGCGCTATTACAAGAGTCTTATGAACAGGAATCTGCCGCGGGATTCCAGATTCGGACCAGTCTCCGAGGATTCCGCTCTCAATCCAATTTAAGTCCATTGCCCACTGTGGCTTGAATGCCGAAGTTCCGGCAAGATAGAGTGGCGATCTCTGAAGCGCTTCGCAAGGCGGTTTCAAAGTCAGGTTTCAAGGCAAAGAAGTGGCAGAATGCGCCGTGCAGCACGTCGCCCGCGCCTAGTGTGTCAATGGCGTCAATGGAGGCAATTTCGATCTCGAAGCGGCGGCCGCGCTCCCATCCTAGAATGGACTTGGAGCCTCGCGTGATCGCGATGCAGGGTACTCCTTGGCTGGCGAACCAGGCAAAGAGCGACTCTGGCGCGCGGTCGAGGCCGGGGACCTCAAAGCCTTCGCTACAGATGGCGATGCTGAGCAGAGGTGCCAGTATCGCGGTTCCTGGCTTCCAACTGCCTCCATCAAGGCAGAGAGCTGCTCCGCTGCTTTTGCAGCTAGCCAGCAGGGGCAGCGTCTCGGCAAGGTGAAAGCCGTCTGTGAGGACAATCGGCGGGACTGATCCACAATCAGCGGGAACGCGTTGTTCCCAGGAGCCGGTCCAACGCGGAAGTTGAACGGTGGAGAGCGGCGGATTAATGATTGTGCGGCTGGAGTGGTCGTCGGCGATCAGGACTGTGGTGAGCGGAGTTTCATACGCTGTGCCGGCGGCGAGGTCGAGGAGAGCGATCTGTCGACGGTCCAGTTCCGCGCGCACCTAGCAGCCCACGGGCCTCTTCCAACGGCACTGACGAGCATCGATTTGCCTCCCAGCAGAGCATGAGTGAGAGCGGCATTCAGCGCCGGGCCTCCAGGCGCTGCCTGGAAGTGTTCAGCATAGTCCTTAGTATTCTCGTCGGGAAGGCGTGGAAGCCGGTAGAGAACATCCAGGGTGCTTCGGCCGACAAAGAGGACGCAGGGAGGGTTCATAGGCTCTGCCCTCAGCATATCGAAATCGCTTGAAAGCATCTATCCAATTAGAATTCTGGTAATCCCGCGGGATCTCGTCCAACGATATGAATCGAAGGAAGCGGAAGAGTACAGACGGCATGAAGAAGGTTCCTGAGTTCAAGAACGAGGATGAAGAGTTTGAATTCTGGTCTTCAACGGGGGAGGGGGCCGATTCGACTGAATACGTCGATTGGTCGCAGGCCAAGCGGGTGAAGTTCGTCAAGCTCAAACCCACGCTGCGCACCATCTCCGTGCGCCTGCCCGTGGCCATGGTCGAAGACTTGAAGATACTGGCCAACCAGCGCGACGTTCCCTACCAGTCGCTGCTCAAGGTGTTTTTGGCTGAACGGTTGCAGCGGGAGAAAGCCCGCCAGCTGGCTGTTGGGGCGTAGAACGGCGAATGCGGTTTATGATCTCCCTTCCCGGTGACAAAAACAAAGTGTCACCAGGTGAGATTTCCAGGGTTAGTCCTTCGCCTTACTACGTAAAATCTTGACATAGGACCTGTCGGAAGCACGATTCTCCCAAGCTCCCTTGATGAATTCGCCCAGGTTTGGCAGATCCTTTTCTATCGTCGTTTGCCAAAGGTTCGGATTGTATTCGAACACTCGAAGCATATTATCAACATCAAAGAGCGGACCCGTTCCCAATGCTTTTAACACAACAACCGGCTTATCCTGAGCCAAACGAAAACCTAACTCAAACATGACATTTGGGTTGTGTTCTGTTAAATCAGCGATTACCAAATCTGCCTCGATAAGATCATTTACGATTGTCGATTGAATTACATCGCTTCCCTGTCTATTTGCCGTCTTAACGGCGAAGCCTGATTCCTTCGCACTAGGAGTAATAAGGCTTCGAAGGACCTCAGCAAAGAAGCCCCCTGGATGTTTAGAATCGCGCTCGACAAAAGGCAAGATAACAAACGCAGTCAATTTAGAGCTTCCACTCGGCTCCGCCAATGTGACAGTTCCAGGCGTTAAGTTTTTGTTCTGCAGAGAATTATCGTCGTCATTGGCTGACATTCCAGATGTGATGCCAAGGAACTGACAATTCTCACGAAATGTTCGGGCAAACTCCTCGTGGGTCTCTGGGGCAAGACCAAATTCCTTTTGCAAGGTGTTGCCCAAGTACTTCATATCAGGCAAATTACTTCCCTTGTAATATTCAAGGACGCGCTTAAATATGTCGACGTTAAGAAATGCTCGATTCTTTAGTTCATTCTCTTTCTCTAGGTTTGGCGCATACTCGAATTCACGGCCCAGATCAGAAAGCTCTATCTTCTCGGCACTGCTAGTGCCCAAAGTGAACCCATAGTCTCTGGAGGCAGCGGTGAGGTAGAACCAAGAATTGCCACCTGTACCAACTCCAATCGCTTTACGAATTTCCTCTGGCTCCCACGGGTTGCCACCGTTATGATTCTTGATGGCATTCGGAATCCCTAGCGCTTTTTCGAGAGTTGTTCGCGGAAAAGGCCACTTAATCCGCGTTGCTTTGACCGGCAGCTTTCTAGCAGTCTTCTTTACTCTTTTGTCTTCCATGATCCTCCGGCGCAATACCCTTGGGCTGCACCACAACCTTGGTTGTGCGCATTATAACAAAGTGGAACTGGCTCGCTCATTAATCACCGCCGCGCTTCCCCGCGCGGATGCGACGAATCTCTTTCATGCGCGCTGGGCCAGCAGCTTTTCGCGGCCTTCGTTGGTGGGATGGTAGTAGCTGCGGCCTTTGAGCGAATCGGGCAGGCAATCCATCTCGGCGACCTTGCCCTCCTCAATGTGCGCGCAGAGGTAGCCCTTACCGAAGTAGAGTTCCTTTGTCAGCCGTTCAGGCGCTCAGCGCGACAGTTCGTCTTGGCCTGCCGCCTTTTGCTCCGTTGATCCGGGCTGCTTTCCGCTTGGACTCTGTTTTGGCAGTGCCGCCCTTCTTGCCGAGTTGCGCCATCCAGCGGCGGTTTCCGTAGACGCCTTCGATCAGGGCAGGAACGTAGAGGTCCACATCCAGTTCTGGAAATGAAATGCCTGTTCCACGGCCCAGCAATTCATAATTGCGCAACTGTTCATGCGTTGCGCAGCCCAGCCCTTGCAGGTCTTCCACGGGCAGCACCAACCGGCGTTGATTGCTCAGCGCCACGATGAGCAGATTCAGATCCGGAATATGCTCGACAGAGAGTGCGCGCGGTTCAGCATCGAGAGGTTTCGCTCTTTCGCGCGCGGATTCGATCTCGGCATCGGTTGTAACAACTCCATGCTCAGCCATGATGCTTCTCCCAAAGTGCTGCCAGTTTTTCAAAATGCTTTGCGGCCACCGTCAGCACATGGCGAACATCCGCAACGCTTCCGTTTCCCGGTCGGACCACATATTTTCGGTGGGCGAGCGAAACCGAACCGTCCGGTCGAAGATCGACAATCACTTCAAGTTCAGCGTAGAAGCCATGCACGTGCCGAGGCTCGTGATCCATGGTGTAAACCATGAAGCGAATGCCGTCAAAGCGGAGCGATCCCATCTGTTTCCAGATTAACCCAAGCTCTTTAGGTTTACAAGCCTGATGAACCACGCTTCCCCGCGCGGATGCGGCGAATCTCCTCCACGCGCTGTGCCATCAGCTATTCGCGGCCCTCTCCTGGACGAGGCGGTAGTAGCTGCGGCCATTGAGCGAGTCGGGCTGCGAACGGCTAGCTTCAGGCGGCAACGGTACTTTGGCTTGTCGTCTCGTCACCCACGCCAGCCAACAGTCCAGCGACGGAGATGTCCTCGTCCAGCTCTTCCCAATGCAAGCCGCGGCTGCTGATGCGGACCTGCTCTCGCTGCTCCGCAGTGGCATGGAGCAGCCGGGGAAACCATGCCAGCGGCACGGCGAGAATTCTGCCGTCGCTCAAATCGACCCACATGCTATCCGGATCGAAATGCACACTAGTTGCCTTAACGGAAGTATTCATTCCAAGCCCTTTCGATACGTTCCTTGTTGTCTTCGATGATCTCTAAAAGATCGCGAAGCTTTCGAGCGTCGTAACCATCATTAAAGGCGACCCGGAGTTCCGGTTCCAGCCAGAATTTAGCTTCCTCGCCGCCTTTTTCAACGTGAATGTGAATCGGTTCACGCGGCGTTCCTTCATTGGAATAGAAGAAAAACCTGAAACCGCGATGATTAAAAACAAGCGGCATAGCTCTCACTCTAACAATGGTCGGGGTAATTTGTCAGATAAAAAGAGAAATTCGCGTATTTGGGCACCAATTCAGCTTCCACCACGCTTTCCCGCGCGGATGCGGCGAATCTCTTCCATCCGCTGGGCCAGCAGCTTTTCGCGGCCCTCCTGCGTGGGATGGTAATAAGTGCGGCCTTTGAGCGAGTCGGGCAGGCAGTCCATCTCGGCGACTTTGCCTTCTTCGTTGTGTGCGTAGCGGTAGCCCTTGCCGTAGTCCAGTTCCTTCATCAGCTTGGTGGGCGCGTTGCGCAGATGCAGCGGGACAGGCTCCTGGCGGGTGTGCTCGATCTCGGCTTGCACCGCGCCGTAGGCGGTGTAAACCGAGTTCGACTTGGGCGCGAGGCAGAGATAGACGACCGCCTCGGCCAGCGCCAGATCGCCCTCCGGCGAGCCGAGAAAGTCGATGGCATCCTTGGCCGAGAGGGTCAGATTGAGCGCTTCGGGCGCGGCCAGGCCAATGTCCTCGACGGCCATGCGGACGACGCGGCGGGCCAGATAGAGCGGGTCTTCGCCGGCGGCGAACATCCGCGCCAGCCAGTAGAGAGCGGCGTCGGGATCGGAGTTGCGCACGCTCTTGTGCAGCGCGGAGATCAGGTTGTAGTGCTCCTCGCCGGTCTTGTCGTACATCAGGACGCGCTGCTGCACGGCCTCGCCGGCCAGGGCTTTGTCGATGTGCTTGCTTTCACCAGCCAGTTGCGCGGCGACTTCGAGGGTGTTGTAGGCCGAGCGGCAGTCGCCGCTGGAGTAGCTGGCGATCAGTTTCGAGGGCGTCATCGTCGGCAGTGAGAGCCAGCGCGCCGAGGCCGCGCTCTTTGTCGTCCAGAGCTCTGCGTAGAAAGCTGCTCGATCGCAATCGTCAAAGAGCGGTTGCAGCACGTAGACGCGGCAGCGGGAGAGCAGCGCGGAGATAATCTCGAAGGAAGGGTTCTCGGTGGTCGCGCCGATCAGCCGGATCGTCCCGCGCTCGACGTAGGGCAAGAAGGCGTCCTGCTGCGCCTTGTTGAAGCGGTGAATCTCATCGACGAAGAGGATCGTCCGGGAGTGCATCTCGGAGGCCTGCGCGGCCGCGGCCATCACCTGCTTGATCTCTTTGATGCCGCTCATCACGGCGGAGAACTCAATAAAGCTGGCCTTGGTGGTCTCGGCGATGATCTTGGCGAGGGTGGTTTTACCGACGCCGGGAGGACCCCAGAGGATCATCGAACCGGAGTCATCGCGCTCGATCTGAATGCGCAGCGGCTTGCCGGGGCCGACCAGATGCTCCTGGCCGCTCAGCTCTTCGAGCGAGCGAGGGCGCATCCGCTCGGCCAGCGGCGCGGTGCGCAGCGGAGCACTGGAGCCTTCGGGTTCGCCGTCAAAGAGACTCATTGTGGTTATGGTAATTCTTCGGGGTTGATGGGTGGAGCCACATCCCCGTTTATAGAATCCGCGGAAATCAGTCCTTGACAAAGCTTATTGTCCTGCGTACTCTTTGAAAGAGTACAAACGGGAAAGGATTGCAATGCCACGTGTGGCTGTTGACGATAATCAACGCATGAATCTGCGAGTTACGCCTTTAGCCAAGTCGAAGCTAGTGCGGGCGGCGGCGCTGCGCCATACTGATCTGACAAATTTTGTGACCCAGACGGCGCTTCGCGAAGCGGAAGCCGTAATTGCGGCCTCTGAGGTCGTGACGCTGTCGGAGCGCGATAGCCTGCTGGTACTCAATCTTCTCGAACATCCACCCGCGCCCAATGCCAAGCTGCGGGCGGCCATCGCTGCCATGCCGCAGCCAGTCGGATGACGCTCCCGCTCTGGCATGAAGAGGCGATCACCAGGGCGCATGACCGCAAGGCATTCGATTGCGGCGATGCCGCAATGAACGACTTCCTCTGGCGCTATGCGCGGCAGAGTCATGAACAGGGGAGCGCAAAAACGTTTCTGGCGGTTGACGACGCCAATCCGGCCAAAATCCTTGGTTTCTACAGCCTTGCTCCGGCGTCGCTTGCCCATGAGCGTGTACCGGAAATTCTACGGCGCGGCCTTGCCCGTCATGATGTGCCGGGCTTCAGGTTGGCTCGTCTTGCCACGCATATCGACTTACAGGGGCAGGGGCTTGGCGGCCAGCTTCTCTGTGCAGCGGCCAGGCGTTGCATCCGGGCCGCAACCGAAGTTGGCGGCGTGGTCCTTATCATCGACGCCAAGAATGAGCGAGCGGCCAAGTGGTATGCCAGTTATGGCGGAGTGCCGTTGCAGGACACGCCAAATACTTTGGTTATGGCACTGTCCACTTTTGCAGTCGGCTTGAAAGCGGCGGGGCAGTTATAGAGCCAACGCCTCCTGCTTATTTCCTGTCTTCTAGAAACTCTGTATCTATGAGATGAATACCATCACCTTCGATGTTGTAGTAATATCGACATACATCTTTGTTAAGATTTTTTCCATCAGCAACCAAGACACCAGTAAGTATGATCAGGCTGCTATCTTGACGAAAATCGTATCCATAACCTTTTTTGCATAAAGTCTCAACGTAGCAATATACATCAGGTAGAAATATCATTTTTCCTGTTTGCGCATTCACAACAAAACCGCGTTCCCCCCCTCCTCCCGGACCGAAACTTATACTAATAAAAACATATTTTCCAGCATAGTTTATAGGAGTTCTATAATAACTTTCGAGTGTTTTCTTGGTAGCTTCTGATTCTTCTGGAATGTTTAGAAGTGCTTTCTTCAGACTATCCATGACCTCCACTCGATAGTCTTCAAACTTTGGCCAACGATGAGTAATAACATCTTGTCCGTAGACGATTGTCGGTACAAACGACACACAAACTGCCAGAGTCAAATAAGCCATACAAGTTTTGGCCAGATACCTCATAATCATTTTCTCCACCTTTTCTGCCAAAGAATCCGCAAAATGCGTATAAGAACCCTCTAAACAAGCCCGAAGTTCCCAGAAAAATTTCCCTCAGGGGCTAAAGCCCAGCATATTTTGGGCCGTTTACGGCAAGACTAAAGTCGTGCCCTTTCAAAGCCTCAACTTAATCAGAGGTTCCTTAAACATGAGATACTCCATTTTACGCGGCAGGTGGCCCGCTCATCAGGTCCCAAAATCATCCTTGGGCAGGTGGCCTGGTCCTCACAATATCCAGGACTGTGCCCCGTTCATCGCAGTTTTATCGTGATGAGCGGGGGGTGTCGCTTCGGCGGGTACACTTCGGCAAAAATACGATCCAACCAGATCAAGAAACTCCGCGGGCCGTACCACGCGCACGCCTCTCCACGGATCAAGCACCAGCAGATCCGTATCGCTGCTGACCAGAACCTCTGCTTCCGCTTCTGCGGCTAGAGCGAGAAATTTGTTGTCCTTGGGGTCTCGGCAAGCAGGATCGAGCGAAAGACA
This sequence comes from uncultured Acidobacteriaceae bacterium, assembly GCA_963804315.1. Lineage (GTDB taxonomy): Bacteria > Acidobacteriota > Terriglobia > Terriglobales > Acidobacteriaceae > Telmatobacter. Next base: position 38,562 of record CAWDQB010000040.1, read on the forward strand.
ATCCTCATCGTGCACCGTGAACCGGCGCACGATGGCTTCAATCAGGCGAACAAATCCTACTCGTGCGCTGTCCGAAAGGTAGCTGCGAAACTTTTCTCTGGCCAGCACTTCCTTCAACTCCGCCAAGGTCGCTTCGCTGGCGCACAGGTCGCAACAACGCAAGGCCTGGAGCAGAGCCTGATCGGGGATTGAGCTTTCTCGCAAGGCAGCCGAAACCAGCGTACTCGTATCGAATACCACGCGATGGATGGTCATCTCAACTCGTGCACCAAGCGATTGACTTCCTCATCGGTCAACTGCGCCGCGGCCGCGGCCTGCGCCGAGGACTGGCTTCGTTTGGCTTCAGCGCGCCACGCCTCCATCTCGGCTACCGCGCGGCTGCGTCTGCGCCGTGTGTCCAGCAAATCTTCCATATCGCGCGGGCTGACGATGAATGCCACCGGACGGCCATGGCGCGTGACGGTGATGATCTCCCGCTGCGCTCCATCGATTAACTGGCCAAAGCGGTTCTGTGCCTCTACGGATGGTACGGTCACCATGGCTGTCTCCATACTAGCTATTTTAGATGATATAGGTATTCTAGCTAGTTTACAACTGTGTGATCATTTCGCCCTCTTTCTCTGCCGCGCGGCCTCATAGAGAAGCACGCTGGCGGCGACGGCGGCGTTGAGGCTTTCGACCGGACCGGGGCATGGAATCGTCAAGGCTCCATCGGCCAGCACAGCCAGCGATCCCGGCACGCCGTTGCCTTCATTACCAATGATCATCGCTACCGGGCCAACAAGGTCAAGGCGATCCGCCGCTTCAGCGCCATTGACGGCTGTCGTCCAAATCTTCACGCCGGCGTCGCGCAGCCGCGCAATGCACTCCTCCGCGCTCACCGTCAGCATTGGCAGCCGGAAGAGGCTACCGGCCGAGGCGCGCACCGCTTTGGGATTCCATGCGCTCACGGTTCCGGGCAGGCTGAGAATAGCTTGAACGCCAAAGGCTTCGGCTGAGCGCAGAATCGTTCCCAGATTTCCCGGGTCCTGTACGCAGGCCAAAATCAGAAGCAGTGGGGCGGCTTTCGCGCCGGGTAAAAAGACATCCTCCCAACTCCAGGTTGGCTGCACAATCAGGGCGGCAACCGGCTGCGGAGTCTCGGTGGATAGCGCCGATTCCAGCACTTCTCTGGGCACTAGCAGCACTTCGGTCTGCGCCGGAAGCAGCAGAGGCTCCAGCAGTTCCTCCGCTCCCTGCGCCACAAAGACAGAATCGATGTGCAGCCCCGCGCGCAAAGCCTCTTCGAGCAGCTTCGGCCCCTCGATGGCCGCCAAGCCGCGCGCCTGCTGCGCGGGATGAAGCAGCAAGCGCCGCAACTCTTTCAGACGCGAATTCTGCTTACTCTGTACAATGCGAAAAGGCATAGTTTCATTCCCTAGTTGGCGCTTAACAGATTTTAGCCGATGAGTGGAGTACTGAATTTCCAAAGGCTTTCACTCTTCGTGCAACTCAAATTCGGGAATCGAGGTAGACCTTATTGTCCGCGGAGATTGTGCGCGTCCATCCCGATGAACCACAGCCAGATCGGATTGATTCCATCGTGTCCTGTCTGCGCAAAGGCGGTGTGGTTGCGTTGCCCACCGACACTTTTTACGGCCTGGCCGTTGACCCGGTGAATTTGCACGCAGTGGAGCAGATTTACCGGATAAAGACCCGTCAGAAACAGAAGCCGTTGTCTCTGTTGATCGGCTCACTGGCTCAAGCCTATGAGTTGGCCCGCGATACTGATGCGGCGCTCGACAAGCTGGCGGAGCGCTTCTGGCCTGGCCCCCTGACCATTATTGTGAAAGCCGGCACCAAGCTGCCGCTGCGCTCAACGGCGAATACCGGCAACGTGGCCCTGAGGGTACCGGATGCCGCCATCCCGCGCGCGGTGGTGGAGCGCTTCGGGCTGCCGATCACCGCCACCTTGGCCAACTTGCAAGGAGCCTGCGAGTGTACCAACGCGGGCTGCGTCCGCGACCAGATCGGTGATCGCCTTCAGCTCATCGTCGATGGCGGTCCCACAGGGTTTGCGCGACCCACCACGATTGTCGATCTGACGCTCGGCGAGGGGCGATGGGAGATTCTGCGCGAAGGCGCCATTCCTACACACGAGATTGTGATGGCGTTGGAGAGATAGCAGGGATCAGGAGTCAGAGACCAGGATCAGACTTTGCCGCTTTCGCTTCGGCACGAATGGCAATGATCGATAAACTGAATCCTGAGACAATTTGCAGGTTACTCGCCGATCGTCATCTGAAACCTGCCCCCTGTTCCCCGCACTTGAAAGGTTCCCATGAAGCGCCAAAGCCACCCGAAATCTCGCAACTGGAGGCAGAGCGTCGCGCTCATATTTCTGCTGGCGCTGATTGCGGGAGCCTTGGTCTGGAGTGATTGGGTCTACACGCAGATTGAAAGTTTTTCCGTTCGGGATGATGCAGCTCCTTCGGACGCAATTGTCGTCTTTGGCGCAGCGGAGTATGACGGCCGTCCCTCGCCGGTCTATCGCGCCCGCCTGGAGCACGCGCGCACTCTCTACGAGCACGGCATCGCCCCGCTGATCATCACTCTGGGTGGGAATGGCGGCGACCAGTACAACGAGGGGGCCGTGGGCCGTGAGTACCTGATCGCCATGGGGGTTTCGGAGAGCGCTATCATTGCCGAGACCGAGAGCCGCAATTCCGAAGAGTCAGCCCGGCGCATCTCCGTCATTGCCCGCGCGAATGGTCTGAGGCGGTTGGTCATTGTCAGCGACGGAACCCACCTCTTCCGCATTCATGAAATCTGCGCGGCCGATGGACTGAACGTGCTGACTTCGCCGCGGCCCCGCGTCCAAGTCGAAGGTGCGGCCAGCGGCTCTTGGGCGGAGTTCCAGCGCGTCGCACACGAGATTCTCAGCTACACAGCCTGGCGGCTGCATCTGCATTGAGACACTTCCATCGTTAGACGTGCGCGCGCACCAGAGCGCGGAGCGCACACCACCCCGAAGATCAATGGTCCGCGCGGTCAGGAGCCAAGCGCGGCAGCCTTGGCGGAGCCGATCGATGGCGAAACCGGGACCGTAGCCTGAGTAGTTTGCGAGCGCATCGGGCGCAGCCATCCGGCGGAGAGCCAGGAGCGCGGAATCGAGAACTCCGACCAGCCGCAATCCAAGCAGACCTGCACATCCGGTGACGGCGTCATCGGCGGGTGGCTTAACGTACGATGGCAGTTGCGATAGAGCCGAATCTCGGCAGGAACAACAAACAAGGAAGAGGACTGACACTTTGGGCAGATCACAGAGACTCCTTGGGAAAAGCGTTACAGGGTAAAGCAAGTACCGCAATTTGGTTGAAAAGAATACTCTAATCTTCTCAGATCAAGATTTTCAATAGTTTTTTTATAAAAATTCGAAGATGGTTCATTTTGACCAAAAAATCTTTCACGTTTTTGATATGCCGCCCGGGCGGGACCTGCTCAATCTCTGTTCCCTGCCGTGGCTTGCTTTACGATAAGAAGTATTGTGCAAACGATACGAGTGGAAACACCTTCAGCGAAGTATGGCGTAGTGACGGGCAGCGGGCTGATTGAGACGCTCGGCGTCCGCATCGAACGGGTTGTGGGCAAGCTGCCGCGACGGGTTTTTGTGCTGACATCCGCGCCCATCTGGGGATTATGGGGGCAGACGTTTCTCAGTTCCTTCGCCGAACAGCCGATTATACTCTTTCTCGAACCGGGCGAGAAACACAAGACGATCCATAGCATAGACGGCCTGCTGCGGCAGATGGCGCGGGCGGGAGGAGATCGGGGATCGCTGCTGATTGCCTTTGGCGGCGGGATTGTGGGCGACGTAGGAGGCTTTCTGGCCTCGATCTATATGCGCGGCATCCCCTACATTCAGGTTCCGACGACGCTGCTCGCGCAGGTGGACTCGTCGGTGGGCGGCAAGACCGGCGTCAACCTGCCCGAGGGCAAAAACCTGGTGGGCAGCTTTTGGCATCCGCGGGCCGTCTTTGCCGACATTGGCGTGCTTGCCACGCTGCCCGACCGCGAACTGCGCGCCGGACTGATGGAGAGCGTAAAGGCGGGCATCATCCGCGACCGGGCACTGGCGCGCTTTTTGGAGGGTCGCGCCGCCGAGGTACTTGGGCGGGATCCGAAGGCGCTGGAAAAAGTGATTGCGGCATCGATCCGCATGAAGGCCGGGGTGGTGAATCTGGACGAACGCGAGAACGGCTTGCGCATGATTCTGAACCTGGGCCATACGGTGGGCCACGCGCTGGAGCAGGCCACGCGGTACAAACTGCTGCTGCACGGCGAGGCGGTGGGCTGGGGGATGATTGCCGCATTTTATCTTGCGCGGGAGCGGGGCACGATTTCAGCCAAGCAATTTGACTGGCTGGAGCGGCTGGTGCATCTCTACGGCCCGCTGCCCCCGTTGAAGCTACGAACCGCTAAAGTGGTGGCAGCCACGGGCGGCGACAAGAAGAATGTTGGTGGAGTGAGGCGCTTTGTTCTGCCGATCGGCATTGGCGACGCCGGGGTAGTGGAAGATGTTGCGCCAGCGGAGTTGGTGGCGGCGGTGAGTTATCTGCTGGAGCAAGCTGCGGAGCCGCGTCAACGCGGTGAGTGAATCTCGGAAGTGAGTTGATATTTGAGGGCCTGTTCACGCTCCCTCAAGCGGCATTGCAGGCGATAATCCACCCAGCCTGGGTCCTCGATGCACGAACTTTGCATGTTGGGAGTGGAAAAGACTAGGGAAGGATTGATCAGCCAACTTTTATGTGGGAGTAACTTGCCTCTAATTATCTGGAGATACGGTCCTGCCGCCTCGTCGAATGCTGGAGGGCAGTTGAAAGCCATTGACCACCTTCTGCATATCAGCAGCCTGCCTAGCCAGTTCCGCGCACGCCGTAGCCGTTTGATTTACTTGCACAGCCGTGGCGTTCACTTCGGATGAAATGCCGTGGATGTTCTCGGTCAAGCCTTCCGTGGTGGCGGACTGCTGGGTAGTAGCCGAGGCGATCATGGCTATGCCCTGCTGTGCGGCTTCGATGCGTTGTGTGATCGCCTCCAAAGCAGCACCAACCCGGTTGAATTGGCTAACGCCTTCGCAAACCACCGTCTCGCCCTCGCGCATCGATTGGACGGCGCGGCCAGCCCCCAACTGCACCGACTCAACTTTACTGGCGATTTCTTTGGTGAACTTCGCCGTTCGCTCGGCCAGCACTCGCACCTCCTGCGCAACCACGGCAAAGCCCTTCCCTTGGTCACCGGCACGCGCCGCTTCAATGGCCGCGTTCAATGCCAGCAGATTGGTTTGACCGGCGATATCCTGGATAATTTGGACTACTTCGCCGATGCTTTCGGTCTCCTGGCCCAGCAAGGCAATGTCCGCAGACGCGGTTTTAACCGATTCACTGATACGGTTCATCGCCACCTGTGTTTGCGTCACAACGTTCCGTCCTTCAGAAGCGCTCGACACCGCCTCGCCAGCCGCATAGGATGCGCGTTCCGCATGCTCAGCCACATCTTTGACCGCGGCATTCATCTCCGCCACAGAGGAGGAAAACAGCTCCACGCTCTTCTGTTCCTCGCGCGTAGAATCGGCGATCTGGCGGGAGGTCGCCTCGATTTCAGAACCGGCCGCGGATACCATCGAGGACGACAGCGCCACTTCGCGCAGGGCATCGCTCATAGATCCCTTCATCCGGTTGATGGCTTCGATTGCGTCGGCCAGTTCGTCGCGAGATGCCGGTTCCCCATCGGTTCCGGAAAGATCCTTCTGCGCCATTGCGCCCAGCATTTCTACCGAGATCTTCACGTTTCTATGGATGGAGCGCACCAGCAGAATGGTCACCAAGGACATCAGAATCACAGCCAGCACGATTCCAATCAGTTCGGTTCGCGCAATTAATTGCTGCACTCTGGCGTTCTTGTCCATCTCGGCGTTCAACTTGGCTCTTTCCAAAACCTTCATGCTGTTGAACTCCGCAATCATGATGCTCAACAGGCGGTCGTCCTCGCCGGTGCTGAAGAGCGCCTTGGCGGCGTCGAAGCCCTGTTCCTTGCGCGCCTTGTTTTCGGCGTTTACAAATACCCGCCGCTGACGCACCGCCTCCAGGTAGCGAGCCATGTGATCCATCAATTCCGCATTGCCTGCTATCTGCGCCTGCACCCGCGCGGCAACCATATCGGCATCCTGGCGCATGGCGGGAATTCCGGCTACCGCTGTCTCATCCCCGGAGATGATGAATGCCCGGCTGGCCACGGTGACACCACGCACATAGGATATGAGGTACTCCAGGTCGTTCAAAACTCCGTAGGTCTTTACGATCTCATCTCGCGTAGCCTGTGCCAGCAACTGCGCCCAATAGGCCGCTCCAGTACCGCTAACCATCATGAGTGCCGCCAGACCAAAGGCCATCAACAGCTTCCGTCGAATGGTCAACTTCATTTGCGTCTTCCTCAAATTGGTGTATCGGCAAGAAAAGACTACGCATGATTGATTTTCCGGCTCAAGCTGAAAATTTGAATGCCGGCGGAAATGATGGGGATCAAAGCGCCGCATCCGGCGAAAGAATTCCTGTTTTGGTCCATAACATCCATTTCCGGCACTAAGCTGGAGTGCCGTTCTCTCTTTATTTCTGATTCTCCGGTAAATTGACTTCCTGAAGCCGAATTAGAAAGAAGAAAGCAGTCGGTATCTCTGCAGAAAATGAGGATTCGTCCGCATGAAATACACTCTCAATGCCGCTATCATTGCGATGTTGTCTATCAGCCTCGCTTGTATTCATGCCCAGGACGTCAAGCCGGCGCAATCAGCCAACCAACAACCGTCAACTGCAAGGGCCAAGACGCCCACGGTTCAAGAGCAGATCGACGCGTTGCGCCAGCTCTGTGCAGAGTCTGGCTGGACAGATGGATGAAATGAAGGCCGCAATGGCCGAAAAAGATTTGCAATTGAAAAAGGCCGAGCAAGCCGCCGCCAATGCCCAAGCTGCCGCAAACCGGGCAGAAGCCGAAACATCGGCGCAGCGGCAGGCTGTAACGGAGAACACCACTGCTGTGTCCACGCTTAACTCAGCCGTGACAGATCTCAACTCCAGCCAGAGTTCGCTGGCCGCCACCATTTCAAATGAGACCAACCAGATAATAAAAGCGATCGCCACTCCGAGCAATTTGCATTACAAAGGCATCACCCTCGCGCCCTATGGCTTCTTCAACGGTGAAACCGTCTACCGCACGCATGCCACAGGCGGCGAAATGCCAACGCCGTGGAACTCAATCCCTTTGAGGGCGCGGATTCGTATTCCATGAGTGAAACGTATTTATCAGGCCGGCAATCCCGCGTCGGCTTCATTGCCGAGGGGAAAGCCAACTGGGGCACAATGCGCGCCTACTTTGAAGGCGACTTCCTCGGTGTAGGCACCACGTCCAACGACAACCAGTCCACCAGCTACCTCTTCCGCCAGCGCATTGCTCTGGCCGAGGCTGAAACCAACAGCCATTGGACTTTTTCCGGCGGTCAGGGATGGACGCTGGCGACTGAAAACAAGTCGGGGATCTCCACTGCCGCAGCCAACATGGCTCTGCCGGCAATGATTGATCCAAATTACGTTGCGGGACTTGTGTGGGCGCGGATGGGGAATCTTCGGCCTGACGAAGAGCTTCAGCAAGGCGTCCTTCGCTGCTTCGGTTGAGAACCCGCAGCTTCTTTACACAGCGACTCTGGCTGGCAATACTCCTTATGCCGTAGTGGGAAGCGCGGGCCTGAGCGCCGGTCTGTTGAACCAGACAATCAGCGCCTGCTCACCCTCTACCTCCATCGTCAATTTCGCCAACGAAGCGGAAAAGGACGCGAATGGCATTGTGGTCAACGTGGCCATACCGATCTACAAGACCATGAACTCATGCGCCAACCTGGCCAATATATCTTTCAACAAAGCTCCGGACCTGTTGGTGAAGGCCGCATTCGACCCAGGCTTGGGGCACTATGAGATCTTCGGCATTGCCCGCTTCTTTCACGAGACCATCTATCCCGGCGAAACCACCAATAGCCAACTCTACGGTGGTTTGAAGGACATCGTCACAGGACTTGTGGTTGCGCCCGCTCTTACCACCGCGGGCGCTACCACCAACAGCATCACTCTCGGCGGCGTTGGGGGCAGCATGCGCATTCCGATCTTCAATAATAAAATCACCTTCGGCGCCAAAGCCCTTTTTGGACCGGGCGTGGGCCACTTCGGCGCTTCAACACTCTCCGACGCCACTTCCAATGCCAACGGCGCGCTAGTGCCGATCCACAACGTATCGGGCCTTCTTACCGCCGAGGCGACACCAACCCCGCGTCTTCAGCTCTACTTCTACTATGGCGGCGATTACGCCGGACGCGAGGATGAAGCCAACTCCAGCGCTACCACGCTGGGAACGCCCTCCACCGCGCAGAGCGCCTCCGGCGTGTGGGGTGGCACCTGGAAGGCTCCCACCGCGGCTGCCGTCGGTTACGGTTCGCGGTTGCTGAGCAACGCGGCCTGCACCAGCAGCACCGCTCCCGGCTACAACGGATCTTCCACCGGCTACTACGCCGGCGCCTCCTGCAGCGCTCAAACTCGCAACGTGCAAGAAGGAACAGCCGGCTTCTGGTATGACATCTACAAAGGTGACCGTGGCCGCTTGCGTCAGGGCTTCCAGTACAGCTATGCCGTGCGCGAGGCCTGGTCCGGCGCGGATGGAATTGGCGCAAAAGGCATTGAAAATATGCTCTTCACCAGCTTCCGCTACTTCTTGCCCTAGAGGATTAGTGATCCGGCAACTCAATAAAGTTTGGATGCCCTATCCATTCACGCGTTTCTTGGCGGGAATAGATAGGGCATAAAAGCCTAAAGCGTTTCTCGTAATGGTGTAAAGTAGCGCCGACCTCCTGGTCGGCTGTAGCGTGGACCTCCCGGTCCACGCCGTACTCTACAGCAACGGAGAAAAGCTCTAAAGTAAAAAACTCTTTGAACGATGTGAAAATTCCCAAAGCCCCACATCAAGACAAAAGCTGGTCCAGAGGTTCATTGGATCAGGGACGCTTTGCTTTGAGTTGGGATGGCTACTTGAAGCGCTGGGTGGCTTTGAGGACCACGGAGAAGACGCCGGATTCGTCGCGGGCGACTTGGAGGGAGGCATGACGGTTGATGGCGATTTCGGCCTGGATCAATTGCTGGCTGGTGGTGTTGACGTTGGTGGCGTAAGTCAGAGTCAGGTTGCGGCCCAACTGCTCCTCGACGATGATGCGGCTGGTGGAGTTGCCGAGGGCGCCGAGGTAGTTGGGATCGACTTTGACGCTCCCGGCTCCGAAGAGCCGCTGAACGCGGGAGCTGACGGTTGCATTGAGTGCGCCGCCGAGGAGGGCGTCGGTTGGATTGGCAATCGCCTGTTGCTGTTGCATGTAAAGGCGCTGCTGGCTGTCGGTGCGACCGAGGGCAAGCAGCGCGACGACGTCGGCTTCGGGCAGCGGAGGATCGGAGCGGTAAGTGACGTTCATCTTCTGCGGCGTGCCATGGAGGCCGAGGGTGATGTCGTAGTCCTCCACGCGAGCGGTGGCGTTCAGGTCGATGGCGGGCTGAATGCGCACGGGGTTGGTGAAGAAGATGTCGCCGCGCTGGAGGTCGTAGCGGGTTCCGGCGAGGACGGCGCTGCCCTCGGTGATGGAGATGCGGCCAAGGAGCGAGGGCGAGGCGACGGTGCCACGCAGGCGGAGATCGACGTTGCCGGCCAGCTTGGCGTAGGCGTTCTGGAAGTTCAACTGAGGCGAAGAGCTGAAGTGGACATCGAGGCGGATGTGGTTGGAGGGAGAGTCGAATGGAGCGATGGATTCAACGGCCTCCGCCTGCTGGGCGAAGGCCGCGGGGTCCAGATCGGGGCTGACAGTAAAGCGGGTGATAAGGACATCGCCGGAGAGCAGCAGGTTGTTCTGAACACCTTGCAGGTGAAACTGCGCATCGGCCAGCGAACTGATCCCCTCCGGGTAGCGGATGCGTATCTCTTTTCCGGTAGCTGTCAAGTCTGCGTATAGACCATGCTTGTAAGCTAGATAGCCTCCGAGGGTGAGCTGGCCGCCGCCTGTCATGGCGGTGAGCGAGCGGACCTCCAGGCGGTTCTGGTTGAACTCCAAACTACCGTTCAACTGGCTGAGTCCGTTGGGCACGTCTTCCAGGGAGAGCGCGGCATTCTTGAAATCGATACGCCCTTGCAGGTCGGGATTGAGTAACGGACCGTGCGCCTCGACTTGGAAAGTGGCGTCTCCGCTGGCGGTAAGGTTGCGGTCGAGGGTCTGGGCGACCTTGAGGTTGATGGCTCCTCGGGCGGCAAAGTCGAGCTGCTGCTTCTCCCGGAGCGCGAGGCTTCCTTGGGCGCGCAGGTTGGTATCTGCGCCAGTTACGTGCAGCGGATCAAGACGGATCACGGCGTGGTCCAGTGTGGCGTGAAGGCCGCCTTCGCTTGCGAGAGGAACGCCGGCCACGGTGACCGCCAGTTGATCCAGGCGGGCCTCGCCGTGAAGCAGATCGGGGTGCGCCAGAGGGCCATCGAGAGTCACCGTGCCAGCCAGCGCGGAGTCTCCGCTGAGGCCTTGCACATGGGCCAAGTTGAGGAGCTGACTGATATTGAAGTGCGAGAAATCGACTTTGGCCTGTGTGGCGTAATCGCCGGTCAGCGCGGTTTGGCCGTGTGCGGCCAGGTCGGTGGAGTCCATGCGGGTCGTCAGGTCATAGGTGACGGTGCGCTTGGCGGTGTGCGCCGAGAGGTTGAGGCTGCCAAGCGGCTCACCGCTCAGCGCCAAGCCTTCGACTGAGGCATGGAGGTCCAAGCGTGGATCGTCCAGCGTACAGACTCCCTGGAGGGTAAAATCCAGCATGCCCGTGATCGGCAGGTCTTGGCGGCGCAGAGCTTCCATGCGCGCCAGATCGAAGTCTGCGCCAGTGGCATCCACTTGGCAGCGGCCGGATTTCAGGTTGTAACTGCCAGTGGCGGAGATTCTCCCGCCCTCGCCATTCACTGAAATTGAAGTCAGATCGAGGGTCTGATTGGCCAGAGTTCCTTGCGCCCGAACGCGGTCCATGGTCTCGCCGTAGAGGCTGATCTTGTCGCCCGTGACCCATCCGGAGCCTGCCAGCGCATGAGCGGGTCCGTCGAGTTGAAGCTGCGCGCCTAAAGTGCCCTGTCATGGGCAGCTTTTGACCGGTGAAAAGACTCAGCATCGGCCAGATCAACCTTGCTGGCGAGCAGTCGGAGCTGGAGCACGGAATTGGCGTCGTACGAGGGAACGGGCGCACCGCCATGCACGATGGGAGCGGCAGCCGCAGCTGAGGCTTCCGCTGAAGCTGACCTCGGTGCTGTCTTTGCGGAGCAGTCCACGGGTGAAGTCAATGCGGGCGGCGGAGTAACTGCCGGAGGCTTCGAGAGAATCCAAATGAATGATTGAATTATGACTGGAATTTTGGCTGGAAGAGCCGGCGCCATTTCGACGGCAACTTGTGTGGCCTTCATATCGCCAGCGATGCGCGGATCGACGAGCGAGCCGGTCCAGAATCCATTGACCAGGTCGAGCCTTCCGTTGAGCGCCACGGGGAGGGCCGCGGTTCCTGCCTTGCCGTTGCGCTCCACTCCCAGATCGCGCAGGACGGTGTCGAACTCGCCCAGGTTGCCGGTATGGAAGTCAACGGCGAAGGCCGAGGGGCTGTTGAGGGGATATGCGCCCAGGTGTCCGTGCGCGGTCAGTTGGCTGGAGGGCAGATTCAGCTCCAGCTTGCGCATATCCACAGCGCCATCACGCTGAGTATAGGTGGCGTCGATCAGGCCGCTGGTAAGAACCTTTCCGGGCGCGGCCTGCGCAGGCGGAGTCAGATTGAGCAGCGCCTGCACCGAGAGCGTGTTCTTGTCGCCATTGATCCACAGGGCGTTGGCGGGGCCACTGACGCGGGCGTCCAAGCCTAGATGCTGAAAGGGCGGGTCGCAGACCATCTCCAGGATCGTGTCCAGCGCCACGTCCTTGAAGGTGCTGGTCACCTTTCCGTTAACGGGGATTGTAATCTCGTCCGCGGTCGGGGCTGCGTTGATAGTGGGCGCGTGCAATTTTCCGTTGCTCTCGGCGGCTGCCTGAAGCGCGGCCTCGCCGGAGAGCTTGGGCAGCCAGTGAACCAGCGAGAGATCGCCATCGATCTGGCCTCCCTGGCGCAGCCGGACTGCGATCGAATTGACCAGCAACGCTTCGGGATCGGCATGGAGACGCGCATCCAGTCTGAAAGCCGGTGGCGACGACGCCGGTTCCGATGTACGAGCCTTCCTCGACGTGCAGGCTGCCGTCGACGCGAAAACTGCCCGCCTTCCGGCTCCGGCAAGATCCAGATGGGCCAGGCCCTCGGGCGTAAACGGGTAGCCCGTCATTGCATCGACCAGCCGCAGATCCAGTTCGCCGGCAGCCTTGGTCTGCCAGCGGGGATGGGCAAAGTCGTCGAGCGAGCCGGTAATTTCCAGCGAGCGCTCTTTGATATTGCGGCCGCGTGCGGTGACGCGCAGTGAGCGCAGCGTCGCCGAGTTGCGTGACAGCTCAAGCGTGGCTTGAAGGGCTCCTTGAACCTGCCACGGCGCTGGTTGCTGCCGCGCCGCGTTCTAGATTCAGTTCGCGACTCCGGCCTCGATGCGATAGAACTCCGGGTCCGGCAATCGCCGATGCGTAGCTCATGCGCAGCGAAGGTCGCTGGCGGTAAAGTCCAGAGGAATGGCCGGTTCTGGAAGTCGAAGGCTGCGGCGCGATTCTCATATTCCAGCAGGCCCTCCTCGACGGCGATCTGGCGGCCTTCAGATCGAAGAAGCTGTCGATCGCGGGCTTCCTGGCTATCTGGGCTTGCGCGGCTGCGGCTGGTTGGTCGAGCCGTCGGGATAGACGATCAGGTGAATATGCGGCTGAATAATTGCCAGATCGCGCAGCGGAAAGTGAGGAATCCACGAGCCCAGCATGCTCCATCGCACGCGGACTTTTGGTCTGCGCGTAGGGCGCTTCGCCGGGAGCTTCCAGGCCGTGAATAACCACCCTCCGGCCTCGGCCTCCAGATGAAGCAGATCCCAGTGAAAGGAAGCGATTTCAACCCTGCCGCCGAAGGCTGTTTCCACTTCGTGAACGATTCTCCCGCGAATATAGTTCTCAAAAGCGGATGAACTGGCAAAGAAATAAAGCCCGATGAGAATCGCAGCGAGCAGCAGAATCCCGGCGGCCACGGTGATGGGCAGATGGCGCAGAAAGAAGCGGCGCATGCGGCTGGGCTTCGGCAATAGAACTGGTTCAGTCGGAGTAGCAGCGGCTACAGATTCCTCCGGAGAAGGATTCATTGCGGGAGGCTTGGAATCAGATTCGCTCATGCGCCTCCTCTCTCGCCCTGGAGATGAAATGGAGCGGGAAGCGCAGCGCCGCTGGGAGCTTGCGGGCTTTCAAGGGAGGGATCGAGTACTTCCACATCGCCCTGCTTGCGCAGGTTCTTCAACCAGCCGTCGAAGAGCGCATTAACCTGTTGCTGGAGCAGAATCTCCTGAATGCGCGGCGCCACTTCTTCAAGGATAGGGATTGTTTCACCGGCCCTGTACTGGGGCAGCAAAGTCTCCTTGTAGTAGCTTTCAATCTCCTCCGGGGTAATGCGGATTCCCTGGCGGAATCGCTCTTCAATGAAGCGCAGTATCTGTATGCGGAAGCGCAGATAGCTGCGGACCCGTCCGGAGTCAGTTCATGCGCGGCTAAAAAGGCCTTCCATCCTTCGTCAGATGCACAGTTCTGGTGAACACAGGCCGGAACTT
>CAWDQB010000041.1:0-4006 GCA_963804315.1 uncultured Acidobacteriaceae bacterium
AGAGCCGAATGCTCTGCCAGTTGAGCTACGCGTCCAATCAATTCCAATGTGCGCGTCATGAGAGGATATTCACGACTATTACAGGCAGAACTTCTCTGCTGTCCTCACAAAAATATAACACAGTAAAGGGGGCTTCTCCAAACGCACCCTTGTCCAACGCAATATGAGCCTGAAGGAGTCGGAGCGGGCAATCTGAAGATGGAGGATCAGCGTGCTGGGTGCGGAGAAGTTGAGCCTGATTGAGATTGAGGCATTTCTTGCGGCCTCGGAGTGTGTGCGCTTTGCCGGTTGCGGCCGCACGGAGATTTATAGCGGGGTGGAGCGATTGCTCTGCCATCACGAATACCCGCTGCCGGGACGGCGCGCCAAAGGGCTTCTACGGGCTTATGTCGAACGCATGCTGACGCGGCTGGGAAGTTTGTCGGATGACTACTCTCAGATGCCCAGCTTGCGCACTTCGTCGTTGTAATACTTGCGGTAGAGGATCTCCCACTCCTGCGAGCCTTCTTGGATGATCTTCTTCTGATTGGCGATCTTCTGCCGGGCGGCGGTGTCGATGCCGGCCTCCTGCGAGAGCAGCGTCGTGAGCGCCTTGCGCGCCTCCTGGCGGATGGTATTGCGATCCTCCAGAAAGCCGACCTGAGCGGTGTCGGCCAGCGTGTCGGCCACGGTGTGAGCCAGCTTGTTGAGCTTGTCGGGGCTGATCCTCATAGCACCGCCTTGTATTTCTTGGACAGTTCGGTCTTTACTTTCTTGAACATCTCGGCGTACTGCGCGCCGGATTTGCGCATCTCATCGGAGTAGGCGTCCAGAATCACGCGGACCTCTTCGTTGATGCGGTCTTCCAGAGACAGTTCTTCGATCAGCCCTTCGGCGACGCGGGCTTCGGTCGCTTTCAAGTCGCTGGTGGTGATCATCTTGGCGTCGATGAGATGCTTGACAGTCCGGCGGGCTAGATACCCGATGTAATCGCGGGAAAAGATCATGGGCTAAACGTCAGGATACCGCACCGGGCGGCCATCTGTACACAATCTGCGCAAGATCGGCGAGATTTGCGCTTAGAAGATCAGATTCAAGCTGAGACTGGCGCCGCCGCCCGAGTTGGGAAAGGCCGCGCTGAGCTGCCGCGGTGAGCTGGACCTCAGCAGGATTGGCTCGGCTCCCTGGAGGCTCACGGCGTCAATCTCGTAGAACAGCTCGACGCCACCGGGCGTGCTGGTCACGGTCCAGGCAAAGGGAATCTCGGTGGCGCAGGTGGCTGACGAGCCGGTGACGGATGCCTGCCCGGCCACCACGGGGGTCACGGGAAGTTGAGTGTTGCGCAGGTCGAGACCACCGGGAACCGGCATCATCCGCGCACGGCAGGTGATGACGCTTCCGACTGGTAGAGTCGTTGCCAGATTCAGATGGAAGGTGACCGAATAGACTCCGCTTACCGCGATCGGACTTCCCGGCTGCGGAAGGCCCGCGGCGCAAGCGGCGCATCCGGCTAGCGGCAGAAGGCACGTAAGCAGATTGCGGATCAGCGCCATGGCCAGCCTCCATGGTGTGTTTATCGGCTTGTGGGTAAAGTGAATCCGCCTCTAAAAGAATGGTTTGTGAACCAAAGTACCATTGCGCTATCCGTGGATGGCGCAGCTTTGCTACTCTTGTCCTACCATGACCCGCAAGTCCACCCAGCTCTTGACAGCTCTTCTTCTGCTTCTCACCGCCTTATCGGCCGCCCTGCCCGCAGCCACGCAAAAAAAATCTTCGTCGAAGAAGACGGCTTCGCAGAACGCGCAGGCGGCGTTTACGCCGAAATCGATCCAGTTCAAGGGTGCGCCGGGATACACCGATCAGGAACTGCTGGATGGCGTAGGTTTGAAGCTGGGCGCGCCTATTGTTTATTCCACCGTCAAGGCCCACTCGCAGAAGCTGCTGGAGACTGGGTTGTTCTCCTCGGCCAGCTTTACCTATAATGGCGGCGCTCTGGTCTTCAACCTGGTTCTCAGCCCCGCGCTATATCCGCTGCGGTTGGAGAACCTGCCGCTCATTCCTGGCAAAGATCTGGACGCGGCGCTTCATGCGCGGATTCCGCTCTATCACGGCAAGGTTCCCTCTGAAGGCGGAATGACGGAGGATGTGCGCAAGGCTCTGGAGGAGTTGCTTGCGGCCAAAGGCATTCAGGCCACTGTGGCCGCCGCGCCCTTTACCGATCAGAAGCTCTTTCAAGTGACCGCGATGAGCTATGCCATCACGGCTCCAAAGGTGCTGATGGGCGAGATCCGCCTGGAGGTGACACCGGTTCCGGCTGATCGCAATACCGTTCCATCCCTGGCCGCTCTCACTGGTACGGCGTACAGCACGGAGGGAAGTTCCAGCCAGATCGAAAGCCTTCTGGGCGACTATTACCGCGACAATGGCAATCTGGAGGTTGAAGTTCACGCCAATGCGCAGGTCGACCCGGTGACGACTCCGGAGGCAATCTTGATTCCATTTCTAGTCAAGGTCATACCCGGTCCGAGATATAGACTGTCGGGAATCCAGCTCGCACCCGGCATGCTGCTCTCGCAGGCGGAGTTTGACAAGCAGGCGCGCATTCCTTCCAATGTTTTTGCCGTTGCCAGCTATGTGCGCAATAACTGGGAGTATCTTGAGCGCTTGTACCATAGCAAGGGTTACATGGAAGCAGCGATTCATCCCACACCCAGCTTCGATCGCGACAAGGGGACTGTCAGCTTTGCCGTGAGCATTGATCCTGGCCCGGTTTACACCATGGGCAAGCTGGTGATTCAAAACGGAGCCGACGATCTGCGCGCCGCGATGCTGGCCGCCTGGAAGATGCCTGCCGGCGCGATCTTCAATGAAGGAGCAATACGGGGCTTCTACGCCAAACTTCCGCCCAAGTCTCCACTGGCGCGGACCATGATCAATGCCGATCTGATGTGGGACCCCAAGCTGAACGAAGAGACCCATACCGTGGATGTAACCCTGCGCATGGAAAAGAAGCACTGAGGCCAGCTATCCTCATCTCATGCCGCATTCGCTGATCTTTGACCATATCTTTCAGTTGCCGCTTCCGATCGCCGAGAAGCTGCTGCGTCCGGTGATTGTCTACCTGGTTCTGGTGCTGCTGTTGCGTCTCTTCGGCAAGCGGGAGCTGGCGCAGCTCAACCCCTTCGACCTGGTGGTGCTGCTCTCGCTCTCGAACACCGTGCAGAACGCCATCATCGGCGATGATAACTCGGTGACCGGCGGAGTGATTGGCGCATTTAGCTTGTTGGCCATCAACTGGCTGGTGGTGCGGGTTCTCTTCCGTTCGCGGCGGCTAACGAGAGCGTTGGAGGGCCGCGCCACTGTGCTGGTTCATGACGGCCAGATCGACCAGAAAGCGCTCAAGCGCGAGGCTCTGACCCGCGAGGAACTGCAAGAAGTGATCCATCGTCAGGGCTTCGAGAGCCTGCATCAAGTGCGGTGCTGCGAGCTTGAGCCGAATGGCACCTTTTACGTGGAGGCTTTTGACCCCTCAGCCGCCGACAAACGCCACGCCGAACTGCTCGAGCGAATCGACGCGCTCAGCCGCGAGGTAGCCGCGCTGCGCCTGCGGACGGCCAGTGAGTAAAAAATGCAAAAAACGGTCAAGACTCACCGAAGCATTTCGAGCATCGCACCCACCGGAGTTTGTGCCCATATCCTGTCCGTTGTCCACGCCGTTGCATTGAGAGAGATCGCCAAGGCGAGGCAGGCGCGGTTCCCCAGAGATATACTGGGGCAGTTCTTTGCCAGGGTCGCAACCTGTTCCGCCTCGGCCTGACCAAAAGGCATGAGCGTCACACCAGGTAGAATTGCCGTCAATTTTTCTGCGGTCATAATCGGGCTTTTCTGGCCCAGCTTTGTCAGCACTTCACACCAGTTGACAGCACTGATAAAAACTGTGTTCTGTGAAGAAAGAATCGCGGCGCGAACCTTGCTTCCCACGGTTTCGCTATAGACCATGGCTAGAACCGCTGACGAGTCCAGCACG
>CAWDQB010000042.1:0-86447 GCA_963804315.1 uncultured Acidobacteriaceae bacterium
ATCTTCTCATCGGGAGTGATGCCGCCGCCGCCGTAGACCGTGCGGCCGGCGTCGGTCAACTTGACCTCGCGGCTGGCGGTGTCGGCCGGCGCGGTGCCGCCGTGGCTGTAGTAGTCGTAGAGCGAGACGCCTGTGTAATTGCGCTGGATGAGCCTTCCAGAGGGCGTGTAGTAGTGGTAGGTGGTCAGGGCCAGCCCGGTATTTTCGCTCAGGTTATACACCGTCTGCACCAGCCCTTTGCCGAAGGTGGTCTCGCCGACGATCAGTGCGCGGTCATGATCCTGCAAGGCTCCAGAGACAATCTCCGCCGCCGAGGCTGTTCCGCGATTCACCACCACCACAATGGGGAAGCTCTTGCCGCCATTGCCGTGCGTGGCCGCGTAGTTGCGATCCGGAAAGGCGCGCCCGCGCTGACTGACAATGGTCTGCCCTTTGCTGAGCAGATGGTCGCAGACATCCACAGCCTGATCCAGCAGGCCGCCGGGATTGCCGCGCAGGTCAAGGATCAGCCCCTTCAGGTTGCCGAAGTTGTTGACAGCCTCGGAGATCTCGTCGCCGGTTGTCTCCTGAAACTGCGTCAGATGAATGTAACCGACACCGGGACGAATCTCAAAGGCCAGATCCACGGATGGGTGGGGAATCGAATCGCGCACCAGATTGAAGACCAGCGGCTTGGCTTCTCCCTCGCGCACCATCGTCGCTTGTACGTTGGTTCCTTTGGGTCCCTTGAGCGCCTTGGCCACCAGATCCGAAGAGGTCAGTTCATTGGGATCTTTGCCGTCCACATTGACGATCTTGCCGTCCACCGCGTAGATGATGTCGCCGGGGTGAATGCCGGCGCGGTAAGAGGGCGTACCCTCATAAGGCGTCACAACGTAGACCTTTCCATTCTGCTGCTGGATCAGCATGCCAACGCCATAGTAGCGCCCATGCTGATCCTCGCGCATCTTGGCGTAAGCCTTTGGATCATAGAAGTTGGAGTGCGGATCCAGCACCCGCAGCATCCCCGGAATGGCGCCGTCGTAGATGGCTGTGTCGGCCTTGTCGCCTTGGATCGGCTCGGCATAGTTCTGCTCCACCAGCGAGTAAACGTCGTAAAAGGCCTTGAGATTATCGCGTACCTGGCCTTCGTCGGCCGCGGATTGAGCGCCCACTCTGCGCTGCAAAACGCTGCCCGTGATGGCGCAGACGGCGAAGAAGAGAACTACGGCGAAGAGGGCGCGGCGGGCGCGGGGAGTCATAGGCTGGAAAAACCTCCGGAGTGCGGCGCGGCAGGCTGAAAAAGCCTGAAACGACAGTCTCAGGGCTAAAGTATAGCACCGTAGCGTTGGACGCCGATGGGAGTGATTTCCGGTAGCCCGGGGAATTGGATGAACACTGAGAGCCATGGATGCCGGTTCAAGATCGGCGGGATCGCAAAACAACTCCTGCCATTCCCCAAACAAACGATACCAGCCCTAGAAGCTGATCTTGCCTTTTGGGAACCAGGTGAGCTGAATGGTTGTGGCCGTCACCGTCTGCTGGCCGCCAACCTGCGTGTAGATCGGTGCCTTCCACTTTTCCCAGGTAAAGTTGCCATTCACTTCAAAGTCCTTGCCGATGCGTTTGAGTATTTGAAGGTTGAAGTCGTTCAACGTTGTCCCGCCGGGCGGCAGGCACGGGCTTTTGACCGAGCAAGGAGTGCCGGTATAGGCGACGCTGGTCCCGCCGGGTATGAAATTGCTGGTGGCTTTTTGATTGCGATAGCCAGCCTGAATCCATTCATTGCCGCTCAGGTGATAGGTAATCCATGCCTGTCCGCCCTTGTCTTCGCGCCCGATCCAGTCGCCAAAGAGCTGACCTTGATTGGTGTAGCCCTGTTTCTGAATGCCCTCGTAGTACATGAATTGGCCGTAGTGCTTAGAACCGTTTGAACTGGATGGATCGGTAGAGACGGCTTCGGCGCGCAGGTCCAGCTTGGGCACGAAGGGCACATGGGAGAGATAGAGGCCGGGCCGGTATGAGGCGCGGCGCGGCGCATCCGCTGGCGAAACATCGTCATGCACCTCTGAATCCGTGTAGAGCGTAAGCCACTGGCGCACGAAGGGCAGCCGATAGGAGAAATCAAACGCCGCGAAGCGCGCGCCGGGATCTTCGGGAGTGTCCTTGGAGCCATTCGTGGGCGAAGTCACGCTGAAAAAGCTTCTCAAAAAGCTTTTGATATTGACCGCTCCATGACCCTTTCCGGCCCAGATCGCGGTGCGCTCAAAGCCAAATTCCAGATTCACAGTGGGCCGGAAACTGACCTTCTCGACGTGAACCCAAGGGTCGCCGGGGGCAATCACATTCGGCAGGCTCGACGAGGGGTGAGCAAGATAGGCAGGATACGGGATGTAATTGTGGCCACGCAGCCCGCCCACCAGAAAATCGTAGCGGAAGGGTCCGGTCAGCCGGCTGAGCAGCGGAATGGTGCAGCGGCTCAATGCGATTGATGCGGAAGGAATAGATATTGGGCGCGTTGTTGGAGTAGGCCATGCCGCCGCCAAGTCCAGGTCCCAGCCAGTTGTCCTGACGTCCAAATGAAATCTCGTGGTTGAGAAGGTGTGCCGAGGCAAAGGCCTCGATCACGCGAACATCTGCCGTTGAGGCAATCGGACCCATGGGAATGGTTGCCTGTGGAAGGTAATAGTCCGTCAGTTGGGTGGTGGGATTGGTATAGTCCGTCGAGTCTACGATGGCCAGAGCCTGGGAAAGCGCCAGCGAGTAGCCGTCGGCTGAGGGTGCGGCCTCCATCTCGGCACGTGCATAGAGCACAAAGCGCCCGGAAGAAGCATATCCACTGGCGCCGGTGTAGTTATTGAAGCCGCTCTCATAAGGGCGGCCATAGTCGTTGATGATCGTCGAACCCAGATGGTAGCTGTCGCGCAGGGGCGTGCCGCTGATCCCGCGGCCCACCGTATAAACCGATTCCACCCGCGAGCTTCCCTTGTGCGCCAGGCACGGACCTTGCGTATCGCTGCGCAGTTCGCGCAACAGCGCGTCGTAGATGCCCTGCGCCTCGTCGCTGGCCGCGCCCGCGCCCTCGATGCGCGCCCCGGCCTGCTCGACGATGTGGCCCAAGCTGGCGCGGGTCCAAGGGCGCATTCCAAGATAGACCGTGTCTACATAGCCCAGCGAGTAAAGCCGCAGCACCGCTGGATAGATCCAGCTATCCACCGGAATGTACGGCGAACCGAGCTTGGAGGGTTCGCAGACAGGCGCGGCGCTCGCCTGTGCCGCAGGCTTCTGCGACGCAGGCTGCTGGGCAGCGAGGGAGCCGGTAGAAAGCGCCGTTAAAAGCGATGCGCAGGGAAGAAGAACGGCCAGGAATTTCGCTTTGCTCAAACTCATATTCCTCACTTTATCACTGGCTTACCTTGATTGGATGCAGAAATGAATCGGGCTGATACAAAACCATCGCGCTTTCCAATTCGGTAATTTCATGAGCGGATGGAAGCCGCAACGACCGCATCCAACTTCCGTGAAAAATCCGCCACCTCAGCCAGCTTCCACTCCTCGCGGAAGAGTCCTTTGCGTGACAGATAGGCTTCCATCTTCGGAATCGGATCGTGGGCCTGCGCGGGATCAAAGATGCAATCGATCAGGGTCGGTCCATTGCCCTTGCGCGCATGTGTAATCGACTCGGTCGCGACACGATAGACGGCTACCACATCCGCGCCATCCACCGGAATGACCGGAACGCCAAACTCCCGCGCGCCATCCGCTTCGGAAAGATCGGTACTATGGCGGACGAAAAGAATCGGTAGCCGCTTGGCGCTGGCACGCTCAAGCATCTTCCCGGGGAAGCCTGAATCGGCTTCTGAAAAAACCGCGATGATCTGGCTTTTCCCAGCCGTCTTTGAGGTCTGGGCCGCTTGAAGGGTAAGCATGAGCCGGGTGGCAAAATCCGGTTCATCGTCATGGGTCAGCAGTTCCTTCAGCGGCCCGCCGCGAATCTCGTTTTGAAGGAACTGGACCATGAGGTTGCCCGGTGCGGCGGAAACAGCATCGTCCGGCAGCAGGCCGGCAATTACGCCTGCTGCTGCTGCCTCGCTGCCCACTGCCGAATCGATCTCTCCCTCGTGGTTGCGCGCCCGCAGGCTCTCTTCCACCAAGCGGCACTTCACCATGGAAAGATAAAGCTGGCGCAGTCTTTCGTTGGAGATAATGGAATAGCCCTGATGCCCGGACAGTTCTGCCGTGCCTTGCTCTCTTGCTGTAGTTGCCATACTTGCCGTTCCCTCACTGTTTGCTGCGATTGTAAACGTACGGGCGGATGCGGCGCGCGGCAGGTTCGCATTCAGCAGTTCATAGAACCGCTGATCAAGGTGGTGCTTTGAGGAGCACGACTTTGGTTTCGGCAATAAAGACCATGAAATCAATGCGGCATTTGGCCCTCGCGGGATGATTTTCAGTTGCTTCCGCTTCCATCGCGGGAAGTACGTGAGTATGGTCTGCGCTCCAATATTGCATACTTATGCATATTGATGTATATTTATACAAGCGCAGTTGCCTTGCCCGGAACCTGCGCCAAAAAACTCGGGGAGCAGATCGATGAAGACAATGCGGCACAATGCGATTCGCGAATTGGTGGGCCAGGGATTGGTGGCCAATCAGGACGAGTTGCGCCGCAAACTGCGGCGACGGGGCTTTGCCGTAACCCAGGCCACGCTCTCGCGCGATATTCACGAATTGAAACTCTCCAAGGGTCCGAGCGGATACACTTTATCTGGCGGCAATGGCGCGAGTGCCGCGACCGAGGACAACAGCCCGCCCTCGGTCGCGGAGATGATTGAAAGCTTCGGGTTGCGCGTCCAACAGGCGATGAATCAGGTGGTCATCGGCACAGTAATGGGCGGAGCGCAGCCGCTGGCCGCGTCACTGGATTATGAAGGATGGCCCGAAGTTGTGGGCACGCTAGGGGGCGACGACACGGTGCTGGTGATCTGCTCCGACAGCCGGCGCGCGGGCGAAGTGGAATCGCGGATAAGGATGATGCTGGAATCATGAGTGAAACAGTGCAAACGGCTGTAGTGGGAGTAACAGGGTATGCGGGCCAGGAACTGGCGCGGCTGTTGCTGCGGCATCCCCGGCTGAAAGGCAAGCCCCCGGTTTTTCTGGGGCGTGTGGACGCTGCCGACGCGGCGCGGGGCGGCATTCCGCTCGCAGAAATTCATCCTGAGCTGGCTGATAGCCACGGTAACGGAGCCTTGCGCCAGCAGCCGTTCTCATGGGAGCTGTTGAGCGATCTGGACACGGACGTATTATTTCTGGCTACACCGCACGAGCAATCGCGCGAGTGGGTGCCCGAGGCGCTCAAGCGCGGCGTGCGGGTAATCGATCTGAGCGGCGCGTGGCGGCTCGTGGATGCGGCTAATCGTGCGGTCTACGCCTTCGAGGATAGTGACGCGCAGCTTGCGGAGGATACGCAGGAGCAGGCGGTCTATGGCTTGCCGGAGTTGCATCGCAAGCAGATCGCCGGCGCACGGCTGATTGCGAATCCTGGCTGCTATGCGACCTCGGTGATCCTGGCTCTGAAGCCGCTGGTGGCTGCGGGACTCGTGGATCTTGAGCGCGGCATTGTTGCTGACTCGAAGAGCGGCGTAAGCGGCGCGGGCAAGGCGCCCACGGCGAAGACGCACTACATCTCAGCCGCCGATAATCTCTCCGCGTACGGCACCTTCACGCATCGACACACCGGAGAGTTGCTGGAGCAAATCGGCCTGGATGCGAGCGAAATTGTTTTTTCGCCTCACTTGCTGCCGATTCCGCGCGGAATTCTTTCCACTATCTATGTGCATTTCCGTGAGGTACAGAGCAGAACGAGCATCCATAAGCTCTTTCACGAGTTTTATGCGGGCAGTCCGCTGGTCCGGCTCTACGATAAATCACTGCCGCAGATTCAATACTCGGTTCGCACCAACTATGCGGACATCGGCTTCCAGCTTGATGCAAGCGGTCGGCGCGCGGTGCTTGTCAGTTGCCTCGACAATCTGCTGAAGGGCGCGGCCGGTCAGGCGGTGCAGAATTTGAACGTAATGCTTGGCTGGGGCGAAGCAGAGGGATTGGAATGAAGTACGTCGTCAAGTTAGGCGGAGCCGGACTGGAAAATCCAGCGTTGCTAGATGGTTGTGTGCGGGCGATTGCGGAACTGGTGCGCGACGGCCACCAAGTCTCTGTCGTGCATGGCGGCGGCATTCAACTGACGCGCACGCTGAAGGCGTTGGGCAAGCAGAGCGAGTTCATCAACGGCCTGCGCGTTACCGATGCGGAGACGCGCGATGCGGCGCTGATGGTCTTTGCAGGAAGGGTAAATAAGTCTCTGGTCGCTGCACTGGGCGCGATCGGGCAGCCTGCCGTGGGCCTCAGTGGCGGCGATGGATTGAGCTTCCGCGCGCGCAAAAAACGCACCGAACCTGATCTTGGTTTCGTGGGAGAAATTGCATCCAGCGATGCGCGGCTGATTGAAGCCATCTGGCAAACGAATTGTGTGCCCGTCTTCTGCTCGATGGCTCTCGGTTTCGACGGTGAATACTACAACATCAACGCCGACGAGATGGCCGCGGCTTGTGCGGTTGCGGTCAAGGCCGATGCGCTGGTCTTTCTGACCGATGTGCCCGGAGTGAAGGGCGCGGCGGGTACAGTACTCCGATGGCTCTCCATCGATCAAATTGCGGAGATGGCCAAGAGCGCCGTGATCTCCGGCGGCATGCTGCCCAAGCTGGGCGCTTGCCGCGAGGCTCTTTTGAATGGCGTGAAACGCGTAAGAATTTTACCTGCGGAAGCGGCTGGCTCGTTGCCCGATCTGTGCAGTTCCCGCGTAGCATTCGGCACCGAAGTGATGGTGGCCTAAGGAGAAAAAATGTCCAAACTGGAAGAGATTCAAGCCGCTGAATCGCGGTTGCTCATTCACACCTACGATCGCTTTCCTGTTTTATTTGTCGCGGGCGAAGACGTTCATCTGATCGACGAACACGGCAATCGCTATTTGGATCTGCTGAGCGGCATCGGCGTCAATGCGCTGGGCTACAGCAGCAAGGTGATACAAGAAACCATCGCCAAGCAAAGCAGCACGCTGATCAACGCATCGAACTATTATTTCAACGACAAGATGGCTGGTCTGGCCGAGCGCGTCACGCGCATCACTGGCCTGGATCGCGTCTATTTTGGCAACTCGGGCTGCGAGGCCGTCGAGTGCGCTTTGAAGCTTGCGCGCGCTCATGCTGGCCTCTTGCGCGCGGAAGGCAAGCAGATTGGCACCAAGTTTCTGGCGCTGGAGCAGAGCTTTCACGGACGCACCTTCGGTGCGATCTCGGCGACCTACAAAGAAAAATATCGCTTACCCTTTGAGCCTGTTGTTCCCGGCTTCGAGTTTGTGAACTTCAATGACATTGAAGATCTGCGCGCCAAGTTTTCCAGCGAAGTCTGCGGCATTCTTGTCGAAGCGATTCAGGGTGAAGGCGGCGTGCGTCCGCTCTCGCCGGAGTTCTTTGCCGAGGCGCGTCGGCTCGCTGATTCAACGGGCGCATTGCTCATCGTCGATGAGATTCAAGCCGGCCTGGGACGCACTGGAAAGTGGTGCGCCTATCAGCACTTCGACATCAAGCCCGACATCACTACGTTGGCCAAGCCCCTCGCCGGTGGCATTCCAATGAGCGCAACAGTTTGTACCAATGAGGTTGCGCGCGCCTTCCATGCGGGCATGCATGGCACTACCTTTGGCGGCGGCCCTTTAGCTTGCGCGGTTGCATCGGCGGTCATTGATTATATCGAGAAAGAAAATCTTCTCGATCACATCAACCAGATCGGCGCATACTTCCAAGCTGAATTGCGCAAGCTGGCCGAGCGCCACTCGTGCATCCTTGAAGTGCGCGGCAAAGGCTTGATGATTGCCGCCGAGCTGAACTCCGCTGAACTGGGCAAGCAAGCTGTCACCGAGATGCTCAAGCATCACGTCGTGATCAACTGCACCAGCGATACGACGCTGCGCTTTTTGCCGCCGTATATCTTCGAGCGCAATCATGTGGACACGACCATCGCCGCGCTCGACAAGGTTTTCACTACGTACGCAGAAGCAGAGGCCGCAGAGAAGACGTTAGTCGCTACGCACTGAATCCCGGTCGCCGGATCAGACTCTGTGCCCCATCCATTCCGCGTACTTCAGCGGAATGGATGGGAAACGAAGAACCTTAATCCGCCCCATTCCGAGGAGGACAAATCCATGGCTAGCAACACTCTTCTAGAAACACCCGCAGTTTCCGTTGCGACGGACCCTGATATTCTTGCCGCTGCAGCGCGCTTGAATGGCGAGGATATGTGCTCCATCGCCGATCTATCGAGCGCGGAGGTGCGTGCCATTCTCAAGCTCGGCCACGATGTGAAGCGCGATCCGCGCAAATATCGCCGCGCGCTCGATGCGAAGCAAATGGTCCTGATGTTCGAGAAGGCCAGCCTGCGCACGCGCTTGAGCTTTGAAGCCGGCATCAACACCATGGGCGGCAATGCGATCTTTTTCGATCAAACAAATTCGCCGCTGGGCGAACGCGAATCGATTGCCGACGTGGCGAAGAATGTGGAGCGCTGGGTGGATGTGATTGTGCTGCGCACCTACGCGCACGACACCATCACCGAGATGGCCGCCAACGCCCGCGTGCCGGTGATCAATGCGCTCAGTGACTTCGAGCATCCCTGCCAGGCGCTGGCCGATTTCATGACCATTGACGAACACTTCGGCCACGTTGCTGGAGTCAACTTCACCTATGTCGGCGACGGCAACAACGTCTGCCACTCGCTGATGCTGACCGGCGCGCAACTGGGCGCGAATGTTACTGTGGCCACGCCGCGCGGCTACTCGCCGGACATAGAAATCGTGACGCTGGCGCGCGATATTGCGCAGGCCAACGGATGCGAAGTGCGCCTGCTGCAAGATCCGCAGGCAGCGGTCGAAGAAGCCGATGCGGTTTACACCGATGTCTGCGTCAGCATGGGAATGGAGCACGAGTCTACGAAACGAGCGCCCATCTTCCGCCCCTTCCAGGTGAATGAGGCGCTGATGCAGAAGGCAAGGCCGAACGCGGTCTTCATGCACTGCCTGCCCGCGCGCCGCAATGCTGAAGTCACCGACGCCGTCCTCGACAGCCCGCAATCGATTGTCTTCGATCAAGCGGAGAATCGCATGCACGCGCAGAAGGCGTTGTTGCTGCTGCTGCTGGGCGGGTTAGCGTAACAGGGATCAAGGGTCAGGGGTCAGAAATGCCTGGTCATCACGAGGAACGCTGTATGATTTGATGTTTTGAAAGGGCACGGCTTTAGCCGTGCCGCAAGAAGTCCAATCAAGTACCGGGCTTTAGCCCCTGAGGGCTGGTTTTTTTGAGGAATGGTTTTGAAACCGAGACGCGAACACGCATCGAATAATTCGCAGACGTACTTCGTCACATCCCAGACGTGGGAGCGGCGCGAACTCTTTCGTTTAGAAACGTGGGCGAGGCTTTTTTTCAAAACACTTCTTCTGCATCGTGGCGATTCGTATTTTTTGCACGAATTCGTCCTGATGCCCGATCATTTCCATGTATTGCTCACGCCCACAATCGCGCTGGAAAGGGCTGTTCAGCTCATCAAGGGTGGGTTTTCATTTCGGGTCAAAAAGGAACTTGGGTCGAACGCGGAGATCTGGCAACGGGGATTTTCGGACCACAGAGTTCGCGATTTCGAGGACTATGAGAAACACTTGCATTACATTCACTTGAATCCGGTCAAGAAACGACTATGCATGAATCCGGCAGAATATCGTTTC
Organism: uncultured Acidobacteriaceae bacterium; assembly: GCA_963804315.1. GTDB lineage: Bacteria > Acidobacteriota > Terriglobia > Terriglobales > Acidobacteriaceae > Telmatobacter. The sequence goes on from CAWDQB010000042.1 coordinate 9,812, forward strand.
TCGTCTGCATTTCCAGGATGGAAGCTGGACCCCATCCCTCAGGGGCTAAAGCCCGCGGAGTTTATGGTAGCGACTTGCGGCACGGCTAAAGCCGTGCCCTTTCAAAGCGTGACTGGTGAAGAGTCTACTTGATTGGAAATCCTAGTTCTCACAAGTAAGACCTGGGGTAACCGGCTTCTACCATTTGTGGTGAATCTCCGGTTTTGAAAGGGCACGGCTTTAGCCGTGCCGCAAAGTAGCGATAACAACGTGGGCTTTAGCCCCTGAGGGCAAGTCTCAAAAATACTGAAAGAAAGGGGAATCTGTGAAATCAATTCGTATCAGTAAAACTGAATTCGTCCATTTGAGAGAACTTCAGATAATCAAGCGAAATGATTGTCATGCTGTATTCAGTACGAATCTCAAGGAAATTCCCTGGCCTTTTGTCACAACAAAGCGCACACCTGAGCATCTGAGGGAGTATTTACGAAATCAGTCACCAATTCTTGACCAAATAATTAGTATTTTTGTCGAAATACGCGAATCTACTAATGGTGGCAGGTTTTTTATTGACCACGAAGGTGTTTATTGGAAAGACTTAGAAAAGCACACACACAGATTTATCGAGTGGGATTCTAAGGAAAAACTTCAATATGATTTGAGATCAACGCAAGTTTCATCATATTCAGAATACATAAACAAGAAAAGAGGTTCTCAACCATGTCCGTAATTCTCGAATCGCTGCCTGTTGGCCAGAAGGTTGGCATTGCTTTTTCTGGCGGGCTTGACACTTCCGCCGCCCTGCATTGGATGAAGCAGAAGTCTGCGATTCCCTACGCTTACACGGCCAACCTGGGCCAGCCCGACGAAACCGACTACGACGAGATTCCGCGCAAGGCGCTTGAGTATGGCGCGGAAAAGGCTCGCCTCATCGACTGCCGCGGCCCTCTGGTGCGCGAAGGCATTGCCGCGTTGCAGGCCGGGGCCTTCCACATCACGACGGCTGGCGTGCCTTACTTCAACACCACGCCGATTGGCCGCGCCGTCACAGGCACCATGCTCGTCGCCGCGATGAAAGAAGACGAGGTCAACATCTGGGGCGACGGCTCTACTTACAAAGGCAACGACATCGAGCGCTTCTATCGCTACGGCCTGCTGGTCAATCCCAGCCTTCAGGTTTACAAGCCCTGGCTCGATGCGGCATTCATCGATGAGCTGGGCGGTCGCGCCGAGATGTCCGCCTATATGCAGCGCCACGGCTTCGGTTACAAGATGTCCGCCGAGAAGGCCTACTCCACCGACTCCAATATCCTCGGCGCGACGCACGAAGCTAAGGATCTGGAGTACCTTTCATCGTCCATCAAGATTGTTGTTCCGATCATGGGCGTGGCCTCGTGGCGCGACGATGTTGACGTGCAACGCGAAGAGGTTACGGTGCGCTTTGCGGAGGGATTTCCTGTTGCTCTGAATGGCCGCGAGTATGCCGACCCCGTTGAACTTTTGCTTGAAGCCAATCGCATCGGCGGACGGCATGGCCTGGGCATGAGCGATCAAATTGAGAATCGCATCATCGAAGCCAAATCGCGCGGCATCTACGAAGCGCCTGGGCTTGCGTTGCTCTACATCGCTTACGAGCGGCTCGTCACAGGCATTCACAACGAGGACACCATCGAGCAGTATCGCGACCACGGGCGCAAGTTGGGCCGCTTGCTTTATCAGGGCCGCTGGTTTGATTCGCAGGCCATCATGCTGCGCGAAGCCGCTCAGCGCTGGGTGGCCAAGCCCATCACCGGCGAAGTCACGCTGGAGCTGCGGCGCGGCAACGACTACTCGATTCTCAACACCGAGTCGCCGAACCTGACCTTCCATCCAGAGCGGCTCAGCATGGAGAAGACCGAATCGACATTCAGCCCGCGCGACCGCATCGGCCAGCTCACCATGCGCAATCTGGACATCACCGACACGCGCGACAAGTTGCTTACCTACGCTGCGGCTGGGTTGCTCACACTGAGCAAAGGCAGCGAAATGCCCAAGCTGAATAGCGCGACGGAGAAGGAATAGCAGGATGGGCAAGCGTGGACGAGGACGTCCACGCTACAGCCGGTCAGGAGACCGGCGCTACAAATTCAGGTTCAGGACATTAGAACAATGAGCAACAAACAACAATCTGGAAAGATGTGGTCGGGGCGCTTTCGCGAGCCGCTGGACGCGGAGTTTGAAGCGTGGCAGCGTTCGATTGTCTTTGATTGGCGGCTGCTTACGCAAGAGGTTGCTGCTAGCAAGGCGCATGCTTCCGCTCTCTGTGCCGCGAAGATTCTCACGGAAGATGAAACAACGGAGTTGCGTGCGGCGCTCGATTCGATTGCCGCGGAGTACGCTGCGAACGCGGGCAGGGCGCAGGTGCGCGATCATGCAACGGCGGAAGATATTCATCATTTTGTCGAGCTGAAACTGGCCGAGCGCATAGGCTCGCTGGGACTGAAGCTGCACACTGGACGCAGCCGCAATGAGCAGATCGCTACCGATCTTCGGCTCTATGTGCGCGATTGCATTGAGCAGACCATTCAAGGGTTGGTCAGTTGGGCAAGCGCGCTGGTTGAGAAGGCTCACGAGTTGGACGAAGCGGTAATGCCTAGCTATACTCACTTGCAGCGCGCGGAGCCAGTGCTGGTGGCGCATTGGATGCTGGCGTATGTCGAGATGGTCATGCGCGATACTGCGCGGCTCATGGATTGCAAAGAGCGGCTCAACTATTGTCCGCTTGGATCGGGCGCGGTAGCTGGCGCCACGCTGAAGCTGGATCGTACCATTGCCGCGCGCGAGTTGAATTTCACAGCGCCTACCAGCAATTCAATGGACGCAACAAGCGACCGCGATTTTGCTTTGGAATACTTGCAGGCGCTGACGTTTGTTGGCTTGCATCTGAGCCGCTTTGCGGAAGAGATTACGCTTTTTGCGACGGCTGAATTCAATTTTGTCACGCTGCCGGAGGCATTTTCGACCGGATCGAGCGCGATGCCGCAGAAGAAAAATCCCGACCTTACCGAGTTGCTTCGCGCCAAAGTTGGACGCATTCACGGCGCGGCGGAGGCGGTGACGCTGCTGCTAAAGGGCCTGCCTTTGTCCTACAATAAAGATATGCAGGAGACGCAGGAGCCAGCCTTCGCCGTAGAGTTTGTGCCACAGATGCTTTCGCTCGTGGCGCGCTTTACGTCTGCGCTGCAATTTAATCGCGAACAGATGCAGGAGGCGGCGCAGTCGGGCTATTTGAATGCGATGGCCGCGGCAACGTACCTTGTGCACAAGGGCGTTCCCTTTCGCAGGGCGCATGAGAAGATCGGCAATGCGGTGCGTTATGCGATTGAGAAGGGCGTGGAGCTCAACGCGCTTACACTCGATGAGTTGCGGCAGTTTGGCGCGGAGTTTGGCGAGGATTTCTTCGCGGCGATTTCGCTTAAGGCTACGCTCGATTGCCATGATGTGATCGGCGGAACGGCGCGCGCGCAGGTGCGCAGTGCGCTGGCAACGGCTGCGGAGCGCATCGCACTACTAAAGCAGGAGGCCGTTCATGCTGGTGCGTAAGGCTCTGCTTAAGGACGCTTCGAGGGTGTATGATCTGGTGAATTCGCTCTCCGGCGATGGCACGCTGCTGAAGCGCGCCTTTGCGGAGATCTGCGAAAACATTCGCGACTTTACAGTTGCCGAATCCGATGGCGGCGTCTTTCTGGGCTGCGGCGCGCTGCACTTTTACGGGCCACATCTATGCGAAGTGCGCTCGATCGTGGTGAAGCCTGAAGCCAAGAGTAAGGGCGCGGGCAGTCAGATTCTGGCACATCTGATTGAAGAGGCCGAGGAGCACGGTATTCAGTCTGTCTGCCTATTCACGCGCATTCCGGATTTCTTCTTCCGCTACGGCTTCCGCACCGTGGAAGACAAAGCCGAGCTGCCCGATAAAATCTTCAAGGACTGCCAGAGCTGCCCGCGGCTACATCGCTGTGATGAAGTGGCGATGGTGCGCGGACGCATTCCACGGGTCTCGCTGCTGGGAGCGCGCGAGGAAGCACAGCAGCTTGTGCATCTGGGCGTTTAGTTTGCATTGGTGATAAATCGTTGACAAGCATGAGCAAGGGATGCCTGCGCAATAGCCGGTCTTGAGACCAGCGCACCATTCCGTTCGTCACAAATTCATATGGTCACTGTATGAACTGGACAAGGGAATCGAGAGACGAACGGCTTCTGGCTGGTTCTTGGCGATCAGACGCATTTTCTCTTCGTACATTCGCTTGTCGGCCACAATGGACAAGGCTTCCATCTCCGAGGCATCCTCCGGAAATACCGCAAATCCGATACTTGCCCCGATGCTTACGGTGTAGTTTTCCAGTTGCAACGGCTCATGAAGCAACTCCAGCAGCGCATGAGAGACATGCTTCGCCTCTATGCGGCTGGCTGGTTCTTCCAGAATGATGGAAAACTCGTCTCCTCCTGTGCGGGCGACTGTGTCTGACCGGCGCACTCTACCGGAAAAAATCGCTCCCACCCGCTGCAAAAGAAGATCGCCCACGTGATGGCCGAAGTGGTCATTGACTTCCTTGAAGCGATTCAGGTCGATAATCAGCAGTACCATTTGCGTGTTGGTGCGCCGGGCGCGGTCGAGGGCGCTTGCAAGGCGGTCTTCGAAGAGCCGGCGATTGGGAAGGCCTGTCAGTGGGTCGTGCAAGGCCAGATGCTTGTTGTGTTCAATCTGATCTTCCAGCAGCAGCAGGATCATCCCTACGGCGACAATGTATTTCGGCAGATTCCAGACTTCGGATTCAACTTGAAACTTGGGAAAAAAATAGTAGAGCGTTGGACCGAGCCAGAAGACCGAAGCCCACACCGCGAAGCCGGCGATGGTGATAAAAGCGCCCGCCGTGGCGCGCCGGTAGGAAAAGAAAAAACTGATTGAACAGCCAAGGTAAACGGTAACCAGCACGGCGCTCAGTGCAAGATCAATACCGTTTCCCGGCCGGTTCTGAAAGAGCAAAAGAAAAACCGCCAGCGCGAGATTGAGAACGGACGTCGCCAGGCAATGCCTGCAATTGATATTTTTTCCCAAGACCGGAGCAGCCAGATAAAGCGCCAGAGGACCGAGACCGAAGAGTGAAGCGGCCAGCGTCAGCGCCCAGCGGGAGGGATGGTCAGTCGTGATCAACAAAGTATACAGCGTGTTCGAAACCAGCAGGATGACCATCATCCAGCGACTGAATAATTCCTTACGGTTCGGATTCACAGCCGATAGAAAAAGAACTCCAGCCCAGACAAGGGAAACCGTGGTCAGAAAGTCAGCCATGAATCCCAAAACCCCAGGAAAGGAAACGAACAAATGGGCCACAAAGTGCAGAGCGATCATCAGCCAGCCGATAAGCCACAAGCGAGCGGAGGGCGAATAGTTACGCCGCGTCGTAGACGCAAAGGCGCATATGAGCACCGCGATGGCGAAGATGTCCGGCAGCGAACTCCAGTTCATTCTTCTTCCTCTGAACCAATGTTTATACCTTCAAAATGAATCGAATTGTACTGTGTATGATTGCCGCACTTGGAAAACCATGGACCTGCCGGGTCGATTGAGCTACGGATGGACGCTATTCGTTCGCGGCCTCCTCGTTACCCCGGGGAGTGAAGACGTTACCCATGCGGCGAATCTGCGCCCCGACACCGCGCAGCTTCTCCTCGATCCGTTCATAGCCCCGGTCCATATGATACACCCGATCCAGAATTGATTCACCATCGGCCACCAGCGCCGCCAGCACCAGCGAAGCCGAGGCTCGCAGATCCGAGCACATTACGGCCGCCGCCGAAAGCCTAGCCGCTCCGCGCACCGTGGCTGTGCGCCCGTCCACTTTGATGTTCGCGCCCATCCTCACCAGTTCCTGCACGTGCATAAAGCGGTTCTCAAAGATGTTCTCGCGCACCACGCTGACGCCCTCGGCTTGCGTGGCCAGCGCCATATATTGTGCCTGCATATCGGTGGGAAAGCCAGGATATTCTTCGGTCGAAATATCCGCCCCGCGCAGCTTCCCGTCGGCCCGCACGCGCACCGTATCCGGCCCCAGAATATCTACGCGCACGCCGGCCTCTTCCAACTTGGCAATAATCGCGCTCAGGTGCGCCGGATTGCAATTGGCTACGATTAGATCACCGCCGGTGATGGCCCCGGCCACCAGGAAGGTTCCAGCCTCAATGCGGTCGGGCTGAATGCGATGGCGCGCGCCATGCAGGCTGCTGACGCCCTGCACGTGGATCGTCGAAGTGCCCGCGCCTTTGATCTTTGCGCCCATCGCGGTGAGCAGCGCGGCCAAGTCGGCCACCTCCGGCTCCCGCGCGCAGTTTTCCATCAGCGTCTCGCCCTCGGCCAGCACGGCGGCCATCAGCAGGTCTTCCGTCCCGGTGACAGTGATCTTGTCAAAGACCAAGTGAGCACCTCGCAGCTTGGTGGCGCGCGCCTCCAGGTAGCCGTGCTCCTGGGTGATCTTGGCGCCCATCTTCTCCAGGCCGCGAATGTGCAGGTCGATGGGCCGGCCGCCGATGGCGCATCCTCCCGGCATGGCCACCCGCGCCATGCCCGCGCGGGCGATCAGCGGACCCAGCACCAGCGAGCTGGCCCGCATGGTCTTTACAATCTCGTACTTGGCAACGGGATCAGAGAGCGTGCGGCAGCAGAGGGTTGTCCGATGCTGCGCCCGTCCATAGCCCAGTTCCACCTCGGCACCCATTGCAGCCAGCAGACGCCGCTCGGTCTCGATGTCCCGCACTTGAGGAATGTTTTCCAGCGTGACCACGTCTTCGGTCAGAATCGCGGCGGCCATTGAAGGCAGCGCCGAGTTCTTGGCTCCGGAGATGCGCACCGTGCCCACCAGCGGATTGCCGCCGCGAATGACAAACTTATCCATGAATGCTGTGTAGCTCCTTACCCAAGTCTAAATCTGTGAACCGGCTAGATCGGAAAGCGGCAGCGCAAAGTCCGGCTTTTCGTAACCCAGTCCAGCATCGCAAACTCCGGATGCAAGGAACGGCTGAGAACCTAGTAACCTAATGTGTGCGCGTTGCCTCGGTCCAAGAAGTGTTGATTTGGAACAGGAAGGAGACTGACAGAAGGAGTTATGCTCTTCGCGATGCGGCATTCAGCGGCCGGTCATAACGCCCGCAGAGCGCATTCCAACGAATCCGCGCAATCTCTTCCAGCATCTTGATGCCGTCACGCAGATAGCTCATGCGCGTGCGCTTGTCGTGCGCCCAACTGACGGGCACCTCGACGATGCGGTAGCCGTGCTTGATTGCGATCAGCAGAATCTCCGGATCGAAGCCCCAGCGCTCGATGGTCTGCAAGCGAAAGACGGTTCTCGCGGTATCGCGCCTGAAGGCCTTGAAGCCGCACTGCGTATCAGCAAAAGGCAAACGCATCACTGCGCGCGTGACGGCGTTGAAGCAGCGCCCGAAGAGCTGGCGATAGAGCGGCTGCCGCCGGGTCTGGCGGCTGCTCTCTAGCCAGCGCGAACCGATGGCGATATCCGCCCCCTCGGCAATGGCCGCAAAGAGCCGTTCCGCCTCCTCAATCGGCGAGGATAGATCCGCGTCGGTAAATAGAATGACTGAGCCGCGCGCCTCCAGCATCCCGTGGCGCACGCTGTAGCCTTTGCCACGATTGCCCGGGTTGTCGATGATCTGAATCTCAGGCGCACTCTGGGCGAAGCCGCGCACCACTGCCCCCGTGTCGTCGGTCGAGCCGTCGTTGACCACCAGAACCTCGGCCTCCCAGCCGCGCACACGAACGCACTCCACCACCGAGCGGAGCGTAGACAATATTCGCGTTCCCTCATTGAAGGCCGGAATCACGATGCTGTAATTTGGACCGGTGGTGTTGCTCAAATCGTCCGCCACGCCTTTGCTCCCCGCTCCGAGCATTTTGATTGACAAGATAGTGCAGTTCCCTATCCCGTTCATTCAGCTCCGTGCCCCATCCGTAGTGCGTTCTCTGCGCAATGGCAGGAGAGCAAGATCCTCAATCAGCCTCGCTGATGAAGAGACCACGAAATCAACCGCACAGTAACTGGGATACGACTCCAGACCTTCCCGCCTCAAACTCGATGAAAAACGCGGGGAATGCCTCTGGTCATCATAAATGCATGCGAGGCAATTTTCCGGGGCAATTACCCAAGCAAATACTTTTTCGCCAAGCTGTTGAGAGGAAAAGACAAAAAATCTCCGGGAACTCCGTTTTTTCGTGCATGAAAGTGGCGATTCCGGTTATGCTGTTTGCAGAGGGTTGGTGGATATGACAAAGGCAGACTTGGTGGAAAAGGTGACCGGAGCAGGCGATCTGACGCGCCGCGACGGCGAGGTCATCGTCGAAACCATCTTCGACGCGGTAATTGGCGCTCTCAAGAGCGGAGACAAGATTGAAATTCGCGGCTTCGGCTCCTTCCGCATCCGCCAGCGCAACCCCCGCATCGGTCGAAACCCCAAGACCGGCGACCGCGTCGAGGTTCCGGCCAAGAAGGTTCCCTACTTCAAGCCCTCCAAGGAACTGCGCGACCTGGTCAACCCCAAGGAAGCCAAGGCCCTTTGAAGAATAGAACTGATTGACGAAGGACCTGGATTTCGCATGCACAATCTGGGTACTTCGGCGACTAGTCCTTCAAATAATTTCGCGCTGCAGGTCATCCTTCCAGGGCAATAAAGACTCTCCAAGTTACTTGGAATGAATGGATTGCATCCAATGCGCCGCAACTGAACCGGCGCCCGAATGCAAGGCGCTTCCTGAGTCGATCCCATTCATCCACAAAATTTCCCAACACATTTCACTGGAACGTTGCAATCATAATCTGCTCAGCCTGGCTGCGCAATGCGGTGCGCTGGTATTGCTGGAAAAGCAAGAGGATGAAGAACGGGAATTTTTCAGCCACGGTTCGGGGCGACAATATCTTCGATCCGGATGAATTCAATGCGTATGCATCCTGCCCGATTGACGGCAGCGAGGCCGCTTTGAGAGGCTTAAAGTCATGGGATATAAAGGGAAAGTCGAGTATGCCCAAGAGCGGAAGATGCGCACGCACAATACGCGTGTCTATCGTTCTTTGCATTGGCCGATCTGGATTTGGGTCTTTTTTCTGGCGCCCGGACCGCTGACCTTCAGTTTATTTGCGCACGGCTTCAGCCTGGGTAATTCACTCTGGCTGGCAGTCGTTCTGGTCGGCACGGGCGCAGCCGCGCTTCGTGGAAAGCTGCCCGGAGCCGAACCGGGACCGTACATCTTGCGCTTTGACGAGGACCGTCCCAATCCGCTTTACCGCAAGGTCTGCTACAGCTTTGCCTGGACGGCTGTGCTGAGCTACGCACTGCTCAATCTGGAGGGGCTGGTAATTACCGTGGCCGGCGGCGGCTGGCAGATGAAGCCCATTTACAACTACGGATACCCTGCCGTGGCCGCGGTGGTTCTGTTGCTGGGCCTATCGGGAAATCTGCCCCGCGTAGGCCCATCCACCAAGGGCGAAGGCACGGAACGCCGCTACTTTTACGGCTCGGTTTGGGCGGTAACCACGGCGCAAACCCTGCTACTGATTCTCTGGAAGACGCTGCCTGTGAACGACGCTACAAACTGGATAAAGCTGGCGGCGTATGTGGCCGTGCTGATGCTAATGGGCTGGCTGGCTTATCAGGGAGTCTTGCCGCGCACCCGGCCCATTCTACCCGGCGAGAGCATGGTCGCGGACTAAAACCGGCTTACCGCGAGGGCTGGAACGGCTCCACGCGCAGCATATCGGAGAGGATGCCGCGCTCTTCTGGGGTAAAAAGACCCTTGTAGCGGGCTGAGTTCAACTCGGTTTGGCGCTGCTCGATGGGTACTCCGCGCAAATCGCGGAAGGCGGTCTTCATCTGCGCCTGGCGGTCCACCGGCAGCTCGGCCCAGCGGCGCGCGGAAAGGTTAATGCGCATTCGCTCCTGGGGCGATAGATGCTCGATCATTTCACCGCGCGCCAAGCGGCGCTGGCGCTGCTCCTCGGTCAATCCATTCACTTGATGCAACTGCTGAATCACGCGCTGCTGGTCGGCGGCGGGGAGCCGACGGAAGCCGGGTTCCGCGCGCAGCAACCGCTCCTGCTCCGGGGCGGGCAGATCGCGGTGCTGATTGAGCCAGTCGCCCAGATGGCCGCGCGGAAGTTCGGCGGGCGGCGCATAGCCACGATAGCCGGGACGTTGTACGCCCAAACCCACATAAGGCGGACCTGGATATCGAGAAGCGGGATAACCAGCACCGGGATAAGCTGAAGCTGGAGCGCCGGAACGGACAGTTGGGTTGCCGGCGGTTGGACTATGTGCATTGCTGTTCGGCGAATGTGGGACTGGCGCGGGGCGCATTGCGGGAGTAGCCGCGCGAGGCGCGGGGGCGCTCGAGTGCTGGCCGTGACCCCAGGCCGCAGGCGCACAAAGGACCAAAGCTGCCGCGGCGATCACCGCTCTGCCGATCCCTTTCGTGCTGTGCGCTCCGCTCCTCATTCAGATCTCACCTGGTATCCGTCAATCCCCGTTCTGGCCGTTGTTGGAAAGCGCTTCTAACTGGTCCAGCAGTTGGGCGTTGCTGTCCAAGGTTTCCAGATCATGCACAACTGCCGTCTGTTCTGGAGCCGCCGCCGGCTGATCCCAGTCGGTCACACCCAGATAAGCCCCGCCGCCCACCAACAGCAGGAAGGTCAACGTCATGGCCGCCAGTGGCCGCAGATGAGGCGTCCCCGCGCCGGTTAAGCGAACCCACAGTTGGGCCAGCCAGCCCAAAGGCTCTGCCGCTCGCTCATCGCGCAGCCTCGCCTCCAGCCGGGTGAGGAAGTATGGGTTCGGCTCCGGCGCTTCCCACTGATCCAGCACGGCCATCGTCGCGCGCAGCTCATCCAGCACGCCGCGACAGCTCTCGCATTCTTCCAGATGATCGAGAACCTCGACCGGCGCATTCTCCGCATCAAGCAGAAGTTCGGCAAGCTTCTCGTCTCTTTCAGCGCAAATGTTGTTCATAAAACCACCCCAGTCCATGCCGGTCACTCCCGGCTTCTGCCATTAAACAAACTCTTTCAACGTCTCCCGCAGCGCCTGATAAGCGCGGAAGAGCAACGACTTCACTGCCGACTCGCTCAACTTCAGCACCTCGCCGATCTCGCGGTAATCCAATCCTTGGTACTTGTGCATGAGGACGGCCATCCGTTGCCGCTCAGGCAACGCCATCACTTGCGCGCGAATGGCCTTCACGCGCTCCTCGCGCAGAAGGTTCTGCTCCGCCGACGGTCCGCTGTCGGCCACATCCGGCGTCGTCCCAGTCTCTTCATCGGGCGAGTCCAAATATACATTCTGTCCGGCCCGCTCATTTTTGGTATCGCGCGCGTGATTCACCGCCAGGTTGGTCGCGATCCGGTAGAGCCAGGTGCTGAACTTGGCCTCGGCCCGATAGCTCGCGCGCGAACGGTAGACGCGCAGAAACACTTCTTGCGCCAGTTCTTCAGCTATCGCCTGGTTGCGCACCATCCGGAAGAGAAAATGAATGATGGGGCGGTGATACTTTTCCGCCAAGTAGCTGAAGGCCGCCTCATCACCCGCTGCGGCGCGCATCATGACTGCTGCGTCACTATCTCGGTTCATGCCTGCAGCCGGATTCTGCCCTCCGCCCAGCCATGCAGCCGTAGCAGTTCCCAGAGACGAGTTATCCAGGACCAGCGTTGCCATATCCTCTTGAACACTATCCTCAGCGGAAGGTTGCGTTGAGGTTGTGCCTTTTTCAGTGGAATCTTCGCCTTCGCACCGGTTCATCCGCACTCTGAGGCCGTCGATGCCGGTAGCAGCGGAATCCGTCCCGCTCATGCAGAGGGTAGCCGGCAGTGGAGCACCCAAGCTCGCGACTGGGCACAAAACGGCCTCCCCGTCTGGGGCGAAGCCAGCTGCTCGGCGGATTGAAAGGTCTTTCCAGCTCATCGGTAATCGGAAGTAGAATATTGGGCTACGGGAGTTGGCCATAAAGCCCCACTGGTGTTACTCTAACCCATGAGATGCTGGGTTGGCGCGTTAGCCGCCAGTCCTCGAACAGAGTTCAAAAGGGTCGCTTAGCTCAGTCGGTTAGAGCGCCTGCTTCACACGCAGGAGGTCGTAGGTTCGAGTCCTACAGCGACCACCATTCATTCACATTCTCATCCTCGCCTGCGCAGTTCCAGTTCCACCACGCGCAGCATCTCCGCCTCCGGGGCCGGTTTGCCGGTCCAAATCTCGAACTGGCGGGCACCCTGCTGAATAAACATCTCCAGTCCGGTAATGACCGGAATCCCGCGCGCTTTGGCCAGCTTGAGCAGCGGCGTCTCCAGCGGGTTGTAAACCAGATCGAAGACCAAATTGGCATTGAGTTCGTTTTCCGCGATGGGCAACGGCGTCTTGGAACCGGTCATGCCGCAGGGCGTCGAGTTGATCAGCACATCGAATTTTGCCTTGGCGAACTGCTCGTGCTTCAGAGCGCGGGCCTTGGACTCTTTGGCCAGAGCAACAGCATTTTCATGGGTGCGATTGACGATGAAGACCTCCGCGCCCTGATCAACCAGGCCAAAGACGGCCGCCCGCGCCGCGCCGCCCGCGCCCAGCACGGCAATGCGCGCCCCCTTGAGCCGGAGCCGCTTCTCCAGCGGGCGGACCACGCCATCCACATCCGTGTTGAAGCCGATGATCTTGTCATCTGGATTGATCCGCAGGGTGTTGCAGGCGCCGATACGATGTGTGAGCGGCTTGGAACCGGCTGTGACGGGGTTCGCCAGATGCGGCAAGATCTCCTGTTTGAGGGGCATGGTAATGGCCAGTCCGGCCAGTGGCAACTCGCGGACCAGCTTCAGCAGATCATCCAGCTTCTGCACCTTCAGCGGCAGAAGAACAGCATTGATCCCTTCGCGGCGGAAGGCGGTGTTCTGCATCAGCGGCGAAAGCGAGTGGCCGATGGGGTTGCCGGCAACGCCGAAGATGCGCGAAGCGTGGTCGAGTTGCTCCAGGCGGTAGAGTTCGCGTAGCGTGCGCGCCGATACCTGTCCAGGAGCGGTCTCCAAACCTTCGGATGAGGAAGCAAAGGTAAAGGCTGCTCCAGCGCGCGGGCCAAGAACGCGGCTGACCAGCCCTGCCTCGCCCATCGCAATACCCACCACACGGGCGGAGAGGGAACTGTCCGCGATCAGCTTGAGAACGGCCAGGTTGTCGGCCAGCGACTTGGCAGTGGAGACGACTTTGATGAAGTCAGGGTGGAAGGCCTCGATGCGCTGCGCAGCCTGCTCAAGGTGTTTGGTGCGGTTGAAGTCGTGAAAGCTGATCAGCAGCGCCGCTCCCGCCGCGCGCAGCCGCTCACGGAACTGGTCAAGCTGGCGGGGCGTGGCCTCTTCTGCCGACTCGACCTCCAGATCAACGATCTGGCAGCCGGCTTCAGCGGCCTCCGCCAGCAATTCAAGTTCGGCCTTCAGGGAGCCGGTAAAGTTGCCGCTGTTTTCTTTGCGGCGGCAGGTGGCTATAGCCGTTGCGTCGCGATGGGCGACAAGAAACTCGGCCACTTTAGTCAACGCCGCCGCTGGCTTGGGCAGCGAGTCAAAGCGCAATTCGAGGAACTTGGAGTCGGTCAGCGCCGCCGCCGCACGCTCGATCAGCTCCACCGGCGAACCGGCCTGTATGGCCACGCAGAGTTTGCCAAGGTTGGCCAGACGGGGGCGCAGAATCGGCGTGGGAGCGGCAGAGAACGAGTTGGGCATGGAGTGAGGCATGAGTATCGTTTGACGCATCTTATAGTGCATCACCGCCGGATGCAAGTGCAAAGCGCTGAATTTCTCAACTGTTTTTTCGACTCGGCTTCCCACAAGCATTTAAGGTGCAAGGTGTATTCTTTCATGGAAATGGCTGCGAAGTTCCCAAATCAGCCTACAGCCGAAGATCATTCAAGGAGAATCCTTTGTACATTGCAAATGAACAACGTTACGAGACGATGCAATACCGCCGCACGGGCCGGAGCGGCCTGCAGTTGCCTGCCGTCTCGCTCGGCCTCTGGCACAACTTCGGCGGCGCGGATGTCTTCGAGAATGGCCGCGCCATGGTCCGCCGCGCCTTTGATCTGGGCATTACGCACTTTGATCTGGCCAACAATTACGGCCCTCCTTACGGCAGCGCTGAGGATAACTTTGGACGGATTCTATCTCTCGACCTGAAGCCCTATCGCGACGAGTTGATTATCAGCAGCAAGGCCGGCTACGACATGTGGCCTGGCCCTTATGGCAACTGGGGTTCGCGCAAATATCTATTGGCCAGCCTTGACCAAAGCCTCAAGCGGATGGGCCTGGAGTATGTGGACATCTTCTACTCTCACCGGCCCGACCCGGAGACGCCCGCCGAGGAGACCATGGGCGCTCTGGATCAGGCGGTGCGCAGCGGCAAAGCGCTCTATGCAGGCCTCTCGAATTACAATGCAACCCAGGCTGCCGCGGCGATCAAAATTCTAAAAGAGCTGGGCACGCCCTGCCTCATTCATCAGCCCAAGTACTCCATGTTCATGCGCACGCCAGAGCAGGGGCTGCTCGATGTGCTGGGCACAGAGGGCGTGGGCGCGATTGCATTTACTCCGCTGGCGCAGGGTCTGTTGACCAACCGCTACTTGAAGGGCATTCCAGAAGGCTCGCGCGCAACCAAGGAAAAATTCCTCAAGACGAGCGACATCGATGAACATCGTCTCCAGCAGATTCGCGCATTGAATGATGTGGCTGTCGCGCGTGGCCAATCGCTGGCCCAGATGGCTCTTGCCTGGGTGCTGCGCGACCACCGCATCACCTCCGCGCTGATCGGCGCCAGCCGCGTCGAGCAGATCGAACAGAATGTCGCAGCCCTCGCCAATCTCAGCTTTACCAGCGAGGAGTTGGCCCGCATCGATGCGATTGTGGCGCAAGCTGGTTGAGGTTTGTGGTCTCCCAGCTCCCAAAAGCGGGGCCTGGGGCAGCTGCATTTCAACTACAGTGAAAGTGTCTATCTCTTCAGAGCCGCCAAGATCGCCTCGGTCGAGCGCACGCGGCCCAGGCGCGGAAAGATGCGCGTGGTGCTGTTCTGGTGGCTCTCGGCGCTGAGGCCGGTCATCGCGTCCTCTGCAAAGATCAGCGCGTAGCCGCGCTCGTAGGCGTCGCGCGCCGTGCTTTCCACGCCTGCTTCTGTCGCGATGCCGCAGAGGATGATCGTCGAGAGATTGCGGCGGCGCAGGTGCAGATCGAGATCGGTGCCGTAGAATGCGCCCCACTGGCGCTTCAACACGACAATATCGCCGGGCTGCTGATTGAGTTCGGGGATGAATTCGCTCCAATCGGGAGGAAGCCCGCCGGGTCGGCTCCAACTCTGATCGACTTTGGTCTGCACTCGGTCCGCACCGTCGGGCGCTCCGCCGACATGAACCAGCACCGGCTGCGCTCCCGCCGCGCGGGCCGCGTCGAGCAGGCGGGAGGCGTTGGCGATGACGGCGGGCTTGGCGTACGGCGCGCCTCCCGGCATTCCCGCGATGCCCTTTTGCAGATCAATGACTACGATGGCCGTGCGGCGCGGGTCCAATGTGATTTCCGATTTCTCATCACTCATTGTTCAATTCCCTTCTCTACCAATTGCAAGTTTTCCGCCGGTAGGATGCCCATCTCCAGATAAATCGTCCGAATCTGACGCCGCAATGCCGGAAGCCGAGCAGCAAACAAAGCCGCGCCCAACAGCACCACTACGCCGTTTGTCAGCACCGTGATCGGCGCACCGAAGTGGTGGGCCATCGTCCCGGCCAGCAAACTGCCGAAGGGCGCCATGCCCATGAAGGCCATCGTATAGTAACTCATCACCCGGCCGCGCTTGTCGTCGGTGACGATGGTCTGAATGACCGTGTTGCTGGCGGCCATGCCCTGCATCATGCCCATCCCGGCGACGAAGACCATGGCCATCGAGAGCCAGAACCAGTGCGAGAGGCCCAGTCCTACAAGGCCCAAAGCCAAAGACCGCCGCCGCAATGGGAATCATCTTCACCAATCCGCGCACATTCTTGCGCGCCGCCAGAGAGAGCGCCGAAAGCAGCGCGCCAAAGCCCATCGAACCCATCAGAAAGCCCAGCGTGTGCGGGCCGCCGTGCAAGACCACTTTGGCGAAGATCGGCATCAGCACTACGAAGGGCATGCCCATCAAACTGACCAGTGCAAAGAGCGTCAGGATGGTGCGGATGGGCAGGAACTCGGAGACATAGGTCCAGCCGGCGGCCAACTCGGTGAGCATCGACGTGGCGTTGCGCTGCGCCTTGGGCGCTTTTACGCGCATCAGCAGCAGAGAGATAATCACGGCGATGTAACTGATGCCGTCGATGAGGAAGCACCAGCCCTCACTGGAGACGGCGATCAGCATTCCGGCCAGCGAGGGGCCGATCAGGCGCGCCACGTTGACCATCGAGGAGTTGATGGCGATGGCGTTCTGCAGGTCGCGCTTGTCGTCGACCATCATCACCATGAAGGATTGGCGGCCCGGCATATCGAAGGCGTTCACGCAGCCTTGCATGACGCTCATGACCAGCAGCCAGGAGATGGTGATGTGGCCGGAGAGCGTCAGCGCGGCCAGCGCGAGCGATTGCAGCATGGAGATGGCCTGCGTCCAGACGAGCACTTGACGGCGGTCGAGCCGGTCCACTATGACACCGGCAAAAGGGGCCAGCAGAAAGGTGGGAATCTGCCCCGCAAAGCTGACCGTGCCCAGCAGCAGCGCCGAGCCGGTGAGCCGGTAGACCAGCCAACTGGTGGCTACGCGCGTCATCCATGTACCGACCAGCGAGATGGTCTGCCCGCCGAAGAAGAGCCGAAAGTTGCGATAACGCAGCGCCCGCCATGCGTGGGAGATGCCGGTAGATTTTTCGCGCTCTGCTTGGTCTCGCCCGTTCAAGGATGGCCCTCGCATTCAGTTTATCGTGCGGGGTAGGATTCCAAATTGAGAAAACTCAATAGAGTTGAAAGTTGATCTCAACTATAATTTTGACTGGAACGGGCGTACCATTTTTCAGAGCGGGTTTGAATCGATATTTGCCAACCGCATCGATGGCGTTATCGGTCAGTCCAAAATCCAAATGCTTTATAACACCGATATTCTGTGGCATTCCATGAACATCAACATTAAGCGACAACACGGTGATTCCACTATATTTCTTCTGTCTGGCAGCTTTTGTGAAGAATGCTTCGACAAAATGGATTTCGACAGGAGCGCTAACTATGCCGTCAACATGCTCTATTGGTGAAGAGTCTCCAGATAAAAGGGTGGCTTCCTGTGGAGACTCCAGGGCGGCCATGAGCTTCTGTTCAGGCTGAGATCGAAGTTGTAACTCCTTGATCTTGTTTCCAGAGTCATCCAACTTCTCTACTAGACAAGACGGCATATTAAATTGCAAAGATTCGGCAACAACTACCGGCTGTTCTTCATAAATTCCCGGACGGAATCGATCGGCAGCTGCAATCTGGAGTGCGATCCGGTCCAGATCCGAGCCAACTGCTTTGAGAAAATAGATATTGCGTGGACGTCCCTCAGTATCGACAATGATAGAAAGTATGACCTGGCCGTCCATCTTCTTCTTGCACTTGCCAGTTTGGATGACAAGTAGGGTGGAAAGTGGAGCCGAAGAAAGCAGTTCAGGTGCCGTCACTCCCGGACCCACTGTGTATACCTTCACTCTGCCTGGCATCGATGAAGCCGGTGTAGATGTCGCGGACGCGGTTGCCTCCTGCCCGATGGCGCAACTGGCAGTCAACAGCACAAACGCCACATTCCACAACAACCTGCGCATGAATCCTCCCGAAGAACTCACAAGGAATCTATCACATTGGAGAAGGATGATGTTCAGACTACATGAATTGGGTTTGAATTATGAACAAGCTCGGGCGAGGACGCCCGCACTACAGCCGGTCAGGAGACCGGCGCTACACTTTGGCCACCGGCTTGACGCGCGCATCCATCAACGAGCCGCGCGGGTAGCCGGTGGATTCGCGGACGACCAACTGCGTCTCGATGAGATGCTCGCGCTTGGCTTTGGGCGATCCCTCGACGTGCGCCTTCAGAGCCATCACCGCCGCGCGCGCCAGTTCAAAGCACGACATCTGGATGGTGGTCAGCGGCGGAATGGTCATCTGCGTGAGATGGATATTGTCGAAGCCAATGATGGAAAGGTCGTCGGGGACGCGCATCCCCTTGCGATAGGCAGCGTGGAGCACGCCGATGGCCGTCACGTCGTTGGAGCACATAATCGCCGTGGGCAGTTCCTCGCCGGTGAGTAGCTTTTCCGCCGCGGCCTTGCCTCCCTCCATAGTGTGATCGCCTTCGACAATCCGGCTGAGATCGATCGTGATGCCACATTCCTCGACGGCGCGGCGAAAGGCTGCCAGGCGCGACTGGGCCGAATGCAGGCGCAGCGGGCCAGCGACGAAGGCGATCTCGCGATGGCCCAGCGCGGCCAGATGCTGCACGCCCTGGCGGATACCGTGGTGATAATCGACGCGTAGCAGACTGATGCCTGGCCTATCCGGCCCTACATCCACAAAGACCAGCGGAACCTTGCGCTCGGCCAACTGCTCCAGCAGCGGCTCTTCAATGCCGAAGGTCATCACGGCGACGCCTTCGGTTTTGCGCTCCACCATGCGGCGGATGCAGCGCTTCATCCGCTCCGGGTCGTAGTTGGTCGAGCTGATCAGGATCTCATATCCATGTTCGACGGCCACATCCTCAAAGCCCTGAATCAACTCCGGAAAGAAGGGATTGGTGATTTCAGAGACAATCAGACCCAGAAGCCGGCTACGCCCGCTTACCAGGGCGCGAGCCTGTGTATTGGGCAGATAATTCAGCTCCTTGATTGCATCCCACACCCGCTTGGCCATCTTGGCGTTCACGGTTGGCACGTGATTGATCGTACGCGAAACGGTAGCGATAGAGACACCGGCCCTCTTCGCCACGGTATGAATGTCCATGTGGGCGGGATTTCGCGCGGAGCGGCGTTTGTCCTTGGGTGTTGGATCGATCATCGTTGAGAAGGAGAATGCGTTTACAGGATACTCCCTGGAGAGGTAACTTGACAGCCGAGGGGGCGTGAAGATAGCTTCGGGAATTGGAGTCGAGAAAAGGTTTACTGGCTCATTTCTCCTTCTCTGCTCTCCACATCACCACTTCGACGGGAGGAACTGTTTGGAATTGTTGCGCTTGCAATCCGAAGTCCTGGAAGCCAATCTGGAACTCGTCCGTCGCGGCCTGGTGCTCTACACCTTTGGCAATGCCAGCGGCATCGACCGCGCAAGCGGCTTGGTGGCCATCAAGCCCAGCGGCGTTCCTTATGAAAAGATGACCGCCGCGGATATGGTGGTCTGTGATCTAAGCGGCAAGATTGTCCAAGGCGCTCTGCGGCCTTCCTCCGACTTGGAGACGCATCTGGAGCTTTATCGCAGCTTTCCAGCGATCGCTGGCGTAGTGCACACTCACTCGGAGTTCGCCACCAGTTGGGCGCAAGCTGGGCTGGATATTCCCGCCTTCGGCACAACCCACGCCGACTACTTTCATGGTCCCATACCTGCCACACAACCGCTGAGCGACGACGAGATCGAGGGAGAATATGTGCTGAATACCGGCAAGGCGATTGTGCGACGCATGGAAGGCATCGATCCGTTGGCCATGCCCGCCGTGCTGGTCAGCGGCCATGCGCCTTTCACTTGGGGCAAGACCGCAATGGATGCCGCGCACAACGCGGTGATTCTGGAGTTTGTGGCGCGCATGGCGGCCACTACGACTTTGTTGCGGCCGGGCAGTGCGGGCGTCTCACAGGCGCTGCTCGATCATCATTACTTCCGCAAGCACGGCGCAGGCGCGACTTATGGGCAGTAGACAGTCAACAGTTGTCAGTAATCGGGAACTTTTATTGCATTCGATCTTTTGAAAGAGCACGACTGGTAGGCCAGGGCTTCAGCCCTGACTGCAGCAAGAGTAGTAAATAGCGTTGAGTCTTGGCCCCTGGGGGATGTTTTTCATCTACTTCAATTTCCTCCACCGGCTATCCGTTTTTGTTGCATGTTATTTATGGCTTTTATTTGTTCAAGCAAGGAAAGAATGAACAGTTAGCAGCTCAATTGAGAGGTTTTGAACGTGATCGTAAACTGTATGACTCAACTGGCGGCGCCGGTCCTACTGGCCTTCAGCACCATGCCCATTGCGCACCTGACCATTCTCGACATGATCGTGATCGCCGTCTACTTTGGCATGGTGATCTGGATCGGCTTTTACCTCAAGGGTAAGTCCAATACCAGCGAAGAGTTCTTTATGGCCGGCCGCGAGATGACCGCCTGGATTGCCGGTTTGAGCTTCGTTTCAGCCAATCTCGGCTCATTGGAGCTGATGGGCTGGGCCGGCTCGGCATATCAATACGGCATTCTGGCTACGCACTGGTATTGGATCGGCGCCATTCCTGCGATGGTCTTCCTTGGCCTGGTGATGATGCCTTTCTATTACGTCTCAAAGACGCACTCGGTCCCCGGTTATCTGAATCTGCGCTTCGGCGAGCCTGCCCGCATTCTGGCCGCTATCTCTTTCGCCACTGAGATGATTCTGATGAGCGGCGTGAATATGTTCGCCATGGCCGTGGTGATGAAGGTGGTCCTCGGCTGGGATATTTCCTTCAGCATTCTGATCTCGGCTGCTGCAGTGGCCATTTACGTTACACTGGGCGGTTTGCGTTCGGCGATCTTCAACGAGGTGATGCAGTTCGTGCTGATCTGGGGTGGCGCACTGCTGGTGCCGATCCTTGGCTTGACTCAGGCTGGTGGATGGAGCGGCCTGAAAACACAAATCATCAAGAATATGGGAACAGACAGCTACTTCCATATGTGGCGCGACACCGGCCACTTTGCCTCGAACCCGATGGGCGTTCACTGGACGGGCATTGTGCTCGGCTTGGGCTTTGTCATCAGCTTCGGCTACTGGACTACTGACTTTTTAGTTGTCCAGCGCGTGCTGGCCGCGCATAATTTGCGCGCCGCGCGGATGGCTCCAATCATTGGTTCGTACTTCAAGATGGCCGTTCCCTTCATCGTCATTCTACCTGGCCTTTTGGGCTTGGTTCTGTTGCAGAATCCCGACGGCAGCCGCCGCCTGCTGGTGGGCGAGGATGTGGTGAAATCCTGCGTGGTGAATGACGCGGGTTCGGTGGCCGACGCCGCAAGATGCACCACGGCAATGAACACCAAGTCCACGCTGCCCGCCGAGTATCAGCAGAAGGTGCTGACCGGCGCGCAAGGCACGGAACTGCACAGCTACAACGAAGCGCTGCCGCTGATGATGGTGCGCTATATGGGTCCCGGATTGCTTGGCTTGGGTATCACCGCGCTGATCGCAGGCTTTATGAGCGGCATGGCTGGCAACGTGAGCGCTTTCTCGACGGTCTGGACTTATGACATCTACAAGCCGCTCATCAATAGAGAAGGGTCGGACAGCCACTATGTAATGGTGGGCCGAATGCTCGATTCTGGTCGGCGTGATCGTCTCCATCGGCGCGGGATACCTGGTGCAGCACGCGCACGGCATTATGGATTATGTGCAGGCGCTCTTCAGCTTCTTCATCGCGCCTCTGCTGGCCGCCATCTTGATGGGAATGTTCTGGAAGCGCGCCACTGCTCCGGCCGGCTTCCTCGGACTGCTGATCGGCATCAGTTCTTCGGTCGGTATGTTTGTGTGGGTCAAGTTCAATCCCGCCGGGTTGGCGACGATTGCGCTTTCGCCCGATGCCAAGCCGATGGCAGAGAATCTGTATCGCGCCTGGTGGGCCTTCTGCATCAGCGGCCATCGTCATCTTCCTGGTCAGTCTGGTCACCAAGCCCAAGCCGGTCGCCGATTTGGATGGACTGTGCTACAGTTGCACGGTTCTGCCCAAAGAAGAGCCGGTTCCGTTTTACAAGAACGTCTGGCTTTGGGCGATTCTGGCGGTCTGCATCTTTGCAGCGCTCAACATTCTCTTCTGGTAGCGAATTATTCGCACTCTCATTCTTAGGAGAGAGAAAGGATCACGAATTATGCATGGTTCTGGAATTCAAATCTGGTTTTTCATCGGCGTGCTTCTGTTGATTTATGGAGCGCTGATTTTTGGCTATGGCATCTTTGAGTTAGTCACAGGATGCTACCCAGCAGGAGTGCAACTTACCAACTTGCACACGCCTATCTGGTGGGGCGGATTACTGACCTCATTGGGCGCACTCTATTGCATCAAGTTCCGCCCCGGCCGTGCATAAAGCACTTTGCCTGTTGGGTGCAGGTTGCGGTTGCTGAAGGAACTGTTAGCGCCCGCATCCTGGTCCACGCCAGACTCTACGTAATCAGGATTTCTTTAAGCGATGGATGGAATCGTTACAACAATCATTTCACCCGCCGCGCACGCGGCAAGAATCAAGGGAGCTAAGAAGATGGCAGCGCAAGGTAAAGTGACTTTTGGCGTAGTGGTAGGCAACCGCGGCTTCTTCCCAGACCATTTGGCAAAGACTGGCCGCGAAGAGATTATCAAGGTACTGGAGGCAGCCGGCGCGAACGTTGTCGTGCTCAGCCCGGAAGAATCCAAGCACGGCGCGGTGGAAACTTATGCGGAGTCGCAGAAGTGCGCCGAACTATTCAAGAAGCACGCCGATCAGATCGACGGCATCATCATCACTCTGCCTAACTTCGGCGAGGAGCGCGGCATTGTGGACGCCATTCGTTTCAGCGGCCTGCGCGTTCCAGTATTGGTGCAGGCAACGCCCGACCGCTCCGACGCCATGACCATCGCCGTTCGCCGCGACAGCTTCTGCGGCAAGATGAGTGCCTGTAACAACCTCATGCAGTATCAGATTCCCTACTCGCTCACCACGCTGCATACCGAGTCGCTCACCTCGCCGAATTCACCGCCGACCTGGCCTGGTTCACCTCCGTCTGCCGCATCGTCAAGGGCCTGAAGAATCTGCGCATCGGCGCCATCGGCGCGCGTCCCGCGGCCTTCAACACGGTGCGCTACTCGGAGCGCCTCTATGAGTCGAGCGGCATCTCCATCGAACCTATCGACCTGAGCGAAATCTTTGGCCGCATCAACAAGCTGGGCGATAACGACGACGACGCGCAAGCCAAGCTGGCGGCCATCAAGAGCTACGTCAGCACCGGCAAGGTTCCCGAAGCGGCGTTGTTGAAGATGGCCAAGCTCGGCGCGGTCATCGACACATGGATGAAGCAGACCAATGTCTCCGTCACCGCCGTGCAATGCTGGACCAGCTTTGAAGAGTACTTTGGCGTGGTGCCCTGCACTATCATGAGCATGATGTCGAACGATCTGATTCCCTCGGCCTGCGAAGTGGATATTCCCGGCGTGCTCGGAATGTACATGATGCAGTTAGCCTCTGGCTCGCCCTCCGCGCTGCTGGATTGGAACAACAACTACGGCAGCGACCCCAACAAGTGCGTCTGCTTCCACTGCTCCAATCTGCCCAAGCACTTCTTTGCCGAAGCGCCGACGATGGATTATCAGTCGATTATCGCCGGCACGGTCGGGCATCGAGAACACTTTTGGCACCTGCGTGGGCCGCGTCAAGGCCGGCGTCATGAGCTATGCGCGCTACTCCACCGACGACAATCACGGCCTCATCCGTGGCTATACCGGCAAGGGCGCATTCACGAGCGATCCGCTGGATACCTTTGGCGGCGCGGGCGTGGCCGAGATTCCGCAACTGCAAAAGCTGCTGCGCTTCATCTGCCGCGAGGGCTTCGAGCATCACGTGGCGTGCAACTTCAGCGACGTCTCCAAGGCCGTCCACGAAGCCGCCACCCGCTATATGGGCTGGGATTCGTACCACCATGGAGCCGAGGAGGTTTAAGGTCTTTTCAGTTCCTTGTAATCTGGGTGCCCCACCCTCGACGCGTTCTTGTTTATTGCGGCTTGGGTGGGATGCAAATGCCTTCTACTTCAACTGGAGAATAACTGGCGCTACTCACTAACTCGCGATTTCCGTGAAGCGGAAGATAACTTGTTGTTTTTTGTTTTAAGCACCTCTAATCAAGCATTCTTATTCTCATTCTTAATTCTTCGGGAGAAGGAAAATGACCATCGTCGCAGGAGTGGATTTTGGCACGCTCAGCGTGCGCGTTTCCATCATGGACAGCGAGCGCGGCCTCCTGGGCACGGCGCTGGCCGAGTATCCTTTGCATCGCCGCCGCGAAGACCCAGACTTCGCCACGCAGGCCCACGAAGATCAGATGAGCGCGCTGGCCGCAGCCACGCGTACAGCAGTCAAAGAAGCGGGCATCACCGGCGATCAAGTCGCGGCCATCGCGCTCGACACCACCGGCTCCAGCGTCATTCCGGTCGACGCCGAGATGCAGCCGCTGAATGAATACTATTTGTGGTGCGATCATCGCGCCCACGCCGAGGCGCGCCAGATCACCGAACTCGCGCACAGCGAAAAGCTCGAAGCCCTCGACTGGTGCGGCGGTGTCTACTCGCACGAATGGGGCTTTGCCAAGTTGCTGCATTGGCTGCGCAACAACCCCGACAAGCGCGACAAATTCGCCTCCGCCTTCGAACATTGCGACATGGTTGCGGCCACGCTTTGCGGCATCACGAACCCCAAGCTGGCCAAGCGCAGCATCTGCGCCATGGGCCACAAATGGATGTGGAATCCCAAGTGGG
Organism: uncultured Acidobacteriaceae bacterium; assembly: GCA_963804315.1. Taxonomy (GTDB): domain Bacteria; phylum Acidobacteriota; class Terriglobia; order Terriglobales; family Acidobacteriaceae; genus Telmatobacter. The sequence continues at coordinate 34,530 of CAWDQB010000042.1, forward strand.
ACGGCCTTCCGCCGCAATCCTTCCTCTCCAAACTCGACCCACTCTTCGACGGTGTACGTGAGAAGCTCGCCGGAGACTACCAGACCTCCGACCATCTCGCTGGTCACCTCTCGCCCAAGTGGGCTGAAGAGCTGGGCCTGAGCGCCGGCATTCCCATCCCCGTCGGAGCCTTCGACGCGCACTGGGACGCTCTGGGCGCGGGCTGCCGCGAGGGCGACGTGGTCAACGTTGTCGGCACATCGACTTGCATCATCGCCATCAGCAAGAAGACCGAACTGATCCCCGGCGTCTGCGGCGTAGTTCCCGGCAGCGTACATCCGCAGTTCACCGGCATCGAGGCCGGACTCTCGGCTACAGGCGACATCTTTGAGGCTATCGCCCGCCGCGCCGGAACCAAGGTCGCGGAGCTATCCAAGGGCCTGGAGGCCTACAAGCCCGGACAGACCGGCTTGCTGCGCCTCACCTGGGACAATGGCGACCGCACCGTCCTCGTCAACCCCGAGCTGGGCGGCGTCACCTTTGGCTGGAACATGGTCCACACCGCACAGGACGAACTCTACGCAGCCATCGAGGGCACGGCCTTCCACACCCGCATCATCCTGGAGCGCATCTTCGAGTACGGTGTGCCGGTTACGCGCGTCATCAACGCGGGCGGCATTCCGCAGAACAACGCGGTGCTCAATCAGGTCTACGCCGACGTACTGGGCAAGCCGGTGCTGGTTCCGGCGGGCGTGCCCACCAGCCGCGGCTCGGCGATCATTGCGCTGCTCGCCGCCGGAGCCTTTCCGACCATTGAAGCGGCTCAGGACAAGCTCTGTCTGCCCTTCAAAGTCTTCACGCCGCGCCGCGCCGCCACTGCAGTTTACGAGCGCCTTTTCGCGCTCTACCGCAAGGCCTACTTCGCGCTGGGTCATCGCTCGGCCGAGACAGCGTCCATGGGCGAAATCCTCCCCGAATTGCGCAAAATAGCGACAGAGGTTCTGGAGCAAGCGTAATTTGAAAGTGTTTGAGGTTCGTGGTTCCCAGGTTCCAAAATTGGAACCTGGGAGTTTTGGTTCGTCACGAAATGCGGCGTCGCTTAGTGGAGGATGACGACGCTCATGCTCCAGGGGGTCAGGGTCAAAGTCAGCGGAAGGTGCTGCGCGCCGAGTTCTGTAGTTGTCGGCGCAGCCCAAACCGGCGTCGCAGCATCCGTCTTGTCGTAGATGGCCTTGTCGTAGGTGGTGACGGTGACCGACCTTGCGAATCTCTGGCCGCTCAATTCGAGTCGGACTGGCTCGCTGGTGGTCTCGTTGAGATTGAAGAGAACCAACGCCGTACCGTCTCTATTCGTTGCCGCGTAGGCGCGAACATCTGTGATGTCGCCGGAGACGGTTGAGGCGAGAACGTGCTCGCCGTTGACGGCAACCTTGCTGAAGAGCTGGAAGGCGCGAGCGGTGGGAGACGGTGTACCCGCGGGTCCCCAGTTCGGCGCAATGCTGCCGGCAGGGCAGGTGGGATCGTCCGGACCGTCGGAGAAGACATTGTAGGCGCCGAAGTTCTGCCATCCATAGACGGAATCACTGACGTTTCCAGACTGGCCGTTGCAGGTGCCGAAGCCATTGAACCAAGTCAGGCGCGAGACGCCATCATTCATCATCTCGCCCAACACTTCACCGGCATACAAGCCCTGAGTGATTGACCAGCTCTGCTTGCCCGGTTCGGTGTACGGCCCTCCGATCTCGCCCACGTAAATCGGCGTATTGGGCTTGCCTGCGGCCGCCAGTTCCGCCTTGATCGCGTCGATGTACATGGTCAAGCTCAACGCGCCCAACTGGATCAGCGAGGCGTCGTTTTCTTGTCCAGGTGTTTCGGGATAGTAGTGATACTCGACAAAGTCATACTTGGCACCGGCGAGAACGATCGGATCCCAAGGCCAATAATCCGGCTCGACAACGACACCAACCCGCACCTTTGGATCGACTGCCTTGATATCCGTATAGTAGCCAGTTGCCACCGCGCTGGCATAGGTCGTCGGGTCGTGCGGCGCGGCGTGCAGATCCGTTTCCCAAGTTCCGTACTCTTCATTGCCAACCGTGATATGGCTAACGTTGGCCTTGAGAGCAAGCGCCTTGGCCACCCAGGCAGCCGCTTCAGTTGGATCTCCGCCGCCGTCGCAGGCCTCGTTGGTTCCATAATTCGCTGTGAGCGCCACATTCAGCTTGCCAGGCGTGATGACATCGTTGACGAGGTTATTGAAGGTGTCATTTGGATTGGGAAAGCCCCAGGCAGCGGTCAAGCAATTGCTGTTGGAGGCCCAGTGATAGACATCGGCCCACGATCCACCCGGCCAGCGAACGGCCTTGATGCCCGGCAGACTCGAAGGAATCGACAATCGTGGATTTATTGGTGCTGACATCCCACCAGGCGCCGAGGTTCATTCCGAGCAGATCGTCAGAGATAACCGGGCCGGGTATTTCTGTGTTCACCGAAATAGTGGCGCCAACCGTCGGCAGCGCGGTGACCGTCAGCGGGATAGGTGCGGAGGAAGCTGTCAGAATACCAGAGGTTCCGGTGACGGTTAATTCGTAACTTCCAGGTAGGGCCGCGCTCGAAGCGGTGCAACCCAGGATGCCAACCCAGGGAGACTGAGTCGGCGCAATCGCGCAGGCTACCCCGCTTCCGCTGGGCGTAATGGAGTAGGTCAGCGTTACGGCGCTGGCGAATTCATGCATGGTCGTTACGATGAAGGCATCGTCTCCGCTGTTGTTGCCCCGCGCGACGGTCAGCGACGGCAAAAGAGAGGCAACCGAGAAACTGCCGGGGCCTGCCACCGTGAGGCCGATTGGGAGGGTTACTGTCGATGGAGTCGCTGTGGTGCTGCTTCCGGTGATGGCGATAATGTATCTTCCGGCTGCAGCCGAACTGAACGCCGTGAAAGCGACCTCGCTGCTGCTGGTGGCAGGATTGGTGAAGAACGTGGCAAACACTCCGCTCGGCAGACCGGAGGCCGCCAAGGTCACGCTACCAGTAAACCCATTGAGTTCGTTGATCGTGATCGTGTCCAATGCGCTTGCGCCCTGGGCCACGGCGAGAGCCGACGCGGAAGGCGTAAGAGTGAAGCTGCCGGGCACCACAACCTGAGGTGCGGCGGCTTTTTCAGCGTGCGCGCAGGGAGCGGCAATGGTAAGAAGCAAAGCGGTCAGTACGGTCAAGTATCCGTGCAAACGGCTAGCCCAAGCCCACAAAGAGGGGCTATCAGGACAATTCAAATTTGAAGACATGATGTTCCTTTCCAGGCAAGTGAATATTTCCGAGTTGGGGGGAGGGGGCAACCTTGGGAAATGTAACTGCCATCGAACAGATCGACAGCGAGTTGCTTCTGCATTCCCGTGCGGTCAGGATAATATTGATTTCATGATAGATCGAGAGCGCCCTCTTCTCAAACTCATGTAACGCTGAGAAGGGTTTACTCCGACGGCACGTAATTTAATTGTTCAAAAAAACGATTGTCAATAAGAAAATCGAAAAATGTCGATGATCATAGTTTCATATCTCCATACATATTGTTGATAATTAAAGAAATAATCACCAAAAGATAAATAACAAACCCAAAAGTACAGCTTATATGAATTGCCTTGGTTCTTCTTGTTGCAATTGTTAAGCAAATCCGTTCTTTCCCCATGCCTCCATTCATACATCTTTGTCGTTTTCCTGACGCAACCCGGCGCTTCTGTAATGATCGAGACGGCTATGCAGGCAGCACAGGCCAGTCTCCGCAAGCGGTCTACAGGTACCAGACCAGCTATGATCCGACGGCAACTTGGTAAGCTATACTGACACCGTCATGGGCGCTTGGACCTACAGCTACGATAAACTCAACCGGCTTGCCGGCGCGGCGGCGCTCGCCTCCGGCGCCGCGGGCATCAGCAACAGCTATGTCAGCGCGCAGAGCAGTTGGAACTACGACCGGTGACCCGGCGACGGGTCTTCGTCGCTGGTGTGGACGACGCCTTCGGCAACCGCACGCTGGCCGGGTTGACGGCTGGCGACTGCACCAGCACGAGCGCGGCCACGGCGACGTATAATGGCAACAATCAGGTGACCTGGACGAGCGTCAACTCGGCCAGCGGCGGCTTCAACTATGACGCGGCGGGCAATGTGACCAACGACGGCAAGAACGCTTACCTCTACGACGGCGAAGGCCGCCTCTGCGCGGTCGATGCCAACTATTCCGTCTCGCCGAGTTATACGCAATACATCTACGACGCCGGCGGCGCGCGCGTGGCCAAGGGAACGCTGACCAGTTGGCCGGCCAGTTGCGGCGCGCCGGGCACCAACGGCTTTGCGCTGACCAATCAATACCTGCTCGACCAGGGCAGCGACCAGGTGACGGAGTTGAACGGCACGGGCGGCTGGATGCACTCCAACGTCTGGGCCGGCGCGCACCTGGACGCGACTTATGACACCAACGGACTGCACTTCCACCTGGCCGACCCGCTGGGCACGCGGCGCGTGCAGGCCAATGTCTACGGCGTGATCGAAGAGAGCTTCCAGTCGCTTCCCTTCGGCGACGGCCTGACCCCGGTCGCCAACCCGAATTGCCTGACCGCCAATCACTGCTACGCCGAAGATGCCACCGAACACCACTTCACCGGCAAAGAACGCGATACCGAATCTGGGAATGACTACTTCGGGGCTAGGTACTATGCCAGCTCAATGGGCCGGTTCATGTCGCCGGACTGGAGTAGCGTCCCAGCGGCTGTTCCATACGCTATTCTGGAAAACCCGCAGAGCCTTAACCTCTATGTGTACGTTGGGAACAATCCACTTTCCAGAACAGACCCGAACGGTCACAAATGTGTGATGCATCAAGATTCAGAGGAAGGCGGCCACATTACTTGTGATAGTGATTCAGAATGGCAATGCTTTGCATATGGAACCTGCCCAAAGCAGAAGATGTTCCCGCACACTCTAAGCGCCGAGGGGCTCAAATACATCGAGCGCATAGAGACTGGAACTGGCGACCCAAATCTTACTGTTTACGACGCAAGCGGGAAAAAGCATCTTGGCGATTGGACTATCGGATATGGTCACAAGACCACAAAGGATGCGTTTCCAAATGGTATTACAGCGACACAGGCTGAGGATTTGTTAAAGCAAGACGTTCAGACGGCTGTAAATGCTGTGAACAACAACTTGAAGTATCCTGCCACATTCGCGTCACAATTTGACGCGTTTGTATCTCTTGCTTTCAATATCGGGAGTGGAGCATTCCAAAACTCATCGCTCGTGCAGCGATGGAATAGTACAGATGTCGTAGGCAAACAGGAGGATTTGTTTACTCGATGGAACAAAACTGGTGGAGCAGTTTCATCAGGTTTGGAAGGGCGCAGAGAAACGGAATACAACATGTTCAACACGGGCCAATATCCATAGGAAACAGGCGGTACTTGTGCGGTATGAATTGCGCTTGATCGTTAACATTTCGGGAGGCTCTATGATTTCTGCGTGGAAGAAGATTTCGCTGTTATGTGTGATCCTTGCCGCTTTGGTTATTGGATGTGCTGCACAGGATAACAATCCATGCCTCAACCTGCAAACTCAGGGCGCAATGAACGCATGTGAAGCCGAGCAATACGCGAAGGTAGATGCCAATCTGAATGCAGTCTACAGTCAATTGATTTCAAAATACGAATCAGATGCTGAATTCGTTCGAATGCTTAGGCGTGCCCAAGAGAGCTGGCTCAAGTTCCGCGACGCCGATCTTGCTTCTTTCTACTATCAGGAGGGCAAGCCGGGAGCATATGGTTCGGCTCACCCATTGTGCAAGTCGCTGGCGCTGATCCGCCTAACTGTTGCACGAACAAAAGAACTCAAAGCAATGCTTAATCCAGAAGAGGGAGATGTGTGCGCTTTTGAAGCTGCACATAAACCTGCTCAAGAGGACAAACCAGTGAAGTAGACATCGGCGGGTGGCCCGGTCATTAATTCCAGGAAACCCGCGTGCCCCATTCATCCACAGTTTTATTATCGTGGATGAGTGGGAGACCACGAACCTTAATCGGCCTTGTTTATAGTAAGATGAATTCAACTACGACAAAGCGGGCAACGTGACCAACGACGGCAAGAACGCTTACCTCTACGACGGCGAAGGCCGCCTCTGCGCGGTCGATGCCAACTATTCCGTCTCGCCGAGTTATACGCAATACATCTACGACGCCGGCGGCGCGCGCGTGGCCAAGGGATCGCTGACCAGTTGGCCGGCCAGTTGCGGCGCGCCGGGCACCAACGGCTTTGCGCTGACCAATCAATACCTGCTCGACCAGGGCGGCGACCAGGTGACGGAGTTGAATACCAGCAACCCGACCGGCACAATGGCATGGGCGCACTCCAACGTCTGGGCCGGCGCGCACCTGGACGCGACTTATGACACCAACGGCCTGCACTTCCACCTGGCCGACCCGCTGGGCACGCGGCGCGTGCAGGCCAATGTCTACGGCGTGATCGAAGAGAGCTTCCAGTCGCTGCCCTTCGGCGACGGCCTGACCCCGGTCGCCAACCCGAATTGCCTGACCGCCAATCACTGCTACGCCGAAGATGCCACCGAACACCACTTCACCGGCAAAGAACGTGACGCCGAATCAGGCAACGACTACTTCGGGGCACGCTACTACTCCAGCAGCATGGGCCGGTTCATGTCGCCCGACTGGTCAGCCAAAGCGGAGCCGGTACCGTACGCCAAACTCTGGAACCCACAGAGCCTCAACCTGTATGCGTATATGCTCAACAATCCGCTGAAAGGAACCGATCCAGACGGGCATGACGGCGATCCGTGCAAGGGAAAGGACAATTGCAGCTACAACAAGGACACGCATGTTGCCACGGTGATGACCACATCGTCGACGAGCACCACGAAAGCCAATACCGATGCGAACGGCAACACCACAAGCTTCACTACCACCGAGACAAAGACGACGACCACAGCGAATTTGCAGGTTGCACCCAACGGCACCGTAACCCCGCTGGATGGTACGAAGACGACAACAACCACAGCCACCACGATGACAGCCGACGGCAATGGAGGGTTCGCGCAGGCGGCAAAAGTGATTACAAATTCTACCCAGAGCCTCAGCGGGGGCGATGTGGCTAGGCAGGACCCACAGGCTATCAATCAGGTCAACCAGTCCCTGAATCCGACAATCATGGACAGAGCGATGGACCACAAAGTGGGAATTGGCGGAGTGGGTATCGGGAGCGGAGTTGCAATCGGGTGTGCCCTTGCTGAACCATGTGGTGCCGCAGTAACTATCGGAGGAATAGTAGTTGCGGGCGGATCGGCGATTTATGACATGGTTACGCACTAATTAATCCGAGAGACATTGGGAAAGGTGACAAGATTTTATGACATGGTTTCGCAATGACAAATCCGGGGCCACCCATTTTGAGATCGGGAAATTGCTGGCGGGGGTGTCGGGCATGGCTGCTTTTGCACTGCTCGCGTCGGTACAACTTTTGGAGGGCCGGCATCTGCATACCGAATTACAAGTTTTTTGCGCTAGAACTTGGAGTTCCCGGCCTCGGACTTTATTTGGCTATGGTCGTCGTTCTGCTCCGATTAAGGCACAAGCTGGATTTCGTTGATGATACCCAGATGCGAGACAGCAGAGCCACAAAAGCGAGTAGCTGATTTCTCAATTCAAGAGCCAGCAGCCGTCCCTCGGGGCGGCTTGCTTGCATCTGAGGCTTCCTCCGGCGTCCTCGAAACGGCCAGCAGAAGAGCACGCTGCTCCGCATCGGCAGTAGGGGACACATCACCCCAGAATGGTTGCTGTAGAGCAACCTGCGGTTGCTCTGCGGGAACGCTTGCGGAATCAGCGTTATACAGCTATCCGATGGAAAATATGGGGCGTTCTCAGGTTGCTATGCGGGAACCATAATAGAATCAAGCAACTAGAAAAGAAATCTCTAAATCCTGCTTTCCTGTGAAAGCAAAAAGTTACTGTAGGGGAACCTGTTGAAAACAAAGGATCGAGGGGAATCGGGCCTTTTTCGCGCTCACGCGCCGTACCCTCCGCTCCGGCATCCGTAAAGGCTCTCCGGCAGGTGGCCCGATCATGGAATAACCGAGAACCACTGTGCCCCATTCATCCACAGTTTTATTTATAGTGGATGAGTGGGAGACCACGAACCTTAATCGGCCTTGTTTATAGTAAGATGAATTCAACTACAACAAAGCGGGCAACGTGCTCAACGACGGCAAAAACGCTTACCTCTACGACGGCGAAGGCCGCCTCTGCGCGGTCGATGCCAACTATTCCGTCTCGCCGAGTTATACGCAATACATCTACGACGCCGGCGGCGCGCGCGTGGCCAAGGGATCGCTGACCAGTTGGCCGTCCAGTTGCGGCGCGCCGGGCACCAACGGCTTTGCGCTGACCAATCAATACCTGCTCGACCAGGGCGGCGACCAGGTGACGGAGTTGAACGGCACGGGCGGCTGGATGCACTCCAACGTCTGGGCCGGCGCGCACCTGGACGCGACCTATGACACCAACGGACTGCACTTCCACCTGACCGATCCGCTGGGCACGCGGCGCGTGCAGGCCAATGTCTACGGCGTGATCGAAGAGAGCTTCCAGTCGCTTCCCTTCGGCGACGGCCTGACCCCGGTCGCCAACCCGAATTGCTTTGCCGCCAATCACTGCTACGCCGAAGATGCCACCGAACAGCACTTCACCGGCAAAGAACGAGATACCGAATCAGGAAACGACTACTTCGGGGCTAGGTACTATGCTTCCAGCACGGGGCGCTTCATGAGCCCTGACCCTACTCCACTTGGGATTGCGCCGGGGGATCCTCAATCTTGGAACCTCTATTCTTATGCGCGCAATAGACCCACCACGGCAATTGATGTTGGCGGTATGTGGTACACGCCTATTCACAAAGAAATGATCGATATCGCCCTGAGCGGCATGGTGTCCGCAGGTGGAAATCGCCCAACTCCAACATCGACAAGATGTGATGGACGCAGACCAGAAGCATCAAGTTGGTCACTTTATGGCCGATCCTGGTCAAAACCCTGATGAGGCAAAAGAGAACTCCATCAACCTCATACTGAGCAATCTAAATCAAGCGTCCGAGGGTCAAGATGGCAATGGCCATATGACAGGCTTTGCTCTCGACCGTCTTGGTGATGCGATGCATACTCTGGAGGATATGACTTCGCCGATGCACACAACTGACGATGGTCAACCGAAAGAATTTGAGTGGGGGTTCCTGGGCTACAAAGGTGCCTTACATTGGATGGGGGAGAACGACCCGAGTCGTAGTTGGGCTAGGTTCGGTGACGCGATTAGACTCACACTGGCTGCATATGTCCAGGCCGATCCAATTGATGCAGCAAGGCATGGCTTAAATGGGGATAATTTCATGCAAGAGGCAGATCGCAGAATTTCAGATTACGTCCAAAGCTACTACAACCGATATGCAGCAACAAGCCCGGTGGATGAGGAAGAAGCGAGGCAATGCGCCTTGGGGAATCCCGCTGCTTGCAATCACTAGACAAGGAGTGAGCGAATGCAAAAGAGAAAAGCGATTTTATCTACCCTGCTGACTTTCATCCTCTGCATGTTTGGGATCGCTGGCGATGTCATCTTCGGTTCGAAAAATCGAGCATGGGGGAGTATTGAGTATATCCTCAATCTTCCAGCGACCGCAGTTCAATTGCTGGTTGGGTCCGGGCATGGCGTTCCGCAGTTAGTGTTCCCTTTTGTTTTTTCTGTTGCTTTTTATGTTGTAGTGTTCTGGTTCATGATATCGATTCTAGAACACTTTTGGGCGCGGTTCAGGTCTTGAACAGCGCTCTGCGTGGTCGGCTCTGAATCTTCCGATTTGGGATTCAACTACGATTGAGGTTCACGTTTATGACAGACTCTGGCATTTGTGCATCCGCAGTGTGTTTTCCTCCACCCCGCTTCACCGGCAAAGAACGCGATACCGAATCCGGCAACGATTAATTCGGGGCTAGGTACTACGCCTCCAGCATGGGGCGGCGGGTGGCCCAGGTCTGACCAGCTATAAAGTTGGGTGGCCCACATCTCGATTTTGAGATGTGGGGGACGAGGAACTCCAACCCTCTGTCTTTTGTTTTCAGACAATCGAATCAGAGATTTTGGATGTAGGATGAATTCATGCCAAAAGGGCTTGTTCGTTACCAGCAATGCGGCTGCTTTCATTTCATCACGTTCGGCTGTTATCACAGATTCGAACATCTCGGCACAGCGGCAGCGCGGGAATTGTTTGAACATTCGCTGGAGACGCTGCGCCTCCGCTACGGCTTTGTTGTCTACGGCTATGTCGTCATGCCGGATCACGTTCACCTGCTCGTCAGCGAACCGAAAAAGGCGCTTCTATCGAAAGCGATTCAAGCGTTGAAACTATCCGTATCGGTTCAAAGTAAAGAACGCCCATTCTGGCAGCCGAGATACTACGATTTCAATGTACTTAACGAAGAAAAACGTCAGTTGTTATCGTCGGCAGGCGTTGTTGGCGCGGGCAGGAGCGTACAGCGTCTTCGAGCGGGAGTTAGATGCCGTGCGTGCGCGGTATGGCTTTGTCGTAGCCGGATACGTGTTGATGCCGGAGCACGTTCATCTGCTGGTTGGGGAGCCACGCCGGTCGTCGCTGTCGGTTGCGCTTCAGGTGTTGAAGCAACAGACCTCGCGCAAGCTGAAAGAACGTGGAGAGGTTCAGTTCTGGCAGCGTCGTTACTGCGATTTCACCGTGCATAACGAAGAGAAGCGCGTCGAGAAACTTCGTTATATGCATCGGAATCCCGTCAAGGGAGGTTTGCTCGAAAAGCCTGAGGGTTGGCCGTGGTCGAGCTTTCGTCACTACTTGACCGGCGAGATCGGGACGGTGGAAATCGAATCCCATTAGACTGGTTGGCGGCGAGGGAATCAACTACCAGAAGATCTCCTTTACGCTGAAAAGAGCGGGTGAGGTTCGTGGTGCCCCACCCAACGAACCCGAGCAGAATCGCTCGGGTTCATTGTGTGAAGGAATGTATCAATAAATGAACTTTAATCCAAACTGAAGGATGCGCGGTTCGAAGGTGCTGGTGATTTGTCCGCCGCCTGTAGGAACGCCGCCGGAAATCTGCGCCAGCATTGGCGTCGCACCAGTGCTCAGAATGGTTCCAGCGGCGATGGTTCCCTGCGAGCCGCTGACGGTGCCGGGCAGGTAGAGGTTGGTGTGGTTGAAGACGTTATAGGCCTCGGCGCGGAACTCGATCTTCAGGCTCTCGATGGGCGTGCTGAACTTTTTGTTCAAATCGAGATCGGTCTCGTAAAAGGCGGGCGTACGACCCGGATTGCGCGGGGCGTTGCCGAATGGGCTGAGTACGTTTCCACTGGCGTCCTTGATGGGTGGCAGCACGAAGGCCGCATAGTTGATGTAGTTCACATAGCCGGTGTTGGCGGCGATGGAGGAACGCCCCTGCGTAACCTTCTGTCCGGGAACTATGTCCGGGCGATATTCATTGGCGCCGCGATAGGTGGCCGAAATCTGCGGCGAAACGGCCTGGGCGCCGTTGGGCGTGTAGGTGATATTGAAGGGCGTGCCGGACTGGATGGTGTTGATGGCGCTGATCTGCCATCCGCCGGCTAGGCTTTCGAGAAGGCCGTTGGCGGTGGACAGGAAGCGGCGGCCATGGCCAGCGGGAAGCTCATAGACAAGGCTGGTGACGTTGGCGATGGGAAGGTTGTAATCCGATTGCGCATAATCGGCCTTGAGGTTGTTGCCGTCCTGCGGCGAGGGAGTGTTGCCTTCGAGCGAGGCCGAGGCATTGTCGAGCGAATGCTCCCAAGTGAAGGAGTTCAGGAGCGTCAAGCCGAAGACGGAGCGCTGCTCGTAGCGAATCTGAAGTGCATTGTAGTTGGAGATAAACTCATTCAACGCTTCGGTGATGTCGCTTGGCCAGTTGGCATAAGGACGCGCAAAGCCCTGCGAAGGGTTCTCTTGATTGCCATTCAGGAAGCCCTGCAAATGCAAGCCGCGGTTGCCGACGTAGGCGATATCGAGGAGAGAGTTTTTGGCCAACTGCCGCTGCACGCCGAGGAAGTAGCTCTCGACGTAGCTGTCCTTGGTGTCCTTGGGAATCCAGGTAATGTTGTCAGTGGCTGGGTTGAAGGCTGTAACCAGGCCGGAGGGGAAGCCCTGGCTGGCTGTGGCGTAGCAGGTTTGCGTTGTCTTGCCTATCGCGATAATCTGCGCCGGCAGCGGCGTAGAGCATTGATTGGTTGGCGTCGGTTTCAGATTGTTCTGGTTGACCGAGGCGAACTGGGCCTGCGGCGCATTGATGGCCAGAATGTCGCCCGAACCCGCGCGCGTGTAATGCACATATCCGGTACCGAAGCCGCCGCGCAGAACTGTTGATGGTGTGATCGAATAGGCGAATCCGATTCGCGGCGCGTAATCGGTGAGGTCGGGATTGACCAGCGTCTTGCCGTAGACGCCGCCGCCGGTGACCGGAGTGACGCCGTTGCCAGCTGTAATGCCCGGAGTGATGGTGTCCACCGTCTGCGCGACCGGATCGAAGTTGGAGATGTAGTTGTTCTGCTCGGAGTAAGGCGAGCCATACTCCCAGCGCAGGCCGAGGTTGACAGTCAGCTTGGGAGTGAGCTTCCAGTCATCCTGTGCATAGACGCTCTCCAAGGTCTGGCGCAGGTGGACGACAAAGTAATTCGCCAACTGGTAGCTGCTGGTGGTGCCGAAGAGAAAGTCCGCCCAGTAAGTGTCCGAGACAGCTGAGGTCTTCGCCGCCGAGCCGTTGATGTCGGTGGCGCAGTTGGCGGAGATGGCTGCATCGCAGAGGCTATAACCGCCGCCGTAGGTCCAACTGCCATAGAGCGGGTTGTTGTCGTTGACGGCCATCCAGACGTGCTCATACTCATAGCCGAGCTTGAAGGAGTGTTTGCCCTTGACCCAGGTGAAGTTAACCTTGGGATCGAGCAGGGCAGGATTCTGCCACTGGGGGTTGGTACTCTGACGGCCAAAGCCTGTGAAGCCAGTAATACCCACTGAGGGAAGGCCGCCGGCGACAATGGGATTGCTGGGCAGGCCGGGAATAGTGAAGGCTGTGTTGCCGATGGAGAGGTTGTACTTGCCGGCCTTGGTGCGGGAGAGTCCAAGACGGGCATCAATGATCTTGTTGGCGCCAAAGAGATGCGTATATCCCAGAGCAATCTGCTGGTCCAAAATGCGGATATGACCGTTGGTTTGCCCATCCAGCGGCAGCGGAATCGTCGTATAGTTGACGGCGTTTTCCTTGCGGTCGCTGACGCGCAGGAACCAGGAGCTGTTCGCGCTCTGCTGGTAATCCAGGCGCAGATCACCCTTGTCCGAGTCGTCGGTGAAGGGTGCTTCCACCGCGTAGTCATTGGAGTTCAGGCCGGTCGGTCCGGGTTCGGAAGTAATGCCGCTGACCGGCAGGCCGGAGATCTGCTTGAAGTCATTGACAGTCTGCAGTGAAATTGGGTCCATGGCTGTGGTGGGAATGGCCGTGCCCGCAGGGTAAGTGACACCCGTCGTCGCGTTCCTGACCGGCTGGACGAGGATACCGTTGAGTTCATTCTGCGTGGGCAGGGTCAGCACGCTCAGCGGCTTGAGTACTTGGCGAAAGCCTTCGTAATCCAGGAAGTAGAAAACCCGGTCCTTGCGGATCGGACCGCCAAAGTCAACGCCGTACTGGTTGCGGTTGAAGGTGGATTTAATGAAGGGAGTCGTAGCGCCCGCGCCGCCGATAATAGTCGGCTTGAAGAAGCCCGCCGCATTCAGATCGGTGTTACGCAAGAACTCATAGGCCGTGGCGTGAAAGCCATTGGTTCCGCTGGCCGATGCTACGTTGATCGTGGCGCCGGAGGAACGGCCAAACTCGGCGCTCTCGTTGTTGGTCACAACGCTGAACTGCGCCACAGAATCTGGCGGAACGGCTATGATCTGATTGTCGAAGCCCTGATTGCTTTCGCCGTAGGCGTTGTTGTCCATTCCGTCCAGCAGGTAGTTGTTGAACATGCTGCGCTGGCCGTTGACGTTGTATGCGCCCTGGCGCACCAGGCTGCTGATCGAGCTGGTTGTGGCGGCCGTCGGCGCCTGGCGCGATCCTGTCACCAAGCCCAGCAGGTCAGAGAAGTTGCGGCTGACCAAGGGCAGAGCCTCGGTCTGATAGCCGGAGATCTCCTGCCCGCGTTCGCTGCTGGCGGTTTCAATCTGAAGGGTGACGCCACTGACTTCGACCGTGGTAGTGTCGGCCTTGCCAACTGCGAGAGTCAGGTCAATGCGCTGGCGTCCGTTCACGGTAATTGTGATCTCTTTTGCTGCCGCCGCGGCAAAGCCGGGAGCACTCGCCTCGATGTTATAAAGGCCGACGCGCAGTGAAGGGATGACATAATCGCCGATGGCGTTGGAGGCCGTTTTAATGGCGATCCCGGTATTCACATTGGTGACGGTTACGGTGGCATTGGGAACCGCCGCTCCGGTGGCGTCACGGATGGAGCCGATCAGGCTGCCATCCTCATATTGCGCTCTTGCTTCACTGCCACTGATTGCGATCAAGAGGCCTGCCAAAAAGAGGAATCTGAGAAAGTTTTGCAAGTTCTTCATGGCTGCGAGACTATCGCGAACAATTCACATTTCTGTTAATAATCCATGAATGGCAATTGAATCGCGGTACAATTCTCCGGACGTTTACATTCCGCGCTTCAAGCCGCGAAAATCTACCTCTGTAACTCTGCGCTAACAGCAGCAATATTAAAATGACTGGAGGGCCGACAGGCTTTTGTAACCTCTCTGTAAAGCAAGGCTCCCCTGGATTTGCTAGTGTTTGGCTATGCATATCAAAGATCGATGGACGGTTTCTATTGCAGCGATTGTTCTGGGAGCGGGAGTTTCCGAGGCGCAAACGATCAATCTGCCAACCGGGCAACAATTGATTGGAGAGATTCCGGGACACACGAGGCGATTGAACAGCTTGCCGGTCTCCATGGCAGTCTCGCTGGATGGACGCTACGTGGTGACAGTGAATGCCGGCTTTGGAACCTTCGAGTCTCAATACATGCAATCGCTGGCGGTGCTGGATACATCGACAAGCGAATTGACTGATTTCCCCGACAGCCGTACTTCGTTCAATGCCCAGCAAACGCTTTACTCCGGTCTGGCCTTCAGTCGCGACGGCAGCCACATCTACGCCAGTATGGGTTCATTGACCGATCCACTCGGCGACGGCAAGAAGGCGACTGGCAGCGGCGTTCTTGTTTATGGTTTTAGCGCCGGCAAAGTCGCGCCTGAGCGTTTGATCCCGCTGCCGCTGCAACAGCTCGCTTCAGGACGGAAGACGAAACTGCTGGGCGGTGTGGAAGGCGACAAGGGCGTGCCCTTTCCTGCGGCGATTGCGGTCGTGCTTCAAGGCATGGCCGAGAAGCTGCTGGTTGCAGATAATCTCTCCGACGATGTTCTACTGCTCGATGCGGCGAGCGGCCAGATCGAGAAGCGCTTCGATCTGGCCGAGAGCGATACTGTTCCCTCGGCATATCCTGTGGCGCTGGCGGTCACCGCGAACGGCGCGCGCGCCTTTGTCGCCTTGTGGAATGCCTCTGAAATTGTGGAACTCAACTTGGCCACTGGAAGTGTGGGCCGGAAGCTCTCCTTGCTCAAACCCAGTAATCCGATAGCTCCGGGCACGCACCCCTGCGCTCTTGAAATCTCTCCCGATGGAAAGATTCTTTACGCCGCACTAGCCAATCGCGACGCCGTAGCGGCCGTCAATATTGGCGCAAATCAATTCTCCGTGAAGGGCTACTTCGATACGCGTCTTCCACACCAAAGCTACTTTGGCGCGGAGCCTGTGGCCCTGGCGATGAACTCTGACGGCAGCCGCCTCTATGTGGCCAACATGGCCAGCGACGCCGTTGCAGTGCTCGATACAAAAATGCTGACCAAGTCCGCTGTAAGCAAGGGAATGGTGGAGCCGCTTGGTTTTGTACCTACCGAATGGATGCCGGTTTCGGTGGCCTTCAACAGCGGCAAGCTGTACGTCGCAACCGCGAAAGGCAAAGGAACCGGTCCCAACAATATTCCACAGCCACAGACCGAGGAGCCAGAATCAAAGAAGCTGCATCGTTCGACGACTTACATTGGCACGCTTTTATATGGCTCGCTAGCCGTACTGGATTCGGCTGAGATCGAAGCAAGGCTTCCGCAGTGGACACAGGCGGTGATCAAGTCCAACCGCATGAAGGCGGCTCAAGAACAGATCTCTTTTGCCGGAGCCGCGAAGAATCCTATCCGGCACGTGATTTATATCATCAAGGAGAATCGCACCTACGACCAGATCTTAGGGGATCTGAAGATGGGCGGCAAGCCGGTAGGCAACGGCGACTCCAGCCTGACTATGTATGGCGAGTCAATTACTCCCAACCTGCACAAGCTGGCTCTGCAATTCGGCGTGCTCGATAACTTCTTTGACTCGGGCGAGGTCTCCGGCGACGGGCACGTCTGGTCGAACGCCGCCATCGGCACGGACTATTTAGAAAAGACCTGGCAGCAGAGTTATCGAGGCAGCCAGCGCAGTTATGACTACGAGGGTGTCGTGGCGGAAGGCTATCCGCTCTTGCAGAAAATTCCCGATGTGAATGAACCGGCCAGCGGCTATCTTTGGGGAAATCTCGCCGCGCATGGCAAGAGTTATTACCATTTTGGTGAATTTATCTCCAGCACATTCTGCGATGAGGTGAAGACCGCGAACCCGCAACAGGGGCCGTTGCTGCCCGGCGGCAACTGCGCGCGCAAGGCCGTCGCGCCGGGCGAGGCTCTGCCCGCCGAGTGGGGCGGCGGTGTGAATCTCTGGCCGTGGCCCATTCCGCTGATGGCCTCGAATATCGCCACCAAGCCGGAGCTTGTAGGGCACTTCGCCATTGAATATCCGGACTTTAATCTCGCGGTTCCCGACCAGGTGCGCGTCGAGATCTTTCTCCGTCATCTGAAGAGTTGGGTAGCGGAGCGCGAACAGGGCGAGGACTCCATGCCGGAATTTGTCATGCTGCGGCTGGGCAACGATCACACTGCGGGCACCCGTCCCGGCGGACCCACGCCCAAATCCTCGGTGGCCGACAATGACCTGGCCGTCGGTCGCGCGGTCGATGCTATCTCCCATTCGCCTTACTGGGACGACACGGCATTTTTTATTCTGGAAGACGATGCGCAGGATGGCGGCGATCATGTGGACGCGCATCGCAGCATCGGTTTGATCGTAAGCAAATTCGCGCCGCATGGGCCGGATGGCTCGGCTTACGTTGACAGCCGCTTTTATTCCACAGTCAGCGTGGTCCGCACGATCGAGTCGCTCCTCGGCTTGCCTCCGATGAATAACAACGACGCCTTCAGTTCGCTCATCTCAACCCTCTTTACTGGACCCGGCGACCAGCCGCCATTTACTGCCGACACCTCCAACCGCGACAACGGATTGATCTACACCGCGAATGCAAAGAAGGCTCCCGGCGCGAGTGAAAGCATGAAGATGGACTTCCGCCACGCTGACCGGGCCGACGCGCAAAAGCTCAACGTCATTCTCTGGAAAGATGCCATGGGAGAGGCGCCTCTTCCATCCTTGCTCAATACGCGCCATAAGAAAATCACTCGCGATGACGATGATTAGAGGGCGGCTTCCGTTTTGGCTTCGCTGCCACTCCGGGCTGTTAAAGCCATGAACAAGATAACCGGTGCAATCACGAAGCCCAGGACGAGCCTGGGCATACGGCGAAAGTCATCGCGGAGCGAGCGGCCGTGATGGTTGGTAAGAAATGCGCCGCGGCGCATTAGGTACAGATGGAAGAGCGCCGAAATGAATGTGAAAATGCAAACGGTAAGCAGGACCCTGCCTGGCACAACCGCGCCGGCGACGCGATGAATAAGCCAGTCAAGAAACTGCGCCAAGCCGGGCACGCAAACAACTACCAGCAGGTTGCCGAACAAGCGATTGCGCAGGCCCAGGGCCTTCTGTTGCATGCCGGCATAAAGGCCGGCGGTGAGGGTGACATAGGCCATTTCGATCAGCAGAATCGAGAGAGCGTCGTGACGGCTGCTTCGCAGCATGGCGGCCAGATATACGATGGAGCGTACGCTTGCGCTGAGCAAGGCACACTTCCAATTCCAGCAGGAGAAGGTGTGCGAAACGATCTTCCGCGCACTGCTGTCGCAGCAATTGGCTGAATTCATGTCTTGATCGTCGCGGTTCTTCCTTCATGATGTGTCAATGGGCGGTTAACTGAGAATTGAGATTCCGATAATCCTTCAGTGATTGATGCCCCGAGGCAATCATTCCGTTCACTCCCGTGAGAATGAAAAGCATTCGCGGCTTGCCAAATCGTCCGTCATCTGATTAACAGCACATTGATACCTTGTTTCAGATTATTGAACCCAGAATCGTTGTGCGAGTTCCCTCTTTGCCAAGAGTGCAGTTATATCCGCTGGTTTGAGGCCGATTGTCCAACACGGTATCCTCCAATACTCACACTGCTGAGACTTGCTATTTACAAGCTATTCTCTCTTCTTTAATAATCTCGCGAACAAAACGAATCAGGCTATAGGAGGGGGCTGCGAAATGGATATTGCCTTATCCTGCGACCTCGCGCATCGAACACGGAATTTCCGTAAGAGTTGAGAGGAGCGACATGAATCTATCTTCTTGCAGGGGTATCGTCCGTTGCGGCTTGACTTTTTTGGCCGCTCTGATTTTTGCGTTATCCGGCCAGGCGCAACAAACACTCGGTTCCATCAATGGCACAGTGGTCGATCCCTCGGGAGCTGCTGTCCCCGCCGCTACGATCACCGTGACCAATAGCGCAACCAACCTCACCGAAACCACCACCACGCAGCGAACTGGTTTCTTTCAGATCTTTAATCTTCCCATTGGGAGTTACATTGTAAAGATCGCCCATGAAGGCTTTGATACCAGCGAGTTGACGGGCATTGCGGTCCAAGAAGCCAGGACTGCGACCATCAACGCTTCGCTGAAGATTGGCAAAGCTTCGGAATCGGTAGAGGTCACAGCCAACCCCATGCTGAACGCCTCCGACGCCACAAACGGATATACGCTTGACGCGGCGCAGATCGATGCCACTCCGCTGGCAACCGGTAGTTTTACTCAATTGGCAACACTCTCACCGGGCGTTAACGCCGAACTGCTCAGCGGTCTCAATTCCAACGCTGGCCTGGGCAATCAGCCGATCTGGGCCAATGGTCAGCGCGACACCTCCAACACCTTCCAGGTGAATGGCGTGGATGCTACCAATCTCTTCAACGGCAAGAGTTCCAGCGGCATGACCTCGCAACGCTACAACTTCAACATCGGCGGAGGCAGCACATCGAGCGCCTCTTCGGCCGGCGCTGGCGCAATTGGCGGAGCCTCTCCCACCGGGACTTCGGTCTATGGATCGGTGGGCAACAGTTTACCTTCGCCTCCGCCCGATTTCGTGGCTGAGATTCGTGTCAATACTTCCATGTATGATGCCCAGCAAGGCGCAACCAGCGGCGCGCAGATTGATGTCAGCACCAAGACCGGTTCAAACATCTGGCACGGCATGGCCTGGGGCACCTTCGCCAATAACTCGATGAATGCCTCGCCCTTCTTCTTCAATCAACAGTATCAACTGTCGGCTCAGGACGGCGTAGGTTCGTTTCCCAAGTCACTGGTCAATCCTTATCTGCAACGTTGGACCGCCGGCGGCGAGGCAGGCGGGCCGCTGGTGAAGAACAAGCTCTTCGTTTTCTTCGCTTACCAGCGCCTTGACAGTACGGATCAATCCACCGGACTGTCGCAGATGACGGTGCCTTCAGGACTCACCGACGACCGTTCAACGGCGGGCTTGGATGCCGCGGCAACCAGCTGGAATACCAAGGGCACGCCGTTCACCAGCGCCATCGATCCGGTTGCGGCGGCCCTGATGAACGCCAAGCTGCCCAATGGACAGTATCTGATTCCCTCGGCTCAATCCACGGCTGCCTATCAATACGGCGTACCCAACGTGACTTTGATTGGCAACTCTGTGATGACTGGCAACCAGGCGGCTGTGTCTGCGGATTACGTCGTAAACGAAAAGGATCGTCTCTCGGTGAAGTACTACTACCAAAGCGATCCTGTCTCATTGCCCTACAATTTTTCTCAGACTGGTGGATTCCCGGTGACGCAGAACAATGGTTCCCAGGTGGCGGCCATCGACAATACCATCGTGATCGGCTCGCACCTCAACTGGGAGCAGCGCCTGGGCTTTGCCCGCCAGGGTTCGTATAGCTACTATACCCAGACGTTGACCAATCCCAACGGTGCCGCCAACTTTGGCGTAGGCTCACAAGACAGCACGGGATTGATGGCACCCAACCCTGGATTGCCCGGCCTGCTGCTCAAGTCCTTCGCCAGCAGCCAGAACGATTCCCCCGGCCTGAAGGTTGGCCCCTACAGCTCCTTCGCCAACATCGGTTTCTATCAGAACCGTATCAATCCCTCCACCAACCTGATCTGGGCAAAGGGCAAACACACCCTGGTAGTGGGCGGCGGCTACAATTACACGCAATTGAACATCGAAAATAACCGCGACGGGATCGCCCAGATTCAATCCAAAACCTTCCAGAAGTTCCTGACCGGCGCGGTGAGCAGTTCCAATGTGCTGGATACCATCGTCAATGGGCATAACAATGCCGATCGTTATTACCGTACCAATGAACTGGCCGGTTATGTGCAGGACAAATGGCAAGCGCTGACGAACCTGAGCATCACCGCTGGCGTACGCTACGACTACCATGGCGGCATGACGGAAAAGTTCGGCAATATGTTCAACTTCGACCCCGCTCTTTACAGCGTGACCGGAACCACCACCAGCGGCTTCACTGTGAACAACGCCGGGTTTGTCGTTGCCGGCAACAACAAGAGCCACCCTACAACAGGAGTCAGCGACTCGACGCTGGATGGCCGCCAGTGGGGCATTTCACCGCGCATCGGCTTTGCCTGGTCGCCCAAGTACTTTAATGACAAGATAGTTGTGAGCGGCGGCGGCGGCATCTACTACGACCGCGGCGAACTCTTCCAGTACCTCTCGCAACCGGCGGGCAGCGGCAATGGCGGTCCATTCGGTGTCACTGAGTCGGCGCCTCTGGCCGGCTATGTGGTCGGCAATGGAAAGACTCTCGAGAATCCTCTTGGGTCGCCTACCTACACTCCGCCCACTTCCGACCCAGGCACCATCACCTCGTCGTTGCAGAATGTTCTCAACGGCATGACCGGCAAGAGTAAATACTATGGTCCGAACTGTGGCGGCGTGGATAACCAGGAAGGTTACACTGATTGTCCCGATACGTTGAACTTCGGAGCCTATGACAAGAGCAACGTGCTGCCTTACACCATCAACTACACCTTCAACGTACAATGGCAACCGCGCAACGATATAGCCATTCTGGTCGGCTATACTGGCAATCGCGGCCGCCATTCGGTCGTACCCATCCCCTTCAACGAACCCGGCATCGCTACCCCCTCGAACCCGATCTGGGGCGAGACCGCCAGTTACGGCTTTGAAGTGCTGAACCAGAACTCGGTGAGTGATGGATACGACTACGATCCATCGCGGGCGAACCTTGGAATACCGAGGACGGCGGCAACACCGACTTCCGTACACCTTACATCGGCTTCAGCCCTAACGCAGCACTCTTCAAAACAGTGGGCAACTCTGCCTACGATGCCCTGCAAACCCATGTCGAAAAGCGCTTATCCTACCACTTCCAGGCCGGAGCCAGCTACACCTGGAGCCACGCATTGGATGAGCAGAGCGACATCGGCCTCTTCTTTACCGGCAACAATCCCAACAATCTGCGCAGTTCATGGGCTTCGTCGGACTTCGACCGCACCCATGTCGTCAGTGGCAACTTCCAAGTTGAAATTCCCAACACTGCTAGTAAACAGTCAACCGCTTCGTATTTCCTGAATGACTGGCATCTAACCGGAACCGGGGTTGTGCAAAGCGGCGAGCCTTATCTCTCTATGAGTTTTACGGCGCTGTGGGGAGCATCAACTTCGGCGACTACCCTACCCTCATGAACCCCGTGTTGGGATCAAAAACCCATCGAACCGCAAATCCGCCCTCACTGGAAACTCCGGCGCCTTCCGTGGCACGGCAGGCGCATATATTCCCACCATCGATCCGACACAAATCTCCATCAACTACCTTTCCCCCGGCCAAATGGGCATTCCTACATCCACAGGTAGCGATCCGCAGGACATCTACGAGACCGCATTTGCACCCTCCGGGCAACGCAACCTCTTCCGCCAAGCGATGCAGAAACGGCTGGATCTTTCCATCCGCAAGACCTTTCATGCGACGAATAGGATTGATCTGCAATATGAGTTCAACATCTTCAACATCACAAACACTACCAGCTTGGATGTGCCCATGGATCAGGCCCAGATTCGCCAGAACTCAGCCTGCTCAAACAGCGCCATCAAGTCCGGCAACAACTGCGAAACCGGCAACTATTACTATGTGAACTACGGCCAAATTGTTACCAGCAACAGTCCCGGCGATCAGCAATCCGCTTTGGCCAATCTGGATGAGTTGCCCTATTCCACTGGTTCGGGAAAAGCGCTGAACGTTCCGCTCACTATCCCTCTCAACGCTACCGGCGGCTGCATTACGGGTGGATCGAACGTGCTGTCTGCCAGCCAGGGGTGCCCCAATAATGCCGCCACCTTCGGCTCGGTATCCAACACAATAGGCGGCAACCGCGTGATCACCATGGGCATCCACATCACTTACTGAATGGTCTGAACCTCCAATCAAACATACGAGAGATACTGAGAGGTGTCCCTGTATGTTTGACCTGCACCATTCAGCACGAGGCCATTGGCAATACGGCTCCATGCTCGTAGTCAAGTCGACTCACGTCGATCGGTTAGGGCCTGCTGCCAATTAATCTCATGCTTCCCCGCCCTTACCGCAAAAAACAATTGAATGGATGGGTCACCCAACTTCTTCGAGTGAAGTTACTGGTTGACGCCACTGGCAAGGAAGCCGCCATCGACGACCAGGCTTTGGCCGGTGACAAAGGAAGCGGAATCAGAGGCGAGATAGATAGCAGCTCCGACCAGTTCTTCTGTTTTGCCGAAGCGGCCCATGGGCGTGCGCATCCGCAATTCCTTGCCGCGTGGCGAGTTATCGAGTAGATCAGCGTTCAAGGCTGTGCGGAAGACGCCGGGAGCGATGGCGTTGACCGTGACGCCATTCTTCGACCATTCAACGGCGAGCGAACGCGTGAGCGAACCGACGGCGGCTTTGCTGGCCGCGTACGCGGCTACTTCGGTGAGCGCGACAAAGGCGTTCAGCGAGGAGATATTGATGATGCGGCCATAGCCGCGCTCCAGCATGGGTTTGGCGAAGACCTGACAGGCACGCAGTGTGCCGAGCAGGTTGGTGTTGAGAATATCGACCCACTCTTCTTCCGGCTGAGTGAGGGTCGGCGTGCGCTTGATTTTTCCGGCGCAGTTGATGAGAATGTCAACTTTGCCGAAGGCTTCAAGGGTGGCCGCCAACAGCTTATCGAGCGACGCGCGGTCGCAAACATCCGAAGTAATAGGCAGGGTTCTGCGTCCGAGTGCTCCAATCTCCGCGGCCGTCTTGTCTACTTGATCCTGGTGCCGAGCTGTGGCAATCACATCGGCTCCGGCTTCGGCGAGTCCAAGACTCAGTGCGTGCCCGATGCCGGTGGTTCCGCCAATCACAACAGCAACTTTTCCTTCAAGACTGAGAAGCTGAGAACTCATCTTATCTCCATTCTGGATTTGGTCAGATCGGTTTGGCGCTGATGCGCATGAAATCTGCACACTATCCATTGTGGCCTAAAAAGACAGGTGCAATGTGGCGGTGGAAGAGGTTCTCCGTCACATTCTTGGCAATCACGTTTTCATTGGACTCGAGCAGGCTCAGATAGCGGCTTCCCTCGTTCGCCGCGACCTTGAAGCCAACATGCAGCAACTGTCGCAAACTGCTGTTATAGGCGGCCGCACCCTCCACGTGGCGCAAGGCGGAGGTGTACTGGTTAGAAGACCATCCGCTCACTTCAGCAGGGGACGGAAGCTTGGCCACGTCAATGTCGATGACCGTGGCGTAGGGAACGCAAAGCTCTTCGCGGTGCGCAAAAGCCTTGGCGTAAATATCCTTGGCCAGCACCAGTCCGTCTCCTCCCGCTTCAGCCAAGCCGATCAGTTCCTCGAGCCAACTGGTTCCGGCGGTCTTCAAATGGACGCCGGCGCCGAACCGCTTGAGGATGGTGTGAATCAAAGGATAGATGGAAAACTTGTCACTGCCGGAGTGGATGCTCAGCTTTAGATTTTCAGGCAATCCAAAATGCCGGACCGCGTAGGCGATGGCCGCAATGTCCAGCGCAAACTCACGTTCGAATTGCGCCAGGTCGCCCACATAGTCCACGCCCTTGTTGAATCGGCCGCTGAACTTGGGCGCGATGGTCTGGACGGGGATGCCTTCATCGGCAATCGCCGCCAGGATGATGAGCAGTTCCGCTGGACTCTGCGCGGTCTCTGTTTCATCCATCGAGATCTCGGAGATGAAGTTTCCTTTGCCCTTGACGCTCTCGACTTTGCGATAGACTTCGCCGGCCTTCTTCGCTGCGGCTAGATACTTGTGAGCAGCCTGCCGCAAGTTGTTCTGGGTGATTTCGAGAGGCGCGTCGCCCCCTGCCAAGTCGATGCTCCCGAGCAGCTCCGGGTGTTGCTTCACAAAGCCATCAACGGCGGCTTCTTCGGAGGCTTGCCCGATAAAGTCGGCCACGTCGATGGTGTAAAAGTCGCACGAGTCAAGGAAGCGGTCGACAGTCTTGAATGTAATGTGATCGGCGTCGACAAAGTACGGCAGCTTCCAGCCGAGCGCCGAGACTGCCGCATTGGCAGCCTGCCGCGTGGAGGCGGACTCGGAGCCGATGATGGTGTGTTCGCGGTTCGACTTATTCCATACAGGAATGACTTCGATGCCGTTGGCGAGTGCCTGCGCGCAGGCCTGTAACTGTGCTTTGGCCTGGTGCGCGAACCGGTCCCCGGTTCCAATCGAATACTTGGCTAGTTTCAAACTTTGATTTCCCATGTTCTCTCCCGTTTAGAAACGACTGCGGTGTGCCCATAGACCCAATCCCGGATTGGATATAAAGAAAATTTCTTCACCATCGACCTGATTTACGCCCAGCCCGAGTTTGCGCGGGTCATAACGCAAAAGCATCGCGTTCAGATCGCCATAATTAAAACCGGCGTCTTTCACCTCGTTCTGGTTGAGGTGGCCGGGGCACCAGGTGATTGTGAAGCGGCCCTCGGACGAGCCGTGGATCAGGTGCGCGGCCGCGCTCAGATCGCTGGCCAGATCCACATTGTCTTTGACAGCCTGAAGCGTGGCCTCGGTTCCGCGATAACCGTATTTGCGGATCAGCCCGTCGATCGTCTTGTCTTCGCCGAACTCCTTCACGCCCGGCCCCAGTATGATCAGCTCTGCGCCGTCGGCCAGGGCCATGCGTGTGCGATAGATGGCCTTGTTGCCCAGCCAGGTTGAGTGAAACTCGCGGGGATCAAGATAGACAACGGCCTTCTGAATCGGCTTGTCGAGCATCTGGAAGTTTACCTTCAGGCTCAGCTCGGCGGCACGCAGAAAGCATTCGACATCATCGCCGATGAAGAGGCCGCGCACGGCAAGGTCGCCGGTTGGTTTGCTGCCGATCACGGTCAGTATGTAAACGATGGGCAGTTGATGCAAGAAATGATCAGAGGCGTAATTGAGCACGTTGCGCACGGGATTGACGGCGCGTCCCATGATCCGCTCCATGCCGTAAACCGCGCCCAGATAGTGGCTGCGGCTGATTCCCTCGTGGCCGCCCGTGCCTACCAGAACGTTCTTGTTGTAGTTGGCCATGCCGATTACTTCGTGGGGCACGACCTGCCCAATCGAAAGAATCAGATCAAAGCCGCCGTGCGTAAGCAGCTTATTGACCTGCGCTGGCCATGCATAGTTCAGCTTTCCCTCGGACTGCTCGCGAACATATTCTGCTGGAACCTCACCGACCGTCTCCACATCGGTTCGCCAGTTATGAACGCGAAAGAGATTCTGCGGCACGTCGCCGTACATATGCGCGATCTGCTCTGGCCGCATGGCGCTGTGCGTGCCAAGGGCGGGCAGAATCGCTTTGAGCCGCTCGCCATAGTACTGCCAGGCATAGCGCGTCAGTTCGCCAGCGCGGGAGTGCTCGCGGGTTTGATCAGGAGGCAAGGCCAGTACTTGATTGCGCCGGCCTAGCTTGGCCAGTGTCTCCTCCAGCAGTTCTTTCAGTTCGAACGCGGAGAGGTCGGTATCGATGCTTCCTTTCGCGCAATAGAGACTCATGCAGGTAACTCCACTTTCTTCAGGCCAGGAGCAAGCAGAACCATGAATAGCCACGAGGCGAGGTAAACACTGGCGGCGATGATAAACAGAATTGCATAGCTGTTCGAGACTTGCAGAAGGTGACCGGCAAGTTTGGCAAAGGCGAAGCCAGTGACGGCTCCTACCATGGCGCCAATACCGGTGACCGAGCCGACGGCTTTACGCGGGAACATATCCGAAGCGGTTGTGAAGAGATTCGCCGACCAGCCCTGGTGCGCCGCGGCAGCCAGGCTCAGCAAGCTGATGGCAACCCATTCCGAGTCAATGTAGTTGATCAGAAAAACAGGAACGACAAGGGTTGCGAAGAAGAGCATGACCGACAGCCGTGCCCGATGGGCGGAGATCCCGGTGCGGATCAGAAACGAAGGAAGCCAGCCACCGCCGATGCTGCCAACCGACGAAGCGGAATAGACAACAATCAGCGGCATCCCTAGGTGCTTGAGATCGAGATGATACTGTTTGCTGAAGAAATCCGGCAGCCAGTAGAGATAGAACCACCAGATCGGGTCGGTGAGTCCTTTGGGGATGGAAAAGGCCCATGTCTGCGGAATGCCCAGCAAATTGATCCACGGCAGGGATGCGTAGGGCTTTTCTGGAGGATCTTGGTTGATGTGGGTTAATTCGGAGACGGAAAGTTTGCGGTGATCGATGGGCTTGCAGTATATGAGAAACCATACCAGTAACCATGTCATGCTGAAGAAACCAGTGATCAGAAAGGCGTAGTGCCAGCCAAAGTGCAATACCACAATGGGCACAATAAGTGCAGCCAGAATCACGCCGATATTTGCGCCGGAGTTGTAGATGCCGGTGGCCAAAGCGCGTTCTCTCTGCGGGAACCACTCGGCCACGGTCTTGTTTGCGGCGGGAAAGTTGCCGGATTCGCTCACGCCAAGGCAAGAACGCGCTACGCAGAGTTGGAGGACGGAGTTGACCAGAGCATGGCCCATCGCTGACAGACTCCATAGGCCCATGATGATCATGTAGCCGATGCGCGTTCCCACCTTATCAACGAAGCGCCCTGCGGCGAGCAGGCCGACGGCATAGAAAAGAGTAAAAAAGGCTACGACGGTTCCGTAACTATCTTCCGTCAGGCCGATGCCATGATTGGCAACGCTCCGCATCAGCATCGGCGAGAGGAGGCCAAGGACCGAGCGGTCCATGTAGTTGATTGTGGTGGCCGCGAACAGCATGGCGCAGACCGTCCAGCGTATGTTTCCAAGCCGTTCGCCGTGCGCGAAGATTCTTTCCTCGGCTTTCACTTCCGTACTGTTGGACATCTCGAATCCTTTTACAGCCGGTAGGCCTTTTTCACCAGCCCATAGGCCAGATCGTGTGCTACTTCAAAAGCTTCATTTTCTTCCAGGCGCTCTTCGGCGACCAGCCGGGCCAAAAAGCCGCAATCGACACGGCGCGCCACATCGTGCCGTGCCGGAATGGAAAGGAATGCCCGCGTGTCATCGTTAAAGCCGACCGTATTGTAAAAGCCCGCTGTCTCGGTTGTCTGCTCGCGGAAGCGCCGCATACCCTCGGGACTGTCATTGAACCACCACGCCGGACCAAGCCTAAGGCATGGATAGTGCCCCGCCAGTGGAGCCAGTTCGCGGCTGTAGGTCGACTCGTCCAGCGTAAATAGAATGATGGTCAGCTCGCTTTCATTACCGAACCGGTCCAGCAGCGGGCGCAGCGCTGCCACATAATTGGTTGGCTGAGGAATGTCGGCGCCTACGTCGCGGCCGTGGCGCTCATAAACTTTGCGGTTATGATTGCGCACGCTGCCGGGGTGAATCTGCATAACCAGCCCATCGTCCAGGCTCATCTGCGCCATTTCGGTCAGCATCTGCGCCTGGAACAGCACCTGCTGAGGCGCATCGGCCTTGCCTTCCAACACTTTGCTGAAGAGGGCTTTGGCTTCCGTCTCGGAAAGATTGGCGGTTTGTGCGGTCAGATGTCCGTGGTCGGTCGCCGTGCAGCCCAGCGCCTTGAAACGCAGGCGCGTCTGGCGTAGCGCATTCAGGTAGCCAGTCCAGGTTGCGGTGTCTTCTTTGGTCTGCTCGCCGAGTTTGGCGATATTTTCCGCAAATCCCGCAAACTCTGGGTCGATCACCGAATCGGGGCGGAAGGTGGGTAGAATCCTGGCCTTCCATCCAGAGGCGCGAATGTCCTGAATCGCTTCAAGCGAATCCAGAGGCGAATCGGTGGTGGATAGCACTTCAATGTTGAAACGCTCAAAAAGCGCGCGCGGCAGGAATTCCGGCGTCTTGAGTTTTTCGCTGATGGTATCAAAGTAAAGATCTGATGTCTCGGCCAAAGCCGTTCTTGCAATCCAAAGAGATTCTGGAAGACAAAATCCAGCCACAGGCGCGTCGGCGTTCCGCGAAAAAGAAAATAGTGGCTGGCGAAAAGGCTCCAGACCTTGCGGGGGTTCTTGATCTCCGGTTGTCCAATCTCGAGGTCATCCATCGAGATGCCCTGGCTATAGAGCATCCGGTAGACATAATGATCGGGCTGCACAAGCAGGGTTGCCGGGTCACGAAATGGTTCGTTTTTTGCAAACCACGCAGCCTGCGTATGTCCGTGCGGGCTAATAATCGGCTGTGCTTTAATATGTGCATAAAGCGCTTCGGCTATCTTCCGCGAGCGAGGTTCGGCGGGGAACAGACGGTCTTCTCGGATCAGCATGATTGGATGTTTATCCTTTCGAAAAATCTCACTTGCCTGGCTTTCTTTGCGGCGTAGAGGTCAGACCACCAAAACCACAGTATACACACCCAGAGGGGAAGCGTCATGAAAATGAGAGGTTTTTCTGAGGCCAAAGAGGATTCCAGTGCTAATCTTATCTTGCCCCTATATTTCGCATTTTAAGAAGGGTTAGCACGTATGCCACGGACCAAGGATGATCTACCAAGCCCCCATCGTGCGATGCAGGTGGTCAACCACATCCGCGCTCTGATCGCGGATGGAACGTTGCAGCCTGGCGACAAGATCCCACCGGAACGCGAATTTGCGCGTTCGCTGAATATCAGCCGCGCCAGCCTGCGCACTGGCCTCGGCTATCTGGCCGCCATGGGCGTCATGAAGGTGCGGCACGGAGTTGGAACCTTCGTCGCCAATGGCCCGGCAGAATTCGGAAAAGCTTCGGTCAGCATCATGGGGGCGCTCCACGGTTTTCAGTCATGGCAGATGTTCGAGGCGCGGTTGATTTTGGAAGGCAGTCTTGCGGCCCTGGCTGCCGAACGCGGTACGGAAAAGCAACATGCAGCGCTGGCCGAAGAGGTAGCGGAGATTTTCGCTTCCGTGGAGAACCCCTCCGATTTTCTGATCCACGATGTACTGTTTCACCGCATTGTTTCGCAGGCCTCCAGCAATCCGATTCTGGCAGCTCTGATGGAGACGATTACCTCGTCGATGTACGAAAAGCGCCGGAAAAGTGTGGAACGCTCAATCGACCTGCGCGAATCCGCGGAGATGCATCGCGAGATCTATCGCGCCATCCGCGGACGCGACCCTGTTGAGGCAAGACGATTAATGGAGAAGCACCTCCGCTTGGCACAGACCGCGCAAGATATGGAACGTCCCAGAGAACGGAAGTCCCTGCCAGCCTCAGCGAAGGGTAAGAAACTCTCGACCGATTCCAAACCGGTCACATCCTGAAGGGAACGCCTGACAAGATCTTACGCAGAATCTCCTGAGTGATTGAACCACTCAGGAGGATCACAAAACTCTGTAACGAAGCATGGTTATTCCCGCAATTGTTGTTATCGCTGGATGCGTGCCGAGCCACCCTTGGCGAAGGCCCGCACCTGATCCAAAGTAGCCATGGTTGTATCGCCGGGATAAGTGGTCAGAAGCGCGCCATGCGCCCAGCCTAACTTAACGGCTTCTTGGGGTTCCTCGCCCGTCAAAAGGCCATAAATGAAGCCGGCCGCATAGCCGTCTCCCCCGCCCACTCGATCCACCACCGTCAATTCCGCCGTAGGCGCCGTGTAAGTCTTGCCATCCATCCAAGCAACCGCGCTCCAACTGTGATGGTTCGTGTCATGCACCTCGCGCAGCGTGGTAGCCACAATCTTCACCTTGGGATACTTCTTCGTCACCTTGCCGATCATTCCGAAAAAGACATTGGGATCAAGCTTCGATTTGGCCGCAACTTCAGGTCCAGGTATGCCCAACCCTTTCTGTAGATCCTCTTCGTTGCCCACCAGCACATCCACGTTCTCCACGATCTTGCCAATGGTCTCTACCGCCTTATCGGCACCGCCTGAAATATCCCACAGCTTCTGACGATAGTTGAGATCAAACGACGTAACGGCGCCGGCAGCCTTGGCTTCTTTCATCATTTCAGCGGCCAGCGGTGCCGTGGTGGGCGAAAGCGCCGCAAAAATACCGCCGCAATGCACCCAACGGACGCCACGACTAAAAATCTCCTTCCAATCGAAGTCGCCAGGTTTCAGAAGCCCGGCTGCTTCGTTCGAGCGGTTGTAGAAGACCACTGGAGCGCGCACGCCGGCTCCGCGGTCGCTGTAAACGGTAGCCATATTCAGGGCCGGTGACTCCATCGTGCTTGAAGTGCTTGTAATACGGCTTCACGCCCATGCTACGCACCTGCTCAGCAATCAGGTCACCGATCGGATAGTCGGACAAGGCGCTGGCGATTGCCGTCTTCAGACCAAAGCAAGCTGAAAGGTTAGCGGCCACGTTATATTCGCCGCCGCTGACGTGAATCTGGCATTCCGCCGCCCTGCGAAAGGGAATAATCCCTGGGTCCAAGCGATGCACCAGCGCTCCAAGCGAAAGAAAATCCAGTTCTCCATCCTGACGGATATTCAATCCATTACTCATGCTTGTTCCTTCTCCTGCTTAACGGTAGTCTGCATTTCGCAAAATCAAGCAAGACCATCTCATTCAGTGATTACGGCGTTGACAGCCAAATGCGCATCTGCCACCACTCAGTTACGCCACGACCTTGCGAAAGACAATCCTGCTGCCGATCCGGATACGGACGACTGGCCTTGCCTTCCAATCAACCCCCATCCTTCGCGCCGTGGAGCCGGTAGAATAGCACGAGCCTCGATCGATCCGAAACCCCTGCGATTTCCTTGCTGCCCAGGTCCGTTGTATCGGCAAAGAGGTCTGACCACAAGCATACACATTCATAGCCGTTGTTGACAAGAAAAGAGAATGGAAATTGCGGCGCCTGCCTTGATTCTAGTGTAATTCAGTCCGTATCTCACAATTATATGGTGGCATAGCCATTCATGCCATAATGCTGGGTGGATGCGTTGGATGCCTCTTGCACCGTTCACGTGGTCAACCACCTTGTCAATATCATTGAGACGGAGTCCCACAGTTTGGCGGAAAAATTCCCTTGTACCGGAGTTGTCGCGAGCGATTCAGATGAGCCTTGCATTGTCACGATAAATCCTCACATTTTACTCTGCCGAAACCAACCCTCTGTCCCATGCACCACACTCGCGCAATGCGGCAATCTCCTGCTGCGCCATCTCCAGGGCGCGCTTGTAATCCGGTTTGACCACGCGATTCAGCGGCATCTGTCCAGCTTCCAGAATAATCCAGTGGCGCGGCCGCATATAAGAAGCCAAGCCTCGCGCCTGTCGCTCTAACTCCTGGCGGGCTAGTTCCACGCCCGGCCGCTTCTCCACCACAGCCACCACCGCTTCCGAAAGCACGGCATGAGCCACTCCCACCGCGACGCAGTTGGCCACCTTTTCCGACAGGCCGCAGATATGCGCCTCCACATCGCCGGGAAAGACCTGATAGCCCATCGTCTTGATCACCCACTTTTCCCGCCCAGTCAGATGCAGGCCGGCGTCATTCCACAGGCCCAGATCGCCGGTGTACAAATAGCCATCGCGCGAGATAGCTTTAGCTGTAGCCTCCGGATCGTTGACGTAACCCAGAAACGTTTGCGGCCCGCGGAAGCAGACATGGCCTATCTCGCCGATGGGCAGTTCCTCGCCTGCCACGCCATTCTCGCGCATCGGTTGGCGAATGGTGCAAGGGTAGATGGGCATATCCACGCCCAACCCCTTCAGAATCGCTTCATGATCCGAGGAATCCCGGTCCGCCGTTCGCGCCAGCAGATAAGTACACCAGCCGGAGGCCTCGGTCAGCCCCAGCCCAGTACCGATGACAGGCGCCATCGCGGACAATTTCTCCAGAAACGACCGCGGCACCGCGTTGCCGCCATAGGCCGCAAAGCGCAAACTTGACAGATTATAGCGATCAAAGTCCTTCAGCATCCACTCCAGGTTGAACATCGCTGGAATCTGGCCGAGAATCTCCGCGCGATGCTCGGCAACCGCGCGCAGCGAACGGCTGGCGTCGAATATCTCCAGCAGAATCGCCGTGCCACCGCCGAAGAGGGTTGTCATCAGCACCTCAGTCTGGCCGCCTACGTGCGAGGCGGGCAGATTGACCAGCGTTCGCGCGCCGCTGTCTCCATTAAAGAAAGCAGCGCATAGGCACATGTTCTGCGCCGTGATGCTGCGATGCGAGAGCAGCGCCGGTTTGGGTGACCCGGTTGAGCCGGTGGTGAAGATGGCCAGTGCACCGTCGTTTTCATTCACCGTTACTGTGGCCAGTTCATCCCTGCTCGTGGAATGCGAAGCCTCTTCGGCTATCGAAGCCAGGGGGATCGTGCCGTCCACGGAAACCTCCGAGTCCACGGCAATGAAATGCTCGATCCACGAGCACTGCGCCTGCACGGTGTGCCATAGCGGCCTTAGATCGATACTCCCCTTCACACCCAGTCCTGCAAAGCCACGCGGCCGCAGAATCTCCAACGCTCGCATCACCTCGGCCAAAGACAGGCGCAGATCCAACGGCGCAACAATGACGCCGATCCGGAAGCAACTATATTCGAGCAGCACATGGTCCACGGACATCGGCAGCAGCGTGACCAGGAAATCGCCCTTGCGGAGTCCCATCCGGAGGAGTTCCGTCGCCCAAGCCGCTGTCGCGCAGTCAAACTCGCGCCAGGTAATCGCTCGTCCGGTCTCCGCGCTCAGCAGCGCATCGGACTCCGGGCGTTCCTTCGCCCACTTTGCCACCACATCCTGAAGCAGGTGGCGATCGGCAAAGTTGTGTTCGTAATCATCCAACGTCAATTGAGGCGCGCGCATCGACTCACTCCGTGATCTTCTTGAATCAGTCGATCATCCTCGGCTACACCCGTCAAGAGGCAGACACGTTGCCATTGATTTGGCAGGAATCAAGCCGCGATCCAGTCTGGAATTGTTCGTCCGGCCTTGACCTTTCTACCGATGCAAAAGAATAACGGCCCGGTACGCTGTTGCGTTCCGGGCCGTTGAAGTGTTCATTGCTGATGTTACTGCACTGTGAGGGCGATCTGGTAGGTCTTTTGTGAGCAGGGTGCGAGCGATGGATCTGCCAGCCCCGTCGTTGAGTTAACTCCGCAAGAAGAAGTTGCCGGAGTAGGTGTTGAAGACGTAGGCGCAGTCGTGAACGGATCAGCAGTGGCATACACGGTAATCGTATGGCTGCCCGATGGGGTGGGGTACGGAATGCCGTTGATGCCACCGCAGGCCGTCAGCCCAGTAGCTGAGATTCCCAGCAGAACCACACCGGCCAGTAACGCGAACGAGGCAAGGCCTTGGCGCATCCAGCGGCGGCGGACAAACAGAAGCACCAATCCGCTCAGACCACCTATCCACCAGATCAGCTTTGCGGCAGTGGGCGTCTGCGGAGGTTGATCGATTGTTATGGTCAGAGTAGTGGTAGGCTGATAGGCGACAGTTCCGGGAATGCTTGGAGTGAGTTGAACCTGCCCAGGAGACCAGACGCAGCGCGCATACTCTGGCAAAGAGGAGGCAAGGCAGCTATATCCGACGATGCCCGTCCAACCGCCCAGTGTGGTCGGTGTGAAAGTAATTTTACCACCGCTGGAAATACTGCTGGAGAGCGATGTACTGCTGGCTGCGAACGAAACAGTACCTGCCGCGGGTGTTAGATCGAATGTTCCCGCTGCTGGACCTGATGCGGCAAAGTTCGAGTCGCCGCTGTACGTAGCCACAACCGAGATCTGGTCGTAAGATGGGCTGGAAATCGGTGCAGGGAGCGTATATGATGTTTTGGCCACTCCTGCATCGGTCGCATTAATGGTGACTGGCAGTGTAACCGGAGTTCCTCCAGCGGCATCCGTGATCACAAATGTAACCGTCCCGGTAGGAGTGCCTGCAAAGCTTGTACCGACAGTCGCTGAGAGGGCAAGAGTCGTACCTGCCTGCTGGCTAGCAGGATTGAGGTAGGCAGTCGCCATTGCGAGCGAGGTATTGGTTGCAACCGTCTGAATTGTGACGTTGATCGGGGACGATGAACTCTGCGAATACGCAATATTTGGCGTCAAATCTCCCAGGTAGGTCGCCGAGAAAGTATGGCTTCCTCCTAGCAGATTTGTGCCGCCCACGAAGGTATAGCTTGCCGCTCCAGTCGCGTCCAATACAGCTGTTTGCTTGACACCGCCATCAAAGAGGAACTGCACTTTGCCGGGCGGGATGCCGTTAGTTGGAACCACCGATGCCACGTTCACTTGGACAGTGACAGACTGGTCATACGAGATAGTGCCTGTTGGCGAAGTGATCACCAAATTAGTCGTTGTGGCAGCCGTAGTAAACCCAGTCCCGGTAAATGTAGCTGTAACCGGCTGACTGTTGGTATTGGCGGCATCGCTGCTAATCGTGTATGTCTCGGAGTACCCTGCAAGAGCGGCCGGCGTAAAAGTCGCCTCCAGGCTGCAACTCGATCCGCTGGCCATTGCTCCGCTGGCGCAGGCGTTTTTCGCCGAAGAATAGGGCGTGAATTCCGCCGTATCTCCAGCTAGCGAATAGAACGGGGAACTGAGCGTCATAACTCGGTTTCCGGAACTCTCCAGGTTTACACCCTCTGCAGTGCCTGTTGAACCAGGGGTCCAAAAGCCGAGGAACTTTGTGCCCGCAATGCGATTGACCATGTAAGCTTTGGCATTCATCTCGTCGCTTACATAGAGGTTGCCGATAGAATCAATCGCCACGCCGTAGGGATCTGCGACTACCTGTGTCTGGGTCTGGGGATCAAGCTCACCAACAACATTGATGGAACTGGCTGGCGTCAGTGTCCCGGAGATGTCGGGAATACGCCAGATCGCCTGATTTCCTGAATCGACGACGAAGAGAGCGCCTGAAGGATCAATCGCCAAACCCGATGGCGACTTATAGCCCGAAGCTACGGTGAACTGAGTATTGCTGCTCAGCGGAACAGTCAGTTCGTAGACATTACCGTTCCCCGCATCGGTGACAAACACATCCCCAGATGCATCGAGGGCGATTGCCGACGGGCTGCTCAGCCCTGTGCCGAGTGCCGCAGCCTGCGTGAGATCCAATCCGTTGGCATAGGGCACAAAGACAACGCGCTTGTTGCTCGAGTCGGCGATGTACAAATCTCCCAGGCCATCGACTGCGATTCCAGCCGGCTTGTTCAACGTCATGCCGGCCAATGCAGTAGTGCTGGAGACCAGTGTCGTCTGCGCCGCAGTGCTCAGCGCACCATTGACAACCGGTATCTTCACGATCTGATTGTTTCCTGTATCGGCAACATAAACGTTGCCCACGCTATCCACCGCGACGCCCGTGGGAGCACTCAGTCCGCTGCCCAAAGCAACCGGTGTGGTTGACTTGGCCGCCACTTCCAGAACCGCATTCTGGCTGGAATCAGCAAAGAAGACATTCCCTTGACTATCGACCGCCGCGCCGGTTGGAGCGGTAAAGCTGCCGTTATACGCTGTAATCGTTCCCGGATCAATGGTGATACCAGAGGCGGTTCCGATTCCGGCGAGATTGGCTGTGGCCAGCACATCGCCGTTCGCATCCGCCAGCGTCAATACGCCAGAGGCAGCACCAGCGATTGTTGGTGCAAAGTTTACTTTGACCGTGCATGATTGGCCGACCGTGTACGCGGTGCCTGTTGCGCAAGAACCGCCCGAAACCGAGAACCCGCTGCCAATGACGGCGATGGTTGCAGGAGTTACGGAGGCATTGAAGCTCACATCGATGGTCGTGGTCGAGGAACTACCAGCAGCTACCGTGCCGGCATTCGCTTTGCCAGTGTCACTTCGTGAATGGAAGCATCCCAGTTCCCATAGATGAGATTGCCCTGTAAATCAATGGCTACGGGACTCTGAGCGGCTATCTCTGTTGCAAGGATGGATTGATCCGCCGGATTGAGCGCCGCTGCTGCCCCAGTGCCCTCGTTCGGAATATCATAGATTACAGATTGATATCCATAATGATTAGCCGCATCGGTGACATACAAGTTTCCCAGGCTGTCAAGAGCGAGTCCAACCACATCTGAATAACCACTGGCAAAGGTCACCGCGGTTGAGGCGTAGGCGCCGTTGCTAAAGGGTAGTTCGTAGATGATGCCCCCACCTTGGGCATAGAGGATATTGTTGTTGGCGTCGATTGTCATTGCCGTAATGGTCGCGCTCAATTGAGGAGTCAGCAAAGTCTCGGTTTTGCCGCTGGGATCCGTCGCCAGATTGACCTCAAAGATCGCATTGCCCCAAGATGCCGCAAACAAATTACCCGCAGCATCGACAGCCAGAGCTGTTGGCCCCCAATAATAGATGTTGGAGGCCGATCCAGCCGGCGCACCCCAGATGTTCGTCCAGGCCGAGAAACTGTACGCGGAATTATTGAGGGCGCAGTTGACGATCGGAATATGGAAGAGGACCTGATTTCCAGGACTCGCGCTGAGATAGAGATTATTCCTTCCCGTATCCATGATCAGGATTTGGTTGCTTTCCCAGCCTGCTCCGTGCTCGGAGGGCGCAGCAATATAAGTTGCCGCGCCGCCACCGGCTGGCACTTCAAACAATTCACCGCCGAACTCCGAATCCATCGCATAGTAGTTGCCGCACTGATCCACCGCCATGTAGACCAGCGAGTCGCCGAAATAGTCGGGTTGACCCAGCCCCGTCGCGGGAACCGTCGTTGCATACGATGTAGTCGCCGCGGGCGGCGGCACCGCAACAGCCTCGACCGAGAACAGCGTCATCAGCGCGAAAGATACAAATAGCGGCAGCAGCCATCCCGTCCGCCGCGTCCAACTCATCATCCAATTATTGCTTAACATCTCAAGCCTCCAAAGTGCGGCTCTCTGCCGCTTGTTGCTTGTGTTTCCTGTTCCGGCTACCGGCCTTGATCGCTCCGTCGCCCCAATCCCATCCGTTTGTGTGCCGAGGGCGCGGTTCACGCCGCGCCCCGTACATACGGCTAGAAGTTGTACTTGAAGCCGAGTTCGACGATGCGCACTCCATTCCGGTAGGACGTGGAGCCAAAGGTTTTACCGTTGGTAATCGCCAACGCTGCCAGAGCTGGACCAGGTGCTGTAAATACAGATCCGGTGGGTTCACCGGCATTCAAATACAGACTGCTCAGATTGGCATTGTTGAACGACGTAATCGGATGATTCAAGAAGTTGAAGCCCGAGAGCCGGAATTGTATATTTTGCCGGCTGTTCAGAGTGATGTCCTTATACACCGAAAGGTCCGATTTGAAGTAGGCTGGCCCATGTACATCCGGCAGATTCCACTGTCCCTGCGTGCCTTGCGCCGGCAAACCGAAGCAGGTTCCGTTGACGTACTGGTTTTTTTGGAGTCCCTTGCTCGGATCGCAGATAACTGTGGGTTGCAGTGCGTAGTCGGAAGAACCCAGCCAGATAGAAGAATTGAGCGGAAGGTTAATTTGTGTTGTGCCCTCTTCGTATCCAGCGCTGCCGCCGAGGCCGAAGTTCGAGTCTCCATTGGAGACGGCCAGATCCGGGCCGCTCATCAGAGTGGTGATACCGGAGATCTCCCAGTTGTTGATCACCTGACCAAGGATGCGATTTCCGTGGAACTTCGCGCCCTCCTGATAAGAATAGTTCGCATTGAGCGCCTGCGGGCGGTCATAGCTCACGATGCCGTAGTCGTTATGCGGGTTGACTGGATCGCCGATATAACCAGTGTCGTAACTGCCGCGCACGCCCAAGGCCTTGGACCGGGTGTAGTTGATCCCATAAATGAATGAGCCGCGCTGCTTGTTCCACGAGGCCTGCAGAGCGTTGTAATCAGCCCAGATGGTATGGGTGGGAACATTGATGTACGAGTAGTTCGGATAGGGGCGATAATCCGACGGAGTGGGAATATTACTCGCCGGCTGGGTTTGACCATAGTTGGTGGAACCGGCGGCCGGATCTGGACCAAAGAATGCATTGAGAGGGATCACATTCTGATTCTGCAGGTCGGAGCCGTTGCTGGCTTGCAGCGTGGAGATACTCGAACTCTGGTTGCCGACATAAGCAACCTCGAAGGTTGAATTCCACGGTCCCTGCTGATCAATGGTGAAGTTGTAATTGTACGTGACGGGCTGATGATCGTCGGTCGGATCCGCCGCGCCAACAGAGAATGAACTGATAGAATTCGGCGTGCTGGCATAATTTCCGCAGTCAACGATGTTCAGGCCGCCAGAGTTGAAAAGCTGGCCAAAGGTGCAGGAGGTTGTACTCGGATTGCTGTATGTCTTAAGGCCAACCGCCGTGCCGGCACCACCTCCTGCGCCGTTGAGTGAGTCGTGGGAGTGATATGCGCCCCAGCCGCCGCGGAGGACGGTTTTGCCGTTGCCGCGCAGATCATAGGAGAGACCCAGGCGCGGTGAATAAAACGCCGCCCTTGTGGGAACACCGGCATTCGGAATGCTGGAGTCGATCCCATGCCACTTGATGCCGGGCCAGGTCTTGGGGTCCGACGAGTCTGGAAGAATGACATGCTGGGTCACACCAGCGGGCAACCACACGGCAACTCCGATGCCATGCGCATCTTGCCAGGGCTGTAGATGGGAGAGGCGAAGTCCAAGGGTGAGCGTCAGCTTGGAGTTGACCTTCCATTCATCCGTCGCATATCCTTCAAAGTCCATGAATCGCATATCGAGATTGGGATCGAAGTTATCCTGCGCATACCCAAGCGGGCAGCCGATCAACAAATTGCCAACCGCGTTGCCCAGGCCCGTGTCGTTGGCTGGCTTGACTGGAGTAACACCTGTCACGACCGGCTGATTGGGCAGGCAGCCATCCCAGCGCATGAAGGTCAGGGTGCCGTTCACCTGGCTGCCCAGTGTCGCTGAGTTGTTGGAGGTCTCTTCCGCATACACGCCAACTTTGATGCTGTGGGTGCGATACTGCTTGCTCAGATTGTCTGCCACATTCCAGGAATATTTGTTGAGGAACTCCGATCCAGCGGGAACATATCCCATCGAAAGGCTGGGAACGCCCGTGGTTTCATAGTTGGTGATCCTGGGCAACTGGGTGAGGCCATTGTGATCACGGCCTCCGGAGTAGCCTTCAGCCGCCCACGAGGTTCCCGTGGTCTGCGCTTTGGCGCGGTCGGCAAACTGCTGCGGCTCTTTGAAGAGGACGCCCGAACCAACCAGTTCATTGGCCATCGAAGAGCCTAGGGTCTTGGTCAAGCTGAGAGTCGCATACTGCGAAATTGTATTCGAGTACAAGGGCGTCGGATAAGGAACCGTCGCGTTCGGGTTATAGTAGATGTTGTTCAGCGGACTCTCACTGTTGATCGACTCAAGATTATATGTTCCGAAGACCTTGAGCGTATCGGAGAAGTTTTCATCGACGCGGGTATGGAACTGATAGCCATTGTTCGTCGCCATCACATTCTTGACGTAGTTGATGCCATCCGACACGTATTGCACTTTCCCATTCGCATAGCTCGGCTGCGGGACGCGGTTGATGGCTGGGTACAGGTTGGTAATGGTCTTGGAGGCCGGATCGATAGAGTTGGCGATCATTCCGCCCGTCACCTCGTTTCCATTCTGATCGTAACTGCCGTCTGGAGACCAGCATACGCCGCCTATGTTGACATACGAATCGCTTCCGTCAGGATTGGCGCTTTGAGTGTAGTCGTTGGGACAACCAGTCATCAGAGCAGTCGGGCCGCCGGGTATATTGAGCGCGCTGGCCAGTGTCGCTGTGCTAAGGTCACCGGCAAGCATGGCCGCATTTGGAACGAAGGCCTGGAAAAGTCCCAACGATTGATTCTGGCCGTAGTATTCAAAGCCGGCCCAGAAGACCATCTGCTTGCTCTTGTTGAACGGGATGCCGGGAATCTTGACCGGTCCTCCAATGGTCCCGCCGGGATAGAAGTATTGGTTCTCCGCGGGCGATCCGTAGTACTTCGTAAGCCAGTCGTTGGAGTTCAGCGCGGCGTTGCGGAAGTAGGTATATACACCGCCATGGAAGGCATCGCTGCCGGATTTGCCCACGGCATTGATGACAATTGGACCCTTGGCTTGGTCGGCGCCGAAGTTCGAGGTCTGCACCTTGACTTCCTGCACCTGATCCATATTCACATT
This sequence comes from uncultured Acidobacteriaceae bacterium, assembly GCA_963804315.1. Lineage (GTDB taxonomy): Bacteria > Acidobacteriota > Terriglobia > Terriglobales > Acidobacteriaceae > Telmatobacter. Next base: position 75,442 of record CAWDQB010000042.1, read on the forward strand.
GGCGATTTGAGAACCCATATCACCAGGATCGATCACGTTAGCGCCGTCGGCTGTGACATTGACCTGGCCCGATTGCGGCGCAGAACCGTTGGCTCCATAGCCGCCCAGTTGGGAGTTAAAACCCACGGTCGAGTAGCCGTACAGACCGCCAGCGCCCTCGTTTTGAATATCGGCACCCACGTTGATCGTAAAACCGGGCAGCATACTGACCAATTCCGATGCGTCGCGCCCGTTGGTGGAGAGGCGATTGATGTCGCCCGAAGTAATCAGCGTGCTATGTTCGCCAGAGTTGAGTGAGACGCCGGCAACCTCAGCCGTTACTGTCACTGACTGCGTGACGACGCCAATGGTCAGCTTGATCTTGGGAATCGCCAGACTGTCTCCCGGATGCACTTCGATGCCGGTCACGCTCCAGGTTTCAAATCCAGCCTTGACGATCTCGAGGGTGTATGTGCCAGGAGGAACCGCCGAAAAGTTGAAGAATCCGGTGCCATTGCTGATCGCGTCGCGCGTTCCTTTGTTGGCTTCGTTGGTCAGCGTAACCTTGGCGCCGGGCACCAAGGCATTGGCGGAATCCAGAACCGTGCCGGAGATGGATGATGAGGTTTGCGCATAAACTGCCGGTAAAAGCAGCAGCAAAACGGCGCTCCATGTGATGGCGCGCCACAAACGCTTTTGCGCAACCTGTGTGCGGAGAGACTGAATCATTGATTTCAACAAAGTACGCCTCCAAAATGTGTGAGCCATTCCTGCCGGCTCAATGCCTGAATTCGATTATCTTGCCTAACCTGAAAATGCCTGCCAAAGAATACTTCAGCAGGCAACTTCAGTTCGTTCAAACTGAAAACCGACGCTAAACATACAGATACACGACACCAGAAACAAATGAAAAGAAATAATGTGAAGACTCGAGCAGATTCCAACCGAAAATTGGACTCTTCCTGCACCATTTCCCATTCTGGTCTCTCTTCCATCGGCTAAAACAACCCACCGCCGCAGCCGTCGATGAAGAACGCCTTCATCGAAATTCATGCCGACAACCCTGACCAGCGCGGGCTGTCCGGAGATGCCGACGAGATTCGCTTCTTCAATGACGCATGACTGCTGACTGAAACACCCTAAGTTTTTCATCAGCAACGCGAAAGGTTAATCTTGTACGCTCTTGTTGCCGGGTGTTCGTACAAGCCATGTACATGGCGTACATGATTGATTACAAAATAAAAACTGCAAGATCGCCGCGTTCGGATGATTCGACGTTGCAAAGCGGTACATCGCCCGCGTATCATGTCCTTGTATGGATGGACACTGCACATCCATTGAGGTTGGAAATCATGCCGGGGCAGCTCGGAGCTTCAATTCGCGATGAGGAACGAGCTGAACTTGAATCGGTTGCCTCTGCGCTTGCGCGCTCTCCCCGGCTTGTGCGCCTCGTGCGCTACCTCGGCGAAAAATACTTTCTGGGCGAGATCGACCAGCTTCACGAATATAACATAGCTACGGAAGTCTTTGAACGTTCCAAGACAGTCTTCGATGCCGGCGAGGATGCTATCGCCCGCGTTGAAGCCCACCGTTTGCGCAAGCGGCTGAAAGAGTACTATGAGACCGAAGGCAAGGATCATCCTGTCCAACTTGTAATTCCCTCAGGCACTTACGTTCCTGTCTTTGCTCGGAGAACAACCCCGCAGCCCTCCGCCACATCCGGTAATCTGATCGGATCCAAAGGCTTTGGCGCGCAATCCGCAATGGATGCCGGAGCCGAATCGACGATCAGACGAATCCCCCATCGACTCTTGGGTGCTTTCCGCAGGTTCCGGCACCACCTTTGGTTTTATCCGCTGCTGGCCATCACTCTTGTGATCGTTGCTTTTGCTGTCTACCGGATCTCCCGTGCTTCGATTTCCAGCAACCGGGCCAGTTCGGGATCGGAGCCTGCTCAATCTTCAGTTGTACAGCCTGGAACCTCCGCCGCCACCAATGCCGGCCCACAGGCAGTCCGCTTGATTGCCGGCTATTCCGGCCGTCCGCAGATGGACAGCGCCGGAGCAATTTGGATGGCCGATCAGTACGCGTACGGCGGAGGGTCTTGGTCACGACCAACCGGCTATCTGGCCAGAACCAGTGATCCGCTTCTCTTTGAGCAATGGCGTACCGGCGAATTCGCCTACAATATTCCCCTGAAACCTGGCGTCTATGAGTTGCACCTCTACTTTGTCACGGCGAACCGCACAACGGATAATCCCGCCAGCTTCTCCATTTGGATTAACGGAACAGTAGTTCTCAGCGGCTTTGATGTCAATACAGATGCATTGGGAGAGAATATCGCTGACGAGCGTGTCTTCCGCGATATTTCTCCGGAGAAGGATGGATTCCTTCATCTCCAATTCACCGGCGAAAGAGGGACTCCGGCGCTCAATGCGTTGGCGATTCTGCCGGGAATTCCGCACAAACAGTTGCCGATCCGCCTGGTCACCCAGCCAACACCTTTTACCGATCACGATGGCAACTTCTGGCATCCTGACAATTACTTCATGAATGGGCATCTATCCGATCAGCGGATGAAGACCACGGGAGCGTCCGATCCAGATCTTTTTTCCGGCGAGCGCTACGGGCATTTTACTTACGCAATCCCCGTAGATACGCGCGACCGGTATACGCTGGTGCTACACTTTGCCGAATTTTACTTCGGGCCGCATGCCTCCGGCGTCGGCGGAACGGGAAGCCGCCTCTTCAAGGTCATGTGCAATGGCGAAACGCTGCTGGACAATTTTGACATCTACAAGGAAGCCGACAGCCTGCACGTCCTTACCAAGACCTTCTATCACCTGAAGCCCTCGGCCCAAGGAAAATTGAATCTTACCTTTGAACCTATCCAGAACAACGCCACCGTCTCCGGCATCGAAGTCCTGGACGAATCGGAGTGATCGGCATTTACTTGCCGGGAATCACCAGCACCGTCTCCGAAGTCGCCGGAACCGTCACCGAGAAGCTCTTTCCCAATCCATCCATCTTGCTTTCCACGGGTCCGGAGGTTGCCCAGGTTCCGCTGGCGCCAAAGTTGGCGCGGCCAAAGTCGAAGCGCGTTCCTGAGGTGGCTGCCGGAGCATCGGGCAATGTCAGACTGACCAGATAAGGTTGATTGGGGTGCTTGTTGATCAGTACAATCGCCACCCCGCCGTCCTTGCGCTTGACTGCGTGCGCGCTGAGCATCGGCGAACTGGACTCGCGCTTCCACCAGCAGATCGCCTGGCCGCGCCGCTGTCGACGCCATCTCCATTCCGTAATACGCTTCCGCCGGCGTATCGTTCGGAACTTCATTGGGTGCATCGGAGAGAAATCCGGCGTGCAACTCCAGCCAATCGACGTTAAAGGCCCCCGCTTCGAACCAGGTCAGATAGGTATCGGTGGCAAAGATCGCCCGTCCCGCGCCACTGCCGCCGCCGTTGGTCTCGGTAATCCCGATGGGAATATTCTTCATCGCGGGTCCGGCAAACTTGGCAATCTGGTCGCGCAGCACCGCCGCCTGCGGCTTGATATCATCGGTCACGGTCAGATCGGTCGTGCTAGCCTTTGGATACCAATGGACGACCACGAAATCAATCTTGTCCTTCACTTCCTTGAATAGCGCTTCGTTGCCGGTTCCGTTTGCGGCGTTATAGTCGGGCATATCCACGCCCACGCCGATCTTTATGGTTGGATCAACCGCCTTCATCGCGCTGATAAACTCCAGCGAATTCTTGCCGTAGGCGGCCATTGAGAGTGCCGGATTCCCTTTGCGGTTGGGGCCTTTCGGATTGGGCGCATGAAGATCGTACTCCCACTCCGGGCCGAAGAAGCCATTGCCGCCGATCTCATTGCCGATCTCCCAGTAGTGGATCTTCCAGCCCTTCTCAATGTTTGCGTAGCGCACCCAATCGGCCGCCTCGGCGGGATCGCCGCCGCCCGTTCCTGCCTGATTCGATCCGTAGTTCACCGTAATCACCGCCTGCGCCCCCAGCGGCAGCACGTCCTTGTTCATGAAATTATCGAAGGTGTCGTTGGGATTGATGTACAGCGTCGTCCCGACAGTTGCCGAATGCGTCTTCCAGTGGTAGCAATCCGAATAAGAGCCGCCGGGAAAGCGCAGCGCCGTAGCTCCCGCCGTCTTCAGTTTCTGGGTCAAATCCGCCGCCGTGAAATTGTTGTCATAGACGCTGGTGTGAATGCCATAACCGGCCTCCGGTACCACAGCCAGTTCCTTCTTCAGGTCGATCTGTACGTGGGCTGTCTTCTGGCCCCAGAGCGAGACAGAGGACAAAATCAACACCAGGAACACGCTCCCGGCAGATGAAAGAAAACGGTTCATTGAAGTATAGGTTTGCTTCGGAAGTCGTAAAGTCATCTCGCGTTAATCCTTCTCGGATAGAATGGTTGGGACCGTCCGTAGAAAAACGCACAATGATCCCTCGTTTCAGAATATGCCTTCCCTCGCGTTTGTGGATTGCGGTTTTCAGAAAACTTCCGAAACCTGAACGAACAATAAAAAAGTGGGACTGTCGACACGGTCCTGTGATATACATCACTCCGTAAAATTGATATTGTGGTAGACTCCGGTCATGCGGAACGGTGTTTTCCAAAGGACGGTGGTGGCCATCGTTTTGATGGTTTCATTTCTTGTGCCGTCTGGAATCTGCCTGCAACCAGCGCATAAGGCAGCACATAGTTGCTGCTTGCGCGCATCCAAGTCCCACCAATCCGTCGGGACAAATTGCTGCACGGCCAGCGCGCCGCTGCCAGCCGTCATCGCTGCGTCCAGCCTTCCAACTTCGTCATCTATGACTGCTGCGCCAGGAATTCCTTTCACCCCTTGCTTCCTCTTCACGGAGCGATCTACCGCGCGTGACAGCGAGGCCTCCGCACTCTCCGCCTGCGGGCGCATTCATCTTAAGAATCTAAATCTCACTTCCGCATTGGCTTTCCATGGTGTGCATGTTTGCGCCCTGGCGTTTTTCCTTTTGCCGATTCACGCGGAGTTGAAGAGTGAGATCCATTTATCTTTGTGCGCCGTTTGTGGTGGCGCTTTCGATAGCCTGTTTCGGGCTGTCGGAGCCACGCTCCGTAGCCGCGCCATTAGTCGCTGTTGAAGATGCTGTAGCGAACGGCGCTGGAGCGCAATCCTGAGATTCGAGCGGCGGTGCGGCGTTTGTCGCTGGCCCAGTTAAAGACCACGACAGCGCGCAGCCTCGACGACCCTATGCTGATGATGCGTGACTGGGATACACCCGTGACGAAAGCCATGGGATCTGAATCAGGCGCAGCTTATGGTTTCGTTGCAGCAAACCTTTCCGAGCCGCCAGAAGCGGGATCAGCGCGCGAGGCTGGCGGAAGATGATGCAGGCATAACGGCCTTTGAGCTGGAGACTCAGCGCCAGGAAGTTGCTGCGGAAGTGCGCAAGCTCTGTTTTGATCTGATGCGCAATGCGGATGAAGCGCGGCTTCAGGTGCGCCAGAATTCTCTGCTGAAAGAGGCTCTTGATGATGCATTGGCACAGTATACGACGGGCAAAGTTTCTCAGGCAGACGTATTGCGCGCGCAGTTGGCGATGACCAGGCTGAACGAGCAACTCATCGATCTGGAAGAAGAGCGGGACAACGCACGCGCGCAGTTGAATGCTCTGATGGGCCGGCCCGCGGACGAAGCAATAGAAATCTCCGGTAGCTACGCGCTTCCCGCCGCGCTGCCCGCCATCGAGGAGTTGGAGCAAGCGGCCATCGAGCATCGTCCGGAGCTAGCTGCCTTGCACACGCAGATTGCCAAGTCAAGAGATGAAAGCAAGCTCGCGCGGCTCGCGATCAAACCCGACTTCACCGCCGCGCTGGGCTATATGCTGATGCCAACTGGCTCCAATGCGCGCAACGCTTATATGGCCGAAGTCACCATGAATCTCCCCTGGTTGAATCGCGAGCGTCACGACAATGAAGCCAAGCAAGCCGATGCGGCAACCGATGTTTCGCAGGCAGAGTTGAATGCACGCGCTGCCACGGTCTTCCTGGAGATTCGTCAAGCGCAAATCACTGTGCTAGCCGCCGAGAAGCGCGTCAAGCTTTATCGCGATACTCTGCTGCCGCAGGCCGAAGCAGCTTTCAAAGCCTCCACCTCCGCATATCAGAACAACCGCGCGGAGTTCAGGAGCTTGATCGATGCACAAAATTTGTTATTGGAAATCCAGACCGCAACCTACAAAGCGTCTGCCGCCGCGGACCAAGGCATGGCGCAGTTGGAACGCGCAGTTGGAGCGCCTATATCGACTACAACCAGCCGCAACACTGAAGGGAAAAGCAAATGACTGCCAATGAAAAAAAACTGTTTGCATCTGGAGTTGGCTCTGGAGTTTTAAGCGCGGCACTGTTGGCTGGATTTTTTACCGCGAGATTGCTGCGCCCTGTTTCTGCTGCTCCGGTTAATCCAAGTCCCGCCGCTTCCACACAGGATAAAAGTCAAGCGCGGCAAGGCACGGAGCCGGGCACAGTGCTTGAGTTGTCTCCGGCTGAAATTACCGCGGCTGGCGTGCAGGTTGCCGAGGTTCGTACTGCCGCTCTGAAGACGGACATTGCCGCCTTTGGCCGCGTGGAGCAACCAGAGGCGCAACTTGCCGCCGTGAGCGCGCGCATCAGTGGACGCGTGGACAAGCTCTATGTGCAATATACCGGCGAGCGCGTGCGCAGCGGACAGCCGGTTGCAGACATTTACAGCCCTGAAGTTGCCACGGCGATCGAGGAGTATCATCTGGCGGATCAGAATCGCAATCAACTGAAACAGTCGGACGATGCGAATGCGCGTGCGCAAGCCGATGCACTGGTGAAGGCGAGTCTGCACAAGCTCGAGCTATGGGGGATAGGCAGCAAGCAGTCGGACGCGCCCGAGAAAGATGGCGTTCCTCATGTCACCATTTATTCCTACGCATCGGGAACGGTTGTCGATCGCAAGGTGACGCAAGGTCAGTACGTGAACGCGGGCGACACGATGCTTACGGTTGCGGATCTCAATCAGGTCTGGATCAAGGCGGATGTTTACGAGGAGCAACTGCCGCAAATTCGTCAGGGGCAAGAGGTGGAGATCACCGCCGAATCGCTGCCCAATCGAACTCTGCACGGTCATGTGGATTTCATCGAGCCAGCCGCCAATCCGCAGACGCGCACCGTTCCGGTCCATGTGCATGTTGCCAATCCAGGGATGCGCCTGCTGCCGGGAATGTTTGTCAACGCCACATTTGTGAGCCGCGCCGCAGAGCCGTCCATCGTGGTTCCACGCTCGGCGGTGCTCGACACCGGGCACGCGCAAGATCGTCTATGTGGCCCGCCCCAACGGCGTCTTCGAAGCGCGTGAAGTGCAGGTGGGCGCAGCGACGGAAGACTTGTTTCCCGTGCTGCACGGGTTGGCGCTGGGCGACAATGTAGTGCTCAACGGCAACTTCCTCATCGACTCGCAGGCGCAACTTAGCTCCGGAGTCTCGGGGCTTTATGGCGGCTCGAAAGAGTTTGCCGCGACCCAGCAAACGTCGGCTTCTTCTACGAACAAAAGCGCAGAGCCGAGCGCGGCCAAGATTGATTTACACGCAGACCCCAATCCATTGAAGGCCGGCGAAGACAATCAGTTCCGCGTAGCCCTAACCGGCGCCGATGGCAAGCCCATCACAGATGCTCGCGTAACGGTCACACTCATCATGCCCGCGATGCCATCCATGGGAATGCCGGAGATGAAAAGTTCCTTCGAGCTGGCGTGGAATGCCAGCAGCAAAGCATACGTAGGCAAGGGCCAGGCGCCGATGGCGGGCACTTGGACTGTGCTTGCAGATGCACGCAAGAACAGCAGCGTCATCGCATCGATGCACACACACCTCAGCGCCCAAGTAGGAGAAGTCATGATCGACCGCATCCTTGAATTTTCAATAAAGAACCGCTGGCTGATTCTGGCCATCTATGCGGTCTTCGCGGTGTGGGGCTATTGGGCGCTGCTGCACACGCCCATCGATGCAATCCCCGACCTGAGCGAGAACCAGGTGATCGTCTTCACCGACTGGCAAGGCCGCAGTCCGCAAGAGGTTGAAGACCAGATCACTTATCCGCTCACCGTGAACCTGCAAGGGCTGCCGCACGTGCGCACGGTCCGCTCTGCCTCGGCCTTCGGCTTTTCGATGGTCAACGTCATCTTCGAAGATTCGGTAGACATCTACTTTGCGCGCACCCGCGTGCTGGAGCGTCTCAGTCTGGCGGGCAGCTTTCTGCCCGCGGGCGTTACGCCGATGATGGGTCCGGATGCAACCGGCGTGGGTCAGGTCTTCTGGTACACGGTTGAGGGTCCATATGACAGCGGAACGCTTCACTCGATTCAGGACTGGTTCATCAAATATCAACTCAACTCCGTGCCGGGAGTCGCTGAGGTCGCCAGTGTCGGCGGATTCGTAAAGCAGTATCAGATCGATCTTGATCCCATCAAGATGCGTGCCTACAACGTCGCGTTGAAAGATGTTGTCGGCGCTGTGGAGCGCAGCAACAACAACGTCGGCGCGAAGGTCATCGAAACGGGCGATACGGAAAACATCGTGCGTGGCATAGGCCTGATTCGCAGCCTTGAAGACATCGAAGAGATTTCACTGGGCGCTTACAACGGCACTCCCGTTTCAGTCGGCAACGTGGCCAGCGTACAACTTGGCCCGGAGTTCAGGCGCGGGGTTCTTGACAAGGACGGCAAAGAAGCCGTCGGCGGCGTTGTCGTTATCCGTTACGGAGCCAACGCGCGCGAAGTAATCGGCGCAATTGAAAAGAAGATCGACGAGATTCAGCCTGGGCTTCCAACTGGCGTGAAGATAGTTCCCTTTTATGATCGCGGCGTTCTCATCGATCATGCGGTAGACACGCTGCGCCACGCGCTGATTGAAGAGATCATTCTGGTCACGCTGGCGCACATTCTTTTTCTATGGCACTTTCGCAGCATTCTTGTCGTCACCATTCCGCTGCCTCTTGCGGTGCTGGGCGCATTCCTGTTCATGAAGGGCGCGGGTATCTCGTCGAACATCATGTCGCTGGGCGGAATCGCCATTGCCATCGGCGTGCTCGTCGATGCGGGCATCGTGATGACCGAAAACGTGATTCGCCAGGCGGAGCAATACGAAGAGGAGCACGGCAACTATCGCGAACACATCTGGGAGATCACGCTGAAGGCCGCGCGGCTTGTCGGCCGGCCGATTTCATTCGCCATGGTCATTATCATTCTCGCCTTCATTCCGGTCTTTGCGCTCACCGGCATGGAAGGCAAAATGTTTCATCCGCTGGCCTTCACCAAAACATTCGCCATGGTTTGTTCCACCATCATGGCGGTTACGCTGGTGCCCGTTTTATGCACCTTTTTGATTCGTGGCAAACTGCATCGCGAGGACGAAAATCCGGTGATGCGCCTGCTGCAAGCCATCTACAAACCATTACTGAGCTGGGCGCTGCGCCACCGTTCCCTCACGCTGGGCGCTGCGCTGGCGCTCTTCGGCGCGGCAGTCTACACGGCAACTACCATCGGCTCCGAGTTCATGCCGCCGCTGGATGAAGAGACGGCGCTCTTCATGCCCATCACTGATCCGCGCATCTCGCTGACCGAAGCGACCAAGATTCTGCGTCAGCAGGATCAGGTCATCGCCGCCGATCCTCAAGTCGCAATGGTCGTTGGCAAAGTCGGCCGCGCGGAAACCGCCACCGATCCTGCGCCGGTGAACATGTCCGAAACAACCATCACATTCACGCCCAAAGATCAATGGCCAAAGGGACTGACGAAAGATGAGATCCTCGCGCGGCTCGATGAAAAGCTGCAGATTCCCGGCGTAACAAACATCTGGACGCAGCCGATTCGCAATCGCATCGATATGCTCTCTACCGGCATCCGCACGCAGATCGGCATCAAAGTCTTCGGTCCCGACCTTGGCGTGATCGAACAAATCTCGGAGCAGATCAAAGAAGTGGTTGGCCAGGTGCCAGGCGCGACCGATCTCTATGCGGAGCGCACAACTGGTTCTCCGTATCTGGAGATGACCGTGGACCGCCCGGCTGCGGATCGTTATGGCTTGAATGTCGCCGACGTGGAGGATGCGATTGAAACCGCTGTTGGCGGTAAGAATCTGACCACGACCATCGAGGGACGGCAGCGTTTTCCGGTGCGGGTGCGGTATGCGCGCGACTTCCGCGAGAACCCGCAGCAGCTCGGCGATGTGTTGGTCACTGGCAGCAACGGAGCGCAGGTGCCTCTGAACAAAGTGGTCAGTATCAAAACAACACTGGGAGCATCGATGATTTCGAGCGAGAACGGCCTGTTGCGCGGCTCGGTGCTCTTGAATGTGCGCGGCCGCGATGTGGGCGGCTTCGTCGATCAGGCGCAACGAGCCGTGGCGCAGAATGTAAAAATGCCGCCGGGTTATTACATCGAGTGGAGCGGCCAATACGAAAATCAGATCAGCGCGCGCAAGCGGCTGGAACTGGTGATTCCCATTGTGATTGTAATTATTTTCGTCCTGCTTTATCGCACCTATGACTCCGCCAAAGAAGCGGCGCACGTTTTGCTGGCTGTGCCTTTCGCACTCTCCGGCGGCATCTTCCTCGTCAAACTGCTCGGTCTAAACTTCTCCGTTGCGGTCTGGGTTGGCTTCATCGCACTCTTTGGAACCGCCGTGCAAACCGCCGTGGTCATGGTGATCTATCTGCGCGAAGCGGTAACGCGGCGCATCGCACTTGACGGCCACCTTACCCGCGCCGGCCTGCACGCAGCCGTGATGGAAGGTGCTCTGCTCCGCCTTCGCCCCAAGGTAATGACAGTAGCCACGGTCGTTGCGGGCCTGCTGCCCTTGATGTGGTCCACGCGAACCGGCGCGGAGTTCATGAGGCCGCTCGCCGCTCCTGTCTTGGGTGGCATGCTGAGTTCTCTTCTTCATGTGCTGATCGTGACCCCTGTGATCTTCACTTGGTTGTGCGAGAGAGAGAGAGAGGAGAGA
>CAWDQB010000043.1:0-16390 GCA_963804315.1 uncultured Acidobacteriaceae bacterium
CCCGCGACCGACACGTCAAAGGCGGCCTCCGCCGCAGCGCTCGACGCGGTGATCGAGGGAATTACCAAGGCCCTCAAAAAGGGTGAAGAAGTGCGCCTCGTGGGGTTTGGCACTTTCTCGGTCAAGAAGCGCGCCGCCGGCAAGGGGCGCAATCCCGCCACCGGCGAGGAGATCAAAATCCCCGCTTCGAAGAGCGCGCGCTTCAAATCCGGCGCGACGCTGAAAGCCGCCCTCAACAAAAAGTGAGCGCGAAAGTTGGCTGGCGCGCCCGCCTCGGCCGCGCGGTTTTCCACCGCCGGGGGGCTCTGGCTCTCGGCGGAATTTTTTCGCCGAAGCCGGGGCTTGCCTTGGGCCGGCGTGATCCCGTAAACCTCTTCCGGCGCGCCAAAGTTCTTGGCGTCCTTCGCGCCGGGCGGTTAGCTCAGTTGGTAGAGCATCTCGTTTACACAATCTTTAGGGTCGGCGGTTCGAGCCCGTCACCGCCCACCAGAGCTTGACCCGCCCCCGCGTGCTAAGTCTTAAATCCCCTTCCCCGCGCGCGCCCGAGGCATTAGGATCGCGGCGTAGCTGGAGCAAGATTTTATGGGACAGCAAGCCGCGACTCTCCGCCTGCTGGCGTTGGCGTTCTTGCTTGTTCTCGGCGCCGCCTCCACCCGGGCGGAGGCAATGTCATTCCAGATGGTGACGCTCGGCGTTGGCCATTGCCGCGCGAATTGCCCGCAGGTCATCGCGGCCTCCGGCGAGATCGACGGAGGCAGCGCGGATAATTTCCTGCGCTTCGTTTACGATCATGTCCGCTCCGGCGCGATGCATGGCGTCGTGCTGCTCGATTCGCCCGGCGGCCATGTCGTGGCGGCGATGGAACTGGGACAGACCATCCGCAAGCTCGGCATGGCGGTGATCGTCGCCCGTCCCGGCGCGGAAAGCTCGCTGACCGGCGACCTGTTTTCCGGCAAATGCTACTCGGCCTGCGTCTATGCACGCCATGGCTGAGACGACCGAGAAGATCGTGGCGATCGGCGCTTCCACGGGAGGCACGGAGGCTCTGAAAACAGTGCTGGAGATGCTGCCCGCCGACACTCCAGGCATCGTGATTGTGCAGCATATGCCGGAGCTTTTCACCCGCGCCTTTGCCCAGCGCCTCGACGGCCTCTGCGCCATCACCGTCAAGGAGGCGGAGACCAACGACTCTGTGATTCGCGGACGCGCGCTGATTGCGCCAGGAAACCATCACATGCTGCTCAAGCGAAGCGGCGCGCGCTACTACGTAGAGATCAAGGATGGACCTCTTGTCTGTCGCCACCGGCCATCCGTCGATGTCCTGTTTCGCTCGGCTGCGCGCTATGCCGGACGTAATGCGGTGGGTGTGATCCTGACCGGCATGGGCGACGATGGAGCGCACGGTATGCTCGAGATGAAGCAGGCTGGCGCATTGACCATCGCCCAGGACGAGGCCACCTGCGTGGTCTTTGGAATGCCCAAAGAGGCTATCAAACTGGGTGGCGTAGACAAGATCCTGCCGTTACAGTCCGTTGCGAGGGCTATTGTCTAAGGTAGTCCAGCGCGCTCCGGCGTTTATATCCCGTCAGAACACGGCTTCAGTTGTGCCTCAAACAGGCAGAACCGCAGAATGATCTTGATTACATGCCACTGAAAGCGAAAAAACCTCCATCGACTGGAATCAGTATGCCAATTACGAATTTCGAAACTCCGAATGGCAGGACACTCCGCTGCGACTTTCATGCCGTCCATTGCATCGAATAATAGAAAGCTGCAATCGGGGTCTTGAATCCCCGCTCGTGGAGAAGTAAAGTTAAGATTCCGGCAAGTATTTCACTTTTTGGGAGAACCCATGGCCACAGCAACCGTTACACCCACTCAGGAAGCCGTCAAGAAGGCTCCCCTCACTTTGTCCCCCACAGCCATTGCCAAGGTCCGCGAGATCATGGCCACCCAGGATCCCCTGCCCGCTGGACTGCGCGTCGGCGTGGTAGGCGGCGGCTGCTCCGGCTTCCAGTATTCGATGGCCTTTGAGAATCAGGCCGGAATGATGGATAAGGTCTTTACCTTTGAGGACATCAAAGTCTTCGTCGATGCCACTTCACTGATGTACCTGAATGGCTGCGTTGTGGACTTTGTCGAAACCGTAGAGGCGGCCGGCTTCAAATTTGATAACCCCAATGTGAAGAGCACATGCGGATGCGGTTCGTCCTTCAGCGCGTAAACGTCGAAGGTTCGTCGTTGTCCGATTTTGCAGCAAGGCCCGCTCCGTTTGTGGAAGCGGGCCTTGCTGTGTTCGATAGCTGAACAACCAACTGGAAGATTATTGATTCGCTGGATTGGATTGCGAGTTGGATCCACTTCCGCCAGACGAGTTGCTTCCGTTGTTGTTTACAACACCAGGGCCATTGTTCGAGTTATTGCTGTTCACAGTTCCCGAGTTGTTGTTGAAGCTATTGGTCCCCCCGATGGGACCACCGGCAGCGCCCATCTGTTGCAACTGCTCGACAATCGGATCGTAGACGAACTCCCACTCGTTGTAGTGGTTCTTTTTCTTATAAACCATGATCGACGGCTTGGGGCTATTGGGCGAGAAGCCGATAATGCCCGCGCCACCAAAGGTCTGGCCATTCTGACCGCTCAATCCCGTTCCAGAATTCGTTCCGCTGGCACCGTTATTCGCTGCGTTAGGATTGTTCGGGTCCACCGGTGGTGCGCTGGTGTCTGTCGTGGACGTGGCCGTAGGATTCGAAGGGTTGAAACCTGTACTGGTAGCGCCAGGTCCGGTGCCCGCAATCGATGAACTACCCAACGGCTGGCCGAAGAAGCCCATCGCCGTGGGCGCCTTGTTCTGGCCAAAGAGAACCGGCTTCCAATCCTCTTTGCCGGTCGTCGGATCGGCATACTTTTTGCGCAGGAAGCGGATGTTGTTGGTGGGCTTGACCAGCGCATCCACATTGGGCGGATAGGCGTGGAATTTCTTGTAGTACATTTTGATGGCACGAATGTACTGCTTGCCGCGCTGCATCGTCTCCAGTTCGCGGTCGCGCTGAATCTCCTTGGACAATCTTGGGCAGGGCGACGGCCAGCGAGAGCGTCAACAGCGCCACCAGGAAGATGACCGCAACCAGCATATAACCCTCCTCGGAGGGTTTGGGGCGGCGGATTGGGGCGAGAGTTTTCAAGGTGAGCTTGAGCTAGTTCGCCTGCAACGGCAGCGTTTGCGTATTGTTATAGCCCAAGTCCGTAACCTGGACACTGGTGGGCAGAATCAAGCCCACCTTGTAGCGGTGGTCGATGATCTCGCCACTGCGAGCGGCAAAGATGTCGTCTCCATGCACGAAAAACGCCTGCAAGGACTTGTCCTTGGCCTGCGTGTAGCCAAAGTACTTCAAATCAATTGCTGGCGCGACTGGTTTAACCGGGCCGGTTGGAGCAGCAGTGACGCCGGGCTGGCCGGATTGATTTGGCCGAGCGCTAGCAGCCAACTTTTCGATGGGCGGAGGCGCGGACTCGGCGGAAAAGATGTTTCTCCCCGTGCCCAAGTATTCGATCTTCTCGCTCCGGGCCAGTATCTCCAGATGCAGCGTCGGGTCGATCCCCGCATTGGAGAACTTCTGCGCTTCTGGTCCCTGAGATGGGGAGGTATTCGCTGCTGTTGTGTGAGCAGGTAGAGATTTAGAAGTTGCAAATGTGGCGGGCTTGGCGACAGCGGTCGTAGGAGGAGGCGCGGAAGGGCCGCCAAAGTAATTGTTGACCTCGTAGACAACGCCAATCAAGCTGACAGAGATCACTCCAACAGCAAGATAAATCTGCCACTTCTTTGCATTTCCCATTTGGAGGGCCATGGTTATTCACCCCCCTTTCCCGTGGGCAAGAACGCGGAAGCAGCCGGCGCTGCCCCAGGCTCCGGAGTTGGCGGCAATCCGCTGGCCTCGGCATCGAGCGGCTTCAGCCAGGTGGAGACCTGAATGCGCAGATTCACTGAGCCACCCTGTTGGCCGGTCAACGTCAGGCCGCGAATGACAAAGAAGGTCTCGTCGCGCTCAAGGCTATTCACAAAGCGCATGATCTGCTGGTAATCGCCGGAGATACCGGCGTCCATGGAGATTTCAGTCAGCTCCGAGCCGGGCTTGCCCTGTGTGAACTTCACGCTGGTCAGGCGCACCGGGCCTTTCAGCGCCAGCTCGCCGATACGGCGGTCAATCGAGGAGTAATTGCGCGGAATGCGCTTTGAATAAAAGGCGCTCATCTCCGCGCGCGAGTCTTCGACGCGTTTGTCCAGGCCGCGCAACGGGGCGGTTTGGAGGTCGAGAGTCTTCAGTTGAACCTGCTTGGAGAGCAGCGCGTCCGTCGAACTGCCGTTGGTGGCGCTCCAATCCAGGCCAAAGCGAATGGAAAGAACCACCACCGCAACCAGCAAGATGGCAAAGCCCGCGTAGTGCCAGGTAAGTGGTGATTTCAGGCGTTCCTCAAATGCCGAAGGTGTACGATCTGTGCTCATCGAGGACCTCCTGCATAGGGATTTGGAAGTGGGCCAGGGTTGCCAGGCGGGCGGAACTGCGGCTTGCCAGGAAGAGGAAATTGGCCCCGCGGAACGCCCGATGCGGCAGGAACAGGCATCGGATGAACACCAGGAGTCGTTGGCGCCGGCAGAGGCTTAGAGGCACTTGCGCCAGGACGCGCAACAGCGGTCTGCATCTTTCTCCCCTGCTTTTTCTCCTCCGGCTGCATCTGCTCCTCGGATTTTTTAACCTTCTGGATCTCATCTTCCGCCGCCGAGTTGTACTCGGCCAGAATCTCGAAGGTAAAGCGGTTGGAGGCGCTCACCGGTTCCAATCTCTGATTGGAGCTGCTGTTGGACTCTGTGCTCTCGTCCACAATATGCGGCATCAGAAAGTGCTTCGAGCGCTCCAGATTCTCCACCAGATCGTCGGCATGGTCGCGCGGACCTACCACGCGCATCTTCAGCGTAATGTGGCCCGTCTTGATATCGCGTGAAGGGTCGATGCTGGTCACCTGTACGCCGCCCGGTAGCACCGTCTCCAAATCCTCCATCGCCAGCGTCCACGAGAAAGTCTTCTCATCGAAGAGCTGGTTGAGCGTTCCCACTTGGGTGAGCAATTGGACGTTATCGGGTTGATGCATCCTGTTCAGGTAACCCTGCCGTTCCAGGTTGATTGCATCGATCCTGCTCTGCACGCTCTGTTGGGTAGCGCGCGCCTCTGCCGCCTGTTGATCAATGGCGTGCAATCCGAAGCCAAGCGCGAGTGCGAGCACAGCCAGCACCGCCATCGCGATGCGCAGCCGCTTCAGCGCCGGTCCAATATTGGCGTAAGGCCGTGTAGCGAGATTGAGTGTAATCCGCATCTTAACTTGCCCCCGCCAGTGCGCCCACCACCCCGGCCAGACTCATCAAATTGCCCAGCGGCGTTGCTGCGCCAGTCTCCGGTCGTGGCGCAAGATCGGCCACGGTCAACTCCGGATCGTCGATCCAGTGGGCAAAGTCCTCCGCCGAGCCATCCCCGCCCGCGCCGATACCGGCATAATACAGCAGTTGTGGCCGCATACCCATCTTATCTTCGTAATAAGCCGCGGCCACGGCAATGCCGCGCTGCACCTCAGCCTGCCGCAGTTCCGGCTCTTCCGGCAGATCGAGCGTGCGATAGAGCAACAAATCCTGTCCATGTGTAATGGAAGTGGTCAGCGCCAGGGCGCCCAAATTGGCGGCCAGCACCGGCTCGGCCGAATCGATCACTCCCAGCGCCGCAAGGCTTGTCGGCAGCACCGCGCCCGGCTCGTAGCCGGCCACCCGTACTACCGCCTCGTACTCCGCCAACACAGGCCCGGGCAGGAGAGCGGCCAGCACCCTGCACTCATTCCTGGATTCGGTGAGCACCTGGTAGCTCAGACCAGCATGCTCCACCTCGAAGGGAATCATCTTGCGCAGACGGAAGCGCAACACTGGAAGCGCCTCGGCGGTCTTGGCGGGCAGGGAATCAAAGTCCAGTACAAAGACGCGGACTACAGTATCGGGCACCACCAGCGTGACCGAGCGCGAGCGCGGCGAAACCTGCTCCAGTGCCGAGCGCATCGCTTTGGCAATGATCTCCGGCGCGCGCAGATTCTGTTCGCCAATGCCCGGAACCAGCGCGCCTTCCGGCAGCGGTTCGAAGGCATAGACCGGCGGCTTGCCCGCTCCCGGCGTGGCCGCGGCCAGCACGCCCTGTGGCGACAGCTCCACCGCCGCCGGCGGTCGCGCGTCAAGCTGAGAGCCGAGTTTTGCTTTGCTCAAAATCGAATTCATTGCTTTCCGTTTCCCAACTTCCAGTCCCTAGTGTTTAGAGCAGTTCTCAGAATGGTTTAGTGTAGCGCCGGCCTCCCGGCCGGCTGTGGCGGGGACCTCCCGGTCCACGCTGCAATCTACAGCAAACAGAGAGATGCTCCAGACTGCATGATTTGGTAATTATTCCCAGCCGGACGTGGGCGAGGACGCCCACGTTACAGCCGACCAGGAGGTCGGCGCTACAATCCGGCCTATACCAATTCTTGCAGTCATGTTCTATCCCCCGGTTCCTATTCCCTATTCCCTAGTCCCTATTGCCTGGCCCCTATCTCGATGCCTCGATGAACGTAACCTTGTTGATTTCCTTGAGCGTGGTCAGCCCGCGCCGCACTCGGTCCAGCGCCGACTCGCGCAGGAAGCTCATGCCTTCCTTCTGCGCCAGCTTGCGCACCTCGGAGGTGGGCTTCTTTTCCAATATCAATTCGCGAATCGGGTCGGTCAAGTCCAGCAGCTCATGGATTGCCGTACGTCCGCGGAAGCCCGTTCCGCCGCACTCGATGCAGCCCTGCCCCTCGCGGAATTCAAAGCCATGCCATTCCGCTGGCTCCAACCCCATAGCTGTCAGTTCCGCATCGCTATAGCGGACCAAACGGACGCAATGCTCACAGATGGTGCGCACCAGCCGTTGCGCCAGAATGCAGTTCAGCGCCGAGACGAAGTTGTAAGCCTCCACGCCCATATTCAAAAAGCGGCCCAGCACGTCCACCACGTTGTTGGCGTGAACGGTGGTGAAGACCAAGTGCCCGGTGAGAGCCGAGTTGATGGCGATCTGTGCTGTCTCCTGGTCGCGGATTTCGCCCACCAATATCTTGTCCGGATCGTGGCGCAGAATCGAGCGCAGCCCGCGCGCAAAGGTCAGGCCCTTTTTCTCATTGACAGGAATCTGTGTAATTCCGCGAATCTGATATTCGACCGGGTCTTCGATGGTAATGATCTTGTCTTCATCGCTTTTGATCTCGTTCAGCGCGGCATAAAGCGTGGTCGTCTTGCCCGATCCGGTCGGCCCGGTCACCAGCACCATGCCATACGGCTCACGAATATAGCGCCGGAAGCGCTTCAAATCCGCCTCAGCAAAGCCGACCACGTCGAGCGTAAGATTGTGGAACTTTTCGCTCATCGACTCTTTATCCAGCACGCGCAGCACGGCGTTTTCGCCATGAATCGTCGGCATGATCGAGACACGGAAGTCGATCAGGCGTGTCTTGTAGCGCACCCGGAAGCGGCCGTCTTGCGGCACACGGCGCTCGGCAATGTCCAGCTCGCTCATGATCTTGATGCGGCTTAGAATCGTCGAGTGATGCTCGCGCGCGATCGGCGCCATTGCCGCTTGTAAAACGCCGTCGATACGGTACTTTACGACAACCGAATCGTCATTCGTTTCGATATGAATATCCGAGGCGCGCCGTTCCAGAGCGGTAAAGATCGTTGTATCCACCAGGCGGATGATGGGGCTGATGTCCTCTTCGGAGGTCAGCTTCTCGATGGAGATATTTTCATCCGAGTTTTCATCGCCGTTGAGTACGTCAAAGGTCAGCCCTTCACTGGCTTCATCCAGTACACGCTGCGATTGCTCGGTCTTCTTCAGGAGGTCGGTGATTTGGGATAGAGTTGCCACGCGCGGCAGAATGCGATGCGAGAGCAGACCGGCAATTTCATCCAGAATCATCAGCCGCGAGGGGTCAGAGACCGCAATCACCAGCGCATCCGCTTGTTGTTCGATGGGTACAAAGTTGTAGCGGAACATCAGTTCCACCGGAACCGTACGCAGCAGATCGTGCTGAATCTTGAAGTTCTTCAGGTCCACGAACTCGGCGTGGTAGCGCTGAGCCAGCAGCTCGGCCTGGGCGCGCTCCTCCTGCGACCCCGGAAGCGGAGCACCTATGGGCATGGGAATTGGAAGCGGATGTGTCGCGTCTGCCATGGCTTACTGTCCTCCTCCAGAGGCCTGACCCAGCGAAAAGATGGGCAGGTAAAGCGAGATGAGAATAAAGACCACCACCACGCCCATTACCACCAGAATCGCCGGCTCAATCAGCGCCAGCGCCGCGGTAAGGGCCGTCGCAACGTCTTCCTCAAAAAACTCGGCCACCGAGTTCAGCATTTGTGGGAGTGCGCCGGTCTGCTCGCCCACCGAGATCATCTCGGTGGCCAGATCGGGAAATACCTTGGTCCGGATCAGCGCATCGGCCAGGCTCTTGCCCTCGCGCACCGTAGTGATCGACTGCATCACCGCCAGCGAAACGCGCCTTGAATTGATCGAGCGGGCCGCCGTTTCCAGAGACGGCACCAGCGACAGTCCGCCGGTCAGCAGCGTCGAGAGCGTGCGCGAAAACAGAGCTACCTGGTACTTCAGCCAGATCTTGCCCAGCACTGGCAGCCAGATGCGGAAACCGTCAATCGCATCGCGCCCCTTTTCGGTGATTGAAAAGCGGTAGCCGCCAAAGGCTGTGCCGCCAAAAAAAAGCAGAATCCAGAGCAGGTTGCTGTGCAGGAATTTGCCAAAAGCCAAAAGGTCAAGCGTCATCGCTGGCAGCTTCGAACCCATCTGCTCATAGAGATCGGCAAACTGCGGAATCACAAAGACGAACATGAAGAACATCAGTCCGCAAACCAGCAAGAGAAGTACACAAGGATAGATCAGCGAAGCGATTAGTTTTTTGCGGAAGGTGAGCGAGATGCGCTGGAAGGTTACGTAGCGTTCTAACACCTCTTGCAGGTTGCCCGAGCGCTCGCCGGCCATCAGGGTTGTGGTATACATGATCGGAATGCCGCTCTGCGCCTCAAAGGCCGAACTGAGCGAGTCGCCGGTCTTCACCCGCCCGCCCACATCATCCAACTGCGCGGCAAAGTGAGCATTCTTCTGGATCTTGGCCAGCATCTCCAGCGAGCCAAGAATTGGCAATCCAGCGCGAATCAACGTCAGAAACTGCTGGTTGAAGATCAGAAACGGCTCCAGCTTGACCTTGCCCCGCTTCAGACCGCCGAATCCAGAACGCGGACGCACGCTGAAAACGTGGTAGCCTGCATGCGTAAAGCGGACGCGCAGTTCTTCGGCGGTGGCTGCCGTCTGCACCTGCTCCTGCACGCGGCCGCGTTCGTCGGCCAATTTGATGATGAACTCCGCCATGCCTCTGCCCGCCGGGGTGATGCTCCGGCTCTTCCGGGATTTTATGCTCAGGATTCAGGTTACCAGCTTCGGCCCATTCTGCCCGCATCCGATAGACGCGCAAATGGATGACAGCGCTCGAAAGCAAAGTCCCGACAACATTTTGATCCGGTGGAATGCCCCTTCTCAACCACATAGATCAATAAGACAAGCCAATTCTTCCGGCGGCAATCTCCTCTTCGGCCTGCCGGATGCTCTCCGGCCGTCCCAGATCGCGCCAGTAGCTTCCATCGGCGCGGAAGGCAATTATCTTCTCACCCAGTGCCGCAAGGCGCAGATAGGCAGAGATTATGGAAAACGCGCCATCCTCTTCCAGTTTCGAGAAAATTTGCGGCGAAAGAATATGAATCCCGGAGAATGCCAACGCAACCGGAGTTTGCACATCCAGAGACTGCGGTTGCCCCAAGTTACGACTTGGAGTCATTGGATCGATTACCTCGTCAAGATTTCCACTCCGTCGTCCACACAACTGCCCGCACTCGCCGAATAGCAATTGCCGCGAACTCGCGCGATGCTCAACGGCCAGCGTAGCCAGCGCGCCGTTCTCGGTATGGAAGCGCACCATCTCTCGCAAATCGATCGCGCTCAGAACATCCACATTATGCAAGATGAACGGCTCCTCCAAACCTCCACTGAAGAAATGTGCAGCCTTCTTCAATCCTCCGCCCGTATCCAGTAGATAATCTTCATGTGAAACTTCAACTCTCACGCCGAAGTTATTATGATTCTTAAGGTAATCGACAACCATTCCGGCAAAATGATGCGCATTGACAATCACCTCATTCACGCCGAAAGAACGCAGGCGGCAGAGCGCAATCTCCAGCAATGTGTGCCCGCCGACCTCAACCAGCGCCTTGGGGCGTTCGTCCGTGAGAGGCCGAAGGCGCGTGCCCAGTCCAGCGGCCAGAATCATCGCCTTCATCGGCCAACCTTCTCCTGCTCGATATGCCGAACCACCACTTCCACCCCACTGCCGCGTAGATGCTTGGCCAGTTGCTCGGCCAGATAAACCGAGCGGTGCTGTCCGCCGGTGCAGCCGAAGGAGACCATCAGATCTTTGAAGCCGCGCTTCTGATAGGCGCTTACGCTCGCATCCACCAAGCCAAGAACGCCGGCCAGATACTGGTGTACGCTCGCTTGGCGGTTCAAATACTCGATCACCGGTTCATCTTTGCCTGACAGAGATTTGTACTGCTCCTCGCGTCCAGGATTGGGCAGATTGCGCGCGTCAAAGACAAAGCCTCCGCCGTTGCCGCTCTCATCCGCCGGCATCTCGCGGTGGTAGCTGAAGCTGAAGATTCTCACTTTCAGTGGTCGAGTGGACGCAGCTAACCCTTGCAGCTTCTCTGATTCCGTGATTGCATTCAGCGCCTCCATCAGCTCCGGAAGCGCGATCGGCAGCCTGATGTTTTCCGCCAGCCAGCGCAGATTCTTCAGCGCAAAGGGCACGCTTTGCAGGAAATGCGCCTTGCGTTCATAGAATCCCCGGAAGCCGTATGCCCCCAGCGCCTGCAAAATGCGCACATAGACAAAAGCGAAGTAGTGCTCCATGAAGGCGTCGCGGTCCACTGGAACGTAACCGCCCAGGCACTCCAGGTAGTACTCGAGCAGCTCTTGGCGCAGCGCGGGCGGCAGATCAGCTTTGCCGTCATAGAGCAGGGAAGCGATGTCGTATTGCAGCGCGCCTTTGCGACCGCCCTGATAGTCCAGGAAGTAAGGCTGCCCATCGCTGCAGCATCACATTGCGCGACTGGAAATCCCGATAGAGAAAATAGTCGGCCTGGCCTCCAGTAGAAACTCTGTTAGCCGGTTAAAATCATCCTCCAGCGCCTGTTCGTTGAAGGGTACTCCGGCCAGCCGCAGAAAGTAGTACTTGAAGTAGTTCAGATCCCAGGCGATAGACTGGCGGTCAAAGCTGGCCCGCGGGTAACAGACGCTGTAATTCAGATCACGTCCGCCCTCGACCTGAAAGCGTGGCAGAGCGGCCACAACCTTGCGGTAGGCTTCCACGGCTTCGGGGGCGATCACGGCGCCTTTGCGATTCTGGCCCAGAAACTCGTAGAGTGTGGTATCACCCAAGTCTTCTTCCAGATAGGCTCCCGCGCTCAAGTCCACCGCATAAATCTCAGGAACCGGCAAGCCGCACTGCCGAAAGTGCCGGGAAAACTCAATGAATGCAACGTTCTCCTCCCGCACAGGATACTGAATCCCAATAGCGGAAAACTTCCCGCCTGTGAGCCGGACAATCGCCCGCCCCGAGCCGCCCAACTGCCCCTGCAGCGGGATCGTCGTCTCCGCCGGCAACTGAAAATGCTCTTCGAACAGCTTTTTAAGAACGTCCATGAACCTCTTCTCGGATATCACTCCATCTGCATCACAAAGATACCCACCGGGGGGAATCGTGCGCAAACGGCAACCCTATCTTATTCCGTTTCTCTGCCTTCCCTATCCTTTTGGAGCCGTGGATTTTCCTTCTTCGAATAGGCACACACAGCTCCCTTGGCTGAGGCTGGCAGGATTCTGGAGCAAAGATGAGCAACTCTTGATAAAATGAAATCGCCATGAATAGAAAGTTTATTGGAACTACGTGTGCTGTGGCTTTTCTGGCCACCTCTATGCACGGTCAGAAACCCACGACCCCTTCGGTCGCTCAGCCCGCGCAAGCTCCGGCCGCTCAGCAGCCCGCCAATCAATCGGCAGAGGCAATTCCGTACGTGCTCCCGGTGAATGTCAATGAGGTCAATCTCATCTTCACCGTGACCGATAAGCACGGACACTATATTCCCAACTTGCATCAAAGCGACTTTGCCCTGCTCGATGACCAGAAGGCGCCCTTCAAGGTGACCAGCTTCCATCAGCAGATCAACTTGCCGCTGCGCGTTGGTTTGGTCATTGATGCCAGTACCTCGATTCGCACCCGCTTCGAGTTCGAGCAGCAGTCCGCCACCGAGTTTTTGTTGAAGATTCTCAAGGCCAAAAGCGACAGCGCTTTTGTGATGGGCTTTGATTCCACGCCGGCGATTGAGCAGGACTGGACCAACAATATCGACGCTCTGGAGACCGGCGTGAACCGGATGCGTCCGGGCGGCGGCACGGCGCTCTTTGATGCCGTTTACACCGCCTGCCGCGACAAACTGCTGCTCCGAGCGTGGTCCGGACCCGGTGCGCAAGGCCATCGTGTTGATCTCCGACGGCGACGACAACCAGAGCCGCATCTATCAGGATGAGGCCATCAAGGAGTGCCAGCGCGCCGAGACAATCATCTATTCCATCAGCACCAACTGGACCCCCAGCCGCGGCAAAGGCGATGAGGTGCTGACCAAAATGGCCGCCGAGACCGGCGGGCAGGCCTTCTTTCCTCCTTCGGTCGAGGAGATGTCGAGCAGCTTCGGCAACATCGAAGAAGAGCTGCGCAGCCAGTACGCGCTCACCTACACCCCGGCAGATTTCAAGGAGAACGGCGCCTTTCGTCCCATCTATCTATTCTGCAACGACAGACGCTACCAGGTTCGAGCCAAGAAGGGCTACTTCGCTCCCAAGCCACCGATTCGGTAGTCACTCTCGATAATATGGTACGCATAACGCCGAAGGCGCAATTTGCGTTCTTCGGCGTTCAAATAATATTCCACAACCTCTCCGCCTAATACACCTTAAACTAGAAGTATGTTTACCGGAATTATTGAAGTAACTGGCACGTTGGTTGGGCTTGAGAGCCGAGGTGGAGTGCGCCGGATTACAGTCGAAGCTCCTGGGTTGGCCGGTAAGCTGCGCGAGGGTGATTCGCTGGGCGTTTCCGGCGTCTGCCTCACAGCCTTGGATGTGAATCCTACGTTCTTTCACGCTGATCTGGCCCAGGAGACACTGGACCGCACCTCACTGGGCGCGCTTGCTCCCGGCGCCAAGGTCAATCTTGAACTGCCCACTGCCGCCGGAAGTCCGCTGGGCGGTCACATTGTGCAGGGGCATGTGGACGGCTGCGGGAGACTCGTTTCTCTTGTGCCGGTCATCTCTTTGGCGGATCCGGCATTTGACTCGCAGACCACCGACTGGACGCTGAAGGTGACGGTCCCTGAAAAAGTGCGTCCGTGGATGGTGCATAAAGGCTCGGTCGCCGTCGAGGGCATCAGCCTGACGATTGCTGATTTTGACGGCGAGATCATTACAATTGCCATACTTCCTTTGACTTATTGGCGCACGAACCTGCATACGCTTGTCCCTGCTTCCCCTGTGAATGTGGAGGCGGATGTGTTGGTTAAGCTGGCCCACGCCCAATTGCTGGCCGATAAAAAGCCCACTCTGGACCTGACAGAGGCTTGGCTGGTGGCCAGTGGCTACTGAACATTTTTAGTTATACTTGATAGATTTTCACCGTTAGAAGTTACTCGCCACGGCACGTCGCGCATAACGAGGCCAGAACTTCGATTGGCAACTATCTGGAGTTCAATAATTCCATCAGGCGCATTCCAGCCTGGATCGGTTCACGCCCGATCAGGTCTACTTCAACCGCCTGCTGGAATTTATCGCAGCCTAAACCAAGAACAAGAACTTCCACTTAAGAATCAAAGAAAACTCTCCGAACAACCGGGGACAGATCAGTTTGGTTCAAGCGTGAACCTCTGCAGATTCGCTTTCCTTATCTCCGCAATATTTGGCTGTAAAGGAACCGAATATCCTCTTACCTCCTTTTTCGAATCTGCTGAACTGCTTAATGTGCAGTTGACCCGGTGTCCATCCAATTGCTAAACTAAATATGCGGGGTGGAGCAGCCCGGTAGCTCGTTGGGCTCATAACCCAAAGGTCGCTGGTTCAAATCCAGCCCCCGCAACCACTTAGCCGACAGGCCAACCCAAGATAACCCAAAATAACAGCGCCCGCTAAAACGCCGAGGGTTTCTTGGGCTGTTTGCAGGGTTCTCATGGCTATGCGCTCCTCAGTGCCATTTTGACTACCTTGCTGTTCGCCTCACGCTTGGCGCCCATCAAAGCGTTCCCGTATACATTCATCGTGGTCGAGACTTGGGCGTGCCGCATGAGCTTCTGTTGCACCCCCACAGGCGCGCCCGTATCGTCCAACCACGAACGATAGGTGTGGCGGAAGGTGTGCCACCCCACGCTGCCGTACCTACCAGCGATGCTCCAGCGCTCTTCGTGGAGCGGTAGCCGCTTGCCGTTCGGCGTCGGACTATCGGTCATGCACCAGACACCTGAACCGGCACCGCACTTCGGGCACTCCATCAGGCAGCATCCAGCAGGCCGGATGTAGTCCTGCTGGAGGGGAGCCGTATGGTAGTGCCGTCCGGTGACCTGACTCGTAAAGACCAGCTTCAACCCAATAGACTGGGTTTTTTCGCCCGATTTGGCTTCCCTCTCGCACCGCATCTTCCATTCCAGAAGAATTACCGCGAAATCGGGATCGAGCGGCAGCTCGTCTTCCGAGTACTCCGTCTTCACCGTCTTGACCCGACCGTGAACGACAGCCCGGGATATTCTCATGCTCAGGTTCTCGAAGTCAATATCCTGCCATTCGAGCGCCAACACCTCTTCGGCCCGGAGGCCGGTGCACTGCGCCACCATGACCATCGTGCGGCATGGTTCCGGCAGCAGAGCGACGATGAGGTAAAACTGCTCGACAGTGAGAACAACCGGCTTCTTCTGACGCTTGCTGATCCCCTTGACCTCGACCAGTTCCATCGGATTCCGCTGCCACTCGACCATTTCCCACAGCATGGCCTTCTCATACAGCCTGTGCATGATGGCCTTGACATGGCCTTTGGTCTTCGGTGCGGCATCCATCTTCTTCAACCAATCTTGAACCTGAACGGGCTTCATCCGCGTGATGTGGGTTCCTCCCCACTTAGCGCGAACTCGTTTGATGACACTCAGATAGGAGACGGCTGTCGAATAGCTGAGTTCACCCTCGTCGCACAGATCACCGGGGCGTCGCTGCTTGATTTCGAGCAGCCTTTCCTCCTCGATGAAGCGGTCCAAAACGGCGTTGAAGGTCGGCTCCAGAATGGCAAGGGTGGGGTTTTCTGAGTTGAGTTTGAGCACAAAAGCCTCCAGATGCCGCTCGGCGGCAACTTGCGTGGGGAACTTCTCTGTGCTCAGGTACATGGATTTTTCGTTTCCGGTCGCGGGATCTTTGTAGCGGTATTCCCACGCCCATTTGTTGTTAGCCCGCGCCACTCGGCGCAGACTGCCTCTCTGAAATCGTTGCCGTCTGAACTTCAAGGATTTTGCTCCTGTCCAGTCAGAGCAGCATGGTTGGTTGTGTTCGAGTTTAATCCATGCTCCAACCAAATGTTTAGTGAACTCAGCCTGAATCTCCATCGTTTGCCCACCTTCAGAGCCGGAATTTGCCGGCCTCGTGCCATTGTTTCCAGCGTCTTCCAGTGCATTCCAAGCAACGAAGCGGTCTCGCGGAGATCAAGCAATTCTTCAAACGCGCTCAATTTCCGGTTTTCTGGTTGAGGTGTCCTAGCTGAGCCTTGCTGCTGAAAATCCAATGATTCTGTCGGATATCTCATTTGCCCCTCGCCTGCTGCAGAATTTGCTTAGTCTGACCCGATCCCAAGCGCTGGTAGCATCTCCCCGTTTTCCTTTTCAGTCAAATCTGCAACAAACGGATAATTTTGGTATTGAGAAGCAAGTTCGCAATCTCCACGTGTAGCCAAAATGGGCGATCTCGATCGCCTGTTTGCGCATAAAACGTTTCTCGGTCTGACAAACTTCTGGGATTTGACCGAGTTGGCGACCTGAACGATCCTGTCCCTGGTAAATGAGGAGGCAGGATGTTTGAATCGTTCGACGAACTGATGGAGCTGCTCAAGGCGACCGGATACTTCATCGACCCGGTGATGACCAGGATTGTCTTTTTGG
>CAWDQB010000044.1:0-56967 GCA_963804315.1 uncultured Acidobacteriaceae bacterium
CCGCTCTCCGTTATTGGATGCGTAGACCTCAGCCCCCAGCGCAAAGGTGCGGCAGTCAAGCACTTTCTGGAAATTTTCGCGGACCGCTGGTTGAGTCTGCGCATTATCCCAAAGGCTCCGATTGTCGGCGAGTATCTGCTTGATGGTCAGTCTGGTGTGCACCTGAATCGCTCCTGCGAGTCGGGAACTCGCGCTCAATGACTTTGAGTAGATCGTCGATTTTCTTCCAGTGGGCGGCCATCCAAGGCGTACTTTTCATCTCTTTGAGACACTGGCTGAAGCGGCGAAGTGGGTCGGCTTGAGGATCGGATTTGTGAATGTGTTTCGCCAGCAGCTTGCGGATTCGCTCTCCACTTTTCTTTTTGAATTTCTTGTATCCCAGAGTGTCTTCCAGTTTGCTGCTGGAGAGCGTTCTCATCGTCCATGCGCGGTGAATGCTGATTTCGCTGGGGCGAAGTGCCTCGATGAGTCGCAGCGCTCTCGGCGAATCAAGTATTTGCTTAACCTTGGTCACGTTGCCGGTAGATACGCTGGCGAGTGTGGCAATCTGTTTCCGGCAGTCGATTCGCCGATCTTCTGTCAATTTTGACGAACCCTTGTTTTTACCGCCGTTGCTTTGGTTGATCCGCGCCTTCTCTTGAAACCACGGCTCAAGGTCGAGAGCCAGTTGCACGCGGCTGAAGGCGTTCAACCAATCGGGGCGGCAGTGGGTTTGCAGGATTCGTTGCATGGCTTCTAGCTCTGTGAGTTGAAGCACCTGGCACAATACTGTGTCGCGCTCACGCTGGCGGGCAATTCGCCAGCGAGCATATCCATCGACAATCAAGTTCTCTTGCGTGATGAGAAGAGGTTGCTCAAAGATCGTTTCGCCAAGTTTGCCGAGCGCCAAAAGTCGCTCGTTTGTAGGAGAGAGACCTTGCTTGAGCAGGCTTGGATGCGGCTTGAGGTCATCCGTTCTGCGCATCTCCATGTGCGGGACGGCCTCGACGCTGGCCTTTGCCGCTGCGACGGCGGGAGCATCGAAAAGAGACTGCTGCGCGGCTTGTTGCGGCGGCGTAACCCGCAAGTGTGGCTTGCTCTTGCCGGGATGCGCCGCTTCCGGGGCTGTGTTTTCAATGCGCAGAGGATTCATGGCAGCTTCCGGCTATGCATTACGCGCTCATGAATCCATTCCTCAATCTCCGATTCCAGCCAGCCCACCGCACGCGCTCCAAGCTGTACAGGGCGCGGGAACTCCGCACGGGAAACCGCCAGATAGATTGCGCTGCGCGAGAGTCCAACGCGCGCCTTTACCGCAGGCAAACGAAGTATCGAAACCGCCATTGCCATCGCCTTCTCCATTCGAGTGTTGAAATCCTTGGAGGACAACGCGACTCAAAGTTCCAATCAGCTTGCACTGATGGACCTGGAAGTAGCGTTCGCGCAAGGCGGCAAGCCGTCACCGCCGCTCGCGGACAGGCAAAATCTGCCACTGCGGAGATCGCTCTTGGAATGCAAGAGCCAACCCAGCGCAGATACACTGGCTGCCGATTCTGCTTTGTCTTGCGCTATTCAGTTGTGCGCGATACGGGCGTTACAGGGCGTTTCAACTACGGGGCGATTCTTGCGATGCGGGCGTTACGGGTGCTGCGGGTGATTCGGGAACTTCAAGTCGATTCGATTGCGGCAATCAAAAATCTAACGTTGAGGCGATGAACTCATGCCGCTGACTCGACTGACTAAATTTTGCACTCTGCCCGCTCATGGGGCCAGTGGAAAAGTCATCCGTAATTCACCACGAAGGTTCGATGTAATCCAAAGAGTAAATAGCCTTGTGTCCGACTCCCACGCATATCAAGCAAAAAACCTACGCCGCGCTGCCGCCAAAGTTTCCCACGATCACCTTGGATTCGTTCACGATGCTATCGACATAATCGCCCCACCATTGCAGCATCTTCTTGCGCTGCTCTGCGTACTCGGCAACGATGTATACAGCCCGAATCCCCCCAGCCTCATGGCTCAAAGCCTTTTCGATCACATCACGGTTGAAGCCGTGTTCTGTAAGCAGCGTTGCGCCCGTTCTACGCAAATCGTGGATGGTAAGCGGGTCCATATCGAAGGTCAGCCCCTCCAGGGCCTTGTTGAGCGCGTTGGCGGCAAAGGGCCTTGCAAGGCTGCTACGCCCCGGCATCACCAGATCAGAGCTACCGGCAAGAGCCTTCAATTCGCGGAACATCTCCGTAACCTGGACAGACAGATAGACGATGTGCGGTTTGGCCGTCTTTGCGTTCTCCGCCGGGATGAGCCATTCGCCGGACTCGAAGTTCACATGGTTCCACCGTGCCAGCAAAAGTTCCGACTTGCGGGAGAGCGTGAGCAGGATGATATGCAGTGCCAGCTTGAATTGCCGCCGCATATTCGATTGGTAGATGGTGCGGAGGTAGAGGCGAATCTCTTTCGGTGTGAGCACGCGAGCTCGCTTACGGGCCTTACCTATGTAGCGGGTTGCCACCATCACGGCGGGATTGACCGTCACCAGTTGCGTTTCAATCGCATAGGCGAACATCTGCTTTATCACGTTGCGCAGTTGCATGGCCGCCTGAACGCGCCCATTGTCCCGCTTGCGGTAGACAAGGGCTTGCACGTCCAAGGCGTTTACTTCTTTGAGAGCCTTTCCCCCAAGAGTGGGAAAGATTTCACTGTTGAGATAGCGCCGGATGGTCTTCGGGTCTTTCCAGCGCCTCATTACCTGCTCTTTGTAGTACCGCTCCCCAAACTCTTTGACGGTGGGGTTGGTGGCCATTCCTGCCCGCGCCAACTTCTTCTCCATGGCCGGAGATTCGCCCTTTGCCACTTTCCCTGCTAGTTCATCCCGTTTTTCCCGCGCCACCCTCAAGGGCAGATCAGGATAATGGCCTAGACTCACCTTGCCGTATTTGCCATCCAAGCAATACCGATAGAGCCAAGACATTTTGCCGCTCGGCAATATGTCCAGTGAAAGCCCCCGGCCATCGCTCACCATGTACCGTCCTGCCCTTGACTTCAAAGCCTTAATCCCCGCGTCTGTGAGTGCCATTCTGCCCTTTCCGTATGTCTCCATACAAATTTCGGAGACATACTCGCATCATGAGACATACTGGAGACATATTCAGCGCTGGCTCTCTATGTCTCCATATGGACATAATAGGACACTAACATCATTAAATGCAAGGGTTTTATTTCATTCTTTACATTTTCTTGGACCCTTATAGACTCTAGTCTATTTTCCTATGCAGAAGGTGGAGAAGATCAGGTTAAGAATGTCGTCGGTGGTGGTCTGGCCGGTCAAAGAGTCCAAAGCCCAAAGCGCGCGATAGAGATCGAGCAGAATCATTTCGTGAGGGATTCCGACCGCATTGGCTTGAGCGGCTTGGGCGAGAGCCTCTAGTGCCGTGGCGATGGCCTGATGATGGCGCAGGCTGGTGAGTATCCCAGGCTCGGCAGCGGCGCCGCCCGTGGCCAGCGCCAGAATGCGCTCCCGCAGCGCGGGGATGCCTTCGCCGGTGAGGGCTGAGGTGTGGAGCGCGTGGATCGATTCGAGGCGCGAGAGGTCTGCTTTGAGCAAATCGCATTTGTTCACAACCACCACGGCTGGACGGTTTTCGACGGCGGCCAGCAGGCGGCGCTCTTCCTCGTTGAGAGACTCTGTGGCGTCCAGCACAATCAGCACCAGCGCGGCATCGGCCAGCGCCTCGCGGCTGCGATGGATGCCCATCTGCTCGACCTCTTCGGCAGCCTCGCGCAGGCCGGCGGTGTCTACCAGTTCAAGCGGGATGCCTTCGATGGCGATGCGCTCGCTAACCGTGTCGCGGGTCGTTCCGGGGGTAGCGGCGACAATGGCGCGGTCGCGCTCGATGAGGCGATTGAAGAGCGAACTTTTTCCGGCGTTGGGGCGGCCAACAATGGCCAGCGTCAGCCCGTCGTGGACGATGCGTCCGCGAGCGAAGGATGCCTCCAGCGCAACGAGCGGCG
The DNA here is from genome assembly GCA_963804315.1 of uncultured Acidobacteriaceae bacterium. GTDB lineage: Bacteria > Acidobacteriota > Terriglobia > Terriglobales > Acidobacteriaceae > Telmatobacter. Next base: position 3,991 of record CAWDQB010000044.1, read on the forward strand.
GCGTAAGCTGATCGATGCGGCGGGTGATCTCGGCCTGCTGCGTCACTTCCAGTTCGTCTTCGGCAAAGTCGATGCCGGCCTCAAGCAAGGCGATCAACTCGACCAGCGCCAGCTTGCCCGGCGCAACGCGGCGGCTGAGCGCGCCGCCCATCTGGCTGGCCGCCTGACGGGCTTGGGTGAGTGTCTGCGCTTCGATCAAGTCGCGGACGGCCTCGGCCTGGGTGAGGTCGAGCTTGCCGGAGAGAAAGGCGCGCTGTGTGAATTCACCTGGTTCGGCTAGGCGAACGCCCAGCTCCAGCGCTCGCCTGAGCAGCAACTCCAGCACTACCGGCGAACCGTGCGCGGCAATCTCAACCAAATCCTCGGCGGTGTAAGAGTGGGGCGCGGCAAAGTAGGTAACCACGGCCTCGTCGATGCGGGCGAAACTATCGCACTGGGCTGTATCCTCGTCGAGCACATCGGCCAGCCGGGCGCGCCCGTGCTCAAGCGGCTGACGCAGGCGAACAAGCTGCGCGGCAATCGATGCGGCATCCGGACCGCTCAGACGCACAATGCCAATGCCACCGCGCCCCGGCGGCGTGGAGATGGCGGCGATGGTGTCGGTGGTAGAGCCAGAGGAAGTCATGGGCTGAAATCAGTGTAGATGCTGCGCCTGGAAGTTCAAGCCGGCAAAAGAATCCCAGAGCCGGAATGGACCGGCGGGTGGAACAAAACCAGCCGGCTCCTGCCGCCTGCCAGCAGTTGCCGCTCCGCAAGCGCTATCCTAGAGTGTCCGGTCAAATCGGCCGCCGAGGAATGCCATGCCCGAAGACAATCTCACTCCTGCCGCGCCAGCCGCATCCGCCGTACCGCAGGCGCCCAACGCCACTATCGCTACCATCGGCCAGCACGAAGGCCAATCCGTCACCCTGCGCGGCTGGCTCTACAATCTGCGCGAAAGCGGCAAGCTGCTCTTTCCCATCTTCCGCGACGGCACGGGAACCATTCAGGGCGTCGCTCACATCAAGAGTGTGCCCGCCGAAGTCTTCGACTCCCTCAAAGGCTTGACGCAGGAGTCCAGCGTCATCGTCACCGGCAAAGTTCGCGCCGACAAGCGCGCGCCCGGCGGCTACGAGCTGGACGTTGAAGGCCTGGAAGTCGTCCAGCGCGTCCCTGAGTCCGATCCCTATCCGATCACCCTCAAAGAGCATGGCGTTGACTTCCTGATGGAGCATCGCCATCTCTGGATGCGCTCGCCGCGCCAGGCCGCCATTTTGCGCATCCGCGCCGAGATCATGCGCGCGGCTGCGGAGTATTTTGACTCGAACGGCTTCATCCGCACCGATCCGCCGATCCTGACGCCGGCCGCCTGCGAGGGCACCTCCACCCTCTTTCCCGTTGATTACTTCGGCGATCCAGCCTACCTGACGCAGTCCGGCCAGCTTTACATTGAATCTACCGCACTGGCGCTGGGCAAGGTCTACAGCTTCGGCCCCACCTTCCGCGCCGAAAAATCCAAGACTCGCCGCCACCTGACCGAGTTCTGGATGATCGAGCCGGAGGTCGCCTTCCTGGACCTCGACGGCCTGCTCTCGCTCGCCGAAAATTTCCTCTCGCACATCGTGCAATCAGTGCTTGAAGAACCGCGCCCCTGAGTTACAGGTCATTGGCCGCGATGCGGCAAAGTTCGACGCCATCTGCCCGCCCTTCCCGCGCCTGCGCTACGACGAAGCCGCCGCGATGCTCAACCAGGCCCACAAGGACGGACACCTTGAAGCGCCCTTTGAGTACGGCAACGACTTCGGCTCGCCCGACGAGACCTGGCTCAGCAGCCAATACAACAAGCCGGTCATGGTCCATCGCTACCCCGCCGACGTGAAGGCCTTCTACATGGAGCCTGATCCCAAAGACCCGCGCTACGCTCTCTGCGTCGATGTGCTGGCTCCCGAAGGTTACGGCGAGATCATCGGCGGCTCGCAGCGCGTTTCGAGTTATGAACTGCTCAACTCCCGCATCGAGCACCACAACCTGCCCAAGGAAGCCTTCCAGTGGTATCTCGATCTGCGCCGCTATGGCAGCGTCCCGCACTCGGGCTTCGGCATGGGCATTGAGCGCGCCGTCGCCTGGATATGCGGCCTCGACCACGTCCGCGAAACTATCCCCTTCGCCCGCACACTGCACCGTATTTATCCTTAGGGAGTGCCGCAGGTTCTTTGAATGCCTATCATCCGAATTTCTTCTTGAGTCTCATCTGTATGCCATGCGAGTAACTTCTTCGCTTTTTGGCTTGACTTGATATGAGATCAGAGTTACCTTTTGCCATCGAAGCAGAAAGCCGTCCCTTTCCCGGTTGAGACTGCAATAGGCCGGTAAGTCGTCAATTGCTGAATATTTTGTCTTGCCTGCGGCCGTCATCACGGCCTTGAATGTTTGATACAATTAGCGCCATTACGGCTGCGCGTGATGATTGATGTGCGGCGGCCAGATCTTCTTCACACGCCTCTCGTACTCATTAACCAAGAAAGGAGCTATCATGTCTCAGGCAACAGCGGATATTGTCGGCACGAACGGCGCATCTTTCACGGCTACAATCACCTCCGGCGAGATTCAGTCGGCCTATCTTGAGGTAACCAATCAGCCCATCATCTCGCTAGGGGTAAGTGGTAATAACCAGGAAGTCACGGTTCCCAGCCTCCCAAGCGGCGAGTCATGGATTCGCCTGGATATTAACTGGTCGCCAGGCGACAGCAACGCCTTGATTGGCGTCGGCAAGGTGACTTCAGGAACAGTGGCGGCGGCAACCCCACCGCACAGAATCGACGATGGCGATATCCCCGGCTACATCGAACTTTATGGAAGGTGAGATTGCGATGAGACTGTTTGTACGAAGTGTTCTGGCTGCCGCCGCGCTTTCGGCGGTGATTCACGCGCAAGCGGTGAAACACACGATCTGTCCCGCGGGCGCGAGCAGCGAGATAGTAGCTTTTTGCGCGGATCTTGTTCAATACCAAAGTGACGTCAATTCCGAGGTCGATGCTAAGACAGGAAAAAGGACGCCGGGCGTTTGGACCGGCGATCTGGATGAACTCGATCTCTCCCTCCGGCACGCCACTCCCAGAGCGATTCAGGCGATCTCACAGAATGTGGCTCTTCAAACAATCACCAATGTGCAGAGCGCCAGCCAGATCGGGCTTCCCAGTGGCATAGTTCAAAGTCCTGACCAGCAGACGGGTCCGGCAGGCGGAGCAAGCGGAACCACCTCGCTGATCTCCAAAGCAGGCAGCGCCGCGCTTCTCTCCTTGGCTCTGGATACGGGTACTCTCACCCAATCCGTTAACGGCGCAACCACCACTGTGACCACAAACGGTGACCAGCTCTTCAGGGCAATCACACGCATTGAACCCGATTGCGTCGTCAATTGCGAGAATGATAGTTGGTTTGAGCAGAATGTGCTGGGCGGGACAAATCTCTCTGCCAGCTTTTCGTTGGCCCAGCAGAGCAACACCACCGTGGCAACGAGTGGACAGGCCAGCGGTACGACTCCTACGCAAGTCAGTAATGTTGCCATTCCCACCGGGGTTGGGAAGCTCTCCGGGCATCACGGTCAAGTTTCGATTACTGAACAAATATGATCCCCACAGCACAAAATTCAATGATGCCTGGAGAGCTGCGCTTAAGAACAACACATCCATTGCAACCGCGCTGAAGGCGGTCGGCGATGCCACTGATCCCATCGCCGCTGCGATGACGGCAAAGGCTACGCCGCTCGACCGGCCGGGAATCTATGCCGCCGCGGCAAGTGACAACACAGGAGCTGCTTTAGCGGCTTTCTTTTCAAGTTACTTCAACACCGCCGTTTCACCAGTACTTTCAGATAGCCAGGTCACGGACGCGGTTGCCACAGTCATGAAAGCCCGCGCTGTGTATGCGGATGCTTGGAGGTCCGTGCTGGAGGATGCTGCGGGAACCTTGCTCTCCTTCCAGTACTCCTACAACAAGCCGGCAATCCAGCCAGAGACGCATGATTTCACTCTGATTGGTGGATATGGCTTCAAACAGGCGGGAATGTTGACTTTCAACGGCGCGTTCTCGATCTATGGCGGTACATTGCCGGCTGGCGCGTCGTATGGCCGCATCCATTATGGGCAGGCCTCCGGCGAGTATGACCAGAGTTGGAGCAAGACAGGTCAACTTCAGCCTCAAATAAGTCTGGCAGGATACTGGCAGTATCAACCCAACCCTTCCATTCTGAATATTCCCGCGGGTACGGTAGCCCCTGGAACCAATATCCCTCTTGCCAATGGCACGCAGGAATTTGTGGGAACGAAGGGCTCCCTCTGGGTCGCACAAGCGAAGTTGACCATAAAAGGCGGCGGGGGCGTGAACATTCCTGTTGGCGTGAGCTGGTCGAACAAGACAGATCTCTTGCAGGGAAGCAAGGTTGGCGCGCAGGTTGGCATCAGCTATAACTTCTCCTCCTTGGGCCAATTGTTTTAAGGCTGCGGGCGGCTCCGCAGGGCGACGCTTGATGCTGAGTATCCCGGCTCTGAATTGTCGGGCCTGAGGTACTGCGAACCGTGGTTACTGTTTTTCTGATCTCTGCTCCGCCCGCTTCTACTTGCCGATAAACTCCTTCGCAACCTCGGTCATCGCATCCCAAGAGTCGGTGCGGAAGGGCGCGGCGGAGAGTCCGGCGGCGTTGAAGAGGTTGCAGCCGATGGGATAGTCGGCCCACGCATAGCGCACCGCGACCGGCGCTGCCACCTTGCCGCTCTTCACAACGACCGAGTCCCCGTCGATCGTCGCCTCCGCGTCCACAAACTGCTGATCCGCCCCGGCAATCTGGAACCACTTCAGCGGCCCGTCCTTGGCCGTCAACCCGTCCGCATGTGTAAAGTGTATGCGGATCGCACTGCCTTCCACCTTCATCGAGCGATAGCGCGGCCCCGCATACTCCAGCTTTTTGCCATAGGCATTGGCCAGCGCAATCAGCGCCAGCCGTTCGCCCACCGGCGCTTTGTTCTTCGGATGCACATTGTCAGGATCGCCCACATCAATCGTGACCGCCAGCCCTGTATGCGGCAGCGTCAGAATCTGCGCCTGCCCCTCGCGCACCAGCGGATTGTTGCTGACATTTTTCAGCGCCGGCAACTGCACCGCATAGAACGGGAAATCTCCCTCGCCCCACAATTTGCGCCACGCGCGCACCAGCGTCTCCATGGTGTGCGGATAGAGCGCAAGTCCGGCCTTGCCGTCCACTATCGACTCGCCTTGATACCAGATCACGCCGCGAATCGCATATGGAATCACCGGATGCAGCATGCCGTTGAAGAGCACTGTCGGTTCGTGCTGATCCTCGGCGGGGTCGCGCAGCGGTCCTGGCTTGGGCGAGCGGCCGTTCAGCGTCTGAGGCCCCCGCGGCGCTTCGGCAGACGAGGCTCCCGGATGCGTCTTGAAAAAATTCTCCTGCGCATCGAAGCGGTCAAGAGCCGGCTTCATCCGCGGGTCGGCTGCAATCGCCTCGCGCGGCACCCACGCCTCCGCCGTACTGGCGCCGTAAGCCACCGTCACAATACCCACCGGAACCTTCAATCGCTGTTGCAGGTCGCGCGCAAACAGGTAGCCCACGGCGGAGAAGCCGGGAACCGTCTCCGGGCTGCAAATCTTCCATTCGCCCTTCACCTCCGCCTCCGGCGTATACGACTTCGCTTCCTTCACCGTGAACATGCGGAGGTTGGGATAATTCGCGGCGGCAATCTCCTTCTCTTCATCCAGCATTCCGGCATAGTACGCAGCCTTTTTTGAAACCGTAAATGCCATGTTCGATTGGCCGGAGCCAACCCAAACCTCGCCCACCAGAACATCGTGGATGACCAGTGAGTTCTGGCCCTCGATCCGCATCTCATAGGGTCCGCCAGCCTTCAGCTTTTTCAGGCGCATCCTCCATCTGCCATCCGCGCCCGCCGTGGCTTTGCTGGTCTTGCCGTTGAAGATCACCTTCACCACTTCGCCCGGAGCAGCCGTGCCCCAGATAGGAACCGCCCTTCCACTCTGCAAAACCATGTGGTCGCTGAACAGAGTGGCGGGCTTGACCTCGGCGGCTGCTGCCGTGGCGAAGAGCAGGATCAAGCAGCCTGCCGCTGCGGCGATACGACGTTGCATGAATTCCTCCTGGAGGTCGTGTTATAAGTTTCTCAAAAGCAACAAAAATCCGTTGCCTCTGCAATCCATCCGCTGAAAGCGGTAAGGAGATCAGTCCTTGTTCTTCGCAAAGTTGAACGAACTGAATATAAAGACTCGCAGGAAGTCTGGTCAAATGTGGGCAGGCAGTGCACTTCAGGTCTAGATTCTATGGCCTGCGAGTCACCGCATCTACCCATCAGCGCGGCGCGGGGCATACAATGATTGGCAGCCGTGAAGGCACCAGGAGTGATCGATGCAAATCAGTTGCAAGCTTTTCCTGACTGGGATTTTTTCCGCTGTCATCCTGACCGCGTCTGCACGGGCGCAAACCGATTCCGGCACTCCTCACCTGCATAAGCAGGGCAGCGCCACGCAACTGATTGTGGACGGCAAGCCCTTCCTGATTGTCTCCGGCGAGCTGACCAACAACGCCGCCACCAGCATTGAATCGATGGAGCCGATCTGGCCCAAGCTGGTTGCCGCCAATCTGAACACCGCGCTGGTCGGCGTCTCCTGGGCGCAGTTCGAGCCGGAAGAAGGCAAGTTCAATTACGTCCAGGTCGATGGGGTCATCGCCAAGGCGCGCGAGAACCACCTGCACATCGTCTTCATCTGGTTTGGCTGCTGGAAGAATGGCACATCGAGTTACGCTCCCTATTGGGTGAAGAAGGATTACACCCGCTTCCCCCGCATTCAGATCGATGATGGCAAGACCATCTCCATCTCCGGCCCGGTTGAACTTCTCAGCACCTTCAGCGACGCAACGCGCGATGCCGACGCCAAAGCCTTTGCCGCGCTGATGCATCACATCAAGGAAGTGGATGGCGCGCAGCATACGGTGCTGATGATGCAGGTCGAAAACGAGGTCGGCGTCTTGCGCGATACACGCGACCGCTCGCCCGCCGCCAACCGCGCCTTCGCCGGCCCTGTGCCGCCGGAGCTGATGAAGTACCTGGAAGCCCACAAGGATGCGCTGATCCCTGAGTTGCGCGAAGTTTGGGCCGCCAACGGTTATAAGTCCGGCACATGGGAGCAGGTCTTCGGCCCCGGCAAGCCCACCTCGATCCAGATGCCCATCCAGACCAATGCCGCGGCCATCGGCGCGCTGCGCCATGAGGGCGATTGGCTCAAGCTCAACTGGCCCTCCGATGAATTCTTCATGGCCTGGAACTACGCTCGCTTTTTGGACAAGGTTGCCGCGGCGGGCAAGGCCGAATACAACATTCCGATGTACGTCAACGGATGGCTTCAGCAGCCCAATCATGCCTGGCCAGGCAGTTATCCGAGCGGCGGCCCGCTGCCGCAAGTGCATGACATCTGGCGCGCCGGCGCTCCCAGCATCGACATCCTGGCGCCCGATCTTTACCTTCCGCAATTCGACGACCTCTGCGCGCGCTTCAGCCGTGGAGGCAACCCGCTCTTCATTCCCGAGACCAGCACCAGCTCGGCCAATGCCCTGATGGCTTTTGGCAAATATAACTCCATTGCCTTTTCGCCCTTCGGCATCGACGGCAACAGGCCCATCCCCGCCGATCTGGCCGCCACTTACGGCATCCTCAACCAACTGACGCCGATGATTACCGCGCACCAGGGCACGGATTCCATCACCGCCGCGCGCCTCAGTCAGGGTGATGCGCCCAAGCAAGTCAAGCTCGGCAACTACACATTGACGCTGACCTATACTGGCCGCGCCACGCACATTCCGCCGCAGCCGATCGGGGAGAGAATTCCGTCGTCATTCTTCGCGCCGCCAGCCACCTCCGAGCCGCCGCTGGAGGCCGCGGCGATCCTGATCTCCACCGGCCCGGATGAGTATTACTTTGCCGGCGGCGGCATGACCATCGACTTCGCCGCCAACACGCCCGGCCCCAAGAATGTCGGCCTCGGTGATGTGCAAGAGGGCAAGTTCGTCGATGGCAAATGGGTGGTCACGCGCCAGCTTGCGGGCGACGACGACGCGCAGGGAGAGATACTGATCCTGCGTCCGAACACCATCCTCCGCGTTACGCTTTACCGCTTCCCATAGCGAGCAGGTTGCCAGACAGCACTCACATCGATTGCCTTCAAAAGATTCTTGCAGCGCTGAAGATCAGAACTGCGTCAGGCTCAGCACATTCTTGTCCGGATCGTGGAACCAGGCAACACGCGCGCCGCTGGGCGAGGTCCAGATGCCGAGCGGGTCGCCGTCATTCATGCCTTTGTAGCGCAGAAACTCAACTCCGGCTGCGGTGAGTTGAGTGACGGTGCGCTCGATGGACTCCACATCCCAGCCCAGTACCGTGCCAGGTGCAGGTTTATGCTCGCCTCCAGGGGTCAACCGCACCATGATTCCGTTGGCATCAAAGACCAGAGCGAAGGGCTTTTCCTCTTCCACCAAGCGAAGCCCCAGCACGTCTTGATAAAAGCCGCGAGCACGTGCCCAGTCTGTGATGTGAACAAATGCGATGATCTTGCTGCCGCCGAGAATCGAATCCTTGGACATGACTTACCTCTAACGGGAGTTTACTTCCGCTTTCGTTGGATGCGAGTGCCCATGCTTCGATTCAGAGAGCTATGCTTCCACAAACGCATTCGCGCTATCGCCGCGAGCGTCCATGATCTCCATAGCCACGGCCTCGATCACCGGAGCTTCGTCCACGGTCGCCGCGATCCCCAAAGCTGCGCGGCTTGGCGGGCGGTGTGACAGGTAGGTGTGTCTGGCCTGCAGGATAGACGGCCAGGAAACGTTCCGGGCCTTCGCCGTTGCTGGCCGTCTCCACGCCTTCGATGCCCTTGAAGGCCATGTGCAGCAAGCGGCGCTCACGGCTGTTCATCGGTGGAAAGGCATACGGGATGCCGCTGCGGATGACTTTGTCGGCGGCGATCTCGGCCTTGAGTTGCTGTTCCTGAGCGCGCAGAGCCTTGAAGTTCTCGGCGTCAAAGCTGACCAGGTCGCCCTCGCGCTGGTCGAGACGGAGAATCTGCGCGGCAATGGTCTCCAGCGCCAGCAGCAGTTCGCCGTTGTGCTGCGTTGCCAGCAACACGTCCGGTCCGCCCAGTTCGATACACAGAGCGGGTGTCTTGCCTTCGGCGTCGGGCGTGCCATCTCCCGCGCTGATGCGGTACTTGAAGCGTAAACCACCCAATTTATTCAGGGTGGCAAGGAATCCGGCGATCTTCTGGGCAGCTTCTTGCAGGTTATCGATGGGCATAACAATTCAGTATCGCAGAGACGGGCGGCGAATGGGCAGGGAATCGGAGGAAAACTATGGGAGGCGTCGTGATTCCGTTGGCGGACGGGTTGGTTTAGGGTGATAATAGCTTCATGGCGACAATGCCCATCTCGGAAGAACTCTGGACCGTGCAGGAATACCTCGCCACGAGCTGGAGACCGGACCGCGAATTTGTGGAGGGGCGGATCGAGGAGCGGAACTTGGGCGAGAAAGATCACTCCATCATTCAGCGGTATCTTACAGTTCTTTTCGCGATCAAGCGCGACGAGTGGTCTGCCGAGGTCTTTCCCGAACTGCGCACCCAGATTGCCGCCCGGAACTTCCGCGTTCCGGATGTCCTTGTTGTGCGAAAGGGAGATTCCTTTGAGCGCTACATTGCGCATCCGCCGCTGATCGCCATCGAGATTCTTTCGCCGGAAGACAAGTTGACCGCCTTTCAGAAGAAATCCGATCAGTACTCTCAATTTGGCATCGAAAACATCTGGGTCATCGATACGGAGTTGCGCATTGCCTATCAATACACCGCATCCGGGCTGGAAGAAGTCCGCACAGGCGAACTCACCGTGCCGGGTACGCCGATCCGCGTCGTGCTGAGCGAGATGTTCGCGGAGTTGGATCGGGCGTAGCATCCTGTGGTAAACTTTGCGTTTTGAAAGGGCACGACTTTAGTCGTGCCACAAGGCGCAGAAAATACAGATGGGGCTTTAGCCTCTGAGGGAAGATTTGAGGGATATTTTCTTTCGCCCCTGGCTCTTAAGTTGCTATTTAACTTTTTTTGCCCATCTATAGAGTTGGAAAGTGAGAAAACCTTGCCGATTCGGAGCTTACTCACTAGTCGGTAATATAGGCGACACTCGGGGCATTAAAAAAGGCTCTGACCAAACTGGGCATTTTCTTGATTGCGGCCAGTTGCATTTCAATCTTCTCGCTCAGCTTTTCACCCTTGCGTAGCGGCGTTCTGGATACCCCAGTCCGCTTTACATGACTCCAGACCAGTTCGTCCGGATTCAGTTCCGGCGCGTAGCCGGGCAGAAAGTGGATCGTCAGCCGCCCTTCGGTCGAGGCCACATACTCCTTTACCAGTTTGGTTTTGTGGGCAGGAAGTCCATCCACCACCAGATGAACGGGCTTGGTGCGATGGCGCATCATCTGCTTGAGCAACGTGACGAAGAGTTGGGCGTTGAGGCCGCCCTGATAGGTCGAATACCAGAAGGCACCCTTGGAGTTCACCGCGGATGCGGCGCTGATCGACTGCCGCTGACCGGGCCGCGCGATGACCGGCGTCTCGCCTTTTTTGCCCCAGGTCTTGCCATGCACGGTGTCGGCGCGAAAGCCCGATTCATCCCAGAAGTACACTTCGCCGCCTTGCGCTTTCGCCGCGCTGGCTATGGACGGGAAGGTCTCTCGCTTCCATTTCTCAATCGCTTCCGGATTGCGCTGATAGGCGCGTTCGAGTGGCTTCTGCGGCGTGAGTCCGAGTTTGGCGAGCAGTTCGCCCACCGCTGTAAGGCCAAGTTTCACACCAAGCTTCTGCTCGATCAAACTGGCGATCATGGCCCGCGTCCAAAGGCCGAAATCCAAACCGTACTGGCGCGGGTCTTTGCCGTTGACCCAGGCGAACACCTGCTTCTCCTGACGCGGAGTCAGTGTGCGCGGACGCCCGGTTGCAGGCCGCGAGCGCAGCGCTTTCAAACCCTTGCCAAGACTGGAGGCGACAGCAAGCCACTTGTAGATCGTGGTGCGATTGAACCCGTAAGAGGCGATCACTGACGAGGGCCGTTCGCCTTCGCGAACGCGTTCAACAGCCATCAAACGAATGGATTCAAGAGTCTTGTGATCGAAGGTGCGCCCATCTCGCTGCATGACTCATGATACGAAATTGCGGGCTTGATTACTACAATAATGTCGCCTTACTTGCCGACTTGTGAGTAATTGCAGCTATCCCGCGAAAGATTTTGGTCTGTCAGGTTGCGGGATTCTGTATCTTTGGAACAGCATTTTTCCTTCCGGCTTGTCATATTGGAGAACATGGAACATTTGCAATAGATTTATTGGGGTGGGAATGTGCGAAAGTGGCATATTGGTCAATGGCTGCACCTTTTCTGAAGACTGAACAAGATACGCAATTACTCACCGTTCTATTGGCTGCAATCAGCGGCTTGATCAATCCGCTGATTCTGCTTTATCTTTTTTGCTTTTCGCCAAAGTTTGTCCGAATACGCAGAGTTCTAGCTGTGATGATTCTGGTTTGTATGGCCACAACCTGGATTTTGTTTACCATAGATCACTTGGTACCCTTGATCGGTCATTTCTTATGGATTGTCGGGGCGCTGTTGATTCTTGCACCCGAAGCTCTGCTCTTTCAGTGGAAGCCATCCAAAAGCCTGTAGCAAAAGTCGAAAGTGTCGGTAGACCTTCCTCGGCGGCTAAAGCCGGTGTTTATATTGAGTCACTTGCGGCACGACTGAAGTCATGCCCTTTCAAAACATCCACTTATTCATAAGTTTCTCAGTCCTCCCGCACCTTCGGCGAAAGATACTCCGGTCCGACGGGGTCAATGACCGACTCGGCGACGATGCGGTCGATCTCGGCCATGGCTTCCGCATCCAGATGCCAATCTAGAACCCCGCTGACCGCGTCTAGCTGCTCAGGTCGTTTGGCTCCCCAAAGGGCGACAGAGACGCCGGGACGATCCAACACCCAACGGACCGCTAGTTCCAGAACCGTCTTGCCGTAACGCTCCTTTGCCAGCGCGGCCAACCGTTCGACGGCAGTCATATATTGCGAGAAGCGCGGCTCCTGAAATTTGGGATCGACGCAGCGAATGTCGCCCTTCACGAAGTTCATGCCACGCTGAACCTTACCTGCCAACAGACTGCGGCAGAGCGTACTCCAGGTAAGAACGGCGACATTGTTCTCCTTGCACCACGACAAAATACTTTCGCCGTGCGCGCAGCACTCAATCTCTCGCTCGAAAAGATTGTAGGGCGGTTGATTGGAGGCCAGCGGCGCGACTGCGCGGAACTCCTCCATCTGCGCGACGCTGAAGTTGCTCACGCCTACGGCGCGCACCTTGCCCTCGTGCTGAAACTCAGCCAAGAGAGCGGCGGTCTCCGCGATGGGCGTGCGTGTGTCCGGCCAATGGATTTGGTAGAGATCTATGTAGTCGGTGCTGAGTCGGCGCAGGCTGGCTTCGAGTTCTGCCCGCAGGCGCATCCCGGTCGAGTTGGCAAAGACGCCGCGCTCATTCCATTCGAGGCCGCATTTGGTGGCAATGAAAAAGGCGTCGCGGCTTCCGTGCGCGCGCATCGCTCGGCCCACGATCTCCTCCGCGCGTCCGTGGCCATAGATCGGAGCGGTATCGATCAGGTTGATGCCGCGCTCGACGGCGCTGAGGCAAGTAGCGATGGCCACGTCGTCGGGAATCGCGCCCCACTCCAACCCGCCAATCGCCCAGGTGCCGAGGCCAATTCGGGAAACCTGTTTTCCGGCTACGGTTGTTGTCTCCATGCAACTCATCTTAACCGTCTGTTCATGAACAGAGTGTTATTTTATGAAGAAGGAAAGCCTCGTATTTTCCGCTTTTCTGGAGGTATACAATTCGAACGACCCGCCATCTTCTTCATATTGCAATAGTTTTAGTAGCTGCAATCACCGCCGCTCTTCCCGCCCATGCTCAAGGCGGGCCGCCGTTCATTACCGACGACCCTGGCACCCCCGGCAACCGGCACTGGGAAATCAACTTCGGCTGGATCGCCAATCATAATCCAGGAAGCTCCTATTACCAGACGCCGGACATCGATATGAACTACGGCTGGGGCGACCGCATTCAGCTCAAGTATGAATTGCCGATGGCCGTGGCAACGGATGGCAGCAACACCACGCGCGCAGGGCTGGGTGAGTCGCTGCTGGGCATCAAGTGGCGGCCTTATGAGCATCACACGGCCGGCGAAGCCAAGACCGACGAGAATATGACCTTCTCGCTGGGAACCTATCCGCAGGTTTCGATCAATAATCCCACCAGCGCGGTGCGGCGGGGGATTGTCGAGAACGGGCCGCAGTATTATCTGCCGGTCGAGTTCACCGCCAAATGGGGTTCAGTGGACTTCGACGGCGAGGTAGGCCGCTGGATCGGCAATCAACTGGTGCCGAGCCGCTGGGGGCGCGGGCTGATCGCCGGCCATGAATTCAGCGAGCGGCTGGAGCTGTACGGCGAGATTTATGACCTGCAAGACGCCAACCGCATCGGCCTCACACCCAAGCAGCGCGAGCTGACGCTGGACTTTGGCGGCCGCCAGACGCTGGACCGAGCCGGCCACTTGCGCCTGCTCTTCATGGGCGGACGCGCGATTCAAGCGGTGACGCGTCAGAACAGCGAGCCGAACTGGATTGCTTACGTGGGCGTGCAGATTCTGCTGGGGCCGAAAGAGGCGAGCGACGCGGACAGGGCGGATAATAAGTGAGAAGGGCTGTTAGCGACAGTTGAGGGCTCCTGCGATCACCGAAGCAGAGCTGACGTATGGGGATTGATCGGAACCGTCGCTAACCGAGGTCTTTAGTATCTCCGGTGCCCAAAAGCGTGGCACCGGGGGAACCTCATTTTGGTTTGGAGGGGGTGCTGGGAACAGGCCACCCGCCGGTAGACCGCTAGACTACGTGAATAAGTCGTTATCAAGATCCCTGACCCACTTGTTCCGCTCTTCGGCCATCTCGTCCCATTGCTTATTCATCCGCGTGGTTGACTCGATCAAACTTTCTCCGTTCCACACCTTTCCGAAAAAGCCTAGGGGAACCATCGGGACAACTTCGCTGTATATGCCGCTCGAAAGAATGATGCCGTAAATGACACGCATCGACTGCACGACGGCCTTCTGGATGCCCTCGACTTCCGAGAAAGACAGACCCTTCGGAATTGTGGAGCTTATCGAACTTTGCTGAGCTGCGTGGGCTAGATATACGTGGCTGATGGTTATCAATTTGGACGCACCAGACGAGTTGATCCAGTGGTCCATCTTTGAAAACACAGACTTATGAATCTTGTTATCACGGGCGCGATTCTCAGGGAGCACCTTTGATAGTTTATCGAACCGCTCTTGTCGAACTCGGGATCTATTCCATTCGGAAAATGGTGATTCGGCAGGTTGTAAACCTGGAATTTCTAGCTCTGGCAGTTCGGGCGCGTATGCTGTCCCGTCAAAGGATACGTATACTTCGCGCGTTATTAAATCGCGATTATTGCGTATGTCATCGATCAGCCGACGGAGTGAGATGACACCTTTTCTAGAATCGAGCAGGCGTCTAGTCGCTAACACTTGGGACGAAAAGTAACCGCTGTTTAGCAGGTGAACTACAAGCGGTACGTTTAGCATCGACGATGGATCTTTGGCCCCTTCTTCCCGAACTACACGAAAGGACATCTCTGAGAGCAGCATCGAGAACCATTGATCTTGAAGAGAGTTCGATTCACCTGCCCCAGTCTCATACCAAGATAACCACTTGGCCCTCTTCGCTAGATAGTCCGCTAAGCGGTGTTGATCGACAACTTCGCACATGGTCAATCCTCTCAATTAGCTTTCGAAACCAAACTGCCTCATGCTTTCAATTTTAGGTATACGAACTGGTCAATGTCCACGAAGTCGATATATCGGACGAGTGAGCAGTTCAGACCGCATAAGCGGGCTTCAGTCCCACAAAGTCTGGAAGGATCACTTGGTGCATTATCGCCTTCCCGCTCAGCGATGTCGAGAAATCTGATTTGCCCCGCACTCGCCCCACCCCGCCCCAATGTTGTATCGTTCAATCCGTATGGAATTCTCAGCCAATCACGCTCCCCACCCCGCGCCCGAGGCCGAAGAGGTTTATCGGCGCTGGATTCAGTTTCTCGATGAAGAGTTCACCCGCCACCAGGCTCCAGAGCGGCGCTCGGAGATTGTGCGCGACCAGCTCAGCCAGCTCTATCTGGGCCGCCCGCATGACAGCAAGCTCAACCTGACGCTGACCAGCGAGTTGCCCGGCAACGTTGTCAGCCTCTCGCTTGACCCGGAGAATGTAACGCTGGAGGCCGAGCACTTCATCGATGCCGAGCCGGTGCAGTTTGCCCGCCGCAAGCCGCTGCTGTGGTTCTGGCAGATGTTCGACCGCTCGCCGATTGGGACCAACCATTGGCTTGGGCTGCGCTTCCGGGCAATGCTAGGCCGCCATATCTTTGCCCGCATCGGCGCAGGCGTCAAAATCTACCACGGCGTCGAGCTGACTTACGGCTATAACCTGACCATCGAGGAAGGCGCCACCATCCGCCATCACGCTCTGCTGAACGACCGCGGCGGCATCACTATCGGCAAGGGAGCGGTGATCGGCTCCTTCGCTCGCATCTACTCGCACAGCCACGCGGTGCATGACTTCGGCGAAGTGACGCTCAACCCCACGGTGATCGGCCCAGCGGCACGCGTCGCCAGCCACGCCATTGTGCTGGCCGGGCAGCACATCGCCGCCGGGGAGCTGGTGGGCAGCTTCCCGGCCGACCGGATCTGACAATCCGCGGCATTTTGACTTGCTTGAATAGTATCGGTTGATTTGAACTTTGAGTCGTGTCCGCCTCAAAGATTGGGTGCACCATCCATTCTGCCTGACGCAGTCGAAGGATCTGCGTTTTCAGTTCCAGAATGGGTGGGAAACCACGAACTGAAGCGAGCAGCAGGGGCAGTCAGCCATGTCGCGGGCAAGGGTTCTAGACATTTCTTTCCACGCTGGTCAACACTCTTCCTTTTGCCTCCGTCTAAACAAGAGCAAGACGGATCGTTCACAGACACTTATTCAGAATATTTTCTACCAAGAGCGCAACTTTTTGTTGGATCGGGGGTTTTCCTCCGAAGGAAGGGTCCAGGATTCCCATGATGCGTATGATGAAGGCATTCCCCACCCGCATATTGGCCGGCGCGTTGATCGGCTTGGCTGCGCTCTTTTGCGCTTCGGCATTGCGCGCCCAGAGCTTTACACCACTTCAGCGGATCGCCGGCAAGATCGACGAGAGCCAGCGGGTTACGCTTACAGGCAATACGCACCCCGCGGCCAACGCCAAGAATGATCGCGGGCGCGTCAGTCCCGATCTGCCCATGACCGATCTGATCCTGGTGCTCAGCCGCGACGCGGCACAGCAGGCGGCCTTCGAGCAGTTTGTCGCCAGCCAATACGATGCCAACTCGCCCAACTTTCACCACTGGCTGACGCCGGAGCAGGTGGGCCAGAACTACGGCCCCTCGGAGGCCGACATCGCGGTCATCACCAACTGGCTGACAGGGCATGGCTTCTCGGTGGATCAAATCTCCAAGGATCGTCTGTCCATCCGTTTCAGCGGCAAGGCGTCCCAAGTTCAAAGCGCCTTCCACACCGAGATTCACAACCTGGAAGTGAATGGCAAGGCGCACATCGGCAACATGAGCGATCCGCAGATTCCCGCCGCGCTTGGCTCGGTGGTGGTGGGTGTCAAGGCGCTGCACAACTTCTTCCCCCGGCCGGCGCACCACCTGGGCAGTCAGGTCACGCGGGAAGCGGCCACGGGAAGATGGCAGAGACTGCCGGGAATCGAGGAAGCAACTCTCGGTCAGAGCAGCTTCGCAAAGACTTCACCGCTGAGCGCTCAGGCCAAGCCGGCGATTGCAGCCCGGCCGCAGTATGGAATCAGCCAAAGTGGCACGAATCCTTATTTGGTTGAGGATGTGGGGCCAAATGACTTCGCCACCATTTATAACGTGCTTCCGCTGTGGAATGCGAGTACGCCAATTGACGGCACGGGGCAGATCATTGCCATCGCCGGAACCAGCGATATTGATGTGGGGCAATCAGCCAGTTCGGAGGTCGGGGCCAACGGCAATAACGACGTTCTCACCTTCCGCAACTTCTTCAACTTGCCCACCAACAACGCGGCCAACACGCCTTTGCGCGTCTCCGGCAACAGCCAGCCGCTCACGGTTTGCACCGATCCGGGTACGGAAAGCAATCCTCCTCCCTGCACCATCGATGACTTGGTCGAGAACTCGCTGGATGTGGAGTGGTCCGGTTCGATTGCCAAGAACGCGCAGATTGTTCTGGTCTCGTCCTATGTACCTTCAACCGATTCGACCGACGATGGACTCTTTGATTCCGAGAGCTATATCGTCGATAACATTGATAACCCATCCTCTCCCGTCAATGGCGCGCGCATCATGAACGTCAGCTACGGCGAGTGTGAATTAGGCAATGGCACGGCCGGCAACGTGGAGTATTACAACCTGTGGCAGAGGGCGGCGGCCGAAGGGATCGCCGTATTCGTTGCGGCGGGCGACTCCGGCTCTGCCTCCTGCGACGACGGGAATTACGTTGCGGAGTCCGGATTGTCGGTGAATGGCTTGGCCTCCACGCCTTACAACACAGCGGTGGGCGGCACGGACTTCAACTGGTGCAATCCAGACACGGCGGCTACCTCGGAGTGCGTGGCCTCGCCGTATTGGAACTCGAACAACAGCGCCTCCCAGTCCAGCGCCATCGGATACATACCAGAAACTCCCTGGAATGAAAGCTGCGCCAATCCGCTCACATTGAAGTGGGTGCAGGATGCTGCCAATTCCATCTATTCCAAATATTCAATCTCTTCTTCACAGATTGCAAATGTCGAGCAGGCATGCAATTTCATCTTCGATTATAGTTATGGTTCTGCAAATGATCCAGGGGGGGATCCTCCAGGCCTTGGATATGTATATCCATACCTTGAGTACGCAGTGGAGACCGTGGGCGGAAGCGGCGGGGCAAGCAACTGCGTGGTCAACAGCACTTCCAGCACCGCAACAACTCTCGGAAGCTGCACAACCACTTCCACCAGCACCGGCAGCGTCACCATCCCCAGCGGAGCTACTGTCAGCTCCATCCCTCTCACCAACGACGGATGGCAGAAGCCGAGCTGGCAGACTGGCGTCTCCGGCATTCCTGGCGATGGTGTGCGCGATCTACCCGATGTCAGCTTCTTCGCCGCCGACGGCTACGTCTCAAGCAGCGCCTACCTGATGTGCGCTTCTGCCACCACCAACAATACTCCCTGCGCCTATTCCAGCAACAACGAACCCTTCTACCAGGAGGTGGGGGGAACCTCGGTGGCCACGCCCGCCATGGCCGGCGTGATGGCGCTGATCAACCAGAAGGCGGGTGTGCCGCAGGGAAGCCCGAACTCCGAGTTGTATACGCTGGCCGCACGCAGAGCCTATAGCAGTTGCAGCGCGGAGACGGTCACTACATCCAGCAAATGCTACTTCAACGACATCGATACCGGCACGAATGCCATGCCCTGCGATTACGGGGCCTACAGTAATGATTATTACCTGTCTCCAAACTGCACAACGACCCGCAAGAGACTTTCGGCTATGCTCGATGAGATTGGCATCCTGCCCAGTTACAGCGCAGGCGCAGGCTACGATAGGCCACCGGGCTGGGATCGCTGAACGTGGCCAATGTGGTGAATGCCTGGGTCTCCACCGTCGGAACCGGCGCAACAACCATCACGGTGACGCCGACCCCGGCAACTGTTTCCGTCGGCCAGAGCCTCAGCGTCGCGGTAACAGTGGCCAGCTCTTCCGCCGGCGGGACGACGCCGACCGGCTTTGTGACACTCTCCGGCGGCGGCTACAGCTCTACGCCGGAGACGCTGACAGCGGAGCATACACATTCACGATTCCCGCCGGAAGATTGACTGGTGGAAGCGACACCTTACCGTGAGCTATACCGGAGACGCAAACTACGCACCGAATACGGGAAGTGCGAGCGTGACGGTAAGCAAGCTGAATGCTGCGGTTAGCAGTTTCTTCACCATCCGCTCGCCACCATCCAATCCAACCAGACCCTGGTGATTACCGGCACGGTGGACTGCTCCGGAAGCTGCACCGACGCCCGACTCCGACTGGAACCGTGACTGTCTCTTACGGCAGTACTTACACCTCCTGCCGGCCACCCTGAGCAGCGGAAATTACTCGGTGACCATTACGCCGAATTCGCTGGAAGGTCCCCAGCGGAACCAATACGCTTACGCTGAATGTTCAATACAGCGGCGACTCCAACTACGATTCGGCGAGCACCACGACCCAGGTCATCGTGACGTACTATCAGGTGCTGACGCCAACGGTGTCGGTGACCGCGCCGGCGACGCTGGTGGATTCCGGCTCTCCGCTGCTGGTGACGGTGACCGTGACCGGCTCCGGCGCTACGCCCACGGGAACGGTAACCCTGGGCGGCGGCGGTTATTCTGTGACCCAAGGGATATTGGCGAATGGCGTAGCGACCTTCCCCATTCCCGCCAATACGTTGAACTCCATTCCTAACTCCGCAAAGAGCGACACGCTCACGGCGGATTATCTGGGAGATGCGGATTACGCGCAGGCTGTGAAGACTCTGATGCTGACGGTGACGCAGTCGAACTTCTCGCTGGCAGCCACTTCGCCAGCCGCCGTGGCTCCCGGGTCGCCAGCCACATCCACGGTCACAGTGACCTCGCCCAGCGACTACACCGGCACCGTGACCTTCACCTCTGCCTCCTGCGTGCTGACTGGCTATCCATCCGGAGTGACAGCCAGCACGCCGGGCAACCCCACCTGCGCACTGACTGGCAGCGGAGTGGTGACCGTGCAAGATGGCGTGGCCAGCCCCACCGTCACCTACACCGTCAGCACAACCGGAACCACCACCGCGCAGCTCTCGCCGTCCGGCAATCCGGCGCTTCTGGCCCGGTGCCGCAACTCCTCCGGCTGGTTTGAATCGGCAGGCGGCAGTGCTCTGGCCGCGCTCTTCCTCTTCCTGGCGCCCATCGGTTCTCGCAAAGGACGGAAGATGCTCAGCGCGATCCTGCTGATGGCTGCGATCACCTTGGCCGGCGTAGGCTGCGGCGGAGGTGGTGGTTCATCCACAACCACGCTTCCGACGCCCACCGTTACCGTCACGCCGGCCTCAAGCAGTGTCACAGTCAACAGTTCGCTCGATGTGAAGGTCGCCGTCGCGGGTAGCTCGGGAACGCCGACTGGAGGCGTTGACATCGCGATCCCCGGCTACACGACTCCGCAACAAACGCTCTCGGCTGGGAACGCGAGCTTTACCATTCCCGCCAATAAGTTGAATACGCCAGGGAGCGTCACTCTGACAGCAAACTACGGTGGAGACACCAATTTCAACCCCAGCACCGGGACAGCGACAATCACCGTCAACAACGTGCCCACGACTCCAGGGACCTACACCTTTACAGTGATGCCCACCGCGAGTCCAGCCATCACTCCGGCTGTCTCAACCACCTTTACCGTGACTGTGAGTTAGGCGATTCAGTCAACCAAACAATCAGGCCCTTCCCTATGGAAGGGCCTGATTGTTTGAATCACCAATGAGCTGTCATCCTGAGCGAGTCGAAGGACCTGCGTTTGTTCATTTCCTTCTTCGCGCAAATCAAAAGGGCCAGATCAATAGGTCTTTTAATATTGAAGATTCTGGCTGGGAGTCCACGAAGCCCAATGCCTCGTCGAGGCAAAGCTCCAAAAAATCCCTAGCCGCCCACCAGTGTCAGGGCCGCCCGTCCCTTGCGCGGCGGAAGAAAGCTCTGCGCGCGCCAGGCGATGGTGAGCTTCTCGCGCTCCAGCAGCTTGCGCATCTGTCCGCGGGCGTGCTCGGCCCATGGGCCGTCCTTGTCGAGCTTGGTATAGGCCTGCCAGTGGCGCAGCGCCGAGCGCGCCTCGCCCCGGCGCTCATAGGCCAGCGCCAGGTTATAGTGGGCATCCGCGTAGGAGGGCGATAGTTCGACTGCCCGCTTGTAGGCGACGATCGACTCCACAGGCCGCTGCAATTCGTCCAGTACGTTGCCCAGGTCAAAGAAGGCCAGCACATAGTTGGGATCGATTTCGGTCGCGGTTCGGTAAAGCTCCTCCGCCCATTCGAACTCGCGCAGGTGGAAGTGAATCGTCCCCAGATTGATCCAGGCCGGCGCAAAGTTCGAATCGCGCTCCATGATCTGCTGATAGAGCTGAATGGCGCGAATCTTTTCGCCTGCCTCCTCGGCGCGCACGGCCTCAAGAAACAGTTCCTGCACGGCCTCCTGCTTGCCCGCCGCCGGAGCGCGCAGCAACAGCGGTTCGGAGGCGACTGAAAGCCCACAGCCATCCTCCAGCCGTTCGAAGTCAAAGAGCAGTTGGCGGCTGATTGGGTCCACCATCGCCCCGCTGTGCCGGAAGGCAAGCCGCGTCCCTGTCCGCACCAAAGTCGCCTCCAGCATCGGATTGGTCATGCCGGAGACCGCCTTCATCGCCACAATCGAGTGGCGGATCGAAGCCACTGGCACGGACTCTTCGCGCAGCAGACGCAAGGTCCGCAACTGTCCCAGATCCTGGAAGCTGTAGCTCTGCTGCTGGGCAATCAGTTCCGCTCGCTCCCACCCTTGCAATTGGCGGGCGCCGATCTGCAAGATGCGCAACACGTCCTGACGGCTATAGCTGGTCACTTTTCAGTGCTCCCTGTGTGGTCTCCGGCAAAGCCTGGGTCTTTGTACTCTTCTTTCGATCCGGATTTCACTGACCTCGGCTCTTGAAGCAGCTCCCGAGAATCCGCTCTTGCTAGGATTATGACAAGACTCTACGTGGATAAGCAGACTTAAACTACCTTCTTGACAAAAAAATAAGTGGAAATAGTTGTCGAATATGGTTCTCTTTTTCCTGAAAGTAGCCTTCGCTGTGGATAACTGAGGAGAAATTGGTTCGATTCCTGTGATTCCGGCAAGATAACCGAAGATTCACGAAAGTACCGGTAAACTCCCCAGATAGAATTTGCGAACCCAATCGCCAACTTCTCACTACGATCGCACAACTTTACGGGCTGCACAGGTTTTTCAGGTCGTGAAAAGTAGATGTAGGAGCTGACGCGCGGCTTTCGCGCGCATGCGACCGCTTACGGCAAAACTCAATTGTTGAGAAGGAGAGAGATTATCGCCCTAAATAGCTCCGGTACTGGGTCTCGATCACCCCGGCAGAGCGGGCTAGAGAGAGCTTGGAGAGATTGTACTGATAAAGGCTTTCGACCAGATTGCTTTCGCGCCGAGGCCAGCGCGGCCTGTGCGGTGACCAAAGGCAGGTTGTCATCGACTCCCGCACTGACGCGGTCTGTCTCGTCGGCCAGAGTGCGCGGTCGCCAGATTCGAGTTGGAGCGGGCAACCTCGACCAGTTTGGCCGTCGCCGTCACGTCCAGCAGCGCCGAGCGAACCTGATAGTCGATTTTGCCGCGCAGATCGTCAAGCTGGGCGCGGACCGCATCCAACTGAGCCTGTGCGGCGTCCGTATCGCCGCGCAGCCTGGCCTCGCGGAAGAGCGGCAGACTGAGCGTGCCCACGGCGGCAAAGTTGCCGTGCGAGCCAGCGCCGTTGACCTGGCTGACGCCGTAGTAGCCGCCAAAACTCAGGCTGGGCAACCGCTGGCTGCGATAGGCCGCGTGAATGGCCTTCATCTCGATGGCCTGATTTTGCAGCGTCTGATAATCCTGGCGGCTCCGGTAAGCCAGCGCCCGCAGCTCATCCAAAGTCTGCGTAGCCAGATCGTTGTAGGGCGCCGGATCGGTCAGCGCAACCGCTGGCCGGGGTCGATGCCGATCTCGCGCTTGAGCAGGATCAGATTCTTCTCGAATGCGTTTTGCGCGGCGATGCGCGCTTGCTGCTGCGCCTGAAGCTGCACCCGCGCCCGCAGTTCATCCAGATTGGCGGCAACGCCGGCCACGTGCGCCTCATGACGTCATGGACCAGCTTCTCGCCAGTTGCTTCCAGGGCCTTGGCGTTGTCCACCTCGCTGGACGCGGCAATCGCGTGCAGATAAGCCGTGGCAACCTGCTGGACCACCTCGCCGCGCGCCGACATTTTTTGAAAGTGAGCCGCGCGCTCCGCCGCTCCGGCCGCCTTCCAGGCTGCGATCACCGGGCCGGAGAAGAGCATCTGGCCATACTGAATCTGGCCGTCGGTCACATCGTCGCGCGTGATCTCCGAGAAGCCCGCCGGCATTTTACCGCCAGGAAAAAGCGATGAAAACATCTTGATCGTGTCGGGACCAAAGCCCAGCGCGGCCAGATTCTGCTGATGAACGCCCAGATCGCCTTGCAGGGTGATCGTCGGCAAAAAGTTCTGCAGGGCCTCGTTCTTCTGCCCGTGAAGGGTCTTCTCACCGTACTCGGCTTCCTTGAGGCCCAGGTTGTTCTTCAGGCCCAGCGCAATTGCATCATCCAGCGAGAGCCGCAGAAGCTCATCCGTTGGCAGGATGCGCGGTGACGCTGCCGAAGAATGGATTGGCGGCAGAGGAAGGGTTGGGCGCTTGTGCGTGGCCCAAAGCGCAGAGAAGCTGCAGAACGCCAGCCAACGCCAGCCCCGCCAGAACTCCCGGCGCTATCGCCCGCCGGAGTGAATGTTGCGCTCGTTCCACTGCTACTATTCTCTCAGATCGGCAAGATGAAACAAAGAGAACGCCTGCGAGCCGGAAAAGCAGCCCGCAAAACCTGCATATGGGTGCCGCATAGCTTCAATATCCTGGATCTTCTTTTCTTGCGCGGTGCACAAACTCCCGCACCTTGGCGGCATCTTTGCGGCCCGGTGCAGCCTCCACGCCTGAGACGGCATCCACGCCCCAAGGACGCAACGCAAGAATCGCCTCAGCCACATTGGCAGGGTTCAGCCCGCCCGCCGCTATGATACGCCCTTGTGACTTATTGCCTGAGTCTGAGGAAAGCGCCTTGCGCGCTTCAACCCAATCGAAGGCCACACCTGTACCGCCGACGGCCTTGGCCGTGCGCGAATCCAACAGCACCGCGTCCACGTGCGGATTGCGTGCGTGCTCGGCGATCTGAGCTGCGTGCTCGGCGGCGCTCTGAGCACTGAAGTGGACCACGCGCACGACGCGCAACTCGGACGCCAGTTGCGCGCGCAGCCGTGTGGGAAGTTCGCGCGGCGCATCCCAATGCAGTTGCACGCCCGTCAGTCCGCTGCGTTGAACAGTGGAGACAATCTCCTCCAACTCTGCCTTGACGAAGACGCCAATCTTCTCGATTCCAGCAGGCAGATGCGATGTAATTGCCGCCACCTGTTCCACCGTCACTTGCCGAGGGCTATGAGTAAAGACAAAGCCCACCGCGTCCGCTCCAGCTTCCGCCGCCACAAGCGCGTCTTCCAGCGAAGTATTTCCACAGATTTTGATCCAAAGGCTCATCAGTCCGCTCCAGCCAGCAGCGCTCGGAGCGCCGCGCCGGGATCGGGCTGGCGCATCAGGCTCTCGCCAATCAGGAAGGCGTCGAAGCCTGCCGTACGCAGTCGAGCCAAGTCTTCCTGGGTGGCGATGCCGCTCTCGGTTACGCTCACCACTCCAGGCGGAATCCGCTCGGCGAGTTCGAGCGAGGTTTCCAGACGAACCTCGAAGCTCTTCAGGTCGCGGTTGTTCACGCCGATAGCCTCCGCGCCACTTGTGCCCAGCGCTCCGAGCACGCGGTCCAGTTCCTCGGCCGTATGCACCTCGACCAGCACGTCGAGCGCCAGCGCGTGCGCCGCCTGGGAAAACTTCTTAAGTTCAGCGTCTGTCAGCGCAGCGGCAATTAGCAGAATGGCGTCCGCGTGATGCGCGCGCGCCTCGGCAATTTGGTATGCATCGACGATGAAATCCTTGCGCAGGCAAGGCAGCGGAACCGCCGCCGAAGCCAGCTCCAGATTGCGCAGGCTGCCCTGGAAGAAAGGCTCGTCGGTCAGCACCGAGAGCGCCGTCGCGCCGCCGGCAAAGTAGCTGCGAGCCAGCGTCGCCGCATCAAAATCCGCGCGAATCAGCCCCTTCGATGGCGAGGCCTTCTTGATCTCGGCGATAATGGCGGGGTCGGTTGCGGCTTTCCGGCGCAGCGCCGCCGCCCATCCACGCGGTTGATGCAACTCGGCCAACAGCTCCAACTCCGCGATGGGAACAAGCGCCTTCGCCGCTGCCACCGTGGCGCGCGTCGAGGCCAGAATTCTGTCAAGGTGTGTGGACATACGCTGAGACAAGTATACGAGGAACAAATCCTGCATATATTTCGTACATCGCTCCATTACGCCTGTATCGGTCTACGAACTGGAAGGCGAAGCCCGTCCATGCAGGATTTTTGTACCGCTTGTCCCTGAATATTTCTCTTGAAAGGTAACAAATCGCAATTTTTCAAGTCTGGCTTGAAGGAGGTTTTATGAAGCAGTAGTCTAGGGACTGCCGCCGGTCTGGCCTGTCTGCCGCGCAGAAATTCATACGTGCTGAAAACTCGTCCCGCAGAAACAGCGACAAGAAAGGACCCCCCTCCATGAGAACCGTACTGAGCGCCTTGATCTGTTTCTCCCTGCTCGTCTCTGTCTACCATGCCGGCGCGCAGGAGAAAGCATCCGGCCCGCCGCCGCTGATTGATCGCGATCTGCTCTTTGGCAATCCGGAGATTGCAGGTGAGCAGCTCTCCCCCGATGGCCAGTATCTTGCCTTCCTCAAGCCTTGGAAGGATACGCGCAATGTCTACGTGAAGGCCGTCAGCGAACCCTTCAGCGCCGCGCGCCTCTTGACCACAGAGAGCAAGCGCCCGGTTGCTGGATTCTTCTGGACGCGGGACAGCAAGGCCATTCTCTACGTCAAGGACAAGGACGGCGACGAGAACTATAACATCTATGCGGTTGATCCAGCGGCCCAGCCCGCCGCCGGCGCGGATGCTCCGCCCTCCCGCGATCTGACCGGCCTCAAAGGTGTGCGCGTTATCCCCTACGAGCTTCCCAAAAGCGATCCAGACATCGCTTACATCGGGATCAACGACCGGGACAAAGCGTGGCACGACCTGTACAAACTGAAGATCTCCACCGGCGAAAAGACCCTGCTGCGCAAGAACACTGACCGCATTGTGGGCTGGGACTTTGACTTGAAGGGGCAGTTGCGGCTTGCCGAACGCAGCGCCGACAACGGCGACACGGAGATTCTCCGCGTGGATGCCGACAAACTCATGCAAATCTATTCCTGCAATGTCTTTGAAAGCTGCGGCATCTTGCACTTTCTTCCCGATAATAGCCGCGCCTACATGGAGACCAACAAGGGCATCGATCTGATCTCACTGGTGCTGCTCGATCCGGCAACCGGCAACACCGAGTTAGTGGAATCGGACCCGCTGGGCAAAGTGGACTTCGGCGGCGCGCTCTTCTCTGAGAAGACCGATGAGCTGGTCGAGACCTGGTACACCGACGCCCGCGTCAAGACGTACTTCAAAGACAAGGCCTTCGGCGCGGACGATCACTGGCTGCAAGAGCATTTCAAAGGCCAGTTCGTCAGTGTGGTCTCCCGCACGGCGGACGAAAAACTCTGGCTGGTGAACGCGCACAGCGACACCGAACCCGGCCAGGTCCTGATCTTCGAACGCAAGGGCCACAAGCTGATTCCGCAGTACAAAGTCCGCGAGAAGCTGCCGCGCGAGGATCTGGCGGAGATGAAATCCGTCACCTACAAATCCTCCGACGGGCTGGAGATTCCGGCCTATCTGACGCTGCCCAAGGGCGTAGAAGCCAAGAACCTGCCTACTCTGATCATGCCGCATGGCGGCCCGTGGGGGCGTGATGAATGGGGTTACAACCCCTTGGCGCAGTTCTTTGCCAATCGCGGCTACGCTGTTCTGGAGCCTAACTTCCGCGGCTCGACCGGCTATGGCAGAAAGTTTCTCGATGCCGGCAACCTGGAATGGGGCCGCAAGATGCAGGATGACTTGACCTGGGGTGTGAAGTACCTGATCGACGAAGGCATCGCCGATCCCAAACGCGTCGGCATTCTGGGCGGCTCTTACGGCGGCTACGCTACCCTGGCCGGAGTGGCCTTTACTCCAGACCTCTATGCGGCGGCCGTGGACATCGTCGGGCCTTCCAACCTGATTACGCTGATGGAGTCGATCCCACCATACTGGGAAGCGGCGCGCAAGACCTTTGCTGTACGCTTGGGCGACGTGAGCACGGCGGAGGGCAAAGCGCTTCTGGCCGAGCGCTCGCCGCTCAACTACGCCGACAAGATCAAGACGCCTCTGCTTGTGGCGCAGGGAGCCAACGATCCGCGCGTCAATCGCCGCGAGGCCGAGCAGATTGTCGTCGCCCTGCGCGATCGCGGCTTTCCGGTCGAGTACATTCTGGCTCCCGATGAAGGCCACGGCTTTCAACGGCCAATCAATAATCTGGCGCTGTTCATGGAGTCGGAGAAGTTTCTGGCCGCGCACCTGGGCGGACGCTTCCAAGAGGGTGGCTCGCCAGAGTCTGTGGCGCGGCTGAAGGAGATCACGGTCGATCCCAAAACAGTTGTTCTTCCCAAGAAGGTGGAAGCAGCCACGGTCAGCGCGCCCAAGCCGGCCGCCGATCTGCAACCCGGTACGTGGCACTATGCGGCGACAATTGAGATGGCCGGCCAGAAGATGGCTCTCAAACTTACCACCACAATCACCGACGGCGGCGCCACTTGGACGGCGATCAACGCAATGGAAACGCCGGGAGGGACACTCAGCGATACAGGAACCATCGAGAAAGGCACTTTGATTCTGCTCAAACGCAAGTTGGCCCAAGGACCCGCAACCATCGATCTGGACTTCACCGGCGGCAAAGCGGTAGGCAAGATGAGCATGGGCGGACAGGACAAGTCCCTTTCGGCCGATCTGGGCGGTTCGCTCTTTGCCGACGGTCCCGGCGCGAGCCAGATCATAGCCACGCTGCCTTTGGCGGAGGGATTCAGCACCTCCTTCCGTAACTTTGATGCCATGGTGCAAAAGGTCAAGTTGCAACAGCTCAAGGTTGTTGGTATGGAGCAAGTCACCGTGCCCGCCGGAAACTTCGACGCCTATAAAGTTGAAATCACTTCGGCGGACGGTGGCGCGGACAAGCAAATTCTATGGGTGGCAAAGGACTCCCGCAAGGTAGTCAAATCCAGCGCCGTTCTGACCTCGATGGGTGGAGCGATGATGACCCTGGAGTTGACCGAGTAAGCCAAATGCCTGCTCTCCCGGTTCCTGTTTCAAAAGCTGGGAGAGCAGGCAGAGCAAATGAGCCTGTCATTCGTCAAAACAGGATGCGGATGAAATACCGGAAGATAATGCTACTATTCCTATTGGTTTCTGCAAGCCTGCCGGCAGCGCTGGCGCAAACTCCCTCTCCTGCCGCTCCGTCGATTCCTACACTCAGCAGCCGCACCACTTTGGTTACGGTTCCTGCGCTGGTCAAAACCAAATCCGGAGAGCCGGTCTTCACCCTGAAGGCCGAGGAATTTGTTCTTTCGGATGATGGCATCGAACAGAAGATTTCTATCGACGAAGATACAGGCAGCGAGCCGCTGGCGCTGGTGATCGTTATTGAAACCGGCGGCGCGGGCGCTCGCCAGATCAACTGTTATCGCCATCTGGGTCCATCCATTGAGGCGGTCGTTGGCGCGGTTCCCCATCAGGTTGCCGTCGTGCAGTTTGACGGCGCGCCGCAATTAGCGTTGAACTTTACCTCGGATTTGAATGCGGTGGAAGAGACCCTGCAAAACCTTGAGGGCGGCGACAGCAACGCCGCCATCCTGGACAGCCTGCGCTTTTCTGTCGATCTGCTGCGCCGCCAGCCGCTGTCGTACCGGCGCGCCATTCTGCTCATCAGTGAAACCGTCGATCATGGTAGCCAAGCGACCCTTGAGCAGGCTCTGCGTGACGTGAGCGACACCAATACGGCTATCTACAGCCTGTACTTTTCCACGGGCAAATCCAACGTCGCGCACACCGCCGCGCTGATCTACCACGACCCAACCCCCGGTCCCTCCGGCGGCTGCATGGCCAAGGATCCGAATGCGCCCGATCAGAACCGCTGGGTGCAAGCCTATGACTGCCTGGGCCTGCTGGCTCCGCCGCTGCGGTTGGCCAAAGCAGCGGCCATCGCAGCCGCGGACAGCCTCAAGCACAATGCCGCCGAGAGCGTGGCGCAGTTGACCGGCGGCGAATCCATCCAATTCAAGGATGCGCGCAGCCTGGAGCGCGGCGTGCAAACCATCTCCCACCATCTGCCCAACCGCTATCTGCTGAGCTTATTATCCCGCCGAGCCGCATCCCGGCTTTCACGCCGTCGGGCTGCGCCTGAAAGACTACCCGGAGTTAGTTGTAACTGGAAGACGCGGCTATTGGGCCGGCGAATAGGCACCCGGAAATATTGATCAGGATTGAAATGATTGCAAAACTACAAATCTTTGATCTTGAGCTGAACGGAATCGAAGGACCTGCGCTTATCCGATGGATCCAGCTTTGATGATTGAGAGCGGCGAATCCAATCATTCTGCAACTACCATCCCTACCGCCTCTATGGCATTCGCCGCCACGCGCATCAACTCCCGGTTCTTCTGCTTGATGAAACCCGCTGCGACAGCCGAATCCAGAAAGTCGAGCAATCCGTCCCAGTAGCCCGATGTGTTAATGACAATTACCGGCTTGATGTGCAATCCAAGCTGTGCCCAGGTGACCGCCTCCAGCAGCTCCTCCAGCGTGCCGTAGCCGCCCGGCAGCACCAGAAAGGCATCGGCCAACTCTACCATGCGCGCCTTGCGCACGTGCATGGTAGGCGCCAGCTCAAACTGCGTCAGTCCTTCGTGAGCAATCTCGCGTTCTACAAGCACCTCAGGCAAAATGCCGATCACGTCCGCGCCGCCGGCAATCGCCGTATCGGCCACCGCGCCCATCAACCCGACATTGGCCCCGCCATAGACCAGCCCTAGCCCGGCGGCGGCAATCGCCGCGCCCAGCGTGCGCGCCTCGGCAAGATAGGCTGGATTGGTTCCATCGGCTGAACCGCAATACACAGCCACGCGGCGCGAGGGTGTTCGGGACAAGGTCATCATCTTCTTAGAATAACGCGCCTGCGGCATGGTAACGGCTGATCAGAAAGCCGCAGTTCCTCTATTGCAGCCACGGCCTGTGAACACTTCCTCAGGTGTTAGATGACTCGCGCAAAGTATAGCTCAATGATTCATCAGGCGATTTGGAAACTTCGGCCATCACGGAAGCGACAGCGGGGAAGTATACTTCGCAGATACTCCAATTTATGGGTTCACGTAGATAGGACAAGGACGGAGAGTAGGCGCGCCACAGTCCGCACGAGGCAGGGTTTATTATTAATAGAAAGAGCTTCGGCGGGTCGGCGCCGCTGCATGGATATACGCGAGTACACGCTTCCCGCGCCTGATTGCATTCGCCGCTTCATCTCTCTAAAAAGAAAGTGTTTAGGATTCAGAAAGTCATGCGAGCAAAGACTGCCGTGGTGCTGGGCGCTCAGTGGGGCGACGAGGGCAAAGGTAAGATCGTGGATGTATTGAGCGAGCGCTTCCGCGCCGTGGCGCGTTATGCGGGCGGGCACAACGCTGGCCACACGGTCATCATTGGCGATCAAAAGTTCGTTCTGCAACTGATTCCCTGCGGCGTTCTGCGGCCTGGTTGCCGTGCGGTCATCGGCAACGGCGTGGTTCTGGACCCGATTGCCTTCCTCAAGGAAGTGGCCAAGCTGCGTGCGCTGGGCGTCACCGTCGATGAGCAGCTCAGCGTCTCCAATCGTGCCCAGGTCATTCTGCCCTACCATCGCATGATCGAACTGGCCGCCGAGTGCGCGCCTGGACGGCAGAAGATCGGCACCACCAGCAAGGGCATCGGCCCGGCCTACGAGGACAAGATGTCGCGCGGCGGTCTACGCATCGTGGACCTGTTGCGACCCGAGCTGCTGAAGACGCACATTGAAGCCGCCTGCGCGGAGAAGAACGCCATTGTCCACGCGCTCTTCGGCGCTGACCCGCTCGACCCGGCCCAGATCTATGACGAGTACGCCGCCGCCGCCGAGCAGCTCCGCCCCTTTGTCACCGACACCGGTCGCCTGCTGAACAGGATCATTGCCGAAGGTGGCAGCGTGATGTTTGAAGGCGCACAGGGAACCATGCTGGACATCGACCACGGGACTTATCCCTTTGTTACTTCCTCGTCGGCGACGGCAGGCGGCGCGGCGACGGGAACCGGCGTCGGCCCATTGGCCATCGGCACCGTCATCTCAGTGACCAAGGCATACGTGACTCGCGTCGGCGAAGGGCCGTTTCCGACAGAGATTCACGACAAAGTGGGCGAGAACCTGCGCGCGCGCGGCAATGAATATGGCGCGGTCACCGGCCGCCCCCGCCGCTGCGGCTGGCTCGATCTGCCCATGCTACGCTACTCCAATCAGGTCAACAGCTCCGAGTGGCTGGTCATTACCAAGCTGGACGTGCTCGACGAACTGGCCGAGATTCCTATTTGCGTGGGCTACGAGATCGGCGGAAAAGTTACCGACGAAATCCCCGCCGACGTGCAAGGTCTGGAGCAGATCAAGCCTGTCTACACCACGATGAAAGGCTGGCGCTCTTCCACCGAGGGCATCACTGAGTTCGACAAACTGCCTCAGGCAGCGCAAGAGTATCTGCGCTTCCAGGAGCGCGAGAGCGGCGCCAAGATCGGCATGGTCTCCACCGGTCCCGACCGCAATCAGACCATGCTGCTGCCGGAGTTCGCCGCAGCACTCGACAGCATTCACGCCTAGCGCAAGTGGAAGCTCTCCCCGAGCGGCTACAGTAGATTCAAAACAAAAAGCGAAGACCGGCCTTTCCGGGCTGGCTTCGATGCGCCCCTACGGGGCGCAACTTTCTGCGGACTGGCCTTCCCCAGGGTTGCGCTGCGCTTCACCCTGGGCTATTCTCGCACCCTCCCTCCGGGAGAGCCGGGCTGCTCCTGCGAGAGGATTGCAGTGGAGGTTTCTGTGTGCCCAGGATCCGAGTATTCAGAGATGAAATAGCCAGTAAGCAGATTGTTTGAGATCGTATATCATTGGTGATCTATTCAGCGGATGAAGTCAGTGTGTCATGAAACCGTCTGGTTGAGAATGAACAATCTGAACGTCCACCATCATGCTTAATTTATTTTGAAAGAATGACTTCGTGTCCATAATGCGAAATTTGAAGAACGATCTTATCAATAGGTGAGAAGATGATCCGCCGAATTTCAGCCCGCTTTTCCACAGATAAACCATCTAATAATACGGATATACCTGTGTAAAACGTGTACCGTGTATATCGTAAGTGACTGCAAAATAAATAATTATAAAAATATAACCATTTTTTCAAAAACTTTGTTGCTTTTGAATGCTCTAATATGTATTGTTTTTAGTAGGAGGAGCCAATGGCAACACAGGTTCCGGAGAATAAGCCAGAGAGGCTGAAACGCGGAAGTTTCCCACCGTTTTTGGGGTTGGCTGAAGGTTTCGATCTGGCACGCAAAATTTACGAACAGGGTGGCGGCCAAGCATCATATGACTTGATGTCTCGATTAACGGGGAATTCGTCAAGCAGCAGCAGTTTTGTGAAGAAGATCGGTGCCCTGAAGCTTTACGGGCTCGTTTCAGAGCAGAACAGTACTGTTACGCTAACGGAACAAGGCAACGCGATTTCTGCACCGACTAGTGAAGATTCTGATCAGTTAGCAAAAAAAGCTTCGTTCCTCGGTGTCCCAACGTTTACGAAGCTCTTCGAACGTCTCAAAGGAAAATTGCTTCCAGCCGATGAGTTTCTTCGGAACATACTTGAGCAGGACATTGACATTCCGCAAGCACTTTCTGCAGATTGGGTTAAGGCCTTTAAGGATGCGGCTAAGACGGCGGGGTTGCTGTTCAACCGGGCCGACGGAAAGACTCAAATCCTTGAGACACCAGGATTTGAGATGGAAAAGCAAGTGGGGCGGATCGTTGAACAGGAGATTCCCTTACCTCAGCCGACATCTCCGCAGTCTGTAGACATTTCATCCAAACCTATCCCTATTTTCGCCGGGACGCCGATCTCTCCTGTGAGTGCTAGCGGGAACAATACTCGTTTTGAACTTTCGGACGGTCGCATTGCCGAATTCAGCATCCCTTTTGGAATAAACGCTCGAGATGCAAAGAGACTTAAAGGCTTCCTGAAAGGACTTGAATTCATCATTGACTCGGCTATTGTCGGGGAGGAGGAAACGTGATTCTGAGAAGAGGATTAGCCCATTTCCATCATACTCACCGTGGTGATGGGCAGAAACAGAAAGGCCCGAATCGCTGATCTCTTGGCGGGGATGCGATTCGAGCCGTGGTGAGTTCATGGATTCTGTCCGCTCTCCGGCTTGCGACGGTGAGCGAGGGTGAAGAGGTATCGCAAAGATCGCGAGCGGCGTGTCAGCGCTGCGGGTGTTTCCCTGCCTCTTCTAAATAGTAGTCCAACCGAGGCTCAGCCTCAAAGGAAAATCAACATGATCAACTTCAATGGAACTATCATTCTCAACGGTGTAGTAGATCGCGAACTGGAGCTCATCTGGAGCTTCAAATCAAAGCACGGAAACAAGTTATCATTCACCCCGAACGTCATGCAGGTAGTGAATCGTGCTGAAGGACCGTTGTATAACAATGTTCAATTTGGTTACAACGACCTCCACGGCTTCAATCTGGTTGCTGAAATCGTGAACGATCTGCACAAACAAGAAAGTAAGGCGGCTTAACAGGAAACGCAAACCGAGACAAGAACGCGGACCCCAAGGTCCGCGTTCTTGTCTCGGTTTGCGAGTTGATTTTGCGTCACGCCTTGGCTGGTACGGTAGCGGCCAGCCGCTCCTTGAGGAGTTCGTGGGCGTGGGATAGGAATTCTTCCAGCGGGAGTTTGCCGGCGTCTACTTCGGCCAGAATCGCGCGCTGGGCGGCGTATTCCTTGTTGACGATGCCGGCCTTGGATTGCAGCATGCGCCATGCCTTGCGGCGCTCGGTGCAGAACATCACTAACTGGCGGCTGAGGGCGTAGTGGGTTGCCTTGCCGGCTTCGTCGTGGACGGTGATGGCAACGCCGAAGTCGGGGATGAAGGCGCGGTGAGCGGGGTTGAGGTAGTGGCGATAAACCACGTCCTGCTGCGTGATGCGGACCAGCATGTTGTCGAGCGGAATCAGCTTGGCCGCGGCCTCCGGCTTGATCTTCTTCAGGTGATTGCGGAAGCGGGCTTCAGTGGTGCACCAGTGAGCGACGGTGTAGCGGCGCAGCTCGCCGGTGGCCTTGTCCTTGCTCTCGTACCAATCGAGATCGATGGACGGGTTGCCTTTGAGATCGAGGGCTTCGGCGTAGGTTTCACCCAAGCGCGGGTTGAAGACGAACTCCGGCACGCCACGCGAGTCGCGCACGCGCTGGGCCTGGAAGAGCGCCATGTCGTCGGCGACTCCGTGCTCCGGCTGGCAGGTGGTGAAGGCCTGAATGAAGAGCGTGCCGCGATACTCCAGGCCGTCGAGGATGGCGCGGTAGAGCTTGGGCGCGTTGGCCATCGAGACCTGCGCAACAAAGGGTGAACCGTGACCGGCGAGGAAGGTTTCAGCGACGGTCTTCTTCTCCGTGCTCTTGCCCTGCGTAGCCGCGCCAAAGACATTCATGTCATTGCCGCCGAGCATGGGCGTCGAGTCGGAGTTCTGGCCGCCGGTGTTGGAGTAGACCTGCGTGTCGAGCATCAGAACCTTGACGTTGGGGCGGTTCTGGAGCATGACCTTGGACATATTTTGGTAGCCGATGTCGCCCATGCCGCCATCGCCGCCGACGGCCCAGACCTTGGGCAGTTCGACGATCTCCTGATCGGTCATCAGCGCGTCGGTGAAGTGCGAGAGGTTGTAGTACTCCTGGGCGTCGATGACGTTAGCGTCACGAGTGAGGAGGATGTCGGCCAGACGCTCAGGGATGACCGAGCGGCGGGCGTGATCGACAATGAAGGACTCGCCCATCAGCCAGCCGACGGTGACGCCGTCCTGGAAGAGGGAGTTCATCCAGGGGTAGGGGTGGGGGTTGTTAGGCGCGGTCGAGCCGTATACGGTGTTGCAGCCGGTGTGGGCGGCCATGGCCATCACGCTCATGCCGTTGGCCATGCGGCCATCGACGGCTTGCAAGTTCTTGTGGTTGAAGGCCTCGGTGAGCAAGACGGCGGCGATGGCTTCTACCAGTTCGCCGTCGCTGATGGGGCCGTGCTTCAGTTCGTAGGCCGCAATGCGCGCCTTGGTGTCGGTTTCGTCTTCGCCGCCCAGGCCGAGGATCAGATGCGCGATGGCCTGACGAAGCAGTTCGTATTCGGCCTGGTTGCGGACGCGCAGGACGGCGAGGCGGGCGACACCGCGCTTTTCCAGGTCGCCGGCTTTGGCCAGGAAGCGGTCGCTCTTGGCGTGGAAGACGGGGCGCATATAGGCCTCGGTGACGGCGGCGATAGAGCGCAGAACGCTCTTCTCCCCGCAGCCCGCACAGGCGCCGTCGCCGGAGACCAGCGCGTCGTACGTCGAGCGCACCATGAGCATATTACGCAGAGTGGCGGTCTTGGAGTCGGCGGGATTGGAGGCGTTGTAAAGGCCAAGGTACTTCTGCGAGGTGTCTGGCAGCAGATCGAGAAAGGCTGTGCCGGTCATGTGCTTGGCATTAACATCCTCGGTCTCTGCGACCATCTTGAGAGCCTGATGATCGCCGCAGGCAGTGACGCAGGCCGCGCAGCCCTTGCAGAGATCGCTGACAAAAATGGAAAAAATGCCGCCGGAGCCGGGGGCTTTGCGCTCGGGCGACGAGAAGATCGCCGTGACCTTTTGATAGGCCATGGGAACTTTGTCGAGAATCTCAAAGAACTGATCTTTGGCCTTGGAGGAGAAGCCGTCCACAGAATCGGTGACTTCGCGAAGAATCGTTTGCAGTGATGTACCTGTTTTTGTCTCTGCGACCATGCGCTGGCGAGCCTGCCTTTCGATTTCGGGAAGGGCCGCAAGCAATTTAGCACGGTCGGCAGCGTTGGCCACGTAGTAGGATACGGCAGTGCGCAGCAGCGTGCTCAGATCCTGCGATGTGTTGGGCAGCGCCGTGTCCGGGCAGACGGAGATGCACTCCATGCACTGGGTGCAGTTTTCCGGGATGTACAGTGGAGTTTCGCGGCGGGCGACATACTTGGAGGCGGTGTCGCCGGTGGCGGCGGCGACCATGCCCATCGCCGCCAGCGGCGTAGCGGGCTGGTTGTAGCCAAAGTGGGCGCGGAACTCAGCGTCGAAGCCTGCAATGCTGGCCAGCGGCGTGCGCGGGGCCTGACCGGCAGGTAGCGCGTGGGAGCGGCATCCGGAGCCTTCCCCTGCGGGAACCGTCTCCAGAATTGGCAAAAGCGCATGGCCACGCAGGCTGGAGTGATCGGCTGCCGTGAGCGCGCCAATTTCGATCTCTTTGACCTGTTGGAAGCCCTGCAGCATCACTTCCATGTTGGACTGCACGACGGCCTCGCCCAGCTTGCCGAACTTCTTGACGTACTGCTTCTCGACGACCGCATGGTATTGATCTTGAGAGATGCCGAACTCATTGAGCAGCGTACTGACGCGGAAGAATGCGCCTAAGAAAGCGTTGCCCTGCATACGCAGTTGCAAGTCGCCGCGATCGGTAGCTTTTTTGGCGATCTCAAAACCGGGCAGCGTGAAGACACGAATCTTCTTGTCGATGATCTGTTTGCGCGCCCAGAGCGGCAACTGTTCCCAGGCCTGCACGCCCTCCTGATCGGACTCCCAAACTAGCGAACCGCCTTCGGCCATGCCGTCCAAGGGATTGGTGTGGGTGAAGGCTTTAGGGTCGCAGCAGAGAACGACGGTCACATGGCGCAGGTCGCAGTTGACGCGGATGCGGTCTTTGGCGGCGACCATAAAGTAGCTGGTCGGCGCACCCTTTTTCTCCGAGCCGTACTTGGGGTTGGCGCTGACGTGGATCACTTCCTTGGGATTGCCCAGCGCATCGCGCTCGCCATCGCGTTCAAAGATCAGGTCGTTCAGATCGCCGAGAATCGCGCCCAGGTTCTTGCCGGTGGTGATAGCGCCCCAGCCGCCGATGGAATGGAAGCGCACCGCAACCGCTCCTTCCGGCAGCAGCGACGGCGTCTCGTCGCCAACGACCGCATAGGGATGGTCGATGCCGAGAACAAAGAAGGAGACCCCGTCCGCGGCGGTCTTGCCGTCCTTGCGGGCGCGTCCAGCGGTGGCGTATTCAAATGCTCCCAAAACGTGCTCGGGGCGGAAGTCGCGCGAACCCAGGCCATAGCTGCCGCCAAAGATCCGGGGCACCTCAGCCAGCGTGATGGCAGGCAGGCCTACAGTGGATTGAACAGCTTTGGAGAAGGCGGTGCGAATATCGCGGCCCAGAGGATTGTCGCCGGCCAGAGGCTCGTCGGTCCGTTCCAGGATGATGAGATTCTTCTTGCCCTTGAGCGCGGCGACGATGGCGGCTTCGGGGAAGGGGCGGATCACATTGACGTGAATGGAGCCGACGCTGGCCCCGCGTTTATCGCGCAGATAATCGACTGCGGCCTCGATGTTTTCCGCCGCCGAGCCGAGTGAGACAAAGACCGTCTCCGCGTCCTCAACTTTGTACTCGCTGATAAGGCCATAGCGACGCCCGGTAAGCAGGCCGAATTGCAGATAGGCTTCTTCCAGAAACTCAAGAATCGGCTCGGCGAAGTTATTGCGCCGCGCAATAACGCCGTTCATGTAATGTTCCTGATTCTGCACCGGTCCGAGCAGGACCGGATTGGTCAGGTCCATCATTTTGGGAACGCGTCGGCGCGTGGGGCCGAAGAGCGCGCGCTGCGCCTCAGTGGGGCATTCGATGATGTCCGCCGGTGAGCCGAGGAACTCGCGGATCAGATCGGATTCATGCTTGTAAAACGTTCGCTCCAGGTGAGAAGTCAGGAAGCCGTCCATGATGTTCATGCCGGGGGTCAGCGACTGCTCGGTCACACGGCGCAAAATCAACGCCTGATCGGCGGCCTGCTGCGCGTCCTTGCCGAAGAGCATGATCCAGCCGGTGTCCAGAGCGCCATAGATATCGTCGTGGCCGCAGTGCACATTGAGCGCATGTTTGGTCAGCGCGCGGGCGCCCACCTCCAGCACCATCGTCGAAGCCTTGCCCGGCGCGTGATAGTACTGCTCCACGCCGTAAACCACGCCCTGGCCGCTGGTGAAATTGACCACCCGCTTGCCGCAGACCGAGTGTGCAATCGCGCCGCCCTGGGCCGCGTGCTCGCCCTCGGTTTCGATGGCGATCGTGTTCTGCCCGAAGACGTTCAGGTGGCCCTCTGCATAAGCCTGCTGGAAGAGCTCGCCGCCCTCGGTCGAGGGCGTAATCGGATAAAAGACGCCGGCGTCACAGATGCGCGTCTCGGTGTGGTACGAGACCAACTGATTTCCATTTGCAGTTACCCGAATGCCGGGATAGCGAGCAGCAGTCATGAATTCCTCTCTTTGCTTTCGTTCGTGTTACAACCCCTTGCACGTGTCATCCTGAGCGAGCGTAAGGAGTCGAAGGACCTGCGTTTCAACTTCAGTGCGAACTAGGAGGAAACCATCCTGTCTACCGGGGAAGGCACTCCCGCCGCATCCACGCTTGACTTCGTCTCCCTGCTTCGCCCGACCTTCTGGAGTGCATTGGTCCAAATACCGGTCCAAGTACGGGTTTCGGTTGGAATTGAGAACGCCCAAGGGGGAGCGTGCCTCAAAAAATCTGCTTGTATACAAGTATGCGCCCTCCACAGAGACAACGTCCCACTCCGTGAGATGCTGTACGCGAAAGCTCAAATCAGCGCCACCAGGTTCTCCAAGCTCCGCTCCTTCATCTTCTGGTACAACCCGCCCACAGCGTAATTCTTGAAGTGCTCTGATTCGCGGTGCGCGGCCAGCGCCTTGGCGTCGATATACTGCTCATAGATGAGAACAGTATCCGGGTCATCCTCAACATGATGAGGAATGTAGCTGATGCAGCCCGGCTCCTGGCGCGAGGCCGTAGCCAGCACGCGCAGCGTTTCCACCACATCGTCGCGATCCTCCGCAGCAAACTTCAGCCGTACGGCAAAACTGATCATAGTGAAATTGTATCGTGAAGCTCCCGCCGCGTGGCGAAAGCGCGTTCAAGCCGCACGGCAAGTTTCTTTGCGGGATGGAAAAAGCAAATCCAGGAATGGGGGTAGCTGTAGTGCGGAACCAGAATTCTTAAACCCTAGTGAAGTCCGCGGAAGGTTGCCACTCTCTGCTGGTCGCATCAACTAGAGTTCTGCGGCTTCGGGGTCGCCAATTCTGATTCCGTTATAGGTGGGTGGCGCATCCAAAGTTTTTCAATACTGAACCAACCCACAAATCTGGGTGCCCCACCTTTCCGCGTTCTTTGCGGAAGGGTGGGATCGAGGAACTTCAACCCACCGTCCAGTTTTGGGAACGACTCTACGGTCCTGATTGAAACCATCGAGATTGAATCTCAATGGACGACCTTCCAGCGAGGGAATCAACTGCCAGAAGATCTCCGTTACACTGAAAAGAGCGGTTGAGGTTCGTGGTTCCCACCCTTGAATCAAAGAACGATTCAAGGATGGGGCACCCAAATTGAGCGGTTTGGTCAAGTGTTTGAAAACCTTAGGGTGCGCCACCCGACGTCAAGGCTGGCACCAGTCCGCTTATCCGGATTTCTTAGTGATTAGCCGTATTTGCGGTTGTCGGCGATGGTGGCGCTGCGACTGCGCCTGATCCTGAGTTAGCCGTAGCCTGATTCGTTGGCGGCGTCGCACCTCCGGTAGTTGTTTTGGCCGGTGGTGCCGGTGGTGCTGCCGGGACCGCGTTTACGCATCGCGTCGCATAGCCCTGTATATACGAAATTAGTGAAGCCGCAGGAGGCTTTCCATCCGCCCACCCCGTTAGCAAAAATGCTTGTAAATCCGACATGACAGCATTGACTGCGGCAACTCCAGCCAGATCGCCGCTTGCATTTGATGTAACGGTAGCAGTCACCGCACCTAGTCCGGTAGTTCCACCCAATGTACTAAATATCTTTGGAACTGTTGTTGAGCCGGCAATTGTCGCCGCAGAGCCGACACCAGTGAATGCTGACGAAGCAAGAATCAAAGCGAAGCCAGTGCGCTGCCATAATTTACTGCCCTTCTGGTAAGAATTGCCGGCGGCAGCGCAGGCTGTATTCACCAGACTTATAGCAGCGTTCACACAAGCCTGAGACGGATAATTTGCTCCAGAAGGGTCACATAATCCTCCCGTCTTGTAAAGGCTATCCCAACCCGTGGTGGAATTTCCAACCAGTTTTGATCGATCCTTGGTCTGCCATTGTTTAATGGTTGGCATTGATTGCGCAAACATGCTAATCGTGGATACTGTTAATAGTGACGCCATCAATAGCGCCGTCAAAGATCGAAAGTTGCGATTATTGTTCATTGCGGTCATTGACCTCTCCTTTTCAAATGGAATTCCGTTGTTAGCTGAAACTAGAATGCACTGTAATATTTCACAAGAAACTCTGATATGAGAGCATTCGGCAAGAAGTAGGAAGTAGGAATCAATAAATCCAGCAACCAGTTTGCTGGAATGTACCGCAATGCCAATACAATAGCACAAAAGTGCGGTATTCCGTCCGTATTCTTTCAGAGATGTGCTTTTTTTGGAACT
This sequence comes from uncultured Acidobacteriaceae bacterium, assembly GCA_963804315.1. Taxonomy (GTDB): domain Bacteria; phylum Acidobacteriota; class Terriglobia; order Terriglobales; family Acidobacteriaceae; genus Telmatobacter. The sequence continues at coordinate 44,906 of CAWDQB010000044.1, forward strand.
CTGAAAATCGGGGTGTCGATAGGCTGTGGCCTCGGTCTCATCAAATATAGCGGGTGGCGCACCCAAAGTTTTCACTACTGAACCAACCCACAAATCTGGGTGCCCCACCCTTCCGCGTTCTTTGCGGAAGGGTGGGATCAAAGAACTTCAACCCACCGTCCAGTTTTGGGAACGACTCTACGGTCCTGATTGAAACCATCGAGATTGAATCTCAATGGACCGCCTTCCAGCGAGGGAATCAACTGCCAGAAGATCTCCATTACACTGTAAAGGGCGGTTGAGGTTCGTGGTTCCCACCCTTGAATCAAAGAACGATTCAAGGATGGGGCACCCAAATTGAGCGGTTTGGTCAAGTGTTTGAAATACTTTAGGGTGCGCCACCCGCCAAGTAAAAAAACAGGACCAGTCTTTCACCATAAGATGTTCGCATCGCCGAGAGAGATGTGCCTCCGCTATTCCACCAGCTTGAGCGCCTTGAGCGCGGCGCGGTTCCTCGCAATCAGGGCGCTACGCTGCTCGACGCATCCACGGCTGCGCAGCGGATCGGCGGGGGTGTTCAGCACATAGTCGAGCAATTTCGGAACCGTACTTGTGGCCACGTGCAGGCGCGTGTCCGAGGAGGCGTAATAGATGAATACTTCACCGTTCCGGCCCTCGATCCAGCCGTTGCTGAAGACCACGTTAGAGACATCGCCGATGCGCTCCGCGCCCTCAGGGGCGATGAAATAACCGGCTGGCTTGTGCGTCACTACCCAGGGGCGCTCAAGTTCGCTGAGGAAGAGATAAAGCACGTAGCGCAGGCCGGCGGCAGTGTTGCGCACGCCGTGAGCCAGTTGCAGCCACCCCTGCGGCGTCTTGATGGGCGCGGGTCCGAGGCCGTTCTTGACCTCTTGAATGGTGTGGTACTCGCGGTTGTCGAGGATGATCTCGTGATCGACGACCGCATTCTCGATGCTCGACGACAAGCCCCAACCGATTCCGCCACCCTTGCCTGCTTGGATAAAATCATCCTGCGGGCGTGTGTAGAAGGCGTACTTGCCGTTGACGAACTCCGGATGCAGCACGACGTTGCGCTGCTGCAGCGATTTGGATTGGAGATCGGCCAGCCGCTCCCAGGTTTTCAGGTCACGGGTGCGCGCAATGCCGCACTGTGCCACGGCCGAAGAAGTGTCCCACTCCGGCGTCTTGGGGTCTTTGCGCTCGGTGCAGAAGAGGCCGTAGATCCAGCCGTCTTCGTGCTTGACGACGCGCATATCATAAACATTGGTATCAGGGTCGCTCGTCTCCGGCATCAGGATCGGCTCCTCCCAGAAGCGGAAGTTGTCCGTGCCGTTGGGGCTTTCCGCGACGGCGAAGAAAGACTTCCGGTCCGCGCCCTCGACGCGCGCGACTACGAGGTAGTTACCCTCATGCAAGATGGCGCCGGCGTTGAAGACTGCATTGATGCCCAGCCGCTCCAGAAGAAAAGGATTGGTCTTTTCATCCAGGTCATAGCGCCATGTAATGGGCGCGTGTTCCGCGGTGAGGACGGGATTTTCATAGCGGTCAAAGATGCCATTGCCGTTGGACGATTTGCTGTTGCGGAGCGCGAACAGCTTCTCCTGTTGAATGAATAACTCTTGAACATTCTTCTTGAAAGACTGCTGTGTCATTTGCTTTCCTCTTGGGACAAACCTGCATCTAGGACGGCTTGTAGTTCGTCGAGTGAGACCGATTCGAGATCTTCTGAATCCAGTTCGTGCAGCCGATCCATGACTTCAAAGCAGGCGCGGCTGTTGTGGTAGGGACACTTCCATGGGCCGACTTTATCTTGTGTGGCGTCGGGCACGCCGTCGCGTGAAACCTTCCAGAACCATTCGCCGTTTTGGTGATCGACAATGAACTTATCGATGAACGCCCATGTCTTTTCTGCGGCAGATAAAAAATGCTGCTGGCCGGATAACTCATATGCGTTGAGAAAGCCCACAACTGCCTCGGCTTGCGGCCACCAATGCTTGTCGGTGTCGAAATGGCCGTCCGGTTCACGCTCATAGAGCAAGCCGCCATCGCTGTCGATCCCCTCATCCAAGACCGCTTGTGCCATCTTGACCGCAATCTCTTTAACGCGCGCCAAAAGTTTCTTGTCACCCAGTATCTCAGCAGCTTCAAAAAGCAGCCAGCTACCCTCGATGTCATGGCCGAAAGAGATTTTTTCCGAGCGCGGATGCCATTCTTCATCGAAGAAAAGAATGAAGTGATAAGTTACTGGATCAATAATATGATTAAGAAAGATTTCGATTAACTCACGCAGGCGCAGGCGGACGGTCGGGTTCTCATGATAGCGCAGCAGCGTGGCGTAAGCCTCCAGCAGGTGCAGATGCGTATTCATGGACTTCTTCTCGTCCATATCCACCGCGCTTAGCCGCTGCTCCGCGGCAAGCGACCAATCCTTTTCGCAGACTTCGAAGTAGCCCTTGTGCGCATCATCGTGGCTGGCGGCTTCAATCTTTTCGACTAAGTGCAAGGCGCGAGCCAGAATCTCCGCGTCGCCGGTGGCATGGTAATACTCGGCCAGAGCGTAGACGATGAAGGCTTGGCCGTAGATACGCTTCTTATCGTCAACTGGATGGCCTTCAAAATCAACCATCCAATAAACGCCGCCTGACTCAGCGTCCCAGAAGAAATGGACGAGATACTCGTAGGCGCGGCGGGCAGTATCGAGAAAGACAGGATCGTGATAGAAGTTATAGGTTTTGGCAAAGGTCCACAGGATGCGCGCGTTCAGGATTACTCCCTTGCCAGCGCGCGGATCGATGGTCAGGTCATTGGCGATCTGCCCGCGAAAGCCGCCATGCTCTTCGTCGATTGCGAACTTGAGCCAGAAGGGAAGGATGTTGGAGCGTAACTCGGCTTCCAACTTTTGCCGTAACTCTTGCATTAAAATGCCTCCTCATGAATGAGGATCTTTGGGTTCAAGGTATCCCAGCCTAGCCACAAAAACAATTGCGTGGCGAGGGTCGGGCACCCTATTTGATAGTTCGGGACTCAAGGATTCCCAAGTCCAAAAATCTGGACCTGGGGCACCCCTGTTCTTGGATAATCTGAAAAGAAGTTAACTCAAAATCCCCTTGACAGTAACTTCCTTGCGTCCGTCCGTGGGAGGAGTTACCACATTTCCCTCGATCTGCTTGCCGTCCACGATGAGTGAAATGTTGTTGCCCTCGCCCTGGCGTTCGATGGTGATCTTGTAAGTCACTCCGCGGAAGATGGCGGGTTGCGGTGAAGCCCGGCCAGCTCTTGGGAACCACCGGAGTGATTTGCAAGCCGTCGAGCGTGGTGCGAATGCCCAGAATCCACTGCACAATGGCGTAGTAATTCCACGCCGCCGTGCCGGTGAGCCAGGAGTTTTTGGCCTCGCCGAAGGTGGGCGCGTCCTTGCCCGCGATCATCTGCGCGTAGACATACGGCTCGCAGCGGTGCAGGTCGCCGATCTCTTCGCGCGCCGAGGGGTTGATGCGGCTGTAGTAGTCGTGCGCCAAGTCGCCGTGGCCGAGGCGCGTTTCGCCGATCATGACCCACGGGATTGACGTGGCAGAAGATGCCCGCATTCTCCTTGTAGCCCGGAGGATACGAGGAGATTTCGCCCATCTCGATGTAATAGTGGGTGTAGGCCGGCTGCTGCACGACGATGCCGTGCTTGGTGGCCAGATGCTTGCCCACCGCGGCCAGCGCGCTGGCTGCCTTGCCGTCGTCGAGGCCGATGCCGGCCAGCGTGCAGTAGCCGTTGGACTCGATGAAGATCTTGCCCTCCTCGCATTCCTTCGAGCCGATCTTGCCGCCGAAGTCGTTGTAGGCGCGCAGGAACCATTCGCCGTCCCAGCCGTGCTCCAGAATCACCGACTCCATCTTGGCCGACTCGCCGAGATACTTATCGGCTTCCGCGACCAGCCCGCGACGGTTGGCAATCGCCGCCAGCTCGCGTCCGGAGTGAACAAACAAGCCAGCAATGAAGACCGACTCGGCGACTTTGCCGTCCTTGTTCGTTGTCGTCTGGAAGCTCTGCCCCGGCGTGTCGCTGAAGCAGTTCAGGTTGAGGCAGTCGTTCCAGTCGGCGCGGCCAATCAGCGGCAGCCCGTGCGGTCCAAGGCGCGAGAGCGTGTAGTTGAAGCTGCGCTGCAAGTGCTCGTAGAGCGGCTGCTCGCAGCCGGGCTCGTTGTCGTACTGGACGGGTTCGTCCAGAATGCTCCAGTCGCCGGTCTCCTTCAGATAGGCCGAGACGCCGATGATCAGCCAGTGCGGATCGTCGTTGAAGCCGCCGCCGATGTCGTTGTTGCCGCGCTTGGTGAGCGGCTGGTATTGGTGATACGCGCCGCCGGTAGGCAGCTGCGTGGCGGCCAGATCGAGGATGCGCTCGCGGGCGCGCGCAGGCGCCATGTGCACAAAGCCCAGCAGATCCTGATTGGAATCGCGGAAGCCCAGGCCGCGGCCGATGCCCGACTCATAGAACGACGCCGAGCGCGACATGTTGAAGGTCGCCATGCACTGATAGGCATTCCAGATATTGACCATGCGGTTGGTGTGCGGGTCGGGGGTATTCACCTGGAAGATGCCGAGCAGGCTCTCCCAGTACTGCCGCAGTTGCTCGAAGGCGGCGTCGGCGTTCTTGGCGTCCAGATACTTGGCGATCGTCGGCTTGACCAGCTTTTTGTTGATGGTCTGCGAAGCGGGCGGATCGAATTTCTCGGCGACGGGATTTTCGTGGTAGCCGAGGACGAAGACAATCTGCTTGGTCTCGCCGGGCGCCAGTTCGAGGTTGACCTGATGCGCTCCCATCGGCGCCCAGCCGTGGGCGATGGAGTTGGTGAGCTGGCCGGCCTCAACGGCGGCCGGTGAATCCCAGCCGCGATAACGGCCCAGAAAGGCCTCGCGCTGCGTTTCGAAGCCCGCCAGCGGCTCCGAGCAGGCGAAGTAGGCAAAGTGATTGCGGCGCTCGCGGTACTCGGTTTTGTGATAGATGACGCCGTCTTCGACCTCGACCTGGCCGGTGTTGAAGTTGCGCTGGAAGTTGGTGGCGTCGTCCTGCGCATCCCAGAGGCAAAATTCAATCGAGGAAAAGGCGGAGATCTTGGCTGGCGTCGAGCGCTTGTTGGTCACTGTGAGCTGCCAGACTTCAAGGTTCTCGCCCAGCGGGACAAAGTAGCGGGTCTCGGCTTCGATGCCGTTGGCGGTCGAGCCAATGGCGGTGTAGCCCATGCCGTGGCGGCAGGTGTAGTTGGTCAGCGCGTGGCGCGTGGGCTGCCAGGAGGGCGACCAGAACTTGCCCGACTCCTGATCGCGCAGATAGATGTAGCGTCCGCCGAGGTCAAAGGGCGCGTTGTTGTAGCGATAGCGGGTGAGGCGGCGCAGGCGGGCGTCGCGGTAAAACGAGTAGCCGCCGGCGGTATTGGAGATGATGCCGAAGTACGCCTCGCAGCCCAGATAATTGATCCAGGGTAGCGGCGTATCTGGTTGTGTGATCACGTACTCGCGACGCTTGTCGTCGAAATGGCCGAACTTCATGGTTGAAACTCCTTCACCGGGGATCCGCCTTCGAGGCAGCGCCCGCAAAACTCAATCAAACGATTTTCCAGGGTAATTTCTTCACTTCAGAATGCAAAAAGTGATTATACTTGGTGCAGCCCGCCTAGGAGAAACTCAAGTTTTATGGAAATTGGGAGCGATACCAACCACGGGCAATTTTTTGCCAGTATCGGGATGAACGTGAAAGGATTCATGGTTAGAATCCTACTCGGCGCATCCGCGAAGCATGCCGGAAGAAAAGACATCCAAATTGTTTAAAACATACAAAAGCAGGCAGATGTGTCGGCTATCCATCTTTGCCGCGCTAACGGCATTGTCCTATTTTTCTTCTACCGCTGCCTGGGCCGCGCCGCTCGATGAAGCGCAGGCCAAGGGTGCGCAACTCTCCATCCAAGTGGATCAGGTTGGCTACCCGCTGAACGGACCCAAAGTGGCGCTGGTCAGCCTGCCTGCCGGCAGTTTTAAGGTTCGCCGCTCAACGGATGGCACGGTGGTCTTCAGGGGCAAGCTGGGACCGGTCGAGTTTGACAAGAACTCCGGCGACAGGGTGCGGGCAGCGGATTTTTCCGCCCTGCACCAGGCCGGTTCCTACTATATAGAGGTCCCGAGTGTGGGACGCAGTTGGAATTTTTCTGTCAGCGACAACCTCTTTGCTCATACTTATCGGTGGCGATGCTCGGTTTTTACGGGCAGCGCTGCGGCACGGCGGTGGACCTGGGGCCTGAGTTTCCCGGCTACAAGCATCCGGCCTGCCACCTCAAGGGCGAGTTCCATCCGACCTCCGGCAGGAGCGGCGAGCGCGACAATATGGGCGGCTGGCACGACGCGGGCGATTATGGGCGCTATATGACCAACTCCGGCATCACCACCGGAATGCTGCTCTGGACCTGGGAAATCTACGGAGACAGGATCAAGAATATTCCGCTGCGGGTTCCCGAGTCGGGCAACGGCACGCCGGACATGCTGAATGAAGCGCGATGGAATCTGGAGTGGATGCTCAAGATGCAGGACACCGACGGCGGCGTCTGGCACAAGCAGACCAGCGTAGGGCTTTCCTGGCTTTATCGCACCGGAAGACGACAAGCAGCCCAGCGAGGTGATCGGTACAGGTTTTGCGCCTTATAAGAGCACATGCGCGACGGCGGATCTGGCGGTGGTGGGGGCGATTGCGGCGCGCGCTTACCAGCCATACGACGCCAAGTTTGCCGCGCAAGCGCTCTACGCCGCGCGGCAGGCCTGGGCGTGGGCTGAAAAGAATCCCAACGTGACCTTCCATAATCCTCCCGGGCATCTACACCGGCGATTACGGCTCGGATAGTTGCCGCGCCGAACTGCTGTGGGCCGCCGCCGAGCTTTGGCGCTCGACCGGTGAAGCGCAGTTCAGTAGCTACTTTTTAGCCAACTATGCGCCGTTTCTAGCTGGCTTGAACACGCCGCCGGGAGATGGCTACAACATTCTTCCCTCGATGGCGCTTTGGGCCTATGCTCTCGCGCCGCGCAAGGGCGGAGATGCCAAGGCAGTTGCTGCAATCCGCGAGCGGACCGTGACTGCGGCGCAACAAGCTGGTAGAGCGCACACGCGCCAATCCCTACCATGTCAGCCTGCAAGCCAAGGATTATGTCTGGGGTTCGAATGGTATTGCCGCGACCTACGGGGTGTATCTGTTGATAGCGGACCGGTTCAGCCCGGATCATGCCTTTGTGGATGCGGCGCGGGATAACCTGCATTATCTGCTGGGGCGTAACACCTTTTCACTTTCCTGGGTGACGCAGGTGGGCGAGCACGCCTACCTGCATCCGCATCACCGGCCCAGCGCGGCGCATCCAGATGCCCTCCCTTGGCCTGGGCTGCTCTCCGGCGGGCCGAACAAGGACCGTCAAGACAAGGTGCTGGAGGCGCTTCCGAAGGATCTGCCGCCGGCCAAGGTCTATGCCGATCAGGATGGCTCGTACGCAAGCAATGAGATTTGCATCAACTGGCAGGCCTCGCTGGTCTTTCTGCTGGCCGGAGAAATGCAATAAATTTCGTTTGAAATTCGAAGAATGGATGCCCACGGGCATTGAGGAGTCAAATGCTGCAACTTCACCTTGTTGACATCATCATCATTGTGGCCTATCTGCTGAGCACCGTCTTCATAGGCTACTGGGTCTCAAAACGCGCCTCGCAGAATATGCAGAACTACTTTCTCGGCGGCAATGCAATGCCCTGGTATATGCTGGGCATTTCGAATGCCTCGGGGATGTTCGACATCAGCGGCACCATGCTGCTGGTCTACTGGATGTTCGTCTACGGCTTGAAGAGCGTCTGGATTCCCTGGCTCTGGCCGACCTTCAATCAGATCTTTCTGATGGTCTATCTATCGAGTTGGCTGCGCCGCTCCAAGGTGATGACCGGCGCGGAGTGGATCAAGACCCGCTTTGGCACGGGGCGCGGCGCGCAGCTCTCGCACATCATCGTGGTGGTCTACGCCTTTGTCAGCATCATCGGCTTCTTCACATACGGCTTCAAGGGCATCGGCAAGTTTGCCGCCGAGTTTCTGCCCTTCCATCTCTCGCCCAATCAATACGCGCTGATTCTGGTGGCCATCACGGCGATCTATGTCATCAAGGGCGGCATGATCAGCGTCGTCATTACAGAAGTCGTCCAGTTCTTCATCCTGGCCATCGCCAGCTTTGCCGTGGGCATTATCGCCATGATGAAGGTCTCTCCCGAACTTCTGCGCAAGGTGGTTCCCGCCGGCTGGGACAACCTCTTCTTCGGCTGGCATCTGGGCCTGGACTGGACCAGCTTGCTGCCCGCCGCCACGGCCAAGATCGCGGCCGATAAGTATGAACTCTTCGGCTTCTTTGTCATGATGCTGCTCTTCAAAGGCATTCTGATCTCCGCCGCCGGACCCGCGCCCAACTACGATATGCAGCGCGTGCTCTCCAGCAAGAATCCCCGCGAGGCCTCGATGATGAGCGCCTGGGTTAACATCGTCCTCACACCGCCCCGCTACTTCCTTATCATTGGACTGACGGTGCTCGCCGCGGCCTTTCTAGGTCCCGAACTTTCCGGCATGGGCAAGGATCTGGACTTTGAGAGGGTGTTGCCGATGGTGCTGGGCCGCTATGTGCCCGCGGGTCTGCTAGGCTTTCTGATTGCCGGCTTGCTGGCTGCCTTCATGTCCAACTTCGCGGCCACGGTCAACGCTGCCCCACCCTACTTCGTCAACGACATCTACAAGCGTTATATCAATCCAAATGCCTCGCCCAAGACTTACGTCCGCCTGGCCTATCTCAGTTCCTTCGTTGTGGTTCTGCTCGGCGTGCTGATTGGATGGTATGTCACCAGCGTGAATTCTGTGGTGCTATGGATCGTCTCCGGCTTATGGGGCGGCTACACGGCATCCAACGTCCTCAAGTGGTACTGGTGGCGATTCAACGGTTATGGTTACTTCTGGGGCATGATTACCGGCATCAGCTCCGCGCTGGTTCTGGCCTTCCCCGGTCTACTGGACAAATTGCCCATCGTACAGAGCTTTGAGGCCAAGTACCCCGTCAATCTCGAAGTCACCATCATCTTCCCGCTGGTGCTGGCTATCTCGCTCATCGGCTGCCTGCTGGGCACGCTGCTCACCAAACCGGAATCCGACGAAGTTCTGATGGACTTCTACCGCCGCGTCCGCCCATGGGGCTTCTGGGGACCAGTCCTCAAGAAAGTGCTGGCCGAAGACCCCAGCTTCAAGCGCAACAAGGACTTCTTCCGCGATATGTTCAACATCGCCATCGGCATCGTCTGGCAGGTTGCGCTCGTTGCCCTGCCGCTCTACGTTGTGATTCAAGAGTGGAATCGCGTCGCCATCACCGCGGGCGTCATTCTGGTTACTTCATTGATTCTCAAGCTCACCTGGTTCAACCACCTGGCCGAGCGCGAGGTCGAAACCGACCTGGCCGCTGCCCAGGACGAGTAACGCGACTAAGATCGGTGCCCCACCCACAGAGCGTCATATGCGAAACGATGGGGCACCTGAAACCCAGACCGAATCCCACTCATTGGGTGTAGATCACCACAGAGAGATACCTTGAGCTTCCAACGGAAAGGCCGGGCTAGTTGAACAAACTTGACGGATCGCCGCTCACCATGACCGGAGTCGCCGCCGAGCGCGTCACCGTCAGGCAAGTCCGCTATCATGGCTGGCCCGAGTGCTTGCTTCTCTCTAACGGCCTCGTAGAAGCTGTCGTTGTTCCCGCCATCAGCCGCGTCATGCGCTTCGGCCTGGTGGAAGAGAAGGAAGAGGTTTTTTGGCAGAATCGCAAACTGGACGGCCAACTGCCTACGCCCGCTTCAAAGGAGTGGTTCAACCCCGGCGGCGATAAGTGCTGGCCTGCTCCGCAATCCGATTGGTCCGCGCAGACCAGCCGTGAATGGCCGCCGCCAGCCGCCTTTGACGCGCTTCCAGCAGAAGCCGCTCTTGTCGAGCAGGGCGTCGTGCTCACATCGCCAGTGGACCCGGACTACGGAATTCAAATCATTCGCACCATTCTACTGGACCCTGTCTTGCCGGTCATGCGTATCACGACGGAGTACCGTAAATTTCATGGCCCCGAAGTTACCGTAGGAATCTGGACGATCACCCAACTGCGTGAGCCGGAGGCCATTCTGCTCTGGCTGCCTGAAACCTCCAGCTTTCCCGATGGTTATCTATCTTTACTGGCGGCCGAGCCGGCTGAACTGAGCCGGCGCGGCCGCCTGCTTTCCCTCAAGCGCAATCCAATTCTTTTCACAAAGATAGGCTCTGACGCCGGGAGCGTGGCCTGGGTGGGAAAACGCTCTATCCTCCGCATCGACGCCAATATCGACTCGGGAGAATATCCCGACGGCGGCTGCGTCACCGAGGTCTATACCAACCCCGATCCACTGAAATATGTAGAACTGGAGACGATGGGTGCCCTGTTGAAAATCGGTACCGGTGGGCAGATTCGGCGCACGACGGTTTACACCCTTCTGCCCCGCCGAGAACAAGACACGGAATTCGATGCAAAAATGTATCCGTTTGAGTCAGAATGTGTAGGGTGAAAGCCGATTTTAGAAAATTCATATCTCATTGATATAAAGACTGTTACTAAAGTTCGACAGAAACGATAAACTTTTTCTCAAAATCGCCCTTGACAATTGATGTTTAGTTGGCGTCTAATGGCTCCCGGCTCAAGAAAACCGGTTTTTTTTCGAGCTGCTTAAACGTTTGACTTCGACAGTTTTAACGATTAAGTCGAAAGATTCCAAAAAACGGAGAAAGATGAAAATCCGCTACCATATCACGGAGAAATCGAAAGATTCCGGCCTTCTGGCTGGGGTCTGATTTTTGTTTTTTATACCGGCTTCATGCCTGTTGATGGAGAAGCGATTGAAGTACGCTGTATCAAACAGAAGCAAACTTGAAAAGGAAGGTCACATGAGACAAGCGAAGTACTGGATTTTCTTGCTGCCGTTGTTTTTCGTTTTGGTATGTGTAGGCGCATATGCGCAGGCCAACTCGGAAATCACAGGCATCGTTACTGACCAGACCGGAGCGGTTGTCGCTGGAGCGGATATTACGGTTTTTGATCCGACCACCGGCTTCACCCGCGCGACAGTCAGCGGCCCGACAGGCCTGTATGATATCGCCGGATTGAACCCCGGCAACTACAACCTCACGGTCATCGCCAAGGGCTTTGAGAAGTTCGTGCAGACGGGCATCGTGGTCAACGTTTCCGGCACCTTCCGCGTCGACGCCAAACTCACTCTGGGTGCCGAAACGCAGACCGTCAGCGTGGTTGCCGATGCGCTCGCCGTGCAGACCGACTCCAACGTGGTCAGCACGCCTGATCAACTCGGAAGAGATCAGCGAAATCGCCACGGAAAACCGTAACTTTGCCGGCTTGGCTGCTCTTGGCCTGGGCGTCAGCTCGGGCCTGCCCGATGACAATACACCCGGCGCGGTTGGGTTCCAGCTTCACCATCAGCATCAATGGACTGCGTCAGAGCCACAATATCTGGCTGATCGACGGCGGCGAGTCCGATGACCGCGGCGGCGCGCGGCGGCATGCAGATTCAGCCCTCTCAGGACGCCATCGCTGAGTTCCAGATGCTGAGCTCGAACTATCCTCCGGATTACGGTATCTCTTCCGGCGCCACCATCAGCCTCTCGCTGAAGAGCGGCACCAAGACCTTCCATGGCGAAGGCATGGGAAGAAAACCGCAACACGCATTATGACGCCAACCATACTTCAACAAGCAGTCTGGCAAATCGCGCGTCCGGCCGTGAAATACAACATTTATGGCTTGAACGTTGGCGGACCGCTCTTTATTCCCAAGGTCTATAACTCCAACAAGAACAAGACCTTCTTCTTCTGGAACGAGGAATGGCGCAAGACGTCCAGCGTGGCCAGCAGCAACAACAAGACCCTTCCCTTGGCCGATTTCCCCAAGGCGGGTATGATTTGACCTACGTTGCTCCGGTCTTTGCTTCGACCACAGCATC
>CAWDQB010000045.1:0-11211 GCA_963804315.1 uncultured Acidobacteriaceae bacterium
GAAGCACTTCCCTCATACCTGCAAGTCCAGAGCGTGTCCGAGCTGCGGGTGGCGAGCAACGCTCACCGGGCAGCGGGAGGTTGCGGCTATGCTTCCAGACATTCCCTATGCGGGCGTCAACTTTACCATGCCGGGTGTCTTCTGGCCCATCTTTCAGCAGAATCGTCGTCTGCTTGACGACCTGCCCGCAATTGGCGCGGGTGTACTGCAAGATTGGGCAGAGCAGAAATTCGGCGCGCAAGTCGCCATTCTGGCGGTCCGTCACACCTTCGGCGCTCATCTCAACTTCAACGCGCATCTTCACATTCTGGCCTCGACCGTGGGCCTTGCCAAGACAAACGACCGATTGGTCCGTGACATTCGCTTCTATCGGGATGCCATTGTCAAAAAGTGGCGAGATGCGCTGCTCGATTATCTAGCGAAGGCTCTCGACGCTGGCCTGCTCTCCGGCCAACTCTCGCGGACGGAACTGAAGAAATTAATTGAGGTGCATCGCAACAGTCCGTGGAATCAATGGGTCCGTTACTATCCATCTAAGGATGCTATTCTGCGCTACATCTCTCGCTACCTGCGCCGCCCGCCGCTGGCCGAGTACCGGCTGATCCCCAGTGAAGGCGATGAGGTCCGTTTTTTGACCAAAGATAAGAAGCTGCGCCGGAAAGTCATCACCAGCTACACCACGCAGGAGTTCATCGCCCGCCTTGCGGATCAAGTCCAGGATCATTACCGGCACGGGGTGCGATACTTTGGCCTGCTTGCGCCGCAGTCGATTGGCAAAAGCTATGAAGTGTTTATGGCGCTACTGGGCCAGCGCCACCCGCCCCGGCCAAAGCGTTTGCGCTGGGCTGCGTCGATTCAGACTACCTTCGGGTATCACCCGCTGCTCGATAGCGACGGGCGACCGATGTACAGGGTTGGCCGAATCGCCCCGGACAAACGCGAACAGCCTTGAGGACGAATCCCTTTCGTATTACGATGGGATCAATGCCATCGTTTTGGCGTTGAGATGAGGGTTGGCCGTCACGCGGTCAGCATCCATCGTGGCAGGAGATTTCCGCATCGTTCCATTAGTGAAATGGAATCTTGATTTTCCTATAGTTGTACTACGATGGGTTTATTCCCGCCGTCGCTTCGGGCGTTGGAAGGCAGGGTTCCAGCAATGGAATCGAAATCCCTCGCGGCGGGAAACTTCCTCATCGAAATGAAATCTTGGTTTTCCTATAGTTCAAGTGAGACGCGGGGACGCACGTCGCGCGCAGGAACGCCAACCACCGGCTTAATGCCCTACAATTTCAATCAACCATGCCCACGCTCAGTTGGCTCACACGAAACGAAGATGAAAAGGTTGCCGCCAGCGTACCCTATCGGCTGCTGGAGGCCGTGCCTGACTTGTCCTATGGGGATGAGCAGACCGAGAATATGCTCATTCAGGGCGACAATCTGGAGGCGCTCAAAGCTCTGCTGCCCTTTTCAGAATCGAGAGAAATAAATTGCTGACACACATGATCGACGCACTCGGACTTGAATTTGCTTCGCTCCGACGGATGGGCGGCGGGACGCAAGTCGAGTTACATAACGGCGAATATATCGACCAAGCCGAGGGTTCGTGGATTTACCGATTCACGGTTATGGAGGACTTGAACCTGCGTGACGACACACCGGTTCGCGTCACCTCAAATCAAGAGGATGTGTCAGGCTTTCTGGTTTCATTCCGTAATAGCGTGTTAATCGTCGCGCTTGAGAGGAACATCGGTCCCACGATTGCCGAAGCTCGCCTGGTAGCAGACAGTGCCTTTATCGTTGAGCGTCTAAAGAAGAGACTTGAAATGGTCCGCGACGGCGAGGCTCAGTTTAACAGTTCAGCCGCAGAGCGTGTATTTGGCATCGCGGCTCCGCAGATCGACGACGCTGAGCCGCACCCATTGATAATTCAGGATGTCGGCATCAATGCCGATCAGTTCCGCGCAGTGCGTCGCTCACTGGGAAGTGATACTACCTTCGTCTGGGGACCGCCGGGGACCGGGAAGACCACTACGCTTGCGCGCGTCGTTGAGGCGCACTATCGCGCTGGTCGCACTGTACTTCTGGTGTCGAATACGAACATCGCTGTAGATACCGCGCTTGAATACGTGGCAGAACGGCTGTGTGGCGAGACCGATTTTCATCAAGGATTGGTGATCCGCCACGGACCGGTCGTCAAAGAAGAATTGCGCCAACGATTTGGGCCGCAAGTAATCCTCGGAGAGATTTTGGCTCGACTTGGCGAATCACAGCGAAGCGAAAAGGAACGACTCTCACATGAAGCAGAGCCACTTGAGACAGAAGAAAAGAAACTCGCAGAAATTCTAAACGAGATCCGACGAATCGACAGACAGATCAGTGATGCGCGAGCGACCCTTGCAGAGCGGGAGAAAGCACGTGATTTGACCATGTCTTCCCTCGCTGCCCGCAGACTAGAATCCGAGCCACAACGAATCAAATTCGGACATCTGCTCGCCGACCTGGCACGTGCCCGAATGATGGGAGCAGTACGCCGTTTCTTCGCAGGTCTCGATCTTAAGAAGCTCGAGCGGGATGCCGTCATAGCTCAGCAAAATGAAAATGCAACTGTCGCTACGATAGGATGGCTTACGGAGAAGATCACGAGCATCGAGGTGCAAATAGAACCAATCCGCAATAGAATCGACCAACTTTTATTTGAAGAGACAAGATTTCCCGTGGAATCCCAAGTTCAGAGTCAGCTCGACTTGTTGCGTTCTCGACTTGGCCAGATTCGAGAGCGCACCAATGCCATTGAACGTGAACTCGACGAGATTAAGCAACACGTGCTTGCCCGCTGCAAGATTCTTGCAACTACGGTTTACCGTACATACCTTGGCAGAAATCCGCTGCATCAGTTCGATGTGGTCGTTGTCGACGAAGCCTCCATGCTCATGCCTCCGCTCGTCTATTATGCGGCAGGATTGGCAACTCAGTCTGTCACCATCGCGGGTGACTTTCGGCAGCTCTCGCCAATCATACAATCCAAAGAGCCACTTGTAGAGGAGTGGCTCAAGCGCGATGTCTTCGAGATTGCAGGCATTCCGCAAGCCCTCATGCAGCACGAGTTCCCGGCGCATCTTATCGAACTCAAGACCCAGTATCGGATGCAAGAGCCGATCTGCGCCTTAATAAACAAGATGTTTTATATCGATTACCCACTTCGTACAGCCCCAAACCTGCTCCCCGATAAGGATTTTCCATTGGGGACGGCACCACTCCTTTACGTGAACACTTCGCCGTTCCACCCATGGGCAGCATTTCGCACCGGGACGCGCTCCCGCTATAACATTTTCCACGCCATGCTGGTACAGAAAATAGTCCTTCATCTTGCCGAAGCCGGTTACTTCCGCCAGCAGGCGAGCCCAACGATGCGTTAGGTGCCGTTGCACCATATTCCGCGCAGGCGCGCCTCATCCAGGGTCTTCTCGTCGAGCAACTGGGTTCCCGCGCCGCTGGCATCGCCGCTACTGTCCATCGCTTCCAGGGTAACGAGAAGCAGACAATGGTGATCGATCTTACGGACTCCCTCGGAGTACCGCTCGGCGTTTTTCTCAGAGCCATCTGCCTTGAGGAAGACGGCGCGCGCTTGCTCAATGTGGCCGTGAGCCGAGCGAAGCACCATATCGTATTGCTTGGTAACTTCGATTACTTGCGTGTGAATGGACCTCATCACGGATCTTTTGTGAGACAACTCGTAGATCATTTCGAAGAGCACGGCCGCGCGCTAGATATTGACGAGCTTCTCTCGTTCGCTGCGCCAGAATGGGTGGATGGCTTGCACAATCCTTTGCCAGCGGCCTTCACGCTCCCAGACGGCGTCGCCGCAGCCTTCAACGAGAGAACCTTTTACCCTGCGTTTCGAAGTGACCTCGCAAATGCGCGGGAGTCGATCATTATTGTTTCGCCCTTCGCAACCGGCAGAGGCACGAGACGCTGGGTTGATTTGCTCCGCGAGGCCCGTAACCGTAATGTCCGCGTGTGTGTTATTACCCTGCCACCAGAGGAGCCACGTGGCGACAGACTTGTCGCGGCGCTGCGCGATCTCGGCGCGAACGTGGATATGCGTGCTCAGATGCACGAGAAGATCGCTATCTTGGACGGACACATCCTTTGGCACGGTTCCCTCAACATCCTTTCGCACCGCGACACGCATGAGAGTATGTTGCGCATCGACAGCCCAACGGCATGTCAACAGATTGGGCGCTTTGTCAATGTCCCGACAAACCAACATGGCTGAAATACCGTTTCTACAAACAAAGAGAGAAGGGCTATGGATTTTGTGATTGCCAAAGATGATTTTGATGCGGCTCTGGCGCAGATTTTGCAGGGGCGCAAGGATACTGTGGGAGAGGTGGTGGACCTGACCGCGGACCGCTCGACGCTGACCGTGGTGGCGACGGGAAGAAGCATTGAAGTCCCGATAGTCGCGGAGGTCATCGGCAGCGCCATTGTTCCCATCAAAGTCATCTTCGGGGCCAAGCGCATGAGCGCGAGCTTCCAGGATGAGCGCCTGCGCCTGTGCATCAGCGACGGGAAGTTCCGCATTCAGAGTATGTCGATTTCCAATCCGGGCATCGCCATGAAAAGGGTTGCTCGCCGCATCATCGACATTCCCGACGACGCCCGCCCGATGGATGTTTTGGCGCTTAGGCATATCTTCACCGTGGATGAAATTGAAGACAGCGGCTTGCACGTAAAAGTGCTGAATCAGCAAGAAGACCTTACATGGAGCTTGGAAAGCGCCAGCACAACACTGTGCGAATATGGATTCGAGCTGGCCGAACTGAGAGCGATGGCGGAAGCCAAGGTCAAAGCGCACGCTGATGTCCTGAAAAAAGTCTTGTTCTCAGAAAAGTAGAGTGGTCGCTGAAAATTTTTATGCGGTTTTCCAGTTAACAGCCAACCCCAAAGACGCCAGTTGCCGGATCGACTCTGTCGCCGAGAGGTGGTGGATGAAAACACCGCCAGCCTTTTCCCATAGCTCTCTGTAGCGCAGATAATCATCGACCAGCACATCGCCGGGATTCATCATGTGGAGGAACTTTTCTCGCGACAGGCAGGTAATCATCCTGACGCCGGGAAAGTGCTGCGCGGCCCAGGCGATCTTCTGCGGCTCCGACCAGCCGCCTTCCGGGCATCCGGTCAGAATAATCGGGTTCAGATGCGCCACGGCTCGGTAGAGGTCCATTGCGTCTGGCAGGAGAGAAAGATTGCGGTAGAAGTTGCCGCGCCCGATGATGCGATTCCAGAATTCAGGCGTACCCAAAGACTCCTCAGCCTGCCGGGAGTCTTGCCCAAACAGTTCTCTGGCCGCCGTATCGAAGTCGGCGAGAACGCCGTCACAATCTATGAATAGCTGTCTCAACCTCCAGAATAGCACTGCGGAATGTCAGCGGGAATCGGAAACCCGAAGCCGGTTGGAACCATTGCGCCTGCCGCACCAGTGGCACACAGCGGCATTCATCCCCATTTACGGATGAATGTGGTATTCCCCGGAGTGAACCCACCGTTGCTTGGTTGGATTGGTTCGTACCTCACTGCCTGCAACTGCAAGGGGGCATGAAGACAGTTTATGTCTCCAATATGTCTCTAGGAAAAGATGATTATCTGAAATCAGCATGGATATTGGTTATTAGCGAGTTTTCCACTTTCTGCATAGGAAAATAACTTCATATTTCATGAGGTCCATGGGAGTTCGGAAAGACAAAAAAGTTGTTTTTGAATAGTAATATACAGTTCAAAGACCAAGCGATCTTTATCTCAATTGTGTCTTCAGATCTGTCGTACAACCAGTGATTTCACTATAGAATCTCAAGCGCACTTGCCGTAGGCGGCGGGTAAAGAATCTCTCCCAGCGGCTGGTAGCGGCCGCCGTAGAAGGTGAGCGCGTACTCTCGAATGCCCGTGCTCAAAGGCCCTCCCAGGCAGATGCCGGCCAATAACGCAAAGCCAAAGGCAATCACTCCGAAAAAGATCTGGAGAAGAACGCCGACTACCGCGGAAGCGCCTGTTGTGTCCGCGAACGCCGAGTGAATCGAGTAACCAATCTTCGCACCCGCGCCGACCAGCATGAGTCCAGGGACAAACAGCACGATAAACAAAACAATTGTTGCAGCGATTGGCAAAATCAAGCGCAGCAACGCATAAACCGCAAACTGGCCCTTTTCCGTCTTGATGTGCTCCCACACCTTTTCCCAGGCTTCGCCGGCCGTTGCATCCTCGAGGGCATAGTGTGGCATGACAAAATCACGCAAGATCACATCGGCTGCAAATACCGTCAGCACCATCAGCAGAATCACTGGAATGAGAGGCAAGATGAGTGAGAGCAGCAGCCACATATCTGGCGGGCCACCTGGCGGCATCTCGTGAAAGAGTTTCACGAATCCAGCCACAAAAGGAATCGCGACAGCCCCCAATAGAAGCAGAAAGCAGAATCCAACTCCGAGATTCAGCCAGAAAAATCGCGTGGCTTGTGTCCGATAGAGCCGCCATCCAGGGCCAATTTCGCTGGTCTTGTGAATCAGGCAATGAAAGAAGGCGAAGCGCAGCCGAGTAACCAGATAAAAGACCACGGTGGACAGAAGAATCACAATCAAGACGGCTGCCACAATTGCCGCGATCCACGCAGGAGAGATGTCAAGCGGCGAGTGGGTAATGGACCCATCTCCCAGGGGTCGACCGCCGTGCGACGAGGAATGTAGATTGCTTCCGATTCCCTCGGTGATAATGGCGACCAGACCGAGTTTCAGATAAGTTCCCCAACGGAATGGCTGGAAGAGAAACTCCTTGGTGCGTTGAATGGCGAGCGAGATGGAATCCACTGCGGAGATGGAGTACATAGATGTCCTTTCCGGAAAAGGAGCCGCGTATCCGAGATACTACGCGCGACATCAGCGCGAAGTTCCCCAGTGCGCCATCAACTCATACTTTTATTTCAAATCTGCCTTTCAATCTCTTCCACCCGTTGAAGAGCCAAAGCCAAGCTTAGGTTTTCTTTTTCCCTCACCAGTGTAATGGCGTCGATCTTGCGGCCCTGTTTAAGCAGGGAACGGATCGACGCATCAAAATCCGAGTGATCTGCGACGGTAGCTCCGTCCAGCTTGAGGAACGCGACTATTGTCTCGCGAATCTTCTCAAGCCATCGACCGCCTCCTCCATAGCCATCGGAGAGGGGCGTGCTGCCATGCGGTGTGATCAGCGTCAGACGATATTGGGATTGTCCTCGTTGACCGGGGATGGTTTCGGTTCCGATCCCTGTTATCTCGCTGAAAGGCATCGATCCTGAATAGACCTTCAGGATGCGGAGTCCTTGCCAGCGAACAATCCTCTGGCGCGCATCGAATACAAACGTCGTCTTGCGCAGGCAGAAGAGCGCAATCAACAGGAAAACACCGGCGGGATACTGGATTCCCTTCGTACCATGCACGATCGCCGCATAAAGCATCGGAGACGATATGAGCGTGAAGAAGACCGAGAGCCAGATCATGCTATCGCGGACAACCAGTTCCTGATCGGTTTGGCGAACGATTCTCATGCCGATACTATCGCACAAATCGGCAATCATTCTCCATTGATTTATTTGCTCTTCGCATGATCAGCCTGACGGGCAGCATGGGCCGCGAGTGCGTGCTCAGGTTGGCGGGTGGCAAGTCCTCAATACTGAAGATCGGGTATCCAAACCCGGAGTTTCCGAGCTAAGCGTCCATCTCAAAAGCTTGATTGCCTTGAACGCGAAAGATCGCCCACTCAGACTGTATACGCACCAATCCTGGATTCGCTGCTGGTGAGCGAGTCGCAGGCACGATCCAGCGCCTCGTACTGGGTGTCATGCTCTTTGCGAAAGGCGCGAAAGGCTTCTTCGCTGTTCCAGCGGTCGATGGTCAGGTATGCGCCGGGAATGTAGGCGTCGCGTAGAAGCTCAGTGCCGCGGTACTCGGGCGAAGTGGCAAAGAGTTTCGCCCAGGCACCGTCGGGCAGATACGCGGCCTCAAAGGCGGCCAGCTTTTCTTCAGCGACTTCAAACTGCCACACAACGACAAACATAAGCGGCCCCACCTCGGTTCTAATATAGTAACGCAGAAGGGGAGCCTGGGTTCAGTGAGAGACTCTGCCCTGCGCGGCGAGAAAACGTGGAATAACGGTCTAGGAGCACAGGCCAAGGCGCTCTAAGATCGTCATGATTCACTTGGAAAGATCGCTGCCGGTGGGCAGAGCTAAGGTTAAAAAGGGAAGTAATTAGGGAAATGATGTGAAAAAGGTTGCACACATGTGATTTCTCTAGAGTGTAACTGGTTGATTATATTGGATGAAGTTTGGAGCGAGACGTGCATACTTTATGAGCAAGTCGAATTGGAGCGTTACGACTGTTGATGCGGGTGTGTTTCCCTATCACACGTTGGATCAAGCGGCGCCTCCGAACGAGATGAGATGCTTCGCTGGATAGGTGCGGAGGTCGATGAACGCTATATTGCGCGTTTTGGGTTTTCTTTGCGGTCAAACGATAATGTTTTAGCCAGGACAGAAGCCCGCGAGGGCGAACTTTGGAGGGAATATGAAGAAGATTTTGATGGTTTCACTCGCATTGGCAACTGCTCTTGCGACTGCGTCTGCCGCAAAGGCCGATACACTCAGTTTCGTCGCGATCGGTACGAGTGACGGCGATCCGAACGCTACAGCTACAAACTATTTGGTTAACAACGCTAGCGGCGATCTGACTGGAACCGCGATTGGTGCCGATGAATACGGCATCACCGCCGCATCTAATGTGTCAATTACTTTTGCCGGCACCACCTACACTGCGGCCTTTGTGCCGAACACGACTCCATGGGCCGTGGACAGCACCTCTGTAAATGGATTTAATTTCACGGACATCGTCAGCACCAACGGAACCTCCGGCGATCTGCCGAGTGTCGCAGGCGTAAGCGGTCTGGTCTTCCAGCTCACAAGCGCCGGAACCTACGACGGTTATTACCTGGCTTTTTACAACGATGGAACCAGTGACGTTGTGGATGCCTCCAACGCAGCAGGCTCCATCTATTTCCCGACAAGCAATGGCTTCGAAGAGCAGTTCGAAGTAACCCCCGAACCCTCCTCGCTGCTGTTGATGGGAACAGGACTTCTCTGCATGGCAGGCTTCCTCTTCCGGCGGAAGGCGCTGCAAGGCACGATCTAATCACTAGAATTTAGATTGGCAAATAAGAACGGCGGAGAACACGGTTTCGTGTTCTCCGCCGTTTTCTATTTAGTGGTTAAATCGCTAGGCTTTGCGTAGATTGGCAAATTTCTCCATCAGCTTTTTCATGCCGTGCTGGGAAAATAGGACGGTGAGCTTGGCGTCTTCACCGTCGCCCTCGCGCATCAGGATCGTTCCTTCGCCGTACTTGGCATGGCGAACGCGTTGACCTTTTCTGAGGTTGGTCGCGCTGTTGGATGAAGGCACTTCCGTCTCCGGATTCCCGGATCCTCGAATTGGGAGCTGAGGCACCCGCTGGGGTAGCGAACCAGGGCTTCCGTGGCCGGTTTTGCCGCCAAAGAAGCGAGCAATATTGTCGATCGAGTGCGGCGGCACAGCGCTTTCACCTTTTGGTCCAGAGTCTCGGCTGGTCAAATTTGGGCTTGCCTTGGGAGTCATCCACGAGGCTACGAAGGGTTTGTTCAAATTAGGTTTGATTCCGTTTCCTGTCTTTCCATTGGGAGTAAAGCTCTTGCCGAGTGAGCGTGGGGCGTCCTGGTTCTCATCCTCGTAATTGAAGTGCCTGTCGGCGAAGTCGCTGGAGGCGTCCGGGCGGCGACCGTAGGTTTTGGAGTAGCCAGGGGTGGACCAGGAAAGAGATTGTGCCTGCGCGCGCCCGCCTAGATTCTCGATCAACTGGCCGGGAACCTCTTCGAGAAAGCGCGAGGGAATGCTCATCTCCGGAGCGTCGTTGCCATAGCGCCGGCGATAATGCGCACGGGTAAGGATCAGCGTGTGCATGGCGCGGGTCATGCCGACGTAGCAGAGCCGGCGCTCTTCTTCCAACTCGTCGGGATTATTGAGCGTGCGCGAGTGGGGGAACAAGCCCTCTTCCAGACCAGCCAGAAAGACCAGCGAAAACTCCAGGCCCTTGGCGGCGTGCAGGGTCATCAGCGTGACGCGGGCCTCGGGGTCGAATTGGTCGGCGTCAGAAGCCAGCGCCGCGTTGTCCAAGAACTCGGCCAGAGTCTCGCCACGGGCTTCGGCGTCATGGGCGGCGTTGGCTAGTTCCTTCAGGTTTTCAATGCGGCTGAAGGACTCCGGCGAGCCTTCGGTCTCCAAGGCTTTGATGTAGCCGGAGCGGTCGATGAGAAAGCGGATCAGTTCGGAAGAGTAGCCGCGTCGCCAGGGGCGCGGGAAGGCGTATTTTCCTCCGACTTGGTTTTTGGGTCATCGATCCCCGGTCCCAAAGTCGTTTCCGAGGGCACCCGCTTTGTAAGAAAGGGCCGCTTGGGTTGTTCGGAGAACGGCGAAAAACTTGCCGCGTCCAGGAGCGGGATTTGGGAGGATTCCCCCGCGCCAAAGTCAAAGCTGGTGACTGAATCCGCGCTGGCAAGCTCCGGTTCAGCGGCTCCAAAGTCAAAGCCGGTGTCCGCTTCAGGCTCCGCACCGGCGGCAACATCGGCCGCCAGCTTTCCGGCAAAATCTGGGTCCATCATTGCCTGGGCGTCGAGGATCAGTTGGCGAAAAGATTCGATGGCCATCAATGCGCGGGTAGGGATGAGGCGGTTGTTGATGGCTGCGCGGAGAGCTTCCCAGGTGGAAGAACCCGTCTCCAAAGCCAGCCGCTCCAGCGTCTCCAGTGAGGTCTTGCCAATGCCGCGCACCGGAGTATTGATCACCCGCTGCAAAGCCATGGAATCGTGGGGGTTGCGGACCAGCCGCAGATAAGCAAGCAGATCCTTGATCTCGGCGCGTTCATAAAAGCTGAAGCCGCCCACCATGGTGTAGCGAATGTTGTAGCGTCGCAGCGACTCCTCGACCAGCCGCGACTGAGCATTGGTGCGGTAGAGGACCGCGCAACGGGCAGCATCCGCTTTGTCGCTCGATTCAGCCTCGCGTAGAAATTTCTGGATGCGGTCGGCGATGAAGAGAGCTTCGTTCTCGCCGTCGGGCGCCTCGTAATAGCCGACCAGCGAGCCGCCCTGGCGATTAAC
>CAWDQB010000046.1:0-231567 GCA_963804315.1 uncultured Acidobacteriaceae bacterium
CAGACTACTATGCGGGCTCTGGACAATTGGACAAGGCGAAGGCAGAGTTCTCAAGTCTTGCCGCGAAGTATCCCAAGAACATCTCTGTGAAGAAGGGATATATCCGCGTGCTTCTTGAGACAAAAGACTACGGAACCGCGCAAACAGTTGTTGAAGGCCTGATGAAGACAGACAGCAAGGATCCTGAAGTCGCGGGACTGAATGGCATCGTACTTCTGAATAGCGGCAAGGCGGTTGACGCTGTTAATGCTCTTCAAAATGCAGTTCGTGATTCTCCGAAGGACGCCTTCCTCCAATACTGGCTGGGCAGGGCAGCGTTGGCTAAGGGCGATATCAATCTGGCCGAAAACAGCCTTCGACAGGCGGAGAATCTGAACCCCTCCGGGCTGGAAGCAGAGGCGGAGTTGGCACGGATCGCAGGTCAACGCGGCGACATGGATCTACTGGCCGATGTGGCCGGCAAGACAATCGCCGCTGCGCCGCATCAGCCTGAGGGTTATGTGTGGCGCGCCGTGGTCGAGTTAAGCCACAACGCGGCCGATAAAGCTGAGGCCGACCTGAAGACAGCCATGAGCATTGCCCCGCAAAGCCCGCAGGCCTATGTCGAACTGGGCAAACTCCGTTTCGCGCAGAAGCGCTTTCCGGAAGGAGTCGTGCTGCTGGAAGAGGCATTGCAATATAACCCCAATTCCTTCGAATCCCTTCGATTGCTGGTGAGCTACGACCTCTACCAGAAACAACCAGACAAGGCATTGGCTCGTTTGAACACGCAGATCGAGAAGAGTCCCAACAACAGCAGCTTCTACGATCTGCTTGCGCAGTTGCAGATTCAAGACAAGAAACTTGACGACGCGGCTGCCACGGCTCAGAAGGCCATCCAGCTCAATTCCGGAGATGGCGAGGCTGTACTTCTGTACGCTCAAATCGAAGTTCAACGCGGACAGACGGCGAACGCCATTGGCGCCTGGGAGCAGTGGTCCGCTGCACATCCAACCGATGCCGGGGCCTTCGCAATTCTGGGAACTCTCGAGGAATCGCGCGGGGATCTGAGCAAGGCAGAGGCCGACTACAGGAAGTCGCTCGCAATCCAGCCGCAGCAACCGATCGCGGCCAACAATCTTGCCTATCGCATGCTGGTGAACGGAGAGAATCCCGATGTGGCCCTGACACTCGCGCAAACCGCTCGCCAGGGTATGCCGAACTCACCCAACTCAGCGGACACACTGGCGTGGGCCTACTACTACAAAGGAGCCTATGGATTTGCCCGTGACCTGCTCGAGGACGCAGTCAAAACCGAACCAAACGACGCGGCCATGCAGTATCACCTGGGAATGGTGTACAGCAAACTTCAGGATAAGAGCGATGCGGCGACTCACTTGAAGAAAGCCGTGTTGCTGGCTCCGGATTCGTCCACGGCAAAGGACGCGCGGACAGCGCTCGAAGGACTGGGGTAAGGTTTCACCGCGATTCAACAGGAAACGCGTTTAGAGGCTCTTTCAACATTGCTTCCCGCCGCGAGTTGGCTGTCCCGGCGGGAGCAACCAGGGACCCATAACTACGCTGCATGTCGAACACAAAAACCATAGCGAAGAACACCGGCTGGTACAGCGTTCCTCGACGCGACGCATTCCAAGGCTAAGATCTTCGTGTTCCGCGACCGCCTGGGAACCAGCGGGAATCATGAAGCTCGGCCAGCCACAGCCGGAATCAAACTTGGCTCCGCTCAGAAACAGGACTCTCCGCAACCGGCGCAGTGATAATTGCCGGTCTCGTGATTTTCTGTCAGCGCGCCCGTGAAGGGCCTTTCGGTGGCCTTCTCGCGGAGAATCCTATACTGCTCCGGAGTGAGCAATGCTCGCCACTCAGCTTCCGAATGAGCAACCTTGTTCAGGTTATCGGTCAAAGCAACCTCCCAAAGATCACCCGGATTGGATGCTCTCAATCCGATAAAGGAATCAGGTTACCGACCGTTAACCTCTGCCAACACCTCAATCTCAACCAGCACATCCTTTGGCAGGCGAGCCACTTCAATAGTGCTCCGGGCCGGCAGCGGCGCATCCTCTCGATCGGCAAAATAACTGCCATAGACCGCATTCATGGCGGCGAAATCGCCCATATTCTTCAGAAACACAATAGTCTTCACCACATTGTTAAGGCTGCTTCCAGCTTCTTCAAGAATGGCTTTGAGGTTTTCCAAGACCCGGCGAGTCTGCTCGACAACGCCGCCGGCCACTACCTGCTGCGTAGCCGGATCGATACCCACCTGGCCGGAGGTGAAGAGGAGATTACCCACGCGAATAGCCTGCGAGTAAGGGCCTATGGCCGCAGGAGCTTTGTCAGTTGCAATCGCTTGTTTACTCATGGCTTGTTTCCAGCCTCCATTCTGCCTTGAAAAGATAACGGCCAGGAGGCCGGTCAGCCCTTGAAGCACGCGCTTCAAACCTGCATCACTTCGATTTCTTTCTTGCGGGAGAGTTCTTCCATGCGGCGGATCTCCTCGTCGGTCATCTTCTGGACTTCTTCGAGGGCGCGCTTCTCTTCGTCTTCGCTGATCTTCTTTTCCTTGGCGAGTTTCTTGAGAGCGTCATTGCCGTCGCGGCGGACATTGCGGACCGAGGTGCGATGCTCTTCGAGTTCGCGGTTGATGTGCTTGCAGACGTCGCGGCGGCGCTCCTCGGTCATGGGCGGAACGGGAACACGGATCACCTTGCCGTCGGAGATGGGGTTGAAGCCGAGATCGGCGGTGCGTACGGCCTTTTCGATTTCCTTCACCACGGTGGGGTCCCAGGGAGCGATCAGAATCAGTTGCGCCTCGGGCGAAGAGACCTGCGCCAATTGGCTGATGGGGGTGGGCGTGCCGTAGTAGTCCACTTTGACTTGGTCGAGCATATGCACGCTGGCGCGGCCGGTGCGGGTGGAGGCGAGATTGGTCTGGAAGGTGGCCACCGCGCCGTCCATGCGGCGGCGGAGGTCGGCGTTGAGTTCCTTGAGTGCCGGGATACCGGCCATGATCGAAGCTGCCATTGGATTCGTCCTCGTAGAGCAGGTTATCAACGAACATTCTACTAAAATTAAAGGCTCGGTAAAGTTTGAGCATGGAAATAACCATCACGATTCCCGAATTGCTGGCCTCCTGTGCACCGATGAAGGATCTTCCGTGTCAGTATATGAAGCATATAAAGCACTGGCGCAAGGCTGGCTCACCAAAGAGAAACCAGCAACAAACTGCACCAGATGATAGTCAACGCACTGCAAGGACTCCCGTCTAATGGATTGAAGGTATGAATCCATTGACCGCCATGATGCCTCGATCAAAGAAAATCCCAGGATTTTTGCTGCCTTGTTTAATTTTTCTGCCTGCATGGATCCCAGCTCAACCGCCTGATTCAGGGAAAAAATCCGTAGCTTCCGCGGCGCAAGGTTATGACGTAGTGCTGCCGGTAACGGTGCGCAATCACAAGGGCGAGTTGGTGGCCGGCCTGAAGATCGGCGAACTGACGCTGACCGAGGATGGCCGCCCGCAGACCATCAAGAGCTTTACACGCGAGAGCAATCTACCCTTCCGATTGGGTTTGCTGGTGGAAACCAGCCATGGCGTGATGAGCGCTATGGAGAGCGAGCGCCAGGCGGCCGGCAAGTTTGTCGATGCGATGCTGCCGCAGAGGCCGTCAGGGGCCGCCGCATCCTCCACGGATCAAGTTTTTTTGATTCACTTTGACCGCATTGTCGAGTTGCTCCGGGACTTTACCTCCTCGCGCGAGAAGCTGCATCATGAGTTGGACGAGATGGGGCCGACGCGGACCGCGCAAAAGGAATCGCAGAGTTCAGACAACAACGGGGACAGCACTGGAAGTTACGGCGGCCAAGGGCATGGCCAGAGCCGCAACCACGGAGGCTCGACGCTTTACGATGCAATCTTTCTGGCATCCGATGAAGTGATGAAAGGCCAGCAAGGCCGAAAGGCTCTGATTGTATTTTCAGACGGCGTTGATCGCGACAGCAAAGAGACGCTGAACGACGCGGTGGATGCGGCTGACCGGGCAGGCGTCGCTGTGTACACGATCTACTTCAAGGGTGAGGAAGAGCGCGGACAGAGCGGCAACTCCGGTGGTGGCCGTCACGGTGGCGGTTTTCCCGGAGGTGGAGGATATCCAGGCGGGGGTGGTTATCCGGGTGGTGGCGGGCGTCACGGCGGCGGTGGCCAGAGCGAGCCGGGCGTGGACGGCAAGAAGATCCTGGAGAAGATTGCCCAGCGCACTGGAGGCCGCTTCTTCGAGGCCAAGAAGAAGGAGAATCTGGATGAGATTTACGGGCAGATCGCCGAGGAGCTGCGTGGTCAATATTGGCTGATTTATACGCCGGATGTGTTGGATAAAGAGGGCGGCTTCCACAAGATTGCGCTGAAGACAACCAAGAGCGAACTGACAGTGGAGACGCGGGAGGGTTATTACGCGCCGGGCGGGGATGCGAAGTAAAGGATGCCGCGCAGCGAAGGCGGCTGAATTCCAACGATGATTTCGCGCGAAACCATTCGGCTTGACTTGCCGGAGTCGCCCATCAAGCGCCACACTGGAAACAGAATGTTTTCCCCTCTGTCCATAGGAATCGTCACAGGACTCAGCGCGACTGCCGGAGCAGCTTTGACGGCTGGTGGCTTCGCATATGCCTCTCTGTGGCCCGGTTCACAGCTCTTCGGCTCCACGCTGATTGCGCCACCAAAGCCCGGCGAAGTTGCTCTCACCTTTGACGATGGACCCAACGCAAGCTGGACGCCGCGGCTTCTGGAGCTATTGGCAATCCATGAAATTCGCGCCAGCTTTTTCCTGGTCGGCAGCCGCGCCCAGGCTGAACCAGCCTTGGTGCGGAGGATTGCAGCGGCGGGGCATCTGATCGGCAATCACTCCTGGAGCCATCTGAATCTGGCTTGGGCTTCAGTCCAACAAATTGAGGACGAGCTGAGGCGCGCCAGCCAACTGCTGGAGCAGATAACCGGCAAGCCGGTCCGCTATTTTCGCCCGCCCTTTGGCGCACGCCGGCCTGCGGTGCTGCGCGCGGCAAGACGCCTGGGCCTGGTTCCTGTGATGTGGAACGCGATGACCTCCGACTGGAAGAGCCCATCCGCGGACGTGATCGCCAGCCGGCTCATGCGCAAAATTGATTCGTTGACCCGCCACGGTCGTGCCGCCAATATTGTCCTGCACGACGGCGGACACTTGGACCCAACTGCCCATCGCAGCCCGTCCGTGGCCGCCGCAGGCCAATTGATTGCGCAATACAAGCAGAGCCGCCGGTTTGTGACGGTCGATGCGTGGGATCATTCTCAGCCCTCAGTCCCAGGCCAACTTCCCTGAGGGATCATTCTGCCACTGGCGCGTACCATGCCCAATCGGCGACAATCTCTGCCATGAAAGATTTCACGCGCCGCGCCTTTCTGCAGACCGTTTCCGCCGCCACGCTGGTCACAGCCACTCCCGCTTGGACCAAATCCATTGCCGCCCCTCGCCGCCGTCAGCGCGTCTTTGTCGCCTCGGGCAGCAAGAACGGGATTCTGGCTTACAACTGGGATCCGTCGAGCGGCGAATTGACGGCAGACGGTGTGGCCGCGCAGATCGCCGGCGTATCCTGGATTACCTATTCCTCTGCCCACGAGCATCTTTTTGCCGCGGCACGTGGGGGCATCTTCAATGGCAAGCCAACCGGCGCAGTGGCCAGCTTTCGCGTGGTGAAGGGCGAATTGCAGCCGCTTTCAGAGCAGTTCTCGGCTGGCGCGGACACCTGCCATGTGGCGTTGGACCACTCCGGACGCGTGCTGCTGGCGGCTGACTATAGCGGCGGCAGCGCGGCCAGCTTTCTTGTGAAAGACGGCAAGATCAGCCCCGCCGTGTGGAGCGAGCACTACACGGCGCACGGACCCAACACCGACCGTCAGCAAAGCGCCCACGCGCACTTTGCCTCTGTCTCGCTGGACAACCGCTTTGCGTACATCAACGACCTGGGCGGCGATTGCATTCACATTTACAGCCTGAATTCCACCACGGGCGTGCTGACTCCGGCGGGGAGTTATCAGGCGCGTCCTGGAGCCGGTCCGCGCACGCTGCACTTTCACTCCAACTTCCACACGGCTTATTCGGTGAACGAACTGGATTCGACGGTGGACGTTCTGAAGTGGGAGCGCACGGACGGCAGCCTGACTCTGGTGACGCGGATTGAATTGCTTCCGGCGGATTATCATGGGCCAACCCGCGCCTGCGATACCGTGATTACGCGCAACGGGCGCTTTGTTTACTTTGCCAATCGCGACAATAATTTTCTAATGGCTTTTCATGCCGATCCCGTAACAGGCGAACTGACGCCGATTGGCCGCACATCCTGCGGCGGCAAAACTCCGCGCAACTTTGTGCTGGACCCGACGGAGAATTGGATGCTGGTCGCCAATCAGGATTCGAACCTGATCAGCATCTTCCGGCGCAATCCGATGACCGGAGAACTGGCCAATGAAGGAAAGAACTTCCCTGCGGAGACACCGATGCGGATTATGTTTTAAGCCACCTGCGGTGGGGCCAAAGGCTCGCTTTTCGCTCGCATTGGGTTTGTGGATTCCTAACTGAAGCCGTGCCCTTGTCACAAGCAAAGCTCTTCAAGTTCACTGCCTCTACTGCACCCTTCCGATCCCGCTCAACTGCCGCATTTAAAAATTAGAGCAAGTTCGCCAGTTCATCGACAGAGATCTACACGTCGCGCAGGATGGCTCGGAGCAGACCAGGGCCAATGGTTTCGCCGGAATGAATGGGGACGGTAGTCGCTCTGCCATCCGCATGTTTGATGAAGAGATGACTTCCACGGGTTCTGTCCACAGTAAAGCCCATGCTTTCGAGAGCGCGGACCAGTTCTCTTCCCTTTAACCGTGGAAGGCGCGTCATACGGTGACTTGCTGAATGCCGACCAATTCCAGCGCATCGGATTGGTTATTGTCCTCTTCGAGGCATAGAGCGATGACTTCGCGCACTCGCTTCATTAAAGTATCAAGGCCTTTCGCCTGTGTATGGCAGCCGCGAAGTGCGGGAACGGTAGCAACGAGATAGCCCTCTTCATCTTGCTCAATCAGGACGGTAAATGTTTTTGGGGCTTAGGAAGAAAAGGCGCTCAGAGCGGGTCCTTTCTCAAGAGGGATAGTAGCACTTTGTAGAGGTCATCTTTGCGGTGATTGAAGCGAAATTCTGTTTCTTTCAGATGGAGCGGAAAGGTGCTTTTGCTCACGCCGTGAAACTTCGTCAGGCGGTGCTTGGCAAAGCCCCAGAAGCTCTCGATGCCGTTGATGTGGTTCGGCCCAACGGCAAATTCGTCGTCCCCGTGATAGACGCGAAAATGTCGTGCGTAGCCCAGATCAACCAGGCCGTCATAACCGCTCCAGCCATCGGTGTGAATCGTTGAATCAAGTTCAGCATGGCCGCGAATCACCGCTTGTAGAGCGGCTCTGGAGAGATTGGTCATGATCTGCGTATAGACTTTGTCGTCGCGTTTGAGCAGGCCAAAGACGATGGTCTTGCGCCCCGCTCCGCGCCCGCGACGGCCGCGCACACGATGTGGGCCGAAGTACGATTCATCGGCTTCGAGATCGCCGCTGAAGGGCGAAATCTTTTCACATTCCTGGGCGAGTTTTTCTCTAAGCCGCTGAAATATCGGGTTCACGCTGCGAACCGAAATGCCGGTCATCCGGGCCGTCTGGGTGGCCGACAGATCGAGCGCAAAACAGCGCAACAGATGACGAAATTTGGCCTCGGAAATCTTCGCAAAACGAAAATAACGGTTAACCTGCTGCATGGCAATATGTTAACGCCACTCAATTAGGCCTTTTCTTCCTAAGCCCCATGTTTTTTTGGGCCTCATACGCAACCTCGCGCTCTTACTTTACCACAATCTATTCAGGGGTACATGGATTTCCACCTTTCGCAAAAGGCGCGAAGGATGGAACACCCGCCAATATTTCCATTGTCAATGCACGTTTTACTTCCCGGTTCCCACGCATTAAACACCGGCCAGCGCGGGAGCGCCGAGTAGACCATTGGTTTCGGTCCGGGCTTCCACTTCAGGTTCGGCGACTGGCACGTGAGCCAGCTCCCAGGCGGAGCGGTCCTTCAAGAGGCGGGAAACCAATGCGGTATGCATGGCGTGACCAGCGCGCTCGGCGACGACGTGACCCTCGATGCGCCGCCCGGCCAGCGAAAGATCGCCGATCAAGTCGAGAATCTTGTGGCGCACATACTCGTCTGGAAAGCGCAGCGGACCGTTTTCAGGACCCTGCGGACCAAGAATAATGGCGCTCTCCGGACCCGCGCCGCGAATCAGTCCCATGTCGCGCAGCTTCTTCTCGTCGGTCTTGTAGCCGAAGGTGCGTGCCGGCGCAATGTAGGTGCCGTAGGTTTCGGCGGCCAGATCGATGCAGGCGCTCTGCTTGCCGATGGGGGCTGGAAAATCGATGGTATATAGGATGCGGTAGCCTGTGCCGGGGTAAACGCCGATGAACTTGTCCCCTTCGCGCACTTCAATGGCGCGCAGCACGCGAACCGTCTCACGTCGGCGGCGCTGGACGCGGATGCCTACTTGCTGAAACGCCTCTACGTAGGGCAAAGCGCTGCCGTCCAGGATAGGCAGCTCCAGGTTGTCCAGCTCGGCGATCACGTTGTCCACGCCCATGCCGATCAGCGAGGAGAGCAGATGCTCGGTGGTGGAGATCAGCACGCCTTGACGCATCAGGCTGGTGGCGTAGCTTACTTTGGCCACATTACGGCCCGTGGCGGGGATTTCAAAGTTGTCCAGATCCGTGCGGCGGAAGACGATCCCCGACCCAGCAGGCGCAGGCAACAGGCGTAGGGTAACCGGCGCTCCCGAGTGCAAACCCACGCCTGTGAACTCCAATGGCGTGGCGATCGTCTGTTCCAGGTGAGCAAAACTCGGGTGCGTGGAATTCGCCAATCCAATCCCCTCGGTTGGCTAAAAAGCCACACCAGAGCTAGACTAGACCCGCGAGAGTATCCTTGTCGTGTGGAATATTGACCACACTTTGCTTCGAATCGAGCATTCAAAGGAGATAGATGAGCGCTTTGACTTGATCGACCGTCTAGTAATAGGACAGCTTCAGGTATTTCCGCATCGCAGCGAAACTCTTTTTCTACCATTCAATTGTTTACGAAATGCCGCTTTCGGCCCCGGGTATGCAGTCTGCCCAAAGAAAATCCGACGGTGTGCCAAAACAGTGGAACGCCTGATACACTTCCCAACAGCACCATTTGGAGTTCAAAGACACGATGAAAAACACAGCTCTGATTTTCATGTTGGCGGCAAGCGCTCTTGCCGCAAGCGCTCAAACCCCCCCCAAACCGGCTGCTCCAGTGGCGACTGCCACCAAGCCCGCCGGCTCTGCTATCGCGGCTAAGTCTTCTACTACGGTAAAGCCTGCCGTTCCAGCATCAAACCCGCTGCTTGCCCCGACAATCAAAGCTCCGGCCAGTCTTCCTCCCGTCAAAGGACTTCAAAAGACGCTCTTCACCATCGCGTTGCGTTATCAGGAGATCAAGGTTGGCACCGGTCCCGTGGCCGAACTGAATAAGTTGTACAAGGTTCAATATACCGGTTACCGGGCCGCGGATGGAGTCAAATTTGATTCGTCTTACGACCGCCCCGGGCCACCTTTGAAAGACAAGGACGGCAAGCCGGTCTTGGGCGAAGACGGCAAGCCCAAGCTGGATGCACCACAGCCCGCACCTTTCCCGCAGGGTACAGGCGCTTTCATTACCGGTTTCGATCAAGGCGTTGTCGGAATGAGGAAAGGCGGCCAGCGCCGCATCTTTGTCCCCTGGCAACTGGGCTACGGAACGCATACCATTCCTGACCGCCCCGGTCATGTGGGGATTCCAGCCAAGTCGGACTTGATCTTTGATGTGGAACTGGTGGATGTGGCCGATATTCCCGCACCGCCGGCCCGTCCGAATAACCCAATGGGCGCTCGCCCCATGCCGCCTAACGGACAGCCGGTACCGCCCAAGCCCGCGACTCCCCCAACCTCCGGCGCCGCTCCAAATGCGGCTGCTCCGGCAACGCCCGCAGCTCCTCCTGCTACCGGTACAGCGCCCAAGCCACCGGCTCCTGCCGCTCCGGCGCAGCCGCAGCCCAAGTAACGCATATTCGTGATTCGATCCATCAGGCCGCGGCGCGAGGCAACTCCGTCGCGGCCTGAATTGGTTTCATGGTTGGGGTTAGCGTCGGACCGCGCTGCCGGAGTTGCTCTGGCAGGCCGCCCAATTCTTCCAAGATCTGGCGAACCACTCCGTCCCAATCGCCCGGATGTCGCTGGCGAATCAGGCGCGCAGCAGGATACCAGGGAGTGGTTTCCGTCTGCTGCATCCAGCGCCAATCAGCCAGATGCGGCAGCAGAATCCAGACCGGTTTATCCATGGCGCCGGCCAAATGAGCAATGCAGGTGTCGGTGGTGATGACCAGGTCAAGGGTGGCGAGCAGGGCGGCTGTTTCGGCCAGATCGCGGTCATGGCTGGAGCCGTCCAGAACCACAACGCCGTCGGGCAAAGCAGCCAATTCTTCCGCTGGTGAGCCTTTTTGCAGCGCAACCCAAGTCACATTTGCACTTTGCAAGAGGGGCAGCAGCGTGGAGAGCCTGATGGAACGCTGGCGGTCGGCCTTGTAATTGGGATTTCCTGCCCAGGCAACTCCAACACGCCTTCCATTCGGCATGGTCTGGCTTGGAAATTCAATCCATTTTTCTGCTGTCATGACCGGGTCCGCTCCAAGATAGGCTCCAGGCCACGGAACCGTCTCTGTCGTGGTTTGAAAGACTGCGGGGAGGCTCATCAGCGGGCATTCGAACTCACACTCAGGCAGCCTGTCACTTAGCTCAATCACGTGTGCCAGACCGGCGCGCACGGCGGCAAGCGATTGCATCAAGCGGTAGACAGGCTGCTGAACCTGAAGAATCACCCGGCCTCCGCGGGCTGCAACCAGAGAGACAAAGCGGCAGAACTGAATGGTGTCGCCCAGCCCTTGTTCGGCGTGAAGGAGAACGCGCAGCCCGTTGAGCGCCTCGCCCTGCCAGCGAGGCTGAGTAAAGACGCGTGGACTGCGATGAACCTCTCGGAAGCGCCAGCGCGCCTCATAGCCTGGCCAGCCCCGTCGCCAATCGCCCATCCTCAGACGGGTCAGCGACAAGTTATAGCGTGCGCCGTGGCTCAAAGGATCCCGCTCGACGGCCAACTCCTGCGCTTTCAAGCCTTGCTCCATCTGTCCCAGATCGATAAGAGAATTGCCGCGATTGGAGGCGGCGGCCGTGTGGCCCAGAGCTTCGGCCTGCTCGAAGATGGCGACTGCCTCCTCGAAGCGCCCCTCGAGGTGGAGCAGAATGCCGTGCATATTCACCGCTTCCGCGTGATCGGGTTCGCGTGCCAGCGCCCAATGAAGCCACTGCCATGCGCCTGCCAAGTCACGCTCACCGGCGCGAAACTGACACCAGGCAACTAACGTCTCTACTTGTTCAGGGTTGATGGCAAAGGCATTGCGCAGATACTGTTCCGCCGTGGCAGGATGGCGGCGCTCCCGCTCCAGGAGCGCCAGATTGACCCATCCAGAGACCAAATCAGGACGCAGTTCAACCGCTCGGCGCAAGGCGGCTTCGGCGTAAACTTCGCGGCCCAGATCGCGCAGCAGGCTACCCAGGTTGATCCAGGCGGCGGCAAAGTCCGGTCGCTGAACCAAAGCGCGCCGATAACTCGCCTCCGCCTCTTTCAGCTTCCCCATGCGAGCCAGAACGAAGCCCATGGCAAAGAAGGCCTCGGGCAGCTTAGGCCTCATTGCCAGAGCCTGCTCGTACCGGGCCATTGCCTGCTCATGGCGCGCCATCATCGCCAGCGCGTTTCCAGCGCCCATCTGCGCGGCAACCAGGGTTGGCTGACGGTGGAGTGCGCGCTCGAACTCTTCGATCGCCTCCTGGGGACGGCCAGAAGCAATTCGCAACTCTCCCAACCCAAGCCGCGCCAGCGCCTCCATGCCAAAGCAGATCCCTTGCCGATAAGCGCTCTCAGCTTCATCCTTCCGCCCGGCAGCCAGCAGCGCCTGCCCCAGCGCAACCCACGCCGCACCCATCTGAGGCGCAGAGGCCACGGCTGCTTCCGCCGTTTTGATTGCGGCTGCGGGCTGACCGCTGGCTAACGCAACCAGAGTGATTCCAACCAAGGCCTTCGGATGGAATGGGTTCTGCTCCAGCATCTGCTGGCAGCCAAGTGCGACCTCGGTGAGACGGCCTGTCAGTTCCATGGGAGATGTTTTCACGCTTGTTTGCCCTGAACCTCTGGAAATGCCTCCCGCAAAGCACTCCAAAGGCTACATAGAATTGCGACCGGAGACGTGCTCTCCTCTGGAGGCTAGGCTGGCTGCTTTCGGCATTCAACTTAAAAACGCATGAATCGCATGGATTTGAATGGGAGAATTCCCATTTGTCGGCAGGTTCAGTTTCGGAACCGGCCAAGATGTGAGCGGAGGAAAAATGCTGCCTTCAAGCAATCCTCACTTCGCGCTGAGTGCAGAGTAAATGGCTATTCCACGGGTGGTGCTCCGTGTCACAGGACATTCATAGTCGGCGTATGATAGCATCCGATTTTCTTAGCAAGACGCCCCGCGTAAGGGTTTTTACTTCCTCCGCGCGGCGCCGGCCCGAGACCCTCCCATGACGGACGAGGTAGACGGCAGACCGGGACACGTGGCCCTCCAATCCGGCCACGGGAACGCTCATCGAGGCGTCCTTGCGGCCTCCCTGTCCCTGCCGCACTATAACCAGAAATACTTTGTCATTCGCAGTAACTCCCACAGCACTGACCTCCTGAGCATTCCCAATCACACTGTCATTCTGAGCGAGAGAAGCGAGTCGAAGGACCTGCGTTTGCTTGCGCACCCATCAACCCAACCCTCCGCGCCTTTCTTCTGGCGCGGACCAGCCGAAGGCCTTTGGCCCCACCGCGGGTGGCCGCGGGTGGAGGAGAATTACCATGAAAACCTACCAGGGAAGTGAGATCCGCAACGTAGCTGTAGTGGGGCATGCGCACAGTGGCAAAACCACCCTTATCGCCGCTCTGCTGCATGCCGCCAAGATGACCCCAACCCAGGGCCGCGTGGAAGATGGCACGGCCGTTACCGCCTATGACGAAGAAGAAGTGGCCCGCAACGCAACCATGCAGAACGCCGTTGCCTTTGCCGAGTGGCAGGGCGCCAAGATCAATCTCATTGATACCCCCGGCTTTCATATGTTCACCCACGAGGCGCGCGCGGCCCTGCTGCCGGCCGAGGCAGCCCTGGTCGTAGTGAATGCCCAGAGTGGCATTGAGCCGGTTACCGAGCGCGTATGGCGTTATGCCGACGAAGCAGGCGTTCCCCGCGTCGTCGTCGTCAATCAGATGGACCATCCCAAGGCCGGCGGCGGAGGAGGCTTGAGCGCCCTCATCGATGACCTGGTGGACCGCTGGGGCCGCAACTGTGTTCCCGTCCAGTTGCCCATCACCGGCGCGGAGGGCTTTCACGGCGTCGTGGATCTGGTCACCATGCAGGCCTATTACTACACTCCCGGCGGCGATGGCCGCGGCAAGGTCACCGCGGAGATTCCCGCCAACCTTGCCGCCGACGCCAAAGCCCGTCACGAAGCTCTGGTCGAGTTGGTCGCCGAAGGCAAAGACGAGTTAATGGAAGAATACTTTGAAAAGGGAACCATCCCCGAAGAACACCTCGTCGCAGCCCTTCATGAAGCCATCCGCGAGGACCGTATCTTCCCCGTGCTCTTCTCGAGCGGCCTGGCCAACATCGCCACCGATCACCTCCTCGACTTCATCAAGGTATATTGCCCCTCGCCTGTCGAGCGCGGCACGATCGCCGTTCGCGTCCCCACCATCGACGCGGCAGCCACCTCTGCGGATGATCTGGAAGCAGGCAAGACTAACCGCAAGATCGCCGACTCCGAACCCCTCGCCCTCATGGTCTTCAAGACCATGACCGATCCCTTCGCCGGCCGCATCAGCTTCTTCAAAGTCATCAGCGGCGTAGTCAAAAACGACGCCACCGTCGAAAATTACACGCGCCGCACCCAGGAGCGCCTCGCTCATCTATCCGTCATGCAGGGACGTAAGCCCACCGAAGTGGCCGAGTTGCATGCGGGCGACTTCGGCGCCGTCGCCAAACTCCGCGACACCCTCACCGGCGACACCCTCGGCCAAAAAGGCTCCGAGGTACAGATCGATCTCTTCCCGCTCCCCGAGCCGGCCATGACCTACGCCATCGAACCCAAATCCCGCGCCGACGAAGACAAGCTCGCCCCCGCCATCCACAAGCTCATGGAAGAGGATCTGCTCATCCGCTTCTTCCGCGACCCACAGACCAACGAATTCCTCATCGCCGGCGCTGGCCAGCCGCATATCGAGGCCATCGTCAGCCGCCTCAAAAAGCGCTACCACGCTGAAGTTACCCTCAAATCGCCCAAGGTGCCGTACCTCGAAACTATCCGCGCCAAGGCCGAAGCCCAGGGACGCCACAAGAAACAATCCGGCGGCCACGGCCAATTCGGCGACTGCAAGATCCGCATGGAACCTCTACCCCGTGGCGGCGGCTTCGAGTTCGGCAACGAAGTCTTCGGCGGAGCCATCCCGCGCAACTTCATCCCGGCCATCGAGAAGGGCATCGTCGAGTCGGCCGCGCGCGGTTTCCTCGCCGGCTACCCGGTCGTCGACTTCAAAGCCACCGTCTATGACGGCAGCTACCACGACGTTGACTCCAACGAAATGTCCTTCAAAACCGCCGGCCGCCTGGCCTTCAAAAAAGCCATGGAGCTATGCAAGCCCTGCCTCCTGGAGCCAATCATGAAGGTGGAGATCGAAGCTCCCGACGAATTCGCCGGAACCCTGATGGGCGACCTCAGCAGCCGCCGTGGCCGCGTCCAGGGCACCGACTCCAAGGGCCGCACAACCTTAATCAACGCGCAAGTTCCCATGGCCGAAATGCTCACCTACGGAACCCAGCTAACATCGATGACCCAAGGAAAGGGGAGTTACCGTATGGAAGTCGACCACTACGACATCGTCCCGCAACTAGTAGCCGACAAAATCCTGGCCAACGCCAAACGCCCCATCGACGAAGAAGAAGAGTAAGCACCTGCGGTGCGGCCAACTGCTCGCTATCCGCTCGCACAAGGTTCGTGGTGGTTCAGTATTACTATGCTGAACCACCACAAAACCGCCACTACAACAACAAATCTGTCATCCTGAGCGAGCGCAGCGAGTCGAAGGACCTGCGGTTTCTTTTCGGACGTTTTGGTTTCCCAGGTCTCAGAACATCGAGACCTGGGTCAACCTTGACAAAAGCACAAGAATCAGAATTGGTGTTTGATCATGATGTATTTTTCAAACAACAAGGAGGTACTATGTCACCTGAAGAACGTCTGTCACGGTTAATTTATTTTCAAGGTTATGGAGATTATGAAAATTCACGATTCCTATACATTGGAATCGAAGAAGGGCTAGCATATAAAACTGAGAATGAGCTTGAGGATGTTTTGCGCGATTATTCAAATAAAGACAGCCCATGGGAAAAACACGCCCCGGAGAAACCCAAAAATATTACTGAAAGAATGCAAGCACGACTTTCGATTTCACTTCTTGAAAAATATGGTGAGCATCCAAATGAGAATGTAGATAATTATGATCTTTCTGCCAAGAATGAGTTTTGTGCAAATATTTATCCGTTTGGAGCAGAATCCCAGGACAAACAACCCGATATATACCATGAGTTATTTAATGTGGAGAAGAAAGTGGCACAGTCTCGTATAGAAGTCGAGAGAAAGAAAATAATAAAAGAAATGATTCTTGATTTTGTAAAACGTGACGGTGGTTTGGTGTTTATATTTGGAAAACGAGCACATGATTTTCTAAATCGATATAAAATATGGGAGGAGTTGAGTATCAATTTTTTAGGTAACCAAATCAAATTTGAAGGCAATAAACCTTATTCCATAAGTTATTCTACTAATTTGAAAGTATGGTTAACAGGCCATCCATCACATAGTTGGTTTACCGCACTACTGTCCGGTTAACGGCTAACCTACTTTTCACAACTCGCTGATCTGCTTTGTTTTGCCGGCATTTTCGGGTGGTGTCGATTTGAATTTTCCGTAATGCTGTATCCAGTGATTGTTTCTGGAGGCGGCATTGAACGCTGGCAAGCTGCTGTTTGCACAGTTGATGGATTTTCTTCCCTGGACTTCGTTTGCTCGTAGCGTGGCACGTTATGGCGGCGACTATCGCGTGCGCAGTTTCAGTTGTGCCGAGCAGTTTCGCGCCATGGCCTTCGCGCAATTGGCTTATCGCGAGAGCTTGCGCGACATTGAAGCCTGTCTGAGCGCGCAGCCCGCCAAGCTCTATCCCATGGGTTTCCGTTCGCCCGTGCGGCGTTCCACGCTGGCCGAGGCCAACGAGAACCGCGACTGGCGCATCTATGCCGAGTTGGCGCAACGGCTGATGCTTCAAGCCCGCAAGCT
Organism: uncultured Acidobacteriaceae bacterium; assembly: GCA_963804315.1. GTDB lineage: Bacteria > Acidobacteriota > Terriglobia > Terriglobales > Acidobacteriaceae > Telmatobacter. Next base: position 16,574 of record CAWDQB010000046.1, read on the forward strand.
CTATGCCAAGGAAAGCTTCGGAGTGGACTTGGACGCGGCAGCCTATGCGCTCGATTCAACCACTATCGACTTATGCCTGAGCTTGTTTCCGTGGGCGTATTTTGTTTCCACCAAGTCAGCCGTCAAGATGCACACCTTGCTTGATTTGCGCGGCAACATACCCGCCTTTATCCGCGTCACCACCGGAGATGTGCATGACGTCAACATACTCGATGAAATCCCACTCCAGTCGGGCGCTTACTATATACTCGATCGCGGCTACCTCGACTATCGACGTCTTCATCGGATCCATTCGTTTGGCGCATTCTTTGTAACTCGCGCTAAAAGCAACCTCGATGCCAGTCGCATTTACTCCTATCCGGTGGATAAACAGGCGGGCATCCTCGCCGACCAATCCATCGCCCTCAATGGTCATGACAGCCGCAAGGATTATCCCAGCCACCTGCGCCGCATTCGCTTCCGCGACCCTGAAACAGGCAAGAATCTGGTGTTCCTGACTAACAACACCACATTGCCAGCAATAACTATCGCAGCGCTGTACAAAAGCCGCTGGCAGGTAGAACTGTTCTTCAAGTGGATCAAGCAGCATCTGCGCATCAAGGCCTTCTACGGCACCAGTGAGAACGCAGTCAAAACCCAACTGTGGATCGCCATCTCGGTCTACCTGCTGGTTGCCATCGTCAAAAAGCGTCTCGAACTGCCCGGCTCACTCTACACATTTTTACAAGTCATCTCGGTTACTCTATTCGAGAAAATGCCCATTTCGCAGGTACTTCAGCAAAAAGACTACACAAGTTCACTAATGAATAATCGTAACCAACTGATTCTCTTCAACTTTTAACCGGACAGTAGTGGGTTTACCGAAAAAGCTATTAAAAAAATTATAGATGAAATGGCGGCTAGCGCACCCTTGACCAAACCATAAAGCTGGGTGGCCCATCCTTCGCTTTTTTCTCGCGAAGGGTGGGAACCACGAACCTCAACCGGCCGCTTTTCGTTCTCTCCAACTCCGGCTTCCAAAGTTTCCTGGTGCCAATTCGAATCGCCGTAGCGCCGACCTCCCGGTCGGCTGTGGCGGGGACGTCCTCGTCCGCGCCGGGTTCCGCTGGAGTCCGAGATAATTTTCCCGTATCCGATGGATTTGTGCTGCTCCAGAAGACCGGACCGTAGACCGGGAGGTCCACGTTACAGCCGGCCGGGAGGCCGGCGCTACTGCACGGCGGCGGGTGGCGCACCCTTGACCAAACCATAAAGCTGGGTGGTCGATCCTTCGCTTTTTTCTAGCGAAGGGTGGGAACCACGAACCTCAATATGCCGCTTTTCGTTCTCTCCAACTTCGGCTTCCAAAGTCTCCCAGCTCTGAAGATCCAGACTTGGGCCATCCCACCGAATCAGCGCCAATTCGAATCGCCGTAGCGCCGACCTCCCGGTCGGCTGTGGCGGGGACGTCCTCGTCCGCGCCCGGTTTCGCTGGAGTCCGAGATAATTTTCCCGTATCCGATGGATTTGTGCTGCTCCAGAAGAACGGAACGTGGACCGGGAGGTCCACGTTACAGCCGGCCGGGAGGCCGGCGCTACTGCACGGCGGCGGGTGGCGCACTCTTGACCAAACCATAAAAGTCGGGTGGCCTATCCTTCGCTTTTTTCTAGCGAAGGGTGGGAACCACGAACCTCAACATGCCGCTTTTCGTTCTCTCCAACTCCGGCTTGCAAAGTTTCCTAGCTCTGAAGATCCAGACTTGGGCCATCCCACCGAATCAGCGCCAATTCGAATCGCCGTAGCGCCGACCTCCCGGTCGGCTGTGGCGGGGACGTCCTCGTCCGCGCCGGGTTCCGCTGGAGTCCGAGATAATTTTCCAGTATCCAATCGATCTATACTGCTTCAGAAGAACGGAACGTGGACCGGGAGGTCCACGTCACAGCCGACCGGGAGGTCGGCGCTACAGCACGGCTGGCGTAGCCGGATGCAACTTTTTCGGAGTACAATTCCGCCATGACGCAAGTCATTTCTTCCGCATATATCAACGGCGCCGTGCAGCCGCGTTACGGTGAAGTCCACATTCGCAATCGCGGACGCCTTCCTCATTGGGAAAAAGAAGAAGGCCTTTACTTTCTCACCTTTCATCTTGCTGATTCGCTCCCCCAAGCCGTGCTAGCGAAAATCGCAGAACGCCATCATATCTTGGAAGCTGCCAAAGAGATCAATGCGAATTTGCTTCCCGAGCAGAAGGCATTGCTCGCCGACTATAGCCACGCACGTATCGAAGAGTATTTTGACCGTGGCGCTGGCTCATGCCCTTTTCTCGATATGCGTATCGCTGGCTCCATGGCTGCAGCCCTTCGTTTTCGCGAGGGAAGGCATTACAGGCTTCTTGCCTGGTGCGTCATGCCCAACCACGTTCATGTAGTGGTGAGACTCTTCCCAGGGCGAGAGCTTGCGAGGGTCGTCAAAGCCTGGAAGACCTTTTCTGCAAAAGCCGCCAACCATGCGTTAGGACGAAAAGGCCGATTCTGGCAGCGAGAGTACTACGACCGCTTGATCCGCAATGGAGACGAACTCAGCCGCGCTATCCAGTACGTCCTCGAAAACCCCGGCAAAGCTGGATTGAAAAACTGGAGTTGGGTTTGGAACGCGGACGGGAACGTCCGCATCACTGCCGACCAGGAGGTCGGCGCTACAAGTTCATAGTTTCTCTGTACCGGATAGTGTGTGGCGCACCCCAAGCCATAAAAATTGGGTGGCCCATCCTTCGCATTTTTCGAGCGAGATATGGGAACCGCAAAGCTCAACCGGCGGCATTTCGTTCTCTCCTACTTCGGCATCCATAGTTTTCCAGCTCTGAAAATCCAGACCTGGGAAACTCCGCCCTTGTTGGTGAAGCGAGAGAGGGGCTGGCAACTGTCTCAGTGGATGCGCTACCGGCTGTGCCAGAGCGCGGGAACCTTCCTTTCTTGGGCCGGTTCAACCCTGGCAGTGTCGGAGGATTCATTCATTGCGCAAACTGGTAAGGTTGGGGTTTGAATTGCGCGCCATTCTTGCTATGCTTGCTGGCACATGGAAAGATCGGCGATTCAAACAATTCACCTCACCCGGCGCTTCGGCGCGCTGACCGCTGTTGAAGGCGTGAGCTTGAGCGTAGCTCCGGGGCAGTTTTTTGGCTTTCTGGGGCCGAACGGAGCGGGGAAGTCCACCACCATCAAGATGCTGACCGGTCTTTTGGAGCCGACGTCGGGGACGATTGAGATCCTGGGCGAGCGGTTTGATTCCGGATCGCTCGAATTGAAGCGGCAGATCGGCGTGGTGCCGGAGGGGATGGCGCTGCTGGGACGGCTGACGGCGCGCGAGTACCTGCGCTTTGTGGGCAGGATGTACGGGCTGGACCGTGAGACGACTCGTCAGCGAACCGAGGAACTGCTGGATTTCATGCAGTTGGCCAACGAGAGCCGCAAGCTGGTGACCGACTTCTCTCACGGGATGCAACGCAAGCTGGCGATGGCGGCGGCGGTGATTCATGGTCCGAAGGTGCTCTTTCTGGACGAGCCTTTCGAGGGGGTTGACGCGATTGCGGCGGGGATGTTGAAGACGATGCTGCAAGGGATGCTGACGCGCGGGGCAACGATTTTTTTGACGACCCATGTGCTGGAGATTGTGGAGCGGCTTTGCAGTCATGTCGCGATCATCAGCAAAGGCCGCTTGGTGGCCAATGGGCCGATTGAGGAATTAAGAGCGGGGGTTGTCTCAACGCTGCCGGACGCTGAAGGTGAACAGCAGTTGACGCTGGAAGAGATCTTTCTCTCGATTGTGGGAGCGGGCGGGACGGAGCCGGCGCAGGAGTTGTCATGGCTCAGTTAGATCAGAAAGGCTCCGGCCCCGGCTTTGACTTGTCCGAGTTGAGCGCGCAGGTGACCAGCGCCTCGTCGCGGGCGCAGTATGCGGCGATGGGCGCGCTGCGCTGGCATCTCTTCGTCAACAGTTTGCGCACCAGAGGCGGCGTTTTTGAACTGGGCGCACGCACGGTTCAGTTCTTTCTTTTTGGGTTTCTTGGGCTAGGTCTTGCCGCGGGCGCGGGGGTGGTTGCTTATCTTCTGGTCGCGAATGGATTGTGGTTCTTTCTGCCTTCAGTCTATTGGGGGGTGTGCTTACTCTGGCAGGGAGGTCCGGTGATGCTGGCCTCGCTGCAAGAGCAGTTTGACCTGAGCATTCTGCTGCGCTTTCCAGTGCGTTTCGGCACATATTATCTGCTGTATGTGGTCTTCGGGCTGGCAGATGTCTCGACCATTCTGGGCGCACTCTGCTGCCTGGGAATATGGATGGGCGTCACTGCGGCCCGGCCGGAGCTTTATGCCTGGACAGCGTTCGGGCTGGCCGGCTTTGCAGCCTTCAATATCCTGCTGGTGCGCGCAGTCTTTGCTTGGATTGACCGGTGGCTGACCCAGCGCAAAACGCGGGAGGTTCTAGGCGCGCTATTCGTAATCTTTCTGCTGAGCCTGCAACTGCTGAATCCGGCGCTGCACCAGGGGCGGCATCCGCGCATCCTGGAGGCAATGAGTCCGCAACAGGCTGGCGAGGAGGAGACAGATTCACAGCGATTCAGCGATGAATTCAATGCCCGGTATGGGGCGTTGATCAAGCCCTTCTTTCTGGCGCAGGATTGGCTGCCTCCGGGACTGGCGGCGCGGGTGCTGCGCCCTGAGATTCTGAGAATGCCGTTGAAGGCGGGGTTTTCGCTGGGCGCGCTGGGGCTGTGGGTGCTGGCTGCCGGGGGTGTGCTGGCGCAGCGGTTACGGGCTGAGTATCGCGGTGAAAACCTGAACTGGGCTCCGAAAAGAAAAGAGCCGGTTTTGCATATTTCTTCATCGTTTCCCATCGAATCCGGCTGGCGGTTTGGCGGTTCAAGCCCTCTTGTTCCGCTGATGGAAAAGGAGGCGCGCGCCCTGCGGCGCACTCTGCCGCTGCTATGGGCATTGTGCGCGCCCTTGTTGATGGTGCTGGTGGCGGCCAGCATACTTCGGAATCAATCAGCCGGAACGGGAGTATCTTTTCCTTTTGCCCTGCCTCTCTATGTTGCCTTTGCGCTGATGGGCTTTACGCAGATGTTTTCCAACAACCTTGGCGCAGAGGGAGCAGGGGTTCAGTTACTCTTTCTATCGCCAACGCCCATTCGTACGGTATTTTTGGCCAAAAATCTCTTTCATGGGCTGCTCTTTTGCCTGGATGCTCTGCTGGTGGGTATGCTGGCGTCTCTGCGTCTGGGGCCGCAGCCGTGGGTGATTGTCGCAGGCACGACGGCGTGGGTGCTTTTTGCGCTGCCCTGTTGCCTGGCCGTGGGCAACATTTTTTCCCTTCGCATGCCCTTTCGCATTCATCCGGGACGGATGACGCGGCAGCGCGGCTCACAGGCCAACGCGCTCTCCAATATGGTGCTGCTGCTGGCAGTGATGGCCGTGGGTGTTGGATTCTTCTGGCTGGGCTGGGCCATGAAAGCGCCGTGGCTCAGCGTGTTTTTATTACTACTGGCAGCCCTGACCGCCATATGCCTTTGGCTGCGCGGGCTGCGCGGTTTGGAGGCAGCCGCCAACCAACGCCGGGATACGCTGCTGGCTGCGCTGATGAAGACGGAGTGACCGTCAGGGATCATGGAGAGTCCGGCAGTCCAACGATTTTCTATCCTCCGACTTTCTACGGCACTATAATCTCCCCATGTTCTTCAGCGGCGATCCACGGCGGCGCATCGTAGTTTTTTATGCCAGTGCTCTGTTGTTGATCATGATTGGGTTTGGCGCCTTTCAAGCCTTCAATACCACGCTGCCGGTGAGGATCTGGCGTTACTCCTTTGACGTAGGTTTTCTCAATCCAGAGACCGCCGGGGAGACGCTGCTTTCGACCTCTCTGATGGTACTGGTCTTCCTGCTGTTGCTGCTGCTTCTGGTGCTGCTGCTCAGGAATATTCTCAAGCTCTACGCCGGCCAGGGTGGCAGCGGCCTGGGCGCACGGCTGCAATCCCGCATGGTTCTGGGCGCGGTACTGATTGCGCTGGCTCCGGCGGTCTTCATGTTTCTCTTCAGCTATCTGCTGATGAATCGCTCGATGGATCGCTGGTTTTCACCCAACATCTCGGAGCTGCGCGACGACTCGATCCGCGTAGTGGTGGAGCTGGCGCACTATGTGGCCAGCAATGCGCGCGGCGAGGCGGAGTCGATTGCCGCCACCGGCGCGGTGGAGAGCGATCTGCCGGTACTCCAGTCCGTACTGCTTTCTCATCGCATCACACTCGACAAAGGCTTTGTCCTCGTCTACGACAAGGACAAGCGTGTGGTGGCAAGTTTTGACGCGCCGCCGGAGTCAAGCCCCGCCAGCCTGATTCCCTGGCTGGAGGAGGGCGGACAGGGAAGCGCCATTGCACTCAAAGGCCCTCTGTCGCGCAGCCTGCTGACCGCCTCGCAGAGCGATAGCGAACCAGTTGTCAATGTGCTTGACCGTGAGTATGCCCTGGGCCGTTCCGTCACGCCCTCCGGCAAGATTGTGGTCACCGCTCTGCCGATGCCGCAAGGACTCAGCCAGCCGGCGATGCGCATCCGTTCCGGCTCGGCCACCTATCTGGAACTCTTCAGCAAGCGCAAATGGATTCGCAACATCCTCTTTCTGACGCTGGTCGTCATTACCATGCTGGTTATCTTCATGGGCGTATGGGTGGCGCGCTTTCTCTCACGCCAAATCACCCGCCCGGTCGAGGCTTTAGGGGTGGCCATGGCCGAGATCGCCACCGGTAAATATGACCATCGCGTGGAGCTGATCGCTACCGGCGAGATGGGCGAACTGGTTCACGCCTTTAATAATATGGCCGCCGACCTGGACACCAGCCGGCAGTTGGCCGAGAGTTCCAGCGCGCAACTGAGCGCAGCCAATCTTGCCATTGAAGAGCGACGCCGGGAATTAGAGACCATTGTCGAAACGATTCCTTCCGGTGTGGTGACGCTAGACGGCCGGGGATCCGTGCTTCAGTCCAATCGGGCCTTTGCCGCGCTGCTCGGCCGCCGCGTGGACTGCGGGCTGGGCGGTGAAAAAATTGAGACTCTCTTTCCTTCCGATTGCATAGAGGATGTCACGGGCGTAATACGCCGCGGACGGCGAATGGGTCTGGCATTCGCGGAAATTGAGGTCCATTCCGGCGATCGCATACTGCATCTGGCCATCACCGCCGCGCGCTTTGAGCAGGCTCGTGGCCGGCCGGGCACCGTGCTGGTGGTTGAGGATACGACCGAGCTGCTGCGCGCCCAGCGCCAGTTGGCCTGGAAGGAGGTGGCGCAGCGGGTGGCGCATGAGATCAAGAACCCGCTCACCCCGATTGCGCTTTCCGCTGAACGCATTGGTCGCCATCTGGATCGTGCGCAGCCAGATTCGCCCTCCGTCATTCGTAAATGCAGCGAAGTGATTCTGGGCTGCGTCGGCACGCTGCGCACCTTGGTCGATCAGTTCTCCGCGCTGGCCCAGTTCCCCGCCTCGCAGCCTCGCCCCTGCGATATGAACCAAGTGGCCGATGCGGCGCTGGCGCTCTTTGCCGGCCGCCTGGAAGGTATTACCGTCGAGCGAAGCTTTGAACCCGGCTTGCCGCTGGTGCTGGCCGATCCTGACGCCATTCGCCGCGCCCTGGCCAACCTCATTGACAACGCCGCCGAAGCCATGCATGGCAGTTTACTGCGTGTGCTGGGCGTGCAAACCGCACTCAGCGAAGACGGCTCGGCGGTCGAGGTCGAAGTCTCTGACACCGGTACCGGCCTCACCGATGAAATTCGCGAGCGCCTCTTTCTGCCCTTCTACTCAACCAAGCAACGCGGCACCGGCCTGGGACTTTCCATCGCCGCCAAGATCGTCCAAGAGCACGGCGGCAGCCTGAGCGCCGAAGTCAACACGCCCAAAGGTGCCCGCTTTCTCCTCAGCCTCCCCGTCATCGAGCCGCTGACGCAGCCTGAGGAGCAGACCGAACCGCCAGTGGAGACGGCTATGCAAGGGGACTCTGTTACGAGTCCTGTCTCTGTGAGAGAATCGCTCTGATGAATCACATTCTGGTAGTGGACGACGAAGCCGAGATTCGCACCTCTCTCGAAGAAATTCTGCGCGAGGAGGGTTACAGCGTCGCCAGCGCGGCCAACGCCTCCGAGGCCATGGTGCTGCTCGAAGACGCGCCTTATGACGTCGTCCTGCTGGACATCTGGCTACCCGACCGCGATGGACTGGATGTGCTGGGCGACATTCACCGCCAGGCCGCTGATACTCGCCCGGAGGTTGTCATTATCAGCGGCCACGGCTCCATCGAGACCGCCGTCCGAGCCACCAAACTGGGTGCGTACGACTTCTTGGAGAAGCCGCTCTCGCTGGAACGCACGCTGATCGTCCTGAAAAATGCCGTGGAAGCTCACCGTTTGCGCACGGAAAATCTGGAATTCAAGCGGCAATTCAGCGTAGCCTCAGCGCTCACCGGCGAAAGTGTGCCGGTAAAAGCCCTGCGCCAGCAGATTCGCCTGATGGCCCCTACCAACGGACGCGTGCTGATCTATGGCGAGTCGGGCACCGGCAAGGAGTTGATCGCGCGCGCCATCCATGCAGAGAGCCTGCGCAAGGACCAGATTTTTGTCGAGCTGAACTGCGCCGCCATTCCCGAAGCTCACATCGAGGCCGAACTCTTTGGCTACAGGCACGGCGCGCAACCGGGCGGCCTGACCGAACAGCGGGGTACATTGGAGCGCGCTGATGGCGGAACGCTCTTTCTCGATGAAGTCGGCGACATGAGCCTCAAGACGCAATCCAAGGTGCTCTCAGCGCTTGACGATCAGCAGTTTACGCCGGTCGGTGGTACGCAGCCGATCTTTGTGGATGTGCGCCTGATCGCCTCCACCAACAAGGATTTGGAAGAGGAGATCGCCAAGGGGAACTTCCGCGAAGACCTCTTCTATCGTCTCAATGTCGTGCCGTTTTTTGTGCCGCCACTGCGCGAGCGCAAGCAGGATATTCCTCTGCTGGCGCGCGAGTTTCTGGCCGAGTTTGGCCGTCAATACGGACGCCCGCGCATGGAGATCGGCGAAGAGGCGCTGGAGACGCTGGCCCAGTATCACTGGCCCGGGAACGTGCGCGAACTGAAGAATGTGATCGAGCGGGTGATGATCCTCAATCCCCGCACGCTGCGCATTGAGCGCAAGCATCTGCCTCCTCTCACTCACAAAGCAGGCACGCGTTCGACCGAAGAGTTTTCCACGCTCCAGCAGGCCCGCGACGCCTACGAGCGCGAGTTCATCCTGAAGAAGATTGATGAAGCCCGCAACAACATGAGCCGCGCCGCCGAACTGCTCGGCCTGGAGCGCAGCCACCTCTACCGCAAGATGAAAGCCCTGGGGATTGCCGCGCGGGAGTAGAGATCTGTGAGCACTGAATCTCTCAGAAATGCCCGAGAGCTTGGCTGAAGTGTAGAAGACTCTTGGGTGGGCAAGAGCTTGCCGTCTACTTTTTGCAGCGTCAAACAATTTGGGCTAGGGCCTGGACTATCCTCCCGTGCAAGATTCTCCCGGCACACTTAAATCAAGCTCTCCGCAAAGGTTGCCAGATCGAAATCTTTTGCCGTCAAGCCCCCCGCGTCATGCGTAACCAGTCCCAACTTCACGCGGTTATAGCGGATGTCGATATCCGGATGGTGGCCAGCTTCTTCAGCCCGCTTGCCCACTTGGTTGACGAAGGCCAGGGCAGCAACGAAATCCTTGAAGCCAAAGGTGCGCGTCAACACGCCCTCTTCAATCCGCCACTCCGGCAGTGCGGTCAAGCGGGCGCTAACTTCCTGAGCCGTCAGTTGGTTCATCGAGTCCTCCGATCTTCCATTCCGTGGATGATCTCGCGGCTGGCGTTCTCAGGTTGCCCCCCACGAATCAAGACGGACAGCTATCAGATGAGGGAGAAGCTTCACAGATTCCAAGTTATTCTTCGCGACAACAGAATCTCTGCATGCGATTGCATCGACAGGTCAGTAGGTGATGGTGGCGATGATCGTATCAGTGTAATTGCCTTGATGGACCCACTGCCCCGCAGGAATCTGGCCATATACGGTCAGTGACTGGACGGTGCCTGTGCCAGTCCCGGCTAGCGTGCTGACGCCGACATTATTGCCCCAGTTAGAGGAGTGCGCGGCGTTGGAGTACATTGCATATCCTAGTGTGGCACCGCCGGGACCGGTCATCTTGCGGTCGCTATCGGTGGCGCCGCTGCCCGTTCCCGCGCTGAGGCCCACGTTGTACGGTGTCGTATTGGTGCAGGTGACTGATATGTTTGAGGTGGAGTTGACCACTGCGCCGGAGTATGTGCCGAAGGCCAGATTGGTCGCCGAAATCAGGCAGTTAGGCTGAACAATCGCGGTGACGGGCATTGTCGTTGTGACTGTACCTGTAAAGATAAATAACCAGGTGTAATTCACGCTGACAGTAATGGTGTCGGTATATGTGCCGGGGATGACATACTGGTTCGCCGCCACTTCAGGATAGACATTGTAGACCTGGTTGCCGCCGGTGCTTGTGCCGGCAACCGTATCAACTCCTGCATTATTTCCCCAATTGGTGGAGAGTGAGGAGTTCTGGAAGAGCTGGTAACTCAACTCGGCGCCGGAAGGACCGGTCATCTCCCGGAGAGCAGTGGTTGCGCCTGCCCCCGTTCCCTGGTTGAGGCCGATATTATAGCTAGTCAAGATGAGGCAATTTACGGTGATGGGGGTTGTGCCGGAGGTGATCACCGCGCCGGTATAGGAACCTAGATTCATCGTGGCGGCGGAGACTGTGCATTGCGCCGCCGCCTGATGTGCGACAAACGCGAGGAACAACAGAAATGCCAGTGCGATTCGTCTTCTCATGGCAATCTCCCCTGGCAGCGCAGCGGCCCGATGGAGGGAATGTCTCCGGGCAATGGTTTGTAGTCGAAGGCTATAGAGCAACTGTGCCCGTCAGGCCGCACAATGATAAGTTCGTTGTATGGCTTGAGATCCTCAATGTAAGCGTCGCCGTCGTAACCGACGGGGTAGACTGCGCCAGTGGATCGCAGAGTGGCCGTGCTGCCAACCGGCAGTGGTTCGCCGGCATTATCCACCAGCCGCAACAAGGCGGCATGGCTGAACTTGATGGGGAATTTGATCACCACGCCGGAGCGGTCCTGCGGGCGCAGTTCGTGTTTGGCCCAGTTGAGCGTCACTTCCGGAGGAATATCGGTGGGGTCGATGGCTATGTGGTTCAGATCAAAAGAGCGCAAGTCCGGAACCAGCAGACGCCCTGAAGAATTGGTCTTGCCCACGTCCCGGTTTTCCTGCTGGACGTGCACATGGGGGACGGGGCTGGTATCCACAATGGCGAAGCTGTCGTAGATTTGGTTGGATGCGAAAAAGCCGTGATCAACGTACGAGAGCGCCCCTTGCGTTTCAAGCCGCACAGTTGTTTGCCCGCTGCTATGGTCCACGCCAGCCGTATACAAGCCGAGGTGCGATTTGTATTGCACCTCGCCGAACTCGTGGTTTGTACTGCCGGCAGAGAGATAGCCCTGGTAGCCCCACTGACCGATCTGCGATGCTGACTGTTGCAGTTGCACTTGTACTTCATCGTCCGAACTCGCGCTGATGTTTACCGAACTGCGCCTGCCGAGAGGAAGGACCAGGCCGGCTTGCAGCCCGCTGCCGCCGCTGCCGCCAGCAACTGCAAAGCTCTTGAACTCCGTTGCGTAGAACGAGATGCGGTGAAACTGGCGGGAATAGTTGGCGGAGAGGAGATGAGAGCGTTGCGGCGCGGCCAGCCCTGCCGAGACCGGTGTAGGCGTGGCATCCTGATCAAGTCCGGCATACGCGGCACCCAGTGTGCCCACGCGCTTGTGCGAGAGACTGGCAAAGGCGCTGATCTGTTTGCGCGGAATCCCGGCTCCATTCATTGAAGCAATATCCCGGTAATTGCGCCCAGCGACAATCGCAGAGGTGCCTACGCTGAAGAGACGGCCGATGCGCTGAGCGCCGACGGAGTATTGCGTGGCCAGTTGCCCGCTGGCGGTGCTGGGGGCTACGGCGAAGTTGACCACGCCCAGATGACCGATCTGCGCCACGCCGCCCACGCCCGCCATGAACGCGCCGGAAGTTCCTTCTACGCTGCTCTCGATGGTGAACTTCCGGGTCAGCCCGCGTCGATAGATGGCTGCGCCGGCCATCTTGGAGTAGTCATTGCTGAGTGAACCCCATTCGAGCCGGGCCTTGCCAAACTGCGCGGCATAAGTTTGCAATCCCGGAGCCAGCAAAGCGGAACTGGCGTAAAAGGGCTGGCTCACGGTCACCTGTTGACCCAGCGCATTGGTCACAGTCATCGAGATTGTTCCGGCTCCGGAGACGACCGGCAACTGCGGTATCTCGAAGGGGCCGGCATCAACTTGGCTCAAAATCGTCTGGTTGCCGTCTGCCAGTACACTCACCGTCGAGGGTACTGCGGCCGATCCGGTGAGTATGGGTAAAGGAAAGGTGACAAGATCGGGGCGCATACTGAAATCCGAGCGGATCTGCGCGCCTCCGAGGTGAATCGGGCGAGTCCAAGCCAAGCCGCTGGTAATGAAATCGCCCAAACTATAGCGCCGCAGAGTATTGACATCGGCATAGGTGTAGGCCGAGTCAAGACGGATAGCGGTGTTTGTGCCGGAGGCGCTCATGGATGCGCCTCCATAGGCCAGCCAATCTGAACTGACAATGCCCTGGGGCGAAAATACACGAAAATCCAGCGCACTGGTGCCGCCGGCCTGGCTGCCGGCGAAGGTGCCAGTGGTGTCGTAATTGAGCGTCAGGCCCGTGCCACTTTCGATGACCCGGCGGGCGGTGAGGCTTTCTCTTCCTTCCGGAAGCAACAGCGCCGGCAGCAGGGCGGCGTCGCTGGCCGTGAGGCGCAGTACCATCCTCGCGCGATCAAGGGTGAAGGTCACCCCACGCAACTCAGAGAGGGCGATCCATCCGCCGGGCTGCACAGAGAATGTGGCCGGAATCCGCAGGCCAAGATCGCGCAGTTCCTCGGGACGCGCCATTAATTTGCCATTCCACAGCGTGAATTCGCCGATCTTGCCAATGAAATGGCCATTGATTTGAACATCCAGAAGCAGTTTCTGGATGGCGGCCATTTCCCGGTTCGCCTCCTCGGCAGTATCGGCTGCAACCGCCGAAGACGTAATCGCAGACAGGACAAGAACGATGCTCCCCGCAAAGCGGAGCCATCGCGCCACCCGAAGACCTACTTCAACGCGAAGGAACAAAGCGAACCTGCTGATCGATAGCGCCGGCGATCAAATGGGCAGTCAACTGCAAGGTTTCACTTTGCGAAGGCAGAGAATCCTGTGCTGCAATGCGCCAACGCCGGCGGGTGCCAGGAAGGAGATAGGGCGAACCTCCGGACTCCGGCTTCAGCTTATGGCCATCGCTCGTCGAAAGCTCAATATCGCGGATCGTATCGTGGAGATTTCCGCTATTAACTGCGCCAAGATAGATCTGCCCCGCATCGCGCTCCAAATGGAACTGCACATCGGAAAACGAGCGGATGGGAGGCTGGGCAAAGATAGGGATGGAAAAACGCAGAACAACGTGAACGACTCCGGCCTCGGAAGGAGGGGGAATCTGGTCGATAAGTATACGGTAAGTAGCCTCTCCATACTCCGGTAACTGGCGCAAGATGAGGCGAATCACTTGACTGGCTCCGGGAGCGATCTTGGCCAGTGGCGGACTCAGCACGACCAAGTCGGTGGCCGTAAGCTGATCCTCGCCATCCTTCTGGCTCCAGGCGTAGGCGCGAATCTGTATGGCGGTCTCGGTGGTCCCCGTGTTGGTCACCGTCACTGAGGTAGCTCTTTGCCCAGGCGTGAAAAAAACATTGATCGGCAGGACTGAAAGTGCCTGACCACTCATCAATGGACTGGCCAAAAGGGTGAAAAAAACGGCGGCGAGCGATTTGCTTGCCGCCGAGTGTCGACATGAGATAGACGAATTCATTGAGTCCTATATCGGCAATATCGCCAACAATCAATAGGTAACAGTCGCAGTAATTGTGTCGAAGTATCCGTCCGCCGCCGGAGCTGTGCCAGTTGGAATCTGGCCGTAAACAGTGAGGGGCTGGGCAACACCGGTGCCTGTTCCAGCTACTGTGTCCACGCCAACCGTCTGGCCCCAGTTTGTCGTCATACCGGAGTTCGAGAAAAGGCTGTATCCCAGCGTTCCGTGAAGATACTGGCCGGTCATCTTGCGGGTGGTCACGGTCGCACCGGTCGCCACTCCTGGATTGAGGCCAACATTATAGGTGGTGCCGCCGGTGCAGTTGATCGAGATGGTGCTGGTGCCCGGCAAGGCCGTCCCTGAGTAGGCGCCGAAGGACAAGGCGGTGGCAGAGATGGTGCAGGAACCTTGAACCGTCGCCGAGACCACAAAGGTAGCGGTCTGCGTGGTGGCAAAGGCTGAGGTGGATGTCAGGCCCAACGCCAGGAATCCCAGAATAGAGGCGCGGACTGCGGTGTGAATTGTACTTGAATACTTCATAGAGTAGACTCCTGGTACAACGTGATTTGAAGATGTTAAGTAATTATTGCGCTCTAACAATTATTTTCAACATATTTATCTCATGACCCAGACAACCAAAGTGATACTTTTTGCATCGCCTTGGATTGACCGGATGGTTACCGTAGATTTTATTGTCTTCCTTGATGGATCGAGATTGGATTCAGTTATCTAAATTGAGTCACTCCAGAGGAATTGGGAGACGGAAAAAGGTTACCCATGACCCTCCGGTAACTTTGAGTTTTCGTCTGGATTTGATTACTGAGGAGTTAGCGCTTCTTGGTGGAGGCTTGATAAGTATATGGAATCCTTCCATAGAATCGTGAAGGTCATTATGACGGGAACCTTCATGGATACTTGGTCAGTATTTGACTGTGATAGTAATCGAATCGATACGCAGGCCGGGAGCTTCACCCTGCGTTTCCGCTTTTGGGATCTTGATAGATGGCTGCTCGGGACGGTTACCGATGGCGATTTCCGCCATAGCAGCCTTGTGGACTGAGCGAAGCCAGTTGATCACTTGCGGGGAGTCGATCAACAGTTCATTCGTCTGCGCTATTGGGTCTGGATCGGTCCGTTTCTGTCCGGCAGTACCCGATGATCCCGCAGCCAGAGTAACAGAATATTGTGTAGGGTGGTCGCAGGCAATGGTGACGGCGGGGGCGCCATTCGCCTCTGGAGTTGTTCCGCTTCTCCAGGCGACAGCCGGAGCGGAGACTTGGCAGCTTGCCAGAACTACCGCAGACACGCTGAACGAGGCAGTGGAAGTGACCGCAAAGGCGGATTGACTCACCGCCAGCAAGCCCAGGAAAAATAGATTGGCTGAGAGTTTCATGGGCCTGCCCGCCTCACATCATGGAGATATAGTGTCAGTTAACTCATCGGCGTTTCGGCGTGAAACTTCAGTGCCATGGATTTCGGCTCGGCCGCCTTCTTCGCCCGGGCCGGCAAACGCGCTCCGAAAATCTTTGTTCTTGAAAGACGAGAGGATTTCGTACCTCCTGAGTTTGATTACTCACTAGTCGGTAATATAGGCGACACTCGGGGCATTAAAAAAGGCTCTGACCAAACTGGGCATTTTCTTGATTGCGGCCAGTTGCATTTCAATCTTCTCGCTCAGCTTTTCACCCTTGCGTAGCGGCGTTCTGGATACCCCAGTCCGCTTTACATGACTCCAGACCAGTTCGTCCGGATTCAGTTCCGGCGCGTAGCCGGGCAGAAAGTGGATCGTCAGCCGCCCTTCGGTCGAGGCCACATACTCCTTTACCAGTTTGGTTTTGTGGGCAGGAAGTCCATCCACCACCAGATGAACGGGCTTGGTGCGATGGCGCATCATCTGCTTGAGCAACGTGACGAAGAGTTGGGCGTTGAGGCCGCCCTGATAGGTCGAATACCAGAAGGCACCCTTGGAGTTCACCGCGGATGCGGCGCTGATCGACTGCCGCTGACCGGGCCGCGCGATGACCGGCGTCTCGCCTTTTTTGCCCCAGGTCTTGCCATGCACGGTGTCGGCGCGAAAGCCCGATTCATCCCAGAAGTACACTTCGCCGCCTTGCGCTTTCGCCGCGCTGGCTATGGACGGGAAGGTCTCTCGCTTCCATTTCTCAATCGCTTCCGGATTGCGCTGATAGGCGCGTTCGAGTGGCTTCTGCGGCGTGAGTCCGAGTTTGGCGAGCAGTTCGCCCACCGCTGTAAGGCCAAGTTTCACACCAAGCTTCTGCTCGATCAAACTGGCGATCATGGCCCGCGTCCAAAGGCCGAAATCCAAACCGTACTGGCGCGGGTCTTTGCCGTTGACCCAGGCGAACACCTGCTTCTCCTGACGCGGAGTCAGTGTGCGCGGACGCCCGGTTGCAGGCCGCGAGCGCAGCGCTTTCAAACCCTTGCCAAGACTGGAGGCGACAGCAAGCCACTTGTAGATCGTGGTGCGATTGAACCCGTAAGAGGCGATCACTGACGAGGGCCGTTCGCCTTCGCGAACGCGTTCAACAGCCATCAAACGAATGGATTCAAGAGTCTTGTGATCGAAGGTGCGCCCATCTCGCTGCATGACTCATGATACGAAATTGCGGGCTTGATTACTACAATAATGTCGCCTTACTTGCCGACTTGTGAGTAAAGGGGAAAGGTGCTGCTTCGGATACGACCTGAAAAATTTCTGCATCCAAACACGTTTTGCCGGTGCCAAGACATTTGCGTCTGGAAACCCCTTCTGCTGGCAAGAGATACGGGCGTTTGAATTTTCGCCGTGACCACGCTGATTAATGGCGAACCCTTGGGCAGCGACTTGGTCAGACCGGCCAGCCCGCCTATCGTTAACAGGCCCTGGACTCCGCCAGCATCGCGTGAAACGATCAAACTCCACTACCCCAAATAAAGAATTGCAGCGGTTGTGATTTGCCCACACATTTCCGGTAAAATACCTCTGCAATGACTATAAAAATCGCCTTTCTCTTTCCGGGGCAGGGTTCGCAGACCGTGGGTATGGGTCGCGAACTTGCCGATCGATTTCCCGTTGCTCGCGAGACCTTTGCCGAGGCCGATGAGGCCGTAGGTTTTTCGCTCTCCAAGCTCTGCTTCGAGGGGCCTCGGAGGAGACCTCAAGCTGACGGAAAACACACAGCCCGCAATTCTTACCGTGAGCATCGCCACGCTGCGCGTGCTGGCTCTGCATGGCATTGAGCCGGAGCTGGCCGCTGGTCACTCGCTGGGCGAATGGTCCGCCCACGTGGCCGCCGGAACCTATGCTTTGCCGATGCGGTGCGCTTTGTGCAGGCGCGCGGACGGGCGATGCAGCAGGCCATTCCAGCCGGACAGGGCGGCATGGCGGCGATTCTATCGCTTGCGCCGGAGCAAGTGTCCGAGGCCTGCGCGGAGGCTGCCGCCGAAGACCGGTCTGGTGGTCTCCGCCGCCAACTTCAACTCGCCCACGCAGACGGTGATCTCCGGCGCGCTGGCGGCCGTCGAAAAAGCCTCCGAGATCGCCAAGGCCAAAGGCGCGCGCCGCGCCGTGATGCTTCCGGTCAGCGCTCCCTTCCACTGCGCGCTGATGCAGCCGGCGCAGGAGGAGGTGGCGCGGGTTCTGAGCGGCTTTCACGCTCGCCGATCCCAAGATTCCCGTCGCCTCCAACGTCAGCGGCAAGCTGGTGACCACCGCCGCCGAGGTTCTGGAGGCGCTCACCTGGCAGGTCACCGGCACGGTACGCTGGGTGGATTGCGTGAAGTCGCTGATCGAAGCCGGCGCGGATACTTTCATCGAGATGGCTCCCGGCAAGGTGCTCTGCGGCCTGCTCAAGCAGATCGACGCGGGGCAGAAGCCGGCATTGAATGTGGAAGACGCAGCCAGCCTGGAAGCGACGCTGGCAGAAATCACCGCCGCGCGGAATGCCTGAGCGCCATATGTTTATGGGGCAACATCAATGCTCCTATCAATTTCGTATGCTGGATCTTCGTATGCTGGATCGGAAGGTTCTGCGCATCTGCATTGCCGGGTGCGTAACCGGAGTCATGCTGATTTTAGAGGGTTGTGTCTCGAACCTTACTCGACCTTATGAAGCGGGCGTTGACAGTTATAATCTTTCCCCCGCATCCCGCATCCTCTCGCCTGCCGCAGTCCTTCGAAGCTATGGCCAGATCGACTCGGCGAATGCCGTTTTGAGTAGCCGAGCCACAAAATTGACCGGTCAAGGAAGTTATCTAGTTCTTGATTTTGGCAAAGAGGTTGGCGGCATCGTCACATTGCGATTCGGAGCCGCAAGCGACAAAGCACAAACACTGGCGCTGGCCTTCAGTGAGTCCTCACTTTATACAGGACTCGAGAGCGACCAATCCAATAGCCTGAATGCGCCGGATGGATCCTTGTCAGTGAATGTGACGCCCTATGGTCAGTACGTCATGCCAGCCGCTGCATTGCGCGGAGCGTTCCGCTATCTAACCATAGGGCTGATGACGAGCGGATCGGTGGAAGTGGACAGCGTCCGCCTGCATTTTACTGCCGCACCGGCACTTTCTGATTTGCGCGCTTATAGCGGATCCTTCCAGTCGAGTGACGACCTGCTCAATCGCATCTGGTACGCGGGAGCCTATACCGTACAAATGGATACCATTGATCCAAGCCAGGGACGTGTTTGGCCACCGCCGGCTTCAGGCTGGCAGAACAATGGAGTGAGCGGTTCGGGAACGACGATTCTAACCGATGGGGCAAAACGAGACCGTCTGGTATGGCCGGGCGATCTTGGCATTTCGGCACTCACGGCCTATCTGTCCACTGGCGATACTCTCTCGGTAAAAAACGATTTGGAGACTCTCTTTGCTCATCAGGACGCTGCGGGAGGACTCCCGTATGTTGGTCCAGAGGTAAACTCTGGAACTGTTTCCGACACATATCATCTTTGGACGCTGAACGCAGTTGTTGACTATTATCTGTATTCCGGTGATCGAGCCTGGTTGATTGAGCGATGGCCGCAGCTCCAGCGCGCAATCCAATTTTCAACGGCAAAAATCGATGCGCATGGCTTATTCACGGTCACGCTGACGGAGGACTGGGGAAGACAAGTACCTGGCGGCGAAGAGATCTCAGCGAATTCTCTCTTGTTCCACGTCTTGCAAGGAGCTGGTTATCTTGCAACGGTGGTTGGAGATTCTGCGTCCGCAACGCTCTACGACAATCAGGCAAACTCTTTGCGGGCAGCCATTCAGTCGCTCCTGTGGGACAGTTCTGCCGGCTTGTACCGGGATATCCCCGGCAGTTCGCTCTACCCGCAGGATGGAAATGCCATGGCGCTCTGGTTTGGGGTGCCAGATTCGGCCTCAGTTCGCTCGCAGATATCCGCGAGTCTGCGAAGACGCTGGAATAGCTTCGGTGCGGTATCTCCTGAGCGGCCTGGATCGATTGCTACATTCCCTGGTTCGATGGAGGTGCTGGCGCATTTTGCCGCCGGAGAAGACAGCAATGCGCTCGATTTGATTCGGCTGGAATGGGGATACATGCTTGCAAGCCCATTGGGCACAGGCAGCTCTTTCTGGGAGGGATATCTTCAGGACGGGAGCTTCGATTACGGCGGTCCCTATATGAGCCTGGCGCACGGCTGGGCCACCGGTCCGACTGCGGCTCTTACGCAGTATGTGGCCGGGATCGCACCCGGACTTTCATCGGCGGTGCAGTTTCATTTTATTCCGCACCTGGGCGGACTCTCTCACGTTTCCGCGACGCTTCCACTGCCGCAAGGAACGATTGCAGTTTCGTGGAGTTACGTTTCTGGGAGACTTACCGCAATTGTGAATGCTCCAGCTTCCATGGTTGGACGGTACGGTGTGCCAGTCAGCGCAGCTCCGGCTTCAGTCTTCGTGGATGGAAGATTGGTGTGGAGCAGTTGTACTGCCGTTTCTGTTTCGGATTTTGGTGAGATAGTACAGATTGGAAACTATATCTATTTGAACAGCATTGCCGGGTCCCATACTGTCATGGCCATCAACAATTGTGGTCAATAGGGCCTGTTAACACTACCTCAGTCGGCCCATGTCCACTTTTTGGACCATGGAGCTTGAATCTGCCCCGCAGCCGGCTTGTATTTCTGATCCAAGATTTCTGTCTCGGAAAGAGTATCCGATTACGAAATTCCTCCTGGCCCCTCTAAAAACTGCACATCTTCCGGAGAAAAACTCAGGGAATGGTCTTTGGGATCGTAGTCCAGATTGATCGCCTTGCTCTTGCGCCCGTTCACAAAGATGCCCACTTGCAGAACATTGCCGTGCATGACGGCGGCAGCGATGCGATGGCTTTGAATCGCACCATATTCGTTGTCCGGACTCTCCGGACTCCAATCCTTCTGGAAGCGGTCAAAGGCATAGCCGGCGTGCTTTTCCGTGTGCTTCTGCCAGTCTTTATCGTGAGTCCAAATGCCATACGCCGTGGCCATATCATTCTTTTCGACAGCCTTGAAGAAGGCGTTCACAGCAATTCTTCCGCGCAGGTGGCTGTTCCAATACCAGGGATAATCCACCGGATGGCCTGCCGCCAGCCAGAAGCCGATGACAAAGACAACAAACGCCACCGCTGTGGCCTTCAGAATCGTTTTGCGGCGGCGATCACGGGCGTAATCAAATTCTGGCGCGTCGAGCAGGGTCATGGTCAGGGTTCCTCGGAATCAGGATACGTCACGAAAGGGACTAGGGACTAGGGACTAAGGGACTAGCCTTCGGAGTTCAGGCAATGCGGAAAGCCAATGCTCATTCAGTATTTTTCTCTCATGCATAATTAGACACCAGAAGTGAGCTTTCTGTTCCCTTAGTCCCTAGTCCCTCAGTCCCTCGAATACACCGTCCGGCTCTTCTCGGCATGGCGCTCCAGGGCCAGTTCGATCAGCTTTGTAATCAGCTCCTTGTAGCCGATGCCGGTGGCCTCCCATAGCTTGGGATACATGCTGATGCTGGTGAATCCGGGCAGGGTGTTGACCTCGTTGAGGAAGATGCGCCGCTTGCCGTCCGGCTCCATCAGGAAGTCCACGCGGGCCAGACCGGCCAGATCGCAGGCGCGGAAGGCTGCGACTGCCATGGCCTGAATGTGTTTGGTCTGCGCCTTGGTCAGCTTGGCGGGGATCACTGGCACCGAGCCTTCGGAAAGATACTTGGCCTCGTAGTCGTAGAACTCCTTGCCAGGAATGATCTCGCCCACCACGCTGGCCTTCGGGTCGTCGTTGCCCAGAACGGCCACCTCCAGCTCGCGGGCCTTGCGCTTCTTGCCGCCGACACCCTGTTCGATGACCAGCTTGCGGTCGAAGCGCGCGGCCTCGGTGAGCGCCGGTCCCAGCTCGGTGCGATTGTGCGCCTTGCTGATGCCCACCGAGGAGCCGAGGTTGGCCGGCTTCACGAAGACCGGATACTTGAGCACCGACTCAACCTGGGCAATGCATTGTTGCGGTGCGCGCTCCCACTCCGTGCGCAGCAGCGATACGTGCTTGACAATGGGCAGTTTGGCCTGGGCAAAGAGCTTTTTCATCACGTCCTTGTCCATCCCCGCCGAGGAGCCGAGGACGCCTGATCCGACGTAGGCGATCCCCGCCAGCTCGAAGAGTCCCTGGATCGTCCCGTCTTCGCCAAAGGTGCCGTGCAGAACTGGAAAGACGACATCGAGCGACTGGCTGCCTAACGCCGCGTGGCTGTCCAGCGCCGCAAGATTGTCATGGACCAATGCAGTGGATTCGGTTGCTGTCGCTGAGTTGTTCAGCAGCCCCTGGGCCGCCCCGGAGGTGAGCCAGTGTCCGGCCTTGTTGATGCCAATTGGCACTACATCAAACTTATGGCGATCAATCGCCTTCAAGATCGAAGCCGCCGAGAGCAGAGAAACCTCATGCTCGCCACTTCGCCCGCCAAAAAGAATTCCAACTTTCAACTTTTTTGTCATTTTTTGTTTGATTGCCCTGGGATTTGAAAATCGCTACTCATTCAGTGTAGAACCCGTCCCCTTATCCTCTTCCCAAAGCATGGGCAGGCAGCATTTTCCTCCGATTCAAAAAGCTGGATATCTTGACTAATCAGCGGTGAATGTCGCTCGCCTCAGCGATCAATATGGATTGCCCAACCTGTGAACGAGGCAGGATGAGAAATAAATAATCTCCAATACATGTGGTAGGCGCAAGATTAGAGGCCGGTTTTGGAGATAGTGATCGATTCGGCGGGGCAGCCGATAAGATTACCAGTGTCGGAAATCACTCCAACTATGCATCTTGGATTCATCCCGATGAAGAGACTGATTCCAGCGTTTGTTGCCGTCCTCGCCTGCGTATCGGCTGCTGGGGCAGTCGCGCCTGCGCCCTTGACCACTCTGCGACAGATTCACTTCCTTGCCAACTCCGAAGCGAGGAAAGAGATCCCCGTCGCCTTCGAAGCCACGGTCACGTATTTTCGCAACTACGAGAATACACTCTTCGTCCAGGATGATGGCTTTGGCATTTATGTAGCGGCCTCTTCCGATGCAAAATTGACGGTTGGGGACCGCATCCTGATCAAGGGAACGACGCGCGCCGGTTTCTATCCTTGGATCATTCCCGACAGCATAACCGTACGTGGCCATGCCTCTCTGCCCAAGCCACTGGTTACCGACTTCCGCATGCTCATCGGAGGCGATCACGATTGTGAATTTGTCACCGTGCATGGAACAGTTCGTTCCGTGGATATAAGGTCGAATCTTTCTATCCAGAGCATCAGGCTGCAAGTATTCACGGACACAGGCCTCATCAGCGCAAACATCGACTCTGACGATGTGAGCGTGACAAACAACTTGCTGGACGCCGAGGTGGAGATTACCGGTGTCGCATCCGGAACCTTCGACGGAAAACTGGAGCTAACAGGAATTCTGCTGCACGTTCCATCCCTTGCAGGTCTGCGGATTCTCCATCGCTCCAACGCGAATCCATGGCGGCTTCCGCAGACGCCCATGGACAGGATTTTGGCTAGCTATTCGGTCAAGAACCTCTCTGCCCGAGTCCGGGTCCGCGGCGTGATTACCTATTATCAGCCTGGTTCAGCGGTCGTCTTGCAGAATGGTTCAACCAGCCTGTGGATCCAGGCAAGCCCTTCCAACCCCATGCGGATTGGCGACGAAGCCGACGCGATAGGCTTTCCTGATGTGCGTTCCGGTTTTCTGAGCATGGCCAGTAGCGAAGTTCAGGATCTGAATATACAAGCGCCCATCACGCCACAGCCGGCGACATGGCAGCAACTCACTTCGAGCAAGAACGTCTTTGATTTGGTCACGGTTGAAGGACAAGTGATCACCGAGGTTCGTGAAGCTTCTCAAGATGAGTACATTTTGTCCACCGGCGACCGCCTGTTTTCCGCCATCTATAGTCATCCCTATGACGCGCCACCGATGAAACAGGTGCCGCTGGGTTCCATGGTCAAGGTAACCGGCATCTGCGTCCTTGACGATTCCAATCCCTTCGCGCGTGAGGTGCCCTTTGACATTTTGCTGCGCACCTTTGACGATATTGTGGTCACCGCCCGGCCATCTTTGTTGAACACGCGCAATTTGATGCTCGTGGTTGGCTTGCTGCTGATTCTCGTCTTCGCCATGCTCACCCGGGGCTGGGCGCTGGAACGTAAGATGCGCCGCCAAACCGCTGTCTTATCGGCGCGCACTGAGGCCGATGCTGAACTGGAGCGGCAACGCAGCCGCATCCTCGAGGACATCAATGGATCGCGTCTCTTGCCCGAAGTCCTTGAAGAGATCGCGGCGATGGTCTCTTCCACTTTGCGAGGCGCGCCCTGCTGGTGCAAGGCCGGCGATGGGGCTATTCTGGGCGCTTGCCCGGAGGCGCAAGACGGCCTGCGCATCGTTCGAGCGGAGATTCCTGCCCGATCCGGTCCGCCGCTGGGAACGCTCTTTGCCGGACTTGATCCGCAAACTCCGCCTGCTCTGCGCGAAGCCGAAGCCTTGCACAACGGCGCGCGTCTGGCCTCTCTGGCCATCGAAACCCGGCGGCTTTATTCCGATTTGCGACGCCGCTCGGAATACGATCTACTCACCGACGTTCCCAACCGCTTCGCGATGGAGAAAGCTCTCGACGTAAAGATTGACGAAGCGAAAACCAGCCTAGCCTGTTTTGGCCTGATCTATATCGATTTGGACAAATTCAAGCCAATCAATGATCACTTTGGCCATCATGTTGGAGATCTCTATTTACAGGAAGTGGCGCAACGCATAGGCAAGCAGTTGCTAGGCGGCGATATGCTGGCACGGCTGGGCGGGGATGAATTTGCCGCGATGGTCTCCCTTCAACACGGCCGCTTTGATCTGGAGAAGATCATTGTTCGGCTGGAGAACTGCTTTACCGAGCCGTTTATCATCGACGGGAATACCATCGTGGGCTCGGCCAGCATCGGGGCTGCTCTCTTCCCAGAGGATGGCACAAACCGGGATGATCTGCTGAGCGCTGCCGACGCAGCCATGTACACGATAAAAAAGAGCAAGGGCTCGGCTCAAAACATGGCGATTTCCGAGGCGCAATTGGCTTGAAAGACCAAAATACCCAAAAGATTGATTCCCTGCCGATTCTTGCCGATAGAGAATTCAAGGACCGGATGAACTGAAGCCGATCCGGGATTTCTCAATGAAGAGACTGATCTGGAGCTTTCTGTTGGTTGCACTGCCGCCGGCATATCCGGGGCCGCGCAGCCCGCCCCTTTGACTTCGCTGCGCGCCATACAAGCTCTTAGCAACGCCGAGGCCGACAAGGGTTTGCCGGTGGTCTTTGAAGCCACCGTAACCTACTACCACAAGGGCGGATATACGCTATTCATGCAGGACGGCGGGGTTGGCAGTTATGTCAGCCCGCCAAAGAATGCCGATCTGGTTCCTGGGGATCGCGTGCTGGTTCGCGGCAAGACCGCGGGCAGCTTCCACCCTGTTGTCTACAGCGACAGCATCGTCGTGCTTCATCACGGATCACTGCCCAAAGCAGTGCCGGCCACTTTCGATGAGTTGATCCGCGGCCAGCGCGACTGCCTGATGGTCACGGTGCGCGGCGTGGTGCGCGCCGCCGACCTGAAATGGGATTCGGCTGACAACTATGGAGGCAACCTGCAGTTGCTCACCGATGGCGGCTACATTCAAGTGAGCGTCTTCAACTCCAGGCAAGACGGAATCGAGGGGCTTTTAGATGCTGAAGTCGAGGCTACTGGAGTGGCCGGGGGACTCTTCGACGGCAAGATGCAACCGCATGGCATCGTCATCAGCGTCGTCACGCCTGCTGACATTAAAATCCTCAAACGCGCCAGCACCAATCCGTGGTTGCTCCCACTGACGCCGATGGGCCAGATCATCTCTGGTTATCATGTGACCGATCAAACGAAGCGGGTACGGGTGCACGGAACCATAACCTACTTCCAGCCGGGCGCTTCGGCTGTCATACAGGACGGTGAAAGCAGCCTGTGGATCTCGACCTGGACCTTTCAGCCGATGAAAATCGGCGACGTGGTGGACGCCACCGGCTTTCCCGAGGCGCACAACGGTTTTCTAGCCCTGACTCGCGCCGAGATTCAGGATAGCGGTGTCCAGGTGCCGATCACTCCAATTCCCACAACCAGAAAAGCGTTGACGGAGAGCCACCATATTATTGATCTGGTTTCCGTAGAGGCTCAGGTGGTGACCGAGGCTCGCGGCGGCACGCAGGACGAGTACGAACTGACTGCCGATGGCCAGCTTTTCAATGCCATCTATCGCCACCCGACCGGCACCAATGCACCTCTGCCGATGAAGCCAGTTCCCATCGGCTCTAAAGTCCGCGTCACCGGCATCTGCATCACCGAAGATTCGAATCCATTCAACTCCGGGGTGGGATTCGATATTCTGATGCGCGATTTTGACGACATCACGGTCATCGCCAAGCCCTCCCTGGTCAACACCCGCAATCTGACGATTGCCGTCAGCTTGTTGATGCTGATGGTGATCGCCGTGGGCGGATGGGGCTGGATGCTGCGCCGCAAGGTCGGCCAGCAGACCGCGGCACTGGCAACGATGGCCCAATTCGAACAGCGGCGCAGCAAGATTTTGGAAAAGATCAACGGCTCCGATCCGTTGGGTGAAATTCTCAGCGAGATTACTTCGATGATCTCCTCAATGCTTGGTGGCGCACACTGCCGTTGCGAGATCGCGGGGGCAGATGCGAAGAATGACCAAGCGCCTGATCTCGATGAGTCGCACCTATCGAGGGTGCAGATTGACGGCCATGGCGGCGTTGTTCTTGGGAGCCTTGTTGTCGGCCTTGATCCTCTCGCTCCGCACAGCGCCGAAAGATTGGAGGCGCTTACGGTGGGCGCGCGGCTGGCCTCTCTGGCCATCGAAACCCGTCGCCTCTACTCGGACTTGCGCCGCCGCTCGGAGTACGATCTGCTGACGGAGATTCACAACCGGTTCTCGATGGAGAAGGCGCTTGGGGCCAAGATTGAAGAATCTTGGGAATCCCATGCCAGCTTTGGACTGATTTATATTGATCTGGACAAGTTCAAGCCCATCAACGACACCTACGGGCACCATGTGGGCGACCTATATCTTCAAGAGGTGGCCGCGCGCATGAGCAGACAGTTACTGGGCGGCGATATGCTGGCCCGCTTGGGAGGAGACGAATTTGCCGCACTGGTTTCGTTGCAGCATGGCCGCTATGACCTGGACAAGATCATCGCAAGGCTAGAGAGCTGCTTTGCCGAGCCGTTTATTCTCGAGGGGCATACGATACATGGCGCGGCCAGCATCGGCTTTGCTCTCTTCCCGGAAAACGGCTCCAACAGGGACGAGTTGCTGAACGCCGCTGATGCCGCGATGTATGATGTGAAAAAGAGCAAGAGCCGTTCCAAGGCCGAAAGTGCAACGATTCTGACTCCAACCCTTTCTCCAGCCTAATCTGAAATGCTTGGCAAAATCACTGTGCGGTGATTATTGTCAATAGGGCTGTATGTGGCCGTAACAATAGGCGGCCTTTCACCGGTACACTCCTCGATGAAGAGATGGATTCCAATCTTCGTGATGATTCTCGGATGGGCCTGGGCTGCCAGTGCGGCCCCGCCCGGAGCGCTCACCTCGCTGCATGCCATTCATATCCTTACCCATGCCGAGGCAGCCCGGAAGCTCCCTGTGGACTTCGAGGCCACGGTCACTTACCGCCGCATTGGTGAATCCACACTCTATGTCGAGGATGGCGAAGAGGGCATCTACGTTTGGGCCAGTGACATCTTCGAGCCGATTCCCGGAGATCGCGTGCGGATCACGGGCCATGCGGAGGACAGCTTCCGGCCGATTGCCATCGCCGACAATGTCACGGTTCTCTCTCATGGCGCTTTGCCTAAAGCCGTTCCCGCCACCTTCGATGAAATGATACGCAACGAGCACGATTGCCAGCGTGTTGTTGTAAAAGCCAAGGTGCGTAGCGCTGATATTGTCGTGAGCGCGGATAGAAACACCACTCATCTGACATTGCTGGTCGACGGAGGGCTGATCGATTCCTATGTGAATTCCGCCGATCCCGTGCTTGTCGCGGGGCTGCTGGATGCAGATGTGGAAGTCTCAGGGGTTTCCGGCGCGCATTTCGACGGCAAGATGCAAGAGGTCGGTGTCGGGCTGTCAGTCAACTCATTTGATGATTTGAAGATCTTGAAGCGTGCCGAGACAAGCGCCTGGTCTCTGCCGGTTACGCCGATGGATGAGATCATCACCGGGTATCATATTGGTTTTGACAGCCGAAGAGTCCGGGTCGAGGGGACGGTTACTTATTATCAGCCGGGATCAGCGGTTGTTTTGCAGAACGGTTCGAAGAGCTTATGGATCAATACGGTGTATGAAAAGCCCTTGCGCATTGGCAGTCAGATAGACGCCACGGGTTTTCCCGATGCGCGCGATAACTTTCTTACTCTGTCCAGTGGCGAATTCAAAGAAAGCCCCGTCTACGCTCCGGTTGTTCCAGTCCCTTCGACGATCAAAGAGCTTACATCGAGCAAACATCTCTTCGATCTGGTTTCGATTCAAGGGCGGCTCATCATGGAAGTGCGCGAGGCCGCGCAGGATGAGTATGTTCTTCTCTCGGACGGCCAGGTCTTCTCCGCCATCTACCGCCATCCCCAGGTGGCGGCATTGCAGCCATTGCCCATGAAGCCGGTTCCGCTTGGCTCCAAGGTTACCGTCGCGGGCATCTGCATTCTGGAAGGCTCCAATCCATTTATCACGGATGTTCCTTTCAGTATTTTGATGCGGGTTCCAGACGACATTTCCGTCGTCGCGGGACCATCTTTTTTGAATATCCGCAACCTGATCATTGTTGTCGGCGTTTTGCTAGTGATGGTCTTTGCCGCGATTGGCCGCAGTTGGGCGCTGGAGCGCAAGGTGCGCCGCCAGACTGCCGCGCTGGCCGCTGTCGAGCAACGCCGAAGCCGCATTTTGGAAGACATCAACAGCTCCCGTCCGCTGGCCGAGATTCTGGAGGAGATTACGGAGATGATCTCCTCCATTCTCAATGGCGCACCCTGCTGGTGTGAGGTCACCGATGGGGCGAGACTGGGAAGATATCTGCGGGAGCAGGGTCAATCGCGCGTGATCCACGAAGAGATCCCCGCCCGTAAGGGTCCCACGCTGGGCAAGCTCTTTGCCGCCCTCGATAATGGATTGCCGGCCATGCCAGCGGAAAAAGAAGCTCTCCTGGTGGGCGTACGGCTGGCAACCCTGGCCATTGAGACGCGCCGCCTCTATACCGATCTGCGCCGCCGCTCGGAGTTCGATCTGCTGACCGACATTCATAACCGCTTCAGCTTGGAAAAGCATTTGGATAAACAGATTGCCCAGGAGCGGGAGACGGCGGGCATCTTTGGCCTTATCTATATCGACCTGGATAAGTTCAAGCAGATCAACGATGTTTATGGACATCACATCGGCGATCTCTATCTGCAGGAGGTCGCGCTGCGCATGAAGCGCCAACTACGCCCGCATGACACGCTTGCCCGGCTGGGGGGAGACGAGTTTTCCGTGCTGGTTCCCAAGGT
Source organism: uncultured Acidobacteriaceae bacterium (assembly GCA_963804315.1). Taxonomy (GTDB): domain Bacteria; phylum Acidobacteriota; class Terriglobia; order Terriglobales; family Acidobacteriaceae; genus Telmatobacter. The sequence goes on from CAWDQB010000046.1 coordinate 45,676, forward strand.
GCGCAGCCGCTCCGAGGTCGAGGAGGTGGCGCAACGCCTGGAACATTGCTTTGACGAACCCTTTATCGTCGATCATCTTGCTTTGCCAGGCGCGGCAAGTGTGGGCGTTGCCCTCTACCCTCAGGACGGCACAACCAAGGATGAACTGCTGAATGCCGCCGACGCCGCGATGTATATTGCCAAGCACGGAAAGATGAGTTTATCGTCCCACGCCGCTCCCCAAATGACGAAATGAAACCCGCCGCGCCTTGCTTGCGCCTCTGCCCCGCCTGCCGCCACAGTCTTTAGATACGATGAATATCTCATCTGGGGTGCGTTGTCCAAGCCAGCAAGGCTCCGGCAGCGCCCGCGACAGGAACAACCGCGGTATGCCAGGCAAGGAGATGCAGTACTTGAAAGTTGGGGCAATGAAGCTCCAGCATGGTAACACCGGCCAGTCCTGCCAGTGTGCCAGCTATGGCTCCGGCGGCAACAGGATTCACGGCAAAGCCGCGTCGCATGAGTAGCCAGCTCAGCAATGCCACAGGGACGGCATGAGCTAACCCCGCTACAAGACAAGCTATGCCGGCCGAGACAAAGTGAGTCGTATGATAGTCGCGAAATACAACCGCAAAGATGCCCATCAACACAAGACAACTTGTTGTCAACAGCGCGCCTGGATGCACGCGGCGTCTGCTGCCGGGAACCATGGTGGCTGCGAACTCCGCGGCGGAGGCCCATAGAAGCAGAGTGAGAGCCGGGAAGATCAGTACCCGCTCGAATGCGGTGAGACGTTCGATTCCGTAAAACCCGGCTCGCGCGGCACCGGCCAGCGCAACGACGGCGGCGATCAGAATCAGACCTGCCGTGAGCAGCCAGGCGGGAGGCATCGGGCGGACGGGGCGCAGCGTGGTCTTGATCGACCCAGCAATGCTGTCGAGCAAGGCAGAAGCCACCGCAGGCGTATCCAGTGCGGCTCGCGCGAGAACTTCGTCAGTCTCTCTCTCCTTCACGAAAGTCCTCCCTTGCGGCCTTGCGAGAGCCTCATCGCCGTCAGCCGCTCCCTCAATCGTTCATATCCGCGATGTGCCTTCTGTTTCACAGACCCAACCGTGGAGGATGTAGCGCGCGCCACTTCATCCAGGCTCATCCCCGCAACCTTTAACATCAGGATGACTTCGCGCTGGCTTTCAGGCAGCGGTGCAAGCAGCTCCGCCATTTCTGCTGTTGTACCCGGAGTTTCATGAGTCGGCGCGGGCAGCTCCGATGGCGCTTCCACCTGCTCCTCGTGCAGTGCGACGCGGTTCGTCTTGCGATAGTGGTTCACGCGCACATGCCGCGCAATCCCGTAAAACCATGGCATCACAGGCTCGCCGGCTCGATATGTATGGCGAACTTTATGAATAAGCAGCCAAGTCTCCTGGAGCAAGTCTTCGGCGTCTTTGCGGCTGGCAAGCTGGCCCACAAAGAACCGGTGCAATTGCGGACTCAGTTGCTCTATGAGCACGGTAGCCGCGCCGAAGTCGCCACCCTGATAAGCAGCCATCAATATTTCCAATTTGCCGTCCGGCGACATGGCGCAACAGATCCTCAAACAAGTTCTATCACAATGCGCTCTATCGTAAACTAAACAACTCTGTAGCCGAGAATCGACGCCCCCTTTGAGAATCATTCGCTTCAAAGTGCTGAAAAGTTACGGTTCTTGCGTACATTCTGCAATTTGTGCCGCAAGAAAAGAATTTTATTCGTGTCCGTAACTTTCTTCTCTTCACAAGCGAATACGCTACCAGTAAAGATGCTCCGCCCCTGGATTTCCCAATTCTCTTCACCAGGGCTGAGACACCCCCAACTCAAAGGAGATCAAAATGATTTTTCGCAAAACCAGCAAATTCCTGCTGTCTGCCCTCGCTGTGTTGCTCCTGGGAGCAACCGCAACCCTTCATGCTCAATTCTCAAATCCCCTTGTCGTGACGGCTACCAACGCCGCCGAGAACCAGCTTCTGGTTTACTCCTCGAATGGCACTCTTCTCCAGACTCTCTCCACTGAAGGCAAAGGCGGCGCCAGTGGCAATGCCGGCGGCATTGAAACATTGAACGGCCTGGTTGCTGCCGTCAACTTCGGATCGCAGTCCGTCTCGATCTTTGAACGCTGCGAGGACGGGCTGAAACTGTCACAGGTAGTCACAACCGCCACGAGTCCGCTGAGTGTCGCGTTTGGCGAAGGCCATCTCTATATCCTTGGCACTACCACAATTGAATCGCATCCGCTCTATGGCCATGAAGTCGCCAACAGAGCCGATGGAGTGGCTACGCTGCTCAAGGCCGATGGCTCTGCGGCCCAGGTGGGTGTTCTTCCCGGTCAACTTATCATCTCCGAGAAGAGCAACGTGATCGAAACATTCGAGTTGTCAGATGGTGCCGTCACTGGGCTTCCGACGCTGGTGAGCAATATTCCCTCGAATGTGAACGCGCCGTTTGGACTGGTCACCCGCGGAGAGAATGCGTATGTCACCATCGCCCACGCCAATGAAATCAGCCTCGTTCGCCACGATGAGGTGCTGACTGTAACCGGCTCCGGCACGCAGAGCGCTCCTTGCTGGCTCACGCTTGTGGGTCCGTTCCTCTTCTCCAGCAACTCTCCAAGCATGAGTATTTCGCGCTACGTGGTCTTCGGAGACAAGATTATCCAGGACGCCGCAGTCGCTGCGTCACTGAACGGCGACCCAACGGATATCTCCTCAGGCGATGGATTGGTCGCAGTGATTGACAGCAACGGCACGGTGAGTCACCTTTCTATCTTCAAGGATGACTTTGAGGGCAACCTGACGCTCAAGATTGCCAACACCATCAACGCAACGATCAACGGCGTAGCCGTGGTTGAAGGCAATTATTGAATCAAGACAACGCACTGAGATGCTCCCCTGATCTCAAATTCGAGACCTGGGGAGCATCTTTGGTGCGGCTAGACCCTCGCTCTTCACTCGTCCAAGAACGATGCAAGGGTGGATACCGATATTTGCGAGAAGTCTAATATTTCAAATAATATAGTGCGCATCCCCCGTCCAATTCGTTTTCTTTTCCAATTGCCATGAGGCATTTTCCCATCCTTGCACGCAATATTTGGCAGGGGAAGGAAAGTGCTCTGTGACGCTTTCCTTCACCTTCAAGGATGCTGCGGCACCTAACCTCAGGAGGTGCCGCAGTTCTGCCATCATGCATTGTTCAGACTCCTACTTCGAGGATATGTAAAACAGCACCTGCGGTGCGGCCGGAGGCTCGCAGCGGGTTCGGGGACTCACACACAAGGGTCAGGGGGCAGAGATCGGGGATCAGAAAATGCCTGCTGGTTGAGGTTCGTAGTTTTCCACCCTTCCCGCAATAGACGCGGGAAGGATGGGCCACCCAAATTATTAGAGTGCCCCACCTGCCATTATTGCCACACTGCCAGCAGTGCTCCGCTGCCCAATAATGCACACAGCCAATAACCGGAATTGATCGCAAGGAGCTTGAAGGAGCGCTGCTCGTAAATTGTCTCGGAGAAGATCGGCGGCACAACAAAGCCCAGCCAGCAGATGAAGCCTATAAACAGGCCCATCGCAATGCAGTCTGCGCCTGACCATTTCACCACATGCGCCAAAATAAACGTAAGGATCAGACTTACGATGAACGACGAGACCATTCCAATCACTGCGCTCTTTGGCCGCGAACCAGGAATGTGCCCGGTCAGCGCCATCCATGGCTTGACAAAGAAGAGCGAGTACCAGAACGCACCCAGAATCCATTGATAGATCGCGGACACCAGCACTGCCAGGTAATTGAAGTGCAAATGGTGCATAAAAACCTCCGTTGGAGAAAATCAACAACCCATTTGAACTGACGGAGCGAAAGAAATCCGGATTCAATACTAGCTGCAGCCGCTGGTGGAGCCGCAGCTCATGCAGCGATAGCAACTGCCGTTGCGGACCATGATGGCGCCGCAGGTGGGGCAACTGGGGGCGTCGCCCATCTCGTACATATCGCGCATGGCGTCGGCGGCGTGGAAGATGCCGCGGTCGGTCAGGCTTTGCTCGCCGGTGGCATCGGCGTCGTAGGTGGGCGTGCCTTGCGGGGTGGGCGCGATGCCGCCGCCTGAGACTCCGGGACTGCTCAACCCAGCGTCGGCGGCCGGGGCGCTGACCTGGTTGAGGCGCTTGGCGACCTGCTCGGCGAGCTTGGCCAGTTGGCCTTGCTGCATGGCGTCGTCCTCTTCGTCCTCGGTCTCGGGGATCATGGTGGGCGGCGCGGGCAGTTGCTCGGCGTGGGGCGTCAAGCTGGCAAAGAGCGAGAGCTGCGTGCCGGAGAGGAAGCGCAGATTGAGCCACTTGAAGATGTAGTCCATGAGGCTCTTGGCGTAGCCGATCTGCGGATTGCCAGTCCAGCCGGAGGGCTCGAAGCGGGTGTGGGCGAATTTTTCGCAGAGGGTCTTGAGCGGCACGCCGTGCTGCAGGGCGATGGAGACGGAGGTGGCGAAGGCGTCCATCAGGCCGGAGATGGTCGAACCTTCCTTGGCCATCTTGATGAAGATTTCGCCGGGCTGGCCGTTGGGATAGAGTCCGACGGTGACGTAGCCCTCGTGGCCGGCGATTCCGAATTTGTGGGTAATGGAGGCGCGCTCGTCTTGCAGGCGGTGGCGGACGGCGCGGGGCGGAGCGTTGAGATCCTGCTCTTCGGGCTTGTTCTCCTGCGTGGCGCTGAGCACGGAGGTGGGCTGAAGGACGGGCGCGGCGGCGGATTTGGCGATCTGGTCCAGAAGATGCTGGAAGGAAGCTGCAGCCAGAATAACCGATTTGGAGGTGACTTCGAGCTTTTCGCTGGCTTTGTCGGCCAGGGCCTTCAGGTCGGCGGCGGCGGCGGGCTGCCCGGAAGATAATTGCGCCAGCACACGGCTGGCGGCAGCGTCCAGGGGCGACGGCTCGCGCTTTTCATCCATGCTGACGTTCAGCGGCTGGGTGCCTTTGGAGCCGTCGCGGTAGATGGCGACGGCCTTGATGCCCTGACGCCAGCTCTCGGCGTAGGCCTCGGCGACGTCTTCGACGGTGGCGTCCTGAGGCAGGTTGACGGTCTTGGAGATGGCGCCCGAAAGGAAGGGCTGGGTAGCGGCCATCATTTTGATATGGCCCATGTAGTGGATGGAGCGGGTGCCCTTGGACGGCTTGAAGGAGCAATCGAAGACAGGCAGGTGCTCAGGCTTGATGCCGGGCGCGCCTTCGATGGTTCCCGTCGCGTCAATGTAGCTGACGATGGCATTGACCTCATCGCTGGAGTAGCCAAGCTTGAAGAGAGCCTGAGGAACTGTATTGTTGACAATCTTGATCATGCCGCCGCCGACCAGCTTTTTGTACTTGACCAGGGCCAGATCCGGCTCGATGCCGGTGGTGTCGCAATCCATCATGAAGCCGATGGTTCCAGTGGGGGCAAGGACCGTGGTCTGGGAGTTGCGATAGCCGTAGCGCTCGCCGTAGACCAGAGCCATGTCCCAAGCCTCGCGGCTGGCGTCAATCAGGGCATCAAGTTGCGGGGCCACGAAAGGCTCGCCGGATTGGCGCGACTTGCCGATGTTATTGACCTCGGCGCGGTGCATGCGGATTACGTCAAGAAACGGCTCGCGGTTGACGTAGAAGCCGGGGCAGGCGCCACCCTGGCGGTCGGCGTCAGCGGTGAGCGTGGTAGCCGAGGTCAGCGGCGGGCAGTTGGCGGCGATGATCGACGACTGCAGATAAGACTGGCCGGTAAGGATGGCGGTGAAGGCGGCGGCCAGATCGCGGCCGGTGGCCGAATCGTAAGGCAATCCGAAGGCCATCAGCAGCGCTCCCAGATTGGCGTAGCCCAGGCCGAGCGGGCGGTAGTCGTGCGAATTGCGGGCGATGGACTGGGTAGGGTAGCCAGAGTTGTCCACCAGAATCTCCATGGCGGTAATGACGATGGAGATGGAGTGCCGGTAAGCGGGAATGTCAAAGGCGCCCGCGGGGGTGACGTACTTCATCAGATTGAAGCTGGCCAGATTGCAGGCGGAGTTGTCCAGGAACATGTACTCCGAGCAAGGATTCGAGGCGTTGATGCGGCCGGAGTTCTTGCTGGTGTGCCACTTGTTGATAGTGGTGTCGAATTGCAGGCCGGGATCGCCGCAGAGCCAGGTAGCCTCGGCGATCTTGCGCATGATCTCGCGCGCTTTGTAAGTGTCGACAGGCTGGTGGTCCTTGACGGTGTAGGTATTGTAGGTGCCATCTTCCTCATAGGCGTGCATGAACTCGTCGCTGACGCGGACGGAGTTGTTGGCATTCTGGAAGAAGATGGATGAGAAGGCCTCGGAGTCCGGACCGCTGCCGTCATAGCCCGCCTTGATGAGTGAATGGGCCTTGGCTTCTTCCTTGGACTTGCACTCGATAAAGTCGAGGATGTCGGGGTGATCGACGTTCATGATGGCCATCTTGGCGGCGCGGCGGGTCTTGCCGCCGGATTTGATGACGCCCGCGAAGGCGTCAAAGCCGCGCATGAAGCTCAGCGGACCGCTGGCCGTGCCACCGCCGGAGACCGGCTCCTTGCTCGACCGCAGCGAGCTGAAGTTGGTGCCTGTGCCGGAGCCGAACTTGAAGAGCAAGGCTTCGGTGCGGGCCAACTCCATGATGCCTGCCATGGAATCCTCAACTGAATTGATAAAGCAGGCCGAGCATTGCGGATTGTGGTAGCCGGAGGCGGAGTAACGCACGCCGCCGGTGGAGGGATCCCAGTGCCAGTTCTGTCCTTCCGCATCCGGCTCCAGACGGTCGCAGCCCACATTGAACCAGACGGGCGAGTTGAAGGCCACCTTCTGGGTGAGCAGCATATGTGCCAGCTCGTCGTGGAAGATGGCGGCGTCCTCGCGGGTGGCAAAGTAGCCGTCCTTGACGCCCCAGTCGCGGATGGTTTCAGCGACGCGGCTGACCAACTGGCGGACGCCGGTCTCACGCTCCGGGGAACCGAGCTTGCCGTGCAGATACTTGGAGGCGACGATGTTGGTTGCGGTCATCGACCAGTCGATGGGCACCTCGACATCTTTTTGCTCAAAGATGGTGTTGCCTTTCTGATCGGTGATGGAGGCGATGCGGCGCTCCCACTGAAGTTCGTCGTAGGGGGAGACGCTCTCGGTGGAGAAGCGGCGTGTAAAGATAAGGCCACGCTGTGTGTGGGCGGCCTGTGCGAGAGTGGAAGTCTGGGATTGAAGCTCGTTCATAAATTCCTCACAATCTAGTAAAGTCGGTGAATCTCCGGCTCCGTCCGGCACAAGGGCGTCCAGAGGGGCTGGGCAAAATCTTGGTCGACGAACGGGAAACAGGGGAATTGAAAGTACCGCGAGTTCTCTTCGCTCAGCGGCCTTGTGTGGAACTTTCACACAGGAGTTTCGTTAAAATCCATTTAGTGCCGCAGATGAAAAAATACCGCTCTCTGTGGTGCTTGTCAACAAAAAACCACAATATATTGTGTTTTGTTTGCGATTGAGGCATCTAACTTCCAAACAAAGGGAATTGACTGTGGAAAGCTCGAATGCTCCTTGCAGGGCGCGGCATCTGCTTTCGAATCTGCATAAAAGTTGGTGCAAGCCATGGATTGCCGATTCCGTTCCTCTCCTGGTTCAAGGCTAGTCCTTAGCGGGAGCGGGAGCAAGGGGCAGAATCGGTGCAGTTTGGGAGTGGGGCTGTGTAGATGTGGAGATTCGGGATGGATTTTCTTGGGATAGGTCGACTGTAATACAGCTAACATCCCTTGGAATCTCTGGCCGAAGAATCTCATGATAAGGCTATCTTCGCCAAGTTGGCGCAGATTGAGTTCATGAGAACCGTGAATATCGGCGTCCAAAAAACCAACTTTCCGCTTACCTGCAATACGTGCGCAACGGCGAAAGAGTCATGAACACAAATTAGAGGCGCTTCCAAATCAAGATAGTAACCGTGAAAGTATTACTTATATTCATCATAAAAGGACTCTATTTGTTAAATAAATAATAATATAGATTACTTAAAGATAATTTAACGAGATTCTTAAGTAACGTTTGCAGGGTATGCCTCACTATCTACCCATTGCAGGAATTGATCCCTGCAACTCTAAAAAGGAGATCACAATGCAGAAAAATACCAATATTCCCTCACAGATAGTTCCCACCACTTCCCCCTGGGCGGCTGGGCTTTCCGTTATCGTTTCGTTGATCGGAAGAGCCGGAGCCATCGCCCTCGCCGCAACCCTTACAACTTCGGCTTCATTCGCCCTGTCCGAATCGGCGAACACGAAGTTTGTCCCATTCACCGAATTCATCGCCAACACTCATGCCGCAAATTTCAATGACTTCCACACCCGCTCTGACAGCAAAGTCAAGGATGAGGCCTCATTTGAAGAGATGCGGCAGAGCATCGTGGACCGCTATCAAGGCGTCCAGGTAACCCATAGCTTCCTGGTCGGCGGACTCCACTATGACTGTGTTCCCATCCTGCAGCAACCGGCAGTCCGCAACTTCCACCTCTCCAGCATTGCACCTGCGCCACCGCAGGAGCTTGCCGGTAAACCCGTAACCGCAGAGGGTAATGTTCAGCCCGTTCATATCGGCGAGGAATCTCCCGTTGATGAGGCCGGCAACTCTGTCACTTGCGAGGCGAATACCGTACCCCTGGCCCGCTACCCGCTCGAAACCTTGAGCCGTTTCCCCACGCTGGCGGATTTCTACCGCAAGACCCCGGGCGGAGCCGTGCACGCAGTTCAAGCCAAAGCGGAGGGCTATGCCGATCCAAACACGAATGGCCACGCCTATTCCATCACGTATCAATACGTCAACAACCTGGGCGGCAGCTCCAATCTCAATGTTTGGGATCCCTACGTGAACACCTCGGCCGGTGAAACCTTCTCGCTTTCACAGGAATGGTATGTGGGTGGAAGCGGAGCCGGGACACAGACCGAGGAAGTCGGCTGGGTTGTTTATCCAGCCATGTTCGGCGACGAGAGGACTCATTTCTTCATCTTCTCCACGCCGGATGACTACAACCAGTATGACCCCTCGCACAACTGCTGGAACAACACCTGCGGAGACTTTGTGCAGGTGGCTGATTCTGGACTCCTTGGGAACTACTTCAGTACCGTCAGCAGCACAGGTGGGACTCAGTATGATTTCAGCGCGGAGTATTACCTGTATGAAGGGAACTGGTGGCTCAGCTTCCAGGGAACCTGGATCGGCTACTATCCCGGTTCGTTCTATGGTGGCGGCCAGAACGCGTATTACGCACAGCAAATCCAGTTCGGAACGGAGAGCGTGGGCAGCTACATCTGGCCGGGGGAAGGCAGCGGAGCCTGGCCCTCGACAGGCTGGAGCAATGCGGCCTACCAGCGCGAACTTTGGTACATTGCCCCCGGTTCGAGCTATGCATCGTATTGGGATAGCCTGTCACCGTATATCCCGTCCCCAGCGTGCTACAGCATTGCGGGTCCGTATTCGAGCAGCTCCTCCGGATGGACCACGTACTTCTACGAAGGTGGGCCGGGCGGCTACGGCTGCTAAATCCCTCAACACCAGCAGGCGCTGTTTTCGCGGCCGACAGGTTATCAAGTGGCCGCAGCGCAATCAGAAACAATGCTGAACGCAAACGAGCCGCAATCTGTGGAGATTGCGGCTCGTTTTCATTTGGCGAAAGGGATGAATTTTCTGGTTTCCCAAGTATCAAAAGCGGGAGCTAAGGCACCCGGCAGCTTGTTGCAGCCTTGACCTGCTGCCTGGGCCGGACCAAAGGCCGCGCCTTCCTCTCCGGCGACAGCCAACTGCTCGACGCGGCGCGGCAACTGAGGTCTCTGGCGGTTGAGGCGTGAAGGTGAGAGGCTTCATCAGGCACAAGATTCGGAGCTTGACACTTGTGAAGTCGCAGGTCGTATCTAGTTGGGCCTTAGCTCGATTCAACTTCAAAAGACCTTTTAGTCGAGGCTCCCAACGCAATGAGCGGAATCTGTGGCAAACAGGAAGCCACCCTTAGTCAGATACGATCAGGCCACTGCTAGGCTCATACCACGTCGAGACTCGGCGATATATACTTCACGTTCAATGACCTCTCGCACATTGTCCCTTGTTCCTTGAAGGTGCACAAATCCAAAAAACTCCAAAGTCTTCAAGGTGAAGTAAAGCGATATGAACAATAACGAACTAAACGCCATATATACGCTGACAGCGGTATGAACGCCCTTCAGTATTTCAAGGATCTTTTTTTGCGTACTGGGCTCCAGACGTGAAACTTTCAATGATATTTGGGCCGAGACATCAACGTAATCCTTTTCCTTTTGAGCGCGCGAAATCGCTCTTGCCGAGAAAAAAAAGGTCAACAACGAGATTCGATGCCCAAAGCGTAGCAATCCATTGAGAAGGGTTTCGATTGTTCGATACGCATCACTGTCAAATGGCAATTCGCCAGTCATACCCAAACGGAACAAATCGAAGCGAAGTTCGAATATCCTCTCTCGCATTATGTCGAGGAAGAACTTTCTTATCCCCAAAGTCCACACGAAATAGGCGGCGCAAAGGGAACCAACGACACTCAGAAAGTAAATTGGGCTCTGCATTTCAGAAGTCCTCCGGGCTCGTTTCGCCCTTCTTGCTTAGCTGGCTGGATCGTCTGCCTGGGTCGAGTTGCTTCTGCATTTCCGAACTTTCACTGGAGATTCGCTTGATGTGTCGTTTCCGAAGCCAAGCTTGACCGACTGCTAAAGCGCTCGTGGCTCCAGCCAAACCCCAAGGTAGTACGAGACCAAACCACCGGTTCGCCTTAAGATCAGCAATAGCTCTGAACCGTATATCGGCAAGTGTTTGCCTCCCGGCCAGTTCTCGAACGCAATAATATGCACAAATGCAGAAAATAGCTACACAACCAAGTCTCATTAAACCTTGCCAACCTAATGAGATTGCCTGTACCAGCCGCATTCTGAACTGGTGATCGAGTTCCTTATCCCTTCGACTTGCCATGCTCAGGATTGTACACGCTTGTCTAGCAATTGGTGCATTTTCAAGAAGAAGGCAACCCGAAAGGTAACTTCCCAGCCAACCACGCCTCAGTCCGTGGAAGCGAAAACCTTCCCGATGTCCGCACCCTGTGGTATCCCAGGGGTGGGTTCGATTCGACTGACTTGCTACCAGTTTACATCTCTTTGACGCCGTCGACAAAGGCTTTCAGCTTGCGGCTGCGGCTGGGGTGGCGGAGCTTGCGCAGGGCCTTGGCTTCGATTTGGCGGATGCGCTCGCGGGTGACCTGGAAGCTCTGACCGACTTCCTCCAGCGTGTGCTCGGAGCCGTCTTCCAGGCCGAAGCGCATCTTGATGACCCGCTCTTCGCGCGGGGTCAGGGTGCGCAGCACCTGCGAGGTGTACTCCTTGAGGTTGACGCTGATGACTGCCTCCGAGGGCGAAACAGCCTGGCGGTCTTCGATGAAGTCGCCGAGGTGCGAGTCTTCCTCTTCTCCGATGGGCGTCTCCAGCGAGATCGGCTCCTGCGCGATCTTGAGCACCTTGCGCACCTTGGCCACGGGAATGTCCATGCGCTTGGCGATCTCTTCGCTGGACGGCTCGCGGCCGAGTTCCTGCACCAATTGACGGCTGGTGCGGATCAGCTTGTTGATGGTCTCGATCATGTGGACCGGGATGCGAATCGTCCGGGCCTGATCGGCGATGGCGCGCGTGATGGCCTGGCGAATCCACCAGGTGGCGTAGGTGGAGAACTTGTAGCCGCGGCGGTACTCGAATTTGTCCACGGCCTTCATCAGGCCGATGTTGCCCTCCTGAATCAGGTCAAGGAACTGGAGGCCGCGGTTGGTGTACTTTTTCGCGATGGAGACGACCAGGCGCAGGTTGGCCTCGATCAGCTCGCGCTTGGCCTGCTCGGCGTCCATGTCGCCCTGAATCATCTCGCGCTGGGTGCGCTTGAGTTCGAGGATATTGACGCCGGCTTCGGCCTGGATCTTTTCCAGGTCGGTCTTGCAGTTTTTCTGCTGGCGGCGGTACTCCTTTTTCAGCTCTTCGCTTTTGCTGGCCTCGTGCTTCTGCTCGAGCGACTTGATCTGGCGCTCGAGGGTGCGCATGGTGTCGACGGTCTTGTTGACCTTGTCGAGCAGCCGCTTGCGCTCCATGGCGGTGTACTTCAGCTCGCGGACGATGCGCGAGATGAGCACCTTTTCGCGGGCGATCAGCCAGCGGGTGTGGCGAACGGCGGAGGCCTTGGCCTTGGCGGCCGGCGCGGCCTGCTTTTCTTCAAGCTGCGCGATCTTCTTCTGGTGCTTGACCAGCGCTTCAATGCGCGACGACGGTGGCTTTGACGCGCGTCTGCACCACGTCCTCGGTGAGCTCCTCGTCGTCGAAGACCACCACTTCCTTGACGTTGCGCACGCCACGCTTGAGGTCTTCGCCGAGGGCGGCGATCTCGCGGATGACGATGGGCGAGCGGGAGATGGACTTCAGCACGCGCATCTGGCCGCGCTCAATGCGCTTGGCGATCTCGACCTCGCCTTCGCGGGTGAGCAGCGGAACCGTGCCCATCTCGCGCAAGTACATACGGACCGGGTCGTTGGTCTTCTCCAGGGTTCCGGGCGTCAGATCCAGCTCGACGTCTTCGCCATCTTCCAGCTCGAAGTCCTTGTCGCGAACTTGGGGCCGTCCAGCAGGTCAATGCCCTGGGTGCCGATGGTGGTAATCAGGTCATCCAGATCTTCGGGCGAAGAACCCATCTCGTCCGGCAGCATGTCGTTCACATCGCCGTAGGTGAGGTAGCCCTTTTCCTTGCCCACTTCGATCAGGGTGTCGATGTCGTGATCGTGGTCGTGGTCATGCTCGTGATCGGATTCAAATTTGTCGTCAATCGCCAAGATATTCCTACTCTCCACTGCAAAGCAGATTCAGCATCTGCTGCCTCCTAAGATTGGACGCAACAGAGCGTGGGCTGGCCGGAGCGCGCAAAAAAGATTTTCCGAAGGAAAATCCCAAAAAGCAGCGCTCGCGGACACATACCCGCGTTGATCCGCATACAAGATGCGGCTTCAGGGTGGTTGCTCGGAACAGGATGACAGCGCATCAGGTTTCGCCTGGGTCGCCCGCGAGCCGAAGCTCATATTTGGGGCAGAGGGGCGCGCATCCTCACAGAGACTTCAAGTCTAACATGGATGGCCCTGATTTCCCTAATGAAATTTCAGACCAAGCACGGCCAATGTGTTTTGTACGTCGTTGCGGACAAAACAAAAGAGTGCGGGGCTGAGTCCGCACCCTTCTCTTGGCTTAGATGCTCTGAAACGGAATTCAGATTCCCTGCTTTTTACTGCTTTCCAAAGCGGTAGACGAAGCTGAGGGTAAAGGCGCGGCTGTGCTGGATTGTCGAGCCGAAGCCGCTGAAGTAGTACTCGGGGGCGACGCGCAGTCCGATCTTCGGGGTGACATTGTATTCAAAGGGAATGGCGGGAGTGGCGGCAAATGTATAGCCATTGTTCCAAAGACCGAGTTGGGCAGCGAGAACCGTGCTGTGGTTGGTATCGCCGGAGAAGTTTCCCTTCTCAAAGCCGGCCAAGCCGCGAACGGAAACAGAGAACTTCGGCTGGAGGTAAAAGCGATAGGAGGGACCAGCCATAAGGGCATATTGGCTGATGGCGACGTTGTAAATCCCGGTGACAGGGGCGTTCGGTCCGCCAACGTAAGCGGTGGAGTAGTAGCCACGGCCGTCGACGTTCCAGCCAAGCCGCTCGTTGCGGTAACGGGTGAGGCCTACGTTCCAGGCATACTCCCAGGCGTGCTCCAGTTGGCCGTGCGGGAAGGAACCAGGATTGGTGACCACCGGGCCAGGGCCGGGTTCAAAGCGCTGCACGCCTATGCCGGTATAGGCCTCATAGCGGTGTGAGTAAGCCTCATGAATGGCGGCGGCGCGACGCTTGGCGCGGCGTGCCTTGATGCGCGCCTGGACGCTGAGAGCACCAGCGGACTGCGCGGCATTTTGCTCAGGCTGAGCCTGAGACTGATCGGACGGACCGCTCGACGACGAGCTTTGAGCCGAAGCAGCGGTTGCGGCAGCCAAACCGAGCGCCAGAAAAAGGGCAAGACGGCAAGAAGAAGACATCGTGTTCGGGTTTCCTCCACGGGAGTACGGAAGGCAAGCCTACACAGCGTTCCCCCCAATAGTTATTAAATCACCTTGGGGGGAGGCTTGGGCGCGCGCCGTCATGGTTTGGACGCGCCGCGGAGGAAATTGTGGCAGAAATATCAATGAATAAAGACTAAAGAGGTATGTCGCATCCCAGCCGAGTTTAAGGACGCAGTGACCTTTCCCACCGCCGAAGGCTGATCTCTGATGCCTGAATTCACCCTGACGGGGTAGCCGCCACGGTCACGGACCGCGCCACCATCGTCGGCCGCACCAGCTCTGCCGGCCACACGTAGACCGCGAGCCGGCGCGAATAGTGAAGCACCGGTGCCTGCTCCGGCAGGTGAATGCCCAGTACCTCGGCCAGATTATTCTGTTCGATATCCGCTTCGGCCTCCTCAAGCTGCGACGAGACATGATGGAGATTGGCGCGAATGGGCAGCCCGTCCGGGTTGCGCGAGAAAAGGCAGTAGCGTTCCATCAAGAAGTATTCGAGCGAACCCGCACCGCACTCCATCAGCCGTCGCGATGGACCCAACCCTCGATAGCGCGCTTTGAAGATGACCGGCTGGCCACTCAACCGCCTTCTGCTGAAAAAGGAAAACTCCCGCTCCGAGCGCTGATCCATATGCATCTGCGCCCAATGATAGGGCAGATGATAGAAGGAACGGCCTACCCCCACGGCCAGCAGATTACTGGCGTCCAGCGAGAGGCAAAAGACTCCCGGTGTTCCGCTCCTCTCCTCGTGGACGTAAGTGCACAAACTCAGATCGGGAAAGCAGCGCACCCCGGGAATCGTCGGAATGCCGCGCACCTTGATACGGTCCATCCAGAATGGCATGATCCCAAGCCATGCGGAGCCGTTGAACGAGTCCACCAGCAAGCCTTCGGGAACCAGGGAGGCCAGCGACGAGGCCTGGACAGGCCAGTGGGCAAAGAGCAGGTCGTTCCATCGCTGCTTCATGCGCCAATGACCGGATGGCAAAGGCCGTGGCTTCTGCGACGTGCGTACTAGATATTCCAGCATGGGGGTGCTGCTCCTATTGTGCCTCGTCGTTGCTTGCCCAGATGATTTCTTGATCGCCAGCCCGGTTGGATGCGCCGGACTGTGGAGCGGATGCAAACCGCAAACTGCCCTGATGTCGTATTCTGTTCGCGAGACCTAAGAAATGTCCAGTGAATCTTTTCTGCCCCCCGGCGCTCGAAATCAAACAGAGGTCTTCGCTGTTCATGGCGCAGACCCCGAAGTGCTGGCCTACGCCATGGCCAAGTACTCCCGCTCCGCTCTCTCCATGCGCGATTCACTCTCTGAAATCAATAGCCTGCGCGCAGAGCAGTTTCTGAATACCTTTTATTTTCAATACGGTCATCGATCCATTGCCGATCTGGCCCACGTCGCCTTGGCCGTCGAGCGGCTCAGCCTGCTGGCCGCCATTGTTCTTGTGGACGAGCAGCGCTGGGATGGCCAGGAGCGCTCCACGCGCTACCAGAACTTTGTCAAATCAGGGTGGTATTTTCCAGATTTTGGTGCGGATTCCACTTCAGCGCAGCTTTATTCGGAGACGATCACCAACCTTTTTGCCGTCTACCAAAAGTCCACGGCCGAGGTTCTGGAAGCGTTGCGACGCCGCGTTCCCTGCCCGGAGTCGATGAGGCCGGAGGCATACGAGCGCACCCTCAAGGCCCGCGCCTTTGACGTCGCCCGTTACCTGCTGCCGCTGGCCACCAATACTTCATTGGGCCAGATCACCAACGCCCGGACGCTGGAGACCCAGGTCTCTCGCCTGCTCTCCCACTCCGTCGCAGAAGTGCGTGACCTGGGCGCAAAGCTGCGTGAAGCCGCCATCGGACCCGCCTGGAACGTGAATGGCCAGGCTGGCCAAACGCTGGTTGAAAAGCTGAACCAGACGGATGCAGGATTGGCTGCCAAAGCCGCCGACCTGCTCAATCGCGAGGTTTGCAGCGCGCCCACGCTGGTGAAATACGCCCAGCCCAGCGATTATGAGATCCAGACACGCGCCGAACTCGCCCAGGCTGCGGTCGAAGTTCTGGCGAAACAACCGATCGCCGCCGCGCCCATGGTTGATCTGGTCGAGCGCACGGAAACCCTCGAAGTCGAGCTGGCCTCGACGCTGCTCTATTCGGCCAGCCACCATCCCTATCGCCAGATTCGAAACCTGGTCGCCGCGCTACCCGAAGTTCGCGTCAACGAAATTCTCGAGCTGGGTTTGCGTCATCGCGGCCATCACGACGAAGCTCTGCGCGCCTTTCATGCTGGAGCGGCTCTGCGCTTCGACATCCTGATGGACATTGGCGGCTTCCGTGATTTGCACCGGCACCGCCGATGCACGCAGATCATTCAGACCTTCACATCCCGCCACGGTTATGAAGTGCCCGCTTCTGGTGACCTCGGCCCGGGAGAAGACATTCTCGCCGAAGCAGGCATTCTTGCCGGCTTCCAAGCCGCACTCGACAACGCTCACGCAGCCAGTAACCGGATCGCCGCCAAGCCCGCTCCTGAGGCCACGCAATCCGCCCTTTACTTGCTGCCGCTGGCCACGCGCATTCGCTCGCTCTTCAAGATGGACTTTGCCGAGGCTCAATACATCATCGAACTGCGCTCCGGCCCCGCCGGTCACTTCAGCTATCGACGCGTCGCGTGGGAAATGTTCCTGGCCCTTAAGAATCAATACCCTGCATTAGCAGACCACATTCGGGTCACCGACTATACCCGGCCCATTGATTTTCTCCAGCGCTGATCAATATTGCCGGTATCCCTTCTTAATAGGACATTGTTTATCCAATTATCACGATCTTCGCTGGGATCAAAATAAATATCGTTTTTTGTATTTGACATTCACTAAATCTATGTTATCGTGTATATATTCCAGTCAGGATCGTGGCGAGATTGCCACCGTCCGGACCGGGAGTAGTTTGCGTCACTGGCCTCCCGGCACGAACAGTTCAACGTTCGTGCCGCCTTTTTTTGCGCAGGAAACACGTTTTGAAATCTCAGCTCCCCAGAAAAAATTAGGTTTTAGAAAAACTGAGCGCCGCCGAGTTCATACAATAGCGCAGTCCAGTGGGGGGCGGGCCATCGTTGAAGACGTGTCCCAGATGCGCATCGCACCTCCGGCAAGAGACCGCGTCGCGCTCCATTCCCAGGCTCGTGTCGCTGGAGACCGAAATGTTCTCTTGGGCAATCGGCTGCCAGAAGCTCGGCCAGCCAGTGCCGGAGTCGAATTTGGTCTCTGAGCTGAACAGGGCGGTATCGCAACAGATACAGCGAAAGATGCCGTGCTGATGCAGGTTCCAGGTCGCGCCGGTAAAGGCGCGCTCGGTGCCGGCGCGGCGCGTCACTTCATAGGAGATCGGCGAGAGCTGACGCCGCCACTCAGCATCGGTTTTGATGACGCGCGGGACGGTTACCTTGCCGGTCTTGTGTCCATAGGCATCGAACTCGACGATGGTCACGCTGCCCGGAGGTCCCGCCGCCGAGACCGCTTCCGGCGCAAAGATCGCCTCGCGCCGAAGTGCCAAGTAAGCCGCTCCGCCCGCCGCCGCCAGAATCATCGCGCGCCGGCTCAGATTCGCTTTCCCGGTTTCGGCCGGAAACTCTGATGTTTTCTGCCCAAAAATCTTCATATGAATCTCCTATTGAAATTAGGGCCTGTTAACACTACCTCAGGCGGTGGCGTTGCGTGCGAAAATCCGCCCAGACGCGGCGGAGTCCGCAGGGTTTGGTCGCTCCAAGCACAAGGGCGACAACAAAGTATGGGCGGATTTCCACCCCAGCGCACAAAGTTCGTGCGTTGGGGACCCCGGATTTTCGCCGCAACCCGAAGGGACGGGGCCAATTTTCCCCATCTCTTCGTTGCTCGTCGCTCCAGTAACCGGCTACAGTTCGCTCCTCGCGCCTCGAACTGGGGAAAATTGGCTCCCGTCGCCGCCGCCCGAGGTAGTGTTAACAGGCCCTAGTTCACCAATCTCGGCCTCTCAGCCAAAAGTAAACGAAAACGCTTGTACTCCCGGCGACAGAAATTCAATCCGGAAAAGACGCTCCCGCGCGCCGCTCTTCTGCCGGATCAGCTGATACAAGCGGCTCTCCGTCACGGCACCATCGCCTGCCTCGTCGCAGTCTGCGCCGTGGTCGTCGCCGGGAGGCTTGCCGTCGAGCGTCACGCGAAAGCGCACCGGTTTATTGCCGCTTGCCGGTCCAAGAACCAAGTGTAAATCGCGGGCATGAAAGCGGTAAGTGATGGCCCCCGACGCGCCCAGCAAGGTTGCAATCTGGCTTTCGTCCTTCCAGCGCCCTGCCAGCGCCCATTCATTCAGCTGCAACTTGGCCGGGGCGCGATAGAGCTGCGCCATGTCTTCGTTGAAGCCTCCGGGCGAGGCAAAGTTCTCGGCGCGCGCGTAGCCAATGTAGGTCTCCGGCGACTGCACGTCCTCGGCCTCCGACGCGGCCTCCGCGCCCGTCGCGGCAATCTTCACTGGCAACTCAGGAGGCTTCTGGTGGTTCCGCTCCTCCAGCAAGCTACGAATCCACTGCTCGGACTGCTCATATTCGCCCTCGCCGAAGTGGTGATAGCGCACGCGCCCCGTGGCATCGATGAAGTAATGCGCGGGCCAGAACTGGTTGTGGAAGGCGCGCCACAGGCGATAATCGTTGTCCATGGCAACCGGAAACGCTACCCCAAACTTGCGGACCGCCTTGCGGACGTTGGCCTCGTTCTTCTCAAAGGGAAACTCCGGGGTGTGAATGCCGATGACCACAAGGCCGCTGTCCTTGTACTTGCTGTACCACGTCTCAATCGTTGGCAGCGAGCGCAGGCAGTTGATGCAGGAGTAGGCCCAGAAATCGACCAGCACCACCTTGCCGCGCAGCGACTCGGCAGTCGGCGGAGTCGAATTGGGCAGATTGATCCACGCTGTTGCTCCGCTCAAATCGGGCAGCGTCTGCGGCGCGCCGGATGAATCTCCACCCGTGGACATCATCATCATCGAAGGCTGGTCGTCGCTCTTCGCCGGTGGCACGGCGGGCGCAACGGACTGTCCATCTATCCCCGCCCACGCGCCACCGGCCATCATGACGGCTGCTACAAAAGCGAGAGCCGTCCCTATAGTGGACGGCAGCGGAAGTCTGCCTGGGCGGAATGCCCAACCCAAGTGCGCGCAGGCAAACAGCAAGTCCAGAAAAATGCATAGACTCACGAGAGTCAGAATGCCGCCGAGATAGGTAAGAAAAATCAAGCTGAACTACTCCTTTATTGACGTGCGAGCCGGCCTTTGGGCGCATCGCGAATTGGCGAATCTCCCGCGCACACTATGAGAGTCCACTAGCAATCGAAAAGTTACAGAATCTAATGCGCGACACAATGCTATAACCTCCTGATCAATGAAATGGGCACTCCAGCTTCGATGATCCGAAGCCGAAGCGCCCAGAATTCAGCAGCGTTCACTTTTTCAATTACTCTGGCAGAGCCAGCGTACCCTTCACCTCGAAGCCATGCTCGACGACCTGCGCGCTGGTATGTGGCTGGCCACCGCCGATCGAAAGCATGTATTGGCCCTCGGCAATGATCGGCTCTCCGGCTTCCGTGACGATACTCAGATCGCGCGGCCGAAGCTCGAAGCGCAGCTTCTGGCTGGCTCCCGGATCGAGATGAATCCGCTGGAAGCCACGCAATGCCTTCAGCGGAGCGCCGCCGACCTTGGGAAATTCGAGGTAAAGTTGCGCAACCTCATCGCCCGCGAGTTTGCCGGTGTTGGTCACGGTAACCTCGGCCACCACCGGGCTGCCCGCCGCCACCGGCGTTGCCGGAAGAGTCAATCCACTGTAACTGAAGCTGGTGTAGCTCAGGCCATAGCCGAAGGGATAAAGCGGTTCGCCTTCAAAGTAGCGATAGGTGCGGCCCTTCATCGCGTAATTCTCGAAGGGAGGCAACTGATCGATGCTTTTGTAGAAGGTGACCGGCAGGCGTCCGGCAGGATTGTTTTTTCCGCTGAGCGTTTCGGCCACCGCCGCGCCGCCCTCTTCGCCCGGATACCAGGCTTCCAGAATGGCGTTGGCGTGGGCCTGCGCCCAGTTCACGCCGAGCGCACTGCCGTTGACCAGCACAACAACCAACGGTTTGCCCGCTGCGCTGAGCGACTCGATCAACTCTTCTTCCGGCTTGGGCAGGTCCAGCGAGGTGCGGTCGCCGCCCTTGAAGCCCGGCTCGTCCACCTGCATCTCTTCGCCCTCCAACTCGCTGGTAATACCCACCACAGCCACCACCACATCGGCCTTCTTCGCTGCTTCGGCCGCCTTCGTTTGCGGCTTCATCTCCAGCTTCGACCAGACCGGCTTCACCTGCGGCGTTTCGCCGGGACCGGGCGAGTACTCGATGCGCAACGCGGCGGGTTTGCCTGCTTCCAGATGAACATGGCCCAGCTTGGCCTCCTTCGGATCGCCGTCGTAGGTCGAGGTCACGTCCCTGCCATCCAACTGCACGCGGTAGAATCCATTGGCCATCAGGCCCAGGTTGTACTCGCCGCTTTCGGGCGCGGTCAGCGTGGCCTCCCAGGTAATCCGCATCATCTTGAGCGCCCGTGCCTCGGGCGGAATGCCGTTCCCAGCCGGATCGATGGCAGCCTCTACACGCTCAGCCACCGGCTTGGTCGATTTCAACGAGTTGATGTCACTCATATCCAGCGATGCGTAGGAGGCCTTGACGCCCTGCTTGCCGTCCACCGTCATTGCGCTTGCCGGAATCGGCTCGGCGTCCTTGCCCAAAAACTGCGTGCCGGCCACAAACTCAATCGCCGCGCCCGGAAACTCCTTCTTGATTCCCTCCAGAATCGAGACCGAATGCGAAGGCGTACCGGCATAGTTACCCACCAGGAACTTGGTCTGCTCGGCCAGTGGCCCTACCACGACAATCTTTTTCACCTTTGGCGCCAGCGGCAGCACACCGTCGTTCTTCAGCAGCACCATCGACTCATCAGCCACCTTGCGCGCCCATGCGCGATGCTCGTCTGAATCCACCAGCTTCTCGTCGATCTGGTTATACGGCACCATCTCCGGCGGATCGAACAAGCCTAGCTTCATCCGCGCCGTAAATAGCCGCCTCACCGCTGTGTCAATTTCGTATTCCTTCAGATAGCCTTGCTTCACCGCGTCCAGATACGCCTTGTAATCGCGGTCGTCATTCACCTTGAAGGAAAAATCCACACACTCGTTGTCCATTCCTCGCCGCAGGCTCACCGCCGAACTCTCAGCCTGCGTGGCATTGAATTTGTGCCCGTTGTGAATATCGATCACCGCGCCGCAATCCGAGACCACGTAGCCCTTGAAGCCCCACCAGCCGCGCAATTGGTTCTCCAGTAGAAACTCATTGGCGCAGGCCGGCTGCCCGTTGATGTCATTGTAGGCACACATGATCGACCCCGCCTTGCCCTCGACAATCGCCGCCCGGAAGGCGGGCAGATAGGTGTCCAGCTCGTCGTGTTTGCTTACCTCTACGTTGGCCGTGTGCCGCGTCGATTCCGGTCCGGAATGCACCGCAAAATGCTTGGGTGTGGCAATCGCGCGATAGTAGCGCTGGTCGTCACCCTGCATACCGGTCACGTAGGCCACGCCCATGCGCGCCGTCAGAAACGGGTCTTCACCGTAAGTCTCCTGACCACGCCCCCAGCGCGGATCGCGGAAGATGTTCACATTCGGCGCCCAAAAGTCCAGACCGGTAAAGAAGTCGTTCGCCTTGGCCCGCACCGCCTGCATATGCTTGATGCGCCCCTCGGTGCCAATCACTTCGGCCATGCGATGAATCGCTGGAGGATCAAAGGTAGCGGCCAGCCCAACCGGCTCCGGAAACTCCGTGGTTCCGCTGTTGATGACTCCATGCAGAGCCTCGCTCCACCAGTCGTACTCCGGCACATTGAGCCGCTGAATCGCCCGCGCCTGATTCACCAGTTGCGTGGCCTTCTCCTCCAGCGTCATCCGTTGCACCAGATCTGCCGCGCGCTGCTCGGGCGACAGACTTGTGTCCAGATAAGCGGGCTTGGAAGCCTCTTGCGCCCCAGCCGTCCATGCCGTCGCGCTGCACGCCAGCGCTATAGCCATCATCCTTAATCCAAAGCACTTCATCATCATCCTCTTTCGGGGGTTGCTTTCAGGGGTCAGTAATCGGGGATCAGAATGACCGCATTTCGCCCCAACCTTTTCCTAGACGTTCCAGCATACTCTACGGTTTCCAACGCTAAGGCGCGCGGCGGGGACTGTCAAGCGCGGGTGCGAGAGGCAGGCAGGTTGATCAAGTAGAGAACTTGTTGAAACTACATAACAATATCTATTGGATTTGCAGGCTTTAGACAAAGGTCATAGAGTTTTCAGTAATTGTGCAGGCAAAAGTTTCATTGGTTTCCCATCACATTCCTGTCAATCTTTTCCGGCGCCTGAGTGCCGTGCCCTTTGAAAATCTCTCCTGAGTTGAAGATCCGCAAGAAACATCGCGGCAACTGGACGGCCTCCATCAACAGGCTTTCTTGCGCGCCAAGCCGCTCAGTGGCGAGTCCGCACACACTCTCAGACTCTGCTCCATGCGGTCGATGGCCTCTTGAACCGCGTAGAGATCCGCTGTGGGCGCGGCCGTCTTGAAGATCAAAAGTCTATTTTGGATGCGCGCGGCCGCTATGCGGACGTTGGTGCGCGTCCGCGGCCCCGGGCAGACCATGGTGAAATAGGCTCCGGCGGCTCCGGCGACGGTGACCAAACCCTCACCCCATAACACCGCGGTCGGGCACATATGGCGCAAGAGTGATTTGTTGAACTCCAGAAACTGCTCGACGGAATCACCGGCTTCGGTTTTCGCTGTGGCCACGCTGACGCTGACCTGCCCGCACATGAAGCCAAGTTCATTGGAGGCTTCATGCCGGCACAACTCCCAGTCATCGGGCGCCTCGATCGCAAAGAAGCCGTCCGGGCTTGTATGCAGGCGATCTGAGGCAGGGTGGCTGGCGAAGAGCTTTTCACCGCCCACCAGATTCCATGCAGCGGCAAAGGCCGGTAACAGAATTGCGAGATCAACCTGAGAGATTCCCATCCGCATCGTCCATTCCTTCGTGAGTTGTTCGAAGTGGCATTCCAGAATTAAAACGCCTTCATCTTATATGGTGGAAAATTCGGGGAAAACGTGTCACACAATTTTCAAAATCATTCATCAGGCACCTCTGAATGTGGTTGGAATTCCGCGGCGCGCGAGGGCATCTCCGTTACAATGGAGTGAAGCGCCTGCCGGACTGGGAGTGAATTCCAGTCCGCCAGGCGTTCGGAGCATGATGCTAACCAAAAATTTGCCGGAAGCCCTGACCTTCGACGATGTTCTGTTGGTGCCCGCCTATAGTGAAGTGGTTCCCGTGCAGGTCAGCACGCAGACCCAGTTGACCCGCGCCATCACATTGAACACCCCGCTGCTCTCCTCGGCGATGGATACGGTGACCGAGTCGCGGATGGCCATCGCCATGGCGCAGCAGGGTGGAATCGGCATCGTTCACCGCAATCTCAGCATTGCCGAGCAGGCGGGCGAGATCGACAAGGTGAAGCGCTCGGAGAGTGGCATGATCGTGGACCCGGTGACGATCGAGCCGGATCAGATGATCGGCGATGCCTTGGAAGTGATGCGCCGCTACAAGATCTCCGGCGTGCCGGTGACGCGCGGCCATCGGCTGGTGGGCATCCTGACCAACCGTGATCTGCGCTTTGAGACGCGTACCGATCTCCCGGTCGGCGATGTGATGACCAAGGAGAATCTGATTACGGTCCCAGTCGGCACCACGCTGGAAGAGGCCGAGCTGATTTTGCACGCGCATCGCGTGGAAAAGCTGCTGGTGGTTGACGATCAGTACAACCTGAAGGGCCTGATCACGGTCAAGGACATCCAGAAAAAACTGAAGTACCCCAATGCCAGCAAGGACGAAAAGGGCCGGCTGCGAGTGGGCGGGGCGCTTGGCGCGACTGGCGACTTTTTGGAACGGGCAGCGGAACTGGTGCGGGCGCGCGTGGATGCGTTGGCTATCGACTCTGCACATGGGCACCAGACGCGCGTGCTGGAAGCTGTTCGCGCGGTGAAGAAGGCCTTTCCAAATGTGGACCTGTTGGCCGGCAATGTGGCGACGTACGACGGCGCTCGGGCTTTGATTGACGCCGGCGCGGATGCGATCAAAGTGGGCATCGGACCCGGTTCAATCTGCACCACGCGCATGGTGACGGGTGTTGGAATGCCGCAGATTACTGCTATCTCCGAGGCGGCGCGCGCCGCCCGCGAGCATGGCATTCCGGTCATCGCCGACGGCGGCATCAAGTACTCCGGCGAGTTGACCAAGGCCATCGCCGCGGGCGCGGATTCGATCATGATCGGCTCACTCTTCGCCGGAGTGGATGAAAGCCCTGGCGAGACAATTCTCTACCAGGGACGTAGCTTCAAGAGCTACCGTGGCATGGGATCTCTCTCCGCCATGAGCCAGGGCTCGGGCGAACGCTACTTCCAGAGCGCGGTCGACATTGCCAGCGGGGAGTCCGGAGCGGAGAGCGTCGTCCAGCGCGAGCGGGCTAATGGAAACCGACTGGCAAAGTTTGTGCCAGAGGGGATCGAGGGACGCGTGCCCTACCGCGGGCCACTGGAGTCGATGGTCTTTCAGCTTGTGGGTGGGTTGCGCTCTGGCATGGGCTACCTGGGCTGCGCCACCATTCAGGAGTTGCAGGAGAAGGCGCAATTTGTGCGCATCAGCGGTGCCGGCCTGCGCGAGAGCCACGTCCATGACGTGATCATTACGCGAGAGGCTCCCAACTATCATGTCGAATAGCCGGCGCGGCCTCAAGTTCTGGATCAGCGCATGGCTGCCGGTGGTCGTCGGCGCCGCCGTCATCATGCTGGAATCGACGGAGTGGTTTGGCGCCAACCATACCAGCGGCCCGCTGCGCTGGCTTTGGCAGGCGCTCTTCGGGCCTGTCAGCAATGCGCAGTGGCCGCAGATTCATCACCTGATCCGCAAGTGCGGGCACTTCTTCGGCTACGGGTTTATTGGAGTTGCGTGGCTGCGCGCCTGGTGGATGACACTGCCCCACTCCTACTTTCTGGAAGATGCATTTCTGGCGCTGATGGGAACATCTCTGATTGCCAGCCTCGACGAGTTGCATCAAAGCTACATTCCCAACCGTACCGGCTCTCCGTGGGATGTGCTGCTGGATTGCAGCGGGGTTATTGTGCTGCAAGTGATTCTTTATGTTTATCTGCGCCTCTTCAGGCCCCGGCACCTGGTCAGAGAATCCTGACTTTCTCTGTCATTGTTCTTCACCCATCGGTTTGCAGGTAATTCCGCGCCTGCCGATACAATAGGGTAGATAGGGCTTTTTGCCCCAGGAGGGATACCGACTTTGCCTTTGTATGCCTATCGTTGTACCCAGTGCGGTCACCGCTTTGAAAAGATCCAGAGTTTCAGTTCCAAGCCGGAGCTTGTCTGCCCAGAGTGCCATGGAGTGCTGGAGCGCCCGCTGACGGCGCCCGGCCTGCACTTCAAAGGCGGCGGTTTTTATGTCAACGACTATGCGGGCAAGGGGCCTGCGCCCGCAACTGAATCGGCCCCTGCGGCGGCGTCCGCTTCGGAAGCGCCCAAGACCCCGTGCGGGGGAAGCTGCGGCACCGCCTGCCCGGCCGTTGCCGCCACACCCTCCAGTTCGGCAAGCTAAAAACTCTCTGCGTCCCGCATGACATTTTCCCCATCCAACCATGCGGAGGTTCCCCGTGAGAAGAGAGATTTTTGTCACCTTTGCCGTGGCCGTCGTGGTTGCGGCTTCCATTGTGGCCGTGCGCGCCGCTGGTGAAAGCAATCAAACAATGCCAACCGTAGGTCAGCTCGCCCCAACCTTTACGCTTCCATCGCAGGATGGCTCGCAGATTTCCCTGGAGAGCTTTCGCGGCAAGTGGGTGGTGCTGTACTTCTATCCCAAGGACATGACCTCTGGGTGCACCATCGAGGCACATAACTTCCAGCGAGATCTGGCGCAGTTTGACGCGGCCGGCGCCGTGATACTTGGAGTCAGTTTGGACACGCCGGACAGCCATAAACAATTCTGCACCAAGGAGGGGTTGACCTTCCGCCTGCTGGCCGATCCGAAGCATTCAGTCGTGGATGCGTATGGCTCGCTGGGCCACTTTGGACCGATGACCATCGCCAGCCGCAACACATTCCTGATTGATCCGCAAGGCAGGATTGTGAAGATCTGGACCGGGGTGAAGGTCGATCATCACTCCGAGGAAGTGCTGGCTGCGATTGCGGAATTGAAGAAGTAGAGAGTACCGCTGCCTTTGTTGCAGATTCGATTGTTTTATGATGACTTCCTGACTGCGCAGGTGCGTATGCCCACACAAATTGCACAAAATTTTCGCGCTGATATGAATGCACTTCATGCGGCGCTGCTCGCTGTTCCCGTTGAACTGGCGGACACTCCTTGGCGCGCGGGCGGATGGACACGGAAGGAAATTGTTGGCCATCTGCTCGATTCGGCGGCCAACAACCGGCAGCGTGTGGTCCGAGCTTCGATCCACGGCAGCTTTACCGGACCGGGCTACGCGCAGGCTGCTTGGGTTAACGCGCACGGCTACGCGGATATGCCCTGGGCCACACTGCTGCAATGGTGGGAAGTGGAGCATGAGATTCTTGCCGCCGCCGTGGATCGTCTTCCCGGCGAGCGGCTGGATGCGGTTTGTATCATTGGCGAAGACGCGCCGGTGACGCTGCGCTTTGTCATCGAGGACTACATCAGGCATCAGCGCTGGCATATCGAGCAACTCAAGGCCCCAGTGGGGTGATCAATGCAACTGATCTGCGTTACGGCAAACTCCGCCAGCCGCAGTTATAGTCCGGCGAAGTGGTATGGCCGTCGAGCCTGAAGCAGGTTGCGCCGTTGATGTCGGTCGAGAGGGTGCGTACTTTGGATGCTTCCAGTTCCTCCAGAACCTCACGCCGGGGATGCCCATAGCGGTTGCGCAAACCGCAAGAGATGACCGCGTATTGTGGATGCACGCGCGCCAGAAACTCTGGGCGTGTCGAGGTGATGCTGCCATGATGGCCCACTTTGAGGAGCGTGCTGGCGAGGTTCGGTTCAGTCAGCATGGCCTCTTCCACGGGAGCTTCGGCGTCGCCTTCCAGCATCACGGAGGTCGCTCCGTAGGCTACGCGCATGACCAGTGAATCGTTGTTAGTGGGCAGCGGGCCGGGCTGGTAATTGCTGAATGGCGCCAGAACGTTGACTTGGGTGGGGCCGAAAAGAAAAAGCATCACCGGCGCGCAAGCTGCGAACTCTAACATGAAGGCTGGCGGCCTCATCGAGCAGAGCGTTGTAAGCGCCAAAGCGGGGGTTGTTGCCAACCCAAAGCTCGGCGGGATGGAAGTTGCGCAGCACGGCGGGCAGGCCGCCCATGTGGTCGGAGTGGGCGTGGGTCAGCGCGACCACATCCAACCGGCGAATCCCGCGTGACCACAGAACTTCGCTCACAACCTCCTCGCCGATGTCGAAATCCTGCGGAGCCTGGCGTGGGCCGCCGCCGTGTCCGCCGCCATCAATCAGCAGTGTCTTTCCATCAGGCGTGATGAGCAGCAAGGAGTCGCCTTGGCCCACGTCGATGGCCTCCATCAACAATGCATCGCCAGGATGATTGATCGGGCGAGGCAAGACAGCGATCAGCGCAGCCGAGACGAGAACGGCCCAGGCTCCATGGCGAGGCCAGCCCATCCGAGAAGAGAGCGCAAGCCGAGCCAGCACGATCGCCGCCGTCAGCAGAGCGCAGAAGACGAGCGACTGCCAGAGCAGCGGCGCGGGAATGCGAAAGTCGCCCAGAGTAAGCGAACCAAAAAAATGTACCAATCCAATTCCGATATGCAGAAAGAACGCCACAACCATTGCCGGAAGTGCGGCGGCTGGCGGCCAGAGCAGCAGTGTCAGCAACGTGATCAGCGCGGCCGGCATCAGTACGGCCAGCAGCGGCAAGATAAACACATTCACCGGCAGCGCGAAGATCGTAATGCGGTGGAAGTAAAGCGCCATCGGCAGAGCCATGGCCAACTCGACGACAAGGGAGACAACCAGCAGTTCGTAGGCACGAAGCAGCCAGCGGACCGACAAGGGAAAGATTCGCCACGCGAAAGTGTCGGCAAATCGGCCTCTGACCGCACCTAAAAATAACAGAGAGGCACTGCTAACCGAGTCGTGAAACAGCTCCAGTTGTCTGTGCGGCTCGCCGGCTGTTGAAGTCGATCTCATCTGACGAGAGGCGAATCTGCCGCCCATCGCCTTTTGCAACGCTCTGGCCAAGCAGCGGAGAATCACGCGAAATTGGGCTTGACGGGGAGGCAATTTGTTGTCCAAGGCAATCGTACCCAAGTCGTTTGTCGCCGTCAGATAAGGATGAACGGTGCTTTGCAGCAGCGGGACTGCGACGCCGCCGATGACCACCACGGCCAGTAGCGTCATTTGAAAACTGGAGTCGAAAAGGCTGCGCGGACTGTAAGCGAGCAGGCAAAGTGCCGCAAATCCTATGGTGTTCAATGGGCTGCGCTCACGGTAGAATATGCGGCCAACCAGGTAAAGAGTGACCATCCAAAGCGAGCGCTGGACCGGGGTGGCAAAGCCGGTAAAGATTGCATAGGCGAATGAGGAAAGAATTGTGACGAACGTGGCCGGCACGCGTGGAAGACGCAAGCGGCGGGCCAGCCAGAAGAGACAGCCGGCGACAATCGCCAGGTGAAAGCCGGAGACAACCAGCATATGAAAGGAACCCGTGCGTTCAAAGCCAACGCGCAGAGAAGGAGTCAGAAAGGTGCGGTCGCCGGTAATCATCGCGGCCAGCATGATGGCGTCCTCTCCCGTAAGCCGCAGTGGCGCGGGCAGTCGGCGCATGGCGGCAGGCAAGGCCAACAACCGGCTGCTCGTAGCGTGCTGCAAGGCGCTCACTCGGCAGACGAGAGTGGGCGTACTCTGGCCTAGGCGCTCCACGCGGTCGATGCTGACGGTCGCCGTCGAGGTGATGCCCTGATCGAGTAAAAACTCCTCGCGGCTCCAAACGCCTGGATCGCGATAAACCTCCGGACGCAGCAGGCGGGCGAAGACGCGCAGGCGTTCTCCGCAATGAAAAGATTGCTGACCGGCCATATTTTGCGGCCATTGAATCGTCAGGCGGATGCCGCCGGCAACCGGCTCCTGCGCGTCCTTGGTGTCGGTGACGACTTCCAGGCTGGAGGTGCGAAGATCAACTCTCTGCATAGGACGCTGGGCCGCTTGGGGGTCATCGAGATTCTCTTCGATTTCATTCCGCACTGGCCCTGCATCAACCACGGTTCCTTCGACAGAGCGCAAAAGTCCATCGGAGAGCGCTGACAGCGCAGGCGCGGGAACAGGACGCGGTTCCATGCGGGCACACCAGGCTCCCAGCATGAGCCACACCAAGGCGAGTGGAAGCCATGCAATCCGTTGCGCCTGGAAAGCTGACAGGCCGCAAAGAACAGCCAGCGGTAGCAGCGCGAGCAGCATCAGACTTGGACGTTGAAAAAACGCAAAAGCCTGCGAAGCGGCAATCCCGGCGGCAAAGAGCCAGGCCGCGCGGAAGAGTGGAACAGAACCCGGCACAGAGTCCGAACGATTGTCCGGACCAGAGACTGGATGCTCGAAGCTGGGAGAGCTGATTTGCATAGCGCCCACTACGCCGTGACAACCATTCTATCGAGCCAGAGAGCATTTAGGTTAGAGTTTACGAATTATCATTTGATCATTGGCCGGCCTTGACGCAGCTTCCATCAATTCATGCTCGTTTGGGATGGTGGCTTTCTCGCTTGGGAATGCGCTGACGAAGCGAGGCAGTCCCCGATTTTCAACCGGCGCATTGCAAAGCTCACAATCGCATACATCCCTCTCGACAGTTCATTAACAAGTCAACCTCAGTTGAGGATCAAAGCCTGTTAATACCAACTTTGGACGGCGGCGAAAGAAGCCATGGCGGGAGCATTTCAACCTCTTCCGCGGAAATGCGCATTTGCTACAATAGGACATTGCATTGAGCGCGGATATTCCTCATGGGATTTGTCATAAGTGTTCTATATTTCGTCACGTACTATCTCACGCCAGCCACAATATTCGGTCCGTTGGCTCCGTTTCGTGTTGAAATGATCCTTGCAATTCTGGTTATTGTTATATCCATTCCAAGGCTGCCGGGTTCGATTGTTCTGAAGACGCCGCAATCATTGGCATTGGTGGGACTTACATTGGCGATCTTCCTCTCCGTGCTTGCTTCTCTGCTTTGGTTCGGCGGAGCGCTCTCGGCAATGCTGTCGTTTGTTCCATGCGCATTCGCATATTACCTGGCGTGCCTTCACTGCAATTCGATCAAGCGTTTGCGCGTCCTTGCGCTTATGTTAATTTTGGTATGCATGTTTGTGATTGCGAACGGGCTTATCGAGTCGGCTCAGGGAGTTCAGGAAAGCAGATCTCAGCAGCCGGATTATTCCGGGACTCCATATCTTCTTGCAATGGGAAACGACGCCGGAGCAGTGATTCTCCGCCTCAGAGGACTGGGAGAGATCAACGATCCGAATGACTTTGGCCAGTTACTTGTTTGCGTCATTCCCCTGGTATTTATCTTTTGGCTGCCGAAGAGGAGCTTTCGAAACTTCTTTCTTGTACTGCTTCCTGTAGGCTTACTCTTGTATGGAACTTATCTGACACATTCGCGCGGCGCGCTGCTGGCATTGATGGCGATCATTATCGGCGCGGCGCGACGCCGTATCGGCACGATGCCCGCAGTTGTGTTAGGCATTGCACTCTTCGCCGCGTCCATGGCCCTGCACTTCACCGGCGGACGTGAGATCTCAACCGAGGCGGGAGAAGATCGCACCGCGCTTTGGGGCGATGGCTTGCAGATTTTGAAGACTCATCCTATCTTTGGAGTGGGGCTTGGGGGGTTTCCGGACTTTTGCGGGGGATGCGGTGTTACAGCTCATAATTCGTTGGTCGTTTGCGCGGCGGAAACCGGCTCCTTTGGCTTATTCTTTTGGTGCTTTTTCTTGTTTCCGGCGGTCCGGAATGTTATGACAATCGCCTCTCCAGCTAAAGTCACAGAGGAGGAGCCTTCTCACTCCGGGTTGGATACCGGCCTGCATCGAAGTGAAAAGCGCGATGCGATGGATAAGGCGGAGGTCAACCGCCTTGGACGATTGCTTCTCTTATCCTTTATTGGTTTCTTTGTCACTGGATGGTTTCTCTCTCGCGCCTTCATCCTGACTCTTTTTTTATTGGGGGGAATGGTGGAAGTGGTTTACGAGTTAGCGCTGCAGCGCGGCATGGTAGGCCCGCGCCTGCCTATAATGCGCACAGCGCGATATTCAGCAGGTTTGGCTATTGCATTGGTGCTGGTGATGTATGCGATGCTGCGCATTGTGAACCTGACACATTGACGATGCTGAACAAGAATATTGATCCAGCCTTTTTCGCATAAGATTTACTGACGCTTTGTTGGAACATCGGACGGCCTGAATGAAGATTGCACATGTAGTGGATAGCATGGAGATTGGCGGGGCTGAAACACTCGTCGCGCAGCTCTGCCGGTTGCAGCGCGAAGAAGGCCATGATCCCAGCGTCTATGCAATCCTTACCTTAGGCCCTCTCGGCGAACAATTGCTTAAGGAAGGTATTTCGGTGCGGGCGCAGGTTGGCCGCCGGCTCGTTGATTCAGCGCGCAGTTTTTATCGCATCTTTGAAGAGCTTCGTCCTGACGTGGTTCATCTTCATAATCCAACGCCCACTATTTATGCCGGTATCTCAGCTCGGATGGCCGGCGTAGCCAGCATCGTTTCTACCCGGCATAGTCTTGTGGCGCCGCCTCATAGCTTGGTCAGAGAGGCTAAGTACTGCATTGCCGCCGCCTTTTGCGACTGGATCGCGGGTATCTGCGATGCAACCGTTGATAACATCAAAATGATTCACAGCATTCCTCAGCGCAAGATCAAACGCGTTTACAATGGGGCCGTTCCTCTGGCGCGAGTGACAGAAGATCGATGGCCACCCAAGAGCGGATTCACTCTGGTGTACGTGGGCCGATTGGAACCGGTAAAGAATCACGCATTGCTGTTGAAGGGATTTCAAGCCGCGCTTTCCCGGCGTCCGGATTTGCGCCTTTGGATGGTGGGCGATGGAAGCGAACGAAGTGTTCTGGAGAAGCTTTCCGCGCAGTTGGGCATAGATTCTCAAGTTACTTTCTGGGGGCAGCAGTTGGATGTGGCTCCGTACTTTTCCGCAGCGGATGCATTCATCATGTCCTCCAAATCCGAGGGGCTTCCGATCTCGCTCTTGCAGGCATTTTCTATCGGGCTTCCGTCGATCGTTACCGGCGTGGGTGGAATGGCTGAGGTTGTTCGACTGGCGCGCGCAGGAATTCTTGTCCCTCCGATGGATGCAGATGCAATGGCTGACGCTATCGTTCGAATGGCAACTTATGATACTGATCGGAGTGAGTTTTCATGCAATGCGCTTGCATCCTTCCACGAGCGCTTCTCTCTGAATACGATGGCCGACGCATACATGAACCTATACCGCGACACACCGCGCGCACGATGCAAGAGTCGCGATTCAGTTTGATTGCAGAAAATACGGATTGGCGCTATTGGCGGACGGAGACACGGAAGAGTCGAATGGATTCATCATCGCCGGTCAAGTCCGGATCCGGTGGAAGATTGATCTCGGCAACTGTGCCCAATTGGCGCATCCGATCAAGAAGCGCATCGTGCGGATCATAGTAGTAAGTCTCGTAGCGAACAAGCCAGATTGTCTTCGAGTTAGAAGCGGAGAGGCGAGCAGCAAAATCATCCAGATCCGCGCGCAAGATTACCGGACCGCCCCAGGCTTGATTCTTCTGCATGTTCCACCAGTCATAGATCGAGATCGGAAAGCCCGTCTCATGCGGCTGAAAACCTTCCTGCCTCGCAAAGTAATCAAACGGAACCTGTGCATACAAAGCATTGAAAACGACTGTGTCGCCATGATGGTAGCTTTGTTGAAGGGCTTCTGTGAGGTTTTGCCACGGACGCCCGTGATGCACCAAAGCCTGGCGCAAGAATCCAGCGGCATAAAGGCATAGGATGAATGATCCGACACTTAGCGACAAGACTCGCCAACGAACTCGCGCATCTACATACTGCAGAACACGGGCGATTGCGAGGACCAGAAGTGGAACCAGAGGAAGCAAATAACGGGTCGCCGAAAGGTGTAGTGCAACGGCTCCCATCGCAATGGACAAAGTGATCAAGACAAAGAGGCGGCAAACCTCATCGCCTTTTATAACTCCAAGATAGGCAGACCCAGCCAGCGCGATGGTCAATGGAAGCGCGCAGAGAATTAGAATCAGATGCGAAGAAGCAGGATAGAATCCCGCCATTGCGGCCGCACTCTTTGCCAATCCGCCAATCCCGGCAGGCTTTTGTTCCGCGGCGCCATAGGAGAGAGCACTGGGATTATGATGGCTAACTTCCAGAGACTTGTTCAGGTCATGCTTGAGGGAGCTGCGATAGAGCAGAGGAGATATGCCTGGGGAAATCAATAGAATGATCGATAACCCAGTAAAGATAAGCCGGGCCGTATGACGACGATTGAAGTTTGCCGCAAGAATCCAATGCAGGCAAAGTCCAATCAGGATAAAGATCCCCATGTAATTCATGTAAAAGAGCAGTGCCGCAAGAAAGGCATAAGCCGCAACCAGCCATTTTTCCTCACTATGCTGAACGGCGATAGACCAGTGAGAGATAAGCAAGAATATGAAAACAAGAATGAAAAGCATATAACTTCTAACTTCGAGAGAATATACAAATAACATAGGCGAGAAAGCAAAGAGGGCGGCAGCCAGCGCACCGAAGCGGTCTCCCAGAATACGCCGCGACAGAAAAAACATTCCTGTCATGGCGATGATATTCGCGACGACACTGAAGAGCCTGAGCTGCGATTGCGCGTCGCCCATGAAACGAGTCCATGCCCACAACAGGAGATAAAAAAATGGAGGGTTATATTCTCCAGTCAAATGGCGGGAAAGCTGCGCGCTCGGAAGATGCGCAATAAACGCCGAGTAGGTTTCGTCCAGCCATAACTCGCGCGAATGAAGCGAGAGCAGTTTGCAGAGGGCGCTGACGATCAGGGCCAGGCAAAATAACAGAATGGAATGCCGAGCCAAAAAGCCAAGCGTCTTGGCAATCCGGGCAGTACTCGCTTGTTGAATGGTATTCATAAACTCAGGCATTCCTTCCCTATTGGTCCGGACCACAAATCGTGTTATCGTCTCCCATCTATTCCGCAATATACGCTGCATGGATGGGGCACCCGACTAATAGCTGTCCAACAGCCGAAGGCCTATTTACCACTTGGTCAACTGGCATTCATCCGTCAATCGGATCGGCGTTCCCAATGGAAGGACCTCGAAGTCGGTCACCTTAAGATCCTGCAGGTCGTGCGGGCCGAAATCCACGTCGGAGTACTTGGCCTTGGTGTCCGCGTCGCTCTGCGCGGTGAGGGCGATACCGCCGCCATCGGAAAGGAACATTCCGTATTTCTGCATGGCGCGCGCCACAACCTGCGCGGCGGGCGAAAGACGAGAAAGATCATAGGAGGCCTTGAGGCGAAAATGCGCGCCCATGGGCGGGGCCATCATCGGTCCCTGTGGACTGCCGGCATGGGTCGCGGGATGAACAAAAACGTGGGCGCGAATTCTCGGATTGGGCAGAATGAAGCGGATGGCGTGGTTGATGCTGCCGGTGGCCAATTCATCGGCATTGAAAAGAAGGGGCGCAATCGGCAATCCCGCTGCGTCGCCGCTGGTGCATTGATCTCCGCGGCCTGAAGGCGGATAGACGCGATTGAGATCCCAAACCGCGACAAAGACGGCGCTCAAAACACTCTCCGCATAGTTCGCTTGATAGGCCTCATAGAGCTTTCCGTGGCCGCGATCCACGACAATCAAGTGGCAGTCTTGCTGGTCAATATCGCATTGGTAGCCTGTTTGTCCTTCGATGCCACCATTGGCGGGGAGAGGAAAGTTCGAGACCATATCGGAATCATTGCCGTAAAACCCTGGAGCCTTCTGAAAAGGGACGTAGGGCGTGGAAGCATCAGCCTGCAAGACGCGGATGCTTAAATCAACTTGCATCCTGCCGTTACCCCATCCACCGGCGTCCGCTAGCCAAGAGATGATCTCTGAAGATTGTGGGTCAACCGGAGCGTTGCTGATCTCCTGAGTCCATATCGATTGCGGGGGAAAGTAACCGGCGGGCGCGGTGACATTTACCAGTTTGGCGGCTTTGATCTTGACTATCCGGAAGTGAAGAATATATCCGGCAAGGATGACCACGATGCCGAGCAGGGAGATAGCCAAGGATTTTTTATGGGACATGATGACCGGATGCTCCTTTCAGGAACGTGAGGCATTCAAGGGGATTCTACACCTATCTTGGTCAGCGGCTAAGGAATCAGTGGGAGAATTACTCTGCACTCATGGGACCGCAATACGAGAAGGCGGGTTGCCGGAGTTCCATATCTTCCATAGATCTCCACGCGTGAAAAGAAATTTGTAAAGTCCTGCGACGGCAGCGGCAAGCAATACAAGCATGGCGCCAGCCGGAGCCGCAATGCGATGCAGAAGAGGGATTCTGCCGATCAGCGAGAGCGCGGCCAGAATCCAGAAGACGATTTGCAAAGCGGCAAATGCCGCAAAGAACAACGACGCGCCGGAAAGCGCCAGCGTGGAGGCCAACAGCAGGATCATCAGGTAAGGCGCGGCGAGTCGCGTGACCTTATGAGAAAGAAGCTGGAAGAGAACCGGATTGCTCGGAGTCAAGGTCCAAGGCGCGAGCTGAAAGAGCTGGAAGTTACCGGCCAGGGTGCGGACTTTACGATGAAATTCTTTTTCAATCTTTGCCGGCCAGGTGTCATAGACAAAAGCTTGCGGATCGAGGACTGAACGGTAGCCTTGGCGAATGATGGAGAGCGGCTGAAACATATCATCGAGAATCATCCCAGCGGGCTGCGGCACGGCGGCTTCGCGGCGGACCGCATAAAATCCTCCATAGACGCCGACCGGCGAACCAAAGATCGATTCATTGCACCTGATCCACTTTTCGTAGCGCCAGTAGAGGCTGCTGACGGCGGCAGAGGCATGGTCGTGGCTGTCCTGGCGCAGGATCAGCTCGCCGGCGACGCAGCCCACGGCGGGATCAGCGAAGTTGCTGACCAATTGTTGAATTGCACCGGGAGCAATCTCCGGCCGTATATCGACAAAGAGTATGATCTCCGCGGTTGCACGAGCCAGGCCAGCGTTGACGGCGACGGCCTTGCCGCTGTGCTGGTGCAGGATGATTGAAATCAGGCGCGGATGCTGCTGCCGGGCGAGAATCTCTGCCGTGCCGTCGGTTGAGCCATCCGAAACAATGATGATCTGCTGGATGTTAGGATAGTCGAGATCGAGCAGATGCTGGATTTTGCCCGGAAGTTGAACCGCGCTGTTATGAACTGCCATCACGATACTGACACCGGGAGAGATCGGTCCGGAGATCCAGGGACGCGGTCGCAAGCGCGCCAGCAGCCAAATCAGGAGCGGATAGCCCAGGTAGGTATACAAGACGCCCAGCAGAGAGAGGCAGAAGACAAATCTCACTGAGCCCCCCTGCGTAGAATGATGGTTTTGATGGTTTCGAACATGATGAGCAGATCGAGGCCGATCGATTGATGCTTGATGTAATAGAGGTCGTATTCGAGCTTGTGCTTGGTCTCTTCCAGGCTGGCACCGTAGCGGTAGCGCACCTGGGCCCAGCCGGTGATACCGGGACGGATCATGTGGCGCAGGTCGTAATAAGGAATCTCCCGGCTGAGCCACTGGACGAATTCCGGGCGCTCGGGACGGGGACCGACAAATCCCATCTCGCCGCGCAAGACATTCCACAGTTGAGGAATCTCGTCAAGCCGGGTCTTGCGCATAAAGCCGCCCACTGGGGTGACGCGCGGATCGTCCTTGGACGCCCAAACTGCTCCTCCGGCCTCAGCGTCTGCGCGCATGGTGCGGAATTTGATGGCGGTGAATGGGCGGCCTCGCTGTCCCACGCGGGTCTGCTGGAAAAAGATGGGACCGGGAGACGAAAGCCGTACCGCGAGAATGATGAGCGGGACGAACGGCAGGCAGATCAGAAGCGCGGTCAAGGAGACTACGAAAGAGAGCAGCCGCCGGAAGAGCTGCTGCGAAGGACTCATGCGGAAGCCGTCGGTGAAGATCAAGGTGCTTGGGTTGAGACCATCGAGAGCCAGTTTGCCAGAGAGCCTTTCCTGGAGCGTACTGGCATTCTCAATCAGCACGCCGCGCACCCTCAGGTCAAGCAGTTCGCGCACCGGCATTGCATCGCGCCTGTCTTCCATGGCAACGATAACTCGATCAATGCTGGGCTTGGATTGGCGGAAGGCGCGCAGCTCCGCGGCAAAATGATCCAGCCTGAGTTGAGGCTCGCTTTCATCCTTCCATCCGATGACATCCATGCCGGCGCTCCGGCTTTCACGCAGCAATTGAACGACGTCCCTAGCCCTGACGCCGCAGCCCAAAACATAAACGCGCTCACGAAAGATCGGAAAGGCCAGAATCCATTCATAGGCCCAGCGCCAGAAGAAAAGCAGAACTGTGAGGACAAGAATGCCGACGACAAGTACATTTGGGCCAATGTCCAGATCGGGGAAGAGGAAGACCAACCCAGCCAATAGAATGGAAAGCACGCCGAGAACCAGCAGCAGGGGGAAGTAAATCTCCCATCCGGACGAGGTGCGGCGCGGACCATATAGATCGAAATAGTAGGTAAGTAGCATTGTAATTACGGTGACGCCGGCGATTTTAAGCAATCCATTTTCATAAAACAGGGAGATAAAAGGATCTTGCACAATCAGATTTACGGAGATCAGGAAAGAACCGCCCACGAGCAGCACTTCACAGCACAGAAGAACCAGCGCCCGTGTCGGGTAGTACACATTGAAGAGTCTGATCATCCGGTGCGACCTTTATCCCTTTCTTCCATACGAACCGCTTTTTCCATCCGGCTTTCCATAGTAATAGTAAGCGCCGCTTTCGGGAGCGTGCTTGACGGCATTGAGAACGAAGCCCAGAAGGCGGGAGTTGGCAAAGGCCGATTGTGCCCGCTGCGCGACATTGAAGGGTGTGAACGCGGCGCGGGCAACCAGCGCAACGGCGTCGGCAGCGCGAGCCAGTTCGATTGCGTCGGCAACCGCCAGGATAGGCGGGGAGTCGATGATGATCCAGTCAAAGTGCGGTGAAAGTGTTTCGACCAACTCCTCGGTGCGGTGGTTGGCGACCAGTTCGGATGAGTGATCTCCACTGTCGCCGGAGGCGATAAAGGTCAGGTCGGGAATATGGCGCGACTGGCTGTCCGTCCGGATATGGGTGTTCTGGTTGCGCTGCAAGACCTCGCTGGCCCGGGCTGTCCCTGCAAGATACTCTCCCAGCCCGGGGGTATTGGGAGCGCCCAAGACTTTGTGGAGCATCGGCTTGCGCAGATCGGCGTCAATCAGCAGCACCGAGTCGTTTCTGTTGCGCGCCAGGCTGATCGCCAAATTAACCGCAACGAATGACTTTCCTTCGCCGGGCATTCCGCTGCTGATCAGGATCGTCTTGAGCGGAGCCTGATCACGAAACTGATAGATTTGCGAACGCAATCCACGAAACTGTTCCGTCTCTTCACGGCGTTCTTCCAGAGTGGGAAGAGCATTCAGCGACGGGGTCCAAGAATGACGGGTGATCCGATCCGGCAGAATCTCTTCTCGAATCGAAGGCTGGGGCGCTTGCCCGGGAACGGCAACCGGTTCGACAAAATCCGGATGACCAAATTCCGGCATGTATCCCCTCTCGAGGTTCGCTCTTTGCAGTGCATCGTAGATATGGCTCATAGCTCTCGTTCCTTCGGGGAATTTTCAATCTCTGTGGCGGGCGCAATGGAGTTCACGCTCTCGTGCGGAGCGCGGCTGATGAAAGACTGCATGGCCGGCTCGGAGATGATGAATGGATGCTCGACCAGATTGAGTTCAAGGCCAACTGCTTCTATAACATACGCCGGAATTGGCTTGACCTGTTCCGCGTACGCATTGACCAGTGAGTGTTCGCAGAGCAGGTTGATGAGGCGGGGAATGCCTTGCGAGTAATGATAAACAAGATCGGCTGCCTCAGGCAGAAAAATCTGGTGAGAAGTTCCGGCAATGCGCAGCCGTTCAACGATGTAATCCCGTGTTTCTTCGCCGGTGAGCGGCATGGTCTTGCACCAGAGAGAGATGCGCTGGCGCAACTGGCGCAGATCGGGGTGATGCAGTTTTTCCTCAAGCTCAGGCTGGCCGGAGAGGACGATTTGCAGCAGCTTCTCCGACGAAGTCTCCAGATTGGTGAGCAGACGAATCTCCTCCAGAAGCTCCATGGAAATGTCTTGCGCCTCGTCCACCACAATTGCACAGAACTGGTGGGCGCGGAAGCGTTCAACAAGCCAGCTATTCAATTGCAGCAGCATGCCGGATTTGGTGCGCGCTTTGGGCGGAATACCAAAGTCCGTGAGTACGAATTCAAGAAAGTCAAGCACGTCCAGGCGCGGATTGAAGACAAAAGAAGTCGCGATGCGCTCTTTGGCAAAGCTGCCCAGCACTGCCCTCAGCAGAGTCGTCTTACCTGTTCCTACTTCGCCAGTCATCACCACAAACCCTTTGCGCGCCGCGATGCCATATTGCAGGCAAGCCAGCGTCTCCCGGATCTGCGGCCGCAGGAATAGGAAATGCGGGTCGGGACTGGCTCCGAAAGGATGAAGGCGAAGGCCGAAAAAAGGTCTGTACATAGCTAGGCGCGCACGCTTTCCGCCGGTTTAGGGCTTCGGGAAAACCACTTCCGGAGCCGCCCGCGAATCCCCGTCGGATCGGACTTCTCCAGAACTTTGATGTACGAAACAATGGCCAGAGTAGGGAGCTTGGTAAAGGCCCAGACGTCACTTTCCGTGCGCAGGGAAGAGTCGCGATATTCAAGCAGGCCGGCAAGAAGCAGCCCAATGGCCAAACCGGCAGCCAGACCGGCGGTGGCATA
This sequence comes from uncultured Acidobacteriaceae bacterium, assembly GCA_963804315.1. GTDB lineage: Bacteria > Acidobacteriota > Terriglobia > Terriglobales > Acidobacteriaceae > Telmatobacter. The sequence continues at coordinate 85,972 of CAWDQB010000046.1, forward strand.
CACCCGCTTTTTAGGAGAAATGGGTTCTTCAGGAAGATTCGGCGCGTCCATGACCCGGAACTGCTCACCCTGCTGGCGGTGTTCGAGAGCGGTGGCCATCGATGATTCATTCATCTTCGCGAGCAGTGTGTTGTAAAACTGCAGGGCGGTATCATGATCGCGCGTGATCTTCTTGTACTCCTCTTCAACCATGGGGCTAGCTTCAATCTTGGCCTCATAGCTCTTCACCTGCTGCTCAATTCCCGCCTGCTCCTTCTTGGATTCCACCAACGACATTCTGAGAATGCGAAGCTGTGTTTTAAGCTGTTTCAACTGGGGCGTGTCGGTGGCATTCACTGATGTTTCATCTTTGACTGGAGCGGAAGATTCATGCGCAACTTCCGAACGCAGATTGGCGATCCGGCGCTTGTTGGCGACAACGTCCGGATGGTTCGGCGTATATAGCGCCTCCAGATCCTTCTCCCTTTGGATGGCATCTTTGAGTTCCGTCTGGAGCGAGGTGGTTGTAGTTCCAGTGGCAGGGTCGGTATGCGCGGAGGCTTGAGACTGCTCGGCAACCATCGCCTGGAGGAAGCTCTCTTCCTGCTGCTGGCGGCTTATCGCTTGGGTGGCGGCATCCAGACGGGCCGTCAGCGCCTGAAGCGCGCTGGCATTGCTGGATTCCTGATCAGGCAGCCTGCCCAGATACTTGCGCTGGAAATCAGCCAGCTTGGCATCCTGCTCGTCGAGGTTTCGCTTCGCGTCATCCAGTTGCTGACGGAGAAAGTCGGTTGTGCCTTCCGCCGACTGCTCGCGCACACTGAGATTCTCGCTGACAAACAGCGAGGTGATCTCGCCGCAGGCCTGCTGCGCAACACGGGCATCCTGCGCCTTGAAGGTAATAAAGAATCCGGGCATTCCGCGCGCCCCCTGCCCATAGGGGATGGGGTTGATGCCGATGGCTTTTTGGGTCAGATCAACCCTGTCGTCCATATTGGGGAGTCTGGAATAGAGGCCGAATTGGGTGACGATCGGCTCAATGCGGGAGCGGCTCAGGATCTGTTCCTTCATCGACGCCAGGCGAGCATTCAGATCCTCATTGACCACCGGCTTCACATAATCTTCCGGAACCTTCTGCTGTTCGATCAGCACCAGGGTTTGCGAAACGAACTGCGTGGGCTGAAAGTGGCAGATGGTCATACTGATTCCCAGACACAGAAGCGGGCAGACCAGAATCAGCCAAAACCTCCGCTTCAAGATATCCGTGTAGTCCCGCATGTTTAGCACACGATGCCCGAGCATAAGTCTCCTTGTTCGATTATCTCTTGAAATGCAATTCCCGCGGTGAGTAGCCAATGCCGAAGCCGATTACCTGCGAGAGGGAGTTGAGAAGGTTGGGAGTATTCTGAAGGCTGGAGGATTGATCCGCAACCGTGTAATTTGCGAAAAGGCTCAAGGTTCTGCCCAGCCTTCGAGTGGCTTGCGCGCCGCCGTATTCCGCGTGGACCGCTCCACTGCCATCGAGTCCGGCAGTGCGCATATACGAACCGGTCAGCCCAACAGACAAATTCCTGCCGATCGATCGAGAAAAGTTTGCGCCTGCGGAATCGCTTTCGGCTCCCAGCAGATATCCCGCCCCGCCAGAAACTCCATGGCTATAAAAGATGCTTGTGTTTCCGAATTTGGAAACATATGCGGCCAATGCGCCCGCGCTGTAGCGTGTGGAAGAAGGTAGAATGGCGCTGTTCGAACTGGAGATCCACTGCGGCCCAAACGAACCGCCCGTACTGAATTTTGCATTCCATTGCCGATGAAAACTGACCTGCATGGCGTTGGCCTGCCCATAGCTGAGTTGCAAGGCGCTGGCCTGGGCGGCTCCGAGATAATCGTAGCGTGAAAATGAGTACGCGCCGGAGACGGAGTTGCGTGCATTCAGACGGCGTGAAAGGCTTGCGGTCGCCGCCAGTGTATTCAAATCCTGGCCATTGTCATCGATATAGCGAAGTTGCTCGAACACGCCGCCAAAGCTCAATGTGGTTGCATGGTCGAGTCGATGGCCGACACCGGCCGTTGTCGCGTTATCGAGTGTGCGCGTATTTACCGTGAGGATGGTCTGGTCGGTCTGCGTGGTGGAACCCGGGCCGCCGATTGGTTCCCCGGTTCCCGGAACTCCGCTGAAGCCTGTCGTTGGAGTTTGAAAGGTATAGCTGACGTTGTCGCTGGCGGAGAAATTCCAACTGCGCCAGAGCATGCCCTGCGAAAGCGAAAGGTGCTGAAAAACATTTCCCGCCGAGGGCTGGCCGGCCCAAAGCCAGCCATATCCTCCACCGTATTGCAGAGTGAACGGGTAGCGTTTATTGATATTCGCATAGCTGGCATCGCCCGAGGCATAGCTTTCCTGCTGGCTATCCTGACCGCCTCCGAGTTGGCAGGTCTCGGAGTAGCGCAGGTCATAGTGCAGCGTGCCGTCGACCGCCAGTCCAACCGGGCCGGCGGAAGCGGCGGTGCTTGTTGCCGCGGAATTTTCTTGCGCTCTTATCGCGGCGCAGGCGAAAAAAAGAATCGCCATAAATCTCAGATTCAGCTTCATCTCAAGCAGCCTTAGGGAACAACAATCGTATCGCCGGAAATCAAGGTGAGATTCAGCGAAAGGTCACCCTTCAATGCCTGTTTGTACTGGACGGGAATTTTTTGCTGCTTGCCGCCCACAACGCGCAAAATATAGATTTTCTTGGCATTGGCAAACTCCGTCAGCCCGCCCGCCGTTCCAATGGCCTCCAGCAATGTCATGCCGGGAGTCATCAGGATTGGTCCCTTTTTGCCGACCTCGCCCATCAAAAAAACCCGCTTGCTGTTCATCTGGTTCAGAAAGACCGTCACGTTGGGATCTTGAACATACTTTTTCAACTGTTCTTCAATATCCTTGGCCAACTGCATGGGGGTCTTGCCGGCGGCTTTGATGTCGCCTATCAGCGGCAGTGAGATCATGCCATCCGGCCGCACCAGCGTGTCTCTGTCTGGTCAGCCCGTCTTCCTTCCAAACCCCAATGGAGATGGCGTCCGACTCTCCAATGACATAAGTACTGTCCATCGGCTGCTTGGCGGCATCCGGCGTGGAAGGCGAGGAAGCGCTCGGCGTAGTCGAGGAAGCGGCGGCCTGGTTCGGTTGCGGAACGGCGGGCGGATTCTCCTGCGCAAAGCAGGAAGTGGTTAGGAAGAACAAGGCTAAAACAAGAAAAACTCCCGGTTTCATCATGAGGCTCCATTTTTGCTTGAGGTCTTGCTTGAGGCAGATGGTTTCTCTGATTCGATCTGCTTGAGTTTGTACAGCAGCGCTTTGTAGCTGATTCCCAATTCGGCGGCGGCGCGTTTGCGGTTTCCGCCGGTCAAGGCCAGAACCTCGGAGATCAGTTGACGTTCGATCTGGATGGAGGAGGCTCGCGTGGCCTCCTTCAGTAATAGATGCCTGTGATTGCCGTTGCTCTGCCTGAGGCGGTTGCGGCTTTGATAGCGGCCAGCGAGATGGCCTGATCGCCGATGGCGACAAAGGTCTTGATGAGCGGTCTGAAGCTCGGGGAGATTGCCCGGCCAGGAGTGTTCCATCAGATGTCGAATGCTCTCTTGGCAGAGAACCGGTTTGGGACGCTCGAATTGCGGTAGAGTATTGTGTCAGCAACTCATCAGCCAGGGAGAGAATCTCGGATCGTCGCAGACGCAACGGCGGAATCCGCAGCGTAACTGCCGAGATGAAATGAAAAAAGTCCTCTCGCAAGCGCCAGGATCTTGACCTCTTCGCCCGGATCGCGGCTGGATCCACAGAGCAGGCGGCAGGCTGGTGGCGTTTCGCACGAGAAATGCGTGCGCACGAATCAAAATCTTGAGTGAAAGGTCAAGATCCGTTATATCAGAGAGATACAGAGTTCCGTTGACGAAATAGCGGCCTGCAGCGCCGCCGCGGTGGCCTCCGCGCAGACAATCTCCGTGAAAGACGGACGTGGAGCGCTTCGAATGAGCATGGATCCGTGCGGCCATGGAGCGTTTGCCCGCACCGCTGCTCGCCAAGAATCAAAACCGGGCAATCGCTTTCCGCGAGGCGGAACGATGGCTTGTTGAATCCGTGACTCAACCGGCGCTGACAACAGGGCCGTCCTGTTCTCCGCTGCGATGATTGTCAATCACTTCCATAAGATAAACTAAAGCTCCATCTCATTGTTAGCAAACAATCTTCCAAACTCGGTGGGAACAGGCGATGAATTGATCGATTCGCTGTAATTGGAGTAGTATGATGGGCAGAATATTGAATGCGGAGGCTGAATGGGAAGAGTATTTTCCCTACTCAACCGGGAAGTATGTTGCCGATGTATTTTACTCATTGAAAGTGGTAATTATTTCCGCTACTTGGAGCGATATTCATTCCTAGTGGAAGGAGAAATGGATTAGAAACCAGCAGCGATGCGCTCTTCTATTTTCGGCATCCGATTGCTAGTGTAGAGTGATACAGATTGCGTTGCACGAGGAATCCTTCAAGGAAAAGAGATTCCAGTGGCACAGACTCCCGCGGCGAGCGCCCGCCTTCCGGCTCTTCACGCGACGCTCAGGCGGCATGGGGCGGGCGGCGATCTTTCTGCTGATGGCGGCGGTCTATTATCAGGTTCTGGGCAAACTGGTCAGGATTGGTACCAGTACCCGATTTTTCACACGGTTTCTGGTGCCCATCTTTGCCGCCTTTTTGATCTGGGAGAAGAGGAAAACTCTGCTCAGCGTAGAGTTGCTCCGGTATGGAGCGGGATTGCCGTGATCGCTCTGGGGCTGATCGTTTTGCTTCTGGGGGTCTACGGCTCGGAGCTTTTTCTTTCGCGGGTTTCTCTGCTGATTTTCTGGCGGGTTGGCGCTCAGCTTTGGCGGCTGGCAGCTCTTGAAGGAGCTGCGCTTTGCGCTGCTGGTTCTGCTGCTGGCCATTCCGTTGCCGGCGATCATCTTCAACCAGATTACCTTTCCGCTCCAGATCTTGCCTCGAAATTGGCCAGCGATCTGCTTCCCTGGTTCGGCGTGCCGGTTCTGCGCGAGGGCAACATGATCCTGCTTGCGGCGATGGGGCTGGAGGTGGCGGAGGCTTGCAGCGGCATTCGATCGCTGATGAGCCTCTTCACGCTCGCGGTTTTTTACGGATACTTCATGGAGAAGTCCAATCTGCGCCGGGTGGTGATTGTCACTGGCCAGCATCCCGATTGCCATTGCGGCCAACGCAGTGCGCATCCTCGGCACCGGACTTTGCGTCCAGTACTGGGATCCCGACAAGGCGATGGGCTTTTTCCACGAGTTTTCCGGATGGGTCATCTTTCTGGTATCGCTGGCGTGCCTGTATCTGCTCCATCACGCAATGAGCCTGATTCCGGTAAAGAGGCGGCAGGGATGAAGAGCCTTCGATTCTGGACGGTTGTCCTCCTGTTGGCCGGTACGGCGATGTTGTTGCACCTGCGCGCCCATGTCGATCAAAATCCCCCGCGCGAGCTTCTTGCCCAGTTTCCACACACTTTGGCCGGACTGGAGAGGAAGCGATCTGCAAATCGATCAGGAGTCGCTCGACGTTCTCGGAGCCGGAGATATTCTCTCGCGCATTTATTTCCTGAACAAGCAGACGCCCCCGGTCAGTCTTTTCATTGGCTATTTTCCCAGCCAGCGAACCGGGCAAACCATTCATTCACCCAAGAATTGCCTTCCGGGCGCGGGCTGGAGCTTTGAATCCTCAAGTACCGCCGATCTGGTCGATGCGCAGGGCCAGCCGCACCGCATCGGTGAATACATCATTGCCAATGGCGAGGCACGGCAATTTGTTCTTTACTGGTACCAGGCACATGGTCGTGGCGTTGCCAGCGAATACATGGCCAAGATCTATATGGTGGCCGATGCCATTCGCCTGAATCGCACCGATGGAGCGCTGGTGCGCGTGATTACCCCGATTGTTCCCGGCGAAGACGCCTCGGCTGCCAAAGAACGCGCCGAGGCATTTACACGGCAGTTTGCGGCTTTGCTGCCGCGTTTTATCCCTGATTGAGATCAGTTAATGTGTTGGAGAGGTTGCGCTCTGCCTGTGCCTGGATTCAGAGTTCCGAGCGGCAGCCTGAAAGGAAGAAAAAGATGGCATTTGGTTCCGGCAACTCCGCACCGAGGCGAGGGGCGCATTCTCGCGCCATTCTGGGAGTAGTTACGCTGTTTGTGCTGGCGGCATTTTTGTCCGGCTGCTTTCGCGACCCCAACGCGCGCAAGCATAGATATCTGGAAAGCGGGCAGAAGTACGCCGCTCAAGGCAAGAACAAAGAGGCGGCGATTCAGTTTTACAACGCGCTGAAGGTTGACAAGAACTTCGCCGAAGCGCATTACGCGCTGGCGCAGACCTACATTCACATGGGCATCATGAATGCGGCCTCCGGCGAACTTCAGAAGACGGTCAGTCTGCAGCCGGGAAATATCAAGGCGCGAATCGATTTGGGAAATATGCTCCTTGGCGGAGGAAGGATTGACGACGCCCAGGCGCAGGCTTCGGCCATCCTGAGCACGCAACCCAACAACGCCGAAGTTCACGCCTTGCTGTCTCGCATTGCTTTCCGCCGCGGTCAGAAAGATGTTGCGCTTGCGGAGATTCATCGCGCTTTGGAACTGGCTCCGAATGTGGCGGAGTTCCACGAGACCCTGGCCTTGCAGGATGCGGAGGATACAACCCAGGCGGCAAACGTTGAAACGGAATTGAAGAAGTCGATTGAACTTGATCCGAAAGCGGTGAATCCCAAGATCCTTTTGGCAGCTTATTATGCCCGGAACAACCGCTTGCAGGATGCAGAACAGGTCTGCTGGAGCGCGGTATCGACCGACCCAAAGAATCTCAGCGTGCGGGAATCGCTGGTGCAGCTCATATTCAAAGAGGGCGACAAGGCGAGAGCGGAACAGGTTCTTCGTCAGGCGTCAATCGATCTTGCCGACGATCCTCAGGGCGTGCGTCTGCTTGCCGACTACTATGACGGATCGGGGCAAGTTGACAAAGCCAAGGCTGAATTTGCCGCCTTGGCCCAAAAATACCCCAAGAATCTCTCGGTTCAAGAGGGATACGTCCATATTCTCCTTCAAACACGGGATCTAAGCGGCGCGCAGTCAGTACTTGCCGAACTGATGAAAAAACACAGCAAGGATCCCCAGGTCGTTGTGCTGAATGGAATCTATTTACTCCAGAGCGGCAAGGCGAAGGATGCGGTGATGGCGCTGCAAGGCGCGGGCATCAATGCGCCCAAGGATTCTTTTATTCAATATTGGCTGGGCAAGGCTGCGCTGGCCGAAGGCGATCCAAGTTTGGCGGAGAAGAGTTTTTCTCAAGCGGTGCAATTGAATCCGCGGGAAGTGGATGCGCAGGAGGAGCTGGCGCGCATGGCCAGTCAGCGTGGCGACACCAATATGCTCTCCGAGATTGCCGAGAAGACTGTTGCGGCCAATCCACGCTATCCCGGAGGCTATGTCTGGCGAGCGGCGGTAGACATGAACCATAAATCGGAAGACAAAGCCGAGGCTGACTTGAAAACGGCCATCAGCGTTGCTCCGAAAAGTTCGCAGGCCTATCTGATGCTGGCTGAACTCCGCTTCGCGCAAAAGAATTATCCAGAGAGCGAATCTTTGTTCGAGCAGGCCTTGCAGAACGACCCAAATTCGGTAAGCGCCATGCGCGGACTGCTCAACTGCTATCTTTTGAAAAAGCAAACAGCGCAGGCCATGGAGCGGTTGAACCAGCAGATTGTGAAGAGTCCGAGGAACAGCGGATTCTACGATATGCTGGCCCTTTTTCAGATCCAGAACAAGAACTTGGATCAGGCCGCGGCTTCGGCTCAAAAGTCCATTGACTTGAATCCCGATGATAGCGAAGCAGTGTCGATTTACGCGCAGTTGCAGGTGATGCGCGGGCAGGGCGCCAATGCAGTCGCTGCCTGGGATAAATGGTCGAAAGATCATCCCACGAATGCCGGGGCGCAGGCTATTCTGGGAACCTTGGAGGAGATGCTGGGCGATAAGAAAAAGGCCGAGAGTTATTACAAAAGGGCTTTGGAAATCCAGTCGGATCAGCCTGTCGCGGCCAACAACCTTGCTTATTTGATGCTGGAAAACGGCGAAGACGTGAATGTAGCGCTGACCCTGGCGCAGGTGGCGCGGCGCGCCATGCCGGATTCTCCCAACTCGGCTGATACACTGGCGTGGGCCTATTATTACAAGAATACCTATGGCTACGCCCGCGATCTTCTGGAAGACGCGCTGAAGAAAGAACCGAACAATGCCGCGATGCAATATCACCTTGGAATGGTCTATAGCAAGCTGAAGGATAAGACCAACGCCTCGCTGCATCTGAAGAAAGCGATCTCTCTGGAACCGAATTCGCAGGCGGCAAAGGATGCGCGGGCCGCTCTGCAAGGGCTAGGTTAGCAGCGGTGTTTTCGATGCGGGCCGGCAAGGACGATTCAGCAACGGCCCGTGATTTCAATGCCATCGCGCGTCTGGCCGCAGCAAGCCTACCTTATGAATCCGGGTTGCTTTCAATATGACAAATACCAAGACCATCGCCCGGAACACCGGCTGGTTCAGCATCGAAAATATCCTTAACTCGGTTGTTATACTATTTACTTCCATCGCCATCAATCGCTATCTTGGGCCTGATAGAAACAGTTACATCATCTTCGTCTCTCAGATCGCGTCGATGGTCAGCGGCCTGGGCGGGTTCGGCATTCCGGCGACCACACGCAAATACATGGCCGAGTTTATCGGCATGGGTGATCGTGGAACAGCTAGATTTATTTATCTGCGCACATTGGTGATTCAAACGGCACTGGCTACATTGGCTTCCGGAGGCTTGCTGATTTGGGTTTTGAAATCGGCCACCGGTGATTACAAGCTGGCCTCGGCATTGATCGTGCTGAGCATCTGGCCGGCCATGGTGAACACGGTCTCTTCGCAAGCGAATGCAGCCGCGGAGGATTTTTTCTCCAACGTTCCCGCTTCGATGCTTTCCGCGCTCACTTACTTTACGCTGATACTCGCAACGGTATTTCTGAATTGGGGCGTAGTGGGAGTGGGCGAAGCACTGCTTGCCATGCGCATAGTTGATTTCCTGGTGCGTTTTTTCCCGACGATGCTGCGGGTGTTGGGCTGGAAGGCGACTCAACCCCATCCGCCGGGATTGGCTGGCCGGATGGTGCCATTCGCCTGGCAGAACCTGCTCAGCACGGCTGTGGCGATGGTGGTCTGGGGCCGTTCGGAAGTCCTGCTGCTTGAGTATTTCAACGCCGACAAGAGTCAAGTATCTTTCTATTCCGTGGCTTTTACCATGGCCGAGCAGTTGCTGCTTGTGGCTACCATCTTTGGATCGGCCGCGGGGGCAACTATCTTTGCGCAGTATGGAAGAGATAAATCAAGGCTGCCTGAGTTAGCGGCATCTACCTTCCGCTACATAGCCTTGATGTCCATTCCGGTGCACTTCATCGCGGCCTCGCTGGCGTATCCCGCGCTGCTGCTTGTTTATGGCCATAAATTTGAAGGTGCGGCGATGGTGGTGGCGCTGGCTCCTCTGCTCTGTATCTTCAAAGCATTTCTGCTGCCTGCGCAGAATCTTCTGGAGAGCATGGAACGGCAGCGCTATGTGATCGGCGCCACCGCCTTCGCCGGAGTGATCGATATGGGCGTGGCATGGTATTTCATTCCCATGCGTGGCGCGGTGGGCGCCTGCTTCGGCAACGGAGCGGGACAGTTAGTGGCAGTTGGCACCATGTGGGCCGTCTGCATCCATCTTTTCAAGGTGAAACTGCCCTGGATGCTGGCAGTGAAACTGGTTTTCATCAGTATTCTTGCGTCTTTGACGGCGCATATTTTCGCAATGAATATGAAACCCCTTTGGGCAATCCTGTGCGGTGGAAGTGCTTCCCTCCTTGTTCTTTTCGGCCTTCTCTATGTACTGCGTGTCCTGGAGCCAGAGGACCACAATCGCTTTGCACTATTAGCTGGGATGCTGCCCAAGCCCTTTGCGAGTACGGCTTACACGTTGATCTCGCTGCTGAAACGGGATTAGCTGGTATCGTTCCTTCAATTCTTTTCGATGATATTAGGAGTGTCGTATAACAGTTGAAACATGCTTGCTTGCATCTTGAATGATTCAAGAGTTAGGAGGTTTTCAGCATGTCCAGGATTGATCGGCTTTCCAGTGATTCATTTGACGGGCTGTCTAAAGTTCTCGCGCGTAGCGGATCTGGTTCACTGCGTCCTCCCGCTGTGGTTGCATCGGTCTTTCAGACGGGTTTGAATCTGATGCGCGACTTGGAGCAGAAGGGCATACGTGCGGTTGGTATTGACTGCAACCCGGATAATCCAGGATTTCGTTCCATTTATGGGTGCTCGTTTCTGTGTCCGAATCCAGATCAGGAACCGGAGAAGTGGCTGGCGTTCATGCTGTCGCTCAGCGCGGCGATGGGTGAAAGGCCGGTGCTGATTGCGGCCGCCGATATTTTTGTTTCTGCGATTGGACGCCATGCGCAGGCGCTTGGTGAACACTTTATTTTTTCGGAACGCGGATGCCTGTTACAGGCGGAGTTATCAACCAAGGAAAGGCAATACGCGCTTGCTCGCGAATTCGGATTGCCTTCTCCGCGTTCGGCCTATGTCGAAACGATAGAAGAGTTAGAAAGCTTCTGTGACGGAGCGCGATTTCCGGTGTTATTGAAGCCTCGCGCCCATCGCGAGTGGGAGGCTCTGCCCATTGGGAATCCATTGCACGGGCGCAAAACAATTTCCGCGCAAACCCGCGAGGAACTGCTGGAGCATTATCGGCAAGTAAGAGCGCTGGTCCCGCAGGCCGTGGCACAAGAGGAGATTGTCGGGCCTGATTCGGCCAAGTATTGTTATCTTTCTGTGTATGCGCGCTCGGGGCAAAGGCTTGGAGCCTGTGTGGTTCAGGAGTTGCGAGCTTATCCGCTTCTGTATGGCTGCGCAACGCTGGTCAAGCCGGTTATCGATGAGGAGATCGATCGAATCTGCAACAAGTTTTTATTGGCGATCGGCTTTATCGGCATCTGCGAAATCGAGTTGAAGAGAGACTCCCGCGACGGTCAGGTGCTGTTGATCGAGGTAAATCCGCGAGTGAGTGGAACCGGTGACTGCTCGCGGTATGCCGGAGTGGAGACGGGATATATTCATTACCTGGATCTGATTGGAGAAACTCCAGCCCCGGTCAATGCGACTCATTTTGATTTCCAGCACATGATGCTGGTGAATGATCTGACCGCATTTCCCATATATCTTGCGAAGGGCCTGGTCGGCTGGCGGCTGTATATCCAGTCTCTTCGAGGAAAGATGGAGTTCTTTGACTTCGATTGGAAGGACTTCGCGAATGCTCGCAAGGCTGCGTTTCGGGGCATACGGGCGCTTGCGGGAGGCTTGTTGCGCACGTGGGGATTGCGCAAGTAAGCGCGGCGGGCAATGCTCACTACAGAGCCTTGACGTGCCGTCGAGAAAGTCTGGTTTTGAAAGCGCGCGCATTTTCAAATCCTGGATTTCGCGACGATCTGCAAAATGTTAGCATTACCGTAATGCCGCAACGATGCTCTGCGTTTGTTTACGCCTGGGAATGACGATTTCAATGGAGTGTAATTTGTGATAAGCGCTGTGATACCAGTGCATGATCGCTTCGAATTCTTGAACGAAACCCTCGCTTCCGTCTTTGCTCAGACTCGAATACCGGATGAAGTTTTGATCGTAGACGATTGTTCCGCGATTCCAGTGGAAGAGTATCTTGCGCGGAATCCTCCACCAGGACCGGTAAGAATCGTGCATACCGGCCATTCGAGGAATGCTGGAGGCGCGCGCAATTTTGGCTGGCGTCATGCGCAAGGCGACCTGATTGCGTTTAACGACAGCGACGATCTTTGGGAGCCGGACAAGATTCGGCTACAGGCCGAGTACCTTGACTCTCACCCGGAAGCAGACGGGGTCTACGGCCCCATGGAGGCTTTTTTCCCTGGTGGAAGAACCCAGCCCTGGGCGCATGACCGTCCGCTTCAGGTCGATGTTCCATCCGCATTGCTGGACGCGAACATGACCATACAAACCCTCATGATGCGGCGCAAGGCACTGGAGGTGCTGGGCGGCTTCGATGAAACGCTGGCTATTCTGGAGGACCAGGCCTTTTCAATCGAGATTGGGCGGGCTGGCTTGCATGTCGTCTTTCTGCCCTCGCCTTTGGTGACGCGGTATCGGCGCAATGATTTGAATATCTCGCGCAACGCGGTGCAATATCTTATCTGCGATTGCCGCGTAGCGATTCGCTATCGGCGCTTGAGCGCTGAAGTCTTTGGAGCGGGTTCTGTGCGGATTCATTTAAGCCGCGCGATAAGGCGTTTCGGCGTTAAAAAACGCGGCCTCGGATTGTTCACGAGGGTTCTTGGCTCACTGCTGGAGAGCTCCGCGCCATCGAGCAAGATGCCACGGTGGCGCTAAGCTGACCGCAAACATCGATTTTCCAGTGCACACTCCAGCGCTTTGATCAGACCAGCCTCTGTCCTTTGGCTTATAATCTCTGCCAGGAATCAAAAGGCCGCGCGATGCAGTGAATTTTGCATCAGCGGTTTGGGAGGCTTCCATGTTGAAGGCTTTGTTATCTGTTTCAGCTCTTGTCTTATTGGGATTCTCAACTACATCCAATGCGGGACCTTTGCCGCAGGAGGGCAGCAAGTCCGCTGCCTCCGGCGCCAAAGTGTCCGACAAGGCGCAGACGCGTACCAAGGAACTCTATGGTCAGGAATGCGCCCTCTGTCACGGCGATACGGGAGACGGCAAAACCGATCTGGCGGCTGCGGCGAAGATGACGCTCGATGACTGGACCGATCCCAAGACCCTGGCCGGCAAGGACGACAAGGAGTTGTTCAACATCATTCGAAACGGCAAAGGTCAGATGACTCCCGAGCCGGTGGGCAGGGCCAAAGATGAAGAAGTGAGAAATCTGATCGTGTACATTCGCAGCCTGGCAAAGCAGACGCCAACGCCCGCCCCCGCGGCGCCGCCCGCAACCAACTAGAGGCAGTTCACAAGCGATGCCGCCTGTGAAGCCTTGTAATCGCCCCAGCGACTACTCGACGGTGACCGACTTGGCTAGATTCCTGGGCTGATCCACATCGCAACCGCGGCGAACGGCAATGAAGTAGGCCAACAACTGCAAAGGCACCATCTCGATCAGCGGCGAAAGAAGTTCGATAGCCGGTGGAATGTGGATGACGTGCTCGACCAGACTGCCGATGGTCGAGTCGCCCTCGGTGGCCACGGCGATCACCCGGCCACTGCGGGCCGTGACCTCTTGAATGTTGGAGAGCGTCTTCTCATAACGCAGCTTCGAGGCTGGGTCGGATTCATCGCGGGTGACCAGCACGACCACGGGCAGCGTTTCATCGATGAGCGCGTTGGGGCCGTGCTTCATCTCGCCGGCCGGATAGCCCTCGGCGTGAATATAGGAGATTTCCTTGAGCTTGAGAGCGCCTTCCAGGGCAATGGGGAAGTGAATGCCGCGGCCAAGATAGAGGAAATCGTTCGCTGAGGAAAATACTTTGGCCAATTGCTCGCACTGCCCTGCCCGGGAGCGCAGAACCTCTTCGATCTTGCCAGGAATGCGGCTCAGCTCTTCAATCAGCGTGACCGATTGGGCTTGATCGAGATGGCCGCGCAGTTGGCCGAGCTTGAGCGCCAGCAGGAAGAGCGCGGTGAGTTGAGCGGTAAAGGCCTTGGTCGAGGCGACGCCGATCTCCGGGCCGGCGTGGGTATAGATTGAGCCGTGGGCTTCGCGAGCTACCATGGCGTCCACTACATTGCAGATGGCCACGGTCTTTGCGCCCAGCGACTTCATTTCGCGCTGCGCGGCCAGCGTGTCGGCGGTCTCGCCAGACTGAGTGATGAGCAGGCCGAGGTCATCCGGTCCGAGGATGGGGTCGCGGTAGCGGTATTCGCTGGCGTAATCCACATCCACCGGCAGCCGCGCCAGCCGCTCGATCATGTATTTGCCGGTGAGCGCGGCGTGCCAACTGGTGCCGCAGGCAGCGATGCTGAGACTGCTGGCGCGGGCCAGTTCCTCGTCGCTGATCTTCATTTCACCCAGATAGACTTTGCCGGAATCAAGCGAGACGCGCCCCCGTGTGGTGTCGGTGATGGCGCGCGGCTGCTCATAAATCTCTTTGAGCATGAAGTGCTTGTAGCCGCCCTTTTCAGCTTGGATGGGATCCCACTGAATGCGTGTGATGGCGCGCTGAATTGGATTGCCTTCAAAGTCGGTCAACTCGACGCCGCCAAGGGTCAGGATGGCCATGTCGCCGTCGGCCAAAAAGTAGATGTTGCGCGTATGGTGCAAGACGCCCGGCACGTCGGAGGCGACAAAATACTCGCCTTCGCCGACGCCGATAATCACCGGCGGACCGAAGCGGGCGACAATGATCTTGTCCGGCTCAAGGGCAGAAAGCACGCCCAGCGCAAAGGCGCCCGTAAGCCGCTTGACTGCGCGTCGGACGGCAACCTCCAGAGTGATGGGTTGACCGGCGGCGTCGGCCTCCTGCTGCACCTGTTCGATCAGGTGGGCGATGATCTCGGTGTCCGTCTCGGTAACAAACTTGTGGCCCTGCGCGGTGAGTTCGCGCTTCAACTCCAGATAATTTTCGACGATGCCGTTATGCACGACGACGATGCGCCCGGAGCAATCCCGGTGCGGGTGGGCGTTCTCTTCAGTGGGGCGTCCGTGCGTGGCCCAGCGGGTGTGGCCAATGCCATAGCTGCCATCGATGGGATGCTCGCGCAAGACCTCTTCCAGGTTGCCCAGCTTGCCGGGAGCGCGGCGCACCTCAAGCGTAGAGCGCGTGGGAGAACCAACGGCAATGCCCGCCGAGTCGTAGCCACGATATTCCAGCCGCCGCAGCCCTTCAATGATGACAGGAACTACCTTCTTTGGACCAATATAACCGACGATTCCGCACATGCAACGATTCTAAACCAACCCATATCAAGAGCGAGTGATAACGCTGTATGCACGGGCAGTTGCATGAGCTATCCATGGTCCGAATTGGCCTCAGGCGGAGTTTGCGTTCCATCCCGGGGGATTGATCGCAAGGTGTAATTTTTTACGGTATCTCTTCTCATCCTGGGCTTAAAATGGCTGCATATCAGCCTAACGACAGGAAAGACAAGGGATGAGAAACAGGGTTTTTCTGGTAAGTGCGCTCTTTGTAACCAGCCTGCTCTGCTCTGCGCAATCAAGCAGCATTGCCGGAGAGTGGCGCGGCATCTGGAGCGATTCCTCCGGCTATGGGTTCACGGCCACCATCACCCTGGTGACAGGCTCCAACTGCAAGGCCTGCGCGTCGTCTGGGGACGGCTCCGTTCAAGGCACAATTATATGGACGATGCGCAAGGTGCCAGCCAAGGCCACTGCGGAAGAGGCGGCCAAGGTGGGTATGACTGCGACGGAGTACGTCCGTGGCGAGCGGAAAGGGGTGGGCCTGCTGGTGCTGAATGGCTACAAAAAGGATGACCCCAACAGCATTTTTAGTCTCGACCGGTACCGGCTGGCCATCTCCGATGATGGCCTGGTTCTGGGCGGCATCACCTTCGATAACGGCTCTTGGACCGGGCAGTTGATGGCCTTGCGCGCGCAGAATTGAAAGAGGGCTTTGCCAGTTCTGCCCTCTGGGCTGTTAGAATTCCCGCATGGAAATCATCCAATATAATCTGCCGCAGAACCGCATTCCTCTTGCCTGGTACAACCTTGCCGCCGACCTGCCTACGCCGATGGCTCCGCCGCTGCATCCCGGAACGCTTCAGCCGATTGGGCCGGACGATCTGGCGCCGCTCTTTCCGATGAGCCTGATTATGCAAGAGGTCAGCCCGGAGCGGGAGATTGAGATTCCCGGCGAGGTGCGGCAGTTGTACGCGCAGTGGCGTCCCTCGCACGCTCTTCCGCGCCCGCCGCCTGGAGAAGGCGCTCGATACGCCCGCGCACATCTATTACAAGTACGAGGGCGGCAAGCCCGGCCGGCTCGCACAAGCTGAATACCGCCATGCCGCAGGCCTATTACAACAAGATGGACGGCACCAAGCACCTCTCCACCGAGACCGGAGCCGGCCAGTGGGGTTCGGCGCTCTCGATGGCCTGCGCCTTCTTCGGCCTGGATTGCAAGGTTTACATGGTGCGCGTCAGCTACGACCAGAAGCCCTATCGCCGCGCGCTGATGGAGGCCTTCGGCGCAACCGTCACCGCCAGCCCCAGCATCGAGACCGAGTCGGGCCGCGCCATTCTCGCCGCGCATCCTGACTCGAATGGTTCGCTCGGCATTGCCATCTCCGAGGCCGTCGAAGTCGCCGCCAAAGACCCCAATACCAAGTACGCCCTGGGCAGCGTGCTCAATCATGTGTTGCTGCATCAGACGGTCATCGGCCTGGAAGCCATCGAGCAGATGGCGCTGGCCGGCGATGAGCCGGACGTGGTCATTGCCTGCGCCGGTGGCGGATCGAACTTTGCCGGCTTGGCGCTTCCGTATGTCGGCCGCAATCTCAAAGGTCAGAGCAAGGCGCGCATTGTTGCTGTCGAACCTGCCGCCTGCCCCAGCCTCACCAAAGGCCATTTTGCCTACGACTTCGGCGACACCGGCCATTTGACGCCGCTGGTCAAGATGCACACCCTCGGCTCTACCTTTATCCCACCGGGCATCCACGCCGGCGGCTTGCGCTATCACGGCATGGGACCTCTGGTTTCGCACGTCATGAGCTTGGGCCTGATCGAAGCCACCAGCATTCAGCAGTTGGACGCCTTCGCCGCCGGAATTCAATTCGCCCGCGCTGAGGGCATCATCCCCGCGCCGGAGTCCAACCACGCCGTCGCCGCAGCCATCAGCGAGGCTCTGCAAGCCAAGCAAGAGGGCAAGCAGAAGACGATCCTCTTCGGACTCAGCGGCCACGGCCACTTCGACATGGCCTCCTACATCGCCTATCAGGCCGGCAAGCTCGAAAACTACGAGTACCCGGAGGAAGAGATCGCCATGGCCCTCGCCGGCCTGCCGTCTGTAGGATAGGTTTCACGTGAGTCGCGGCGCCCCGGTCCCTCTCTGTTCAGTTTGGGGGTGGTAAGTCGAAGAATCTGCGTTTTGTAGTTGAATCCAGAAAAGCAACCGCAGGTCCTTCGACTCCCTTCGCTACGCTACGGCCGCTCAGGATGACAATTTATTGTTGAACGAACTTTGGACTCTGGACACTAGCGGCTCTGCAGGCCGGGAAAACTCCCGCGCGAAAGCTACTTGTAGATCGGTCCAATGGATCCTTGATTGTCCCCGGAAGATGGGTCCACACGGAAAGCCCAGACGGACTGATTCATCTCCGAGGCGGAAAAAATCTCGATCAGCGCATACTCGCCCGTGTCCAGAGGCTTACGCGGGGTGATCTTAAGCCAGTGCTTGCCTGGAAGCTCTTCGACCGTAGCGGGAACGGCGTCCTCGTTCTGGGTGACCGCGCCTGTGCGGCTGACCTGAAGGGTGCCGATGATACGGACGGAGTTGCGCTCGTCGGCGCGCACGATGGCAAATCCCGAGGTGGCCGAGTGTGCTCCATGTTTGCGGTTGGCTGCCTCTTTGGCGCCTGTGGTGTCTACCGTAATGGCATGGGCAAGCACCGGTTCCACATCGCCGCGCGAGGCCAGCGATAAATAGATGGCGGGCACTGCTACGTGCAGATGAACCTTGGCGTGCGCACCCTCCAACTCGATCTGGGCCTTGGAGGCGGCCAGTGGATTGAGCGTGTTCAGCCCGCGCCTGCTCTTTGCTTCCATAGCCAGATCCACGGGCGGCAGCTCGATCAGTTCCGGTGTGCCTTCAAAACTGTCCAGTGCAAAGACGGCGTCCTCATTGGGCAGTTCCAAACCTTTGGCCACCTCGGGCCGGCGCGCTCTCTGTTCGTCGCGCTCATCGGCCTCCTCTTTGTCGATGGCCTCAGCCTCCTTCATCGCCGGTGAAAGCTCATCCGCAGGCGGACCGGCATGATCCCGCTCCCATTTGCGTGTCGCCTCCCAGTCCACCAGATCAACAGGCAGTTCCTCCCAATCGCCGCTGCGCTCGACTGAGATGTAGCGCACCCGGTCGCCGACAATCTCGTACTTGCGCACCACCTGATAGCTGCCATCCTTGAGGATCAAGCGGCGGTTGGGGGATGAAACGGCTTCTCTGGGTTGGAGCGGCAGGGGCTTCTGAGGCCTTCCGAGACGGGAAGAGGCCGCCGCAAGCAGCAGCGCAAGAGCAATCCTGAAGAGCGCGCGCGTGGGCTGATAGGGGTACATAGCTCAACATTTTAGACGGCGCGAGCTTGGGTTCGCGGGTGGTCGAGACAGGAATTTCAGCCGATTTTCGAACCTGGAGCGCCGCAACCGCGTCTAATCCTGTGTATCCTTTAAGCAGGGGTTGTTGGTTTGAGCGCATTGCAGCCAGATTTTCGCAAGAGTAGCCGCCGGAAGCCACGAACTTTCGGGGCTGCTGCTCTGCTGTGTCTGGCGCTGCTGGTGTTGCTGGTCACTGTGCAAGTGGCGCACAATCATGTGACCGAGTCCGACGCCGATCACTGTTCGCTCTGCATCGCGCTGCACTCCGCGGCGCCGATTGCGGTGATGGCTGTCTTGGTCGTCATGATTCGGATGGGCACCACGGCGCAGTTTGCCGAGGTCCGCCCTGCCTTCCGTCACTGGAACCCCAAGCTCTTTACCCGCCCTCCACCCGCTGGCTGTTAAGGCCATTCTCAGCTTCTTTGTTTGTCTGATTCCGTTTGCTCCCGGAGACTTCGCGGGGCATTCCGGTTCTCTCAAAGTGAAACTGGAATGGAAAGATGCTCCAACCTAGGACGCAGCAGCTCACCCAGCCGCCCCGTCTATCGCATCCTTCAGCCAACAATCGGAGGTTCTTATGCCGTCCAAATACGGCCCTATTCTTTTTGCTCTTGGACTTGCTTTCATTCTTGCACCCTTGTGCTCGTCCGCCGAGGGAAGCAACTCCGGCACGGTACGAGGCACCGTCACCGATCCAACCGGGGCTGTAGTGCCAGGCGCGACTGTTCATCTGGTGAACGAAGTCAGCGGACTCAGCCGCACCACAGCCAGTGATGCCACCGGCCAATTCATCTTTGACAACATTCCCTTCAATCCCTACCGCGTGAGCGTCTCTGCCAACGGCTTTGCACCTCTGAGCCAGAGCTTTGAGATTCGCTCCGTGGTGGGAAGCAACTTGAATCTGGTTCTGCAAGTGGCATCAGCCGATGCTACAGTCACGGTCGAGGCTAGTGGCGACCTGGTCGAGACCGACTCCACATTCCATACCGACGTGGATCGCGACCAGTTCATCAAGGTGCCGCTGGAGAGCGAGTCCAGCGGCCTCAGTTCGCTGGTCACGCTCTCCACACCCGGCGTGGCGGCAGACTCGAATGGCCTTTTCCACGGCCTGGGTGATCACGCCTCCAATTCATTCTCCGTGGACGGGCAATCGATTACCGACCAGCAGAGCAAAGTCTTCTCAAACCAGATTCCTTCTAACTCGATTCAATCGATCGAAGTGATCAGCGGCGCGCCGCCGGCCGAATATGGCGGCAAAACCAGTCTGGTGATTGTGGCCACAACGCGCTCCGGCCAGGGAGTTACCAAGCCGGCTGGAAGCATAACAACCTCTTATGGCAGCTTTGGGTCGTCAGCGGGCGGATTCGACCTATCTTACGGAGGGCGGAAGTGGGGTAACTTCATCGAGGCCGACGGTCTGAACTCCGGACGATTTCTCGATCCTCCGGAGTTTCAAGTCTTCCACGACAAGGGCAACGAACAGAATATCTTTGATCGCGTGGATTATGCAATTACGCAAGTTGATTCAATTCACCTTGACTTGAATTACAGCCGGTCGTGGTTTCAGACACCTAATTCCTTTGACAATCTGAATGTGCAGAACGTGGAAACAACGGGTCCCAACAGCGGTTTGAGCGCAAGCCCTGCCCTTCAAAGCGAGGGGAATACCGATCAGCACTCCAAGATTCAAACCATCAATATATCACCGACTTATACGCGGGTGATTGGCACTCATGCAGTCTTCAATCTAGGCGCATTTGTCCGGCGAGACAACTATAATTACTATCCCAGTGAGAATCCTCTGGCTGATCTGGGGCCGGCTAACTTGCAAACCTCCTCCATCGGGCAGTACCGCACGCTGACCAATGCGGCGGCGCACTCCGATTATTCTTATGCCAAGGGAAGACAGACCTTCAAGGCGGGGGTGCAATATGGACAGACCTTCCTGCGAGAGAATGATAGCCTGGGCGTGGTGGAATCAACCTATAACTCGCCCTGCATGGATTTGAACGGCAACCCGTTGCGGGGATTTTCCGATCCATCGCAGTGCGCCTCGGCAGGCTTTCTATCCAACGATCCTTCGGCCACCTACGCATACGGCAGCGGCACTTATAACTCCGTGCTTGCGCTGTATGATTTAACGCGCGGAGGAAGTTACTACAAATTTGCGGGCCGCACGGACATCAAGGAACTTGGCCTGTTCATTGAAGATCAGATCAAGGCTGGCAACTGGCTCTTCAATCTGGGACTGCGTGAGGATGTGTACAACGGCCTTACCGATGCCAATCAGACGCAGCCGCGCGTCGGCATCGCCTATAACATCAAGCCAACAACGACCGTGCTGCGCGCCTCCTATGCGCGCACGCTGGAAACTCCCTTCAATGAAAACCTGATTCTCTCCAGCACCGGCTGCTCGAATGCGGTTCTGTCACCACTGCTGAACTGCTCGCCTGGCATTTCTGGAACGATGCAGCCAGGATTTCGCAATGAGTTTCATGCCGGCCTGCAGCAGGCCTTCGGCAAGTGGGCAGTTATCAGCGGTGAATATATCTGGAAGTATACCCACAACGCCTTCGACTTCAGCGTGCTGGGTAACACTCCCATTACTTTCCCCATTGACTGGCATAACTCGAAGATTCCCGGTTACGCCGTGCGTGCGGACATTCCACAGTTGCACGGCTTCAGCGCCTATCTAGTCGCTTCGTCGGTGGCGGCGCGCTTTTATCCTCCGCAGGTGGCCGGAGCCGGAGCTACTGTCGGCCAGACAGGCCTGCCCTTCCGCATCGATCATGATGAAAAATTCAACGAAACCACGCATCTGCAATACACGCTTTCGCGGGGCAAAGTGCTGAGTGGCCTTTGGGGCGGATTTAACTGGCGCTATGACAGCGGCTTGGTGGCTGGATCGACGCCCTGCTATAGTCCAACCGACCCTAACTCAGCCTGCGTGAATAGTTCCGTTTTACCCACCGCGACAGATCCAGCTACCGTAGACATGGTGGATAATAACATTCCACCGACGATCAACCCAGTTACGGGAGAAAATGTCTATATTCCTTTGACGTTGGACGAAGAATCTCAAGGCGGATTCGCGTGCAGCGGAGTCAAGGCCGACGTACACAATCCCAGGACTTACTTTTCTTCCTGCCCAGCCGCGGAACTTACTTCCAGCCTGATCGACATTCCCGCTCCCGGCAAAGGCGACAACGACAAGAATCCGCCGCGCATCGCGCCGCGCAACCTCTTTGATGCATCCCTAGGCAAGGATAATCTCTTCCACGCCAGCCGCTTCAAGACGAACCTGGACATCACAGCCATCAATGTCATGAACAAGGACGCCTTGTATAACTTTCTTTCCACCTTCAGCGGCACGCACTATGTAACTCCGCGGGCGCTGACGGCAAAGATAACCTTGAATTTTTAGGCAGCCGCGGAACAATATCCTTTGGCGTGAATGATCTTCTCTCAAGAGTTAAAGCCCACTTTGATCCAGTGGGCTTTAACGGCACGATTGAGTTACGCCGTTTCAGATCGAGATCCGCTCGCGTCATTTCTCGGTGCAGTGAGAACTCGCCGCATGCTCGTCAAAGATGAGCCGGAGTTTCCACGATGCTACATCAAGGATCCCCATGCTTTGATTTATAACTTGACTGCTTGAGCAAATCCTTGTCCGCCCAAAAGGGAAGGAGCGGCTCTTGGCACGGGAAAGCCGCTCGATGTTCGTCGTCCGGCGGATCGTGCCTCTACCGGTAAACCAGCGGGATGAAGTTCTGCTCCTGGATGGGCGGGCGCACGTACTTCGACTTCTCCAGCTTGGGTAGCTCGAGCGGCTGCGGCGTCAGATCTTTATAAGCGAATTGCGAAAGCAGATGACGAATCACATTGAGGCGCGCTGTCTTCTTGTTTTCCGCGTTGACCACCCACCAGGGTGAGAGCTTGGTGTCTGTCACGGCAAACATTTCGTCTTTGGCGCGGGAGTATTCGGCCCAGTGCTTGCGCGATTCCAAGTCCATGGGGCTGAGCTTCCAGCGCTTGGTGGGATTCCTCATGCGGTCCTGGAAGCGGCGCTCCTGCTCTTCGTCGCTCACGGAGAACCAGTACTTGATGAGACGAATGCCTGAGCGCTGCAACATCCGCTCGAACTCCGGACAGCTCTGCATGAACTCCTGGTACTGCGTCTCGGTGCAGAAGCCCATCACATGCTCGACGCCGGCGCGGTTATACCAACTGCGATCAAAGAGCACCATCTCGCCGGCCGCGGGCAGATGCGGCACATAGCGCTGGAAGTACCATTGCGTCTTCTCACGCTCCGTAGGCGTGCCCAGTGCGACTACCTTGCAGACGCGCGGGTTGAGTGATTCGGTGATGCGCTTGATGGCTCCGCCCTTGCCCGCCGCGTCGCGCCCTTCAAAGAGAATGACCACGCGCAGGCCCTCGACGCGCACCCACTCTTGCAGCTTGACCAGTTCCACTTGCAGGCGGCGCAACTCTTTTTCGTAATCGCAGTCCTTGCCCAGCCGCAGAGCTTGGGCGCCAGGCGGAATTGGAGCTGGAAGATCGCCGCCCTTTTTGCCCACAACCGGCAGCGCTGCCTTGGCTGTTTCAGCCGTCTTGCCCTGCTTGTCCTTGTCTTTCATCTCAGAAACCTCCCGCAAAGTTCAAACATTGATTCTATCGGCAGGAATCGCCGTAGAAAGAATCATATACCGGCTCGGCATGAAAATTGGAAGTGTTCTGGCAAATCGGCCCGAATGGATTCCCGGATTCATGGTTGCCTCACGACGCGCATAATAAAGATAGATGCAGTGCAGCTGGACACGGACTACGAACCCCGGCAGCCAAAGCGTGGAACAAGTGTACGAGAGAGCCGGATGAGCGCCCCCAGCAAGACGAAAAGCCTGACCGTGGATGAGCATCGCGATTGGAAGCCCGCGGCAAATCCGTGGATGATCGCCGCTTCGGTGATGCTGGCCACTTTCATGGTGGTGCTCGATTCGTCAGTGGCCAACGTCGCGCTGCCGCACATCGCCGGCAATCTCTCTGCCTCGACGGATGAATCCACCTGGGTGCTGACCAGCTATCTGATGGCCAACGCCATCATGCTGCCGGCCTCGGGCTGGATTGCGCGTCGCGTCGGGCGCGCGCGTTTACTGCTGTTTTCCATTCTGCTTTTCACCGTGGCTTCGCTGCTCTGCGGCATGGCTTTGAATATGCCCATGCTGATTGTGGCGCGGGTTTTGCAGGGCGTGGGCGGCGGGGGAATGCAACCGCTGGCGCAGTCGATTCTGCTGGAAAGCTTTCCCCCTCGACAGCATGGTACAGCGATGGCCGTCTACGGGGTCGGCGTAATTGTCGCGCCTATCATCGGCCCCACGCTGGGCGGTTGGATTACCGACAGCTATAGTTGGCGCTGGATCTTCTATATCAATCTGCCCATCGGCATTCTGGCGCTCTTCATGGTCAATCTCTACGTAGAAGACCCGCCTTATCTGCGCAAGGCCTTCACCGGAGCCATCGATTATCTGGGCTTCGGGCTGATGGCGCTCTGGCTGGGGACTCTGCAATTGGTGCTGGATAAAGGTCAGGAGGCAGACTGGTTTGGCTCGACGTGGATCTGCTGGACGGCCGCCGTCTCCACGCTGGCGCTGGTGGGCTTTATCTTCCGCGAGTTGACCGACCGCGAGCCGATTGTGCAGTTGCGCATCTTCCGCGACCGCAACTTCGCCATGGGCACTTTGATCACTTGCATCTACGGCTTTGTTCTCTATGGCGCTACGGCCATGCTGCCGCTCTTTCTGCAAACCATGATGGGCTATTCGGCGCTGCAGAGCGGGTTGTCGGTCAGTCCGCGCGGGTTGGGCGCAATGGCTTCGATGATGATTGTCGGCGTGCTGGTGCGCCGGGTTGACGCGCGCCTGCTGATGGCCTTCGGTTTCGGGTTGCTCGGCGCGTCTACTTGGATGCTGGGCAACATCAGCCTGGAGATCGGCATGAGTTCCATCGTCGTGCCCAATATTCTCAATGGCTTTGCCATGGGCTTCATCTTCGTTCCGCTGACGACGGTAACGCTGAGCCGCCTGCACAAGCAAGAGATCGGCAACGGAGCGGGCATCTATAACCTGATGCGCAATGTGGGCGGCTCAATCGGCATTGCCGCCGTTATGGCCATGCTGGTGCGCGGCGGCCAGAGACATCAGAGTTATCTTGCCGCCAACGCCGGGGCGGGCAACCTGATGGCCGGCGGCTTCCTGCGCGGCTTGCAGGCCCATCTCTTCCTGCAGGGCGCGGACATGGTAACGGCGCAACAAAAGGCCCTGGGCGCGCTCTATCGCAGCGTGCAGCAGCAAGCGGCTCTGCTGGCGTATGCGGATAACTTCAGGCTGATTGCGTCGCTGGCCTTCGCATGCATTCCTCTGGTGCTGCTGCTCAAAAAGATCAAGCGGCACAATTGAGAGTCCTCCGCCTACGCGCCAGTATTTTCTAGGTGCTTGGAATTCCGGGTGATCTGGACAGAACTGTCTAAATCTGACATGGTTTTATCCACTCCGTCCGTAGCAATCTCCCAAATAGCATCCTTGCTTGGATGGAAGGCTTGGCCGGAAGAAAAGATAAAGACGAGAGCCGCATCCGGGCAACCGCTCAATCCTCGCACCGTCTCCTCATTGAACGCATCACAAACGACTTCCCGCAGACGATTCCGGTGTGCGGATTCCCTATCGGCTTTGATGGTCATCTCCTCGCAGCGGGAGGAGGCGAAAATCGCCCCGGATGAAATCCTGGGAAAGCGAGCGAACCAATGACTTCCGCCCCGGCGGGGCTGGCCGATTCGCAGAAGTAGATGTCGAGATTCTGCGAGTGGAGGGCGAGCATTCGATTCGCCCCTCCGGGGCGAAGTCTCTTATAGATGCATTCTACCCAGGGTTCCGCTGCGCTGCACCCTGGGCTATTTTCGACGCCTCCCTCCGGGAGGTGTGTGCTGACGATTGCCCTCAAGGCTGACGTCGATACCATCAAGTGGCTTTGGAGAGGTCTGTTATAAGCCGAATGTGGGGTTGTTTTGGAGGACATCATTTCCAAAGTTCATGAATGAGAATTCTGATCAGCCAATTAAGAAATACCAGAGTTGCTGCAATTTCGATCGCCATTGCCTTCATCTTTACAAGAAAGCGATCGAGACCGAAATGCTTTTGGTTCTTATGGTTACGGTTATTGCGTTGAATGAAAAGAATGGCCACGCAGACCTCCTGACTTTCTGGGTGAAATGAAACCTGGGTGAAATGAAACGTACTTCCCCGTTCGACTCTTGATGGTCGAAGCGTGTTTTGTTTAGTAAATTGCGCTTTTGAAATTGTTCTAATTGGAAGATGAAGAACTTGGTATCCCAAGTTCGAATATTCCTCTTAAGTTCAACGTACCAAATCGAAAGGAAATTATCGGTAAAATATCTTCATAAATTTTGGATTGCCTGCATATTTCTCAAATCGGACAATCGGAAAAGGCCGGAGTAGTTGCTCCGGCCTTGGTGTTTCTACTAACTCTACTAACTCCGCTACCCCTGAATATCGAACTGCTCAGGATGCAGCGTGGCATCGCTCTTGATGAGGATGTTTTTGCCGACTAACTCCTCATATTCCGTGAGCCAGCTTCCGTTGTTGCTCTTGAGCACCTTGACGGTCTCCGGGTTGACGCGCAGCAATACGTCCGCGCCCTCGAAATGCTTCTTCATCTTGCGCAGTTCGGTGTAGATCTCATTGCAGACCGTCGTGGGGCTTTTCACCATGCCGGTGGCCTGACAAGTGGGGCAGGGAACCGAGAGCGTGCGCTCCAGCGATTGCTTGACGCGCTTGCGGGTGATGGCGACCAGGCCAAAGTCATTAAATTGCAGAACCTTGGTCGGGGCGCGGTCGGATTTGAGCGCCTCTTCAAGAGCCGCCATCACCTTGTAGCGGTTCTTGCGGTCGTCCATGTCGATGAAATCGATGACAATGATGCCGCCCAGATCGCGGAGGCGAATCTGGCGGACAATCTCCGGCACGGCGTCGAGGTTGGTCTTGACGATGGTGTCTTCAAGCCGCGCCGATTTGCCGACGTACTTGCCGGTGTTGATGTCGATGGCCACCAGCGCCTCGGTCTGGTTGATGACGATGGAGCCGCCGGACTTGAGCCAGACCTTGGAGTTGAGGGCCTTGGCGATCTCGTCTTGAATGCCGAATTGCTCGAAGAGCGGCGTCTCTTTGGTGTAGAGCTTGACGCGGCGGACGAGCGAGGGCGAGAAGCGGTTGAGGAATTTGACGACACGCTCGTAGTTCTCCTGGGAATCGACCCAGATGGAGGAGAAGTTCGAGCTGATCTGATCGCGCAGGATGCGCTCGATCAGTCCAATATCGTGAAGAATGAGTTGTGGGGACTTGGATTCGTCGGAGCGCTTTTTGATCTCCGCCCAGGTGTTAAGCAACATGCGCAGGTCAGAACGCAGCTCCTCTTCCGAGGCGCCCTCGGCGGCGGTGCGCACGATAAAACCGCCGCTAGCCTCGCCGCGCTCATGAACCAGAATCCGCTTCAGGCGCTGGCGCTCGGCGTCGGACTCGATCTTGCGGCTGACGCCGATATGCGAGACGGTGGGCATAAAGACCAGGAAGCGCCCAGGCAGCGCAATATGCGAGGTGATGCGCGCACCTTTCTTGGCGATGGGTTCCTTGGCGATTTGAACCAGAATCTCCTGGCCCGGCTTGAGCAGGTCGCTGATAATGGGTAGATCGGAGAGTTGCGAGGAGCGGCGCGTGGGTCCGCGGCCGCGGTTGCCCTGCTGCGGCGCGGCTTGCCCAGTGCGTCCATGGCGTCCACGTAAGTTGCGGTCGCGGCGCTGCTGGCCTTGAGCACCGGAGGCTGGCTGGCCGCCAGCGGCTGGCTCGTCTTCGTCCTCGTCGTCCGGTTCGCCGTCGAAGTTCAATTGGATGCGGTGGTCGAGATGAGCCTCTTGCAGCATCTCGCCCAGATCGCCGGTGCGCAGATGCTTGGGCAGCGTCACTTCTTCCAAGTCATCGGAATCGTGATCGCCGCCTTTGGCGCGGTGCGCGTGGCGGGGCGCATCGAACTCTTCCTCTTCGATCGTTTCTTCTACAACAAGTCCCTTGCCGGGAGCGTAAGACGAAACTGGCTTGGCCGGAGCCTTCGGAGCTTCCTCGGCCTTTTTGCCAAAGCCAAAGAGACGGAAACCTGTGGGCGGCAGCGGGTCCAGGTTGTGAGAGGCGTCGGCGTTCGGCTCGATATTTTCAGACGCATCAGTCTCTGCCACAGTGACTTCTGTCTGATCCGGCTCGGAAACCGTTTCTGACGTCTCCTCGAACTCATCCTCTTCAATAGGCTCTTCGTCAGCCAGTTGTTCATCCGCTAATGCGGCTTTGGTCCATTTGGAGACCAGCTCCTCTTCCAGAATCTCTGGGATGGACTCAGGCTCCTCTTCGGCCATAGGCTCAGCTTCGGTCGCCTCATCGTTGAACTCCTGCTCTTTGACAGCGAAGCCGGTTTTGTCCGATACGGCGGGTTGCGTCTTGGATTCGATTTGCAAGGCTGGCTCGCTGGGCCGGTTGCGATGCCGAGAGAGTGACTCGCCAGGTAAAAGGCCACTGCCATCCCACTGGAGAGGGGATTCAATCAACGTAGCGGGCTTGAAGGAGCTGGCTGGACGGACCGGCGCCGATGGTTGCGTTCCAGGCTGTGCAGCACCTTCCGCCGGAGCACCACCATACTTGGAGAGCGACTCTCCTGGCATGACAAACGGAACGGCGGTGGAAGCCGGAATGCGTTCAAAGTGGGGCGCGGCATCTGCCGACTCTCGACGGTGCTGTGGAAGCCTGTCGCCAGCGCCTGCTTGAATCTGGGGTGCAATCTCCTGCTCACTCTCCTCGATCTCTTCGATCTGTGACTCAGTCGTATGAGCGGTTTGCGGCTGCTGTTCTTCGTGCGCCGAGCCTCCACGCCCGCCACGGCGGCGGCGGCGACCTCGCCAGCGCTTGGCGCCGGCTTCGCCAGAGTCTGATTCCAGCGTGTCTGCCGAATCGCTGAAGGAGATGGAACCGGAGGCGGGCAAGGAAGCAGCCTCGTTCACCGGAAGCTCTTCGACGGTGAATCCGCGCGGCTTTTCCGCGGACGGACGCGGCTCCTGTTTCGGCTCGGCTTTTGGCTCCGGCTTGGACTCAGGCTTTTGGCCTGAGCGCCCGTTACGGCCTTCCGGGGCGGCGTGACGGACTTCGCGTGGTGGTTGATTGGCCCCGCTAGCCGCCGCCTTTTCGATCTCATCCGTCTCTTCGTCGTCTTCCAGTTCCATGAAATCAGTCACATAGAGGAAGGCATCGCGCTCCAGGCCGATGTCCACAAAGGCTGATTGCATTCCGGGAAGAACACGAGTGACGCGGCCGTTATAAATCGATCCGGCCAGAGTATATTCATTTTCGCGTTCGTAGTAGATTTCCGCGAGTTGATCGTCTTCCAGAATTGCCAGCCGCGTCTCGTGCGGCGTGCTGGAGATACAAATTTCCTTTGCCATCTTACCTTTCCGTCCAGCGGCCTCAGCCTGCCGGAACCCACGGCAAGGTCAGAGGGAGGCGAGTAACTCCGGGAGGAGAGGGGGGGTGTTGAAGGGAGGAACCGTGATTCGCTGGTCTTCCGGAAACCGCGCCAACTACCGCCCCGAAGTGCGGTGCATGGAAGCGAAGGTTTGGCCGGAGAAACTGGACAAACTTGACAAGTTGAACAATTTGAACAAGACAAGCAAGCTGAACAAGCTGTGCAAACTGTACAAGCCGTACGATACCATTACCCGATGGCAGAGAGTTTGTGGCCAACCATACCGAAGATACTGGTGGGGCCGTTCCACCGCTGGCCTTTGCCCGGACGCAACGTATCTGGGAATCGAGAATTGCCAATCCCGATCCTTCCGCGTTCCCCGAACAATCTATAGGCCGCCAACGGCTTTCCCGTCTCTGCGTGCTCATGAACCCAATCCTGCCGGGCGCTCGATCCGATCGGGACCTGGCCGGCGAAATACTTGAAAAATCTTGCTCTTGCGGACCGGACTGTTCCGGGGGGACACAAGAGGTACACTGCGAGTCTTTCAGTTGACGAACCGGCGCATCCGGACATTCATCGCCACTCCCAGCGCCAGGAACGAAAACAACACCGAAGATCCACCGTAACTCATTAACGGTAAAGGGATTCCGGTGACGGGCATAAACCCGATGACCATGCCCACGTTGACCGCAATCTGAAAGGTCAACACAGCCACCACTCCCATAATAATCAGAGAGCCGGGCAGGTCCGCGGCTGTTTGAGCGTTCTGAATCAAACGCATCAATATGAAAAAGTATAGCAGCAGGACGAAAATCGCGCCGACAAATCCATGTTCCTCGCCCCATGCGGCAAAAATGAAGTCCGCATGGGGAATTGGGAGAAAGGCACCCTGGGTCTGCGAGCCATTGGTCGATCCCTGCCCCCAAACCCCGCCGGAGCCAACGGCGATCAGCGACTGCTTGAGCTGATAGCCGGTTCCCTTGGGGTCGTTATCTGGATTGATAAAGCTGGTCAAACGCGCCTTCTGGTAGGGTTTGAGAATCTTTCCGCTGCTCCAGACGCCGGCGATCAGCAGGCTTCCGCAGGTGAACAGGATCAACGACTGCTTCAAGTTGATGCCGCCAAGAAAGAGTCCCGCGACCAGAATCGGCGTGTAGATAAGCGCGGTTCCCAGATCGGGCTGAATCAGTACCAGCACCATCGGCAGACCGACCAGCGCGAAGGCCTTGAAGATGTCCTTCCATGTGAGCAAGCGTCCGCCCAGATTGGCAAAGTAACGGGCCACCAGCAGAATCAATATCAACTTGACCCACTCGGATGGTTGAAAGTGCACGGGGCCGATTTTGATCCAGCGTTTGGCGCCCAGAGCGCTATGGCCTACCAGTTTGACGGCCACCAGCGCCAGCAGGCTTGCAACATAGGCCCACGGCGACCAATCCAGCAGCCGGTGATAGTCGATCTTGGAAAAGAGAAACATGGCCACCACCCCGCCCGCAATCCAAAAGATCTGCTTGGTGTGGAAGCCGATGTATTTGGTGTGCAGCGTGGCCGAGTAGATCTCCAGCACGGAAAGGGTGCAGAGCAGCAGCACCATCGAGAGCAGCGCCCAGTCGAAGTCACGGAAGCTCATGAAGCGGCGCATCAAGGCTGGACCTCATTGAAATGCGAGGGCTTGAAGCGCAGTGGTACGGACAGCAGCCAAGCCGGAAGCCGAGACTGCGCGCTGGCGACGGCCTTGGCGGGAGCAAGCGGCCCTGGATCAATCATGAAATGCCCGGCGTGCAGGACCGAATCCTGCCCCGGAAGTCCGCCCGTATGTTTACGGCCAGCAGGCGCTGGTTCGGACCAGACAGCACCAACTTCAACCGGTTTGCCGAGGCTGGCCTGGTTGAGTACGTTTTTATCCTCAGTACGCTTTTTGTTTACATAAGCAATCGCGATTTTCTGCGCGATCATCGCCGAACCCGACCCCCAGTCGCCGTGCTCCTGCAGAACAGTGATGACGATCTCCGGATTGCGCCGGGGAATCATCCCCACAAACCAGGCATTGGGAGTCTTGGCGCCTCCTTTGGTGTGCGTATCGCCGCCGCCCACCACCTGCGCCGTGCCCGTCTTGCCGGCAAAATCCACGCCTTCCAAGTGAGCGGCCTCGGCTGTGTGATACAAGCCGGGCGTGGTGGCGGCGGCCATGCCGTCGGTAATGATTGTCCACGTGTCCGGGTTCAGAGGAACGTCTTTGTCTCCGGAGCCGGGAAAGCTCTCCAGAATCGCCTGGTGAAAGTCGGCAGGGATATTCTGATCCGGCATCACCACATGGGGGCGCACAAAATGGCCGTCGGAGGCGATGCCGCTCAGGGCGCGCGCCAGTTGAATCGGAGTCACCTGCGTCTCTCCCTGGCCGATGCCTACGGAGATCGTGTTGCCGGGATAGTACCGCTGATGGAAGTTCTTCATCTCCCATTGCGTCGAGGGCATCACTCCGGCCATCTCGTTGGGCAGGTCAATGCCGGTCTTTGAGCCTATGCCGAAGCTGGTGGCGTAGCGGGCGATGGTGTCGATGCCCAGCTTCTGCGCCAAGGTATAGAAGAAGGTGTCGCAGGACATCGGAATGGCTTCGCGGATGCTGAGCACGCCATGGTGGTGGTCGCAGTGAAAGAAGCGCCCGTAGAAATCGCCGCCGCCCACGCAATTGACGTGCATATCCTGCGCCACACCCTCTTGCAAGCCCGCGGCGGACATGATGATCTTGAAGGTCGAGCCGGGTGCAAGCTGATCCTGAATCGCCTTGTTCATCAGGGGATGGTTGGGGTTGGTGATGAGCGCATTCCAGTCGGTGCGATTGATGCGCACGGCGAAAGCGTTGGGGTCGTAGCTGGGATGCGAGACCATGGCCAGAATCTCGCCGTTGCGCGGGTCCATCACCACCACGGCGCCGTTGGCGTCGCCCAGCGCCAGTTCAGCCGCCCGCTGGATGTCAATGTCGATGGTCAGTTTAAGATCCTGTCCTGGAACGGCGTGCTGGGTGCGCAGGTAGCCCACCTCTCGGCCATGGCTGTCCACCACCACATCACGGGAGCCGTCCTGGCCGCGCAGCAGTTGGTCATAGGTCTCCTCGACACCGGCTTTGCCCACCACATCGCCCGGTTCGTAGGCGGCATAGCGCGGATTGTTCAGATCCTCTTCGCTCACTTCGCCCACATAGCCAATCAGGTGAGCCGCAAAGCCGTCGCGCGGATACAGCCGGCGCTCCACATCGATGGTCTCCAGTTCCGGAAGCTCGTTGCGGTGCGATTCGATAAAGGCCTGTTCGTCACCGGTCACCTCTTGCTTGATGGGGATCGGCTCGTAGACCGGCCGGGTGCGATAGCGGCGCAGCGTCGAGCGCAACTGCTCCAGGTCAAGGTTCAGGCCCTTGGCAATGAGAGGCAGATCGTTGTCAACATTATGGTTCTGCTCACGGACCAAATAGCAGGAGACGGAGGGGTAGTTGTCCACAATCAGCCGGTTTTCGCGGTCAAAAAGCTTGCCGCGACCGGCCATCACCGGCTCCTTGCGGATGCGATTCTGCTCGGCCTGGAGGCGGTAGTCGTCCACGCGCAGCACTTGCAAGCGCCATAGCCCCGCCGCGAGGCCGAGCATCATGAACAGGATGCCGTACTGCACCGCCGTCAGCTTGACAGTGGAGAGCTTCTCGCCGCGTGTGCCAGTGGAAGAAAACATCGTCTGAACCTTAGGATAACGCCGATTGCCTTCTATTCCCTGTTTCCGATTCCTATTCTTTGATCTGCGCGCGGTCGAGCAAGGGAAAGAGCGCGGCGGCGATTGCCGAGTTGCCAACCGCTTTCATCAGCTCGGCAAACCAGCTCCATTCCAGCTCAAGGCCGAGCAGAACGCGGTAGATGAAAACGTAAATCCCGCTGCACAGCAGTGAGAGCAGAAATGTGAGCAGCAGGCGGATGGTATGGTTCTCCACGTCGATGCGCACGCCCATCGAACCGGAGAGGAAGCCGGCCACCGTCTTGGCGACGCCGTTGACGCCGATGGCATGCTGGGTCAGCGCGTCCTCAAAGATGCCGAGGCCGGCGCCCATCAGCGTTCCCTGAATCGGATCGCGGCGGACCAGGGCAAAGTAAATCGTCACCAGCAGCGGCAGGTCAAACCAGGTATATCCGCGCAGCAAGCGGGGCAGCAGGGCTTGCAGCACCAGCGCCGCAATCGGCACCATGGCGTATACCAGGAAGGGATAGCGGCGAATTCCCAGATCGCGGCGATGGTCGGGGCCAAGTACACTCATGGCTATGGATTCCTCCGCGGCTGGGTTGGATTTTCGGAGTTCTGCGACGGCGCGGCTTCCGGCTTGCTTTCCTCTCCGGCGGAGGGCGGAGTCCCTTCAGTTGGAGAAGGAGCAGCTCCCGGCGTGAAGCGGTCCGGATGGCGATCGGGGAGCAGCTTGGGCGCAGGCGGAGCGACTGGAGCAGCCGGAGCCTGACCGGTTTGCCCAGATGGAGTCGCGGCAGCCGGCGGAGCATTGGGGTCGGTGAGTCCCGGCAGGCGCTCTGCCATGATCTGCGAGGCCTTCTGCTGCTGTTTGATGGCGTCGGCGTCCGCGCCTTTCAGCGCCTCGCTGGCTGCTAGATCCTGCTGCTGTTCGGGTGAAAAGCGCGGCTCGGTCGCGGTGATCACCAGCACCTCGTCCAGTTGGTTGAGATGCGCAGCTGGCTTCACAATCACATCAATGAACGAGTCGCGGTCCGGGTCCTGCACCACTTTCTCGACCACGCCCACCGGCAGCCCGCGCGGAAAGATCAGGTCGCCGCCCGCGGTGAGCACTTTTTCTCCGGGCTGGATGCGCTGGTCGGCCAGCAGGCCCACAATCTGCAGCCGCCCGTTGGCGTTGCCGCGCAGAATGCCGCGCAGGCGCGTGGTCTCCAGAATGACGCCCGCGCCGCTAGTCTGGTCGTTGATGGCCAGCACCTGCGCTGAATGCGGGTAAACCTCGCGCACTTTGCCCACAATGCCGTCCGCGGTCATCACCGCCATATCGGGTTGGAGCTTGGCATCGGAGCCTTTGTCGATATAGAAAACCCGCGAGCTATCGCTGCCGCTGGAGCCGATGGCCTGCGCCGCCAGCGTTGTATAGATGTATTTTTGTTGAAAGTCCACGAGTGATTGCAGCCGTTGGCCCTGCTTGGCGTCCTCCAGCAGCGCGGCCTGCTCCAGGCGGAGGCGGTCGATGGTCTTCTGCAAATCCTTGTTCTGTTCGCGAACCGTGCGTAGATCGAGGTAATCCACCCATAGGCTTTCGGAAGCCATCTTGGCGGTGTGGAAGAGCTGCTCGGGAGGCGTGACCACGGCATCGGCCCACAACCGGATCAGCCGCACACTTTGTTGATCCGGCGCATCCAATGTATTCCGTCCGCTGGCCGCGCGGCGCACCTGCACAGCCAGCCCGATGATCTGCGCCAATAGAACGGCCAGCAGCACCAGGAGATTTCGGTAGCGGAAGAAAAAGGATTCCATGGTCAGACTCGCGCAGAGGAGAGAAGCGCACAGAAAACAAGAGCAATACCAGTATACTGACGGAACGCCTGCACGGGGCAGACTGACTCGCGCAGAGGGGCATGATTCCCCGCAGTTTGCGAACAATACGAAGGGTAAGCCAGCCGCCTCTGAATGACCGGGTCAGCTTTTTCGAGCTTTCACGATTTGGCTTCCCTTTGTGCCCGGCCCAGACTATGATGAATTCCTGCCAGGCAAGCAAAATGACCAGGAGATTCCCATGAGCGAACATCTTCCGCATCCGGCGCGCCAAGCAGGCCGTCGTGAATTCCTGAAGGCCGGCGGCGCAATTACCGCGGCATTTCTGGCGCCCTCGGCGGCACTGGCGGGGTTGCCGAAGGCTCTCCCCAGCCTTCCCTCCAACCCCCGCACCCAAGCGGCCATGCCCACGCGCAATCTAGGCAAGACCGGCTATCGGGTCGGCATCTTCTCCCTTGGCGGCCAGGCGGCGCTGGAGAAGCAAAGCAACTTCGACATTGCCGTGCCGATCATCGAACGCGCACTAGATCTGGGCGTCAACTACATCGATACCTCTTCCATCTACGGCGGCCCGCCGCGCTGGAGTGAGCAGTACGTTGGCCGCGTCATGGCTCATCGCCGCAACGAGGCCTTTCTGGCCACCAAAACCCGTGAGCGCAGCCGCGACGATTCCATGCGCATGATTGAAAAGTCACTCGATCTTCTGCAAACCGACCATATCGATCTTTGGCAGTTGCATGACGTGGGCACAATGCACGATGTAGACGCTATCTTCGCCAAGGGCGGCGCCCTGGAAGCGCTGGTGGAGATGAAGCAGCAGAATGTCGTGCGCCATCTCGGCATCACCGGCCACTACCGCCCCGAGGCGCTGATGGAGTGCATTCGCCGCTATCCCTTCGACACGATTCTGATGGCCATGAACGCCGCCGATCCGCATCACTACAGCTTCAATCAGGAGCTGCTGCCGCTGGCCGTGGAGAGGCAGATGGGCATCATCGGCATGAAGATTCCCGCGCGCGGACGCATCCTGAGCAGTTGGACCCCACCGCCGATCGAGGAGCAGAAGCACTCCTGGGAAGGCATGTCCGTGCAGGCCACCGGACCCGGCACCATCACCATGCGCGAAGCCATGTATTACACGCTCTCGCGCCCCGTCAGCACAGTCATCATCGGCTGCGATTCAATTGCTCAACTGGAGGAGAACGTGCAGTTGGCGCGCGACTTCACGCCGTTGAGCGACGGCCAGACCGAGGCGCTGGTCAAGCGCGCCGAGCCTGTCAGCAAGCCCTCGCTCTTCTTCCGCTTCTACGATCGCTCGTAATGCGGAAGGCGCCGAAGGAGATTGGCAAAGAGCGCGAAAAATCGAGCAACCGGCATCGAAACACAAAGGCCATTCCTGAAAAGGAATGGCCTTTGTAACTGGTAAGTTGCCTATAGGGTTAGTCCCCGGCTACGAGTTCGGATTCTTTCCGAACGGCGGGCTGGGCGGGGGCGATGGAACCTAAGCTGACCAGGCCCTCGACGGGCTTTTCGCCAAGGACGTGCTCGCGGTAGAGCTTGGCCATGCGGGCGTTTTCGGTGGCGTCGAGCTGCTTTTTGTCGCGGGCGCGGATGTGCTCCTCGCGGGCGTTCTTGGCGATGCCCAGATTATCGAGCGTATGATTGGCCTCGGAGTTCACGTGCTCCATATTCAGCGCGAGGTCATGGCCAACATGCTCCATGTTGACCTTCTTGCCGCCAGCGAAGATTTCATGCCGCCCATGCTCCTCGTACCATTTGGTCAGGGTGGCCGTCATGTGCATCTTCTCGATGATGTTGCGCCAGCCAACGCCGGTGTTATAGGCGCAGAAGCTGATCTCTCCCTCTTGCGTGGCATAGGGAATGATGCACTGCTCGGTGCGGCGGAAGTCGTAATTGAAGAGATCCTGGAACCACATTCCAGCAATGAAAAGGAAGTTCCAGCGGTCGGCGCGGCGCTTCTTGATGTCCTCCATGGTGCGTTCGCCGGTGACCTTGCCGTAATCGCGGCCAGTCGCATTGAAGGTCTTGTCCATCTTCTTCATCATGTCAGTGATGCGGAAGTGGGTGGGCGCCTGGAAGGGATCGTAGTTGCGCATGAGCGACAACCCGAGACCCAGGACGGAGAGGAATTTTCCGCGGGCGGCGTCGTTGACTTTGGCCAGATCCTTGGCCACTTGTCCCATATCGAGGAAGGCCGTGACCGGCGCAGCTTCCTTGGTTTCTTTGTCGATCATCATGGCCATGCCGATGCCGCAGTTGGGATGGCATCCGCAACTGAGAGCGCCCCAGTCAGCTTGCGGTCCGTGGATCAGATCGGCCCAGTCGCTGAAGGTGCTCATGAAGCTGATGGGGAACCAATCGCGCTCCGGAACGCCGAAGCCGGTCTGCGCTTTGATGTCGTGCGCCATGTGGCTGAGTGTGTAGCGCTGGGCGAAACGGCGCTCATCGCTGATGTCCTCATCGCGGCCGGTGAAGCTGACCGGCTGGAAGCTGAGGAAGCTGATCTTTTTGGGATTGTCGAGCGCGAACTGGATAATGCGCCCCACTTGCTCATTGTTGATGCCGTTGATAATGGTGGTAACCGGCACGATATCCACTCCGGCTTCATGCAGATTGTTGATCGCCTGCAACTTCACATCGAAGAGGTTGCCCACTTTGCGATGCGAGTTGGCGGCGTTGCCGATGCCGTCGAATTGAAGATAGACGTAACGCAAGCCAGCCTCGGCAGCGGCGCGGCAAAGCTCCTTGCTCTTGGCGAATTCAATGCCGTTGGAGGCAGCCTGCACCGAGTTGTATCCCACCTTGCGGCTATAGGCGACCGCGTCCAGGAAGTACGGAGAGAGCGTCGGCTCGCCGCCACTGAACTGCACGCTCATCTGCCGCTTTGGCTTAAGGGTGATGGCGTTGTCCAGCATGGTCTTGATCTCGTCCCAGGTCAGCTCATGGACAAAACCCACCTGATTGGCGTCCATGAAGCAGGGATCGCACATCATATTGCAGCGATTGGTCAGATCGATGGTGAGCACCGAACCGCGCCCATGGGTCACCGTCGAGGTGCCGTGATTGTGCAGGCGCTTGTCATTGTGGGCACGCATATCGCGGCCTGGGAAGCTTTCTTCCAAGTGCTTGAAGAAGGCCGGGTCCATGGACATCACGTCCTCGAAGTGGCCGTGCTTGGGGCAGTCTTTCACCATCAGGATCTGGCCGTCGCGCTCGATGATCTGGGCCTTGATCTCGCCCACCTTCTCATTGAGCAGCACTTCATAGGGCAGTTTGCCGTCCAAAATCTGCTTGCGAATCTCCGGCACGCACTTGGGGCAAAGCGAGTCGGTGGTGCGCGGCCAGCCCAGCGGCGGCTTTTCCTTTTCCCAGGACTTTTGCAGCGGCTTGTCGGACCACTTGGGGACGAATCCGGGGTTGGGGCTGATGCGATTCAGCCGCTCAAAGACCACCCATGCACCCTGCGCCGCGTAAGCGGCAGCCTTCTCGACATACTTGATAGCTTTTGCCATAATTGCAATCTCCTTGAAATGGTTTGTTTTTAGCGGCAGACTCTTTTTTGGCCTGAACCCTCGGACGCCAAGATGCGAGCACTTCCGTGGGTATGAAAATCCATATGTAGGGTAACCGGGGAAGGCGGTCAAGCGAAGGGCATTGCAGCGAATTGCGACATTTGGCAGCGAATGGGAGCGGGAGCGGGGGGAATGGCTGCAAAATAATCCAGACATCGGATGCTCGATCATGCCGGTAAATCGGGGATAAACTTGAGAAAATTATGATTTCGGTTCTGAACGACCACATCCAGACTCGTCTCCCGCTTGGAAGACCATGCCCCCTGCCTTAATCCATCTTGCGCATCTTGCTCCTCACCCACAGGATGGCAAAGACCGGCAACCCCACAATCAACGCCAGCAGGAAGGCTGGAAACCCAACATAACGGTAGCTGTCAGCGTAGCTCACCGCGTGATGACCGAATACATTCCAGCCCAGCAGTGCAAAGATGGCAAGGGTGGTCGAGGCAAAAAAAGTAAAGAATGCCAGAGCAAAGGCCAACAACAGGCTGGTGAAGAAACCGAAGCCTTTGAGCGGGAAGCCGAAGACCTTTCCGCCTGCGCTGTGCGTCGATTGCGTCATGGTACAGTGCCTCCGTGGTCTAGAATACAGTCTGAATGGCAACGAGCGCACAGATCGAACCTTGGCAGGCGGA
Organism: uncultured Acidobacteriaceae bacterium; assembly: GCA_963804315.1. Lineage (GTDB taxonomy): Bacteria > Acidobacteriota > Terriglobia > Terriglobales > Acidobacteriaceae > Telmatobacter. The sequence continues at coordinate 124,692 of CAWDQB010000046.1, forward strand.
GAAGGTGGCCACACAGACAACGGTGGCTCAGGCTCCGAACGGGATTCACTACGCAATGTGGGGCGAGACGCGCATCACGGATGCGGACTTGGAGCGGCTGGTGGGCGCCGTGCCGGCTACGCTCTCCGGCGCGTTGGAGAATCGCGCCTATTATTTTGTCCCGCTGGCGATCGCCGACACCGACGAGACGATGGTCGCTCCTGGCTACACTGTCGATCTGGGCGACCGCGCCATCTGCCATCGCAACGCAACTTTTGGCTCGACCGAGGCGGTTTTTCTTTCCACTCGGCTGGTCGAGGACCGCTTCGGCCTTGCCTTCGAGTTCTTCATCAACGTGGCGCACAATTTTGTCGAGGCGGCAGGAGTTCCGGAGAGCTTTTCCACTCTAGTTTGGGCGCAGGCCGAGGCGCAGGTCCGCGGCGAGACCAGTCAAGATGCCTGGGAGAGCCGCCGCCGCGCACAAGACATCAGTCACGCCAGCCAGCACAGCATCGACGAACGCGCCCGCAGCGCCTTCTTCGAGTCGGCCTTCTCGGACGCGCTTGCCATTTACATGCTCTCGCTTGCCGTGGACTTTGACTACCACGACCTGCGCGAGCGCGATTATCCGCTGCTGGCCGCTCCGGCTCTGGCCGAGCGCCTGCGCCACGTCGCCGGCCTCTTCCCCGCCAACTCCGGCTACGAGTTTCAGGTGCTTTACCGGCGGAAAGGGTAGAGGGTGAGTATAACTTTTTATAACGACGTTTTCAGTTACTAATCCTGACTTTGCCACCGAAACGATTCTGAATGAGCGCGTTGGGCTGTTACCAACAGATGACAGCCTGATATCCTAGAGTCACTTCATCTAAGCTGTTTGAAATCAACCATCGGGCTGAGTCGATTACGGCTCGGAATTAGTTTTGAAAAGGCTGCCATACTTGCGGCAAGGAGGCCGCTTGTATGCGCAGAAAAAAGTCAAAGCCCAACTATCGGAAGATCGTCCTCCGCCTGCCGGATCTCGACCACGCAAAAGCATCCGTACTCAACAGCCTGAGCTCTCCACAATCACGACGCAACTATCGCTTTGCAATGGACCAATTCATCGCCTGGTACTGCTCGGAGCCACGCCTCGCGCTCAATCGCACCGTTGTGCTCAGATTTCGACTCTATCTGGAGAGCCTCGGCTTGGCAGCCGCAACGATCAACCAGAGGCTCGCCGCAGTGCGGCGACTCGCATACGAAGCGGCAGATTCCGGTCTGCTGAGTCCTGAATTGGCGGCAGGCATCCGGCGTGTGAAGGGAGTCAAGCATCTGGGCCAGCGATCTGGCAACTGGTTGACTATCGATCAGGCCCAATTGCTCGTCCACAAATCTGACGGCGATGGGCTTAGAAACAAGCGTGACTTTGCGATGATTTCCATCCTTCTCGGCTGTGGCTTGAGGCGAGCGGAACTCGCAGCCTTAAACATCGACGACATTCAGATTCGTCAGGGACACTGGGCAATCGTCGATCTGATTGGAAAAGGCGGTCATGTCCGAACGGTTCCGATGCCGGCATGGGTGAAGGATTCAGTGGACCAATGGCTCGTGGCTGCTGATCTAAAGCATGGCCGCATATTCCGTGCGGTGAGCCGACACGGCTCGTGCTGGGGGCATGGAATCTCCGAGAACGTTGTTTGGTACGTTGTGCGCGAATGCGCAAAGCGTCTGGGCCTTGAGCACATTGCGCCACACGATCTTCGCCGCACTTGCGCCAAATTGTGCCATTCGAGCGGTGGGGAACTTGAGCAAATTCAATTTCTCCTGGGCCATTCATCTGTTTTGACTACGGAGCGCTATCTCGGATCAAAGCAGAATCTGGAGAAGCCAGTCAATGATCGATTCGGACCGCTGTATAAACGCGAGACTCCGAGAGCACAAGAACCTGATATTGCCAGATAAGATCAGAGTATTGGCATTCAGCACCTATCTATTGAAATTCTGCCCGTTCTGCGCAGAATTTCAATGGATAGGTACTAAATCGACCCTCAACTTCAACTGGGACGCCGCGGTGCTAGTAACACCGGCGACGCCCCTAACCAATCAGCCTGTAAGGAGGCTTCATGGCTACCCGTAATTCTATCGAACCCACTCTCGTCCGCTTCGCCCTGCATCTGCACGCACGGCGCGGTCTGAGCGAGGTTACCGTCCACAACTACGTCTCCACGATCCGGCGCCTTGCTCCGGTGATTGGCCTTGAACCCACGCCGAAAGCGGTCGAGCAGCAAATCGAGCGGATGCACAAGGCGGGAGCCTCCTACTCCCACATCGTCAACACGTCGATTGCGCTCGAAGTCTATTGCGCCTTTATCGGGCGGCCCATCAAGCTGGGCCGTCCGCAGAAACCCCATCACCTGGTGCGCGGCACGTTGTCCGAGGCGGAGGTCACATTGCTGATTGCGGCGGCGCGTACACTGCGCGAGCGCACGATGATCGCGACGCTGGCCTACGCCGGTCTGCGCAACAAGGAGCTTTGCCGACTGCGAATCCGCGATGTCGATCTGGGCGGTCAGACGCTGCACATCCAGGCTACCAAGACTCAGAAGGATCGCTACACGCACATCTCCGCGCCGTGTGTGAGCCTGTTGGCTGAGTACCTGCGCGAGCGCGGTGGCCAGCCCAGTGACCTGGTGTTTGTGTGTTTCCGCAGTGGGAAGCCCTACTCGCAGCAGAACTTGCGCAAGATGATTCGCACGGCGGCAAAGCGGGCGGACCTGAAGAAGCGCGTATATCCGCATCTTTTGAGGCACAGTTTAGCAACCAACCTGCTTCATCGTGGTGCGCACCTGCTGGCCATCAAGGAGCAGCTCGGTCACGCCTTTGTGGAGACGACCATGATCTACGTCCACTCCAGCCCGGAGCACACCCAGTTGCAGTATCGGATGTATGCCCCGTCGTACCTGTGAACGGTGGGGGGCCGATCCTGCCTTAGCGATGCCCGCATTCCCAGAGAATCCACGGCTCCTCCATGGAGGAGCCGTGGATGTGATCCGGCTCACAGGTTATTTACAAAGTATGTTCCCCGGTCAGTTTTCTCCAAAGCGCAGATTAGCGGCCTTTCCTCGCTGCGACCTTGGCTTTGGGAGATTTGCCGAGTATATCCTTGGCGGCAATGCGGGCGAGTCCAAGCAGGATGCCTGAATTGCTGAGGATGGCCTCCGGCCATAGGGAGCTGGCCGCGCCTTGGAGGAGTTTGTAGTCCTCCTCGCTCATTTTTACATTCACCTGGATTGTCCGCTTGCCGCCGTCGATCATCCTTTCTGGTATCAACCATTGGGATGCGAAACGCAAGTATACTATTGATACTATTCGTATTACACTGAATCGACGAACGCTTCGGCTTGCTGTAAGGGGAATTTCATTTGACTTCCGAGGGTATCCTCTGCAATGGTTACCATCGGGAATCTCATTCACAGAATTCTGTTCCGTAATTCTTGCTTCACCGGCATTCCGCCGGAGCCGTGTCTGTTTGAAGAACCAGGCCGCATAAAAACAAAGATTGGAAACAGAGAGGACGTTGAACGATGCGTACGCGAGCAAGTTTGATTGGATTGGGTCTGGCGTTGATGGCGATGAGCGCGGCGGCGCAGACTACGGTGACGAGCAGCGGCACTACGGCCACGACCGGAAACGTCCCGTACGTTTCCGCTTCCACCACCACATCGACAACGATTCAGCCGTCGCCGATCTCGGTTTCCGGCGGTAACGTCGGGATCGGCACGACGGCACCTTCAAGTGGTTTCGACTTAACTGCTGAAGGTAACGGGCTATTTACACGGAATTCCTCCAATAATTCCGGTGTATATTTGTCCGGTCAATCTGGGGCTTTTGGCCTTATTCAAGGGGTGAACTACTTAAACACTGCGACTATAAATCTAATACTGCAACAGTACGGCGGCAACGTTGGAATTGGTGCGAACATTCCGACCGCACCTTTAAATATTTGGAATACAAATAGCGGAAAAACTGTTCTCCTACAAGGGGGATATGCTGGGACCGCAGGTGCAGGTCCTGAAATTCAGTTTAGTACTGGTCCTGCCAGCGTCTCGAATGTTGGTGGCGCTTCCATCGCTTCTTACAATGAATGGGGGGGAGACAGCAACGGAAACTCTGCGGATCTTGTTTTCAAGACCAATCAACGCACAGGTGCCAATACGTATAGTGGGTTAACCGAGCGGATGAGAGTGAGTGCTGCCGGCAATGTCGGCATCGGCACGACGAACCCGGGCGCCAACGCTCCAAGCGGCGTCACCGGCACATTTTTGGAAGTTAAAGGCAACATTATGCTGACTCAGCAGAGTGGTGGCTCGCTTGTGTTTGCCGATGGCTCGATCCAAAACAAAGCGTGGAATGGGGTTCTCAATGGCGGCGATTACGCAGAAGACATGCGCGCCACGGGCATGAAAGAGAAGTATGAACCGGGCGATGTTTTGGTGCTCGCCGAAGGCGACAACGCGGACGTTCAAAAATCTGCTGAACCTTACTCCGCGATGGTCGCGGGAATCTATGCGACCAAGCCCGGTGTAGTAGGCCGCAGGGAAGCAGTGGCAAAGTCAGCCGATAACGTCCCTATGGCGATGGTCGGCGTAGTACCGACAAAGGTCAGCGCGGAAAACGGCCCCATTCGCAAAGGCGATCTGCTTGTGAGCGCGTCCTTGCCGGGATACGCCATGAAGGGAACGGACCGCAGTCGGATGCTAGGGGCAGTCCTGGGCAAGGCAATGGGATCACTCGACTCAGGGACAGGCGTGATTGAGGTCTTGGTCACGCTTCAATAGAGCGTGAGGAAATGGCGTCAGGTATGTGTTGAAACTGTCAGGGGATGTCAGGCGAACCGCGCAAAGTATTTCCACAAGTCTGGCTAAGTTCCTGTATGCACTCGGTTTTTCAAGAGGATGGTATGAAGAAGCGGTTTTGGCGCGATTTGATGTTAGTGCTGCCGATGATGACGATTGCCTTTTGCAGTCAAGCCAGCGCCGCTTCGATCGCGACGTTGACAATATCAAGTACGGGCACGCCCATATCCAGTCCAGGCACCATCACCGTCGCGTTCAGCGATAGTGCAGGCCACACATATTCCGAAACCGCTCCTTATGGACTTTATTCGTCTCCGGCATCGCTGGCGGCTTGGTTCGGAGCAGCATTCACCAGGAGTTATGTGTGTCCGAGCGTTGGCAACTGCACCGGCGGCTTGGGAGCACACGCCAACGGCTCGGTCATCACCTTTCAGTTGAACAACGGAGCGATTTTCACCAAGCCCACGATCACGAATCCCTCAGCGTCGTTCACTTTCAATCCATCTACTTGGCCGACGGCAACGATTAGCGTGACCGGCCCGGGTACGCCCTCGATCTACGGAAGTTCTGTGACTTTCACTGCCTTGGTAACAAGTGGCGATACCAACACGGTAACCTTCTATTGCAATGGCAGTTCGATTGGTACGGCAACACCGAGCAACGGGGCTGCTACACTGACCACCAGCAGCCTCCCTGCGGGTTCAGACGGCATAACGGCAAGCGTCGCATCTGGCGGCAACTATACTTCGGCAAGCTCCAGCGCCATCACTCAGATCGTGAACCAGGCTGCGCAGACCATCATTTTCGTGGCGCCTGCATCTCCGGTGACCTATGGCATATCTCCGATCACACTGTCGGCCACTGCAAGTTCCGGCTTGCCAATCACCTTCAGCGCGACAGGTCCGGCTACTATATTGAGCGGCAATAGGCTCAGCATCACCGGCATCGGTACGGTGACTGTAACTGCTAGCCAGACAGGCAATACCAATTATGTGGTTGCGACGCCGGTTTCATATGTCATTGTCAATGGCTTTGTGCTACCAGGGCCTGGCATTATCTCTACTGTGGCCGGAAACAATCAATCAGAAAATTACTCTTGTAACAATGTATTGGCAACCGCCGTTGGCATGGGTCCAATGGGTGTGGCAGTTGATACAAACGGAAACATATATATAGCTTACCCGGCCTATAGTCTCGTTTGCAAGGTAACCGCTTCGACGGGCATCATCTCCACGGTTGCGGGAAATGGTACGTGGGCCTCTTCATCTGGTTATGGTGATAATGGACCTGCGAACCAGGCCGAACTGAAATATCCCGTGAGTGTGGCAGTAGATGTATACGGTGATATCTATATTGCTGACGAATCTGACAACCGTATCCGCATGGTCGCGGGTTCTTCTAATCCCAATAGCGGATTCACACCTGGCTACATCTACACAGTTGCAGGTACTGGGATTTGCGGATACTCTGGCGACAATGGTACTCATGCGGAAAATGCGCAATTATGTAATCCAAGTAGTGTTGCAATTAGTCCGTCCGGCTATCCCGCATTATATATCGCAGATACGGGTAATTCACGCATCCGTCAAATAGTGAATGGCGTCAGTATAGGATACTTTCCCGGCTCCCAAGGTATTGGTCCCGCAGAAGGGGCTATTTTCACCGTAGCTGGTACTGGCGTTAACGGATACAACGGCGACCAACCTGTTGCGACAAACGCCGAGTTGTATACCCCATCAGGTGTGGCAGTGGGAAGATATTATAGCTATATCCTTATTGCTGATACAGGCAACGGTATCATCCGCAAGGTATTTGTAAATTCCAACGGTGGCCCAGGGAACTCTATTTCCACCGTAGCTGGAGGGCGCTCCGGAGGGTGTCTTGGTGAAACAAATCCAATCGGAGACGGTGGTCAAGCGACCGAAGCAGCTTTTTGCGACGCGTCGGGCATTGTAATGGATTCTTCTGGAAACCTATACATTGCAGATTCGGGTGACAATCGCATACGAGTGGTAAATCCTACCAGCCAGATCATTACCACTGTTGCAGGCACCGGTGGCAATGGTTTTTCTGGTGACGGTGGGCTTGCCGTCAACGCTGAACTTAGTGACCCAAGCGGCGTAGCAGTGGACGCGCGCGGCAACATCTATATCGCCGATGTTGGAAATGGCCGCATCCGCGTAGTTGGAGTAGCGCCTACTGTAACCGTCAGTTGCTCACCGAATCCGATTACCTATGGCGGCACAAATTCTGTATGCACGGTCTCTGTCGGCAGCAATGCAACGGGCACGGTTTCGCTTTCCTACAACGGCACAGCCTGGACGACGCTTACGTTAGCTTCCGGCTCTGCGACAGCAACCTTTTCCTCGACCACCGGAGTTGGCTCCTACACAATTGCCGCTGGATACAGTGGGGATACGAATCACTCCCCGTCCAGCGGACAGACCGTTTTAGTTGTAAATCAGGTCACGACCACAGCATCAGTGAGCTGTTCGCCGAATCCGATCACTTATGGCGGCGCGAATTCCGTATGCACGGTTTCTGTCAGCGGTGGGGCAACGGGCACGGTTTCGCTGACCTACAACGGCACAGCTTGGACCACGCTTCCGTTAGTTTCTGGCTCGACAACGGCAACCTTCTCCTCGACCACCGGAGCAGGCTCCTACACCATTTCCGCCGCATACAGCGGGGATACAGGCCACTCGCCGTCCAGCGGATCTACCGTTCTGAAAGTAGCGGCTGTTACCCCAACGGTATCTCTTATCTCATCTGTCAGTTCCATCCTTACTGGCAAACCTGTCGTATTCACGGCTACAATCACCGGCGGGGTGAACCCCACCGGCACTGTCACTTTTCAGCTCGATGGATCGGCGATTAGTACGGTCCCCGTAAATAGTAGCGGCGTCGCGGTGTACAGCATCAGCAGCGTGTCATGGTCCTCAGGATTCCATACGGTTTCGGCTGTGTATAGCGGCGACGCCAATAATACGGTGGCGAGCGTGGCCGTGCCTGAGACGGTGAATCTGGCACCTCCACCTCCTTCCGGTCCATCAGTAACCCTGACGCCAGCTTCTGGTCCGCCGGGGCAAGTTTTCACCATTACTGGCTCAGGTTTCGGGACTACTCAAGGGTCAAGTACTGTCACCTTTAATGGAACACCTTTGACCACGGCATGCACTGGGTGTGGATGGAGCGCAACCGCCATCACCGTGCAGGTTCCACTCTCGCTTGCCGCCGGCTCGTATCCCGTTGCGGTAAATGTGAATGGAACAGTAGTGGGGCAGGCATTGTTCCTTGTCATACCTCAAATCACACTTCTCTCTCTGCCTCAAGGCCCACCCACGATGGGGCTGGTCATCACAGGAACTGGCTTTGGCACAACACAAGGCACCGTGACGTTTCAAACCGGAAACACACAGGCTCAGGCAACTGTGTTGCCGGGAACATGGGGAGCCGCAGCAGCGAATAACCAACAGACGATTGTCGTTCAGGTTCCTTCAGGCATAGCTGTGGCCGACGGTTCACCCGGCACTTTAGTCGACATCTATGTGACAGTTCCGTATGGATCGAGCAGTCCTCAGGCTACGGCATCGAGTATTCCTTCCCAATTCACCCAATTCACAGTAACGAATCCGTTTGGATGCAAATGATTGAGAATCGGATATGAGGAACAAGACAATGCATATATTGAACAATCGAGTCATGATGCGCCAAAGCGGGAGATCGCCTGCCCCAAGGCGGTGCCGCACTGACGTTGCTTCGCAGCACGTAGGAATCAAATCAGACACAGGAGCCGCATTATGATTGTTGGACAAAAGGAAAGGGATTGGAGAGTTTTTATGAAAACTTTGGTTTCGCGCCTTCTGTTGGTATTGATCGTCGGCTTTCACTTGGCAAGCACTCTCACCACACGCGCTTATGCACAAGGCGTTCAGAGTACGCCAGCGGGAGTGTCCGTAAATGAGCCGATAGCTCCGAAGCCTTCTACAGCTTCAGTAACTGATTCGTCTCCTGCAGGTGGTTTGCAATCCACGACCACCCCTGCAAACCAAACAGTGCCAGATCGCATCATCTATCAATTCTTTTTCAACCATGTGGTGAATCTGGATAACACCGCGAAAAAAATGGAAGACGATGGAAAAAATGCGGACTATCTTCGTGACTTGGACCAGAAAGGTGCAGGGCTAACAGAAGACGAAGCGGCTAAGGTAAAGCAGGTCGCGCATGACTGCATCCAACTGCTAAACGATCAGAAAGCAAAGATCCAAGCGACCATTGATGCCCGTCGCGCTCAGTCGTCCAATCCTCCGAAGAATCTCATCTCAAGAAGCGAGATGGCCCAGAACGGCGCAGCAAAGAACGCAACCCTGGATGAGCACATTGCTCAGTTGAAAGATCTGCTTGGCGAAGAGTCCTTCACTAGACTCGATGCATATGTGAAAAATTTGATCCATCTGAAGACCGTGGAACTGCCAGGTATGCAGCCAAAGCCAGAGGTCAAAGAGGATACACCGCAGAATACTGAAGGCAAAGGGGGTACACAATGACGATATTACGATTTCGACTGTTACCGCTTTTGATTTTTGTTTTTGCCTTGCTGGTCCCTGTCGCTCGCGCTCAAATTTACATTGGTGTCGATCTTACGCCGCCGCCCTCTGGCACATCAGGCACCGTCACAGCTACTTGTGAAGTCGCCTTGGATGATGCGAGCTCTTGGGGGTATGACGACTACTTCTATTCTGGAGTTTGGGTGAGTTCTTGTACACTCTACACGCCAGATAATGGAGACACTTCATGCACTGGAACGAGTGGAGGGGAAGGTGTCGGCGATTCCAGTTGCACTATAAAAATCGATTCCTCTTCATCCAGTGGAAATTACAATATTCAAGCTGAAGGAACGGTATACAACTGGTATGATTACCTGGCGCTCGGAACGGGCAGCGAGGGTTGGAACGAGGAGTGTGTCTCTGATAACCCCGATTATCCATACGATGATCCCCTCGGATATGGTTTCGCAGGAGGGAAGAGTTATCCGAATGCTCTGACAGGTGGACCATATATTGGTGATGGACTTGAATGGGATTGCAACAGCTCAAACGGTTTTGCTGATATTATTGAAATCGAATCGCCAGACGTCCCCTATACCGCCCCCATCAGCGTGACGATTTCACCAACTTCCGCAACCCTGGTTCAGGGTGATAACGAAGAATTTACGGCAAACGTGACCAACGGTAATGACTCACAGGTAAGTTGGTCGTTATCTGGTCCCGGTTCGCTCTCATCTTCAACGGGGCAATCCGTGATATATTACGCCCCTGATTTGTATTCTGCAAGTAGCGCAACGATAAGAGCAACTAGCACACAAGATAGTACGAAATCCGCAACCGCTGATATAACCCTCCAGGTTTCGAATCCAGAGATCACGTCGGCTCCGACGGCGTCCTTGCCGGTTGGTCAGTCCTCCATCATAACGATTTATGGACAGTATCTGGGCACAACGCCGCCAAATATCACTGACAATGTTGCAGGGGTTATAATTGGCTCTATTGGTGCTCCGACTGGAGCAAGCGATGGCGAGGTGCAGTCGGTCTCGTTCGTGGTCACTGTGCCGAATTGTATCCCGGCTAACAGCGTAACATTTCAGATTTACTTCACCGACGGGGCGCAGAATCCTTACGCGCCGCCCATTACAGTTGGGATTCAAAATCAAACACCAACCCCTCAGATCATGATTAGTCCAACCAATCTCGCGCTTTGTCAAGGCGGACCGCTGGCTCCCAACGGCGCGAACGAGACTGATGTCTTTGCAGGGCAACAGGTGCAACTTTGCGTTGCACCCCCTCCGACTGGATGCTCCATCACAAGTCAAGGGTGGTCGTTCGAGAACAACGCTGATATTGTGGGCGGATTCATGAACACTGCACAAACTGGGCCTCCGTCAGGCTCCGGCGGAGGCGGACCTGTTCCCGCCATTCTGAATCAGTCGAACTCGACGTTTTATTTTATCAATCCCGGAGGCTTTGAAACGGCCACCTATAAATGGATACTTAGCGATGGCAACGCCAACGGAACAAGCACGACGGCGGACTTCAATATTCTGGGGCCGACTGGTATTACGCTAACCACAGGTATTGGTTATGTGGGATTCTTTACTGGTACACTCGCGAATGGAACTCAGGTTACAAGGCTTCAATTACGGGGCCTTTCGGTATGCGGTAATGCTAGATCTACTAACGGCGTAAGTTTTGAGGTCAATGAATCAGGAGCTGCGTTGCCTCCTTCGGGATATAGCGGCAAATGGGGCAACATTGGTTCTTATTCGTGGGTTCAATTACTACTGGATTCAAACACGATAGAAATTGTGCCTTCCGGAACTGAAACCTGTAGAACCTATACAGCAGCGGCCGCGCCTGTGCTCGACAACACCTATCCATATGGAGCACCACCATTTCAGGGCGCACTGTGCTCACAAAACTCACCTAATGACACGGCTACAGACGGCCCTGGCGTGCTCATTCCAGCATATCCACAAACGTCACCACTTGGGGGTAGGAGGCGTTACTTCTCTGCCAGGATGTATTTGATGTGGACACCTCCAGCTGGTTCCAACTGTTCGTCAGAAAATGCTTGCACGGTTCCGGTTCCTCTTGGCTCCATTGACTGGTCAATGTGTGGAGGGGCAATAAACACGCTCAATCCTAACGGTGCCAATGGGGGGTGGAGCTTAACATGTGCAAACCCCGCTCAAGGATCTTCTTCGCCAACACTTAATTTTAATTCCAATGTTGGCTACCCCAAATGGACAGCCGCCTCTAGTAACTCAGCTTACAACTGCACGAATCCATAAACACGCAACAGAAAGGATCGGTCCCTATGTTCAACAAGACGCAATTGTGGGTTGTTTTCCTGATTCTCGCTTCGTCGGCTTCAATGTGGGCTCAACAGCCGGTTCCGTCGTGCTCCGTCACCATTAGTCTTACGAGTGATAACGTGAAGACTGGAAGCCCGATTATCGTAAAAGCGATGGTGAGTAATATCACCAAGCATACGGTTACATTAGCCCACGAAATGGGCCATCGAGCCGAGTACGAATTCAAGGTTATCGTTCGTGACACAGATGGCAATCTTGCGCCGATGACCAGGAATGGACATAGGTTCTGGAGAGATGACGCAGACAGAATTGGCGATTGGATTGATGAGTCATTGGAGCCTGGAAAGTCAGTCATTGAGCACGTCGATCTGGGCGAGCTTTACGATCTAAAACCAGGTGTTTACCGAGTCCAACTCTCGCAAGGGGATCTACTGTCCAACATAATATCCTTGACCGTGGTTCCGTAAAAGTTATGAAACGGTCCTGTGCCTCGCCAAATTGTGTCATGACGGAAGAAGAAGGGAGTAGGGATATAAACCGATTGCAGCAGCCTTGCTTCATGGAATAAGGGAGACAGTATGCGAACTTTCCAAACTTTTGCTCTGCGCTTGGCAACCATTGCGGTGATCGCTGCAAGTTGCGCCTTACTCAACAGCCAGGATTCTTCGCCAAGTGCCAAGTCAGATTTAATTACCGTAAGCATTAAGATGAAACAAGATAGTGTCCCAGCGGGCCAACATCCATTGGTTCTGTTGACAATGAAGAACATTAGTAAGCACAACCTTTTTCCAAAGTTTTTCAGTGACTATCGCCTTCATGTTGAAGGGGAGAGTGGTGAGCCACCTCTAACATACCGTCATCGTCAACTTCGAAGGGAGCCTGGCCTACCGCAGCTCGATGGCGGAGGACCACCATCCTACCCAGTCAATGAACCAGGAAAAAAAACATATGAAGGGATACCCCCGGATGGGATGGATGTCGAGAATATTGATCTGACGGTTTTATATGATCTCGTTCCTGGTCAATACACAGTCTACCTGGATGTCCGGGACCAAGCGGGAGTTTGGCTGCGCACAAACACAGTACACTTTGAAATCCTGCCACCGACTCAGTAGCTTCGATTTTCTGCGCTGTGGTTCGCTAATGTGTGCCGTGACGGCCCAATAGGATGTGGGAATTTAGACCGAATACAGTAGCCTTGCTACATGAGGGATGGAGGCAGACCCTCCGAGGACCGAGGTGGACGAAGAATGGGGTCAGGTCAACAGGTTGCAGGATCAGCCCTCAAATCACCCGGCGCTGCGTGGGGATGCGGGTAACTCTTCCGTGCTTATTTTGGACCACAAAGGGTAAGTATTGACCCACGACCATCGCCCCTTGTTTTCAAGGGCTTGCGTGGGTCAAATGTCAGGTCCAAATTCAAAGCCCCAGGTTATTGCGGCCAGTTTCTCAAAACTCGCCCGATTCTGTCGGGCGCGTCGATAATCGCGGACTGGAGACAATAGGGATCAAGACAATGTCGAAATTTGTTGCAGGACATTTGGGCAAGAGACTCATGCATCCTCCAGATATATAGTGAGTTACACGGGGTCAGTAATTATGGAATGTTGCAAAATCGCCAATGCGCTCATTGACGGCGAATCGGTATCCAGAAGTCGCCTTGTCGGACACAAACGAACAATCTGCTACTCAAAGAGCGTTCCGACTTTCGCCAGCACTTCGTTCATGATTTCCTGCGGAAGGGCCTCGATTTTTCTGCCGCCTCGCGCGGCGATGTCGAGAGTGTGCGGCTGGTCGCAGCGCACAATTCCAGTTGTGCGGGTGCCGACCAGACGAACCGCGAAGCCGATGCGGCGTGCGAAATCGCCACCACCGGTGATGGGCAAGACCACCGGCAGTTTGGTTGCCTCATTGAATGCGGTCGGCGAAACGATGACGACAGGACGCTGGCCTTGCTGCTCGTGACCCAGCATGGGATCAAGCGAAACCATGTAAATGTCGCCGCGCTTCATAGCAGCTCACGCCCAATCCGAGGCGCATCAAGCCATTCTCGTGCTTCGGAATCCCGCTCTTCTGGCGTCATCGGCTGCGAATAGTCGCATTTCGCCAGCAGTTCTTCGAGCGTATAGCGCGGCTTGGAGCGGGTTTGCACAATCAGACGCTCACCGTCCACAGCCAAGGCCACGGTGGCCCCGACCTTCAGTTGAAGCTGGTCGAGTAAAACTGGCGGAACGGCCAGCATGACCGATCCGCCGACTTTGCGCAAGCTGGTGGTATGCATAGCATACCCTCCTGAGAAATTATATCGCGATATAACCTAACGCGTTTTCAGCTCCCCTCCCGCCAATCCAGGCTACGAGTTTCAGGTGCTTTACCGGCGCAAGGGGTAGTCAGATGCCTCAATTCTGGGGCATTATCCCATATTGCGACGACCACCCCCCTTCCCAAGCCCCCCCCTCTCCGGTGTACTATTGTTTCAGTCAGGTGAATATCCAACCCTGACAAGCAAACAACTGCGCAAAATTTGCGGTTGTTGGGGTTTTATGGACGCCAATTTATCCGGCTCTTCTCTCTCCCGCCAAAAGCGATACGATCCCTATTTCCTATTGAATGCCGTTGTCCCGTCTCTTCATGGGAGGCCCAAGCGTGTCCGGAATTTCTCCGGCCGCATTGGTGATATCTGATGGCCGACCTGGCTACTACTGTGGACTCGCTGCCTTCGCGCGGCTCTGTGCTTGATCGCAAACTGACAAAATCGCCGAGCCGTCTCGGCATCGCCTTGTTTCTGCTGGTACTGGCTGGCGGCCTCTGGTACATTGGCTTTCACGTCGCACTGGACCTGGATTCCGTCACCATCACCAGCATCTGGCCCTATCTGCTTCTGGGACTGGCGCTGGTCATCGCGCTCGGCTTCGAGTTCGTCAATGGCTTCCACGACACTGCAAATGCGGTCGCCACTGTAATTTACACCCATTCACTGGACCCTACCATTGCCGTCGTACTGTCTGGCATCTGCAACTTGGTGGGAGTTCTGCTCTCCTCTGGCACCGTGGCCTTCGCGGTCATTACGCTGCTGCCTGTGGAACTGATTCTTCAGGTCAGCTCCGGTGCGGGCTTCGCCATGGTCTTTGCTCTGCTGATCGCCGCCATCGTCTGGAATCTGAGTACCTGGTGGTTCGGGCTGCCGGCTTCCAGTTCGCACACCATGGTCGGTTCCATCATTGGCGTAGGCATCGCCAATCAGTTAATGCATGCCCGCAGCGGAACCTCCGGACTCGATTGGGAACAAGCTGTCAAGGTTCTGAAAGCGCTGCTTATTTCACCGCTTGTCGGCTTTTTATGCGCCGGCCTGTTGATGATTTTGGCCAAAGCATTGACTGATACGGATTGGGCGCGGAAAATGGCCTTTATCTACCAAGCCAACTATAGAAAGCCGGTGTGGGCTTTGCTGCGCATTCTGGTGGCTGGGGTCATTGGAACTTTACTTTTGAATTTGATCGCATGGCTCTTCTCGCCGTTTGGCATCGCCTCGTGGTTGCCTGTTTTCGCAATTGAACGTTGGAGCGCTCCCTTCGGCCTCCTTTTCACGTTGCTTTCAGTTGGTATGGTGATTCACGTTTCTCTCGCCGTACTGGCTGCCTTTATCCTCAAGCACGGCGAAGTACTCTTTGAAGCGCCTAAGGATAATCAGCCCCCACCGTGGCCGATTCGCGCACTTATGGTTCTCACCTGCACCGGGGTCAGCTTCTTCCATGGCTCCAACGACGGGCAAAAAGGCATGGGCTTGATCATGCTCATTCTGATCGGCACCGTTCCCACCGCCTACGCGCTCAATCACGCCGTCACTGCCAGCGATGTTCAAGAGTTCATCGCCGCCTCTGAACAGACAGGGCGCATACTGGACCGGCACGTGGACAGGAACGGCATTCTGGGCGAAGATGCCCGTACCGAGGTGACGGATTACATTCGCACCAAGCAGTTGCAGCCGGATACGATTTTGGCGCTGCGCGAACTGGTCGAGGATTTGAGCCACGAAGTCGCGCTCTATAAAGTCTTCAAGTCTGTCCCGGCGCAAGATCAGGCCAATGTCCGCAACGATATGTATGTAGCCGGCGAAGCGGTTCGCTTGATGCAAAAGAACGATCTCACTCTGGCAGCAGAGGGCAAGCAGCCGCTCTTCAATCACGCGGAGAGCGCGGCGCTCACCACCTATAAGAGCAAAGTGGACAAGGCCACGCGTTTCATTCCAGACTGGGTCAAAGTCGCCGTTGCCTTGGCTCTTGGTCTAGGCACGATGGTTGGCTGGAAGCGCGTCGTGGTCACAGTCGGCGAAAAAATCGGCAAAGAGCACTTGACCTATGCGCAGGGCGCCAGCGCGGGTTTGGTTACAATGGGTACGATTTTTGCCGCCAATACATGGGGACTGCCGGTCAGCACTACGCACATTCTCAGCTCCGGCGTGGCGGGTACGATGACCGCAAACGGCAGCGGCCTGCGTTTTTCAACAGTGCGCAACATCGCCGCGGGCTGGATTTGCACGCTGCCTGCCGCGGCTCTGCTGTCCGGCACACTGTATTGGCTCTTCCGCGCTATTTCCTGATTGGTCCCGCGACTCAATACTTTGCAACTGCCCCATCCATTTGCACATTCTCTATGCAAATGGATGGGCAGGAACGACATTCTTTTCTGGTCAGTTCAATCAGCGGTTCACTCCAGGTACGACGCCACCACCGCCAGCGCGGCAATCGCCGCCGTCTCCGCGCGCAGGATGCGTGGACCCAGAGAAACAGCCCGCCAGCCATTGGCATCGAAGAGCGCCTCTTCTTCCGGCGCCCATCCGCCTTCGGGTCCAATCGCTATCTCCAGAGACGGCGTCTCCGTTCCGGCAGTTGCTACGGCCTCTTCCAGCGCGTGGCGCAGCGTCGTAATGCGCTCCTGCTCGGCCAGCACAAGCCTGGTTGCCGTGGAGGCCGCGCGCACTCGCGTGCCGAGCGGCTCTGCATCGAAGATCAGAGGCACATCGCAGCGCCGCGACTGCTGCGCGGCCTCATGCGCAATTCGTCTCCAACGCTCGGCGCGCTTGACAGCCGCCTGCGCCAAATGCTTTTCCGTCCGCCGCGCAATCACCGGTGCTATCGCGGCCACACCAAGCTCGACTGCTTTCTCTATTGCCCACTCCATGTGATCAAACTTATAGAGCGCCAAGATCAACGTGATGGGCAGCGCGGGATCAGCCTCCAACTCGGCGATCAAATTAAAACGGACCTCGCCGTTTGCCACCGCGGCCACCTGCGCATGAAAGACGCGTCCGCCGGCCACTACATCGGCTTCCATCCCCAGTTGCGCGCGCAGCACGCGTGTCATGTGTTCAGCCTGCGCGCCGGTGAGCGTGGCTGTAGCTTCATCCCAATGCTCGGCAATCCAGCGTCGCCGCGTCATGATTCCATCCCTGCCTTCCTCGCGTATTTCAGTGTAATCCTTTCCGGCAAAAACAGACTGGCGCATGGAATCCCGCACAATTGCATTGCGAACGATAATCAAAAAACGACTGCTGAATCTTCGATCCCTTCCATTTGCTTGGGCCGAAAACGATGACAGGCAATTTGGACCGCTCAGCTAAAACAGATCAGGGGAGCGCCGAATGCGCTCCCCTGATCTGTTGCCTGTTGGTTGGAGGTACCGCTACTTCTTCTTTGCGGCCTTCTTCGCCGCCTTCTTCGCAGGTGCCTTCTTGGCTGCTTTCTTGGTTGCCATTTGCCTATTCTCCCTTGTAACGATTTTGTACTCTCTGCAATTTCTGACTGCAGTTGAAGAATGTATAGATTCATGCGCTGCAAGTGTCAAGAGAAAAACGACAAGACGGTGGAAAAATAGACAATAATTTTTCATTTCCGTTTTGACACGTGCCTGCTTCATCTCAGATCAGATGCTTTGCGCTCAGCATTGTCACCGTCAAACCGGCAATGAGATCGTGCCATGCGTGCGCCATCATGCCCGCGCGAAGGCTATGGCGATACAGCGCAAGCAAGCTGAAGAGCGCGCCAAAGACGGCAATCAGGCAGACTCCGCGCGCGCCTTCATAGATGTGCCCGCTGCCGAAGATCATTGCCGATGCCGCGATGCCGCACGGCACGCTGCCCCGCGCCCAGCCTGTGAATTGACGTTGCAGATAGCCGCGAAAGACAACCTCTTCAGTAAAGCCCACCAGCAGGCAGAGCAGCATCCACGCAACAATTTCGCAGCCGCTCACCGGCGCAATCCGCGCGAGCGTGCGCAGAGCCTGCAACTTCCCGGGATCAGAGGCCAGAGCTTCCTGGGCACTTTTGGGAGCATGAACCGCTGGCGCCTGATGCGTGAACAGCGCTTCGGTGCGTGACCACGCACTGCCGAGCGAACCCAGAACCATCAACGCTGCGAACCAGAAGACTGCCGCGTAACTCATATCCCGCAGGATGGAGCGAAAGTTAAACGGGCACGCGCCGAGCAGGGAGCGCAGTGGAATTTTTTTCAGCCGCAAGCCAAAGCCGATCCACGCGAGCAAGAGTACATCCATCACAGCGGCCATGCCATAGGTTGCAAGCCGGTCGATCTCGCGTTGCGTTGACGAGAAGCGCCACGCGCTGTGAATGGATGCCGCGACGATGACCACGACCAATACAACGGTGTGCCAAGCGGGGGCAATCGACGCCGGCGTCACTGGCTCGGCCGGTTGAGTGAATTCGATTTCAGCAGCTTCCATGTTGCCTCGATGTGGATCGTAGACGAGCGCGCCAACATCTCGTCCCGTTCGTCAACGATTGAACTTTACCAGACAAGCCGCATCGTTGTTTTGTCGATACGATCAGCAAGGCGATGATAATGGTGGAAAGGGCAGGATATATTCCTCGACAGTATTATCTGGCAAGAACCAGGCACAGGCTTCAGCATTCTTGCCGTCACTTGGCCACCGTCAGCTTGACCAGATCGCTTTGTTGGACCAGCGCTCCGGCGGGCGGCTGTTGCGCAATCACCGCGCCCGGCCGGAGCGGTTGCACGGGCGCGCTTCCACTTGCACCGATTGGTGCCACCGGCACATCGACATATTTTGCGGCAGACTTGAAACCAACCTGGGTCAATTCAGCCTGCGCGCTCACCACCAGCATCCCCGTTAGATCGGGCATCACGTATCCGTCGGGAGCATCCGTGCTGGCGGCAGCCACCAGCAGATTGATCGTGGGCCGTGCAATCCCCTGCGAATGTGCCGGCGGATCCTGCGCGATCACCGTTCCCTCAGCTACTGCCGCATAAGGCAGCCGCGCCGTGATGCCCGTCTCCAGGCCCACACGCCGCAGCTCCAGAGCAGCGATGCGCTCGTCCCTGCCGACTGTCTCCGGCACCTCGACTTTTTGCGGTCCAAGACTCTCAGAGACACGCATGCGCCACTCCCGGCGCACCACCGTCCCCGGCGGCGGTGACTGGGTAAGAATATGCCCCGCAGCCACGTCGCCAGAGTAGTAACGGTTATCCACATCCAGATCGAGGCCCAGCCCAGAGGTCTGGCTGCGCGCCTCGGCCACGGTCATCCCCATTAGCGCGGGAACCTGCACCTCGGCACCGTGAATGGCAAAGTGCATGGTGGTGATTGCAGACAGCAGCGCCACGGCCACCAGCAGCATTACCAGCGAGGCGATCTGAAAGAAGTTGATTACGGGACGGGTTCGCATGGCCTCTGTCTTCCCAAAACTCCGGATCTGTAAAGATTTCGATCCAGATTTTAATTGTTCTCCTGCGCCTCTCCCGTAATCAACTTGAGAGTGATCTGCTTATGTCCGCGATAGAAGGTGACGCTGACGGTATCGCCAGCCTGGTGCTTCTCCATGATGGCATTGATCTCTTGCGGATCGGTGACCTCGTGTCCGTCGATGGCAACAATCAGATCGCCACCCAGCAGAATCGGCGTATAGCCAACGTAAGCCTGCTGGTTGCCGCCGCGCAGGCCGGCACGCTCTGCCGCGCCGCCCGGGATGACCTTTTGAATCAGGATTCCCTGTTCAACGGGCAAGCCAATCTGCTGAGCCAGATCAGGGCCAATGGCGTAAGAAACAATGCCCAGCGAGGGCCGCTTGACGCGCCCATAGCGGGTCAGGTCGGCCAGCACCGCTTTGGCCGTGTTGATGGGAATGGCGAAGCCGATGCCGGAGCTTTGGTCGGCGCCATTCGAGGCGATCATGGTGTTGATGCCGATCACCTCGCCGCGCGAGTTGAGCAGCGGACCGCCGGAGTTGCCGGGGTTAATCGCCGCGTCGGTCTGGATGGCGTCTTCGATGGGCGCGCCCTCCGAGCCGCCGATCGTCCGGATGGAGCTGATGATGCCCCGCGTCATAGTGCCGCTCAGGCCGAAGGGATTGCCGATGGCGTAGACCTTTTGCCCCACCGCCAGATCGCGCGAGTCCGCCAGTGTTACAGGCTGCAAGTCAGGCGCGTCAATCTGCAGCAGCGCCAGATCGTGCGACTTGTCCGTGCCCACAACCTTGGCCTTGTACGGTGCGTGCTTGTTGTTCAGCTTCACTTCGATGCCGCGATTGGCGCCGGCGATGACATGGAAGTTGGTGAGGATGTGCCCGGCCTTGTCCAGAATGAATCCCGAACCTTGCCCTTGCTGTGGCACAGGCTCAAAGAAAAAGTTATAGACCAGTGACTTGGAGGTGATGTTGACCACCGAGGGCAGCAGCCGCTTGTAGACCGAGATGTTGTTCTGCTCCTCGGTATCATAGGCTGGCGCGGCCTCCGCTTCGGTGAGCTGAAGCCCGGTGATGGAGCCGTTCGTATGAAAGAGGCGGCCCAACGAGAAACGATCAACGCTGGAGGGAAGATGCGTTGTAAGGTAGACGAATCCACCCACCAGAAAAATTACCAATAGAACCCGGCGAACTCTCATAGCGTACCTCGATACGGTGGTCAGTAGACAGGAGTCAGCAGACAGTGAACAGTAGGCAGCACCGCCAGCTTCTTCTCGATTGTTGCTTTCTCAACATATTTGATCCGGCAAATAAACGATTGCATCACAAAAATCTGTCATCCTGAGCGGAGCAGGCCGCGTGTTTTGCGGACTGCGCAGTCGAAGGAACAGTGGTTGCTTTTCCACTGATCCCTGACCTCTGACCTCTGACCCCTGACTACTATTCTAAAGACTCATTCGGCGGAATTTAGTTGCTCGCAGCCTTCAGTTGCAGCCACAGAGCTTCCACCTGTGCGCGAAGACTCGTAATATCTCTTGCATTTTCAATTACATGATCGGCCTTGGCTGCTTTTTCCGCATCGGGAATCTGATGCTGAAGCCGCTGGCGAGCGCTGGCCTCGGCTGCCTCCCGCCCAACTCCATCCGGGCTGACGCGGTCAATGTAGCGGGCGATCTTCACTTCATCGGGCGCAGTGACCACAATCACGCGGTCCATGCGCCGCCGCCAATCCGCCAGCAGCGTCTCGCTTTCGCCACGCAGGCGGGCGTCGCGCTCCACCTCAAAGATCAGCGCCGACTCGACGACGGCCACGGCATTGGGATTGCGGGTGAAGAGCTGCTCCATCCAGCGCCCTTCGGCGGCAATCACCGCCGGATGCACAATCGCGTTCAGCTCTTGCAGGCGACCGTCCTTGAAGGCCATCTCTGCCAGCCGGGCGCGATTCAACCGGCCATCGGGACCAACTACTTTCGCGCCGAAGTGCGAGACGATCGCGGAGAAAACCGGCTGCCCCGGCTGCATCAGCGTGCGGCCCAACTCGTCAGCCTCAACGACCTCCGCGCCCAGTGAGCGCAGCATCGCCGCAACGGTGCTCTTGCCGCTGCCCAGTCCGCCGGTGAGACCTACTCGTAGCACTCTCTAGACCTCTAATAGAGTCGACGTTTTGAAAGGGCATGGCTTCAGCCGTGCCGATGTCGAAGCCCAAAAAGACTCGGCTTTAGCCGCCGAGGGGTGTTTTGTACCTTCCTAAACCTTCCCTCAGGGGCTAAAGCCCAGGATTTTTAGGGGGCTTCCTTGCGGCACGGCTGAAGCCGTGCCCTTTCAAAACGTGAATTTCTGGATTTTTACACTCTTGCGATTGACCTCCCTGTCTGGGCTGCATACAACTGCGTCCATCGCTGAAAGCAGTATAGGCGATCAAGCTGAATCCTTCCCCGGTGCCCAAAAGCGTGGCACCGGGGGCACCAACAGAGAGGTTTGGAACTGTCAATCGGATCGGTGCCACCCGCCGAAAACATCGTTTCTGTGGATTGATCCGTTCATACATCCATTTTGCTGCCTATTCGCCAGAAAAAGAAATTTGCAGTAAGTTTAAACCTTCAAACTCACAGAAACATATCCTAAACGCGCGAGCTCTAGCACTGTTACTTTGCCTGGAGGCTTGTCCTCGACAGAAATGTCATCGACAATCAAGTCAAAAATTCCCTCTATGCTAGATATGTACGAGTCATCTGTTCCATCGAAGCCCGTGCTATTAACAGCAAACACGGTCCCGGCTTTGGAGAAAACTGGCCCGCCGCTCGCCCCGTGGTGGATTGCAATGCTCGTCCTGTAGCACGGCCCCGGCAGCAAAACTCGATCACGTCCATTTGGCAAGTGCTCTATTATCCGCCCATCGTAGGCAGCAGGTAGTAGTTTGACGATTTGCTCGTCTTCACTACGTATGTTCTGATATCTGGGATAGGCGTAGGTCATGACATGCGCATCTAAGCCAACCGGGGAAGCACCAATCACCAGTCTCTTATTTTCTAAGGGAGTCTCCGTCTGAATTGCGCGTCATTGGAGCCACCACCCCGACAACGACATCGGCAACATTGTGCGACATTCCGCGCAAGACTGGACGGATCAGATACATTCCTGGCTCGTGGAAGTGGATCATTCCTACCGAGAAAGCCTGCTGTCCAGTACGACGATCAAACGCCGCTTCGATGACGTGGCGCGCTGTTACAAAGATATTCGGCCCAATAAAGAAACCCGTAGCCAGAAGATCAATCTGACCGTCGAACCCCCATTTGATGATCGGAAAGATGGCGGGGCCAGGATCAGCTTGCTCCCCGTGTTCGGTTTTGAATCCAAACCTGTCTTGCGGCATTTCACCTCTGAGAATTGGAACCAATTCCACATCGTCATTTTCGCCAGGCATATGTCGTTACCTACCCTCACACAGAGATTGACACAAGTATGCCGAAATTGTTACCAATATCCTCAAATTGGTCCTTCAAGTCAACTTACAAGAGGTCAAACAACAACATAGCAGTAACGCAGCAGCAATTCTCAAGGCTAGTAGCCAATCGATGGAAACCCTCACAGCCCGCGCCGCATCTTGGCGGCGCGGACGGTGTTGGACATCAACATCGCTGTCGTCAGCAGGCCCACGCCGCCGGGAACGGGTGTATAGGCGCCGGAGATTTCAAAGGCCTTGGGGTCAATGTCGCCGACCAGCGTCGAGCCGTTCTTGGCAAAGGCGGCTTCGCGTTTAGGATTGCCCGCAAAGAAGCGCTCGAACTCCGCGCGATCGCAGATGCGGTTGATGCCCACATCGATCAGAGTTGCGCCGGGCTTGACCATCTCCGGGGTAATGAAGCCGGGGACACCGATGGCGGCTACCAATATGTCCGCCTGGCGCGTGATCGCGGCCAGGTCGCGGGTCTTGGAGTGGCAGATGGTCACGGTCGCATTCTGGTGCAGCAGCAGCATTGCCGCCGGCTTGCCGACCAGATCGCTGCGGCCCACAACCACCGCGTGCTGGCCGCTGATGGTGACCTTGCTGCGCTTGAGAATCTCGATCACTCCCGCGGGCGTGCAGGGCGCCAGCGCCGTCCGCCCCGCTTGCAGCAGGCCCGCATTCAGCGGATGAAGCCCGTCCACATCCTTGGACGGATGAATGGCATCGAGTACCGTCTTCACGTCCACCTGCGCGGGCAACGGCAATTGAACAAGGATGCCGTCGATCTCCTCGCGCGCATTGAGGCTGGCCACCAGTTTGAGCAGATCCGCTGTAGTGGCCGACTCAGGCCGGGTGATCAGGTCGCTGTAGATACCCACTTCGCCGCAGATTCTCACCTTGTTGCGTACATAGATCTCCGACGCGGCCACATTGCCCACCAGCACCGCCGCCAGGCCGGGCCGGATTCCCTGCGCCGCCAGCACATGTACCTCCTCGGCCACTTCCCGCTTGATCTCGGCGGCAATCGCAGCGCCATCTAGAACCATTGCCATATTCTCTCCAAAGTTTAATCGTATCGCCTTGCGCCTCAATGCATCGCGATTCAGCCTCTTGCAGGCGCAAAGTGTCAGGTCTGTTCGCTGGCAAGAGAGGCAGAAAATCGCTTCCCGCAATTATTAAAGCATACTCATTCCAAGCATCTTACTCATGTATTACTGTGGATTGCCGAAAGATATGGATAGTACCTGAATGACCTCTACGCAGATTTTGCGGCGGTGCTTATGCCAAATTCGCAAGGTGGAATCCAGTCAAGATGGGAGTATCCGATGCAGCAGATTGAGAGGCGGAGGGACGAAGCGATTGCTCCATCTTGGGCGCATCTGCGTATTCCCCCTTTCCCGCAGGTCGCCCTTCAGGTTCTGCAGTTAGCGCATAATGACAACGTACAGTTGCATCAGTTGAGCGATCTGATCTCCTCGGATCCGGCCTTTGCCAGTGAAGTTCTCACGATTGCCAACTCGTTGCTCTATGCTCCGCGCTTTCCCGCCAACAGCGTTCTGCAAGCCATTGCCGTGCTTGGCGCGAACAACCTGAACGGCCTGTGCCTGACTGTTGGCGTGCGTGGCTACATGGGCAAGGCTCTGAATCAGCCTGCGATGCGTGCCATCTTCCGGCACAACCTGGCCACCGCACTGGTTGCCGACCAAGTTGCATCCGTAGGCTTTCTGGACCGGGATGTTGCCTATACGTGCGGAGTGATGCACGATATTGGCCGGCTGGCGCTGGCCGTTATCCGGCCCAAGGAGTACAGCTTGCCGCTGGGCGCGCATAGTGGGACACCGACGAGCATTCTCAAGGCCGAGCGGGAACTCTTCGGGTGGGATCACTGCGAGGCTGGGCGTCAATTGGTCAAGGATTGGAAACTGCCGCCGGAGTTCGAGTCCATCGTCGCCGATCATCACAAGCCGCGGGAGAACAACAGCTCCTGGGGTTTGCCTGATCTGATCAATGTCTGCTGCCGCATGGCCGATACCGCGGGCTTTCCCGCCTTTCCTGGGTGCGAAATCACGCCGTATCCCGAGTTGCTGGAAGAACTGCCGCCCCGCGAACGCGGCCTTTTTCATCAGACCATTGAGCCTTTGGCCTTTGAAATCGCCCGGAAGATCAATGCCGTCGAATCGGCTTGAAGCTGGCCGTTGATAATCCCTCTAAACTCGAAGTAACCTCTGAGCAAGTCTTTGACTTGGAGGGTACGGGCTTCAGCCCGTACCCTTCAAAAATGCTACTTGTTCAGCGGTTCCCAAAGCAGTTCCGTACCGCGCGGAATGCCATATGCTATCTTGGCTTCGGAGACTCTTCGATGAAGCTTATTGTTGCATTGTTCATCGTCCTTGCCAGCCAGGTGCCTCAGCAGCCCAGTGATGCGCCCGCAAAGACCGTACCGGAGCAGGCATTCTATGTTGCCGGTTATCAGGTGCGCACCAACAACGCCAACGAGATGAGTGGCCATGGTGAAATCGGCATGTTATGGCAGCGGTTTTTTCAGCAGAATCTGGGATCGCAGATACCTGATCGCTCGGATGCCCGGTTGATCGTGGTGTATTCCGACTATGCCAGCGATGAAAAGGGCGACTACAGCTATCTACTAGGCGCGCCAGTATCCTCAGTCGATCATCTACCCGCCGGCATGGCATTCAAGAAGATTGTCCCGGGAAGCTATGCCATCTTGACTACCGAGCAAGGGCCGCTCGTGGAGGTATTGCAGGCGGAATGGAAAAAGATCTGGACGATGCAGCCAGCGCAGCTCGGCGGCAAACGAGCCTTCCTCACTGACTACGAGGTTTACGACGCTCGTAGCGCCAATCCGCGGCAGGCCCAGGTGGAAATTCACGTCGGGCTGCAGTCCGCGCCTCGCTAAACTGACATGGCGCTTGCTGGGCATTTCCGCTGAAAATCCCGCAGGATGAACCGAGTCCGCAAGTCCGCTGCTAGAATCACTCAGGAGCAGCCATCATGAGCGCAAGCGCTTTATATCCCGGCACCTTTGACCCGCCCACCAATGGTCACATCGACCTGATCCAACGCGGCGCCAAGCTCTTTGACCATCTCATCGTCGCCATTCTCAACAATCCGGTGAAGAACCCGCTCTTCACGGTCGAAGAGCGCGTCGAGATGCTGCGGGAATCAACCGCTGCTGTTGGCAACGTCACCGTGGCCACCTTCGACGGGCTTATGGTCGAGTTCGCGCGCCAGCAGGGAGTCTCGGCAGTGTTGCGCGGCATCCGCGCCATCAGCGACTATGAGTACGAGTTCCAGATGGCGCTGATGAATCGCCGCCTGGCACCGGAGATTGAGACGGTCTTCCTGCAGCCCGCCGGGCGCTATTCCTTTGTCAGTTCACGGATGCTCAAGGAAGTCTTCAGCTTTGGCGGCGATGTCAGCGGCCTGGTCCCGCCCAACGTCCTCAAGCGCCTGCGCGACCGTATAGGCACCATATAACTCCCAAGATTCAGAATCCATCCCCAGGAGACTTTTCCAACCACCGTAAGGTTCCATATGGAAATCATGGCAGATGCCAAGGCTGAACGCACACCCCCGGCGGTTGAGATAACCAAGCCACCCTCGCGAATGGCTGTCTTCCTCTACGCATTTGGGGCAGCCACCTTCTTTGGCGCCATCAACGCGGTGCAGATCATCAGCATTGACAACGGGCAGCATCACTGGGGTGAGGCATTTACTCATGCTCTGCTGATCTGGTATCTGTTTCTGCCCATCGTTCCCTTGGCCATCGCTTTGGCGCAAGTGTTGCCGGCCGTGCAAGAACACAGGCTGCGCAACCTTTTCGTTCACTCCCTCATCGCTCTCGCCGTGGGGGCCGTCCATCCCTACGTTTATGTCATGGCTTATTCCCTGGCCACGCAACCGCGCTGGGCCATTCTTGTGGCCAACTCCCTACTGCCATACCTGCACTTTTGGTATATGCAAGACTTTTTGATTGCAGTTCTGGCTTACTCCATGATCGTCGCCGCCACCCAGGCCTTCCTTTATTACCGTAGCTTTCAGCAGGGGCAACTGAGGGCCGCGCAACTGCACGCTCAACTCGCCAATGCGAATCTGACCGCGCTCAAAATGCAGCTACACCCGCACTTTCTCTTCAACGCGCTGCACTCCATCTCCGCTCTGCAGATGACGGACCGCGATGCGGCGCAGAAGATGATTGCTTTACTGGGCGATTTTCTGCGCATGACGCTCCGCGATCTCAATCGACAAGTAGTTCCGCTCCGCCAGGAATTCGAGTTTTTGCAACGCTACCTCGCCATAGAACAGATGCGTTTTGGCAGTCGCTTGCGCTTCAGTGTCGCGGCTGCGGCGGAGATTCTCGATGCCGCCGTGCCGCAACTTATTCTGCAGCCGATCGTCGAGAATGCCGTACGCCATGGCATTGCACCCTATGGCTGCGGCGGGGAGATAATTGTCCATGCCGTGCGGCACAATGGATGCCTGCGGCTGGCTGTCGAGGACAGCGGCCCAGGGATGCTGGATGACCGGATCGACTCTTCCACGCTCGCCGGACTCGGCCTCTCCAACAGCCGCGCCCGGCTCAATCAACTTTATGGAACGGAGCAATGTCTCACTTTGGAAAACCTCTCCGGAGGCGGATTCAGGGTCACTATCCAGATCCCTTTTCAACTTTCCCAAGGAAACGAGGAAGGCATATCGTGAGTTCGCATCGGATCCGAACGCTGATCGTCGATGATGAGCCGTTGGCGCGCTCCCTGCTGCGCAGCTTTCTGGCCGACGATGCCGAGATGGAAGTGATTGGCGAGTGTGGAGACGGTAACACGGCCATCGAGATGATTGAATTGTCCGTTCCCGATTTGGTCTTTCTCGACATTCAGATGCCGGATCTGGATGGCTTTGGCGTCTTGCGGGCCTTGGCGCCGGAATCGATTCCCAACATTGCCTTTGTCACCGCCTATGACCAGTTTGCTTTGAAGGCCTTTGATGTTCATGCCATCGACTATCTGCTGAAGCCTTTTGACCGTGAGCGATTCGAACGAACGCTGGCGCGCGCCAAACAACGAATCGCACTTCAAAATAGCGATAAGGTGAAAGAAACTCTGTTGCGGCTTCTGGACGAGCAAAGCCCCCGACCGCAGCGAGTAAAGCGCATTCTGGTCAAAACGGGCGGCAAGGCATTCTTTGTGCGCCCAGAAGATATATCGTGGGTTGAAGCGCAAGGAAACTACGTTGCGCTGCACGTGGGCGCGCAATCTTTCCTCTTGCGCCAGACCATCAATACCATGGAAAATCAACTCGATCCCGCCAAATTCCAGCGTATCGAACGCTCCACGCTCGTGAATCTGGATGCCATTCGCGAGATGCTTCCCGCAGGCCGCGGGGAGTATGAGATCGTCCTCAAGGATGGCGTCTCACTGAAGCTTAGCCACAACTATCGCGAGTCCTTCCTACGCTTCTCCACCGGTACGATGTGAAGTCGAATGATGCCCACACAGGCGTCTTCGTCCCAGCGTATTCCGCTTTCGTCACAAATTTTGTCAGAATTGCCCAGACGCGTGGATAATCTGTGCAGTGAGCGGGCCGCATCTTCGCCGGCGAGGCGCTTGTTGATGAAAAAGTTCTTCGGGTTTGTTATTTTCATGTGTTTGGTCAGTATGATAGGTTGCGGCGGTGGCGCTCCGGCCTCCGACAAGAATGTAACTCCGCAGATTCCACCCGCTCCCACGGCCCTGAAGGCCACAGTTGTCGGTGGACAGGTCTCGTTAAGTTGGACCGGCAGCACGGCCGCCGACGGCTACAACATCAAGCGCGGATCGGCCAGCGGGGGACCGTACTCGCTGCTGAAAGCCAGCACGCAGACCTCCTACGCGGATGTCTCGGTAAGCGCTGGTTTGACTTACTACTATGTTGTGACTGCGTATAACTCCACCGGTGAGAGCGGCAATTCAAATGAAGTCTCGGTAACTCTGACTCAATCGCATACGCCTACTACGTATTACGTTTCGCCCACCGGCAGCGACACCGCGCTGGGAACCCTCACTCAGCCTTTCGCCACCATACAGCATGGGGTCAATCAGATGCTGGCGGGCGATACGCTCACCCTGCGCGCCGGAAATTATCACGAGAATGTGACCGTTGCTGCTTCCGGTACGGCCAGCGCTCCAATTACCCTTGCCGCCTATCCAGGAGAAACCCCAACTTTGATTGGCGCGCAGGCACCCACCGGCCCCTGGACCGTTTACAACGGCTCTATCTACAGCACGCCATGGCCTGCACAGCCCATGCAGGTCTTCTCCGACGGCCATCTGTTGAATGAAGCCCGCTGGCCGAACTCGCCTATTGAAGACCTGGCCGGCATGACCTATGAAAGGGCAGACGCGGGCAACGCCACATCGCTGACCAAAGCCAATCTTCCGCCCGTCGATCTAACCGGCGCATGGCTGCGCGTCATGGCCGGTCAATCCTGGGTAGGCTACGAGCGCCAGGTTACCACTGACAACCAAGCCACCGGCGAGCTTGACTGGACCGAACCCGTCAACCAGCTCTCCGAGCTGATTCCACGGCGTGGCAACAAGTTCATTCTCTTTGGCAAGCTCAACCTGCTGGATGCGCCAGGTGAATGGTTCTGGGATCCGGCCTCGCAGTTGCTCTACGTCTGGACGCAGGATGGCGCTTCGCCAGCCGGTCGCGTTGAGGCGGGCGTCGCTCCAGCCGTGCTGAATCTGAGCGGCCAATCGTACATCACCGTCAACGGGCTGCACGCTCGCGGCGGATGGTTCAACCTGCAAGACAGCACATACTGCACCATCAAGAACTTCCAGCTCTATGCGCCCAATTGGATTCGCGGCTACGATGGGTACAACATTAAACCTGAGTTTTATGGCGGCATCGAAGTCACTGGCACGAACAATGTGATCAACGGCGGCCTGATCCAATTTGCCGGCCGCGCCAGCATTTACCTGGCCGGCTCCAATAACACCGTCGAGCAGGTAACGATTCAGGATTCTGGGATGACCTGGAGCAACGACGCGGGCATCGTCGCCTCGGATGGCACTCAGAATCTGATTCAGAACAACACCATTCAGCGCACCTCCCTGGCGGGCGCTACTTTGGGAAGTCAACTGAAGGTCTTCAACAATCTCGTCACCACCCCCTGCATCTTCATGGAAGACTGCGGCAACCTCAACGCATGGAGTGTGGATGACCAGGGCACGGAGATCGCCTACAACATCCTGCAAAACAACCAGGTTCGCTGGGGTGCGGCCATCTATCTCGACGCGGGAAGCCATGACTTCTATCTACACGACAATCTCGCTCAGCAGATTCTCTGGAGTGGAGCTAATATTACCGGCATCAACACCATCGAAAACAATACCTTCCTCGACGTGCAGCATCAGGGAATCAATTTTGTTCCCGGTGTAAATGTGGTCGGCGCGGACTGGTCGGCGGGAATCGCCGCGCACAATCAGCTCGGCGAGCCCTTCCCCATAGAAGTGTCACTGGTGCAGCCCACCAGCATCATTCCCGACTACGACTATTACATGGCTTTCGTCACGCTGGCGCCTTCGCCCGGCCCGCGCCGGGTCGAAATAGATTTTTCGCAGATGATGCAAGACGCATGGAGCCAGAATCAAGTGCCGATGGATCTATCGCAGGTGGATGCGATTTCCTTCGCCGTCAACCCAATCGCCAACTCCTTTGATTACACGGTCAGCAACCTGCGCCTGCTTCCCGCCGGAGTCACCGGCGACACCGGCGCGGTTACTGTCAACGGAGGCGACTGGACCGTGGGCTGTAACGGCGGCTCGACCTGCGCGCTGACCAATCCCGCCTCCGGCACGTGGGGCGACACCGGAAGCAGCGTCTTCGACGGCCAGAATGCTCTCACCGCGCCCTTGCAGACCAGTCTGAATAACCTGACCGCCTATCGCGGCCTGGCCTTTGAACTTGCCGGCTCGGCATCGAGAACCTTCAACTTCCAGGGGTATCAGGATGTGGACAACGGACCCGAATCTGAACCCGGTCGCGGCGCGACACTGCCCGCCAACGTCGGCGCTACTCCGGGTTATGTCGCACCATGAAAGCTGACGCCAGCCACCTTTGAGAATATCTGAAACGAAAACCGCGCGGCCTTCACTACTCTCTTACAAAGGAACGCGGGATTCCGCTTAATTCACTCAAAGCTCTTCTGAAAGTAATCAACTCGCACGAGCCTTCCCAGTTTGTCAACTTGAATAAATTTCCCCAAGGATGGCTGAACTGCCTGAATCCCCCAACCCACCCGGCGCGCCCCGTTGGGTGGAAGTACAACCATGGAGGCAAGATGAATCACCGAATCTTATGGTCAATGCTAATGTGCGCGACGGCACTCTCTGTGTTCCCCACACAGCCGCGAGCCGAAGCTCAGGAAACTCTCACCTACTGGTATTATCAACCTGCTTCAAGCGGCGCCACCCGTCAACCGCGCACAGGCAACAGCGCACATTTTGTCGTCTTTGATGGACCCGTCACTGTCGGCGGAGCATTGACTTCAGGCGCGAACAACAATATAGAAACCGGTGTGACGAATACCTGGGTCAATACCAGCGTCACGCCTCCCGTCACATACACTGTGGCTTTTGTCAGCATCAACGGCGGCGCGGCGGGCGACATTACAGTGTTCCCGGATTCCGGCGGAAACCTTCCTCTTTCCGTAACCGTGCCCATCCCCAATACCGCCAATCCACAGATTGCCGTGAATGCCTATTACTTTCCCTCTGGAGGCGCTCCTTGTCCTCCAAACATCGTCTGCGGTTCCGGCGCTGCCATCGACCAATTCGGCGAGTTGCAGGATGCCTTGCTCGACGACACATTCGTCAATGTATATATCCCTCCGGCCATAGTGCTGGATCTTGCCCTGACCACCACCGGCAACGTGGACGGCACGGTAGCCACAACCAACAATGCGGTGCGCATCAACGCCGACCAGACGACGCCGACCGGAGGAACCTTCGACCGCTGGGTTACCGCGCCCGGAGGAAAGATTGGCGCCGATCCCCACGACTTGGATATTGCAGCCGGAACGGATGATTACGCGCTGGCGCTCTACCACTCCACTTGCCCCGCTGGCTCTGCGTGGACCACAACCCCGACTATCAGCCAGTGCGCGATGAACCCCGCCTGCCCCAGTGGAGAGTATTGGAATCCGACACTGAAGAGATGCGTGATTAGCCGAACACCAGGGCCAATCTGCCATATGTGCGCAAGAGGCCAAGTCTGCACGGAAGTAGGAGTCGAGTGCAATTGCCTCCGGTGTACGCCGGCGGGCCAGTCTCCCCAACCGTTTCACCCGATGCTGCAATAAGCATCGCAATGTGCTCCCAGCTTCCAATTTTGTAAGCTGGGAGCAGATTGCGTGGGTGGGATGTCCAGGTCTCGATTGCTTGGAGATCTGAGATTCCGCTTCTGGTTCTTGCAAATCTGCTGATACTTACCGGACCACGTCAAGAACGACCTCAATATCCAGATGCCGCGTGCTTCCAGGAATATCCAACGAACCCAGCATCATCGGCTTGCTCAATGTCAGCAGCGCGGTATTCCCCAGAACTGCCTGCCGTATGATGGGATCATTCTTTTCCGCTGTTGATTGTTCTTCTGAGACACTGGATTGCTCAACCTTCGAAAAGACCTCGACGCCTGTAGCATATTCCTTGACACGCGCCGAGATGCTCAATCCGACATCCTGATACTGGACTTGCGTTTGCATCAGGCTATCCGGTTTGGTAGTTCCAGTGATGATGGGTACTTTGCTTCCGAGCTTGAACCACGAGTCACCAGAGCTTGGATCGACAGTAAAGACAAAATGCTGCCTCAGATTTGCTGCGATTTTGCCCCAGCCCCAAAATCTGTAAAAATAGAAGGTACTATGACGACTGCCTCCTCTTCTCCCAAGATTTTTGCCGACCGCATTGGCCGGATCGAAGTCTCCGCAACCATGGCCGTAGCCGCCGAGGCTGCCAAGCTGCGCGCCCAAGGCATTAACCTCGTTGATTTCGGCGCGGGCGAGCCGCACTTTTCCACGCCGCGCCATATCAAGGACGCGGCCATCGCGGCTATTGACGCCAACTTCTCGCGCTACACCGTCGTTCCCGGCATCCCTGATGTGCGCAAGGCCATCGTCGATCGCCACGCCGCCGACTTCGGCTCCGACTACGACATCTCCGAGGCCATCTTCACCACCGGCGGCAAGCTGGCTCTCTTCAACGCCATCCAGATTCTGGTCGATCACGGCGACGAAGTGATCCTGCCCGTGCCCTACTGGGTCAGCTTCAAGGACATCATTCAGTACGCCGGCGGCAAAGTCGTCTTCCTTGAGACCCAAGAAGCGGAGAACTTCCGCGTCACCGCAGACGCCATCGAAAAGGCCATCACGCCCAAAACCAAAGCCATCATCTTGAATACGCCGTCGAACCCTTCGGGGGCGGTGGTTTCGGCTGAAGACTTGGAGCGCATCGTCCATCTGGCTCACGAGCGCGGGATTTATCTGCTCCTCGACGAGTGCTACGTTTATCTGAACTACGCGGGCAAGCCGGTCAGCGGAGGCTCATTCACCTATGCAAAGGAGCACATCGTCATTCTCGGATCGCTCTCCAAGAGCTATGCGATGACCGGCTGGCGGGCGGGCTTCGCACTGGCATCGAAAGCGGTCACGGCCAACCTGAGCAAGCTGCAATCGCAGTCCACCTCGAACGCTACCAGCTTTGTGCAGAAGGCCGCCGTTGCCGCTCTGACAAGTTCGCAGGAGTGCGTCAGTGAGTTCCGTGCCGAGTTCATCGAGCTGCGCGACTATATGCTGGCCAAAGTAACGGCCATCCCCGGCATCACCTGCACCAAGCCGGAAGGCGCCTTTTACGTCTATCCGAATATGAGTGCCTATATCGGCAAGGGCGGCATCAAGACAGCCACCGAACTGGCCACGCGGCTGCTGCATGAGGCGCACGTAGTCACCGTCCCCGGCGAGGCCTTCGGAACCGCCGAGCACATTCGCATCTCCTACCCAGTCACCAAGGCAAACATCGACGAAGGTACGCGGCGTATGGCGGAGTTCCTGAGCAAACTGGCATAGCCGAAGGCTATCGAAATTTCCTTGAGGCGTGCCGTTTTGCATTGTGGGATGAGTAACCCTTGTCTCATCAATACCAAAGCGGCCCAGTCTCCCTTTATCTCAACAAATTATCAATTTCCCGCTGTGCAAACGTATCGTTTGTCGGGTAGGATGGGTTTTCTATGTCTAATTCAATTGATTTTCGCCCTGTGATACTCGCTGGCGGCAGCGGCACCCGCTTCTGGCCACGCTCGCGCCGTGCCCACGCCAAGCAGGTTCTTGCCCTGGACGGCGAACGCTCCATGATCCAGCAGACCGTCGAGCGCCTCAAGCCAGTCGCCAGCCAGGAGCAGACTTGGGTCATCACCAACGAGTATCTAGCTCAGGAGATTGCCAGCCAGTTGAAAGGCATCCCCGCCGCACAGATCGTGCAGGAGCCGGTGGCGCGCAACACCGCCCCCGCTTGCGGTCTCGCCGCCTTCCTCATCGAGCGCGAGAATCCCGATGCGGTACTGGGTGTCTTTCCCTCCGACCACGTCATCGCCGACGAGCCGCGCTTCCTCAAGGCGCTGCAAAAGGGCATCGCCGTGGCTCAGGCTGGAGAGAATATTGTAGTGCTCGGCATAGAGCCTACTCGCGCCGAGACGGGCTACGGCTACATCGAAACCACCGACTTTACCAGGGACGACTCCGCCCTGCATGTCCGCCGCTTTATCGAAAAGCCCAACCAGAACAAGGCTGAGGAATTTGTCGCCGCGGGCAACTACTTCTGGAACTCTGGAATGTTCCTGTGGTCGGCCCGCACGCTGGCCAACGCTGTCCGCGAGCATCTGCCGGAAACCGCGCCACTGCTGGAATCCATCGCCGCCGCCTACGGCACGCCGAACTTCGACGAGGTCTTCCGCGCCCTCTATCCCAAGTGCGAGAACATCAGCGTCGACTACGCCGTGCTGGAACCGCGCTCGGCCAAGGGCGAGCACCTCTCACACCTCTATTGCATTCCGGCCGAATTCAGTTGGAATGATCTCGGCTCATGGGCCTCGCTGTACGAGTACCAGATCGAAACTCGCCTGCGCGGGGACGGCGAAGGCAATGTCGCCGAGACCAAGGGCCACATGGCTCTGGACGCCTGCAACAATTACGTTTACAGTCCGAACAAGTTTATCGCTCTGGTTGGCGTCAAGAATCTGGTCGTCGTCGACACCGGTGATGCCCTGCTGATTGCTCACCGCGACCACTCACAGGATGTGGGAAAAATCGTCAAGGAATTGGGTATCTCTGGTAGGACGGAGTTGATCTGAAGCGGAGAATGGATCGTTCAACCCGATGCCGCGCTATTGATTAACGTGGGGCCGTATCTCCGTTCGCTCAACCATCGCTATGAAGAATCCATCCGTATGAAATCTTCCAGGCAGCAGACGCAGGTAACCCTCATGCGTCAGGCAACCCAGCAAATACTCCGCGCCGCCTGGCGTGAGGATGTTTTTCTTTAACAACTCTTCAATGCAGGTTGAGATAGAAAGCAAACGGGCGCCCTGAGTATTCGCCAAGACTGCGGAGACCACCTGCTCGTTCTCTTCCACTTCCAGCGAGCAAGTGGAATAGACCGCTTTGCCTCCAGAACGTAGAACTCCCAGCGCGGCAGTAAGAATCGCATGCTGGCGTTCGGCCTGGCGCATAATCTCCTCCGGGCGCAGCCGGTGGCGAATCTCCGGGTTGCGGCCCAGCGTTCCCGTGCCGCTGCACGGAACATCGGCCAAAGCAAGATCGTAACCCGCCACTTCCGTCAGCGCAGTTGCGTCGGCCAGACGGCATTCAACTCTGTCGCCAATGGGCGCAAGGCGCTTCCGCAACTGCTCCAGTCTATGCGCACTGGATTCCAAGGCAAGGATGCGCGCTTGGCGGTGCCGCTCGGCCAGGATCAGTGTCTTTCCGCCCGGAGCCGCGCAGGCATCGATGACACTTGTTACTTCGTGATTGAGAGCATTGGAAAGAATCTCCGCCACCAACTGCGAGCCTTCATCCTGAAGGCGTACACGCCCTTCGCGGAAGGCCGCCGTCGCCGTCACATCACCGGAGACAACCGTGCGCGCGGCGGTCAGCAGTTCGCCGCCTTCGAGAGTGATTCCCGCCGCGATGAGTTCAGCTTCTAACTCTGGCTCGGTCAGACGCACCGTCAGCGCCGGCTGGCTTTGTCCATGGCGGCAGATCGCATGCGTAGCTTCCAGACCGTAAAAGGCGGTCCAGCGCTCGACCATCCAGCTGGGATAAGCTTCCATTTCTTCACGCCTTGCGTGCAGGCGCGTTCACCAGTTTGCGCAGCACCGCGTTCACCATGCCGGAGGCGAAGCGATGACCGGCTTTTTTGGCCAGCTCGACGCTTTCGTCGATTGCTGCGCGGGCCGGGATGCGATCCATATGCACAATCTGAAAGGCACCGAGCCGCAGCGCGATCATCACTTCCGTTTCCAGCTTTGCGTTGGGGCGCTTGAGCAGCGCGAGAATCTGCTTGTCGAGGAGAATCTGCCAGCGCAGCACGCCCAGCACCAGCGCCGTGGCTAGGTTGCGGTCGGCAGCCGAAAGCGCATTCACCGCCTTGCCGCGCAGCAGGTCATCCGAGTGAGACTGCCCGCGCCCGACAGCCAGAAGAATGTGGAAGGCCGCCTTGCGCGCCGGGGAGATTTCTGCAAGACAGTTCTTCGGCGCTGTCTTCCTAGTAGCCTTGATGGGACGTACAGACTGCGATGTACTCATGGAAATTTCTGTTAATTCTAGGACTTGCTTTTCCTGGTTTTGTCCCACTTTTCACTCGCCACCTTCTGGGATTTTTCCGCAGACCTGGCCGAGTCCCTCGACCTTGTTTCTTCCGTCGGATATCGTGGTTTTGTGGTGACCTCCAATGCCAAAGATGTTCTCAAGCACGAAGCTATCCTTAACAGTTTTCGAGGTTGTCTTATTCGCCATGTGAAGTCCTCCTCTGGAAGGATGTTACCACCAAATTCTTCTGATCATTCATTCCGCCGCTCCAAGCCGCGCGCCCTCCGCCAGAGCAATTCCGCGCAGAAAATCACCGGCAGTCATCCGCTTCTTGCCTTCCAGTTGAACTTCTAAAAACTCCAGCCACGAACTTTGAGCGCAGGCAACAAGAAGCCGATGGCCTTCCACATGAATCCGCCCCGGCTCGGCCTTCCCCGGAAGATTCAACCACTCTGTTCCCTGTTCCCTGATCCCTGTTCCCTGATCCCTGACCTCCAACCGATGCGCAATCAGCTTCTTGCCGTCGAGAGTAGTGAATGCGCCCGGCCAAGGTTGAAAGCCTCGCCAGCGATTCTTCAGATCGGTAGCCGTATGCGCGGTGAAGTCCATCCGCCCGTCTTCGCGCGTCAGGATCGGAGCAAGTGTGGCTCCGGCATGGTTTTGCGGCGTGGGCGGAATACTGCCGTCATCCAAGCCAGCCAGCGTTTGCGTCACCAGCGGCGCGCCAGCCAACGCCAGCTCCTCGAATAAATCAGTCGCGGTCATCTCCGGTGCAATCGCGTAGACCTGCTGCAATAGAATCGGGCCAGTATCGAGGCCTTCCTCCAGCAGCATGGTTGTGTTGCCGGTAATCGTCTCGCCCCGCGCCAAAGACCACTGAATCGGCGCGGCACCCCGATACTTGGGCAGCAGCGAAGCGTGCAGATTGATGCAGCCCAGCCTCGGCAGCGTGAGCATCCAAGGTGGAATAATACGCCCGTAAGCAACGACAACAATCGCATCTGGAGCTATGGCTTCAAGCTGTGCGCGGAACTCGGCATTCAAGCGAATCTTGTCCGGCTGCACCACCGGCAATCCCGCTGCCAGAGCGGCTTGCTTGATCGGTGGCGCAGTGAGTTGCTGATCTCGGCCAACACGGCGGTCTGGTTGCGAAACAACCAACCTAACCTCATGGCCCGCCCCGAGCAGCGCTTCGAGCGTTGGCACGGCAAATTGCGGAGTCCCGCAGAAGACCAGCTTCATAGCACTACCACTTGCCATCGCGGATCAGCTTCCTGATCTTGCGCAGCACCAGATCGCGCTTGAGGGCGCTCATGCGATAGATGAACTGCACACCGTCTACATGGTCGATCTCGTGCTGGAAGCAGCGCGAGAGAACATCCTCGCCGTCCATCTCGAACCACTTGCCATACTCGTCCTGAGCGCGGATACGGACCTTGGCGTGGCGCGGAACTTTTTCGCGGATGTCAGGAAAGCTGAGGCAGCCTTCTTCTTCGTAGAGCTTGCCCTCGGCGGAGATGATCTCCGGGTTGATGAGCACCAGCTTGTCTTCCGGCACCTTGCCCATGCTCAGATCGATCACCAGAAGCCGCTTCGCCACGCCCACCTGATGCGCGGCCAAGCCGATCCCTTGCCCGTCGTAGCAGGTCTCGAACATATCAGCCACAAACTTGCGCAGTTCGGCGTTGAACTCGGTGATGGGTTCACCGGGCCGCGCCAGCACCGGATCGGGATATTTGACGATATTCAGAATCATTTTCTGCTAATAGCTCCGTATCTGTTCGATGTATCCCGCGAAATTCCGTTGCATCTCCAGCGCCGAATCGCCGCCGAATTTCTGCTGCGCCACCTGCGCCATGGTCAGCGCCACCATCGCCTCGGCCACCACACCCGCCGCTGGCGCCACGCAAATATCACTGCGCTCGTAGCTGGCGCTGGTCTTCTCGCGGGTGTCAAAGCGCACCGATTCCAGCGGCTTGCGCAACGTCGAAATCGGTTTCAAATAGCCGCGCACCACAATGTCTTCGCCATTCGAGACGCCGCCCTCAATTCCCCCGGCATTGTTCTGCGGCCGGGTGAAGCGCGTCGGTCGCGCAGTTGCCTCTGCGGCGTAATGAATCGGGTCATGCACCACCGAACCGAAGCTCTCCGCGCCCACCACGCCCCGGCCAATCTCCACCGCCTTGACCGCCTGAATGCTCATCACCGACTGAGCCAGAAGAGCGTCCAGCTTCTCATCCCAATTGACGTATGTGCCGAGGCCGGCGGGAACGCCGCGCACCACCACCTCGAAGACGCCGCCCACCGTGTCGCCGGTTCGCGCGGCCTCCTCGACCTCTTCCTTCATGCGCGCCTCGGAGGCTGCATCCACACAGCCCAGCACAACCTCGTCGCGAGCGGCCAAAGCGGCAATCTCCTCCCACGACGCATCACGCTCCAGCTCCGCCTTCCCTACGCGGATCACGTGGCTTAGCACCTCGATCCCCAGCGTGCGCAGCATCAGCTTGGCAAAGGCTCCAGCCGCCACGCGCGAAGTCGTCTCCCGTGCCGAGGCCCGCTCCAGCACATAGCGCGCATCAGGAAAGTTATACTTCAGCGCGCCCGCCAAATCCGCATGGCCCGGCCTGGGCGAGGCAACAGCCTGGTGCAGCGCCGGGTCACCCGCTTCCACCGGCAGCTTGGCCTCCCAGTTCTTCCAGTCGCGATTAACAATCTCGATGGCCACAGGTGCGCCGATCGTCTGGCCGTGCCGCACGCCGCTCAGCACGTGCGCCTTGTCGGTTTCAATCTTCATCCGCCCGCCGCGCCCGTAGCCCTGCTGACGCCGCCACAACTCGCGGTTGACGAACTCCAGATCCACAGGCACACCAGCCGGCAATCCCGAAACCAGCGCTATCAGTGCCTCCCCATGCGACTCTCCGGCAGTTGAAAAACGTATCATAGCTTCTTCATTGTAATGGGGATGCGCAGAAGGGAACAGGGAATTGGGAACGGGGAACAGAAAAACCGCGGCAATTCTGGATTCTGGTTTGTTCTTTTACCGCATGCAAGATCTAGATTAGAGCCGGTCATGGCTTTTACTCCTCAAATTCGTACGCTCATCAATTACCTCAAACGACTCATTCAAAGGGGGATGGCTCGATTTTTAGAGTCCCCGATAGGGGATGGGTAAACCCCTCGCCTTCAGGCGAAAGATGTGCTTTTCGTTGTCAGGCCTTCAGCCATGGTTTAAGCAAACTTCCGGAAACGCCTAAGTGAATGCTGATAAATGAGAAAGAACTTTCTCAGCATTGCACTACAAATCGGCTGTAAGGCCGATCAATCCGGCGTCCAGACGTAACCGAAGCCACCGCCTGTTAAACGGTGGAGCATTCATCAACGTTACGCTTTTCGCCCCAGATCATTTCGCCATGCCCGTCCGCCGCGGGCGATCAGATGATCGGCGCACTCCGGCCCCCACGAGCCGGCATCGTAGTTAGGAAACTTTTCCGGCGTTTTAGCCGCCCAGGCTTCCAGAATAGGTGTTAAGAGCGCCCAGGTTGTTTCCACGCCGTCGCGGTGAGAGAAGAGAGTCTGGTCACCGAGCAATGCATCCAGCAGCAGCCGCTCGTAACCATTCGCGCTTGACTTGCCAAAGGCCGCCGCGTAGTCAAAGTCCATATTCACCGGGCAGACATCCATTTCCATTGTGGTCGGCGCCTTGGCTCCGAAGCGCAACGCGATGCCCTCATCCGGCTGGATGCGAAGCGTCAGCAGGTTCGGCTGGATGACTTGGCAGGCTGCATGCTGCGCGAGGCGGTCAAAGATCAACAGCGGCGGCTGCTTGAATTGAATGCTGATCTCCGTGGCACGCTTTTGCATGCGCTTGCCCGCGCGCAGATAGAACGGAACTCCGGCCCAGCGCCAGTTTTCTATCTCCACCCGCGCCGCGGCATAAGTCTCCGTGCCGGAGGCCGGACTAACTCGCTGCTCCTCCCGATAACTCACTACCGGCTGTCCATCCACCTTTCCCGCGCCGTATTGGCCGCGGACCACGTCCAAGATGGGAATGGAAGGAATCGCCCGCCAGACCTTCAATTTCTCACGTCGCACGCTCTCCGCTTCAAAGCTCGACGGCGGCTCCAGAGCCACCAGACTGACTAACTCCATGACATGATTCTGCACCACGTCACGCAGCGCCCCGGCCTTCTCATAAAACGGCCCGCGCCCCTCGACGCCCAGTGTTTCGGCCACGGTAATCTGCACATGATCAATGTAATTGCGGTTCCAGATCGGCTCGAAGATTCCATTGGCAAAACGAAAGACCAAAATATTCTGGACAGTTTCCTTGCCCAGATAATGATCGATGCGAAAGACCTGCTCCTCGTTGAAGACGGCATTGACCTGGCAGTTCAACGCGCGCGCTGATTCCAGATCATGGCCGAAGGGCTTTTCAATCACCACCACGGCCTTGCCTTGCTCTGGATGCGCCATTCCTTGCGCGCCAAGATTCTGAACGATAGGAGCAAAGTACTCCGGAGCAGTGGCCAGATAGTAAAGCCGATTGCCGCCGATGGCTTTTTCCGTGGCGATGCGATCTAACTCCACTTTCAAGCCGGCATAATCCTCTAGGACATCAAAACGCAGCGGAAAGTAACTGATCTTCTTTATAAAGTTATCCAGCTTGACGTCGTCAGCCTCCACGCCGCCGGACTCGACGATTCCGCCGCGCATATCCTGGGCAAACTCGTCGCCCAGCGGACGGCGCGCCACGCCGACAATGGCGAAGTTACCCGGCAGCAGGCCCGCCTGCTCCAGATGAAAGAGCGCGGGCAGCAGCTTGCGCCGGGTCAGGTCGCCCGACCCGCCGAAGATCACCAGTATCCCCGCCTCCGGAATGCGCTCGTGGCCATGTGGAACCTGAGAGAGATCTTCCGGGTTGACACTTATCTGCGCTGTGGCCATAACTACCTCCTCGTGATTAACTGGATTTTGCAGGCCCCTCCGGGGCTATTATCGTGGCACCCCTCCGGGGTGGAAGTATCGCAGATCGATCATTCGTGACATAGCATTCTGCGGCGATTTGGTTTGCAGCTAGTAGTTGAGGCTTAACCGTCAGTCGGCTTTTGATCGATCTGGTGAGTGGCCAGTTTTTCCAGTTGATTGCGCCAATCGAGCGATTCGACAAAGGCCTGCGACTCGCGCCAGTTGGGTTCGACGATAACGTGCAGTTCGAGATAGACACGGGTGCCGATCAGCGACTCGATCTGGCGCCGGGCGCTGGAGCCGATCTCTTTGAGCTTGGAGCCGCCTTTACCGATCAGAATAGCCTTTTGGCCGTCGCGCTCGCAATAGATCGCCGCAGCGATGCGGGTAAGTGGCAGGCGCGCTGGCGCCTGACCCTTTTTGCGCGGTGGTGCGGGCGGTTCAGCCTCTTCATAGCGCTCGATGACCACGGCGGAGGCGTAAGGAACCTCTTCGCCGGTCTCGACCAGAATGCTCTCGCGGATCAGCTCGGCGACCATGAAGCGCTGAGGCTGGTCGGTGTACTGGTCTTTGGGGTAGAAGCGCTCGCCCACCGGCAGCACTTCGACGATCTTGCGCAGCAGAATATCCATGCCGTCGCGCTTGCGGGCGCTGATGGGAATGACCTGAGCGAAGCCGAAGTGGCGGGTAAGCGTATCGATCAGCGGCAGTAGCTGATCTTTGGCGACGAGGTCGATTTTGGTGAGCAGCAGAAAGACCGGGCAATCGAGTTTGCGGATAAGGCCGAAGAGGAACTCGTCCTCGCTGGCCCAGTTGGCGCGCTGATGCTTGGGGGCTTCTGGGTTCCCAGCCACCCCTAAACGCAGGTCCTTCGACTCCGCTGCGCTCCGCTCAGGATGACAATCATTATTTATTGCGCTCCGCTCAGGATGACAATCATTTGTGATTTCAGGTGTTGTTGCGGCCTCCTCCAACTGAACACGGCGCGTGGCGTCCATCAGAACCAGCACCAGATCGCGCGTCTCCAGAGCCTCGTAGACCTCTTGCAGCATGCGGCGGTCGAGGTGCGTGCCGGGCTTGTGAACGCCGGGGGTATCGACAAAGACGACCTGCGCCGCCGGATGCTCGCCCTTGCGCGCCGGAACCTCGACTACTCCTGCGATGCGGTTGCGGGTGGTCTGCGGCTTTGCGGAGACGATGGCGACTTTTTCGCCGGTCAGGGCGTTGAGCAGCGTGCTTTTACCGGCGTTGGGCCGGCCGAGAATGGCGA
Organism: uncultured Acidobacteriaceae bacterium; assembly: GCA_963804315.1. Lineage (GTDB taxonomy): Bacteria > Acidobacteriota > Terriglobia > Terriglobales > Acidobacteriaceae > Telmatobacter. Next base: position 167,639 of record CAWDQB010000046.1, read on the forward strand.
CAAATCCAGATTTCAAAGGGGAAACGCTCCTGATTGAGTTTACTGCTTTTCCTTGAAGCGCAAGAAAGTCCATTCAATTGGCATCCCGCCCTAGCCGCAAATACGAGTACGCGGCAAGGGTGGAGCACCCAGGCTGATTCCAGGGCTAATTCTTATGAACCGGCTGAGCAAACAGGGCGGGATGTACCAGCGGCTTGCTTCCCGGCTGAGGAACTGGAGGCTTGGCGGGCGCATCGGCGGTGGCCTTTGACTCCGTGTTCTCGTCCTGATCGCCGAGAAACTTCTCATTGTCTTTACCAGTGATGGCGGCACGCATCCATGTCATCCAGATGGGCAGAGCGGCTTTGGCTCCAGTCTCTTTTTCGCCCAGCGACTGGCGGCTGTCAAAGCCCACCCAAACGCCACAGGTGACCGAGGGAGAAAAGCCCAGGAACCATGCATCTGTGTAATCGCTGGTGGTTCCGGTCTTTCCCCCCAGGGGATGCTTGAGTTGCGCGGCGGCGGCTCCGGTGCCGTGGGCGGTGACGGCTTGCAGCAAGATCATCATGGTGCGCGCCGTCTGCTGGTCGATCACTTCGGTGACGGCGGGCGGTTCTTCCCACAGCGTGATGCCGTCGGCGTTCTCGACTTTGCGAATCAGGCGCGGCGCAACGCGGATGCCGTCGTTGGGAAAGACCGAGTAGCTGGCGACCTGCTCATTGAGTGAAATCTCGACCGCGCCCAAAGCCACCGGCAGATAGGCTGGGATGTTGGAGGTGACGCCAAAGCGGTGGGCCATGTCAATGACCTTGTGAATGCCGACGCGCGCGGCCAGCTTGAGGGCGGGAATGTTGCGCGACTCGGCAAAGGCGTTGACCAGCGTCATCGCGCCTTTGTAATCGTTCTCGTAGTTGTGCGGCGTGTAACTGCCAAAGCTGACCGGCCCATCGACGATCTTGTCGTCCGGCTTGGCACCGTCTTCGATGGCCGCGGTATAAACATAGGGCTTGAAGCTGGAGCCGGTTTGTCTTTCAGCCTGTGTGGCGCGGTTGAACTCGGAGGTCGCGTAGTCGCGCCCGCCGACCATGGCCAGCACGTCGCCTGTGGTGTTGTCGACGGCCATCAGCGCGCCTTCAGCGCCAGAGTCCTGCTCCAGCGTTGCCTTCAGTGTAGTTTTGCCGGCTGGACCACTGATCGCCTCGCCCAGGTGAATGTAGATCAGATCGCCCGGTTTGACCAGCGCATCGGCGTAACGCTGGCCGGTCCACTTCCAATCATCGGCGAGGAGCAGCACTTCGGTTTTGCCTATGCGGGCATGTATCTCCAGCGGCAGAACACGCGTGACCAGAGCGTGGACGTAATCGCCGGGTCCTGTCTTGAGCGCCCAGTCGGGATGCCTGTACTCTTCCAGCGCGCTGCCAGCGGCGAGTACGTTTTCCAAGTGTCCAGGACCGCTCTCGCCAACCCATCCGTGCCGCCGCTCATAGACAGCCAAGCCATCCACAACAGCTTGATTGGCGGTCTTTTGCAAATCCAGATCAAGGGTGGTTTCGACCTTAGACCCTGCCTCGTGCACCTGCTCCGCGCCAAAGCGCTTTTCCAATTCCTGCCGGACCTCTTCCTCAAACCACGGTGCAACCGACATCTCCGGCTGAGCAACGTGCAGGCCAAGTGGGGAGTTGCGGGCCTGCTCGGCCTGCTCGTGGCTGATCGCCTTGTCCTGCTCCATCTCGGTGAGAACCAGATTGCGGCGGCGCAGAGCCTTTTCCGGATTGTGCAGCGGCGAATAGGCCACCGGACCCTTCGGCAGGCCAGCCAGCAGAGCAGCTTCGGTCAGGCTCAGATCCTTGGCGTGTTTGCTGAAGTAGAACTCCGAGGCAGCCTCAAAGCCGTACATCCCGCTGCCCAGATAAATCTGATTGCCATAAAGCGTGAAGATCTGTTCCTTGGTGAAGGATCGCTCAATCTGGATGGCCAGATACGCTTCTTGAATCTTGCGTGTAGCGGTGCGCTCGGAGGAGAGAAAGAGGTTGCGCGCCAACTGCATCGTCAGCGTGGATGCGCCCTGCGCGCGCCCGTGGCTGCGCACGTCGTGCCAAGCCGAGCCGGCGATGCGCAGCACATTGATCCCCCAGTGCGACTCGAAGCTCTTGTCTTCAATCGAGATCACCGCCTGGCGCAGCACCGGCGCAAAATCATCGTAGTTGACCACCTCGCGGCGCTCCAGTGCAAAGGAGCCGATGATCCTGCCCTTGCGGTCATAGAGATCGGTGGTGGTCGAGGGCCGGTAGCGCTCCAGATCGTGAATCTGCGGCAGATCCGCGGAGTAGACCAGCGTCAGGCCTGCCAGCGAGCCAGTAATCACCGCCAGCAGCAGCAGCGCGGCCAGCGCGAATTTGCCGGCCAGCTTGCGCCGGTGCGGCGACGGCTCCGGTTCAAGCCGGTAGCTTCGTCCAAGGCCGCGCGGCTCATTCGGCTCGATAGGTGTCTCAGCCAAGCGGTCAAAACCTCTCGAACGCTTCTCCCCTTCTGCGTGGAAAAGAAGCCTCAAGCCCAAGGCTAGCACGGGAGCGCTGTTGAAAAGCGCCCTGAGCGCCTCCTGTGTACCTGATTCTGCAAGAGGAGGAAATGCAATACGCGAGAGGGAAATGAACGATCCGTCGAAGCGCGTCTCCTTGATGGGATCTTTTCAAGATGGGATGCAGCCAGTCTAGCACCTGCGTGATTCTTAATAGTTGCAGCTTTCTGGCTCATGATCGGGCATCTTCAGAAAAAAAGGAGTTCTATTTCAGAGTGAGTTAGTCTGAATCAGACCTTACCGCATATGACTCAAATCGGGACAGACAGGCCGAATTATAGTACTTCAGTTCATAGCATGTTATATCGATTTGCCGTAAAGTAACTCCATGTATCTTGATTTGGAAGATGTTCGCAGAGCCTTTGGTGAAGACGAGTTCTTTCCGTTCTTTCAACCATTTGTCGAATTGAACAGCCGCCAACTGGCGGGGTTTGAGGCCCTGGCGCGATGGAACCATGGCCGGCTGGGAGCTCTCTCGCCCGATGCATTCATTCCCATTGTGCAAAAATGCGGATACATCAACACGCTCACGCAAAAACTGTTCAACAAAATCTTCGCGATTACTCCTCTGCTCTCCGGCACATTACGCTTGTCCATCAATCTTTCTCCACTGCAACTCATGGATCAGACACTGCCCAAACAGATCGCTTCGGTGGCTCAAAGAGGCGGCTTTCTATTGGACCGGCTGACGGTGGAAATGACGCAAAACGTACTTCTGGACGATCTGCAGTCCGCGCAAGCAGTCGCCGGCGAAATCAAGTCCATGAACTGCCGTTTGGCGCTGGACAACTTTGGCATCGGCCACTCCAGTCTCTTTCATCTGATGGCCTTGCCCTTCGATGAACTCAAGATCGATCGCAGTTTTGTTCATGCCATTCCGCAAAGCTCGGACAGCCGGAAGATTGTCGCGGCGCTCATCAATCTGGCGCAGAGCATGGGAATGACGACCGTCGCGGAGGGAGTGGAGACCGAAGAGCAGGCCGGCATTATGAGCGATCTGGGCTGCGAACTGGCGCAGGGCTGGTTATTCGGCAAGCCGGTCGGAGCTGAGGAGGTTTCACGCCTGATCGATGAGACGCGCTGCAACCCGGCGGAAACTCTGTGCGAAACGGTTTGAGAGCGCCCGGCATCTCTGACCAAAACGGCATTGTGGTATTCAAATTGAACCTTTCACAAGTTAGCGTTTCAACCTTGACCAATTCTTCATCCTCGTCCCGTGTTTTTGGAATTATCTTTATGGGGACCACTCCCATTTTCAGGGGACAGCTCAGCCAAATGAGAGACGAGGGAAGCCATGTCAGAGATTGGAAGTCTTAAATTATCGTTAGCCGGATCGCAAAAAGGCCAGAGAACCGCGCTGGGGGTTGAGGCGCTGGCGCAATCGTTTTTGGACAACCTGTTTTTTGTACAGGGACGGTCGACCGAGCGGGCGACGGTGAATGACCTGTACATGGCGCTGGCGCATACAGTACGCGATCGCCTGGTGGAGCGGTGGATTCAGACGGTAAAGAACTACCAGGCGCAGGATGTGCGGGTGGTCTGCTACCTCTCGGCGGAGTTTTTGACCGGGCCGCACCTGGCCAATAATCTGATCAACCTGGGCATCTACGACGAGACCGAGCAGGCGATGCGCCAGTTGGGGATCGATCTGAATACGCTGATCGAACAGGAAGAAGAGCCGGGCCTCGGCAATGGAGGCTTGGGCCGTCTGGCTTCTTGCTTCATGGATTCGCTGGCTACGCTGGATATTCCGGCGATCGGCTATGGGATTCGCTATGAATATGGGATCTTTGACCAGCAGATCCGCGATGGCTGGCAGGTGGAGTCGACCGACAAATGGCTCAGGCTGGGCAATCCGTGGGCGCTGGAGCGGCCCGAGGATGCCTTCGAAGTAAAGATTGGCGGAAGGACGGAGCGGTATACCAACAGCAAAGGCAAGGAGCGGGTGAAGTGGATTCCCCAACGGCTGGTGCGCGGCGTTCCGCACGATACGCCGATCCTGGGCTATCGGACGAATACCGCGAACACCATGCGGCTGTGGGCGGCGCAGGCGGTCGAGAGCTTTGACCTGGGCACCTTCAATCAAGGGGATTTTTTGGGCGCTGTGGCGGACAAAGTCTCCAGCGAGAATATCTCCAAGATTCTTTATCCGAACGATGAGGGGGTGCAGGGCAAGCAGTTGCGGCTCTTGCAGCAGTTCTTCTTCGTCAGTTGCAGCTTGCAGCATATCTTGAAGATTCAACTCACTCAGCACCGTCCGCTGGCGGAGCTGCACCGCAACTTCGCCATCCAGATGAACGATACGCATCCGGCGATTGCCGTGGCCGAGCTGATGCGCCTCTTGATCGACGAGCACGAGATGGAGTGGGAGGCTGCATGGCACGTGACCGAGCATACCCTCTCCTATACTAATCACACGCTGCTGCCGGAGGCCTTGGAGCAGTGGCCCGTGGGGCTGTTTGGTTCGGTACTGCCGCGTCATCTGGAGATCATTGACGAGATCAACACGCGCCATCTGGAGCAGGTGCGGCAAAAGTTTCACGGCGATGATGGGCGTGTTGCGCGGCTTTCGCTGATCAACGAAGAGGGCGAAAAGTATGTGCGCATGGCGCATCTGGCGGCGCTGGGTTCTCATGCCATCAACGGCGTGGCCGTGCTGCATACCGAGCTGCTGAAGTCGCATGTGCTGAGCGACTTCTACGCGCTATCGCCGGAGAAGTTCAGTAACAAGACCAACGGAGTGACACCGCGCCGCTGGATGGTTCTGAGCAATCCGAGGCTGGCGCAGTTGCTGACGGCGCGTCTGGGATCGGGTTGGGCGCGAGACCTGGAGAAGCTGCGCAAACTCGAGCCGCTGGTGGGCGACGCGGAGTTTGCCGAGGAGTGGCGGGCGATCAAGCGCCAGAACAAGCTGCACCTGTCGTCGTATATTCATGACCAGTTGGGAATTACCACCGATCCAGAGTCGATCTTTGACGTGCTGGTCAAGCGGTTGCATGAGTACAAGCGCCAGCACTTGCAGATACTGCACATCCTCACCCTGTACAAGCGCATCCAGCACGATCCGGATGTGGAAACGGTGCCGCGGACCTTTGTTTTTGGAGGCAAGGCAGCGCCGGGTTACCGGATGGCCAAGCTGATTATCAAGCTGATTCACTCGGTAGGCGAGGCGATCAACTCCGATCCCATCGTGCGCGGGCGGCTCAAGGTCATCTTCCTGCCGGATTACAGTGTGAAGCTGGGGCAGAGAGTTTATCCAGCGGCGGATTTGAGCGAGCAGATTTCGCTGGCCGGCAAGGAGGCGTCGGGTACCGGGAATATGAAGTTCGCCATGAATGGCGCGGTGACCATCGGCACGCTGGACGGCGCCAACGTCGAGATTCGCGAGGAGGTGGGGGAGGAGAACTTTTTCCTCTTCGGGCTTACCACACCTGAAGTCGAGAAGCGCAAAGCGGAGGGATACAACCCGCGCACGATCTTCGAGGCCAACCCCATGCTGCATGAGGTTCTCGTATCGCTTTCCAGCGGGGAGTTCGCGCGCGGTGATCGTACGCTCTTCGAACCGCTGATCAATTCTTTGCTCGACCGCGACGAATATATGCTGCTGGCCGACTATCAGTCGTACATTGATTGCCAGGACCGGGTCAGCGCGACGTACAAGGATCAGGAGGCGTGGACGCGCATGTCGATTCTGAATGTGGCGCGGATCGGAAAGTTCTCCTCGGACCGTTCGATTCGCGATTACTGCGCGGAGATCTGGAAGACCTGGCCGGTGAAGATTCAGTTATAGCGATCTCAGCCGTTCTTTGCCTTCAGCAGTTCGATGGCCTTCAGGAGCGGCTGGTCGGTTTTGGCCGGCTGCGCAGTTGGCTCTTCATCTTCTTCGCTCGCCAGGCTCACAGGCACAGTGGGCGTCACCGCTTCATCTTGAATCTTTTTGCCGTCGGGACTTTGGTACTTGGCCACAGTCAGCAGCAGCGCCGCGCCGTCTGGCAGTTCGATGGTCTTTTGCACCGAACCCAGGCCGAAGCTCCGCTCGCCCACCACATCACCGCGCTTGGCGCCTTCAATCGCCGCCGCGGTCAGCTCCGCGGGACCATATGTACCGCGGTTGATCAGCACCACCAGCGGCGCGGCCGAGATAAACTTGGCCGGGTCGGCAGTAAATGTCTGTCGAGGAAATCTCTGCCCTTCCAGCACGGCCAGCGTGCCCTGTTTGATAAAGAAGTTCGCCAGCCGCAGCCCCTGATCGGCGTCGCCGCCGGCCGAATCGCGCAGGTCCAATAGCACCTTGCGCCCCGCGGCGGCCTTGAGCGCGGTCGCAATCTCGTCCACTCGCGCGGCGGTCAGCGCGCCAGGCTTCAGGGAGAGAATTGTCGCGCCTTCTATCTGCTGTTGGTCAAGCGCGGGCACGGCGGCGATCGAGCGCGTCAGCATGACCTTTTCCGGATCTTGTTTAGCTGGACGCACCACGGAGAGCGTCAGCGTGCTGCCCGGCTTGCCCTCCAGCATCAATCGGATCATCGCCACCGACATTTCGCGCGTGGACTGATCGCCAATCGACTCAATCACGTCACCGTCAGATAGATGTTCTTTGTCCGCAGCAGAACCCGGCAGTACGCTCACCACCACGGCATAGCCGTAGCGTTTCGACGCGGTGATCCCTACCTGCGCTACGCCCGCCGCCGGGCGGTCTTTGTAGATCTTGTACTCGGCCGGAGTCAGGTAGCTGGAGTCAGCGTCCAGGCTCTCCAGCAAGCCGTGCAGTGCCCCGGTCGTCACGTCGTTGATGTTGGGTTCGGTCACGTAGTCGGACTGAATCTTCTCCAACACATCGCGGTAGACGTTGGTCTGGCGATAGGCGCCGTCCTGCTGCCCGCCGGCGCGCACGCCCAGCAGCCCAAACTCGCTCATGACATACCCGGAGACGAGAGCAAGGCAGATCGCCACGGAAAGCCCAAAGACAAATCGCTGGAAGAATCGAGACACGCACGCCACCCCCGCAGCCATAAAAGCCAAACCAGCCGCTCAACCTTTAGACGTTTAGGATACCGCAAAGGACTGCATACCGCGCGAAAAGCAGCAGGTAGTTCGCCGTCCGTTCATTCCCAAAGAACTGGGAAGCTGCACAAAGAAGCTGCGCCCCGTTCGTTGCTGCGCCAGGGCTGCGATGAATTGTTCTTGCCGGGCTTCAATCCCTGCTTCGTAGAACGGCTTTCATTTTGTTTGCGAGAGCACAACTTCTCAGCCGGTATTCCTCAGCCCGGCGGCGATGCCGCTGATGGTGGCGGCGATGGCGCGGTTGATCTCCGGCGTCTGTTCTCCGGCACGTTTGCGGCGCAGCAGGTCCACTTGAATCAGGTGCATGGGATCGACGTAAGGGTTGCGCAGGCGGATAGAGCGGGCCAACACGGGATTGGATTCCAGCAGCTCTTTCTGCCCCGTTACGGCCAGAACGGCATGCACCGCGCGATGGAACTCGGCCTCCATCCTGTTGAAGATGCGCTCGCGCAGCGCGGCGTCTTCCACCAGAGTTGCATAGAGCCGCGCCGTCGCCAAATCGACCTTGCCCAGCGCCAGCTCCACATTGCGCAGCAGATCGATGAAGAGCGGAAACTCGCGGGCCATGGTTTGCAGCAGCTCAAGCGCCCCGGGCCGCTCCAGGAACTCATCCAGCGCAAAGCCCACGCCAAACCACGCCGGCATCAGCAGCCGCGATTGCGTCCATCCGAAGACCCAGGGAATGGCGCGCAGGTCGGTCAGTTTGGTGGAAGCGCCGCGCCGCGAGGGACGCGAGCCGATCTTGGCTTGCTCCAGCTCAGCCACCGGCGTGGACTGCTCAAAGTAAGTGACCACGCCGGGATCGTCAAGAATGTGTTCGCGGTAGAAGTGAAAGGCCGCGGCGGATAGCTCATCAAGTGCGGCCTCCCACTCCGGTTTGAGAATGCCGGTGAAGTGGCCCTCTGGGTCGCGCGCGTTGGGCCGGGCCAGCGCGTCCAGAGAGGCGGCGATCATCAGTTCCAAATTGCGCTCGGCCAGCACTTCGTCGGAGTACTTGAAGTTCAGCACCTCACCCTGCTCGGTGATGCGCAACTGGCCGTCGAAGGCGTTCATCGGCTGGGCGAAGATGGCGCGATGCGTTGGGCCTCCGCCGCGGCCCACCGTTCCGCCGCGGCCGTGGAAGAGGCGCAACTTGACGCCGCATTCGCGCGCAACTGCATGCAGATCGCGATGGGCGCGGAAGATCTCCCAGGTGCTGGTCAGCATTCCGCCATCTTTATTCGAGTCGGAGTAGCCGAGCATCACCTCCTGCCAGTTTCCCCATGTGGCCATCAGCTTGCGATAGTCGGGGCGGTTCCATAGCTCGCGGCAGACAGCCGGAGCGCGGCGCAGATCTTCTATCGACTCAAACAACGGCACCGGCATCAGGCCGGGGTCGCGTCCGGAACCGAGTCCAGCCCCTTCAACGCGCACGCCGCCCAGCCGGGCCAGCCGCACCACGGTCAGCACGTCTTCCACTGTCGATGCGCCGCTGATGACATATTGGCGAATCGCCTCCGGCGAGCAGCCGCTTTTGATCTCGGCCACCACGCGGAAGGTGTCCAGCACACTCGTGGTTTGATCCGACAACTCGACCGGAAGCGTGGCGGCGGCAGTGTCGGCGATCGCCTCCCGTAACGCCGCGGCATGTACCTTGGCGTGCTGGCGAATGTCGATGGTATGCAGATGCAGTCCGAAGGCGCGCACCTGCAAGATCAACGGATCAATCAGGGAACGGGCAATGCGCAAGCCGCGATTGGCGGCCAGCGAGGCGCGCAGCGTCTCCAGATCCTCGATGAAATCAGCCACATTGCAGTAGGCGGGAAGTGCCTGCGCCAGCTTGTCGTGGCTTCGAGAGAGGGTGTAGGGAGTTACCGGCAACGCCGCCGATCCCGGCTGTTCCACCGCTTTCTCCAGAGTTCTTTGAATCCGCGCTTTCAAGCAAATGGCAAAGCGCCTGTAGTACTCAAACTCGTATTGCACGCCGAAGACCTCCGCCTCGGGCGTATGCACCAGCGCCACGTACGCCTCCAAGCGCTGGAGCAGTTCATCGCTGACACCGATCTGCTGCGCGCTGCTGGTGACCAGGTCGATCAGTTCATCCAGCCTGTGCTGGTAGTAGAGCAGCAAATGGCCGCGCGCCAGTTGAATGGCATCGCGAGTCACCTCGGGAGTGACGTAGGGATTGCCGTCGCGGTCGCCGCCGATCCACGAACCAAAGCTGAGCAGTTGCGGCAGTTCATGCGCTTCAATCTCCAAACCGTAGACCGCTCTTAACGCCTCGGCAATCTCGGCATATAGACTAGGCAGCGTGGCAAAGATGGAAACATCGTAGTAATCCAGCCCCATCTTGACCTCGTCATAGACGGTTGGCTGCCGGGAGCGCACCTCGTCGGTCTGCCAGAGGCTGGTAATCTCGGCGCGAATGCACTCCTGGAGGCGCGTCATCTCCTCCGCGGGCAGCGGAATGCGGTCGAGCGCGGCTAGAAATTCGCTGATTCTCCGCCGCTTGAAGAGCACCGAGCGCCGCGCCACCTCGGTCGGATGGGCGGTAAAGACCGGCACAATCAAGATGCGCTTCAAAGTTTCCAGTGTCTCTTCTGCGCTGATCCCGACGCGCCGCATCTTGCTCAGCGTACCCATGAGCGAACCGCGCTGCCGGTCGGCTTCGCCGCTCAAATGCAGCGCCGTGCGCCGCCGCTTGCGGTGGTTGGTCTCCGCCAGATTGATCAGTTCAAAGTAGAAAGCAAAGGCCCGCGTCAGCAGCAGCACCCGCTCGACCGGCAGGGAATGCACCAGGATGCCAGCAGAAATGGCCTGGTTCGCAACCTCCTCGCCGCGTCCGCGGGCCTCGGATTCACGCCGGTGCAGGGTGCTTTGACGCAACGCCTCGACCTGGGAATATAGCTCCTCGCCGGACTGCTCCCGCAAGACCTCTCCCAGCAGTGTGCCCAACGAGCGAACATCGCGGCGCAGAGGCACCTCTTTCAACTCGCCGGTTCGCGCCTCGAGTTCCGCCAGCCGTCCGCTCCAGCTTTCAGGATTCCATAAGACTTCCATCGTCTATTTGAGATGCGCCGGTTCAACCAAGGATTCCAGCCTGCACCCAGGAGGGGTCTCCAAATCACGCCCCACAATTCGGTTTCCGGCCATTTGAAATGCCTTAAAATGCTTTCTAGCGCGCTGTGCGTCTAAATTGTCCAGGAGCATTCGATGCGTTTTCTTGCACTTGCCGTTCTCGCACTAGGAGTTGCCGCCGTCGCCGCCGCGCAAACCGCACCTTGGGAGTACGAGGGTAAACGCGGCGAGTTGAACTGGGGCAAGCTCGATCCTGCCTACCAAGCCTGCTCCAAGGGACATGAGCAATCACCGATTGACATCCGCGGCGCGCATCTGAACAAGGCGCTGCAGCCGATCGAGTTTCACTACATCGCTGGATCTGTCCGCTTGGAGAACGATGGCCACACCATTGTCGCGTACGTCAATCCCGGTAGCTACATCGTCGCCGGCGGCGTGCGTTATGAACTGGTCGAGTTCGACTTCCACCATCCCGGCGAAGAACCGGTGCGCGGCAAGCTAAGTGACATGAGCGTCCATCTGGTACACCGCAGCGCCGACGGCAAACTGGCCATTCTTGCCGTGCGGCTGGTGGAAGACGCAGGCAATCCGAACGCGGTATTGGCGGCACTGTGGCCGCATCTTCCCAAGACAGCAGGCGCAACCGAGAAGGTTGACGAGCTGGTCAGCGCTGGCGGACTGCTGCCCACTGACCGTGGCTACTGGAGCTACACCGGCTCGCTGACCACTCCACCCTGCACCGAAGGGGTGCGCTGGTTTGTCTTCGAACAGGATCTGAGCCTGAGCCGCGACCAGTTGCGCGTCTTCGCTTCGCTCTTCCGGATCAACTCCCGCAACTTGCAGGAGGCGCATGGTCGGCGTATCGAGGCCAACGAATAGGCGCCTGCGGTGCGGCAGACGTTCGCTATACGCTTGCACCTGCTTTCTTGTCCTGAATGAAGCAAGCGTGGACTCTTGATTCGGCAATTGAACACCGTTTTGGGTGCTCCATTCATGCACGCGTTTTTATGCGGGAATGCGTGGGAAAGAGTGACACAGTTTTCTTACCCGATTAAAAAGAGGCCAGCGTTGCAGAATCCAACCAGGCAAAGTATCTCTTGAACTGGCCTTTGATACCCACCCCCGGTATACTGTTCTCATGCACGTTCATGCCGCGCCTGCCGGTTCAGGCATACAGAGAACTCAATCCGTGCTGCGCTTTTCGCTGTTGGCGACGCTCGCCTATGTGGTGATCACCTTTGTGGCTGGGCTGCGCGCTCATTCGCTGGCACTGATCTCGGAGGCCGGCCACAACGCCAGCGACTTTCTGGCTCTGTTGCTCAGCTTTGCCGCCGTCTACTTTCAATCCCGTCCCGCGAACCATGGGAAGACCTTCGGCTATCAGCGCGCCGGAGTGCTGGCCGCCTTCATCAACGCGGGCACGCTGATCATCATCTCAATCTGGATTGCCATTGAGGCTGTCCATCGGCTTTACGCGCCGGTCGCCGTGCAGCCCCGCCTGATGATGGTAGTGGCCGCAATCGGCGTGCTGATGAATGGCGTGATCGCCGCCCTCTTGTGGGGCGTGGCACGTGATGTGAATCTGCGCTCGGCCTTCCTGCACATGGCTGGAGATACGCTCTCTACCGCCGCGGTGATCGCCGGAGGCGCGGGCATCCTGCTCACCGGGCAGAACTGGATCGACCCAGGTCTTTCGCTCGTCATCGCCGCGCTGATCCTCTGGACCAGCCTGGGCATCGTCCGCGAGAGCCTCAATATTCTCCTCGAAGGCACGCCGCGCGGCGTCTCGCTGGCCGAGATTCGCGCAGCCATGGAATCCGTTGAAGGCGCTCTGAACGTGCATGACCTGCACGTCTGGAGTCTCGGCTCGAACTCCAGCGCCCTGGCATGTCACGTGACCATCGCCGACATTCCACCCTCGGAGAGCGCCTGCATCCTAGTCAGGCTCAATCACCTGCTCCACGAGCATTTCCATATCAGCCACACCACCATCCAATTCGAACACGTGGGCTGCGCGGAGCAGGAGGGTTGCGTGGTCCCGATGGAAGAGATGGCAGGCAGCCGTAGTGGTCATCATCACCACGATCATTGAGCAAGCGCCGTCAATCCAGTGGACGCGGCCTGTTCATGGGCGTGGTAGCTTGACCGGACCAGCGGACCCGACTCCACATGGCGAAAGCCCATCTTGAGCGCTTCGGTCTTCAACTCGGCGAACTCGCGCGGCGTGTAGAGGCGGGCCATGGGCAGATGGTCGCGCGAGGGGCGCAGATATTGGCCGATAGTGAGAATGTCGCAGCGGACGTGAGCGAGATCGCGGAAGACTTCGAGCAGTTCGACGGTCTCTTCACCCAATCCAACCATCACGCCGGACTTCGTCACGCCTTCCGGATTTAGCTCTTTGGAGTAACGCAATAACTCCAGCGAACGCTCGTAGCGCGCACCGGAGCGGACGGCGCGATAGAGGCGCGGAACGGACTCGATGTTGTGATTGAGCACATCGGGACGCGCTTCGACGACTGTTCGAATGGCTTCAAGGTTGCCCTGAAAGTCTGGGATCAGCACCTCGACGCGGCAGCCGGGGGCCTGTTGTCGGACTTCTTCAATCACCAGAGCAAAAGCCCGCGCGCCGCCCAGCAGATCATCGTCGCGATCGACGCTGGTAATGACGGCGTACTCCAGGCCGAGCGCGGTGATAGCCTCAGCAACTCTCCGCGGCTCGTCAAAGTCGATCGGTTCCGGGCGGCCTTTAGGCACGGCGCAGAAGCCGCAGCGCCGGGTGCAGAGATTGCCCAGCATCATGAAAGTTGCCGTCTTGTGGTGCCAGCACTCGCCGATGTTGGGGCAATGGGCACTCTCGCAGACGGTGTTGAGCTGGAGCGAACGGGCCAAGCGCTTGAGGTCGTGGTAGTTCTCGCCCACCGGGGCGCGCGCCTTGAGCCACTCCGGCTTGGGGGCAGGAGCCGTGCGGGCGGAGGAGATTTGCACCAGTTCGGTCACGGTTCCATTGTAGCTGTTTGAGGTTTTCACGTTTTATGGGGTACTCAGATCATGGCTTTACGGTCAAACGCAATAAGATAGTTCCAGTACAGAATATGCCCCTTCTTGATCCAATTCCGTCGCCGGTGGAGTTTGCCGACTTTGCCGCTCTTGAGTGGGAGCCTCTGCTGGCGCTGGTGGCAGGCTTTGCCGCTTCGCCCGTGGGCCGCCATGCGATTCTTGCGCTCCAGCCCTCCACCGAAGAAGAGTGGATCACCAGCCAGCATCAGCTCACCGGCGAGCTGCGGCTGCTGCTGGAAGAGCAAACCTCCATCCCTGTCGGCGGCCTCTTCGACCCTACGCAGCACGCCGCCAAGGCACAGATTCCCGGCGCGGCGCTCGAAGCCAACGAACTGCAAGCCATTGCAAGGCTGGCCAATGACGTGGCCTCGTGGCAGGCGCTGCTGCAATCGCCCCCGGCGCGGCTGGTGGGCAAGCTCTTTGGCCTCAGCCAGCTCTCAACCGCGCTCACTATCAGCCTGCGCCCCTTGGCGGAATCCATCGAGCGCACCATCCAGCCAGACGGCTCGCTGGCCGACAACGCCTCGCCCGAGCTGGGCCGCATCCGCCGCGAGCAGGAGCGCCAGCAGCGGCAGATCGAAGAGAGCCTCCGTGCAGCACTGCGCAAGCTGGCTTCGGACGGCGCGACGCAGGATGAACTGATTACCATTCGCGGCGAGCGCTTCGTCATTCCCGTCCGCGTCGAGCAGAAGCGGCGCGTCAGCGGAGTTGTCCACGGCATCAGCTCGTCGGGGCAAACCGTCTACATCGAGCCGCTGGAAACCATCGAACAAAACAATGAACTCGTGCGCCTGCTGGAAGAAGAGCAAGCCGAGATTCATCGCATCTTTATGGCTCTCACCCGCCAGGTGGGCAGCTATGCCGTGGCGCTGGTCGAAGGCGCGCGCGTGCTGGCGCTGGTCGATAGCCTGCAAGCCCGCGCCCGCTTTGCTCGCGCCTACCACTGCGTGGGGCCAACCCTCACACCTCATTTACTACATTTAGAAGCAGCCCGCCATCCGCTGCTGGAAAAGCGCCTCCGCGCGAGTGGCGGTCAAGTTGTCCCGCTAACCCTGGAACTCACCGCCGAGGCCCACCAGCTCATCATCAGCGGTCCCAACACCGGCGGCAAAACCGTCACGCTCAAGACCACGGCTCTGCTGGCGATGATGGCCCAGGCTGGATTGCCCGTCCCCGCCGAGGCGGCCAGCTTTCCTGTCTTCACAGCCTTCCTGGCCGACATCGGCGATGCGCAATCCATTGAAGCCGCCCTCTCCACATTTTCCGCGCACATCACCAATCTCGACAGGCTCTCCCGGCTCGCCGGCGAAAAGTCGCTGGTTCTGCTCGACGAGCTTGGCTCCTCCACCGATCCCGAAGAAGGTTCCGCGCTGGCCGTGGCCATTGCCAGCCACTTTTTGAAGGCGGGAGCCTGGTCGCTGATCTCCACCCACCACACCTCGCTCAAGGTTTACGCCGCCAACACTCCCGGCGTACTGAATGCCGCGGCAGGCGTGGATGAACTGACACTGGCGCCCAACTACAAACTACGCATCGGCGTCCCCGGCGCGTCGGCCGGCATCCAAACCGCAGAGCGGCTGGGACTGAATTCTGAAATCATTGCCGCCGCCCGCCAGCGCCTGGGTTCGCAGCAGGCCGACATCAGCCGCTTTCTCGACAAGATGCACAGCGAGCTGACCCAGTTGGAAGAGGAACGCAAGGCCGCCCGCGAGCAGCAGTATGCGCTGAATCTGGAGAGAAGAAAGCTGGCCCGAGAGGGCGACGTTGAGCTGCGCAAGCGCACTCAGGAACTTGAATCCAAGCTGGCCTCGCTGCTCAAGGACTTTGAGTTTCAGATGCGCGAGACGGTGCGCGCCATCGAGGATCGCGCCGGCAAGGAGAAGCTGAGCAAAGAGGCCGAGCGACGCATCTTGCGCCTGCGCCGCGAGTTTCAAGAGAGCTTCAATCAGACCGTCGTCGCCCACCGCACCGGCGCTGATCAGGGCGATGCCGACGCTCAGCCGCACCTGCTCAAGCACATCGCCGCCGGGGATCAGGTCCGCCTCAAGTCGATGAACAAGATCGCCACGGTGGTCCGCGAGGTGGAGAAAGACCTCTTTGAAGTCGCCCTCGGACCCATCAAAATGCGCGTCAAGCGCGATGAGTGCGTCGCGCCGCAGCCTCCTGGTGGAGATTCTACGCAGCAAGAAAAGCAATCCGATCCGCTGGCCGCCGCCCGCAACCAGAAGAACGTCCATGTGACGATGATCAGCGCCAACACAGACGCGCTGCGCATGGAGATCAACCTGATTGGCTCGACTGTGGATGAGGCCGAGCAGGAACTGGAGAAGTACCTCGACCGCGCCTTCCTCGCCGGCCTGCCCCGCGTCCGCATCATTCACGGCCATGGAGCCGGCATTCTCCGCCGCGGTGTTCGCGAGTTCCTGAAAGGCCATCCACACGTGGCGACGATCACCGAAGCTCCGCAAAACGAAGGTGGGCAAGGCGCGACGCTAGTGGAGTTGCGGCAATAATTGGTGGTATAGCATCGGGAGAAGTTGATTCCGATCGTTTCCTGCGACGTTGCCAAAGCTCACACGCATCCCGTAGAGAACGTTCAGCATCATCCGATTGCTTTGAAGCCGATCATTTACGAATAGACTTGCAGCCTCCCTCTTGCTAACAGCTTTTCTAGGGCCTGTTAACACTACCTCAGGCGGTGGCGTTGCGTGCGAAAATCCGCCCAGACCGGGGTCCCCACGGATAGGTTTTGGTCCGTGGGGTGGAGACGCGGCGGAGTCCGCAGGGTTTGGTCGCTCCAAGCACAAGGGCGACAACAAAGTATGGGCGGATTTCCACCCCAGCGCACAAAGTTCGTGCGTTGGGGACCCCGGATTTTCGCCGCAACCCGAAGGGACGGGGCCAATTTTCCCCATCTCTTCGTTGCTCGTCGCTCCAGTAACCGGCTACAGTTCGCTCCTCGCGCCTCGAACTGGGGAAAATTGGCTCCCGTCGCCGCCGCCCGAGGTAGTGTTAACAGGCCCTAGTATTCCGAGGACAACAATCAATCGAAGTCTGCTGGCCAGACTTGGCATGTTGATTAAGTTGCTCAAGTACACGAAGAGGCGGAGCGACCGGCACTGCGCGGGGATCACAAGTCAGCGAAAAAATTACAGTCACGCTAACAGTTTGGCGGCTTCCTTGGCGAAGTAGGTGACGATGAAGTCGGCTCCGGCGCGTCGGATGCTGATCAGCGATTCAAGGATGGCGCGGTCACGGTCGAGCCAGCCGCGCTCAAAGGCGGCGTGGAGCATGGAGTACTCGCCGGAGACTTGGTATGCGCCGAGAGGGACGCCGGTGAACTCGCGGGCTGCGCGGATGACGTCGAGGTAGGGCATGGCCGGCTTCATCAGGATCATGTCTGCGCCTTCATCGAGATCGAGAGCAATCTCGCGCAGAGCCTCACGCAGGTTGGCGCCGTCCATCTGATAGCTCTTGCGGTCGCCAAAGTGGGGCGCGGAGTCGGCGGCCTCGCGGAAGGGTCCGTAAAATGCGGAGGCAAATTTAGAGGCGTAACTGAGGATGGGAGTCTGCTCGCAACTATCGTCGTCGAGTGCGCGTCGGAGGGCAGCGACGCGGCCATCCATCATGTCACTGGGAGCGACAATGTCCGCGCCGGCCTGGGCGAGGCTGACGGCGGCCTGGGAGAGCAGATCGAGAGTCGAGTCATTCTCGACTTCGAAGCCGTTGCGGGTTTCCAGGACGATGCCGCAGTGGCCGTGGCTGGTGTACTCGCAGAGGCAGACGTCGGCGATAAGAACCAGCTTTTTGCCGGATTCAGTTTGCTTGAGGGTGCGCAGGCCTTGCTGCACAATGCCGTTTTCGTCATACGCGCCGGAGCCGCGCTCGTCCTTGGCTTCAGGCAGGCCGAAGAGCAACAGGCCGCCGATACCCAGGCGGACAGCTTCCTCGGCTTCGCGGAGGGCCTCGTCGATGGAGAGATTGAAGACGCCCGGCATGGAACTGATAGGGCGGCGGATGCCTTCACCGGAGCAGAGAAAGAGAGGGTAGATCAGGTCGCCTGGGTTGAGGGCGGTCTCACGGACCAGGGCGCGGAGAGATTCAGTGCGGCGGAGGCGGCGCATTCGGGTGACAGGGAAGCTCATGGAGTTGATTGTACTGCGGCTGGGCGGTGAATATTCCCTAGCCTGAGAGGTGGTTTGGCCAAGGCAGAGTGCGCGGGATCGCATGAGGGCAGCGCGATGATCTAATATCTGGATGACTATGGAATCCCGTGAGGATGCGGTTGAAATGAATCGTGAGAAGGACGGCGCGGGCGGGCGGGCAACGGCGTCTCTGCACGGCATTCAATGGGCGCAGACAATTATTTTGGCGGCTGTCGTCGTTCTTCCCGTCTTGATCTGCTTGATCCTTGCGATTGTTGAAGACCCGGATATCTGGTGGCATCTGAGAACCGGCGAGTGGATTTGGCAGCATCATGCGGTGCCGTGGACGGACAGCTTTTCCAGCTTTGGCGCGGGGAAATCCTGGGCGGCTTATAGCTGGCTGTTTGAGGTGATTGTTTACCAACTCTTCCGGCGGATGGGTTTGGTTGGCCTGGTGTCTTACAGCGCCGCGATGGTAGCGCTGATCGCCGTGGCTATGTATCGGATGGTGCAGCGCTTGCAGGTGGATTTTTCGCTGAGCGTGCTGCTCACCATGATGATGGGGATTACGCTTTGGCATACCTATGAACCGCGGCCGTGGTTGTTTTCGATTCTATTTTTTACGTTGGAAGTTGGCATTCTGCTGCAAGCGCGCAAGACGGGCCAAGCATGGGAGCTATTGTGGCTGCCGCCCTTGTTTGCTCTATGGGCCAACCTGCATATTCAATTCATTGATGGACTGGTGGTGCTGGGCATCGCCACAGCAGAGAGTCTCGCGGCCCGCTGGGTGAGCGCGGTGCGGACTCACCTGCGCGCAGACTGGCTCGGCGGCATCTTTTTGGCCAGCATTCTGGCGCCTCTGGCCAATCCTTACGGTTGGAGGATCTATCCGATTGCACGGGATCTGGCCAGCCAGCCGGGGGTGCTGAATTCGGTAGGTGAGATGACCGCAATGGCCTTCCGACGCTTTGACGACTGGCTGGTGCTGCTGTTTGCCCTGGCTGCCGTCGCCGTGCTGGCTTGGGCGCGGCGGACGGATTTTTTTCAGATGCTGCTGCTGGCCTTTGCCATCTATGTGGCATTCAGATCGCAGCGCGATGCATGGGTGCTGGTGATTGTTGGCGGAGCTATTGTGGCAGGCGGGCTGAGGGGCGATAAAGAGAACCGCTTGCGCTTGACGCCTGTCTTTGCGTTGCTGGCGATGGTGGCCACGGGCGTGGCGGTCACGGCAGGCTTCTGGGTGTTGCAGGTAAACAATGCTCATTTGCGGATGAGGCTGGCTGAAACTCTCCCGGTGCAGGCGGTGGAAGTTGTGAAAGAGAAGGGTTGGAGCGGTCCGCTGTACAACGATTACACTTGGGGAGGTTACTTGATCTGGGCGTTGCGCATGCCGGTCAGCATCGATGGGCGCGCGGCGCTTCATGGAGACAAGCAGATCAATCTCAATCACGATACCTGGAACGGGCTGCCTGGTTGGGCCAGCGATCCCAATCTTCAGAAGGCGGGATTGGTGATTGGTCCAGTGAGCGCTCCGCTGACGCAGTTGCTGCGGATGGACCCGCGCTTCGAACTGACCTATGAGGACAAGGTCGCGGCGGTCTTTATCGCGCGCCTTCCGGCACATTGAGGCCGAAGCCTCATTTCAGCCAAATATCGCCAGATGCAAACGCTGGGCCTTCTGATGAAAGAGGTGGGATGCGGGAGCATCCGCGGGTTTGCCAAATCTTCTCCGAATAGAAAATTTTATTGCTGGAGTTGCGTGGACGCCGATTTGCGCTCACGTTTCGTCTCCAGCCAACGATATATAGAGTGGGAGACTCTTGATGGCGATGCACGCCAAGGCTGCAGTAGTTAACGGTTCAGATCAGAAACAGGCTGCTGAGTTGCGCTCAGTGGCGCGGCAGCCGATTTTGGATTTACACAGCCGCGTGCATGGCTACGAACTATTGTTCTGGAACGGGCGCAAGCCGATGGCGCGAACAGACAGCGATCTGGCCACCTGCACGATGCTTGATAATACGGTAGTTTTCGGTTTGGAGGAGCTGGCGCATGGACTACCGGCTTTTGTGAACTGCACGGTGGATTCGCTTACCGAAGAATGGGTTCAGGTGCTGCCGCCGAAGATGACAGTGTTGGAGCTTCCCTTTGCAGCGGAGGCAACGCCCAGCTTGCTGACGGCCTGCCGCAAGTTGAAGATTGTAGGCTTCAAACTGGCGCTCGCGGATTTCAATGGGGAACTGGCAGCGCGGTCGCTGGCGGAACTGGCGGATTACGTCAAAGTCGATTTCATGAAACTGGACGCACTGGGACGCCGAAATCTTCTGCATTGGCTGGAGGGTATGAAGGCCCGCGTGGTGGCGCAAAACGTGGAGACGCAAGAGCAGTATGCGACGGCCTGCAAAGAAGGTTTCGAGCTTTTCCAGGGGTACTATTTCTGCCGGCCTGAGCCATTGAAGAGCCACAAGATTCCTGGCAACCGGCTGGTGCATCTTGAGATACTCGAAGACCTCCAGAACAATCCCATCGATTTGCAGCGAATGAGCCAACTGGTAAGCTGCGATGCCTCTTTGACTTACCGGCTATTGCGTCTGGTGAATTCACCGATTTGCGCGGTTCGTCAGGAGGTGACCTCGATTCAGTCGGCTCTGATGCTGGTGGGCGAAGATGCCTTCCGGCGGATTGCGATTCTGGCCATAGCCAGTGACTTCAATGCCGACCAGCCGGCGGAGATTCTGCGTATGGCCTTCGAGCGCGGGCGCTTCTGCGAACTGGCGGCGCATCTCTCCGGACAAGTTCCCAGCGAGCAGTATCTGATCGGCATGATCAGCCTCTTTCCAGCGATGCTGCGTATCTTGATGGAAGATTTGATCAGGTTGCTGCCGCTGCGCGAAAAGGCGCGCGACGCTCTGCTGGGGATGGAAACGCCGGAGAGCGTGCTGCTGCATTGGGTGGTTTGCCAGGAGTACGGCGATTGGGAGGGCTGCGACGCGATCATCCGCGCCAACCACCTGCGTGCCGATCAGGTGATGCGCTGCCATAATGAGGCAGTTGTCTGGGCAAACGCAGCGCTGAAGATGAATTCCTGAGCCTTCCACTTATAAAACATCCTCGAAAATGCAAGCAAGGGAGCGCACCTCCGGAGCTAATGCCACAATAGGCTGGATACCAAGGTTCACGCATGGTATTTTGAAAAGAGCGGAAGGGTGGCAGAGCGGTTGATTGCATCGGTCTTGAAAACCGACGAGCCTTAACGGGTTCCGGGGGTTCAAATCCCTCCCCTTCCGCCATTGTTCGTGTTGGCCCTTTCTGCAAGGATGTCAAAGGGATTTCTGTAAGAATTAATAAGACTTGCGTCGTCAATAGAGCAGTTTAAAAGTATGGTTTTCGCGAACTCTTCCTCTTTAAGTAGTTCGAAATTAAGATATTTAGAATGTGCATTTTGAACGAGATCGGAAGCTTTCCTCTCGGAGTCGAGTTGTATTTTCGAAAGGGGCGCTTCGCCAGTTCTAAAGCTGCCCCAGCCGTATTTCCTCAACCGAGCATTCCTCGTTCATGCTGCGCAAAATCCCTTGCTGATGACACGGCCGACTTTGTCCTGCTACGCCTGCCTCTCACGTGCCTCTGATTCCGCGATCTGCTGTTGGATTGCATCAACTACTTGAGACCTCAGAGCTTCAATTTGCTGTTGACCTTGCTCGAGCAAACTTTGATTGCGAAGATGCCCCAGCTCAAAACATTTTTTGTTTTGCACGGGAGGATGAGTGATGATAGTGCTGGATGGCTTAATCGATGAGCAATGAACCTGAATTTGATCCGCCGGAAGAGATCGCGCCCGGTCAGACGGAGGCGCTGGAGCAGGCCTTCTGCGAGCAATTGATGGCTTGCCTGGATGAGGCTGCGCGTGGGCGGCGAGGGCTGTTTTCCAGCGTAGAGTTGCTGGAAGTGGGCGACGAGAACTCCTGGCCGGAGGCGGAGCGGCTGCGCGAACTGGCGCTGGCCATGCAAGGGGTTCTGGCGCAATTGGAGACGCAAAATGCACTTTGTGAGGAGTTCCTTGATTTGTGCTCGATGCACGGCGAAAGCCATCCCGGCGAACGCAAGCTGGCGCGGGCCTTTCTGGAGCGGATCGAACGGGGCGAAGTAGGCCAACAGACCGGGAAGAACCTGCCGTGGTGATTCTAAAGACCTTCTTATCATTAGCTGCCGGCTTTGCGGTTGCCGTGCTGCTCGGCCTAGCCTTGACAGCGCTGGCCGCCCGCCTGGTTCCAAGCTGGGCGGATACAGCGGGGAAGAAGCAGTTGGGCTATTTCTGTGCCCATCTCAGCTTTTCGTGTTTGTCTGCGGCTGCGGGCGGCTATATGACTGCTTGGATTGCGGTTTCGAATCCGCTGATTCAAGTGCTGGCTCTGGCTCTGGTGGTGCTATTGCTCTCGGCCATGAGCGTATTGCAAGCGCGAGGAAAATACCCGATCTGGTTTCTCTTGGCGCAGGTGGCGATTGCGCCGCTGGGTGTGCTGGCCGGCGGGCTGGTGCGGTTGCGGGTGCTGGGCATTCTGTAGAGTGGCTGGCTATTGCGTCAAGATGTACACGAAAAAAACGTCCTGACAGAAAAATTAAGGCCAGTGTCTAACAGATCGTAGTCGAAGGCATGGTATCTTTGCTTAAAATCTGCCGCCACCGATCAGATGAGTCGTGAGTGTGCGATTCTGCGGCCTCGGCGGAAATGAGGGAATGCGCGTGAGAAAACTGCTCTTGCTATTATTATTGGCTGGCTATGCGTTTCCATCCTTGGCGGCTAAGGACGCTTCTGTGGCCAAGATCACGGTGGCCCAACTGGAAGTGATGCTCACTGCGGCGCACGGAACTCCCGGCGAGGATGTTGCGCGGCAACTCTCAGGAGTCGAACTGACCGAGCGGCTGAATGCCGTTAAGCTAGCCGAATGGAAGAAGAACCTGCCAGGCGACAAGGCCCGTGAGCAGTTACTTATTCTGGCAGATTCCGCGGTATTTCTCAATCCGCCAGCAGCCGAGATTCTCGCAGACCCAACTCCGGACCCCGCGGCGGCGCGCCAGATGCTGACGCAAGTTGTGAATTATGTCAACACCACCGCCCGCCAGTTGCCGAATTTTCTGGCAGTTCGTGAAACGATTGGCTTCGAGGACAGGCCGCAAGAGGATGTGCAGGGTTCAACCGGTATAGCGACTGTGGCTGCCATGCCCTTGCACGCCGTTGGAAGATCCAGTCTCACCGTGACTTACCGCGACCGCAAGGAAGTGGCGGATGAGAAGGCAGCGAAGCATGGAGCGCAGATTGGCGGGTTAACCACTGCGGGAGAGTTCGGGCCGATCCTCAGCTTGGTGGTGGCTGATGCACTGAAGGGCAATATTACATGGGGCCGGTGGGAGCAAGGCGCAGGCGGAAAAGAAGCGGTCTTCCACTATGTGGTTCCCAGCGAGAAGTCGCATTACCCGGTGCAGTTCTGCTGTGTTGCGGACGGATTCAACTCCGATGGGAGTCCGATCAGCAGCGTATTCAAAGAGATCGTCAGCTATCACGGAGAGATTGCCTTCGACCCCGCCAATGGCGCCATCCTTCGCATCACGATGGAGGCCGACATTCCTGCCAAAGAGCTGGTTTCCAAAGCAGGCATCGAGGTCGAATACAGTCCGGTGGAGATCGCGGGGAAAACATACATCTGTCCGGTGAGGAGCGTTTCCATCCTGATGGCGCATACGGCGCAACAAACGGGAGCCTATTCAAGGTCGAACTACAAGGGCGCGTCCAAGACTTATTTGAATGACGTTTCTTTTGGACAGTATCGCCGCTTTGGTTCGGAGACGCGGATTTTGACTGGCGACAGCCCGGAGCAAGGCGCGCCCTCTGGACCAGCTTCGGCAGATTCACCCTATGCCTCTCCTTCCCGTTCTGTGAGCCACTGACACACGATATGGTTTCTTTTGGACGGGTGGCGATTATCTAGCTGGCCGTGCTGATTGGCGCGATTGCAGGTGGTGGAAATTTTGTAAATAGTGCCACTTGATTGTTCTGTGCCACAAAGGTAGATTAGTGTCATGAATGTAGGGGGGCATAGATGGAAGTATTGGAAACTCAAGAACAAGATGTTGTGTGGGAGCGCCCCAAGTTCGTCGAGGATCATCGGGTACGGATGCGCCTTGGTGCGAAAGGGCGTCTTGTGATACCGGCCGCGATGCGGGAAGCGTTGGGGATGGCGGAGAATGAGGTCATTGACCTGCGCGTGGTGGATGGAGAGTTGCGCATCGCGACGATGCGTGAACAGTTGCGGCGGGCGCAGGAGTGGGTGAAGAAATATGCGCCGGCCGGGGTCAGCCTTGCCGACGAGTTGAGTGCTGAACGGCGTGAGGCGGCCAAGCATGAATAAGGTTGTCTTCGATGCCTCCGCAATGCTCGCAATGCTGCAACGTGAGCGAGGAGAAGAAGTTCTGACGGCAGATATTCTGGGTCGCTCCGTTGCCAGCACAATTAACCTCGCCGAGGTGCAATCAAAGCTCGTCAAAATGAGGAATGATCCCGAGATGGCTTGGGTAGCAGCTCTCTCTTCTGTCAGTTCCGTGGAGCCGTACACACGCGAACATGCCAGGATTGCCGGAGATTTGATCACAATGACAGAAAAGTACGGTTTGTCATTGGGCGATCGATCTTGCCTCGCGCTGGCCATTGCGCTGAATGCGCCGGTCTATACCACCGAGCAACTCTGGAGAGAACTGAAGCTGGGTGTACCGATTCATGTGATTCGCTGATTGTGAAAGTGATCTTTCAAGCGCCAACCGCACCCTCCAGCGGCTACAATTGCTGGTGTTGGAATCGTGGAGGCTTGCCCTGTTTGATCTGCTGGAGAATTGTTGGAAACCCGCCGTCGGCCTGTTGAGTGGAATACCAGATCATGCCGAGGCGCTTTTGTTTTTTGCGCCGCATAACGGCCTGCTGCACAACTTGAAGATGCAGTACGGCGACCAGACCTTCAAGGGGCTATACCACTGGAATATCTTCGACGCGGCCGTGCTGCTGCCCTACTTTCTGGTGATGATCGTGCTCGCGTTTTATGGAGTGCATCGCTACACGATGTGCTACCTGTACTTCAAGTACAAGAAGAATTACGATCCCAACCCGCCCAAGCACTTTGACGAGCTGCCGAGGGTGACGGTGCAACTGCCCATCTTCAATGAGCAGTTTGTGATCGACAGGCTCATTGAGGCCGTCTGCGCCATGGAGTATCCGCGCGAGAAACTGGATATTCAGGTGCTCGACGACTCGACCGACGAGACACAGCAAGTGGCGGCGGAGATCGTCGCGCGCTATGCGGCGCTTGGTCATCCGATCCAATACATTCATCGCACCAACCGGCACGGCTTCAAGGCTGGTGCGCTGGACGCGGGCCTGAACGTTGCCAAAGGTGAATTCGTGGCCATCTTTGATGCCGACTTTGTGCCTCCGCCAGATTGGCTGATGAAGGTCATCCATCACTTTGCCGAACCGGAGGTCGGCCTGGTGCAGACGCGCTGGAGCCACATGAACCGGAATTACAGCATGCTGACCCAGATCGAGGCCATTCTGCTGGACGGGCACTTCATCATCGAGCACGGCGCGCGCGTCCGCACCGGCGACTACTTCAACTTCAACGGAACTGCCGGAATGTGGCGCATCAAGGCGATCAGCGATGGCGGCGGCTGGCAGCACGACACGCTTACCGAAGATACGGACCTCAGCTACCGCTCGCAGTTGGCCGGTTGGCGCTTCAAGTATCTGCCCGAAGTCGAATGCCCCTCCGAACTGCCCATCGAAATGACGGCCTTCAAAACGCAGCAGGCGCGCTGGGCCAAAGGGCTGATCCAGACCAGCATCAAAGTGCTGCCGCTGATGTTCAAGTCCAACGTGCCGCGCCGGATCAAAGTGGAGGCCGTTTACCATCTGACGGCCAACCTCAGCTATCCGCTGATGATCGTCATGTCCGTACTGCTGCTGCCGGCCATGGTTTGCCGTTTCTATCAGGGCTGGTTTCAGATGCTGCTGATCGACGTGCCGCTTTTTACTGCTTCAACGGCCTCCATCGGCGTCTTTTATCTAATGGCAGAGCGCGAGCTTTTCCCCAAGACTTGGTGGAAAACCCTTTTGTATCTGCCATTTCTGATGGCGCTCGGCATCGGTCTCACCCTCACCAATACCAAAGCGGTGATGGAAGCCCTGCTCGGCATCAAGAGCGCCTTTGTACGCACGCCCAAATACCGCGTCGCCAAAAAAGGCGAAAAATCGCAGGCCGCCAAATATCGCAAGCGGTTGAAGCTGACCCCATGGTTTGAACTGCTGATCGGTTGCTACTTCATGGCGGCAATTCTTTACACCTTCTCCAATCACAACTACTTCACCGCGCCGTTCCTGATTCTCTTCGTCATCGGCTACTGGTACACCGGGCTGATGAGCCTGCTGCAAGGCCGCTTCGAGCGCTGGCGCAGCGGCGCCGGCGCAAACACCGACGAATCGAGTCCGAAGCCATTCCCGGTTGGGGTGTGAGACGGTCAAGAAATTTACGAAGTTCCAAGGCAACAAGTAACTCTGACTCTTCGATCTTTGACTCTTGGAGAATCCGATGCAAAATGGTTTCAACTCTTTTTTAGAAACTCCTTATGGATTCGTAATTTTCTTCGTATCTCTTTGGTGTTTCGTCTGCTTCCTTGTTAGCTTGTTCAGCGGATGGCATAGTCTCACAGGGCGCTTTCAAAAGCAATCTGAGCCTTATGGCGAAACCAAAAGCGCCGGTCCATTCTTCTACGGGGTGAAGATGCGGTTTCGGACGAATTACAGAAACGTTATCCGCATCACTGCCGCCGAGGATGCCGTCTATCTTTCAATGCTGTTTCTCTTTCGGATTGGCCATCCGCCGCTTCGTGTCCCCTGGAAGGAAATCCAATTCAAAAGAACTAAATTTCTATGGCTAAAGTATGTGGTTCTCATGCTTGGCGAGCGAGAGCGCATCCCCATGCGCATCTCCGAGCGCATGGCCGTTAAACTGGGGCTTTTGGAGCGTATGGCGCAAGGCGCCGCGCATGAATCTTAAAACGGCAGTAAGGCGCAGCCCAACTTGCGGTTGCAACTCGCGCAATTTTGAGGAGAGGGCGGAAAGGAATCATGCGATTCTCTTGCCGGATCGAAAGCCTAAATCAACCCGCCGCGCCTCAGATAGTGATAACAGGCCCTAATGCGGTACACGAAAAACCAGTTTGCCAAACGTTCATATGTCTTTCAAACACTCCAAGACTTACCGCGTTCCAGGCACTGTCTGTTCACGGTTCGCCACAGTGTGAAAGAATGGCGAAGAGAGAAGTCTCTCCGGGCCCAGAATGACCACCGAGAAAGCAAACCGCATTCCCCTCAACGACCTTCTCGTCTTTCATCAGGTTGCGCGCTCGCTGACATCGAGCTTCGATCTGGATACTATCCTGCGTACCATCATCGTGCACATGGAGCGCTTCATTGATGCCGATCTGTGGACGCTGCTGATGCTGGACGAGAGCCGCCAGGAGCTTTACTACGCCATCACAGAGGGTGAAGAGGACTCCGCGCTGCGCAATCTGCGCGTCAAGGTTGGCGAAGGCATCGCGGGTTGGGTGGCAGAGCACGGTGAAACGCTGCTTGTTCCCGAGACGGAAAACGATCCGCGGTTGAAGAAGGCATTGGGAGACCGTTCGCGGGTTGTCCGCTCGGTGATCGCTCTGCCTTTGCGCGGCCGCAAAGGGACCCACGGCGTAATCGAAATCTTCAATCCCCGCTCCGAGCAGCTCACCGACTACACCATAGCTTTTCTGCACATCCTGGCCGATCATGCCGCCATCGCCATCGAAAACGCGCGCGACGTGGCCCGCATTCAGCAGTTGACCATCACCGACGACTGCACCGGCCTTTATAACGTTCGCCATCTCTACGATGTGCTGGGCTGGGAGCTGGAGCGGTGCAGCCGGCCGGAGAGGCCGGTGAGCCTGGCCTTCCTCGATCTGGACCACTTCAAGCTGGTCAACGATGAGCATGGCCACCTGGTGGGCAGCGAGCTGCTGGCCCGCGTCGGCGAGCGGCTTCGTGAGTTAAGCCGCAAGCAGGACTGGTGCTTCCGCTACGGCGGCGACGAATTCGTGATTCTGATGCCGGAGACCGGCGCGGAAGAGGCGCTCCAGCTAGCCACGGCGCTGCACCGCGCGCTGATGGAGACCATCTTCCGTATGAAGAACGGTCTGGAAATACGGATAAGCGCCAGCGTGGGCGTCTCCACTGCTCCCGATGACGGCGCAACAGTTCACGCCGTGATTGCCGCCGCTGATCTGCGAATGTATACGGTAAAGACCAGCGGGCGTGGCACCGTGCGGGGAGCGTAGCTTTGCTTGCTATTCGGACTCGCCAACTAATGGATACTTTCGCGTTGTAATCGCCTGTACGGAAGACTGCGGTTCTTTGGAATCGCGGCCATTTTATACCTATGGGTGCATTGTCCTAAAGCAATTGAATCCTCTCACTGCAACGATCCTCGACAAACGCTCCAACGATGCGCGCCACCTCTTGCAGAAATGCGCGGTCGATCTCGGCGAAGGCTGCCGCAGCGTGGCTGTCGATGTCAATTTCGCCCACCACTTTACCCCGCGCATAAATTGGAACCACGATCTCGGATTTCGTTTTGATCGAGCAGGAGAGATAGCGCGGATCGGAGTGCACATCGTCCACCACCACCGTCTCGCCAGAGGCTACCGCCGCGCCGCATATCCCCTGCGTGACGGGGATGCGCACGTGGGGCGTGGGTTCACCGATAAACGCACCTAAGACCAGGGTTTGCGGGTCGTGCGGATCGAGCCAGTAAAAGCCGGTCCAGTTGTAAAGCGGAAGCTCGGCGGCGATGACTTCAACAACGGCCTTCTCCATCTCTTCAAAGGAGTAAGCGGCAGTGGCCAGCGCGCGAATGCGAACCAGCAGGGAATTCATCGCAAGCGTAACTCCGGGGCTTGGTGGGTTCATATAATTGGATGACTCCAAGTGTATTGATTTGCCAGAGCGGCTGGGCCAATCTTACCGCCGCTTGCCCTTTCTGCCCAGCTTTTTCGGTGGCTTGAATTTGGGGCGGGGTGTATCCTTGCGCCTGCTCTTCTTCGGCTTGGGTGGGGCGGACTTCTTGCCGGTCAGTTGGATGCCCTCCGGGACGAGGGAGAATTGCAGCTTGCGCTCCTGTGCCAGGATGCGGTCCAGAATGACCTGCACGCGATCACCTGCGCGGAAGCGGAGGCCGTTGCGCTCGCCGATGATCTCATGCGTGTTTTCATGCCATGTGTAGCGGTCGTCGCGCAAGCTATCGATGGGTACCAGTCCCTCCACAAAGAGCTCCGTCAGTTCGACAAAGAGTCCATACTTGGCGGGATTCAGTACCAGCGCGGCAAACTCCTCGCCGACGCGGTCCTGCATGAAGCACACCTTCTTCCACTCGACCAGCTCGCGCTCGGCCCCGGCGGCGCGGCGCTCAGTCTGGCTGGTCTCCTCGGCGATCTGCGCCAGCTCCGCTTCGGGGATGGGGACTTGACGAACCTCAGGTCTTTCGACTCGTTTCGCTCGCTCAGGATGACAGTAGTTTGGAGACGTGAGCCCTTCATTCGGATGCGTCCAGGGAGAACGGTGCCGTCCATCCGCGACCACTCCTTCGCCGCTGACTCCCTCGCGCAACAAAGCTTTTACAATGCGGTGAACGATCAGGTCCGGATAGCGGCGAATGGGCGAAGTAAAGTGGGTGTAAGTCGGCGCGGCCAGTGCAAAGTGGCCTTCGTTCTTCTCCGAGTAGCGCGCCTGGCGCAGAGAGCGCAGCATCAGGTAACTCAGAATCCGCTCTTCAGGCTTACCCTCAATGCGCGCGGCGAGCTTCTGATACATCCGCGGCGTGACGGGAATGTCTTCCGCAACCTCATGCGTGCGGACACTGCGGCCGGTGCGTTTCGAGTCGCGCCGGTCGCTCTTCATTTGCAACCGCTTCACCGGCAGCGCGCCGAGGCCGAGGGTATGGCCAAAGCTGGCGGCCAGCTCTTCAAACTGGACGATGCGGCGCGGCTCCGGCTTTTCATGAATGCGGTAGAGCGACGGCACGCCCAGGTCTTCCAGCCATGCGGCGACGCACTCGTTGGCGGCCAGCATGAACTCCTCGATCAGACGGTTGGCCCAGGTGCGCTCGGACTTGGTCACGCCGCGCATCCGCCCCTGCTCGTCGAATTCGATCACCGGCTCGGGAAGATCAAAATCGATCGAACCCCGCTCCTCGCGCCGCTGATTCATCAGGCCAGCGAGGCGGCGCATTCGCTCGAAGTTGGGAACAAGGGCTGTGTAGTGAGCGCGAGTCTCCGGGTCGCCTTCGAGGATCGCATGAACCTCGGTGTAGGTCATGCGCGCCGCAGAGCGAATCACGCCCTCGACAATCTCATAGCTCTCAATGCGGCCAGTAGCATCCAACCTCATGATGCAGCTCAGGACGAGACGGTCTTCGCCGGGGCGCAGGCTGCAAATGCCGGTCGATAGCTCCTGCGGTAGCATGGGAATGGCGCGGTCGGGGAAATAAACGCTGGTTCCGCGCAGCCGCGCTTCCAAGTCAATATCCGTTGCGGCGCGAACGTATTCGGCCACATCGGCGATATGGACCTGCAACTCATAGCCGCCATCGGCACGGTCAGTCACCAGCACAGCATCATCAAAATCACGCGCCGTCTCACCATCGATAGTCACAATGGGCAAGCTGCGAAAATCCTGCCGATGCTTAATCTCCTCTTCGTCAAGGTGGGCAACAGCCCGCGCCTCGGCCAAAACGTTCTCCGGAAAGATGCGCGGCAACTGATGCTTGCGGATCATCATCTCCACATCGACGCCGAAGTCATCGGGATGGCCCAAGACTTCAACCACCTTGCCGATGGGTGGCCGCGTCGGCGTCGGCCAACTGGTGATCTCCACATCGACGACCAGGCCCTCCAGATCGTCGTAAACTGAGTTGGATTCCGATTGAGAAACATGATTGAAGGGTACGGGCTTTAGCCCGTACATCGAGGCACCATCATGATCTTGGGCTTTAGCCCCTGAGAGAGGCTCTTCGGTTGCCTTCCCCCGTTTCTTTGCGCTCCGCAAAACCTCTTCTCCAAAAACGCGATGCGGCGAGCTAGCTTCTTGAACCGGAGGAATCTCCTTACCGTCGGGAATCAGAATCTGCTGGGTCATGCGCTCGTCGAAGGGCACAACGATGTTACCCGCCGCCCGCCCAGACCGCGCGTAATGAAAGACGCCAACGACCGTCGGGTTGCGCCGCTCAAGCACCCGCACAATGCGGCCCATGCGGCGGCCATCGGCTTTGGGTGGTTCAACCTCGACCAGAACCTGATCGCCCTGCATGGCGCCGTTGATCTCGTTGGGCGGGATGAAGATGTCGTCCTCGCCAACGGCTTGCTTGGCGTTGGGCCGTACAAAGCCGTAGCCGTCGCGATGCAGATCAAGCCGCCCGGCGGCCAGATTGTCACGTGTTCCGCCTGTGCCGAGCGGTCGGGGAATGCTCCAATGCTCGCGGTCCAGCTTGATGAGAGAGCCGCGCACGGTAAGCCGCGCCAGTTGTTCCAGCAACAAACGCCGCTCTCGCCCGCCGCCGAGCGAAAGTTCGCGCACCAGTTGCTTGTATCCGGCCTTTTGTCCAGCCGAGCGGGCAATCCGCGCCAGCAGTTCCGTGTCGGTCATAGTCTAAGAGTAGGGTATTTTCAACCCTTTTGCGATGCTTGTAAACTCAATACGCCAGCTGCATTAAGTCGCAGATGCGATTTTGCGCGGTTTTCTAACCGTCTTCATCGGACCGTAAATCGTGACAACGATGAATGTATTGATTTCCGAGGATGCTTTGATTACTTTCGGAGCGATGGAAAACCAGTAGAATTTGGCATTTCTCGGAGCCTCAATTCCGATGTCAAATTCGCGTACTCGGGAAGCATCCCATAATATCCTCGCTTCATGTGGAAGTCCCTGAATCAATTTGCAAAAAATGCGGATCGCCGACTCTGGACTCTTTGGCTGTATCGCCAATTCAAGCTGCGCTGTGAACATCCGTTTTTCGCGTCCTACGTAAAGCTTTGTGATCTTGTTGCCCATAGCGTCTACCAACGGCTGTAGGTCTGATTTCGCATAAATGCGAAGGTCAACATTCAAGAACGTAGTTTTATCCATAACAAACCGTTGCATCGGCACTTGCTCCTGATGGATGAATATACCAGCCAGGACTATTCGTTTGCTTGATTCCGTCGTTCCAAGACAGTGGCATTCGCTGCTTTCGGCAGTGCAGGCGGATTTCGATCCGGCCCTCCGGGGCGGATTGCCTTCTGCGGTTGATTTCCCAAGACTGCGCTTCGCTTGTCCTGGGCTATTTTCGATTCCCCCTCTGGGGGAATAAGCTCGTCCTTGCGATCTGTACGTAGTTCCCCTTTCGGTCCAGCCGGTTTGCTGTTGACAGAGGAGGGAACCGGCAGCACAACCCAGTCCGCTGTTTTCGCTCTTCTGCAGCGGATCGTCTTAAAATAATCTCAATGCCATACTCCCGGCCCACTGGGAAGAGGTAACATCCTAGTTGTGGCCGTACGTGGATTGCGCGGAGTGTAAAGCTCCCGCGATCCACACAATCTCATCTTGGGTCCAAGGCGATGGCCCTTGCCTTGCTAGCCCAGTCCCATCAGGACAGAAAAGGAAACTCTCGTGAGCGCTATGTGGAAGCCAAGCAATCCCGGACCCGTACATCTCAGCCCCTCTCCCGAACCCGCCCGCCCCACAACTCCAGCGCCCGTCGCTGAACCCGCGCACCGGCCCGAACGTCACGGTCGGCGACCAGGCCACCATCGGCAAGGGCCTGCTCGTCAAGGGAGAGATCACCGGCACTGAATCGCTCTTTGTCGATGGCAAGGTCGAAGGCAGCATCAATCTGCCCGGCAATCGCGTGACCGTGGGCCGCAATGGCCAGGTCACGGCCAGCATCAGTGCCCGTGAGATCGTCATTCTGGGCAAGGTGCGCGGCAACGTCTCCGCCAGTGACCGGGTGGACATCCGTGCCGAGGGCGCTCTGACCGGTGATGTGACCGCGGCGCGCATCAGCATCGAAGACGGCGCCTTCTTCAAAGGCGGCATCGACATCAAGAAGACGGAAGCCAAGCCGGCGGCAGCAGCGCCCGCCCCGGTTCAAGCAGCGCCGGATGCGCCCAAGCCGGTCCAGGTCTAACCACACTTCAAGAGTCTCTCACGGAACAAGCGCTCCTGCTGATGCGGGAGCGCTTGTGTTGTTTCACCAGAGCAGCGTGTCTCGATTGAAGCCATGTGTTCCGGATGTGGAATCTACGAAATAGTGAGAAATGAAATTGAGAATTAAATCTTGTAAGTTATTTATTATGATTAACTTATATAAATACGAATTTGAAATGATCTGAAATCGATCAGTCTATTCCCAGCCGCTTCATGGCAACGCGAGGCAGCGCGGAGCCGGTCTTCTCCAGCACCCATTTGGTGATGAGCAGCCATAGTGCTGTTCCGATAATCAGTGCCACAACATCCGTCCAGCGTGCGTGCCCGCTCACACGCGTTCCCAGCAGAGGAAGCAAGTGGCCTTCCGCCTCGGTAAAAACCACCCAGACCGCTACGCCGCTCGCCAAGCCCGCCAGCAGGCACCGGCCAATCTCTTTATAGTCCAGGCTGGCCAGCGAAACCATGCGCCGGCGGTGCAGCAGCACAGCGAGGGAGACGGTCTGGAGCGCAATGCCGAGATCGGAGGCGACGGCCAATCCCATTGCGCCGTTGCAGTGGTACAGGGTTGCATAGATGGGAATGGAAAGCACGGTCACGGTCGTCGCTGCTACCATCGGCGTGAAGGTATTCCCGGCGGCATAAAAGGCCCGCGAGTAAATGGCCTGCGCTGACCATAGAAAGAGCGAGATGGAGAAGACGATAAAGTAGTTGGCGCACTCCCGGCAGTCAGCGGTGGAGAAACGTCCACCGAGATAGATCAGTTCCACCATCGGCGTGGCCAAAGCGACCATCGCCGAGGCGGCCAGCAAGCCCAGCGCGGTGACGCGTGCCACGGAGTCAGCGACGCCGGTGGCAAACTCGTAGCGGCGCTGACTCGACCAGAGATTGGCGAAGAAGGGCATCGAGGCCATGCCCGCCGCTCCGGCGAGAATGGCGATCGGCGCGGCAAAGAGCTGCTTGGCCACGTTCATCAACGTGATGGCGCCATCGGAAGACGAGGCAAAGTACGAGATGATCCACGGGTCAACAGAGACCAGCGAAGCGCCGGCGATCAGCGGCAGCGAGAGGCGCACCCACTCGCGCAAGCCCTCATCGCGCCAATCGAGAATCGGCCGGAAGCGCACCCCCGCACGATGCACGAAGTACCAATTCAACAGAAGATGGCCGAAGACGGCTCCGGCCACCGTACCGAAAGCCAGCGAAGAGATGCCCAGGTGCTTGACCAGCAGCAGGCCGCCCGCGATGGTGCCCAGATTGTAGATCAGCGGCGCAAAGCCCTGCACGGAGAACTGCTTGCGCACAAACTGCACCGCGCCAAAGACACCGCTGGCAAAAAAGCAAAGCTGGGCGGGCAGCAGAATGCGCGTCAGGCGCACGCAAAGCCGCGCCTTTTCCAGATCGAAGCCGTGAAAAAAACGATGAACGTACCATGGGGCCAGGAGTTCAGCCGCAAGGATTGCGCTGCCCAGCACCAGGAACATGGTGGTCAGAATTACCGAGAGGGAGCGCTCACCCTCCGCCTCGCGCCCGCTGTCGCGGTAGTGGGTGAGAATGGTGACCAGAGTGGCCGAAAGCGCTCCGCCGACCAGGAAGTACGAGACCATGTCCGGCAGTTGAAAGGCGGCGTAAAAGGCGTCAGTATTATGGCCGAAGAGATAAGCAATATATTTGGTGCGCACCAGCCCCATGATGCGCGAGAAAAAGCCAAAAGCCATCATCAGGATGGTGGCGGAAAAGGCCGTGTGCGTATGCGACGGGCGCAGCAGGTTTACTCCGCGCGCCCACTTGGAGCGCGGAGGCGGAGAAAGCTGCGTTGTAGGCCGTTCTGCCACTGGTTTCGATTCTACCGCTCTGCCGCGCCGTTCTAAACTCATCGTATGCAATGCGATCCGTCCAAAACGCTCGCCGCACAAGCCTGGGAGGCGCTAGCGCAGGTCTGCTAGTGGTGCACGCGATGCCGCGTTTCGGATTATTTGAATGCAAGAACGGCGGCAGGTTTGCGCATCGAAGCAGCGGACGAGCCTGCGGCTACAGACTCATTCCGACGGTTTTCGTCTGAAAAGGCCGCCTGGATGGATCATTACGTCGGTATATTTGTCCTGCGCGCACTTTTATGTTGACACAGGTTATGTGCGCACGTATTCTGTGCTCATGAATATCACTCTCTCCATCGACGATCAACTTGTCGAGAATGCACGGGAGAAGCTCCGCGCCGTTGGCAAGAGTCTGAATCAGGAGATTCGGGAACATCTTCAGCATCTGGCAGGGGACGATCATGGACAATTGGAACGCGACTTGGAGTTCCTCCACAGAACTGCGGGGCGCGGTAACTCGAACGGATGGAAGTACAACCGTGACGACGCTTATGAAGAACGCCTGAAGTGGCCACGGATATGACGCCCGACATACCGAAAGCGAAGTTCTCTTGCTTGATTGAACCAGCGGAAAATGGCGAAGAGGTGGTCATTCCTGGATCGGAAAGACTGGTAGCACGATTCGAACCCACTCAGGCATCTCTGCGCACGTTTCTGGATACGAACGTCCTGCTCTACGCCGATGACCTTGCGTACCCCGCAAAGCAACAGCGGGCATTGGAGCTGATTCTGGGCACAGAGCGCGGCGTACAGGTGTTCTATCTTTGCAAGTGATACAAGAATATTTTGTGAACGCCACGCGGAAGCTCGGTCTCGATCCTGATTTTGTCAGGCAAAAGGTCGAGTCTTATTGCCGCTTTGAGGTTGTTGAGCCGGTCGCCGCGGATATTCTCGCGGCAATCGACATTCATCGTCTGCACCGGATCTCCTACTGGGATGCCCTGGTTCTTCACTGTGCCAGGAAGGCAGGCTGCCGCGTTGTGCTCTCCGAAGATATGCAGCACGGACAGATGATTGACGGCGTGCGGGTCATCAATCCGTTTCTATAATGCGCACGTGCTGCTTACGCGCTAAAATAGAAGAGATGGCTCTCCACCAGCCCATTCCGGCCCTCCTTTAGCGGCGCTCGCCGCCAGCGCACGTTCTACGCCATTTTCCTCAATCCAACAAAACAGCAACGCGCCCCGGCACCGGCGCATGAATTTGAATGCGTGCCCTGAAGGAACCGTCATGATTGACCGTTTGGAACAGATGGAGCAGCGCTACGAAGAGCTCTCCGCGCAGCTCTCGCAGCCGGAGATCGTCAACGACCGAGAAAAGTATCAGAAGGCCGGCAAGGCGCTCAGCGACCTGGAGACGCCGGTGATGAAGTTCCGCGAGCTGAAGATTGTGCGCCACGGCCTGGCCGAGGCGCGCGCCATGCTCGCCGATCCCGATATGAAAGAGATGGCCGAGGAGGAGATCGCCGAACTTGCTCCCCGCGAGCCGGCGCTTGAAGAAGAGATCAAGATTCTGCTGCTGCCCAAGGATCCCAACGACGACAAGAACGTGATTCTGGAAATCCGCGCCGGCACCGGCGGCGACGAGGCCTCTCTCTTTGCCGCCGAAATCTTTCGTATGTATCAGCGCTTTGCCGAGCAGCACAAATGGAAGATCGAATTGATGTCCATGTCCGAGTCCGGCGTCGGTGGCTACAAGGAAGTGATCGCCATCATCGAGGGCGAGC
The DNA here is from genome assembly GCA_963804315.1 of uncultured Acidobacteriaceae bacterium. Lineage (GTDB taxonomy): Bacteria > Acidobacteriota > Terriglobia > Terriglobales > Acidobacteriaceae > Telmatobacter. The sequence goes on from CAWDQB010000046.1 coordinate 204,417, forward strand.
GCGTCTACTCGCAGATGAAGTGGGAGAGCGGCGTGCATCGCGTGCAGCGCGTGCCGGAGACCGAGACCCAAGGCCGCGTGCATACTTCAGCGATCACCGTTGCCGTATTGCCTGAAGCCGAGGAAGTGGATGTAAAGATTGAAGCCAAGGACATTCGCATCGATACCTTCTGCTCGTCGGGACCCGGTGGACAATCGGTGAACACGACTTACTCCGCCGTGCGCATCACGCACATCCCGACAGGCACGGTGGTAAGTTGCCAGGACGAAAAATCCCAGATCAAGAACCGCGAAAAAGGGATGCGCGTGCTGCGTTCGCGGCTCTATGAGCAGGAGATGGAAAAGCAGAATGCGGAGCTGGCGCAGGCGCGCAAATCGCAGGTTGGCACAGGCGACCGCAGCGAGAAGATTCGCACCTATAACTTCCCGCAGAACCGTCTCACCGATCATCGCATCGGACTCACTCTGCATCAGCTCGACTTGGTCATGGAAGGGCCGTTTGCAGCCTATCGTCGATGCGCTGATTACCCACTATCAGGCCGAGCAGTTGAAAGCCGGTAGTTAGGTGGCGTGATGCAATTGCGTGAATGGCTCAATTACGGCAAGAAGCAGTTGCTTCTCGGGCCACATCCTGAAAAGGCGCGGCAGGATGCCGAATTGCTGCTTCTTGGCACCATCGCAGAAAATCGCGCATGGTTGCTGGCGCATCTGGATGAAACGCTCACGCCACAGGATGCTGACTGCTATAGGAGCAACCTCGAAGAACGCATGACCGGAAAGCCCGTTCAACATATTCAAGAAGTTTGCGATTTCTACGGCCTTCCATTTCGCGTATCTCCTGACGTTCTGATCCCGCGCCCCGAAACCGAGCACCTCGTCGAGCGCGCTATCTTACTTATGCGCACCTCGAACAGACCACGGGTTCTCGATGTGGGAACAGGTTCTGGCGTCATCGCCATCGCGCTCTCGAAGCACTTGGCCGATGCGCAGATCACGGCAATCGATCTTTCCCGGCCAGCCCTGGAGATTGCCGAATTGAACGCGAAGCAAAATCACGTTTCGGAGCGCATCCGCTTTCTTGAAGGCGATCTGCTTGCACCGGTAGCCGGCGAGCAATTTGAGATCATCGTCTCCAATCCGCCGTACGTGCCTGACTCCGACCGTGCTCAACTCTCTGTCGAAGTGCGTGACTATGAACCGGCGATGGCCCTCTTTGCCGGTGAAGACGGCCTCAATGTCTATCGCCGCCTGATCCCCGCGGCCTTCCATGCGCTCGTTCCCGGTGGCTTTCTCTTGCTCGAAATCGGCTACGGCCAATCGTCCGCCATCACAGTCTTGCTTTCCCGCTCAGGCTTTGAGCAGGTTGAGTTTGTACCCGATCTGCAAGGAATTCCGCGCGTAGCCTGCGCCCGGCGTTCGTAGCCCGCGGTGTCATTGTCCCGGCGCGAAACCGCTCGAAATTTCAAATGAACCAATGCAGCGAAGCGGATGATCATGGCACGGGGGTTAAAGCAATCCCGCGCCTTGTTTTGCGGAGATGGGCAGCTCCATGGCGGGCAGCTTCCGCGCCGCATAATTCAATGAAGTTTCGACCTCAGGAATCATCGGAATCGAAGCTCTGTCATCAATTCTGAAAGTCCTTTGCAGAAGGCTTTCCATCATTGAATTATCCCAGCGGCGCAGCACACTGTCGACAATGATTTTCAAATCGGAGAGGAAGCTGGCGCGAGCCATGTACTCCGCGTCCAATTTGCGCTTTGCGGGAAGAACAACCGAGTAATAGTAACTCTCCAGATGATGCCCGGGAATTCGATCCAGCACTGCTTCCTCGCGCGCAAAGGCAATGGTCGCCGCGCCAGTGATGCCGGGGCGGCAAGGCAAATCAGAGAAGACGTGCTCGGGTATTTTAGGGCGCGGACCCACGATACTCATATCCCCTAAAAGCACATTCAGCAGTTGAGGCAATTCATCGAGCTTCCAGCGGCGTAAAAAAGGCCCTACTGATGTGAAGCTCTGATTGCCGGCTGTCGTTACCGGATGGTGCGCAGTGCTGGTGGCCATCAGCATCGTCCTGAACTTCAAGATGGTAAAAGGGCGGCCGTGCAGCCCAATGCGCTTCTGCCTGAACAGCGCCGGACCCGGTGAAGTGATCCGCACAGCCAGAGCGATCACAAGCATCAACGGAAGCAACAGCGGCAGCACCGGCAATACACAAGCGCAGTCAAAGAAGCGCTTGGCCCTGGACCGCGACCATGGACTAAGATTCCGCAGGACCAGAAACGGCATTGAATGAGGAACTAATTCTGACGAATGAACAGGCATGGAAACTTCAGGTAAACCTGCACCGGAGTACGCGGGGATATCCATCGTGATGTTCACGGCCCGGGTATCATTTTTTGGGGTGACGAGCGATTGAACGTTCAAATGAACCTTCCTTTTTTGGGTTACATCGACTTTGGTTACATCGACTGCATTGCGAAATCCATGAAAAAGAATGGATCACTTTCTGATATTTGCCGCAAACACTGGCTGCGATTTCCCGGAATCACGATGAGAAAAATCAAATATTCGCGCATGGAGACTGAAGAGCCGACAACAACAAAAGTTTTCAGCCGAAGTTGAAACCTTTGCGAACCGTCCATCAAGATCATTCCCAACGCACAAGATCATTCTGCTTTCTATCAAGCAATTCCGGGAGAGAATCTATCTGGACAATTGCATTCGGGTAGCTATATGGGATTAGAGAGAGTCGCAGTAACAATATGGAACTGACATCCGCAGTGAAGTTACAGGGCGATGCTATGTCTGATTCTTCGCCGGATAGCAATGCCACGGAGATTTCCGTGAACTTTAGGGACATTGAAAAAAATAATGTAAAGTCATAACCATATTGGTCCATTCCCATAGTGAAAAATTTCCTCGTTGATCATCAATCTGGAGTCTCTTCCGAAGACTCTTCTTCAGGATGATTGAATGGCGCTGGAGGGGAATTCATCCAATGGATTGTCGGCCAGAAATTCTTATCTTGTTTATTTCAATCATTCTTTCTTTCCCTAAACCGCCAATGAACTTTGCCTTCCATTTCCATTGGTAATTCGAGTTTTTTTAAGATATGAATTCCAAGTCGATCGTGTCAGGAAAGAAATTCCCGTGCTTGGCGCGTTGAACAAGGCGGAGTTATTTGCAAGCGCTACAGCGCAATTGAACCATGCTATTCTCCGGCCATATGGTTCTCATGGCGCATCCAAGAATTCCTCCGATTTCACTCAGTCGCATCCGCTGCATCTTGTCCGCGGTGCGGATTCGCAAAAAGATTCAACCTGCTGTTTTTCTCCTGGTTCTTTCGTCGGCTGCTTCGGTCATCGCGCAGTTACCTGTTCAGAGTGATGAATTGAACAACCCCTCTCCAATACAAGAGGCAAGCGCGCCGCCTTCGAGTCATTCGATGCGCAATTCGCTGCCGGACGAAAAAGACGGTTCAAATATGGATGTCAATTACACCGATCAAGAACCGCAGCCGAAGCAGGGTACGCCGCGCAGTCAGCCGCAGCGCGAACTTCCGCCGGAGCCGCCGACTGAATTCCAGGTGTTTATCCAATCTACGACCGGCCAGATGCTTCCTATCTTCGGAGCGCAGTTGTTCCGTAGCGTTCCATCGACATTTGCGCCGCTTGACCTCGCGCCCGTCCCGCTGGATTACCGGATCGGGCCGGGCGATGAACTGCGCATCCGTGTCTGGGGACAGGTCAACTTCCAGATCGATGCGCGCGTGGATCGCTCGGGTGAGATCTTTCTTCCGCAGGTGGGGGCGGTCCATGTGGCGGATTTGCCGTCTTCGGATTTGAATGGGCATCTGCGCGAGGCCATCGGGCGTGTCTATCACAATTTTGATTTGACGGTGGATGTAGGCCAGATCCGTTCGATCCAGGTCTATGTGACCGGGCAGGCGCGCCGCCCTGGAGTTTACACCATCAGTTCATTAAGCACGCTGGTTGATGCGCTCTTTTCGAGCGGCGGTCCATCGGCGCAGGGTTCGGTGCGCCATATCCAACTGCGCCGCGGGGGCGCGCTGATTACGGATTTTGATCTTTACGATCTGCTGATTCACGGCGATAAATCCAAGGATGTCAAACTGCAATCCGAGGATGTGCTCTTCATTCCTCCGGTAAGCGCTCAGGCCGCCGTGGTTGGCAGCGTTCGCAATCCCGCGATCTATGAATTAAGGAGCAATGAATCTCTCTCGGAGCTTCTCGCTGAAGCGGGGGGCATCTCCTCGACTGCCTCGGATGCGCGTTATTCGATTGAGCGCATAGACAATCACCACGAGCGTCATGCCATGGAAGTCGCCTCGGATGCGAGTGGATTGGCGACCCCGCTCGCGGACGGCGACCTGGTGCGGGTCTATTCGATAGTGCCTGTATATCGCAGGACGGTCATTTTGCGGGGAAATACCGCGAATCCAGGCCGTTTCGCCTGGCATCCGGGGATGCGGCTGAGCGATTTGATTCCAGACAAGGAATCGCTGATCACCCGGAATTATTGGTGGAAGCGGGCGCAATTAGGGCTTCCAGCGCCGGAAAATGCGGATGCTCCCAGCCAACTGGGAGCGGCGCAGCAAGGGCAGCATTCCAGCAGCACTTCGCTGGCGGCCACGCAGGCCACGGTCAATCGTGTTCCTCTGGCCGTGCAGCACACCGAGGTACACGCACTGGCGCCGGAGATTGATTGGAGATATGCGGTCATTGAGCGGCTGGACCCCGAGTCACTGAAGAGCAGGCTGCTTCCATTCGATCTGGGAAAGCTGGTGCTGGAGCATGACGCATCCCAGGATTTGGAGTTGCAGCCTGGAGATGTGGTTTGTATTTTTTCCGAAGCAGATATTCGCGTACCCATCGCCCAGCAGACGAAGCTGGTCACGCTGGACGGCGAATTTGCGCATGCCGGGGTGTATGAGGTACGTCCCGGAGAGACGCTGCATGATCTGGTGGAGCGGGCAGGCGGCTTGACTCCGGATGCGTATCTGTATGGCTCCGAGTACACGCGCGAGTCAACGCGTGCGATGCAGCAGGCGCGAATGGATGAATATGTGCAGAGCTTGAGCATGAGAATCCAGAGAAGCTCTCTGTCGCAGCAATCTGGACCAATCAATTCCACACAGGACAATGCGAGCGCGGCGGCGGCTCAAAGCAGCGAACAAGAGATGCTGGCCAGCCTGCGTCAGGTTCGCGCCACGGGGCGCATTGTGCTGAGATTCGCTCCCGAGAGCAGAGGGGTGGAGAGCCTTCCCAATGTCGTCATGGAGGACGGCGACCATTTTCTCGTTCCATCGGTTCCAGGCGTGGTCAATGTTGTCGGTGCGGTTTACGATCAGAACTCGTTCTTGTATGCGCAAGGGCGTAGGGTTGGCGATTATTTGCGGCAGGCCGGCGGCGCCAACCGGGAGGCGGATCGCAGCCATATCTTCATTATCAGGGCCGATGGCGAGGTGGTCAGCCGCGACAACGGCGGCTCAATCTGGAGGGGCGAGTTCATCAACCTTCATATCAGCCCCGGCGACACGATTGTTGTTCCGGAAAAGACTTTCAAGCCCTCCGTGATGCGCGGGATCGTGGACTGGTCGCAGATGTTCTCGCAATTTGCGCTGGGCGCGGCGGCGTTGAGCGTGGTCAAGTAGCAATCATTCCGGCGTTCTCTGCGGCCAGTACCCAGGCCTTGAGAGGCCCAGATTTTCTCACGGCAGGAACCAATGACAACGGATATTTTGCAATTCGAATTGAATGAGCAGGCCGGACCTTCTTCCGGAGCCAGCGGCGCGGGGATCAACGTCAAGGAGGGCGGCGAAATCTCCCTCTTCGATCTACTGATAGCTTTGGCCGAACGGAAGCGTTTCATCCTTGCGGTCACGGCGTCCTTCGCGCTGGGCGGAGCCGCAATTTCCCTTCTTTTGCCTTCCCGGTATACCGCAACGGCGACGATTCTGACTCCACAGCAAAACACCTCGATGGGCGCGGCACTGGCCGCTCAGCTTGGCAGTGTAAGCGGCATGGCGTCACTGGCCAGCGGGGGGCTTAGCCTGAAGAATCCCAACGACACCTACGTCGGCATGCTGACCAGCCGGAGTGTCGAGGATGCGATGGTGCAGCACTACAACCTGATGGGCGAGTACCATAAAAAGCACTTCTCCGATGCGCGCAAGGCCTTTGAGAAGCGGGCGGTTGTCGATGGCAGCAGCAAGGACAACCAGATTCGCATCACCATCACGGATCGCGATCCACAGCGCGCCGCGCAGTTGGCCAATGGCTATGTGGAGCAGTTTCGCGGTCTTTCTCAGCGCTTGGCGATTACCGAGGCCTCGCAGCGCAGGCTCTTTTTCGAGCAGGAACTGGAGCAGGAGAAAAACAAGCTGGCCGATGCCGAAGAAGCAATGAAGCAGACGGAGCAAGCTACCGGGATGATTGAGGTGAGCAGTCAGGCGAAGGCCTTGATTGAATCCGCTTCGGCCTTGCGCGCGCAGATAGCCGCTCGTGAAGTGCAAATTCAGGGAATGAAGACCTACGCCACCGGTGAAAATGCGCAACTGCTGCAGGCGCAGCGCGAGCTGGAAGGTCTGCGGGAACAACTGAACAAGCTGGGCGGAACGATGGACAGCGGCGGCGCGGGATTCATCATTCCCAAAGGCATGGTGCCCGAGGCTAGCCTCGAATACATCCGCAAGATGCGCGATGTGAAGTATTACGAGACGATCTTTGATATTCTGGCGCGGCAATACGAGGCTGCCAAACTCGACGAGGCCAAGCAGGGCGCGGTGATTCAGGTGGTTGATCCGGCCATTGCGCCTGACCGGCGTTCCTTTCCCCAGCGCGGGCTGATTGTCTTTGGTGCGACTACTGGCGGCTTCATCCTTGCGCTTTTTGCAACTCTCCTTCAGTTATTCTTCAATTCCTTGCAAAGTGATCCTGAGTCGAAGCTGAAACTGACCGTTCTTCGCAAAGCGCTTTCCATTCGGGGATAAAGCACAATTCCACTACGTTGACCGCGCCGCCGGGCTATTCTCGAAGTAGAGAAGAATCCCTTGGAGCGACGGTCAATCCAATCCGCATCCAGCCAACCCGCAGCCCCGGCAGGTTCGCTTCGCCTCACTGGCGCACGGGCGCGTGCAGTGGCACTGGAGTGTGGATTTGCCGAGGCTGGGCTTGTTGCGCTGCCCTACGTCCATCAGGAACGGGACGCTACACGCTATGAGAAGTGGGTGCAGATGGGCAGCGCGGCAACGATGCGCTACCTGGAGCGGCGAGATGAAACGGCCGGTTGCTTCGCTCACGACCGGAGATTCCCTTTCCGTGGGCGCGATCGGTTCTGGTCTGCTGGGCGAACTACAACAACGGCAAGCCGCGCTCGACCGATCCGGCTCCTGCGGCATTGGGCTGGATTGCGCGCTATGCCTGGTCGAGCCGGGTGGACACAAGCGGCCAACGGCGTCCGAGCGATTATCACAAGGTGTTGCTGAAGCGTTTGAAGGCAGTGGAAGCGCGGCTGCACGAAGAGTTGGGCGACTTTGAGGCTCGCGCCTTTGTCGACACTGGGCCGGTGGCTGAGCGATCCCTCGCCGCGGCGGCTGGTTTGGGCTGGACGGGCAAGAATACCTGTTTGATTCATCCCCAACTCGGATCGTACGGATTTCTCGCAGTGCTGCTGACCTCGCTCGAAAAGGAAGATGACTTAGCTGCCGTTCTCCAGCCCGACCGCTGTGGAAGCTGCCGCCGCTGCCTGGAGGCATGCCCAACCGGAGCGCTGACCGCGCCCTATCAAATGGACGCCGCGCGCTGCATTGCTTACCTGACCATCGAGCATCGCGGCCCGATCGAGCCGCAGTGGATGGAAGGGATGGGCCGCCAGGTCTTTGGCTGCGACATCTGCCAGGATGTTTGCCCATGGAACCGCAAGGCTCTGATTGGCTGCGACCCAGATCTGGAGGCTCGTCCGGAGATGGTGAACCCAGCGCTGGAGAGATTGGCGGCGATGGACGAAGCCGAGTTTGAGCGCGCATTCAACGGCTCGCCGGTGCGGCGCGCGGGATTCTGGGGGCTGAAGCGCAATGTGGCCATCGCCATGGGCAACAGCGGTCTGGCTCGCTTTGCGCCCTGGCTTGCTGGCTGGGCCGATGCCCCGGATGAGGGGTTGCGCTCGGCGGCACGGTGGGCGCTCGATAAACTGAAGGTCGGGAGATGATGGTGTAACACGACAGCCAGTTCCGAGCGTTATTCTTATTAAAAGAACCGCTCGTCGGTTTCACATTTTAATTCAGGAAGAGTGCCTGCTCTGGAAGGATGCCGCACGTGATAGAAGTTTCAGGAACAGAAGAGCCGCGCGAGAGTGCGCTGGAAGCCGCTGGAGTCATTGAAACAACGGATCCCAAGAAATCGAAGTGGTATCGCTGGCGCACGGACGGCAAGGCGCTGCTGAGTTATCTGCTGGATAGCGAAGTGCACACCTTTGCCTTCAGCGTCGCGGCCAATGCGATTCTGTCGTTCATCCCCTTTACAGTTCTTCTTTTTACACTATGCCGTTCGGTCTTTCACTCGACGATGATGAGAGGCGTAGTCACCGACATGGTGAATTACTTCCTTCCTTCGGTGACTCACGAAAAAAACTGGATAGCTATTCAACTTTACGGCACGGCAGTTGGCCAGGGAGTTCAGTTCTTCTCCTTGCTCATGATTTTGGTTGCTTGCACAGGCATCTTTCTTCCGCTCGAGGTGGCATTGAATCAGGCGTGGGGCGTGACCAAGAGCCGCAACTATCTTCAAAACCAGGTAATTGCCTTTGGTCTGGCAATCATCATGGTGGTGCTCGGCATGAGCAGCATTCTACTCAATGCAGTGGCGCGCGATCTCTTGCAATTAATCTTCAACCACCAAACAAATATCAAATTCATAGATGTCATTCTCAATTTCACTCTTGCGGGAAGTGAGTTTATCGTGCTGACGGCAAGCACCGGCATAGCCTCGATCCTGTTTTTCTTTTCGATTTACTGGCTGCTGCCTAACCGAAAGGTTCCCTGGAGGTCGGTACTGCACACTTCGATTTACACCGGAATCATCTGGCTGGTGGCAAGATACCTGTTTGTCCTTGTCCTGCCGCATATGGATTTAGAGGCGCTCTACGGACCGTTCTTTGTGTCAGTCGGTCTGCTCTTCTGGGCCTATGCCTCTGGGCTGATTCTCTTTGCCGGGGCGCAGTTCAGCGTGGCGCGGATGGGCAACAAGGAGAAGGTGATTTAAGTTTAAGGAACCTCTGAATAAGTCGAGTGATTTGAAGGGTACTCGCTTAGCTCTTGAGAGTAGAAAATCTCAATCCCAGGACTTATTCGGAGCTTTTTAGACCGTAGGTATTGGTCATTCATCATGGACAAGCACGGACGAGGAGAGCCGCGCTACCTTCAGAGATGGATCAGACGCTTCATTCACAAGAGGAGATCGAAAACCATGACTCGTCCAATGCTCTACAAGTCTTTCCTTCAAGCATTGGTTGCAGTTGCAATCTTGATTCTATGCGAATTGGCGGTTATGGCGCAGGATTCAGCTTCGGGCACAACTGCAGTGGCGGACTCCTCGAAGCAGAAGACTGAGTCAAGGCAGCCACCAGCCAATGAAGCCTCAATAGCTCCTGTCACTGTCCTCGAGAATACTTTGATTCGGGTGATCACCAACGAGTCGTTGAATAGCAAACGCTCTGAACCCGATGCGCCTATATCGTTCACCGTAAGTGAAGACGTGTTCGTCGGTGATGTGCTGGCAATTCCGCGCGGTGCAATCGTTCATGGTGTGGTGATCAAGTCCAAAAAGGCCGGCGTGTTGACCGGCAGCGCCGAACTGACACTCAAACTGGTGTCGTTGAGTCTAGGCGGGCGCAGTTATCCGCTGGATTCCTATCAGTTCAAAGTAACAGGGGCCAGTAAGACGAAGCCGACGGAGAGCAAAGCTTTGCGCGGCGCTGAAGTAGGCGCGGTCGTAGGCAGTCTTGTCGGCGGTGTCAGCACCAAGAGCGGAGTTGCCAATGTGGGTTCGGGAAACCCTGTGAGTGCAGCCACCTTTGCCGCGGTTGGCGCGGGTGTTGGAACCATGGTCTCCGCGGCGACACCGGGACCTGGAATCCGGATTCCCTCCGAATCGCAAGTGGATTTCTATCTCGCGCTTCCAGTTACAGTCATCCCAGTGGGCGCGAAGGAGGCAGCGCGGCTGGCACAGGGACTGCATCCAGGCGGCCCAACTTTATATTTACGTGGCGACGTGCCCTAGGCAAACGCTGATACATTCGCAGAATAGGTGTCTGCCGGCTCGCGCATCGATTGAATGTGGATGGCGAATTTTTTCAGCAATTGTAAACCCTCCAGTAAATTTCAAGAAATTGAAATTCATTGCGCAAGATTTTGTTTGAGGTTGTGTCAGATGAGTGGGGGAGAAATATGATCCGATTCAGGTCATTCGCATTTCTGCTGTCAGCAATCCTTTCCATCTATGGCGTTGCTCAGAGCGAGGCTCCTGTTGTTCTGCACGAGGGCACACCGGTGTCTCTCGCTTTTGCCGGAGCTATGAACTCAGGAACCGCAGTGATCGGCGACCGCATTCAGTTTGTACTTGCCGATGAGATTAAAATCGACGGAACCGTTGTGGCAAAGGCAGGATGCATTGTCTTTGGACAAGTTACCGGCGTGAAGCGGGCGGCGCTCGCTGGCCGTTCAGGAGAGATCTCTTTGCGGCTTGACGGCTTGCTGACCGGCGGAAAAACAATCAAGCTTAGAGGATCAAAGGAAAGATCAGGTCCAAGCGAGATTCAATATAGCCATCCTTATCACTTGAAGTGGCCGGGAGGTCTGATGAGGACAGGAGATAACGTTGAAATCAATACAGGAACGCAACTGACGGTCTATGTCGCCGAAGATATTTCGCTTCCAATCGAAGACTGACGCCGTCTCAGGACTATGATCTTGCGCGAATTTCAAGTCGCTTTAGACTTCGATAGGTTCGCGAAAAACGTCTCTCCGCGATGAAAGGCAAAGCATGTTGTTTTATAACAGTAGTTATTTTGTAAGCATACTGGTGGGCGCATGTGTATTGACTCCCACAATGATTGCATCCGCTCAACAGGATAAACCGGCGCTGTTTGCCGTCAGCGAACCGCCGGATGCGCCTAGCCCGCTGACGCACGGACAATCAGATCCAGGCGCGATCATTGGTACGGTGAAAGACAACTCTGGAGCCGTGATAGCGGGCGCAGGCATTACGCTCGAAGCAATCGCCTCTGCCGGCGTTGGCCGCATGATATCGGATGGCGTTGGAGACTTCAGCTTTTCCGCCGTCGATCCTGGAACGTATCGAGTCACAGTTACAGCAAAGGGATTTTCGATCTGGATTTCTGCGCCCATCACCGTTCACGGGGGCGAAAAGGTTGAATTGCCGCCCATCGTCTTGCAGGTTGCGGCTGCCTCCAGCAGTGTCAATGTCGCCGTTTCACCGCATGATATTGCTGAAGAACAGATCAAGGAAGAAGAAAAACAGAGACTCGCCGGAGTATTTCCAGAATTTTATATCAGCTATAAGTGGGATGCCGCGCCGCTGAACGCGAAACAAAAGTTTGAGCTTGCCTGGAAGAGTTCCATCGATCCTGTTACGTTATCGATGACCGGAGCGATTGCCGGATATGAACAGGCGCGTAATAACATTCGCCCGTTCGGCCAGGGAACGGAAGGTTTCGCCAAGCGCTATGGAGTGAATTATGCCGATGCCTTCAGCGGCATCATGATCAGCGGCGCGATACTTCCTTCCATCTTTCATGAGGACCCGCGCTACTTTGTCAAGGGAACAGGAAGCACCCAGTCAAGGATTCTGCACGCGATGGAGTTTCCCTTTGTTTGCCGTGGTGACAATGGCCTCTCGACGCCTAACTTTTCATTCATGCTGGGCACTTACGCCTCCGCCGAACTCTCCAACACCTATTATCCGTCCAGTTCCCGCACTAACATCACACTCGATAATACGCTGCTGGGTTTTGCAGCACAGTCCGTTTCCGACCTCCTGCTGGAATTTGTTTTCCCGCATATCACAACTCATATTCCCAAAAAGATGGATTCCGCCAAGGAGTTGATTCTGCGTGAAGGTTCACCTGTGCATCTTGCCGCAACGGAAGAGATGAAGCCGGGTGATGAGGAGATAGGAAAGCCTTTAGCTTTTGCGTTGATCGCCAATCTGGTGCAAGACGGCGTAACTGTAGCCAAGGCCGGCAGCAAGGCATTTGGTGAAGTCATCCAGTCCGATCCGGAAAGCGGCAAGGATGGAGAGGTAAGTGTACGGCTTGACTATCTTCTGGCCGGCGACGTCAAAGTCGAGTTGAGAGGATCAAAGAAGAGAGGCGAAGAAAGAGTCATTCTCTACGGCCCATCCGGCAAGGCGATTTCACCTTCCAGAGCGGGCAAGGAAACCCATATCCAAGCAGGCTCGGCATTGACCGTATATGTCGCCACGGACACTTCTCTGCATCCAACGCAATAAAGGCAATCGCAGGTTCTTCGACTCCGCTACGCTTCGCTCAGGATTACAGAGATTTTGTTTTGCGCTCGTTTCATGCCGTATCAATTGGATGACAGACTAATTCGGACTCAGCCTGCAAAAAGGTTTCCCATCCACGTGCGCAACTGGCGTTGCGCGGGTCTTTCCACCAGATGCAGCGCCAAGAGGGCAAGCGCGATCAGCAGGACATAGCTTAGCCATGGATCAAAGCGGGTCAGGCCTAGCCAGTTCAGTAGATGTGATTTGTGAATCAGGGTCCACAGATTGAAATGCAGCAGATAGAGGCAATAGCTGGCTTCGCCCACAAAGACCAGCGGTCGCCAGCCCAGCGCGGTGGCGAGCGGATTCTGACCAGCCAATCCCAAGACAATGCAGCCGAAGAGCGGCATCAGCAGTCCGTCGTGCATGATAGCGTAGGGAACCAGAGGTCCCAGCGTCAAGAGGCCATAGATGCCTGCAAATCCGCTCAGCCCGAGCCAAAAGCGCAAGCGTCCTTGACGGGGAATGATCTCGTCCAGCTCAGCCAGCAAGACGCCGAAGATGAAGCTGGCAAAATGCGCATAAGGGGTGTACTTGAGCGCCCAGAGCCAGTGGCCGTAACTCCAGCGGTCGGGCCGCGCGATGCTGTCGGGATTGAAGGCCATGTAGAGGCCGCCGGGGAGCATCCCGAGCAGCCAAATCCCCGCCATCTTCCACAGATGTGGAGCCACGCGATCAGGGCGCTTCCAGCGGGCCAGCCAGGGAAAGACCGCATAATAAAAAGCTTCGGCCGACATGGTCCAGGCGGGGGTGTTCATGAAGGTGGCAATGGCTGGAATCCAGCCTTGCAGCATCAGCGGTGTCAGAACGACGCCGGTCCAGAACATCTCGTGAGTATGGCTTCCGTACTCGCTGCGAAGCGTTCCCAGGCTCAAGAGCAAACTAAGCAGATAGATGGGATAGATGCGCGTAAAGCGCGCGATCCAAAAGCGCCTGCGGTCCAGCTCCCCGGCACGCGCGCGGGCATTGTAGTTATAGCCGAGCACAAATCCTGAGAGCAAAATGAAGTAACTGACCGAGACATAACCGGCATTAACCACCGGGGATAGAAAGCCAAAGGTTCGCGGATCCGCGAAATGAAAGAAGATGATATTGACGGCCGCAAAGCAGCGCAGCCCGGTCAGGGCGTTCAGGCGTTGTGGCTTGCGGTCCCCTTGTAGGGCGACAGCGGCCCGTGGACTGTGATCCGTCACACCATCCAGGCTATTACTGTCCACTGTCGGCTGTTCACTGTTCACTGTATTACGCCGTCACCAGCGATCCAACCTTTTCACCCAGCACCACGCGCCGGATATTTCCCGGCTGGTTCATGCTGAAGATGATCATCGGCAGATTGTTGTCCTTGCAGAGGCTCACGGCGGTCAGGTCCATCACCTTCAACCCTTTGCGCAAGATTTCCATATAAGTAATTTCGTCATATTTGACGGCATCTTTAACCAGCACCGGGTCGGCGCTGTAGACGCCCTCGACCTTGGTGGCCTTCAGCAGCACTTCGGCCTTGATCTCCATCGCCCGCAGGCTGGCCGCCGTGTCGGTGGAAAAGTAGGGGTTGCCGGTTCCGGCGGCGAAGATCACGACGCGTCCTTTTTCCAGATGCCGCACGGCGCGGCGGCGAATGTACGGCTCGGCCACTTGGTCCATGTTTACCGCGCTCATCACGCGGCATTGCACGCCGCGCTTTTCAATGGCATCTTGCAGGGCGATGGCGTTGATAACCGTAGCCAGCATGCCCATATTGTCGGCGGCCACGCGGTCCATTTCTTTGGCCTGCGCGGCCACGCCGCGGAAGAAGTTGCCTCCACCCACCACGACGCCGATCTCCACGCCCAGCGCGTGAACCTCGACAATCTCGCTGGTGATTTCGGCGATTTTGACGGAGTCCAACCCGAAGCCCTTCGCCCCGGCCAGCACCTCGCCCGATAGTTTGAGAACGATACGTTTATACATACACTTCAAGTATCGCATAGCGGCAGATTGTTGCATCCCGCTTTGCGAAGTACTATAGTGTTCTGAAATCCGTGGGAGAACCAGATATGCCGACCAGCCTCAATGGAAGCGACAATCGCCGCAAATTTCCCATCGGTGGAATGAAGTTTATCGCCGTCATTGGCTGCTTGCCGATTCTTCTCTATTCGTTACGTTTCTGGGACACCGGCGAAACCTTCCGCATTCTGGGCGTGGGCTTGCTGGTCGCGGGAGCGGCATTGATGAGCGGACTCCTGCTGGGTTTTATCTTCGTGATTCCGCGTGAAATTGATAAAAAGAAAACTCCATTTGCATCTCAGCCGGAAGAAACCCAGGCGGAAGTTGCCAATGATATGCATGACCCAACACCTCTCGGCAGCCTGGAAAATCTGCGCGAGATCTCCGACTGGCTGACAAAAATTATAGTGGGCGTGGGATTGGTCGAGTTGCACTCAATCTATAACGGGCTGGGAAAGCTCTCCTACGATCTGGCGCCAGGGTTAATCCCTTCATCAGTCGCCGGGGGCGCAGCCCGCGCCGAGTTGTTACTCGTGGGTCAAGCGGAAGGCTTGGCGATCCTCATCCTTTATTTCACGATGGGGTTCTGGCTGGGCTGTGTGTGGACGATCTTTCTTTTCAATCTTGAGTTAAAACATAAGAACGACTATAAGTATCTCTACATTCAGCGGGTCCTACCTCTTCAAAAGGCTGAAGCTCTCATCAGCGCAAACCAGTTTAGTGAGGCGATGGATACGATTGACGAGGCTCTCAGGATGGACCCCAGAGACGGACGCACCGTCATGACCAAGGCGCGGATTCTCAAGCGCCAGGCTCTCAAAGAGGAGCCTGTTGACCGAAGGAATCTACTGAAACAGGCTATTGATTGCGCCGATCAAGCCATTGAGCTGCTGCCGGACCTGGGCGAACCGGTCTACAACAAAGCGTGTTATCAGGCATTGCTCGACCCGGTTGGAATGAGAAGCGATCTGCTCGCAAATCTCAAACAGGCCTTTCGTCTTAATCCCGAGCTGAAGCAGAATGCAAAGGAAGATGTGGACTTGTCCGCGCTGAAGCAAGATGAAGAATTTATTAAACTTATCGACAACAGCTAGCTGTCGGGTACTTGACAGTTGAAAATTCCGGCGCTACGCTTTAGCTAGTGCAAAGGAGTTGAATCCGATGAGAGATGTCATGCCCAAACCAGCCCCAGCACCAATGAGGTAGGGCCTCGCTGGTTGCTCTCGGTTCCGCATTGCGATCCATCAAGACCAAGAAGGCAGATGCGGGGCGAGTCTGTGTCTGCCTTCTTTGATAGCGTCAAAAACAGTTCACACACAAGAAGGCCCGAAGCGCTGCTCCGGGCCTTTTATAATTCACTTTTCAGCTACTATTCGGCAGCCGCTTCCACGGGCTTGGTGGTCGCGATGGTCCAGTCGGGCGCGCCAACCTTGAAGCGGGCAAAGCGGCGGACAGTAATGTTCTCGCCCAGCTTGCCAACCTTCTGGCCGATCAGTTCCTTGATGGTGACAGCCTGATCCTTGATGAAGGGCTGCTCGATCAAACAGACCTCCTCATAGAACTTGGCCATCTTGCCCTCGACGATCTTCTCGATCACCGCGGGCGGCTTTCCGGTGGCGGCGGCTTGGGCGCGGAAGATGTCTTTCTCGCGTTCGAGGTCGGCCGGAGTCACGTCTTCCGAGCGCACGTAGCGCGGATCGGAGGCCGCGATATGCATCGAGATATCCTTCATCAGCTCGGAGAAGTCTTCGGTGCGGGCCACAAAATCGCTCTCGCAGTTCAGCTCCAGCAGCACGCCGATCTTGCCGCCGGCGTGAATGTAGGTGCCTACCGCGCCCTCGTTGGTGGTGCGGGCGGCCTTCTTCTGTGCCGAGGCCATGCCCCGCTTGCGCAGCACGACAAAGGCATCCTCGATGTTTCCCTTGGTCTCCTGCAAGGCCTTCAGGCAGTCGCCCATCGGCGCGCCCGACTTCTCGCGCAGTTCTTTTACCAACTTTGCATCAATCTTTTCGCTCACTGTTTTCTCTCTTTTCTCAGTTCTCAGATTTCAGTTCTTAGTTCTCAGTTGCCAATGGCCGGTCTAGCTTCGACCGGCCATCGCCGTTACAAGGCTCGTTGTCGAGAAAAACTGACAACTGTGAACTGACAACTGTGAACTGTTCAGATTAAAGAGCGCCCTCGGCCACATCGGCTTCGTCCAGCAGCGCGGCCACCACGGCCGGCGCCTTGCGAATGCCGCCGCCCAAAGCCGACTCCAGGTCCACATCCTCAACAGGCGCGGCTTCGGCTGCCGCTTCCGGCTCTTCGAAGAAGGACTTGTCGCCCACCAGATTCACGCCCTCGGCCGCCGAGTCGGCGATCTTGGAGGTGAAGAGGCGGATGGCGCGCAGCGCGTCGTCGTTGCCGGGGATCACATAATCGACCACCGTCGGATCGCAGTTGGTATCCACCACGGCGACGACTGGAATGCCCAGCTTGCGGGCTTCCTTGACGGCAATCGCTTCGTTGTTCGAATCGACGATAAAGAGCGCATCAGGCAGCCGCTTCATCGTCTTGATGCCGGCCAGATTCGCCTGCAGGTGCTTGCGCTCCCGCTCCAGGCGAATCACTTCCTTTTTGGTCAACAGCTCGTAACGGCCATCGGTGGCCATCTCGTCGATCTCTTGAAGGCGCTTCACCGACTTCTGCACCGTCACCCAGTTGGTCAGCAGGCCGCCCAGCCAGCGCTGGTTGATGTACGGCATTCCCGCGCGGTTGGCCTCCTCGGCCACGGCTTCCTGCGCCTGGCGCTTGGTGCCGACGAAGAGAATCGTCTTGCCGCTGGCGCACAGCTCGGTGACAAACTTGGACGCTTCCTTGAAGAGCTTGAGCGTCTTCTGCAGGTCGATGATGTAAATACCGTTGCGCTCGCCGAAGATGTATTCCTTCATCTTGGGGTTCCAGCGCTTGGTCTGATGCCCGAAGTGAACTCCAGCTTCGAGCAGCTCCTTCATTGTGATCGTGGCCATTGGCCTCCTTCGTGAGTTGCATCCGGGTGGTCGATGCCAGCGCCCGAATTGAACCCGCTTGTGCGGGAGTTTGAACTACAGGGACTAAGGGACCAGGGACTGAGGGACTAAGAAAGAGCGCCAAACTTACGGCAAGTCCCTTAGTCCCTAGTCCCTCAGTCCCTGCAAGCGTTTAGCGCTTGCTGAACTGGAAGCGCGCACGAGCGCCCTTCTGTCCGTACTTCTTGCGTTCCTTCATGCGCGAGTCGCGGGTCAGCAGGCCTTCGGACTTGAGCGCCTTGCGCAACTCCGGGTTGAACTGAACCAGTGCGCGAGCCACGCCCAGCTTGACGGCATCGGCCTGCGCGGCCACGCCGCCGCTCTTGACCGTGGTCACCACGTCAAAGCTCCCAGCCAGCTCAACCAGCGCCAAGGTCCGCTTGGCGGAGACGCGCTGCTGCTCGGTGACAAAATAGACATCGAATGCCTTGCCGTTAACCTTCCACTCGCCCGTGCCGGGACGCAGGAAGACGCGGGCAATCGCCGACTTCCGCCGCCCCGTCCCGTAATACTGAACCAAATCTGCCATTCTCTGCTCTCTCTCTTCGATTCTGGCTTGCCCTCAGGGGCTAAAGCCCTTGCGCCTTTTGGTCACTTGAGCGTATGGGCTAAAGCCCATACCTTTCAAAACCCGTTACGCCGATCCCTGCGTTTACGTGATCTCCAGCGCCACCGGCATCTGCGCCTCGTGGGGGTGCTTGTCGCCGCGATAGACCTTGAGCTTGGTGGCCATCTGGCGGCCCATCTTGCTCTTGGGCAGCATGCCCTTGATGGCCTGCTCCAGAATCATCTCCGGCTTGCGATTCAACAGGCGCGTGTACGACTCCTCGCGCAACCCGCCGGGAAAGCCGGTGTAGCGGCGATAGAGCTTGCTCTGCGCCTTCAGGCCGGTCAGGCGGACCTTCTCCGCGTTGATGACGATGACATGATCGCCCACGTCGATGTACGGCACATACTGGGGATTCAGCTTGCCGCTCAACACGTCGGCGGCCTTCGTCGCCAGACGGCCCAGCGTTTTGCCGCTGGCATCCACTACAAACCACTTGCGGGCAACGTCCTTGCCGCTCGGAATAAAGGTACCCATCGCTCTCCTGCCTTCAAATCGCCATCAATTAAAACTGCCCAAACCCAAACCAGCGCAAAGCTCTTTCACCCGCGCCAAAAAACGCACGGGCCAGCTTCTACCCACTGCCAAACAAATCTGTTCGGGTGAGGAGTGCGGGAGTTGGCCCTCGAAGGGGCTTAGGCATTGCCGAATTCGGTCGATAAACCGCGAAAAGCTCGAATCCAGCCGCCGACGGCCTGTTCCAGCCAACCCCCTGGGAAGACCACCCCAAGCCTTTGACCAGCCGAGTCCGGGTGCACACACACAGACTCCAGGCGCAACACCGCGCAAGGATTTCAGAATACCCGAAACGAGTTCCGGAGTCAACGATTTCAACTCAATTGCATCGGAAAAGGGGCGTTCAGAAGAACGCCCCTCATTTTCAATCGAGTAAACCCTCGCATCAATTGCCTGTCCTGAATCCGATCCCATAGCGGTATTGGTAGTTGGTGCTGCTGGGAGCAGGGGCTGCGCCGGGAGAAACCGAGAGGTTGGAAAAAATTACAGCCGGCGTCGTTCCCGGCACAAAGGTTACAAAAATCGTGCTATTTGATTGCGTTGCGCCGATGCCTGAGGTGAAGGTAAAGGTGTACGAAGACGCGCGCCGGGCCGCGTCCCGCGTCCTGGCGGCTTGCCCACTTGACTGATTCCCATTTTGGGAATAGGCTCATCTCTGTGAGCTAAATCGCTTGTTCGCGTAGATCATGGGGCGGGGCGCTAGGCTGGCGTCCCGCATTTTTTTATGACCTTCGAGCGTCTGCATGAGAATCTTCGGGTGGTAGCCAACCGGCGCGTGCAGGCTGGGACGCTCTCCGGTAAACTCTTGGCTGCAAAGCTCAATCTCGGTCAATCCCACGTCTCCAACTTCCTCCATGGCCGCCGTCGGCTCTCGCTCGAATCCATGTCACGCCTGACCTTCGCCCTGGGCTTCTCAGTTGAGATTGTGCCGGTAGACGGGCAAAGGGACAAAAACAACCCCCCACCCCCCACTGGTGAAAGCATGAACAAACTTGAAGAGGCAATGCGGCAATCGGATGAAACACGCTGGGCCGTCATCGGCAGAGCCATAGCCGATGGGCAAGACAGAGCAAAGTGGATGCAGGAAGCGGCTATTCTGCGTCGGCAAGAGCAAGACAGCGCGGACAAGCAAACGCAGTTCGCGGCAATCGCGCGCCAGATCGGCGATGCAATCCGCGTAGGCCGGGAGACAGATGCGCTGCTCGATGCCATCTGCAAGCTGCGAAGGCAGGAACTCGGATGACTGAGCCGGGTTACCTCGTCCAAAGCCTGCCGAAACCAAAGCATGTCCCGGCCACTGCGTGGCCGGGACTCACGCGTGAAGAGGGCCAAAAGCTCAGAGAGCTATTGGAGAAAGAGAGCAACCATGGAAGCGAAAGTTTACCAGAGGCCAATGGGAGTCATCAAAGAACTGGAGACAACGAAGCATAGTCAAGACCTGGTCACGCCCATCAAAGCAGCCATGCGCGATAGAGCCAACGAAACAGAGAAGTTTCCCAAGCCTGCTTAACTCCATTGTCAGGCCTGGGACACCGCAAGGGCGCGCGATTGCGCGCCCTTGCTGCTGCATTCAGCGCACCAGCAAAGAACCATAAAGAACTATAGATACAACCCATCTAGATAAAAATCTAGATAAACCAAGCCTATACAAGGTGGCGCGGCCTTTTGGTCAGCGTCGCATCTGCGCTCGGTCGCTTCGCTCGGTCGCTCCGCCGCGCCGCTGAGGCCGCGCGCCAGTCTCCCGCTCCGGCGCAACCTGCCCGCGGCGATGAAGCACGCCGCGCGCAACGCTCGCGCTGGCAGTCGGCTGCGCCGTCTGCCAACCGGCGCATCGCTGAGCGCCTACGCTCCCCTCCGGGGCCGCTTCGCCCCTCCGCTGGCACGCGGCAGACTGGCGCAAAGAACGCGCCAACCTGCCGGTGCCCGCGCCTGCGGCGCGCCGCTCTCCCGCTCGCGTCCGCCGCTGCGCGGCGGCTACGGGCGCAAAAACTGCGCGCCCTCCGCCCCTCCGAAAAACTATAAAGAACTGCGGCTCGCGCCGTTGCGCCTGCCGGCGCGTGCCTATGCGGCGAGCGTGTGGGTCCAATCCGTTTGCGCGTTCAGGTTCATGGTGTCGCGCCTTGTCAAGGGCGCTGCGCGTGGCTTCGCCACTCGCCGGATGGAAAACCAAAGCGCGGCATAAAGCGCCGCTGGTTTCCCACCGTCTCGCCCCTGACTGGCGGCGCATGGATCGGACTATGAACGCGCAAACAAAAAGCATCTCTCACTCACCTTGCGGCTGGTGCGGCTCGCCAGTCGGTCGCCTTCACATCTCCGTTGTGGCTCCGGCGGTTGCCGTGGGTCATCCTCATCGCTGGCTCTTCTGCGGTCTGCTCTGCCTTGTCGGCTGGTCAGTCGCTGAGCGTGGCGGCTTCACGCCTCCCTAAGCGGCGCGGCTCACGCCGCGCCGGTGTCCACCTGGACACTGATAACTAACTCGCCAACACGGCAGGTTACTTTTGTCGTGTAGACAATAGTCATGCAGTTCAGATAGCCTAACTCCAAGAGCAGCCGATAGCTAGCTCAACCGGACGCGCCAGTGTCCAGAATGCAAGGTGTCCACATTTTTTTTGGACACTCATTTAATCCAAAGAAAATAGGGTTAGAATTGATTTAAGGGACACGTACAGATATGGGAAGCAAAGACAAAGGTAGAAAAGAAGTCAAGAAGGCGCCCAAGCCGAAGCCAAAGCCAGAGCCCGCGCAACGTCGCGAGAGCTTCGCTCCAGCTCCGCCCAAATAAGGGCGTCTCCATTCACCCGCTCCAGACTGCCGCGCTTGATATGCGGAAAGCTTCGCTCTGCCTGAGAGGACCGTTCCGTTGGGCAAAGCCGTGGTTGGCCATGTCTCTATAGGCGCGCAAAACGCGGCTGGTTGTAGCCTCCTGCTTCAGAGGCTGGCGCATTACGGCGCTTTTGCTACGAGGCAGGTGTGATCTGGCCGCCGGAGTGCACCGCAACCCTCCGTCAGAATGGGTAAGTTGGCATCTTCATCTCCAGCATTTAAGCCGGCAAGGCCGGTCACCGCAAAGTCTTTCTTGCTCGGGGTCGCCGGTTGAACGCGTTCTTGGAATGAGTTTTGTGGCGGAATGAACTCGATCGACTCTGAACTCTGGTACACTACTTGAAGCGCAATCAAGGGGATGAAGCGCCAGGCCGCACCCCGTCGATACGCTTCTACTACCCATGTTCGGGGAGTGGCTCAGCCTGGTAGAGCACCTGCTTCGGGAGCAGGGGGTCGGAGGTTCGAATCCTCTCTCCCCGACCATATTTTTCAATAACTTATATTGTTTTTCCCGATTAGATAACCTGATGTAGACGATTTTGTAGCAGTCCATGCCCCCGAGTTCAACAAGCGAAGGCGCTACGATTTGCTTATATTCGTGGGCGGCCTGCATCGAAAATAACTACAATGGTTGGGTGGCCCGGGTCTGGATTTTCAATGCTGGGAATCGTTGAAATTCGGAGTGTGCAAACGAATAGCAACTGTTGAAGTGCATCGTTTCCCATGCCTCAGGATCAAGAAAGGGGCCATTCGCCTCATTAAACCAGCAAATATAAGAATCGTGAGTCCGGATGCGAAAAGCATCAAACTGCCAGGCTCTGATGTGGCGATTGTTGGTGGTTCGCCATTGGTCTGATCCGAATAATTCGTTACGGAGGCCGTTCCGTCTAGGTTGACATCAACGAAACGCATAACCATCAGTCATGTCGTTTGTCAATACCGGGATTGTACCCGCAGAATCCGAGAACATACTAAAGTCAAACGTGCTGCCTGATGTCGAAACTCCGTCCGGTGGAGCTCAGTGCTGGTCCGTAGAGATTCACATCGAAAGAAAGAGTTGAGCCGTAAGTGAAACCATCGAAGTAGTCGTTGTATCCTGTCTCATTGTCAAATGTCACGATTGACGGCAAGGTTCCACTTACATCGCCTGTTAGCACGGGGGAGCTTGCCAATGTCCCATCACTTGAAAAACCAAGTATTTGCAACGATGTGGCTTGGGCTTGATATATCCCAGGGGTAAAGTTAAAATCCAGCGATCCAGAAATGCCGGAAATAGATGAAGTGTCAACCGATACGAGATATGTGTCTGCTGATGCCGAAGCTGTGAAGCATAACACCATTGCGAGTAATAACACGTTAAGCTTGTTCATCTGAGCTGATCCTAATGTGTAGAATGATACATTGATGTCGATAATCGCGTGACAGTGACCGTTACCGCATTGCTCCAAACCCGTCGAGTATTCTGAGTCCCCGTGTTAGCCATGTCCTCGAATCCCAGTCGGAAGGTTGTTGACTCAGGTTGGTCATTACCCGACGGAAGAGTTACGCGGACTAGCACCTCCTTCTCATACGCCTTGCCGGGCTTAAGGTTGACCTTCCAGGGGACATTTTTTGCGCAGACATCGATAGAATCCAAGTGAACCGATGGATTGTCTGTCCGCCATTGGGTAGAATAGGCGCAGTACAAAACCCAAATCGATTGATCGTTACCGCTGTCGTTACGGATTAAGGTAACAACCGAAAAATCTTCATTGCTCTTGACAACTGTCTTTGCCGGTTTGATCTCGACCTTCAAGGTTGAGGGTAGGGCAACACCGCGGGCAAAAACCTGACTCTGAACACGGATATGTCCATATGCGGCTAATCCCGCAATGCAGAGCAACGTTGCGCCGAACAGCATTTTGCGTTTTTTCATTTCAATTGAAACTCCCGGAGTAGACCAAAGGGACACAGTTGATAAGCATACCCGCCGGATTTGTTATCTGTATATTGACAGAAGCCGATTGACCTGGTTCGATGTTGGCGGGTGGCGCACCCAAAGCATTTCAAACACTTGACCAAACCGCCCAATTTGGGTGCCCCATCTTTGAATTGTTCTTTGATTCAATGGTGGGAACCACGAACCTCAACAACTCTTTTCAGTGTAAAGGAAATATTGTGGCAGTTGATTCCTCCGCTGGAAGGCCATCCATTAAGATTCAATCTCGATGGTTTCAATCAGGACCGTAGAGTCGTTCCCATAACTGGACGGTGGGTTGAAGTTCTTCGATCCCACCCTTCCACGATAAAACTGTGGAAGGATAGGGCACAGCGGTTCTCGGTTATTTCATGATCGGGCCACCTGCCCCTCGCGTTCGAATTGTTCGATCACTCTTTCATGTACTGCAATTTCAGATCCCCAGATAATCTGTTCGTTTCTTTTATTACGCTTGAGGAAGTAATGAAGAGTTCCAAGACGTCGACAACTTGCCTTATGCTTTTTGTTAAATGAACAATAGACACTTTCCACCTGTTGATAATACTTACTGAAATCAGTAAGTAGTTCATCCGCAATAATGGGATCGAATTGGTAGAATGGAATCATTTACTTATCCTCAAATCATTTGGCGGGAGGCCCGGTCATCCATCATGACCTGTAAAGGATGTCCTGAGAACAATGTGTAAAGAATGTCATGAGACTGAACAATAAAACTGTGGATGAATGGGGCACAGTGGTTGTTGGATATTTGATGTACGGGCCGTCTGCCCTCCCACTCAAAACGCAAAGAACGCGTTTTGAGTGGGGCAAAGTCCATAGTGAAGAACCAAGAGTGAAAATACGACTGGGGCACCTGCCACTTAACCGGTGATCTGGATAGTGATGGGATTGGACCAGACAATTAAGGGTTCACCTTTTTCATCTTTCAAAAAAGGTTCTTTCCTCGACACGCGAAGAACATATTTTCCGGGACGATCCAATTTGAAAACACGTTCCAACTGAATTTCGCTTAAGTCGTTTGCCCCAGGTGGCAAGATTGAACTATGGTTATATGACTCTGTCCCACGATGACGCTTCTCCACTGATTTTCCATCTTCATCGATCAATTCATATTCATACATTCGTTCAATGCCATCCCAAACCGACGAACAGTAGATGTCGTGTTTAGTTAGATTTGTTTGAGTAATGGTGATCCACATATCAGAACCCACCCGATACTCGGAGATAGTCTTATTACGTGTGCCTCGACTCAATGTAAGTGAGAATGTTGGATAGATATCGTTTGCGGCTACGGTTTCGAGCCTCTTTGCCTCTGGAGTAAGCCAATCGCACCCTTGCCCAGGAAGACATGAGGAATTTCCAGGCTTTTCCGGTTCTTGGCAACACACTGAGAGCACAAAAATCACAGAGTAAACTCGCGAAGAACAATTTGCATACACTTGAGAAACTCATTCTTCGATCTCCTGTGTCTGATTAACTGGATCGCAGCTACCAATACTTGATACGGAACCCCAAACGGGATAGCCATAAATAGTGTTATCTGAATCCAGGGACAACGTGAAATCTCCCACTGCTCCTGATGCATTTGTCATCGGCTGTTGCCACTTACCTCTACCAATTGGAGCTTTCTGATCAGCGGAAGCAATAAACTGCCATGTTTGATGGCCAATGGGAACCGGTATTGAAGGTGTTCCGGTTCCCGATAGTTTTGGCGGTTGCCAAAGCAAAAACATAACGGCATGAAAATCCCTAGCCCCTGATGAATATATATTCGGAAGACCCTGCCCGGGGCCGTCATAGGCCATAGTTGGCTCAATTTTATTTGGCCTAACACCTTGAAATGGAAACCCGCCATCCAGTACATTTACAAATGGCCCACATTGAAAAGGGATTCTTCCGTTCCAAGAGATTGTATCGGTAGGAAGCACCTGTACAAATTTGTATGTTCCATTGTCTCCGCCAGTTGCAGTCAGATCGATCCCCTCTTGTCCGGTATACGGCTGTGTACAACCCGACCTATAGTGCAAATCTCCGTAGAACATATGTGCCATTGGCTGATGTTGTCCACAAACGGGAAGTTCGTTTACTTTGGCGTGATTGTATGGATTTGTGACCTTCAATGAGATATTCGGTCTTGTTGCCTTAAATGTGCCCTTTGCTTGCGGCGATGTGCAGAATTGATTTCCGCTTGGGTCCGTCGCACAGTATTCATAGGTCACATTGAGCGGGTCATCCGGATAGAGCCAATAGAATGTTGTCTTATTGTCTTTCAGATCAACATCATCATCAATTGTAATTCCGCTGGCATCGCCGCTATAACTCTTAATATCGTCTCCCGGCACATCCCAGGTACTCTTGCTGACGGAAAAGCCGCCGGGGAGCGTGGCTGGAGTCGTGGTCAGCTCAACCGGTTGGCCGACGATGACGGATGGGTTCTTGATCTGCGCATCGTCGCCGCTGATCGTCTTGTTTTTCCATAGGATAACTGGGATAGGCAGGACCACGGGGGCGGGGTTGGCTATAGCAGACCCTGGCGTTGCGCTGCCGGATGGGTTAGTGACGGTCAATGTAACCGTCTCCGACGGAGCTTTCTTGGTTACATTCACGGTGGCTGTGATCTGCGTGGAGCTGACCACGTTGATATTGCTCAGCGTCACGGCATGCTTCCCGTCCGTTACAGTTACCTTTGAAGGACCGTTGGCATCCGATGAGGTCAAAAAACAACCGCCATTGATCGTAATATCCGCACTCTGTGAGGCCCACCATCCGTCAGGAGTGACAGAGGTAATGGTTGGAATGGAGCAGGCCAGATACTGCGCTGAGGTTGATGCAATCTGCCATGTAAAAAAGAAATTACATGCGGAGCTTTGTTGATCGGTTATACAATCCACTTCTGGGAAGATTTGATCAACGCCGGTTCCAGTCATAGCGCCTGTAATTTCTTGTACAATACTTGGTCTTTGGGTTGAAAAACTAGGTCCTAACTGCAAAGGTAACTTCATGAAACCCTCAGGATCGAGGATCAAATTGCATATCATTCTGAGAGAAGAAGTATTACAAATATAATAAGACGCACTATCCTCATTCTGATTGAAATTCATCCAGTGTACGGAGTTGATGGTGTATTGAACCCCTTGCTGTAGAGGAAAATCGATCGTGCAAATTCCGGTTGGGTTAGTTCCCGTTTCAAACGGGTCCCCCGCACCTCCACCTGATCCCGTCCATCCCAAATATATTTCTGGGTTAATGCATATTGATGAAGGGCTGGTGAATGTGTCTCCTGTGGATGAAGTAACGGAACATGATGCAATAAATGCTGCATAATCAGTTGCCGCGGGAGATGTGGCTCCAGTGGCAGGGTCAATCGCCGAAGTGCTGCAATACGCTGTTTCATGCTGTGCGTCGGCTCCCGGCTTGAACCCGGAAGAGACCCAGACCTGAGCATTGGCAGGCTCAGTCATTCCGAGGGAAAAGGCCGTGGAGAGCAGTAAAAATATCGGTGCAATACGGAGGAATGGACCTTGAATTGCCCCCCCCCCAATTGGCCCAACGGCTTGCGCATGGATTTCGTCCTTTTGATTGGCTTGGCGGCG
>CAWDQB010000047.1:0-184120 GCA_963804315.1 uncultured Acidobacteriaceae bacterium
GCCGAACGCCAGCGCGCCCGCGCCGAACGCGAAGCAACGAAACACCCGCCGTCCAGATAATCTACGACGCGCCGAATTTCCTTCTGCAAAAATTTCCCGCGCCGGAATTCACCGTCACGACCAGGCTGCGTAGTCGGACCCGCCGCCGGGGGCGAATTCGCCGGGCTGACAGTTTTTGGTTACGACTATGCCTTGCTCGGGTTTGGCGATGACATTTGCCGCCGCCTGGGGTCTCATCGATGTTGTGAGTCAAGGCGCGAACCTGCCGGGCGCGGAGGCGCGAGAAGTGGCACGCGTGGACCCCCTAAGTCCGGCAACTCTATCTGTGCGTCACCATTGGCAGCGACGCCGGCCGATTTGCCTACAGCTTCGATAAGGGGACTTTTACGTCCATTGGCGAACGTTCAAAGCGTCCGGTGTACCTTCTGATTGGCGCAAAAGTCGGCTCCCATCGCCAGTGCCGAATCATCGGCAACCAAGACCGGATACGCCGATTTCGACTGGTTTCGTGTCACGCCATAATTTTCGATTTTGAACGCGCCATTATCCGGCAAAAAGCAACTCGCGTGATCAAGCGGTGACCCCACCACCAAGATTCAAGCAGGAAAGCAAGACCGACCGTTAGGTAGACGCTGGCAACTGGCCACCTCTTCCGGTCCCAGCTTCGTGTCGCGCGCTTCAATCTCGAACTCTTCGATGTGCACCGAGGTGAAGTAATCCTCGCGCACCAGCTTTTCGCTGATCAGAATCGCGTCCTCGAAGTTGTAGCCGCGCCACGGCATGAAAGCCACCAGCACATTGCGTCCGAGAGCCAGCTCGCCCTCTTCCGTGCAAGGTCCGTCGGCAATCACCTGCCCTTTGACAACCCGCTCGCCCTCGCGGACCACCGGCTTCTGATTGATGCAGGTGTTCTGATTCGAGCGCTTGAACTTGATCAGCGTGTAGATATCCGAACCCACCTCGCGCGACAACTGCGTCGGATGATGCTCGCCCTCGACGCGCACGATGATGCGCTGCGAATCCACTGAATCCACAATGCCGTTGCGCTTGGCCAGAATCACCGCGCCTGAGTCGCGCGCCGTCACGCCTTCCATTCCCGTACCCACCAGCGGCGCTTCGGCCACCAGCAGAGGCACCGATTGGCGTTGCATATTTGCGCCCATCAGCGCGCGGTTGGCGTCATCATGCTCCAGGAAGGGAACCAGCGACGCGGCCACTGAAACAAGCTGCTTCGGCGAGACGTCGATATAATCCACATCGCCGCGATTGACCAGCACAAAGTTGCCCTGGCGGCGCGCATTCACCAGATCCTCGGTGATCTCGCCCTGCTCGTCGAACTCGATGTTGGCCTGCGCGATGGTATGTTTGTCTTCCTCCCACGCGGAAAGATAGAAGCTGAAGGGAATATGGTCAATGGGCCGCTTGCCCGCCTTCTTCAACCCCTCGTTCAGCCGCGCCGCCTCTTCCTTCTCGATGTGATCGCCCACGCGCAAGCCGCTCTCGCCGGCATTGACAATCTCGACGAAGTCCAGAATCCGCGACTCCTTCACCTTGCGGTAAGGCGACTCGATGAAGCCGTATTCGTTGATGCGCGCAAAGCAGCTCAATGAGCTGATGAGACCGATGTTCGGGCCTTCCGGCGTTTCAATCGGGCAGATGCGCCCGTAGTGTGTTGGATGCACGTCGCGCACCTCAAAGCCCGCGCGTTCACGGCTCAAGCCGCCTGGCCCAAGGGCCGAAAGACGCCGCTTGTGCGTAATCTCTGAGAGCGGATTGGTCTGATCCATGAACTGCGACAACTGCGAACATCCGAAGAACTCGCGGATCGCCGCCATCACCGGCTTGGCGTTGATCAGGTCGTGCGGCATGGCCGTCGAAAGCTCCTGATAGACGCTCATCTTTTCCTTGATCGCGCGCTCCATGCGCACCAGGCCGATGCGGAACTGATTTTCCATCAGCTCGCCCACAGCGCGCACGCGGCGGTTGCCCAGGTGATCAATGTCATCCACGATGCCGATGTTCTTGCGCAGCTTCAGCAGGTAGCGGATCGTCGCGTAGAAATCCTCCGGCGTCAGCGTGCGGTTGTGCAGTTGCGTGGCATCTTGATTTTCGTAGAGCTTGATGTTGAACTTCAGCCGGCCCACGCGCGAGAAATCATACTTGCGCGCATCAAAGAACATGCCCTCGAAGAGTCCCGTCGCGGTATCCAGCGTCGGCGGATCACCTGGGCGCAGCTTGCGGTAGATTTCAATCAGCGCCTCTTCCGGCTTGCGGATCGAATCGCGCTTCAGCGTGTTGGTGATGATGTTGCCCACATCGTCGCGCTCCGGGAAGAAGACCTCGAAGCTGGCCGCGCCGCTCGACAGAATCTTGTGCAGCCGGTCGGCCGTCAGCTCGATGTTGGCCTCCACCACCACTTCGCCGGTATTCAAATCCACCACGTCGGCCGCGGTCAGCGCTCCATCCAGCTCGGCCTGCTCCACTTCCACGCGGTCAATGCCGGCCGCGCGCAGGGCCTTCAACGAGTGCGCTGAAATCTTGCGCCCGCTGAAGGCAATCTCCACGCCGTTATGCAGAACCGCATGCGCGGGCTTGGCACCTACCAGGTGCGTCGCGCCATGACCCTCTTCGGGAACCACCCACTGTAGCTTGCCGTCGGCAATGTGCAGCCGGTCCACGGTATAGAAGGTCTTCAAAATCTCTTCATCCGAGCGCAGCCCAAGCGCCCTGAGGAAGATCGTCCCCAGAAACTTGCGCTTGCGGTCGATGCGCACATAAAGAATATTTTTTTGGTCGTACTCGAACTCTACCCACGAGCCGCGATAAGGAATGATCTTGCCCAGAAAATAGGTGCGGTTATTGGCCGTCTCAAAAAACACGCCTGGCGAGCGGTGCAGCTGCGAGACAATCACGCGCTCTGTGCCATTCACAATGAAGGTACCGTTGGGCGTCATCAGCGGAATATCGCCAAAGAAGACTTCCTGCTCTTTAATGTCGCGGATTGACTTGTTGCCCGTCTCCGGGTCCTTGTCGTAGATCGTCAGGCGCACCGTAACCTTCAGCGGCGCCGAGAAGGTCATGCCCCGCTCCTCGCACTCCTGCTGGTCGTATTTCAACTGCAAGCTCACCGGATCGCCGCACTTGTTGCAGAAGTCAGGCGTGTTCTTGTTGTACGTGCCGCACTTCTGGCAGAGCACATCGCCCGGATGGAACGGGTCGGTAATCACCATCGCCCCGCAATGCACGCAAGCCGTGCGCAGGTGATGCAGGCCCTTCAAGTGGCCGCACTTGCACTCCCAGTTGCCGATGGAGAAATCCACAAAATCCAACTGCGATATCCCGCGGAAATCAGTGATCGGGAAGACCGAGACAAACACGGACTGCAAGCCAGCGTCATCCCGCTCGTTGGGCAGTTTGTCCATCTGCAGAAAGCGTTCATACGAACGCCGCTGCACTTCAATCAGGTTGGGAATCTGGGTTGCGGTGGGAATCTTGGAAAAATCGAGCCGGCTGCGAATCGCGCGCTTCTCGTTGGACATGCTTCACTCCTGACCCTGGTCGCTCCGGCAGCTAAATCCGCTCCGGGCCAGCGCCCGAGTCTGATCGGCGCCGGCGAACTACGGTATTAAGTCAATAAAACCGGACTGGCCTCACTGCAATCTCCAGCCCCACCCCTGAAACCCTGGCCATCGCCAGGCAAACCCATCTCTCCGACTGCCAACTGTCTCGCCTGCCACATTCCCAAAGGAACGTTAAAATTACGCCACGAGCATTGCCCTGCATCTGGCATTTGCGCTACACTGCGCACATCCGTCGGAGTGAACGCCACTCATCAATCTGTTTACGATTTTGGTACTCGCCGTGTAGAATTTCCCAAAAAGAAAGTTTGACATAGTTGGGAGACACAAAAAGCTCGCGAGGACACAATGCCTCACGAGCGCGGCCCACTGCCTGTGCTCCCATCCGAATTCTTCTACCTGCTCTCGCCGATCCCAAAGCTCGCTTCTACCGCTCGCTCGCCAGCCACTCGCATCGTCAACGAAACCCCGTCTATCAACCAGATAAACCGTTGACCACTAGGCACTTAACTGCAAATCGATCTCCGCCGCCAGAGGGCTTGGCTCTGCCCCGGTTCAGTGGACGCCTGCGTGCCTGTACACATGTGCCAAGTCGCGCCGGATAATTCCAACCATTCCATGAAAAACTGGATACGACAGAAAAGACGCGCATCCATTATCCTAGCGCGTACCGGCTTGCCTTGCAAGCTGCCCGGCCGCACGGCCGGGCAGCTTGTTCGAGCCTACTTGATTTCGATGGTGGCAATGCCTTCAAACTTCTTCTTGATGGCCTCCGCCTCGTCCTTGGTCGCATTCTCTTTCAGCGCCTTGGGAGCGCCGTCCACCAGATCCTTGGCTTCCTTCAGGCCCAGCGAGGTGATCTCGCGAACCGCCTTGATGGTGTTGATCTTGTTCGCGCCAAAGTCCTTCAGAATCACCTGAAACTCGGTCTTCTCCTCAACCACCGGTGCCGCCGCACCACCTGCCGCCACCGCCACCGGCGCTGCCGCCGCTGCCGAAACGCCTAGACGCTCTTCCAGCTTCTTCACCAAAGCCGCCGCTTCCAGCAGGCTCAATGCTACGATTTGCTCTTCCAACTGTGCCAGATCCGCCATTGTTCTCTCCATTCACGCTTGTTTTGAATTGTTTTCCCTTGAGCCGCAAAACCAAACCGGAAGTTTCCGATGCGCCAGACCCGCGCACTTCCTGCCTGTCTCCCAGCCAAAACTTGTATTAAAAACTCACTGGGTTCTCATCCTTCGCGCCCTTTGCGAAGGGCAGGAACGGTGAACCCGGGTGCCCCAGGTCTCGATTTTGAGACCTGGGAGATCACGAACCTTCACGGCCCTATGCAGCCGCTGAAAACTTTTCCTTCTCCACGCCCTGCCCCAGCACCACAGCCACACTCTTGCCCGTGGCGTTGAGCACCGTCGCCAGACGCTGCGCCGGAGCATTGATCAGGAAGAGCAGCTTGGCAAAGAGTTCTTCCTTGCCTGGCATCGTCGCCAGAGCCTTGACCTCTTCCACCGTCAACAACTTGCCGTCAATAATGCCCAGCTTGAATTGGAACTCCGCATTGTCGCTCGCCCACTTGGCGAAGACCTTGGCCAGCGCCACCGGATCGCCCGCTGTGAAGGCCACCGAGTTCACGCCCTTGAGACCCTTCAGCGCGGCCTCCACCTGCGTGCCCTGGCCGGAGACCGCAGCCAGTTTGTTCTTTACCACGCGATACTTGCCGCCCGCCTCGCGTATGACCTTGCGCAGCGCAAAATCCTTGGCCACAGTCAGCTTGGCAAACGTGCCGATGATCGCCGTCGTCGAGCCTTCCAGCTCTTTGGCCAGCAGTTGAACCTTCTCTGTCTTTTTCGCCCTTGAAATCGCCATCTCGTCGCTCCCTCAGCCGGTCAGCACTCGCAGGCTTCTAACCCGCCTCAGCGCCCCATGCTCAAATCCTGTCTCATGAATCCAGGCCCAGAGTTAAAAGGAAGCAGTCTGAATCACAGCTAGTCCCTAGTCCCTAGTCCCTAGTCCTTGTCTAGTGCTTGCCCGCCGCGTCTGCGACCGCATTATCCAGCGGCACACCAGGACCCATCGTCGAGCTGAGAGTAATGCTCTTGATGTACTTGCCCTTGGCCGCCGAAGGCTTGCTGCGCACCACCGCCCCGATCACCGTCGTCGCGTTGTCGATCAGCTTCTGCGGATCAAAGCTCAGCTTGCCCACCGGCACATGCACCAGGCTGGTCTTGTCGGCGCGATATTCAACCTTGCCGGCCTTGATCTCCTTGACTGCCGCGGCCACGTCGATGGTAACCGTTCCAGTCTTGGGATTCGGCATCAAGCCCTTGGGTCCGAGGATCTTGCCCAGACGACCGACCACCTTCATCATGTCCGGCGTGGCGATCAGAGCGTCAAAGTCGGTCCAGCTTTCCTTCTGGATCTTCTCGACCATCTCTTCGCCGCCCACAAAATCCGCGCCCGCCGCCGTTGCTTCCTTTTGGCGGTCGCCGGTGCAGATCACAGCTACGGACTTGGTCTTGCCCAGCCCATGCGGCAGCACTACGGTCCCTCTGACCATCTGGTCAGCATGGCGCGTGTCCACACCTAATCTCAGGGTAAGATCAACGGTTTCATCGAATTTGGCGTACTTGACCTGCTTCAGCAGGCCGACCGCCTCGGGCAGCGCATAGGCCGGCTTGACCACAGCCGCACGCGCCTTTGTAATGTTTTTACTGGATTTTCCCATTCTTTCCTCGTCTCCCACCGTCTCTGCCAGCTCCGCTTTGCAGAGAGCTTTATGCCGAAGGGGCAACGCAAGCGCCGCCTCAGCTCAGGCAATCAAGCCCAGAAACCGTGGTACCTGTGACGGCCCAGAGATTTCCTCTGGACACATTTATGAATCATATCGAAACGGCCCAGGAATTGCAAACCGTCCGGATTTCTCGGAGTCGCAAGAGGCTCGAAAGACGGTGCCTGTTGAGGATTATTCAACCCCGCTCTCCTCGCTGCTCGACTCTTTTGGCTCGCTTTCCCCGCCGATCTGGCCCAAAAGCACCAGACGCAGAAAGCTCAACTCCATCAGTTGCAGGAAGGATTTGTCGGGATGGCTATCCTGACGCGCAAGGCGAATGGCACCCACCCCCGAAATGGCCACCAGAATAACCACCAGCCACGGCAGAATGGTCGTCAAAAAGAACTTCAATATCTCCCAAATGCCCCATGGTCCGCCCGTTTCAGTGACCTGCCCGTAGCGGGTGAGCACCCAGTACCGGCCATGGCCCTGAAGTTGGAAGTCAAGTTTCCCATCGGAGAGATTGAGATGCTTCACATCGGAGACGATAGGGATCTTTGCTCCAGAGGTCGTCTCCAGAAAAGGTTTGAGTCCTTCAATCGAGTTGACTGCGCCCTGGTGGTTCCAGCCGATCTTGTCCATGTGCAGCGAGCAAGGGCAGCCATCGTCGCCCAGGTGCGGCGGTTGCAGGCGGGAGGGGATCATCAGCAGGTAATCCTGCCCCGGCACCGCTTTGTAGTACCCGGCTCCCGCGGCCGGGTTCTGCTCGGAGTCCAGCAGCATGGTCTCGCCCGGCGAGACATAAAGATGGCCGACAACCATATGGCTGTCATCCTCGATGTCCACGACCGGAAGCGGCGCGGCGGACTTGTTCATCACGCGATCAAGGTGATCGGCGCGGCCGGGCAGGGCGCAAGCGAGGGCGAGGAGGAAGAAGGGCAGATGTCGGTGGCTCATGGCCAATCTTTATCACATTCGGAATTGGCAGGGCAATCGGAACCCGAGAATTCCTGCCCGCGGCCGAGGGATAAATTCCGCTATTGACTGCCTCCAGCCGCGCTTCCCTTCCCCGCATCCAGACATATAACTGGCCAGCAGAACAGACGGCTTGGTAACCTTGCGCTCCTGAATCTCCGTCTACCCTTTATGGAGGCAAAGATTGGGAACTCGTTTTCGCTGTCCGTGTTGCGGGTGCAAGACGCTGGAGGCGCCGGGAGCGCT
Source organism: uncultured Acidobacteriaceae bacterium (assembly GCA_963804315.1). Classification (GTDB taxonomy): domain Bacteria; phylum Acidobacteriota; class Terriglobia; order Terriglobales; family Acidobacteriaceae; genus Telmatobacter. The sequence goes on from CAWDQB010000047.1 coordinate 7,567, forward strand.
GGCGTTGTGTCCGGTCTGCTGGTGGGAAGACGACGGCCAGGAGGACGTGGACGCCAATGATGTGCGCCTGACGGTGAATGGCGCTCTCAGCCTGAATGAAGCGCGAGAACACTACAATCATTGCGGTGCGGCACATCCCCGCTTCCTGCCTTACGTCCGTAAGCCCCAACCTGCTGAGCAATAGTCCGCTGTCCCCGCGGATTCGGGGTCCCCGGCGAGCGTTCTTCGCGCGCTGGGGTGAAGGGACAGATTTTCGTCCGTCGGGTTGTGGAGTGCCTTTTCCGGTGCCTTTAACGTCGAAACCCTTTCCTGCTGAGTTGATTCTTCCAGCAAACCCTCTTACCATGGGATGAGGCCGTTCCCTGTCCGCGCGGGCTGATCTGCTTTGGGCGGAGACTGAGGGCGCAATCTACGGCATGTTGATGCAGCCTGCGTCTCAAAACAGGCGGTTTATCCCTCATTCTGACAGTCAGGTTCGGCGCGGCTAGCGCATGGAAGGCAAAACGTTGAGTTCTACCGAGACAGTTGAAAGCAATTCTCAGCCTGAAGAGGCATCGTCGGCGATGCAAAGCCACGATCACGACCACAGCCACGAAGGCCATGACCACGATCACGAAGGTCACAGCCACCAGCACGGTCCGGCAATGAACCCCGAGTGTATCCGCGAACTGGTGCTGGACGTTCCCGCCGAAGAGGTCGCGAAGGCCTATGGGAAGGTGACCGCCAACTACCGCAAGTATGCCAGGATTCCGGGCTTCCGCGCCGGCAAGGTGCCGGAGACGGTGGTGCGCCGCCGCTTTGCCGAGGGAATCCGCAAGGACGTGATTGACGGACTGCTGCCAGAGCGCTTCAACAAGGCGGTGATCGATCTGGGCGTCAAGCCGGTGGGCGAGCCGCAGGTGCTGGAGCTGACCGTCGAAGATGGCCAGCCGCTGCACGTGAAGGCGGTCTTCGAGTTCATTCCCGAGTTTTCCATCGAGGGCTACCAGTCGGTGACCGTTGAGAAGCCCTCGGTGGAGATTACCGAGGAAGAGTTTCAGCGCGAGATAGAGCAGTTGCGCGAGTCGCGGGCCACGATTGAGCCGGTAGAGGAAGACCGGGCCTTGGTGGACGGAGACTGGGCGCAGATCACCTATAGCGGCCTGATCGCCGATGAGACCGATGCGCCGCCAATCGCCGGCGAGGATACGCTGGTGGAGATCGGCGGCAAGGATACCGTCGAGGCCTTCAGCGCCGTGCTGCGTGGGGCCGAGGTAGACCAGGAGTTGAAGGCCGAGGTCATCTATCCGGCTGACTACGCCGAACCCAAATTGGCCGGGAAGACGGTGGCCTACGAGGTTACGGTGAAGGCCATCAAGAAGCGCATTGTGCCCGAGCTGACCGATGAATTTGCGCAAGAGCTGGGCCACTACGAGAATCTGGCTGATTTGGAAGCCCGCGTGCGCGATCACCTCTCAAGCCGCAAGCAGCGCAGCGTGGAGGGCGAGACCAAGGATCGACTTTTCGCCAAACTCTGCGAAACTACAACTTTGCGGTTCCCGAGGCGCTGGTGCAGCAGCAGATTGACACGCGCCTGGAACGCGGTTTGCGGGCGCTGGCGGCGCAGGGAATGAGCTCCGACCAGATGCGCAAGCTGGACTTTGCCCGTCTGCGGACGGCGCAGCGCGACGGCGCCATTGCCGAGGTGAAGGCCAATCTTCTGCTGGATCGCATCGCCGCTGAGGAAAACATCAGCGTAACCGATGAGGAGTTGGACCGTGAACTGCAACTGGCAGCCTTGCAGTCCCGCGAGCCGGTGGAAACTCTCCGGACGCGGTTGACCCAGGAAGGTGGGCTGGCCCGGATTCGGGAACAAATCAAGCGGGAAAAGACCGCCTCTGTACTCTACGAGCGGCTTCCGGCGTAGGATAGATAAGACGTGGTCCGCGCTAGCCGGAGCTGGACGGCGCGGCAGGCAGTCAACCGGGAACGCTGGTTCCCAAACGGGAGAACGGGAAGACTCTATGGCATTGGTTCCCATGGTGGTTGAGCAGACGAGCCGGGGCGAGCGCGCCTACGACATTTACTCCCGTCTGCTGCGCGACAACATTATCTTTCTGGGCACGCCTATCGACGATCAGGTGGCCAACCTGATCGTGGCGCAGTTGCTCTTTCTCTCCGGCGAAGACCCGGAGAAGGATGTGCATCTGTACATCAACTCACCGGGCGGCTCCATCAGCGCCGGCCTGGCCATCTATGACACCATGCAGTTCATCAAGAACAAGGTCGAGACAATCTGCATCGGGCAGGCGGCCAGCATGGGCGCGTTTCTGCTTCTGGCCGGGGCCAAGGGCAAGCGCTTTGCGCTGCCCAACTCGCGCGTGCTGATCCATCAGCCGTCGATGGGCGGCTTGAGCGGGCAGGCGACGGACATCGACATTCATGCGCGAGAGATTCTGCGCATCCGCGAGATTACCAACAACCTGATCGCCAGGCACACCGGCCAGCCGCTGGACCGCATTGAGCGCGACGTGGAGCGGGACTTTATCATGAACGCCGAACAGGCCAAGGAATACGGCATCGTCGATGAGATCATCGACCGGCCAAAATCGTAACTCGTGTTAACGCTCGTCCAAGAGGGAGCCATCCAATGATGAAACCGCGCGGGGGACCGGAAGAAGCGCTGCGCTGTTCGTTCTGTCACAAATCACAGGACGCCGTGGCCAAGCTGATCTCTTCGCCCAGCGACTATCCTCGCGCCTATATCTGCGACGAGTGCGTGGCTGTCTGCAACTCGATTCTGGAGGACGACCGCGGCGGCGGCGCGGAGGCGGGCCATCCGGCCAATGCCGCCGGCCATCTGCCCAAGCCGCAGGAGGTCAAAAACTTCCTCGACGACTTTGTCATCGGGCAGGACCAGACCAAGAAGAAGCTGGCCGTGGCTGTTTACAACCACTACAAGCGCATTCAGATGAACAAGGTGCGCAACAACGACGTGGAGCTGAGCAAGAGCAACATTCTGCTCATCGGCCCCACCGGCTCCGGCAAGACGCTGCTTGGCCCACACACTGGCCAAAATGCTCGATGTGCCCTTTGCAATTGTCGATGCCACCACGCTGACCGAGGCCGGCTACGTGGGCGAGGATGTGGAAAATATCATCCTCAAGCTGCTGCAAGCCGCCGAGGGCGATGTGACGCGCGCTCAGCAGGGCATCATCTACATCGACGAGATTGACAAGATCGGCCGCAAGGATGAGAACCCTTCGATTACCCGCGACGTAAGCGGCGAGGGCGTGCAGCAGGCACTGCTCAAGATTCTGGAAGGCACCGTCGCCAATGTGCCGCCGCAGGGCGGGCGCAAGCATCCGCATCAGGAGTTCACCTCGGTCGATACCACCAACATCCTGTTCATCTGCGGCGGGGCCTTTGTCGGCCTGGAGCGCGTGGTGGGCCGGCGCGTGGGCAAGAAGGCGCTGGGCTTCAAGACCATCGACTCGGCCGAGGGCGATGCCGCCACCAGCCGTTCGCACCGCGACACCGAACTGCTGCGCAAGACCGAGCCGCAGGATCTGATCAAGTACGGGCTGATTCCGGAGTTTGTCGGTCGTTTGCCGGTAATGGGCATCCTGGACGAACTGGACGAGGCGGCGCTGATCGAGATTCTGACCAAGCCGCGCAACGCCGTGCTGAAGCAGTATCAGAAGCTCTTCGAGTACGAAAATGTCCGCCTGCACTTCACGCAGGAGGCCATCGGCGCGGTGGCCCGTGAGGCGCTGGCCCGCAAGGTGGGCGCGCGCGGCTTGCGCATGATCCTCGAGGAACTGATGCTCGACCTGATGTATAACCTGCCCAACAGCAAGCGCGTCCGCGACATCGAAATCACCCGGGATATGGTCGAGCGCCGCGATCTCTCCCTCTGCCTGCTTGAAAAAGCCGGCTGATCCGGAGCTTTCAGCACCACTGCCAAACAGCCTCATGCGGGCGCTTCCCGCATGAGGCTGTTTGTCTTGCGGCGCAACCGAAGTCCCCCACCAACGTTGCCGGCCCGCCGCGCATGAAACCGTAGCGCTTCCCGGCCGGCTGTTGCGTAGACCTCCTGGTCCACGCTTGTTTCATTCTGGAAACTCCCGCCTTAGCGTCAATTTTCCGTGAGATAACGTTATCATTTATACTTTTTCACGAAGGTAATCTTATGACGCATTCCAGGCATTTCATACTATTCGCCGCGGCAGCTTTTGTTGAACTGCGCGGGATGGGCGCAGACGGCTCCGGATCCGGTCAATCCCAACGCCACTCCCGAGGCGCGGGCGCTGCTTGCTTATCTCAATTCGATCTCCGGCAAGGCGACGATCGCCGGGCAGCACAACTATCCCAACGTCGGCGCGCGCTGGACCGACATGGCCTACGATCTTACGGCCAAGTATCCGGGACTCTTTGGAGGAGACTTCGGCTTCTCCGGCGGCGAGGACAAGGACTCCGCACTGGCGCGTCCCGCAATGATAGCCGAGGCCGAGCGGCAGTACAACAACGGCGCGGTCGTCACTCTGACCTGGCACGAGGTGAGGCCCACGGACAACGAGCCGGTCACCTTCCACGACAGCATACAGGGCCATCTGACCGACGCCGAGTGGCATGAACTGCTCACTCCCGGCAGCCCGCTCAATCTGCGCTGGCAGGCGCAGGTGGACGTCGTCGCCAGCTATCTCAAGCAACTGCGAGACGCTCATGTGCCGGTGCTCTTCCGGCCTTATCACGAGATGAACGGCAACTGGTTCTGGTGGGGCGGGCGTCCGGGCAAGGACGGTTCGGCGGCGTTATACCGCCAGATCTACGACCGCTTCGTCAACGTGCATCATCTGGACAACCTGCTCTGGCTGTGGAACGTGAATGCGCCCAACGGCAGCAATGCCGGAGCCGATCGCGGACTACTTTCCGGGCGCACAATACGCTGACCTGGTAACCCTCGATGTCTACAGCGGGTTCAAGCCGGAGTATTACACCAGCACTCTGGCGCTGGCTGCTGGCAAGCCCATTGCCTTGGCTGAGGTGGGCGGATTGCCCAGCCCGGAGGTGCTGCAAAAGCAGCCGCGCTGGACCTACTTCATGTGTTGGAGCGAGTTTATCCAGGAACACAACCCGGTTGACCTTGTGAATGCCGTCTACCACGATCCGCAAGTGTTGACCCGCGACGATCCGCGTCTCGCCGCCCCCATGGCGGCAATTCGCAAAGCTACCGCCGAGCGCGCGGGCAGCGCTGGAGCTACGGTGCCTGAGCTAAAATAGAGTTCTTCAAGCCGGGCTTTCTTGAGACCGGGTGCAGCAGTTGACCATTGCTATTTCGCCGCAGGTTCCTTTTCCGCGAGCGGTACCCAGAAGCGGAAGCAGGCGCCCTTTTCCGGCAGGCTTTCGGCTACAATCCCTCCACCATGCGCAGCCAATATGGCGCGGCTGATGGCCAGCCCCATTCCCGTTCCCTTGCTCTTTTGCACGCTCCGTTTGCCGCGGTAGAACTTGTCGAAGATGAAGGGCAGATCGGCGGCGTCAATCCCCGGCCCCTCGTCCTCGATTGAAAACTCCAGCCGCCCACACACGCGCCGGCTGCTCAGCAGAATCCGCCCGCCCGGTGGCGTAAAGCGGGCCGCGTTCTCCAGCAGATGGCGCAGCACGCGGCTCAGCAGATGCGGATCGAACCAGGCCGGCTCATCCGGTTCCTCAACAGTGACCATAACCCGCCGGCCGCGGAGCGCCTTGCGCGACTCTTCGACGGCCTGGTCCAGCAGCGCTCGCGGGTGGTGTGGCACGGGGTGGACCTCGACCACGTTGGCGTCGATCTCGGCCATCTCCACCGCCTCGCCAATCAGCCTGTCAAGCCGCGCGCTCTCTTCATCGACAATCGCGGCCAGCTCCAGCCTCCCGGCATCGTCCAGTCCTTCACCGCCCACAAGCATGGTCGCCGCCGCGCGAATGGCCGTCAGCGGCGTGCGCAGTTCATGGGTCAAAGAATCGACAAGCGCCGCCCGCAGCCGTTCCCCCTCGCGCGCCGCCTCCATGTGTGTGGTGGCCTCGATGGCCATGGCGCGGGTGAGCGCAATGGCCACCTGTGCGCTGACCGCCGTGGCCACCTCATGCGAGAGCCTCGCCGGACGAAGCCCCAGAGCGCCCACCGGCTGCAAGCCCATCATAAGAGTCCGCACTGTAAACGCGCCCGGAATGACCTCGGTCGGATGCTGACCCAGCGCCATCGCCCGCATGCTGGCCTGAATGCTCATCGGCAGGTCCTCGGCTGAAGCGTAGAATTGGTCCTGGCTTCGTACGTAAAGCACCACGCCGTCCAGCGCAAAGATGCGCGCGATCTGCCCCGGCAGCTCGTGAGTCAGTCCCGGCGCATCTCCGTGCAGCATCATCTGCTGCGAGAGTTCATAAAGCCGTTCCAGATCGGCGCGGCGCTCTTCAGCCTGGCTTGCCTGCCTGCGCGCCCGCTCGGCCACCCGCCCCACCACCACGCAACTGAGCAGAAACGAGACCATCGCCACCCACGCCTGAACGCCCACAATGAGCAGCGAATGGACCGGCGGCAGAAAATAATAGTCAAAGCTGAGAGCGCTGAGCAGCGCCACCCACAGCGCCAGCCAAATTCCCGCTTCGGCGGAAAACCAGACCACCAGCACCAGAAAAACCATTCCTGCCGTCGTCGAGTTGGCGTTCAGGCCCACCAGCGCCACAGCGGCGAGGATCGCTATCATGGTGGCCGCCAGCCAGCGCAAAGCCGGATGTAATTCCACAAGCGGGTTCATATTCTTCCCTCTCAGTAAAGGCTTCGGTTCGTGGACTTCCAGCTTCCAAAGGTGGGATCTGGGGCAATAAGCGATAGCATAATATGCTATCATATTTCCAGAACGAAGGAGCTGGAAAGGCACGGTTTCCTTTGCCATGAACAAGGCGTAGCGCGATGCACTGAACAGCATTTTTCTTCGTCCTACTCGAGCGGGCATTCGCTGGGCGGCAGTAGAGTCGCTGATTCGCGCCTTGGGAGGCGAAGTAACGGAGCGTGCCGGGAGCCGGGTTACGGCCAAATTGAACGGCGTGACTGCCGTCTTTCATCGTCCGCATCCTCAGCCTGAAACCAAAAAAGGCGCGGTCGATGCTCGTTCGCCAATTTCTCATCAACGCGGGGGTGAAGCCATGATGGAATACAAGGGATATGCTCGCCGGCCCAATCGACTTCGATCCGGAAGAGAAGACATTTTCCGGCACGGTCGCTGGACTGCGGGATGTGATTCATTTCGAGGGAGAAACAGCCACGGAGTTGGAACGCGCCTTCCGCGAGAGCATCGACAGCTATCTGGAGCTTTGCGCCGAAAGCGGCCAGCAGCCCGACCGCCCCTTCAACGGAAAAATTCTGCTCCGCACCGAGCCGGAGTTGCACCGCAAAGCCGCGCTGCACGCGGCCATCGAGGGCGTCAGCCTGAGCCGCTGGATTTCCCGGCAGATTGAAAGCGCGCGATAAAATCGAAATAGGCTGTCATTATGTGCTAACATTCTCCTACATTGGAACGTGAGATGCCACAACTGGTTCGTTTTGCTTCCGCGTTTGCCGGAGTTGAATTTGAATGGGATCCCCAAAAGAATCAAGCGAATATCCGCAACCATGGGGTGAGTTTCCAGACCGCCTCCCTGGTCTTTTATGATCCCAATATCGTTTACCGGAACGATGAGAAGCATAGCGAGACAGAGCAAAGAGACATTGCGATTGGGGCCGCTGGCAGCATTGGTATTCTGTTCGTGGTGAACACAATTCGCGGCGATGAGGAGCAGGAGATCATTCGCAGCATCTCCGCGCGGCCCGCGACCAAGGCTGAAAGGAGGGTGTATGCACAGAGCTTAACGGAGCAACAGAAGCTTGAGCTGGAATTGCTGGCAAACCTCCGGGATGAAGACATTGATCTCTCTGAGATGCCTGAAATCACGGATTTCACGGGATTTGAGCGCGGGCCATTCTCGGCGATCCTCGAACGCCGCCGTGAGCGTATACGTGCTTTCAAGTCCACTTCTTCAAACCAGGTTCCAGCCAGAATGAAACGCATCGCATAATATTCCATGGACAACAGCTTCCACCCGCCAAGATGCACAAGAAATCGCGCAAAGGTCGATGCGTCCACTGTCTCAGGTTTACTGACGACATAACGGACGACCATGTCTTCCCGGGCTCGTGGTATCCCGAGAACACTCCCACCACAGTGCAGCGTTGGACCGTTCCTGGTTGTAAGCGCTGCAACGAGGAACTCGGAGCGCTGGAAAAGGATCTACTTGTCCGGATAGCTTTGTGTCTCGACCCTGAGTCAGAGTCAGCAAAAGGAATTCCCGAAAAGGCCCTCAGATCGCTCGGAATCGATGTTGGAGAACTCGCGACCAAAGAACAAGAGCATCGTGAAAACCTTCGCATCGCACTAAAGGCTGAACTCATTCCGGTGGCAGCAGGAGAGCAGATGCCGGGAACCATTCTCAGCCTCGCTCAAAAACCGGAGCAAGCGGAATATGAAGTACCTATTCGGTGGGATGGGTTAGGGATTATTGCACGAAAAATCTCTCTCGGCTGCGAATACAAAGAAATGAACAAGAGATTCGTTGAATCGCCATACGCTGTTAGGATATGCGTCGCTGAATCTGATTTCGTAGGCACGCCATTCTTGTCGCACAGGATTATAAACAGAAAGGAGATTAACTTTGGGCCGGGATGCCAGGTGAGTAGGACATCACCGACCGAGGATGAGAACGTCGTCCGGTACCGGATTCTGATTTGGGGTAAGCTCTGCTTCCATGTGCTTATAGACCACGAAGACTTTTTTTTGTCAGAGTTCGATCCAAAGATGAAGCGGGTTGAGGGAATATCTCCCGAAGGCCGCAAAGTGATGTGGGTTCCTCGATACCTGCGGGAATTCAAATGAAACTTAGTTGGACGGTGTGCCGCGTGCCTGCCCAACTGACTGCCGAGCAAACTCTCAATGTCACGCGCTCCGTGAAAGAGATGAACGATTTCAACTCCATTGCGCTTTGGCAGGTAGAAGATCAACCAGTTCTCGAAGCCTTTCACCGGCCAGCGGCGCAGACGACGAAGAGATGGCCGATGAAAAGCGCATAAGACGCCGAGCTTCGGCATCTTCGCCAGCGTATCGAATGTGCTTCGTGTTGCGTCCAAAAAGCGCTGAGCTATCTCCTCATCGCCATGCTCTTCAATATATTCTGCGTTCGACAAAAATATCCCTTCGGGCGCGGGGACGAACAAAGACTTCCGCCATCTCAGGCGGCCTGAACTATTTGACGGGCTTTGGACCTCTTGTCGAATTCAGCGCGGAGCGTACTCCAGAATTCCGGAGTGGCCTCCTCGGCTTCGCCTTCCGAGAGCGACGCCAGCAAGGTCTGCTCGAACTCTTCCTTGGCCTTGCGCTTCTGATCGGCGCGCACCAACTCGCGCATATATTCGCTTGTACTGCTATATTCCCCGATAATTACCTGCTCCTCCACAAATTGTTTCATGGAGTCGGGAAGTGAGATATTCATGGTTTGCATCGCTAGTTCCTTTATTACCAAAGTAGCGCCGATGGCATTTCTTGTCAATCATTGGCATGACGCCTCACCGCTCCGCCCGGATGGTGTAATCTTCCGTTGGAAGAGAAAATCATGCCGGGCAGAATTCTAGTCATTGACGACGAGCCGCAGATCACCCGCGTGCTGCGCGCCTCGCTCTCCGCTCAAGGCTTTGACGTGCGCACCGCCAACGAACCCGAAAAGGGCTTGCAGGTCTTCAAGGACTGGACACCCGACCTGGTCATCACCGACCTGATGATGCCGGGCATGAGCGGCGTCGAGGTTTGCCGCGCTATCCGAGTGCTGTCCGCCGTGCCCATCCTGGTGCTCTCGGTGCGCGACCACGAGCGCTCCAAGATGGAGGCGCTGGACGCCGGGGCCGACGACTATGTGACCAAGCCCTTCAATACCCAGGAGCTTCTGGCCCGTGTCCGCGCCCATCTGCGCCGCGCCCCGGAGCGGACCACCAGCGCCATCGAAACTGGCGATTTCGTAATGGATGCTATCGCCCATTCCGTCACCGTGCTGGGCAAGCCGATTCATCTGACGCCCAAGGAGTTCGACCTGCTGCTGCATTTGGCCCGCCACGCCGGCAAAGTGATGACCCATCGCGTGCTGCTGACCACCGTCTGGGGCGCGCAGTCGGCCCACCAGCCGGAGTACCTGCGGGTCTTCATTGGCCAGTTGCGCAAGAAGCTGGAAGCCGAGACCGGCAAGCAGTACATTCAGACTGAACCGTGGGTCGGCTACCGCTTCGTACCCGAAGGCTGGACCGGAGGCGAGGAATAAGGCATACCATTGCTTCCATAGGCCATAGAAGTTAATCTTCATGGAGCAGCCTATCCTAGCCCCGTCAACATTCGGCTGGAATCAGTTGCCACCAACTTGCTAACTCGCTGATTTTGTTTATCAAACTCTTTTATTGCTCCTTCAGTTCATCAGGAGCGGTCTATAGTGCGGGCACATTCATGGAGAATCAACTGAAAAAAGCGGTGGTTCTGTTGAGCGGCGGCCTCGATTCGGCCACGGTGCTCTCGATTGCCCGCAGCCAGGGCTACGAGCTGTACGCGCTTTCGTTCTCCTACGGCCAGCGGCACATCGTCGAACTCGACGCGGCGCGGCGCGTGGCGGCCTCCGTCGGCGTGGCCGATCACCGCATCGCCAAGATCGATCTGCGCGTCTTCGGCGGCTCGGCGCTTGACCGGCGACTTCGCGGTTCCCAAAGGGCGCTCGGCCGACGAGATGAGCCACGATATTCCCATCACCTACGTTCCGGCGCGCAACACGATCTTTCTCTCCTTTGCGCTGGCCTGGGCCGAGGTGCTCGGTTCCAGCGACATTTTCATCGGCGTCAATGCTCTCGATTATTCCGGCTATCCCGATTGCCGTCCGGAGTTCATCGAAGCCTTCGAGCGGATGGCCAATCTGGCAACCAAGGCCGGCGTCGAAGGACGGCAGGGGCTGCGGATTCATACGCCGCTGATCGCGCTCACCAAGGCGCAAATCATCGCACGGGGCATCGCGCTGGGCGTGGACTACGGCCTGACCAGCAGTTGCTACGATCCCGGCGCATCGGGCGAACCCTGCGGCCAGTGCGACTCCTGCCTGCTGCGCCAAAAAGGCTTCCGCGAAAATGGAATCGCCGATCCTCTGGCGTACTCTGGTAACTGTAGCCGTAAACGAACCAAGGTTGACCCCGCGGGTCTCAGGTCTGACTGACCCCAAGAAATACAGTGCCCCATCTCACGCTCTTTATGAAATGGATGGGAGATCACGGAAATTGGTCTATACTGTTTCGGAAAATCGCTAAGGAATGCCGAGTATCTTGTGCGTCTGCAAGCTCAGCCGCCACTGCGGATGGGCGAGGCAATAGCGTAGGGCTAGCTCGGTATGGGCGGCGCGGCTGGGTCCGTCCATCGGCTGCAAAAAGAAGTGGCGAAAGCTGAGCAGTTCATAGTCGGCGGGATCGGAGCCAATCTGCGGATAGACCAGCTTCAGTTCGTCGCCGCTGCGCTGGATTAGTTCAGAGCCGAGCTTGGGGCTGACGCAGAGCCAGTCCACGCCGTCCGGTGCGGGTATGGTACCGTTGGTTTCGACGGCTATCTCGAAGCGGCGCTCATGCAGCGCGGCGATCAGCGCGGCGTCCAATTGCAGCAGCGGTTCTCCGCCTGTGCAGACGATGAAGCGCTTGCCCAATCCTGACTTCTCTGGCCAGGCAACTTCAATCGCCGCCGCCAACGCCTTGGCGCTCTCGAAGCGTCCGCCGCCCGGCCCATCGACGCCTACAAAATCAGTGTCGCAAAATTTACAGACTGCTGCGGCGCGGTCACTCTCGCGCCCCGACCACAGGTTGCAGCCGGCTAAGCGGCAGAAGACCGCCGCGCGGCCGGCCTGCGCGCCTTCGCCTTGAAGCGTGTAGAAGATTTCCTTGACCGCGTAGCCCATAAGAACAGCTTACAGTGGGTAGGAGCCAATGGACAGTGATCGGTTCTCAAGTGCGGCATCGTCCGGGAGGCCGGATTGAGCTTGGAACAGTTTCGGGATTTGTGATAGCTTTCAGTTCTCCGCGGGAATCGTAACCGTGTTCATCGACTTGGCCGGAACCTGCAGCGGATAGAGCTTTCCCCCGCTCTCGATCGTCGCCGTCACCGTCTTCTCCGTGTCGTTCTCAAACTCCAGCACCTTCGTACCCAGCGGATTCCGGAAGGCGGCAATCAACGGAAACGGCCCGCCGCTGACCGAGATGCGCTTGGCACCGGGCAGAACGTTGGCGGAGAAGTGCTTCATCGAGTAGAACTCAGGATTATAGTGAACCTGTTTTGTGCTACGGTTCACGGTGAGCAAACTATTTTGACGCCAGCCCCAGGTGCTCTTGCTCTCCTCATTCAGCGCGATGTTCCAGAAGAAGTAGCTGTTGGAGAAGTGATTCATATCATCGATGATTCTGCCAAAGGTGGTAAGTCCCTGCTCCCACGTGTCATCGCCGTTATTGCATTCGGTCTCCGATTGCATCATCTTCTTTGTCGGATAACGCTCATGCGTGGCTGACATCGCCTGCTGGCCGCCCCATTGATAGGCGATACCGGTGATCAGCGGATTGGTCTTGGGATCGTCAAGGACCGGCAGGATGAAATCATCCAGTGTTTCGTTGACGATGGTGCCCTGCCATATTTCCACCTTTACTCTGTCCTGCTTCAGGCGCGGAGCCAGGTAATCGCGTACAAAGGCATCCATCAACTTGCCGCTCCACACGGCCTGTGGATAGACGTTGTTGTTATACTTCGGCTCATTCTGCGGCATCACGGCGTATAAGTTGATGCCCTCTTTGCGGTAGGCCCGCACATACTTTGAAAAGTAAAGCGCATAACTCGCCAGCGTCTTCGCATCGTCTTTCATCTCGCCGCCCTTGTAAGAGCCGCTGGTCTTCATCCACGATGGCGGCGACCAGGGCACGCTCCAGACGCCCAGGCCGGGCTGATACTTCATCGCCGCGTGCATGAAGGGAAGGATCGTCTGCCGGTCGTGATCGATGCTGAAGTCCTTTAGTTCGTAATCGCCCGGAGTCTCGTCGTAGGAGTACCAGCCGGTCGCGAAGTCGTTGGCTCCTATCGGCGCACGGCCGAGAGTGAAGTTCGCCCCCTCCGGCGAGAACAATGCCTGAAGGGCCCTCTCGCGATCGGGCGCGTCGAGCGCCAGAAGAGCCTGCCAGCCAAGGTCGTTGAAGCAACCGCCAAAGCCGTCAATCTGCTGATAGGCGTTCCGGTCGTTCAATTGGATCGCTGCCGTGCGCAAGTCTTTCTCGGCGGTGGGAATAGCTTCCAGCGGCATCTCCTTCCACGGTTCGGCTTGCGTGCTGGAAATCCAGCGAATCGATTCAGAGGCGGTGCTGCCCTGCGCGTGAATCAGCGGCGCAAGTAAGGCAAAACAAGCAATAAGGCCATACGAATGTCGATACAACAGATTCATCTCTTTCTACCACCTCTCATCTTTTTGAATTCTATTCCTGGAAGCCATCTCATAAATGCTTGAGCAACATCAGTACGCAAGCAAGCCGCACAAAGCCGATAAAGTTTTCGATTTTGTATTCCCATCGTGTGACCAGTCGGCGGTAGTTTTGCATCCAGGCAAAGATCCGCTCTACCTTCCAACGGCGGCGGTAGCGACGTAGATGAAGCTGGCCTCGCTCATGAAGATGGTGAGCTAGCAGGCGCAGCGCCTCCACCAGCTTGCCCTCGCGAATCCATTGCTGAAAACGCCGGTGGCAGGTCTAATAGGGCGGATACTTCGATGGCATTTCGGACCACTGCGCGCCGCTGCCAAGAATCCACAACACACCGTTCAGCACGGCCCGCGTGTCATGCCAAGGGCGGCCGCGGTTATCCTTACGCCGCGCCGGGCGCAAGATCGGCTCCACCACTTCCCACTGTTCGTCTGTCAGTTCCCAACGGCCTGCCATCGCTGTCTGCGGAGACGCCTTGAGCAACTCCTGCTTCGCAGATTTCAAGCCCCAAAATGTTCATGAGATAGGTTCTAGTCAAAATGGAGCGACCGGTCCAATGCGCTGACCGTGGGTTAAGCTGTGATTCAAGCAGGATCACAGTTCAGAGCCACAAGCGGAGAGGAACCGGTCACTCCATTTTGACTAGTTGAAATAGGCTCTGTTCTTTTCGGCGAAGTGCTCCTTGCCTGCAGGCAATTCGTCTTCGGTAAAGATTGCGCCCGCGGGGCAGATGGAGGCGCAGTTGCCGCAGTCGATGCACTCATCCGGATTGATGAAAAGCTGTGAGACGCCGCCGGCGGCCGCATCGCCGGCTGAGGCAGGCGATATCGCTGCGGTGGCGCATTCGGCCGCACAAAGAAAGTCCTTGGTACAGGCATCAGTAATCACGTAAGCCATGATGAAACTCCTTGGTCGCTTGAGCGCTCTCGTCGCTCTCGCCCTGTTTCAAGGCTATCGGGCTTGGGCCTGTCACTCCGTGATTCGGATCACACTCTGGAGGTGTAACCTACCGAAAGTAACTGGATAATTCTCATCGATCTTGTTTGCAGCCGAGGCAGAAGCCTTTGTCTGTCACCCTTTTGCCAGAAGCAAGCAACGAATGCTCCTCCGGTATTGCGCCGCGCGTGTCATTTATTCAGGAGGAACGGCTAGACGGTTTTGTGGATTTGCCGATGATCTTGGAGGGATGGAGCCTATTCGGAGTCTGCCTTTTTTGCGGCGGCTTGCGGCTTCGCCTAAGTTTTGGGGCGGAATCATCAAAAGTACCTCGCAATCGCGACAAATCGCAAGATTCCCTCGATTCACATCCTGGATTTGGGTTTTCTGCTTCTTTCTGCTCCGGTCGGTGATGGCCTGGCCGGCAGGGCAACCGGCGTCTCCGCCTTCGTCAAAAAGAGTTCTTCATTCCATTTCGGAGGTTTATAACCTTCCAAAAGCCCAGTCGATTCTCGGATACCCGATTGATTTTGAGGCGGTTGTCACCTACAGCGATGCGGAGTGGAGAACGCTGTTTGTTCAGGATAAATTGGGGCGCACCTTCATCAACTTTGAGGGACACAAGAATAACTACCCATTGGGCGCCCGTATCCGCGTGACCGGGATAACAGATTTCACTGGATACGCTGCCTCTATTGCCAATCCGAAGATACAGTTTCTGGGTGTCGGACCAGAGGTCAAGCCGATTGCTAAGACCGTCGAGGAATTGGATACCGGTGAATTCGACAGTGTGCTGGTTGTTACCGAAGGGGTTTTGCATCCCTGCATTGAACCCAACGACCGCGGCTGTTTCCGCCTTGTGCAGGGAAAGACGCAATTTCAATTGCAGTTTCGCGAACTTTATAACCCAGCCTTCGATCGCCTGATTGGAGCAACGGTTCGGGCACGGGGCGTCTGCGCCGCAAAGATCGATAAAGATAACAAGCGCACTGGATCCATGATGTACATGGAGGGTCCAAAACAGATTGAAGTGGAGATGCCTCCGCTGGCCGAGAACTCCACGCCTGTCACGGTGCAAAGTTTGCATCCGGAAGACGCGGACCTGACCATGGTTCGTCAGGTGCATCTGCGCGGCCGGGTGAACTGGTCTTCACCGCATCTCTTCACTCTTCAGGATGAGACGGGAACTATCTTTGTCAGCACACTGGCGCCTGTCCCGGTACACCTCGGCGATCCGGTCGACGCCATCGGCTTTCTCTCGCATGGCCGCTTCGGATTGGAGCTACAGGATTCCTCCGTGCGAGTGGCCACCGACCATCCGGTTAACGTGAAGTTTCACGCTCTGAACACCACGATCGCGGAGATACTGAAGAACTCCCTCAACGGCAAGCGAGTTCATCTGAAGGCGCGGCTGGAGGATATGCAAGCAGATCCCTCCCAGACCGCATTCCACTTCTCGGATCAGGGCCATCGCTTCTCCGCGCTATTGCTTGACGGTGATAGCTTCCGCAAGATCGATGCCTTCCCCAAGGGATCGACGATGGAATTGGAGGGGGTTGAATTGCTGCAAAGCAATGGCAAGAATGCTCCCGCATCGGTGTTGATTCTGATTGAGTCTCCAGACGAGCTTATCCTCCGGCCGGAGAGAACTGGCTCACCTGGCAGCGCGCGTTGGTGATTCTAGGCTTCACGGCGCTATGTCTTCTGATTCCCCTTGCCTGGGTGAAGCAGTTGAAGCGAACCGTACAAAAGCAGATGGCCATCAACAATGAGCAGATGGAGAAGGAACTTCGGCTGGCCACCAAATACCAGCGTCTCTTTGAGCGCAACCTGGCAGCCGTCTATTCTTTGCGTCCCGGATGGCGTAATCACCGAATGCAATGCATGCCTTCCTGAATCTGCTCGGCCTGGAAGATTAAGGAACAACTGAAGAATCGCTCCTACTGGGAGTTCGAGATTGAATCGGATCGCCAGGAGGAGATAAAGACGGTCAGCAAATCGAAATGTTGAGTAATTGCCAGGCAACGCTCTGTCGCGACGATGGATCCGTCGTATATCTGCTCAAGAATGTCTCCCCGGTCGAGACGCCGGAAGGCATAGTCTATGAGACCACCGCCATCGACGTCACCCAAATGCGCCGCCACCAGGTCGAATTGCAGCACTCCCGTGATACCGCGGTGATGAATTCACTGATCGATCCGCTTACCGAGCTGCCCAACCGCCGTATGTTGATGGAAAGCCTGCCGGCAATCCTGGAAAATGCGGGGCAGGATGGAAGCTCGCTGGCGCTGCTGTTTATCGATCTGGATGGATTCAAGCCGGTCAATGACAATCTGGGCCATGCAGCCGGCGATGACGTGCTGATTCACATCGCCAATACCATGCGTTCCAGAGTGCGCAAGGGGGATTCATTGGCTCGCCTGGGTGGCGATGAATTCATGCTCGTGCTGTGCGATCTGAGTGCCAGCGAAGATGCGGGGAGAGTAGCCGAGGATATGCGCCTGGCCATCGAAAAACCGATTCCTGTCATGGGTCAGTTGGTATATGTCGAGCGCCAGCATAGGCATCAGCATCTTCCCCATCGATGGCACACAGGCGGAAGAGTTGATTGCGCGGGCTGATGCTGCGATGTATGCCGCCAAGCGCCAGGGAAGAAATAGCTTTCTCTTCTATTCCGGCAAGATGGCGGAAGCCGCGGCAGAGACTGAGAAGACCGCCGTTGCATCTTGAACCCGGCTGGCCATTGAATCAAGCCAGAACTTCTATCCAGGATACCTATCCAGGGTAGCTCCCGGATATATATCCCTCCAGCGCCTGAATGTGCTGCGCTTGGCCGGAGATCACCCATTTGACCAGATCGCCGATCGAGACCACGCCCACCAGCTCATCCTCCTGCAAGACCGGCAGATGGCGGAAGTGGTGCTGGGTCATGATGCCCATGCACTCATCCACGGTGTGCTGCGGACTGACAAAGATCACCGGGCTGGTCATGATCTCGCGCACCTGGGTCTCCCGTGAAACATGGCCCTTCAAAATGCCGTTGCGGGCATAGTCGCGTTCCGAGAAGATGCCTACCACGCGATCTTTGGAAAGTACCAGCAGAGCGCCTACATTGAACTCGGCCATCCGTTGGATCGCCTCGTAGACAGTCTGTTCAGGCGCGATGGAAAGAACCCGGTTCCCGTCCTTGCTCTTCAGTACCAATCCGACCGTGTCCGTAATGTTCAATGGAACCTCCTCGATTTCATGCAGCCGTGCGCGGGGGAAGGCTGCTGGACGGGGCGATTGTGGTCAGCGCCCGATTCTGGTGTAGTCAATATAAAGTATTTAGATAGCGGCAGAACAGAAAGAAATGATCTTCAGCCTAAAAAATGCAAGCGCGCCACAATCAAACGGCCTGCCCTTGCAAGGGCAGGCCGTTTTTAGCGAGTTGGGTGAAAGGCTACTTCAGCGTCACTTCCGCATTGAGCGGAGTGTTTTCGCTGGAGTCGCCGACGCGGACAACGAACTTGCCCGGATCGATGCTCCACTTGTGAGCGGCTTCATCCCAGTAGCTGAAGGCGCGGGCGTCCAGGTTGAGGGTGACGTGTTTGGTTTCGCCGGGAGCCAGAGTGACCTTTTCGAAGCCCTTGAGTTCGCGCTCCGGGCGGACGGCTTTGGTGGAGGGATCAGAGACGTAGAGTTGCGCCACCTCCGCGCCGGCCACTGAGCCGGTGTTGGTGAGGTCAAAGCTGACCGGAACCGTGGAGCCGGAGGCGGCTGCCGCCGGGGCTTGCAGGTTGGTAAAGCTGAAGGTGGTGTAACTCAACCCGAAGCCGAAGGGGAAGAGCGGATGCTTGCCGGTGGTGGTCCAATAGCGGTAGCCGACCATTAGCTTGTCGGTGTACTTTACATGCGGAATCACGTAATCGACGGCTGGCCTGCCATCTTCAGTGACGTGCAGCTTGGTGTCAGCGCCTTGGATGGGATAGTAGACGCTGGCCGAGGGGCTTTCTTCCCAACTGCGCTCGAAGCTGACGGGCAGCTTGCCTTCGGGGTTGTGCTGGCCGAAGAGAATTTGGCCGACCGCCGTGCCGCCCTCCTGGCCGGGATAGTAGAGGTGGAGGAGCGCGGGAACCTTGTCAAGCCAGCCGCGCGTATCCATGGCGCCTCCGCCGGTGAGGGTGACAACAGTATGCGGATTGATGGTGGCAATGGTCTCGATCAGCGCATCCTGGCCCCAGGGCAGCGCGAAGGTGCGGTCGTGGCCCTCGCCCTCGGTCTGCTGATTGAAGCCGGCGGCGATCACTACGAGGTCGGCCTTGGCGGCCATCTCCCGGGCATCGGCGGAGACCAGCTCCGGTTCGTAGGCCATGCCTAGGCCGAAGATGTGCCGAGTCACTGCGCGGCAAGAGATCGGCGACGACCTCGGCGGTTTCGCCGGCGGCCAGTTCAACCGTGGCCGATTGCGGAATCTGGCCCTCGGCGTGCTCCTGGCTGAGAAGCTGCTTGCCGTTGACCCGCACCTTGAATCGCGCTCCCGTTCCAGCCGCCGGAGGCAGCCAGGATCAGATATTTTCCTGCCTTTTCAGCTTTGTAGTGGGCGGTATAGCGAACGCCACGGGGATTTGCGGCGTCGGCTTCCCAGCCTGCGGGCCGCCAATTATCGATTTTTTCCAGGACGCTGCTCTTGGGTGTGCCGGTGAACTCAGGGCTGGAGAAATCCTCGACTTTGATGAGTCCATCCCAGCGAGTCCTATCAAATAGCACTCCCATCTCCGGCAAGCCGCCGCTATAGAGTACGCTGATCTTGCTTCCGGCCACGTTGGCTATGCCCGTCAAAATGCTGACTGGCTCAAAGGCATGCGCCTCGGAAGAGCCTCCGCCACCGACCACCGCCGGCCATGCGTCGGGACCGATAACGGCGATGGTCTTCACTTTGGCTGGGTTCAGCGGGCAGCAGCGCGCCATCGTTCTTGAGCAGGGTGATGCTCTCCAGCGCTCCGCTCAGGGCCACCGCGCGATCGGCTACCGAGTACGTTGCGTCGGCGGGATCCCACTGCGGGCGGTCGAGGAAGCCATAGCGCAAAACGGTGCGCAGCAGGCGCAGCACTTTGTCGTCGATGGTGGATTCTTTCACCGTGCCGGCCTTGACGGCGGCGGTGAGCGTCGTCGCAGTCCATGAAGCGGGCGCTGGGCATCTCCAGATCGAGGCCGTTGTTGGCCGCGGCCACGCCGTCGTAGGTCGCATCCCAATCGGACATCAGAATGCTCTGAAAGCCCCACTCGCCCTTGAGCACCTTCAAGTTAAGGAAAGCCATTTTGGGTGGCGTGAACGCCGTTGACCAGATTGTAGGAGTTCATCACCGCGTCCACGTGGGCCTGGGTGACAGCTGCCTCAAAGGCGGCAGGTAGATCTCCCGCATGGTGCGCTCGTCCAGATCCGAACCGGCATTGTGCCGGTTGTACTCTTGATCGTTCAGGGCATAGTGCTTGACGGTGGCGATGACGCCCTGCGATTGAACTCCCTCGATGAAGGGAACCACCAGGGAGGAGTTCAGATAGGGATCTTCAGAGAGATACTCGAAGTTGCGCCCTGCGATCGAGCGTGCGGGCGATATTCACTCCCGGACCGAGCAGGAAGTGGACACCGCGGGCGCGGGCATCCCGTCCCAATCCTTCGCCGAGCCTGCGGGCGAACTCCTGATCCCAGGTCGCGGCCAGCGCCACGCCGCCGGCATAGGAGGTCGTCGGCCCCCAGGTGCGTACGCCCACCGAGGCATCCGACATCTTGAAACGCGGCAGGCCGATGGACGGGATCGGCTGGGTGAACATCCCATCGACGCCGCCCAGCAGCTTGATCTTTTCATCCAGCGTGAGCTTGGCCAGCAGAGCCTGGGCTTTGGCTTCGATGGCCGGTGAGTCCGGCACGGGCGCCTGCGCGGAGGCGATGAAGGCACAACCCGGCAGCAGGGCGATCAATGCGGCGATGCCGAAGGTGAAGATGGAGCGGGCAAATGACAGATTCGAGTTTTTCATAACAGAGAAAGCCTATCGCATCGCACGGCCAAACGTACATCGTTTCGCAAATCTTTCAGTCGGATCGGACAAAAATGGGAGGTATTCCTGCGTTTTGCAAAGATCGATCTGTGACCAGAGTCACAGCGCGGGGTGAATGGTGTCACTGCTCATGGTTCTCACGGAGGCGCAGACTCTGTATCCTACGGGCAGGAATCGGAAGGCGCGGTTCCAAGCCTGGAGGCATTCATGAGTTTTGCGCAAGGATTGAAGACCATTGTCGTAGCTACGGATCTGCATGGCAGTTCGGAGGCGGCGCTGGAGTATGCCCGTAAGCTGGCCTCGGCCTATGGCGCCCGCATTGTGCTGGCGCATGGAATTGACCCCATCGAGTACGCCACCGTGGATGCACTGCCCGGCAGCGTGGTCAAAGGACTGACGGAAGAGGCGCGTCTGGCGTTGGAGACGCTCTCCAGCGAACTGCTCCGCGAGGGCATTCCGAGCCATTCCGAGCTTCGCCAGGGAGCGGTGGCGCAGATGCTGCTGGATGTGGCTCGGCAATACGAGGCGGGTCTGATCGTAGTTGGCACCAAAGGCCAGGCGGGCGCCGGTCCGGTGATGGTGGGCGCCATCGCCGAAGAACTGGTACGGCAGTCGCCGTGCGCGGTGCTGGCGGTGGCGGCGGATTGGAATGCCGGAGAGTTTCGCCCCACTCCGGGCGGGCCGGTGCTGCTGGCCATGGAGCGCAACGAAGCGGCGGCGGCGGCTGTGGCCACTGCGGCCTCGCTGGCGCGGGTCTTTGAGCGCCCGCTGCTGTTGCTCCATGCGCGTCCGGCGGGCGCGGCGGCTGGCCCGGACCCTTGCGCCCTTACGCTGGAGGAGTTTGGCCTGGAGCCGAGTGCGGAGTTTCCGGTACGCTGCATCGTCAAGAAAGGCGATCCTGCCGACGCAATTGTAGAAGGCATCAACGAGAACCATCCGTGCATACTGGTGGCCGGGGTCAAGCGGGATAGTGAGACGCCGGGTCCGCATGGCACGGCCTTTGCGCTGCTCGCCCGCTCGCGTGTTCCAGTTCTGTGCGTGCCGCCGGAGTGAGCGGGTATCGATGAGGGAGCAAGGACTGGGGACAGAACCTCAACAATCATTTTTCAGGAAGTACGTTATGGAGTTCGGTTCATCGCAGGTTCGCAACAGCCAAGGCAAAGGCCCGCAAAAGGCTGGCGGGGAAGCCGCTGCCCCTGGAACCAGTTGGATGGCAAGCGGGTTGCCGACGGAGGGAGAGCCGGTCATGCAGCGGATGTCGAGAATCCAGCAGTTGGGAGCGGTTCGCGCGCATTCCGTGGCGGAGTTGCTGGAGTGCCCCGCGCCGGTTGGACTTCTGTTGAGCGACTCGGCGCAGTGCTTGAAGTATCAGGCAGGCGAGGCGGTCTTTCACCGTTCCATGAGTTGCTTGGGGTTGTACCTTGTGCTATCGGGGCGCTTGCTGCTGCAAGCCGAATGGAATCAGACTCCCGTGACACTTGCCACGGCCAGCGCCGGCGAACTGCTGGAACTGGCCGCTGTTTTAGGCGGCGGCCGGCATCTCTTCACGCTGACGGCGCAGACCGCCTCATCGGTTCTTCTGCTGCCGATGGAGGCGATCAGCCAGGCGTTTCAGTGCTATGCCCCTCTGCGGATGCGGTTGCTGGAGGAACTTGCCCGCGAGGTTTCACGCGCTTATTACAACTGTTGCCCCTGCCGCCCGGCTTTGTTGCGGCGGACAAGCTCGGCGGCCTGAAGGGCCGGAGAGGAAGGATTTCAGCTTAAAATATCTTCGCGCGCGGGCTTTTCGAGGCTCTTGCGGAGATTCAGGGGAAATCCCTGTCTGCAATTGCGCTCCAGTGCGTTATACTCAGGTTGCACAGCAGCGAGCCCATGGCTACTTTTCATCCCCATCACCCTCCGGAAGATTGCATAAATTGCGAGCATCGCCATTTGCGGATGTTCTGCAATCTCACCCCCGAGGCCCTCACCGACTACGACGGCATAGGGATCATGATGAGCCATGCCCGCGGCGCCAAACTCTTCTCCGAAGGCGATCCAGCACGCAACGTCTTTGTCATCTGCTTTGGGCAGGTGAAGATCTCTTCCACCTCCCGCGACGGCAAGACGATGATTCTAAAGATTGCCGGCCCAGGCGACGTGATGGGTTTGAGCGCCGTGCTGGCCAATGTTCCGCATGAAGTCACGGCCGAGGCCATAGAGCCGTGTCAAGTGAAAACCGTTCGCAAGCAGGACTTCATCGAATTTCTGGGCCGCCACGGCATCGCCAGCATGCACGCCGCGCAATCGCTCTCCGGCGAATATCTGACCGTCTTCCACGACGCCAAGCGGCTGGCTCTCTCCGGCTCGGCGGCGGGACGGCTGGCAAGGCTCTGCTGGACTGGGGACGCAACGCCGCCAACGGAAAGCCGGAGATTCGCTTCACCATGGCCCTGACCCACGAGGAGATCGCCAATATGGCCGGCACCTCGCGCGAGACCGTCACCCGCCTGCTCAATCAATTCCGGCGCGACCAGTGGATCACCATCAAAGGCTCCAGCCTGACGATTACCAATCCCGAGCAGTTGGAACGGCTGACGGCGTAAGCGAATCGGAAGATCGAGTGCATCTTTCTTTATTGGTGTAAAGCGAGGAGCGGACCGGGAGGTCCACAGTGCAGCCGGCCAGGGCCGGCGTTACTCATTCGAGATCATTTCCAGAGCCTCAGTTGTCCGAACCGCCTTCGGCTTCTGCCGCTGCCCGTGCACGCTCCAAACCTTCCCGTGCCTTCTGATTATTGGAATCGCAGGCCAGCACAGCCCCAAACTGCCGTTTGGCGGCGTCATACTTGCCCCGGCCAAGGTTCTTCCAAGCCTGATCAATCTGCCCGCTATATTGGCTGGGGTCCAGATCGCAGCGGCTGTCTTTGCTGGCTTTCTGGACGGGAGGTTCGACAGGTTTAGGAGCGGGCCGCTCTTTCTCCTGGGGCGGCTCCTGAGCTGGCTGCGCCTCGGGCTTGGGGGCATTCTTGGGCGTCTTGGCCATCGGCGCGGCCTGCTGCGAGGCGGGATGCTTGGATTGAACCGTTTCCGCGGCAGAGCTTTCCTTCGAAGCCGCCGGACCGCTTTCCGGTGTCGATTCCGGCGCGGCCTGGGGTTGCGTCTGAGCCATGGTTTGATCCGCAACCGGGGCTTTGCTGGATTTGCCCGCAAAGAGGTAAATAGCCACGGCCACCACCACTACTGCCGCCAGCGCCAGACCGCCGATCATTCCCCATGATTTTTTCTGCGGTTCTTCGGCGGAAAACTTCCGTTGGCTGCCCGTGCGATAATCTTCGGTAAAATCAGCCTTCTCGGCTGCCTGTGGCTCGGCCGGCTGCGGAGCCTGCTCCTGCAAGTTTTGCTCGGGCGCGAACCGGGTTAAGAACTCTTCGTCCTCCGAGCGTGAGAAATTCCCTTCAGAACCGCCCCAGGCCAGCTCCCACAGACCGTCTCCGGCAGCCACTTGCAAGGGGAATCCGGGCAGGCGGTCAAAGGGCTGACTGGCTTTTTCCGTCAATAGAATGGAGCCGGAGGGCGCTTGAGCGAGAGAGTGAAAGGCGTCTTCGGCCACAGTCTCCGCCGCTCCCTCTTCCGTGGAGTGAATCAACAGCGCCAGAGAGGTTGCCTTTGGCTCTTCAGCTTCCGCGTATCCCTGCATCGCCCACTGCAAGCGCCGCGCGGTCATGGCTGCCGATTGGAAGGTGGGGAAAGATGCTACCAGAACCTCTCCCTGCCGGGACGTGGGAAGCCCCTCGGAGGCGGCGATCAGGTCCAGGGTAAGGCAGGCGGCCGGGCTGTCGTTCTCCCAAAGCGAACGCGCCGGCGTTGAGCCGCCAGAGTCGGACCAGAGGCGAACGGAGAGGCAGGCTTCGCGCAGGGATGGGCTTTCCAGCGTCTCAGCCGGATTCTGCGTCGCCGCCCGTTCAGACTTTCGAGATTGGGTAGACACGGCCATTTTTCCTTGTACGGCTACTTTACAGCTTCTGGCATATCATCGTCGAAAATAAATTGCAACCTTTAGGGGGAAGTGATAGCGTAGCAGAAAATGGGAACAAGCGTAAAATTTGTTTCAGGGTTTTCCAAGACTTTATAACGCGTTGCCGAACCAGACAAGTGAGGGATCCGCTTGCGGGAGGTTCGGGAGCGCCGGGCTGTCCTTCATTTGGGTTATCACAAAGTTCAGATGGTTCACTGGGGTCATCATGAGATCGCGTTCTACTATGCAAAGATTATCGAATCTGAGGAACCCTCTGGCGGGGATCCTTGTGCTGGCGGGCTTGGGATGCTTTGCTCCTTCAGCCGCCGCGAAGGACATACCTTTGACGGCGATTGAACTGTACGATGGGCCATCGGGCGCCGCCTACGTTCAGTTGTCCGGTGTGCTGATCAACGGCAAGGCGGAGATGAAAGACTGCACGTCGTTTCAGGCTGGCTCCGTAGACAAGTCTACCTATGGCAAGATGGGCAGGGTTCTGCTGGCCGCCGGCGGCATTCTGGAGCGCGGCAATGATGGCGTGCTGCGCTACACTTCGGGCTTAGGGCAGGCGTCCTGCGTAGAACCCGCCAACGCGCGCTTTGATCATGGCGCGGCCTATTCGCTCTCCGGGCTTGCCGACCAGACCCTGCTGCAAGGCACTCCCATCAACAATGGCAGCCAGACGCCGCTGAATGCTCCGCCCATCCGGAAAGGGGTAAAGCTGCTCTTTGTCGCCGCTCCCAATCTGGAATTGGCCGAATTTCTGCGCGCGCAGCGGGCCGGCGATATGGATGGATGGCAGGCTTATCTCTCCCGGTATCCGGCCACGCAGCACTCTGGAGAAGCGAAACGCTCTTTAGCAACGCTCTACGCTAACGCCGGCGAGCAGTCCATACAGGCATACGACAAATCCGTGACGGCCGCGCTGCCCGTTTACTCCGAGTTGAAAAACGCCAAGGCCAAGGCCGACAAGGCTCATACCCTGGCCTCGGATCTGCCCGCTTACTTGCAATTGGAAAAGGAGATTCGCGAGCGTCTGGGAGCCATCACCGAGCAGGGGCGCGGCGAACTGGATGCCTATCGCGCCGCGCTGGCCTCTCGCTCCGCAGGTTACTCGCATCTGCTGAATGCGCGCAAGTTCAGCGACACACTGGCCGGCATTGATTCGTTTTTTCCGCCAGGACAGGCTCTGATTGCGGATGTGATGGAGGATAGCAACGCCTTCGAGGCCGCCATGCAATCGGCCGATGGAGCCATCAACGCACATCAGTTTGATCAGGCGTACGCCTTCGTACTTCCCTATCGATCCTTTGTGGAAGAGGAAGCGCGCGTGGCGGCGGTGGTGGATGCGGCTTACGGATTCCATCTGGAGGCCGGCAACAAGGCGGAGCAAGCCGAAGACTGGATTGGAGCGATCAAGGAGTTCAAACAGGCGGCCAGCATCAAGGACACTACCGAGGCGCGGGAGTCGCAAACGAATGCCGAGAAGCAGCTACTAATCGCCCAGGACAAGGCCGCGGCCGCCAAAGCGCTGGGCGCCAGCAAGGATCTTCAGGCGCAGCACAACATGGTCAAGGCGTATGAGATACTGGCTGCCCTTCCGGCATCGCAACAGGCACTTGTCGCCGACGAGATGAAGTCGCTGGAGCCGGCCTACGTGGCGGCAGCGGCGCTGGAGGCGAGGAACCTGCACCAGGCGCACAGCCCGATCCGTGGCATGGCCGACGAGGTGGGCATCGAGAAGGCCTATACGCTGCTCAATAATGCCTACACGCTGAGCGAGAATGACTCCTATAAAGACAAGCTGGATCTGGATGCCAATGAACTGAGCGCCTATCTTCTGGATCAGGCCAAGCATTATCTGGATAAGCCAGGCGGCTCGGGCACGGAGATCGGCTGGACCTATCTGCAGGAGGCGCGGCAGTACAAGGCCTCCAACCTGGATGCGGTGCGCGATGCGATTGTGGCCGCTTCGCCGGCCCATGCCATGCGCTCCAAACTCTCCATCCGCGTTCAATTCCGCGATCAGACATCTTCGCGCGACTCGCAAGGCGTTGCCGGGCAGTTGGAGAATGCGATTATCACCGGCCTGGAGAGTTCGGGCGTTCCGGTGAAGGTGGTTCGCACCGGCGAAACCACGGCAGTCGAGCCGGACTTCGAACTGGATGGCGACGTGCTGGATCATCATCTGTCGGTGGTTCCTACCATCGAGCCTCTGGAGTCCGAGTACCGTTCCGGGGAAGAACAGGTTCCCAGCGAGGCCTGGAACAGGGCCAATCGGAATGCAGAAAACGCGGAGGAGGATCTGAAGACGGCTCAGGCCCGACTGGAAGGTGCGGAGGCTGCCAAGAAATCCAGCGAGATCAAAGAGGCAAATCGAGATCTGTTGATAGCTCAGAAGAAGGTCCAGAATCTCCATGAGATCCTTGATTCGATGCCCAAGACGGTGACCAGGGATATCATCCGGCCCTACACCTACCACAAGAAGATCATCAACATTACCGGCGTGATCCAGTTGCAGTTCCGCATCGGCGACTCGCTCAGCGAGCAGAGAACGAATTTGGTGCCGATCTCCCGCGAAGAACACAAGAAGGACGTGCTGCTGGAAGATGTGAAGCCGGAGGATACCAAGGGCATCAAGAGTTCTGGCACCATGACCGATACCTCGGAGTTCATGACCGCTCTGGAAAACTCGGCGCGCGATGAACTGATTGTTGCGGTGCGCAAGCGGGTGGAAGAACTACCGCTCAAGATCTACCAGAGCGCCAGCGCCCGCGAAAAGGAAGACGATCTGGACGGTGCCGGTGAAGCGTATCTGCGCTTCCTGAACTTGACCAAGGAAGACAATTCGGTCGAGCGGGTTCACGCCAAGAAGTTCCTGATCGACAGCTTCAATATGCGGCCGATAGCAGCGGATTAGAAGTAAACAGGGATCAGGTTTACGGTGCGGTTTAGGAAGGGCACTACTTTGCCGGCAGCGTACAGACTCAATCATGAGTCCAAAAGTACCAGGGCACGGCTTCAGCCGTGCCGATAAAGCCCAAAGAATCAGCAGGGCTTTAGCCCCTGGGGGAAGGTTTTCAGGATTTTGAATCTTCACCATGGGCTGTTGGGTTGAATGGGAAGAAGCGAGAGGCGGGAGAAGAACGTGGAACCCATCGGCAACAAGCAGGGCAGCGAGATCACGCACATCGGCAAGTACGAGATTATCGATGTGCTGGGGCGCGGCGGCATGGGCGTGGTCTATCGCGGCATCGACAAGCAGATCGGCCGCGAGGTGGCGATCAAGACGCTCACCCAAGGCTTCTCCGGCGACGACAATATGCTGGCCCGCTTCTATGAGGAGGGCCGCCGCACAGGCAGGCTCAATCATCCCAACATCGTCATCGTCTACGATCTGGGCGACGACAATGGAACGCCCTATATTGTGATGGAGCGCGTCGCCGGCCAGCCGCTGGACAAGCTGATCCGACCCGGCGCAGACCCCGAGCTTTCCATGGCCGACCGACTGGGCGTTCTCAAGGAGGTTTGCGAAGCCCTCGGCTACGCGCATCGCAACAACGTCATTCACCGCGACGTGAAGCCGGCCAACATCTTCGTGCAGCCCGATGGCACAGCTAAATTGCTGGACTTTGGCATTGCGCGGCTGGAGAAGCGTGAAGGCGACCAAAGCCTTACCCGCACCGGCCATCTGATCGGCACCGTTCCCTACATGGCCCCGGAGCGGCTGCGCAACGAACCGATCGACGGCCGTTCGGATATCTTTGCCGTCGGGGTGGTTCTCTATCAACTGGCGGTGGGCCAGCTCCCTTTCAGCGGCGCGGACAATGTGCTGATGAGCAAGATCCTCAACGAGCCGCATCCCAGGCTGGACAGCATTCGCCAGGGATTGCCGGCTTCGTTGGAGCTGATTGTGGACCGCGCCTTGGCCAAGTCGCTGGACGAGCGCTATCCGACGGCCGAGGAGATGGCCGCCGATCTGACTTCAGTGATTGTGGAACTCCGTCAGGAAGAAGTTCTGGAGCTGCTGCCCGAGGCCAAACGCCTGATGGAGGCCGATGAGCTGACGCGCGCCCGGACCGTCCTCCACCAATTGCAGAAGATTGACAGCAAGAATGCCGAGGCCAAGGCAATGCTGGCCGAGATTCAGCGCCAGCTTGCACAGCGGGCCAAGGATGAACGGATCAAGGAGATCCGTCTGCAGGCCGAGGATGCCATCAGCCACAACCGCTTTGATCAGAGTCTTTCGGTACTGGAGAGCGGTTTGGAGCTGGATTCGGCGAATCCCGAACTGGTGAAGCTGCGCGAGCGGGCGCAGCGGGAGAAGGAAAAGCAGGACAGGATCAACGAGTTCATGCAGTTGGCCGAGACCGCGCGGCGCAAGGGCGACTTCAAGAACGCTATTGCGGCGGCGCAAAAGGCGCTCAAAGTCGACAAAACCAATCCGCGCATCGTCGCTCTCAGCAACTCGCTGACAAAAGAAGCGGAGCAGGCCGAGCGTCATGCCAAGGCCAAGTCCATGCTGGATTCGGCCCGCGGCGAGATCAGCTTCCGCCGGTATAACGAGGCGCTGGAACTGCTCAAGCAGGTCGAAGATGTCGATCCCACCAATCCCGAACTACCGATGCTGATGGGCGACGCCAACTCCGGGCTGGAGCAGGTCAGGCGCAAGGAAGCCGTCAGCAAGCTGGAGGAGGAGGTTGCCCAGGCGATCAGCTATGAGCAGCTTCAGGAGGTGGCCAAATCGGTGCAGGCGGCGATGGTCGCCATGCCCACCGAGGCCGCGCTCTACCGGCTGAACACCCAAGTGGAACGGCAGATCAAGGAGCACGAGAATCGC
This sequence comes from uncultured Acidobacteriaceae bacterium, assembly GCA_963804315.1. GTDB lineage: Bacteria > Acidobacteriota > Terriglobia > Terriglobales > Acidobacteriaceae > Telmatobacter. The sequence goes on from CAWDQB010000047.1 coordinate 36,942, forward strand.
TTCCTGGTGGATGAGACCGTGCAGGCCTGCCGCAATCTTCGCCCTCGCGAGGCGCTGGAACTGGTGCGCAAGGCGCGGCTGCGGCTGCCCGGCGAAGAGAAGCTGCTGAACATGGAGGCCTTGCTCGCTGAGCGTCTTCGCCAGCAGAGCGTGGATGACCGCAGGGCGGATTACCTGGCGCGTGCACGCGAGTCGCTGGAAAAAAAGCAGCACTCCGAGGCGGTTCGCGTGCTGGAGCTGTGCCAGGCCGAAGGCATCGCCACCGGAGAAATCCTCTCCCTGCTCGACTTTGCCCGCGCCGAAGAGCAGGAGTATCGCAAGCAGGAGCAGCTCCGCGCTCAACTCGATCAGGCGCAGTCGTTGATGAACGAAGCGGCTTACGATGAAGCAATCAACTTTCTGGAAGATGCGCTGCAGCAGGCGGACGACACGGCCCTGCACCTTCTTCTGGATCAGGCTGCCTCGGGACGCGAATCACTGCGCCACCAGATTGAAGCGGCATTGGCGTCGGCGGCGAGTCTGGTGCAGACGGGCAAGCGGGACGAGGCCTTTGAATTTCTGCAGAGCCAGCCCGCGCCGGTTCTGCGTGCCCCGCGGGTGCAGAGTTCACTGGCGGCGCTGGAAGATGATCGCGTGCAGCCTCTCTATCGCACGCTGGGCCGGGCATACTCGGCTCTGGGCAGCGATCTGCCGGCGGGTGAAGCGGTGATGCGCCGCGCCGTGGGAGCGTCGCTTCGTTCCACTCTGTTTGTTCGGATGGGTGAAGCCTTCCACCAGCGCGGGCAGGCCTTTGCCGATCAGGTGGTTTCAGAGGCCGTCGAGACTGCCAAGAACCTGCTGCGCGAACACAACCGCGATGGTGCCGGCCAGGCGCTTCAAACGGTCACTGGATTGATTGAATACGCCACCGCCGAGGTTCAGGCCGAGTGGAACACCGCGCAGAGAAAGGCCTCGCAGACCAGCCTGATCTCGCGCTTCCGCAGTTAGAGCTGTAGAGTTGTAGAGTTGTAGACAGTGAACAGTAGACAGTTGAAGAAGTCTGCGGGATCCCATCCATTCCGCGTCTTTTGCGGACTGGGTGGGATCCCTCTAACCTCAACCAGCCTTGTTCCCGGAGTGGGGCATCCATACCCTATACCAGTTGGAGAACCGACCGATCAGCGCTGCTCAGGCTGGGATGGCTTCGCTGTGGCCTCTTCGGCGGGCAGCGGCAGTGAAACCTCCAGCGAGCCGGCGTGATGGCTGACTGTGTCCAGAATCGCCAGCCGCATGCTGGAAGCCTCCACCGGCAATTCAACCTTCAGATTGTGAAACATTCCATTGGTCATGGCATCTCGATATACCAATGGGGGCATGGACGCTTCCAGATTCTGCTTGATGCCGCCCAGCTTTTGACCATCCGCCGCAAAGGAATAGACAGCGATCTCCAGCGCGGCGTGATGCCGCCCATCCGGAGTTACCTTGAATTGCATCTGGGGGGTCAGAATCGCCATGCGAATGTTATAGGGCTGCACCTTGCCGGAGAGTTGCTGGAGCTTCTTGGGTTTCTTGGTGGGGTGGTAAAACGCTTTGGCAGCCAGAGGCGAGTCGGTTGTGGCCATCACCGGCTCTCCTTCGGGATTGATCTCCGCCTTGAAGACCAACCCTTGGGCATCCGGCGCTCCGCGGACCATCAGCGCGGCCATGGCGCCGGTCTGCGCATCTTCCGGCGCCACCGTGGCCGGGTCCACCGCATAATAAGCGCTGCGATAGGCCAGTTTGCAGCCCGGCTTGTCGAGCGAAACGTGAATCGAACGCAGCCCGCCGTCAAAGTCCAGATTGGAAGGCGCATAGACCAGCGTGTAATACGAAGAACCTTCGGTGACTGCCTGGACTGAAGCGGCGGCAAGTCCATTTGTATTCATGAATGCATGGCCGCCGGTGGCCTGGGCGATCTCGCCCATGGTGGCTTGAGTGGCGTTGAGCGACTGCATGAAATCGTTGTGCTGTTGCGCGATCGGCGGAGCGCTGCCCGGCTGGGACGGCATTCCTACCGATCCTGCTTGTCCTTGCGGACCGACACTGTTATTCACTGGAGTGGTCGCAGACGCGGAAAGTCCCGGATCGTTTGCCAGTCCACGCACATCGATCGGATAAACCGCTGTCTGGCTGACGGCCAGCGCTGTCGCCACCTTACGCATCTCTTCGCGCAGCACCATCATGTCGCCAATATTGTGGGCAAAGCCCGAGGCCGACGCTTCTGAAGTGTCCATATTGATTGACGAGGGCGCCATGGTGGCCGTTGATACTGTGGGTCCTGGCCCTGGATTCGGGCTGCCTTGTACTTCGTTAACCGTCAGCGAGCCGTGCTCGGCGTCCTGTGCGTTGGGCAGAACCAGCATGTTGAAGGACTCGGAGAACCAGAGCAGATTCTTACGGCCATTCTGCGTAGACAAAAACCGTCCAAGATCCTGAAAGGCATCCAGCGTGGCTTGGGAGCGCATCAGATCCTCGCTCATCGCCGGCATACGCAATCCCGCAGCCTTTGAATGCATGGCGGTCAGCAGCTTAGCGGTGTCCGTGGTAAACCCTTGAACCAGGCTCAATTGATCGGCCAGGGCAAAGATCGCCACCTCCATCGAGGCCGGCTTTTTTTCCAGAAACTGCACAATCTGCTGATGCGCATAGGCCTGATCCGTGACAGGCGTATTCAGATAATCGATCAGCACCACCACCAGTGGGCCGCTGGCCGGCGTCTGCTCCAGATTCAGGAAAGTATGGCTTGGCAACTCGGGAGCGGGCGGCAGTTGGCTCTGATCTTCTTCGGGAGAATGCACTTCAAATGATCGAATCGACTGCGGCTTCCGATCCTCGGTCACCTGGAAATCCTGCTGTGTAAGGCCTTTGACCGACTTGCCGTCCGGCCCGGTCACCACCACATCCACCACCACGCGCCGGGTGGTGGAATGAAGGACCACAACAGGTTCATCCTCCTCTGAACTCCCAGGAGTCACCGTGAAAGACTGCGGCGCATTCTGCTGAGCCGGGGCTGTTTGCGCGCCAACCCTGGTCCATGCGGAGACTGCCCATGAGCAAACTCCAAATAAAACAACGAAACCAAGTGCAAAACGATTGGGCAACTTCATGAGTTCCTTCGGCAAAACAGATTTTTTCATAGCCAGTAGCGGTCATTCCTGTCAAAAAAACGGCCCGGAGATATCGACACTAGACGGACGCGCTAAACGGCTGAACGCTCACTCAAGTATGCAGCGTCTACCCATACCAGTTGCAACTTTTTTCATGCGGGCAGCCTGCGTGTCAAAGACCTTGAAGAATCAGCATCCTTCCATCCACCGTCATTTCCACGGTCTGGCTCTGCTGTCGCCAGTTTTCTGACTCAAGGCCCTAACGTAAAAATCTTGCCATGGGCGTCCGATTCGGGCTTACACTGTCGATGAAGGTCTGCAAGTCCATGCCCGTCGCCCAACTGACTCTCGAAATTCGCATCGAGCACGCCCAGTCGCTCAAGGACCGGAGGCAGGTCGTGCGCTCGCTCAAGGACCAGCTCAAGCAGGGCTTCAATATCTCGGTGGCCGAACTCGACGAGGCGGTGACCTGGCAAGCGGCGACCATCGGTGTAGTGGCCATCTCCCGCTCGCGCGACTATCTGCATGGGCTGATCGAAGAGGTGGAGCGCGCCGCCCGCCGGATGCTCAACGAACTGGGCGCGGAACTGACCGACGCCTTCTGGGACTACATTGAACAGTAGACAATCAACAGTGGACAGTAGTCAGTCACTGGCCTTCGCTGGCTCGCTGCGAACAACCTGTAGCGCCGGCCTCCCGGCCGGCTGTCGCGTGGACCTCCCGGTCCACGCCACGTTCATTTTCCCTGAGTTTGAACAGAAACTCCATCTCCATCCCAAGTCTTTACGCCATCGGGCGCTCGTGAAGGATCATCCATAACACTCCGAATTTGTCGCGGAGCATGGCGAAGCGAAATGCGTAGAAGGTTTCGGCGAGAGGCATGATGACCTCGCCGCCCGCGGTGAGCAGGGCATAGACGCGTTCCGCTTCTTCTATGCTGTCGAGGGAAAGAGCCAGATAGGCCGAGCGCATGGGCTGAAAGCTATCGGGGGAAGCGTCGCAGGCCATGAACGAGTTCACTCCAAATTGAATGCTGGCGTGGAGAATGCTATTCTCGCATCCCGGCGGGATGTTTTTCGGTTCCGGCATCTCGGCGTAGGTCATGCTAAAGGTGATATTTGCTCCCAGATGCTCAGTGTAAAAGCGAAGCGCTTCAGCGCAGTTGCCGCCAAAGTTCAACAATGTGGTCAGTTTCATTGATTTGATTCTCCTCCCGAAATCTCTGAATCCAGAGTGGCTGTCATCAACCCTTTCCTTGAGGCCTGAACTTCAGTTACCTTTGGGATGATGATGGCACGATAGAAGTTGCAACCTGTTGCAAAATATCTTTCTCTATCGAAATCCCTTATGCGCAAACCAATCCCGCTGTTCTCCAGGGTCTTGTCCCTACTCCCTGCCTCTACGGTATTTGCTCCATGGGCAATTCGAGCACCGGCGTCTGCTTGCCGTCTTTGACCGCGTAGGCCCAGAGGCCGTGAAAACTCGCGCGCAACCCAGGCTGAGCCTTCAACACTGCGGTCAGCACGGCAGTGGCCTCGGTGCGAATCGCCGCCGGATCGGTGACGCCGGTGGATTCATAGACCACACCCAGATCGGCGTGCAGCAGCGCCAGGTCCAGATGGAGGGCGTCAATCTTCCAGATACGCGGGCCGTCGGAAATTGTCAGCGGAAAGGCATTCTGCGGCGAACTGGCAATGGACGACTGCTCCGTACCGAGCTTCTCCAGATTGGGTGAGGAGAGGAAGTCCACGGGTAGCAGAAGCCGGCGCGCTGTCTCGTAACTGTACCAAGCCGGCCATGAGTCGATCTGCGGCTGGCCGTCCTTGACCAGCTCGCGCGCGTGGGTCCACCACCAGAGGCCATCGTGGCCGTCCAGCGCGCCGGGACGGATGGAGAGGCCGCCGAGCCGCCAGCCGCTGGCAGGGCCGTCCCAGGCCAGCATCAGGCCAATCTGCCCGGCTCCAGACGCTCCAGCGGCCTCGGCAAGCACCAAGGCGTAGCGGCCCGGCGGCAGGGCGCGCAGGGTCAGCGTCACGGTGAGCGCGCCGCTCGCGCTGGTGCAGAAGAACTGCGCGTCGGCGGGCGCGGTCAGGGCAGAGGCATCCAGCAGATAAAGGTTGCGCAGTTGCATCTGGCCGCCCTTCATCAGCGAGGCCCCAGCCTGCACATCAGAGCTGATGCCATCCCAGTCAGAGGCCACCGCGGGCAACAGCGCGGCTTTGAGTGTGGTCAGGTCCTGATCGGCTATGGCCACGGTCAGACGGCTTCCTGCATCCGCGAGCGCGTTGCGCTCCTGCGGCGTCATGGCCGCCTGCGTGGTGCAACTGACCGCGTGAGCTGGCGCGGCGGCCAGCAGCGCCAGCACCGCGGCCAGCGCGGCAAAACTCATCAAGCGGAGACGCATCTCAGGTAACCCTCCACGGCCCAGGAAAAACTCTTTTCGAGCGTCCGGCAGCCACTGTTAGTCTAGTACAGTATGCGCTGTCTCATCCGGCACAACTCGACGGCCTGGCAGAGTGGCCTTTGCGGGGCAGCCTTTGCCGCGCTGGCACTTTTTGGTGCAATGCTGGGCGGTGCGCAGACGCAGGCCGCGCCTACGGCTCCCACCGCGCGCTCACACAAACCGGCCCATCCGCACAAGCGAGTTGCGGCTGCAACGCCTGCCCAAGTAATTCCCGTTGTGCCAGCGCCTACGCTTGCGGCCAAGGCCTGCCGAACCGGAAGCACCCGCCTTCCCGATCGATAGCACGCCCGTGCCCGCTTCCATCACTTGGGACAGCCTGGGCCTGCGCATCAACGCCGCCAACTCCAGCTTGCAGCAGATTCTGAAGGATGTTTCGATGGTCACCGGCACATCTGTCGAGGGGCTGGACACCGACCAGCGTGTCTTTGGCGCCTACGGTCCAGGACCTGCGCGTGACGTGCTCACTCTGCTTCTGCACGGCTCCGGCTACAACGTGTTGATGATCGGCGATCAGGGGCAAGGAACTCCGCGCAAGATTTTGCTCAGTTCACAGCACCCCGGAAGCACGACACCGGCTACCACCACTGCCTCGCAGGAAAACGAAGAAGAAACCGATGTCGAAGAGGAGCAGCAGCAGCCCCCGCCCGGTCAGGTCTACCGACCCGGCTACCCGCCCGGCACGCAGTTGCGTGGGGCGCAGCGCGTACCCCCTGGACAGCAAGGCCCGCCTCAGCCTGGACAGCCGCCACAGCCCTACAACCCGCAGAATTAAACTCTGTCTTACAATCCTCGCGCCGCTTCCGTCTGCGGTTTGACGACGGCGCGGCGGGGCTGCGGACGCATCAAGTGAAAGCCAACGCGCAGGATTCCATACGCGGCAAGAATACTGAAGGCCATTGCGCCCACAGAAGCCAGAATCAACATCAATAAATTCAACAAGTCTGCCATAGTTTCAATCTTCACGGGCTTTCTTTGCAGTCTGGAACGCGCCGCGCTCCCGGCCTTAGGCGGACTCAATCTTTCCGAAGCGCCAGAGGCTTTCTTATAATTTATTGTCGCAGAAAAACATCCCTGCGGGTCTGGTTTCTATTGACCAAAGGAGTACTCCCAAGTGTACCGTATCATGTGACTAAGAGATTCCGCTGGCTTCAGTTGATCCAAATCGATGGAGAAGGCAAGGAGGTTTTCGGCGATGGTCAAACTTCTGGTTCAATGGCTCTTGAGCGCCTTTGCGCTACTAGTGGTTTCCAATCTTGTCAACGGCTTCCAGGTGGAGGGCTTTGGTTCGGCCTTGACGGCGGCCTTGGTCATTGGCTTGCTCAATGCAACAATCGGCTTCTTTCTGAAGGTTCTCACCTTTCCCATCAGCATCCTCACTCTTGGGCTTTTTCTGCTGGTGATCAACGGAATCATGATTCTGTTGGCATCGAGCATCGTGCGTGGCTTCCATGTGCGCGGCTTCGGCGCGGCCTTCTGGGGCGCGGTGGTACTGGCCTTGCTTGGCATGATCATCCGCGCCCTTACCAAGCAGGTATAGATTTTTCTTGAACTGAATCGCTGAAAAAGAAAAAGGCTTCGACCAGGCCAAGCCGGATCGAAGCCATCATGATTGAAACTCTGGGTGCCCCACCCTCGCCATGTTCTTGTTTCTGTGGCTAGGGCGGGAGACTGAGATATTACCGGGCCTTCGGTCCAGCCGCGCGAATGGCTTCGGAGGCGTCGAACTGCTTGAAGTTCTCCTCGAAGCGCGCCGCCAGATCAGCCGCCGTCTTGTCGTAAGCCGCCTTGTCGGCCCAGGCATTGCGCGGATTCAAATCTCCGCCGGAACATTCGGGCAACTGACCGGAATGCTCAGCCCGAAGGCAGGCTCGGTGACAAACTCCACCTTCTCCAGCCTGCCGTCCAGAGCCGCATTGACCAGCGCGCGCGTAATCTTGAGGCTCATGCGCTTGCCGACGCCGAATTTGCCGCCGCACCAGCCGGTGTTGACCAGCCAGCAGGAGGCGTTGTGCTGCTTGAGGCGCTTGCCCAGCATCTCCGCATAAACGCGCGGGGCCAGCGGCAGAAAGGGCGCGCCAAAGCAGGCCGAGAACTCCGGCTCTGGATCGATGACGCCCGCCTCGGTGCCGGCCAGCTTGGCCGTGTAGCCGGAGAGGAAGTGGTACATCGCCTGATCGGGCGTCAGCTTGGCGATGGGCGGCAGCACGCCAAAGGCATCGGCGGCCAGGAAGAGCACATTCTTGGGATGCCCGCCAACGCCGGGAATCACCGCGTTCTCGATGAAATCCACCGGATAGGCGGCGCGGGTGTTCTCCGTGAGGCTGATGTTGAAGTAATCCGGCTTGCGCCCGGCAGTCCAGAATCACATTCTCCAGCACCGATCCAAAGCGAATCGCGCGGAAGATCTGCGGCTCCTTCTCCTCGGTCAGGTCCACGCACTTGGCGTAACAGCCGCCCTCAAAGTTGAAGACGCCGCCTCGGTCCCCAGCCGTGCTCGTCGTCGCCGATCAGCCGCCGCGCCGGGTCCGCCGAGAGCGTCGTCTTGCCGGTGCCGCTGAGGCCGAAGAAGAGCGCCGTCACGCCATCCGCGCCCACATTCGCCGAGCAGTGCATCGGCAGCACATCCTTGTCGGGAACAATGAAGTTCATCGCGCCGAAGATCGACTTCTTCATCTCGCCGGCATACTTGGTGCCGCCGATCAGCACGATCTTGCGCGTAAAATCCGCCAGGATGAAGGCCTTGGAGTTGGTTCCATCGCGCTCCGGCACAGCCTCGAACTCCGGCGCGGCGATGACGATGAACTCCGCCTTGTGAGTCGCCAGCGCGCCGGCTTCAGGGCGGACAAACAGATCGCGGACAAACAGCGCGTGCCATGCATACTCGCTGACCACGCGGATCGGCAACCGGTATGCCGGATCGGCGCCGCAGTAGAGATCCTGGGCAAACAGCTCGCGGCCCTTCAGGTGCTCGACCACCCGCTCCAGCAGCGCCTCAAACTTCTCCGGCGCAAACGGCTTATTCACCTTGCCCCAATCGACAACCTCGTGCGTCACCGCGTCATCCACGGTGAACTTGTCTTTGGGACTTCGTCCGGTCCGCGCTCCGGTCACGGCCACCAGCGCGCCATTGGCCGCCAGATGCCCTTCGCCGCGCTTGCAGCGACGTCTCCACCAGTTCAGCTACAGGCAGGTTGGCATGCACCAGCGGACCCGCCACCAGCGCCTTCACTGACTCCAACACAGTACAGCTACACTTGCCATCTTTCAGAACTCCTCTCGCACGAAAGCGGGTTAAAAAGGATTGATAATCCATTGTGCCATCTAGACCGCATTGTGGGAAGGCCCTGCTTCTCTTCTTTGCCGAAAATGAATTGCCAGAGGAGTCCCCGCAACGCGCTACACTGGACTTCACCATGGTTTTTGTTCTCGACAATTACGATTCGTTTACCTACAACCTTGTGCAGTACCTGGGCGAACTGGGGGCTGAGGTCGAGGTGCGCCGCAATGATGAGCTGACGGTGGAAGAGGTGGAGGCGCTCAAGCCTGAGCGCATCCTGCTTTCGCCGGGGCCTTGCACGCCGAGCGAGGCGGGGATTCTCGTTCCGCTGATCCGCCACATGGCCGGCAAGGTCCCGATTCTGGGCGTCTGCCTGGGCCACCAGGCGATTGGCGAGGCCTTTGGCGGCGATGTGGTGCGCGCCAGCCACCTGATGCACGGCAAGACCAGCCCCATCGAGCACGACGGCAAGGGGGTATTCAAAGGGTTGGAGAGTCCGCTGACTTGCACGCGCTACCATTCACTGATCGTCGCCGAAGAGACGCTGCCCGCCGAACTGCTGGTGAGCGCGCGAACGGCCAGCGCCGACGGTAAATCGACGATCATCATGGGCCTGCGCCACCGGACGCTGCCCATCGAGGGTGTGCAGTTTCACCCGGAGAGCGTGCTGACCGAGGGCGGCCACCAGATGATCCGCAACTTTTTGGAGATGTGAGCGCGATGCAAATTGCGGCGAATGAATTCGTTGGCATGACGGGTAAGGGCTTCAGCCCGTGCATTCATCGTGCTGGCACAGAAACTTTCCAGGCTGTTGAGCAACTTCAATGCAAGCAGGCTTTGTATCAGGGCGCGACTTTAGGCGTGCCGGAAACTCCCCTAAAAAACTTCTGGGCTTTAGCCCCTGAAGGAAGTTTTTACAGAGTATTCTCTACTGATTCTGTCCAGCTACTGTTGTTATTCTTAGTTTCTCTTCTGATAGTGCCAGCCCTACAGTCCCAGACCATTCATGGCCAAACTTCCGGCCCCATCGCCATTGTTCCGCTCAACAGCAAGAATCCCGACGCGGCGGCCAAAGTCACCGGCGCGCTGGAGGTAACCGCAGGCAAGGCGATTATTGCAGCCTCGGGAGAAGTGACGGCAGGTACGGAGACGACCGAGGTGCAGTTGCCCCATCGCGGCGTGCTGCGCGTCTGTGCTTCAACGACCGTGAAGATTGCCGCCGACACCAGCGTTCCCGCCGGCGAGACGCCGGGACTGGTGATGGCCATGGATCACGGCGCGCTGGAGATGAGCTTTGCCACCAGTCACAACGCCGATACTCTGCTCACGCCCGACTTTCGTATCCTGATCGGCGCTCCCGGCGCGGCTGATCTCAAAGTCCGCCTGGGCCAGAAGGGCGATACCTGCGTGGATAACGCGGGCGTGAGTGCGCCCTATGTGCTGGTGACCAGCATCTTTGATGGCGGCGACTATCGCGTCCAGCCCGGACAGCACGTAATGTTCCAGCACGGCAGCTTGACTGAAGTGGTGGACAGCGAAAAAGAGCCGTGCGGATGCCCGCCTGCTCTGCATCCGGGCACGAATGAATTTCCGCTTGCGCAGAGCGCTGGGCTGGCTCCGCTGCCCAAGCCAGAGCCGGGTTTGGCGCCGCCGAACTCCGCGCCGTCTCCCATCGCGCCATTGGTCTACAACGCGCCCAAGCCGCCTGCGCCGGAACCAACTCCAGCCGCCACGCCGTCCGCGCCCAAGAAAAAGACCGGCTTCTTTGCAAAGGTGGGTAGCTTCTTCCGCCGGGTCTTTGGCGCGGAGTGAAAAGCAGGGATCAGAGATCAGAAAAGAGAAATTCGAGGTGGGATCTACTGATTGGCAGCAGGTAGAAAAAGCTGGCAGAGATCAAGAAATCTCTTGACAAACTGCAATTGTTAGACCGGCCTTCCCCTGCCCCCTTTTACTCACGCCGTCGCACTGACCAGCGAGCCACTGGATAGATTCTGCATGAATTGATCCATGGTGCTTTGCACGCGGGTCAGGTTGCCGGTGTTCAGCGCCGCGCCGATCTGCGCCATCAGGCTATAGAGCGAGCCGCTCTCCGCGCCACTGCCCGATTGACTCCCGTAATTGCCGCCGCTGCTCTCCATCAGATTGCTCAGTGTTCCGTATGCCGATTGCGCGCTGGCGGTGTCGCCTGAATGGATCGCGCTGAAGAGGCTGAGCAGATCTTGCCCAAAGGTGCCCACGCCGGGTCCGGAGGCCGCTCTGGGCGTCAACATCAGCGACGAGGCCGGAGAGGCCGGCTCGACGCGCTGCGCCGAAGAGGCTTCAAAGACACCAAGCGCCTTCTGCGCACCACTGATGTTGTAGTTGGAGAGCGAGGCGCTCACGCTGGCCAGGAATGCGCCCAAAGCGCTGTCGGGATTGACGTTCGTCTGGCCCATCATCTGCAGATCGGCCAGGCTGCCCTGGGCTTCGGCCGTGTTGCCCGACTTGATGGCCGAGATCAGGCTGGACAGTTCGCCCTCCACGTGGCTGCTCGTCTTTCTGGTGGTCACCGAGGCGGCCATCAGCGAGAGTTGCGCATAAAGGATCGTTGTGTTCTGTAGACTCGAAGTCAGCATGAACGGCGCTCCTAACCCGAAAGAACTCTCCAGGAATCGGCCTGCCGGAGATGGCCTTTTCCTGAACACTCTGTATCGTTGCAATTCAGTGCCACATTAGAGTGATTTGGGGTACAGAAGGAATTTAGCCGGTTCAGAATGGGAGCGGCTGGGAAGCTGTCCTGAAACGGGAAGCATATCGGCATTCGACTTAATCTTGCTCAACTCGCTAACTCCTGCAATCTGCCCAGCATCGCGTTTTCTGGTTCGGGCGAATGTCTTATTTTGATACACGGAGAAACTGCAGCAGCTTACCTCCGCCTGGTGGGATGACCTGGAATGCACAGGACGTGGAGCATGCCAACACACGATGATCGTCAGCGCAGGTTAATTGTGCTTCAGGGAATCTTCGGCCCATCTTCGCCTGTATAGACGCATCCGCTGGTGCAGGTCTCCTGGACGACGATTTTGCTCAGCAACGGCAGCGCGGGCCGCAGGCGGGTCCATAGCCAGCGTGCCAGGTTTTCGCTGGTGGGATTCTCCAGACCCTCGACCTCATTCAGGCAGCGGTGGTCGATCTGTTCCTCGATCGTCTTGTAAGCCGCCTTGATCTCGGCGAAGTCCATCACCCAGCCGAGTTGCGCGTCGAGCGGGCCGCTGACATGGATGGCGATGTGAAAGCTATGCCCATGCAGGCGGCGGCACTTGTGGCCATCCGGAAGATTGGGCAGCCAATGCGCAGCCTCGATCGAGAACTGCTTGAAGATATCCATGGTTCTATTCTACGAAATCCCCGTATAAAGTATTTCTAAAGCCTTTATTTGCAGATCAATCCTCTGCGTCACGGCAGAAGCCTTGCCCTTTCTATAAATATGAATCGAAGCCAGGATGCGTCCCTACCGCCCCATGCGGTGCTTGCTGGCGTTGATGGCCGAGCGGGCCTCGCGGTCGGCCTCGCGGCTGCGTCTCGGTCTCGCGCTTGTCCCAGTCCTGCTTGCCTTTGGCGATAGCCAGTTCGCATTTCACCCGCCCGTTGCGGAAGTAAAGCCGGGTGGGGATGAGCGTATGGCCCTTGATTTGCGTCTTGATCAATAGCTTGCGAATCTCCGCCTGGTGCAGCAGCAGCTTGCGGGTGCGGGTCTCGTCGTGGTTGGAGATGTTGCCGTGGGAGTAGGGTCCGATATGAAGATTGAGCAGAAAGGCTTCGCCGTCCTTGACCAGGCCGTAGGAGTCTTTGAGGTTGGCTTTGCCCTCGCGGATGGATTTGACCTCCGTCCCGCGCAGGGCTACGCCGGCCTCGAACTTTTCCAGCAGGAAGTAGTTATGGCTGGCCGAGCGGTTGTACGCCGCGTCGCGCTGGCCGCTGGCGACAGGGTCGCGGGGCTTGGCGGCCTTCTGCGGGCCGGTCGCCGCAGGCTGCACAATCACGTGGCTGGTTTGGCGAGCCATCAGGAAGCATCCTCGAATCTTCATCCTACCATTGCCGCGGCTTTTCACGGCTGGCTGCACGAGGATGAGATAAAATGGGGCAGTATCGAATGGGAAGCAGTGTCCACAAGATGAACGTCAAGATGCGCGTCCGGGGCGGCCAAGGCAGCCCGCAAGGTTCCGACAGAAAAGCGGACCGCAAAAGACGCCTGGGAGTTCGATGAAAAGCCGCGCACAAGCACCACGCACCTTCAGAAAAACCATTCTCAATCCGGTCGCATGGATTGCGCTCGATGGCCATCGTGGCCGTGTTCGGCCTGCTAGCGCCGTGCTGCGCGCCGAGTCGGCCGCCAGCTTTTTCAAGCACGGCCAGACTGCCGAGGCGCGCGAGGATTATGATGCAGCCTTTGACAACTACCAGAAGGCCTACACCAAGGCTCCCAAGAATCTGGAGTACCGCTCGGCGCTTTATCGCATCCGCGTCACTGCCTCGGCGGCGCACATGACCAAGGGCCGCAAGCTGCAGGAAGCCGACAAAGATCAGGAGGCGCTGTCGGAGTTTCTTCGCGCCGCCGAGATCGATCCCAGCAATGAAGCCGCCCAGCAGGCTATCGCGCAAGTGCGCAAGAAGGATGGCGAGATAGAGCCAAGGCCGAGACCAGCATTCCCGAAACGACCGGCAACCAGGAAGACTTGGACTCGATGGGCGCTCCGGCCGAGCTGAAGCCGGTCACTAATGAGCCGCTCACGCTGCATATGAGCGAAGACTCAAAGGTGATCTATCAGGCCATCGGCAAAGCCGCCGGCGTCAATGTTCTCTTTGATCCCGGAATACACATCCAAGCGCATTCAAGCGGATCTGAACAATGTATCGCTGCTGGACGCGCTGCGCATCGTGGGCACCATCTCCAACACCTTCTGGCGGCCGGTGACTGACAATACAATCTTTGTGGCAGCCAATACGCGCGCCAAGCGCAACGATCTGGACGAGCAGGCGGTGGAGACCTTTTATCTGTCGAATGCATGGCAGCAGACCGATCTGACCGACGTGGGCACGGCTCTGCGCAACGTCATGCCCAACTCCAAGGTATATCCCGTCGCCAGCCAGAACGCCATTGTGATGCGAGGCACGCCGGATGAGCTGCTGCTGGCGCAGAAGCTGGTCAACGATCTGGACAAGGCCCGGCCCGAGGTCGTCGTGGACATTTCCATTATGGAAGTCAGCAAGAACTGGGAGAAGACGCTGGGCATTCAATGGCCCAGTTCGACCAGCATCGCATTGAACCCGCCCAGCACATCCACAACCAGTTCTTCCTCCGCTTCGGGATCGGGTTCAGGCACGACTACCACTCCTGCCGCCGGCACGACACTTTACGACCTCTCCCATTTGAAGGCCTACGATTTTGCCGTCACCGTGGGTTCGGCCACGGCCAATATGCTACTGACCGATTCCAATACCAAGATTCTGGCCAATCCGCGCATCCGCGCCACTGACGGACAGAAGCAGACCATGAAGATCGGCGAAAAGATTCCCATCGCCACCGGCTCGTATGGCGGTGCGGGGCTAGGCACCAGCTCGGCCTTGGGCGGTATCAGTTCGCTGGTCAACACGCAGTTTCAGTATCAGGATGTCGGCATCACCATCGAGATGACGCCCACCATCCACTTCAACCACGACGTGACGCTGAAGATGAAGATCGAAGACACCTCGCAGAGCGGCTCGGTCACCATCAGCGGTGTGACCGAACCGATCATCGCACAGAAGACGATCGATCAGGTTATCCGGCTGCGCGAGGGCGAAGCCAGCATCCTGGGCGGCATCAACGACAGCCAGGAGATGGTCAGTTGGAATGGCATTCCGGGCTTGAGTTCGATTCCCGGCTTGAAGTACCTCTTCGGCTCCAAGGATCACACCATCAACGACGATGAACTGGTCTTTCTGGTGGTGCCGCACGTGGTGCGCTCGCAGTCGCTGGAAGACATGAATCTGCGCACAATCGATACCGGCACAGGCACTACGGTAGATATTCGCCACGTTCCAGCGGAAGCTCCGGCAGTCCAAGCCCTCGGTGAATCCTGCGGCGAATCCTGCGCCCGCCAACCGTCCTCCGGCCAACGGACGCTCCAGTGTGGGCACGGTTCCAGGCCAGAGCGCGGCGGCCGCGGCTCCAGCGGCGCTCGAGCAGATGCGCCACACGGCGGAGACCAATGGAAACAATCCGCCCGTTCCGGTCCCGCCCACCGCTCCGCCAGCGCCGGTGAATCTCGTGCTGACGCCGCTCGCCGCCCCCGTGGCCTCGGGCACTACCTTCAAGGTTCCCGTTGCGCTGAATGGAGGAGTGGATATCGCCTCCGTCCCCTTGCAGATTTCCTATGATCCCTCCAAACTGGAGCTGGTCAACGTGGATCAGGGAGACTTCCTGAGCCGCGATGGGCAGGCTATCATCCTGACGCATCGCGACGACGGCCCCGGCACAATCAAAATCAATGCATCGCGCTTGCCGGGAGCGGCTGGCATTAGCGGCGCAGGCGTCGTCTGCATACTGAGCTTTCAGGCTAAGGCCGCCGGTTCGAGCAACATCGTGATCAACCAGCCGAGACCGCTCACCAGCGCGCAAAAGCCGGTTCTTGCGCAGGGATCGCAGATCAGCGTTCAGGTCAAGTAATACGATGAATGAGCATTCCCCAATCCGTCTGGTTCCTCCCACCGAGCGCGGGCTGACGCTGGTCGAGTTGATCATCACGGTGACCATCCTGTCGATTCTTGCCGGGGCGGCCTTTCCCATCGCGCGCTTTCAGACCAAGCGCCTGAACGAGCGCATCCTGCGCTACGATCTTTGGATGATGCGCGACGCCATCGACCGATACAAGGACGCGGCCGACAAGAACGCCTTCCGCACCAAGGTCGACAGCCAGGGCTATCCGGAGAGCTTGGAGAAGCTGGTCGAGGGCGAGGAAGTGCAGACCAAGAAGGTCAGGTTTCTGCGCTACATTCCAGTGGACCCGATGACCGGCAAAGCGGAGTGGGGATTGCGCTCCATGCAGGACGATCCCAAGTCGGACTCCTACGGCGGGCAAAGCGTCTTCGACGTATACTCGAAATCAACTGGCACGGCGCTGGACGGAACCAAGTATTCGGATTGGTAGGCGAGGTTTCATTGAAAAGGACGCACAAACAAGACGCGGGCTTTACGCTGATCGAGCTGGTGATCGTGATGATGATCATCCTGATCCTGACCGGCATTGCCATTCCCAAATTCAAGTCCGCAATCATCAACGCCAAAGAGGCGGTGCTCCGGGAAGATCTGCACGTCATGCGCATCGCCATCGACTCGTACACGATGGATAAGCAAAAGGCCCCGCAGTCGCTCGATGACCTGATCACCGACGGCTATCTGCGCGAGGTTCCTCAGGACCCCTTCACCTACAGCACCAGCACCTGGGTCACCGATACCAGCGACTCGCTGCACTCTCTTGATCAGACCGAACGGCGGCATCGACAATGTTCACTCCGGCTCCTCTGAAACCGGCTCCGACGGCCAGCCGTACTCCAGTTGGTGAGTGCAAAGGGAAGTCATGCATCCCCGGATGGCGTTTCGTTCTCTCATCCTCCTGCTCTGCGCGGCCGCTTTCAGTTCCTTTCTCAGTGCGCAACGCAGTCGAAGGGCCTGCATTTGTGCTTCTCCATTTTTCTATGAAATTTCGATGAGCGGCGTTTGCAAGATCGTGGAGGAAACTTCTCTTGACAGTTGATCCCATAGCAGACTTTGTTCTTGAGGTTGAGCGCTTCTATGCCAGTCTGATCTCTTCTTCCGCCGCCGAACTGCGGGTGGCCCAACTCTCGATTTTGAGACCTGGGATCAGCGTCATTGAATCGAGTCATCCATCAGAATCCAGCCTCGCCGGAAGGCTTCTCTACGCTGGCGAACTCAACGGCGAATGCCGCGCGCTGGTAGTAGCCGCCAACATTGCCGGCGCCGCGACGCTCACGGCATCGGCCAGCGCGGAGGCGGGCAAGCAGGCCATGCGCGACGGCGTGGTGGACTTCCTGGTGACCACCCTCGACGAGGCGCTGCGCATTCTAAAGAACGAGGTGCGCAAGCATGAGACGGTCGCCGTCTGCGTCGGCCAGGCGCCGGAAACCGTTGAAGAACAGATGCGCAAGCGCGGCGTCCTGCCGGATCTTCAGCATCCATTTGAAGTTGCCCCGCTCAAGGAAAGTCATGCCATACTCTTCTGGCGCGTCACCGCCATGCCCGCTAACTTGTTGCCAAAAATCGATGCCATCGCCAAAGATTGTCTGCAACAGAATCTGAATGACCCAACTCTCGCTTTTGAAAACTGGGAGTCTGCGCGCCGCTGGCTGCGTCTCTCACCGCGCTACTTGGGCCGCCTGGCGCTGGGCGTGCGTGTGCTGCGATGCGGCAAAAGCGCGGCCGCCCTCATTCTCGAAAGATTGCGAACAGAAGTAGAGGAAGCAGGAATCGCACACTTGATCGAGATCAAGCGAATTAGCGAACTCGCAAACCAGGTCATCGACTAGTACTCTGCGGATTAGAAATACTTACAATGTATTCTTTAATTACATTTCAAATTTGATTACATTAATTACTTTGTAATCTTATGGAAATCTACGACGCATCGAGCCACCTTGCTGAATCGACTCAATTCGAAGAAGCGCCCACGCCGTCAATCCACGCCCACAACTCCTTGACGCCATGGCCTGTCTTCGCCGAGATGGGCAGAATCTCATCCAGTTCAAGCCCCTTCTTGAGCGACAGTAGATTGCGGGTCCGTTCATTGCCGCTGAGCCGGTCAACCTTGGTAGCCACAACAGTGAAGTCACGCCCTTCGGCCCTCAGCCAATCGATCAACTGCCGGTCGCTCTGTTGCGCGGGAACATTCGCGTCCACCAGGCAGACGCACAGCTTGAGCGTCGAGCGCATGGCCAGGTACGGCTCGATGAAAGACGGCCAGCCCTCGGAGATGGACTTGGAAATCTTGGCGTAGCCGTAGCCGGGCAGGTCGGCAAAGATGAGTTTGGTTCTTTGTCCTTGATCCTGCAGCGCGAAGAAATTGATCGCCCGGGTGCGCCCCGGCGTCGAAGAGACCTTGGCGGATTTTTCGCCGGTGAGTGTATTGAGCAAGCTCGATTTGCCCACATTCGAGCGGCCCAGAAAGGCAATCTCCGGCGCATCCGGCGCGGGAAACTGTTCCGCCGCCATGGCGGAAAGAAGAAACTGTGTCGTATAGCGCATCAAACTTGAGGATACAGGAGCCAGCCAGAACCGGAATTCCCGGTCGATTTCCAATTGGTACCAAGGGCGTTCTTTGTGACTAATCTTGCTCAATAGAATTCATGGGT
Source organism: uncultured Acidobacteriaceae bacterium (assembly GCA_963804315.1). Lineage (GTDB taxonomy): Bacteria > Acidobacteriota > Terriglobia > Terriglobales > Acidobacteriaceae > Telmatobacter. The sequence goes on from CAWDQB010000047.1 coordinate 55,195, forward strand.
GCCCCACCCATTTCGCAAACAACACGAAATGGATGGGGCACCCAACGTCTTTTACTTATTCAGGAAACGAAGACCTACGCCTTCATTGCCTGCTCGACGGCGACCGCAACCGCGACCGATGCGCCGACCATGGGGTTGTTGCCCATGCCGATCAGGCCCATCATCTCCACGTGCGCGGGCACGCTGGAGGAGCCGGCAAACTGCGCGTCAGAGTGCATGCGGCCCATGGTATCGGTCATGCCGTAGCTGGCCGGACCCGCGCCCATATTATCGGGATGCAGCGTCCGCCCCGTGCCGCCGCCGGAAGCCACCGAGAAGAAATTCTTCCCATCCAGCAGCCGCTCCTTTTTGTACACGGCCATCACTGGATGCTGGAAGCGCGTGGGGTTGGTCGAGTTGCCGGTAATGGCCACGTCCACCGTCTCCAGGTGCATGATGGCCACGCCCTCGCGCACATCGTCAGCACCGTAGCAGCGCACCGCCGCCCGTTCGCCTTTGGAGTACGCCTTCTCGCGCACAATCTTCAGCTTGCCGGTCGCGTAGTCAAAGTCGGTCTGCACGTAGGTGAAGCCGTTGACGCGCGAGATAATCAACGCCGCGTCCTTGCCCAGACCGTTCAGAATCACGCGCAGCTTGGTCTTGCGCGCGTTGTTGGCCGAGCGCGCCAGCCCAATCGCGCCTTCAGCGGCGGCAAAGGACTCATGCCCCGCGCAGAAGGCGAAGCAGCCTGTCTCTTCGCGCAGCAGCATGGCGGCCAGGTTGCCGTGGCCGATGCCCACCTTGCGATCGTCGGCGACGGAACCGGGAATGCAGAAGGCCTGCAAGCCCGTGCCCAGCGTCTCGGCAATCTCCGCGGCGACGCTGCTGGTTCTTCTTGATGGCCGCGGCCGCGCCGATCAGGTAGGCCCAGCCGGCATTCTCAAATGCAATGTTCTGGATGCCTTTGACGATCTTGCGCACATCAACATTTTTACCCAGGCAAATCTTCTCCGCTTCTTCCAGCGAGGCAATGCCGTTCGCGGCAAGAAAGGAGTCGATCTGCGCAATTCTTCTTTCGTATCCTTCAAATAAAGCCATTTTCTTCTCCTATTCTTTGCGCGGGTTGATGGTTTTGACGGCGTCGGCAAAGCGGCCATAGGTGCCAGTCGCTTGGTCAGCGCGGTCTGTGCGTCCACACCCTTGGCGATGGCGTCCATCATCGGTCCAAGGCGGACAAACTTGTAGCCGATGATCTCGTTGTCCTCGTCGAGCGCCAGTTCGGTTACGTAGCCCTCGGCCAATTGCAGATAGCGCGCGCCCTTCTCGCTGGTGCCGTACATGGTTCCGGTCACGCTGCACAGCCCCTTGCCCAGGTCTTCCAATCCAGCGCCGATAGGCAGGCCGTTCTCGCTGAAAGGCCGTCTGCGTGCGCCCGTAGACGATCTGCAAAAACAGCTCGCGCATGGCCACGTTGATGGCGTCGCAAACCAGATCGGTGTTGAGGGCTTCCAGAATCGTCTTGCCGGGAAGAATCTCGGCGGCCATCGCGGCCGAGTGCGTCATTCCGGTGCAGCCGATGGTCTCCACCAGCGCCTCCTCGATGATGCCCTTCTTCACATTCAGGGTCAGCTTGCAGGCCCCCTGCTGCGGAGCGCACCAGCCCACGCCGTGGGTCAGGCCCGAAATGTCGGTGACTTCTTTGGCCTTGGTCCATCGGCCTTCTTGCGGGATCGGCGCGGGGCCATGATTCGGCCCTTTGGCTACCACGCACATCTGTTCGATTTCATGGGTATGCATCTGGAGTTTCGCTCCTTTGGTCATTCTCTTGAGTTGTATTCAGCACTTGCGTTTCATCCCGTCCCAAGACGTACAAGAACAGGAACGATTGGACAAATCGGTCTGATTTTAGAATCGCCCATGCACGATGCGATGTGACCGCCGTCGCAGCAGATTCGCCGCGCCCGTCCCGCAAGTACCGTGTCAACATCCGCAACAAGCACCGTGCTCGATCTATCGCGATCTTGGCGGTGGGTGGGAATCCATGAACCCCAGTCCGCCATCTTTTTCTGATCCATGATTCCTGAACGCCATCAGCGGCGGATGCGCTAAAGTGAGATCAAGCCATGAGCGAAAATCGATCCATCGATCTTCATGAGTGCACAGTCGCCGAGGCGATCCGGGAGTTTGTGCGCTTCTACAATGCCTGCGTCCGCTCGGGCTACCGAGGTCGGCTCGAAGTCATTCATGGCTATGGAAAGTCGGGCACGGGCGGCGTCATCCGCGAGGAGCTGCGCAAGTACCTGAAGGCCCACGAGGAGACCTTCGGCGAGTTCCTGCCCGGAGAAAGCCTGCGCAATCCCGGCGTCACCATTCTTTATCCCAGGGAGACGCAAGCCGCCATGCCGGTCGGCTTGAGCGGCGGGTATTCTTCGGACGGTCGCGGAAGGCACTGAGGCTGGGTTGAAAACTGTAACTACTTCAGCGGCAGAAATTCAATCCGTACCAGATCGGCCACGTTCTTGAAATCGTAATCGGCGGTCACCAGCACGTGATCCGGCGAGTCCATCGACAACTCGATGGCGAAGGCGTCCGCATAGGCCAGCTTCCGATCTACTTTGATTTCGGCGGCGCGCACCGCTCGTTCCGCGCTGGTGGAAACAATTTTGATATCGATCTGTAACAGGCTCTGCAAAACTCTTTTTTGCTCCTGTGCTCCTGCTCGCTTGCGAAGCATGCCAGCGATCTCTCCCCACTGTACGGCTGAAACCAGAATCTCTGCACTCCCCATCAATGCCATTTGGAAGATGGCATCCACGCGGTCATCGCCCGCCTCGCCGTCGATATGTCGAAGCACGGCTGATGAGTCCAACACAAAGACGGTCATGATTTCTCCCTACCAGCCGTCTTTGGCTAATTCTCTCTCGCGATCCAGACGCCGTTCTTCCAATAGCCTATCCGTCATCGAGGATGTGCCCGCCATACATCCTCGTAACCCTTTTAGAACCAGAAGTTTGGAAGCAAGAGTTTGGGGAGATAAAACCAGCTCCTCTCCTTCGATGCGAATCGCAATCCGCGTTCCCGCCTCGATGCCCAGAGTCTGGCGAATCTCTGCCGGAATCACCATTTGGCCCTTGCTGCTGACAGTTGTGAAAATCTGCTCCATGGCTTACATGGTAGCACAAGTAAAGTTTTAGATGAAAGTAAGATACTAATTAAAGTAAGATATTAGGTTTTTATCTTACTTTATTTCTAAATCTTGTTGTTCTTCTTTCGCAGTCAATCCGCTCAATCCCTCGTAACAGCCTCCGGAAAAGTCGCGCATGCCATAGCCGTCCTGCCGGTTGTACTCTTGTAGATGTGGAAACTTCCCAGAAGCATACCTGTCTTCGGCCGGCTGCGCTTGCTCTTTGCGCGGCGCTGGCCTTAATGCTTGATCCCGATTATCGCCGTGGCCCAAACTGCACAGGATAAGGCCCAGGCGCCCACCGGACCACCCATCGGCGGAGGCTTCTTTCCGCTCAAAGACGTTCATCGCGGGCTGATGGGCACCGCTTGGACGGTCTTCACCGGCAGCCGGCCGGAGTCGATGGATGTGGAGATTCTGGGCGTTCTCAAAGGCGCGCGCGGTCCAGGCCATGACATGATCCTGGCCCAGTTGCGCGGCGCAAAGCCTGAATACACTGGCGTCGTGGCAGGCATGAGCGGCAGTCCTGTCTATATCGGCAACCGCCTTCTCGGCTCGCTCTCTTACCGCATCGGCCAGTTCAGCAAAGACCCTATCGCCGGCATCACGCCCATCGAGCAGATGCTGGAGGTGCGCGATCTGCCGATCCAGGGTTCGGGGATCAGGGATCAGGGATCAGGAACGACTAGCCAGCCTCCGCAAGCACAGGCTCAAAATACCATGCAGTTGATGGAAACGCCGCTGGTGATGGGCGGCTTCCATCCAGAGGCCATAAAGCTCTGGCAGCAGAAGATGGCTGGGACCGGACTGGAGATGGTTGCCGCCGGTGGGATGAGCGGCAGCTCCGGCTTGGCGGACTACAGCGCCCTCGCCCAAGGCCATTGCCAGCATCGATTCCCGGCTCGGCGGTCAGCGCGCTACTGGTGCGCGGCGACATTGAGATCGCCGCCACTTGCACGGTGACTTACGTGGATCGCAAGCAGTTGCTGGCCTGCGGGCATCCTCTGCTGCAAGCCGGCCCGGTCTCGCTGCCCATGACCACCGCCGAGGTGGTCGCGACGCTGGCCTCGCCCTTGAACGCCTTCAAGATCGTCAATACCGGCGCCACCATCGGCGCCTTCACCGAAGACCGCGACTCGGCCCTTCGCGGCGTTTTCGGTGCGCAGGCGCGGATGATCCCCATGCACATCCGCGTGCATGGAGAGGCTGTCGCAAGTCAGCTTCAGAGCGGTAATGCCCCACAGAGCAAGGAGCGCACGCTCAACGTCGAGATCCTCGACCTGCCCTCGCTCACCCCGCAGGCGGTCATGGTGGTCCTGTACGAGTCGCTCTTGCAGACCAACGAAAGCACGGCGGAGACCAGCTACCACCTGACCGGCAGCATCGAACTGGAGGGCTATCCTGCCTCGCCGCTGGATCTCTGGGCCTCGGGCGGAGAGTCGAAGCGCGCGCCATGGAGACGGCGCTCGAGCCGCCGAGCAGTTTGCGCGCCTTTACTCGAATGGAACGCGGCAGGGCGCGGTGCGCGCCATCAATCTCGAAATCGAGGCGATTCCGCACCGCGTGGATGTGGAGCTGGAGTCGGCGCGGCTGGTCTCTGGCAACATCGTTCATGCCGGCGATACGGTGACCGTGGAGGCGACGCTGCGGCCCTGGCAGCAGCCGGCGCGCAATCTGCGCATCGCGGTCAAGCTGCCTGCTGCGCCTGGGAGCGGGCAATCTGCGGCTGCTCGTCTCGGATTCCGGTACACTGGACCGGACTCTGGACCAGCCGCGCCAGCCCAGCCACGCCCCGGATATGGATTCCGCACTGGCCCAGGCGCGCCGACTCAGCACCCGCAGGATCGCATCTACGTGAGCCTTCTGGTGCCGGAGACGCAGGCCGGCGTGCATGGCCAAACCCTCTCCAGTCTTCCGCTTTCCGTGGCCAACACGCTGGAACCGCAGCGCGCCGCGCAGGATGCAAGCCTGAACGGCGAGTCGGCGGAGCTGGAGGCCGATGCGCCCGCCGGCGGGGTCCTCAGCGGTTTTCAACTGCTAAACCTGCGCATTGAGCCGGGAGGCGGGTTAGACTAGGGAAGGCGGAGAGTTTCGGGGCCAGCACGCAGGACGGCGGCGATGTCGTTCTGTGTGCTATTCCTCTTAGTGAGGATTCAGGACGTAATCATGAGCCAAATTCAAGGACTTGCAGTGCACGCGGCGGGAGCGGAACTGTTGCCGTTCAAGTATGACCCAGGCAAGCTGGGCGCGCAGGAGGTCGAGATCGCCATCTCCCACTGCGGCGTCTGCCACAGCGACCTTCATCTGATCTCGAACGATTGGGGCATCAGCCAGTATCCCTTCATTCCCGGCCATGAGGTTATTGGCAAGGTGACGGCCATCGGTGCTGAGGTCAAATTGCTCGCAGGTGGGCCAGCGCGTCGGCCTGGGATGGCAGTCGAACTCCTGTGGAGTTTGCGAGTGGTGCACTCGCGGCATGGAGAATCTCTGTCTGGCCGCAGAGGGAACCTGCGTCCACCGTAACGGCGGCTATGCGGACCGCGTGCGCGCCAACTCCCGCTTTGTGATTCCCATTCCCGACGCGCTGGAGAGCGAGCAGACGCGCTCCGCTGCTCTGCGGCGGCATTACCGTCTATAACCCACTGCGCACCCATGGCGTCAACCCCTCCTCGCGCGTGGGCATCGTGGGCATCGGCGGACTGGGCCACCTGGCCATCCAGTTCGCCCGCGTCTTCGGCGCGGAGGTCACCGCCTTCTCCACCTCCGCCGCCAAGGAAGAAGAGGCCCGCGCACTGGGCGCGCATAACTTTGTCAACAGCCGCGAATCCAAGGCTTTGCGCGAGGTCGCCGGTACCTTCGATTTCATCCTCAGCACCATCAACGCCGACCAGGATTGGGGCGTCTATGTGGCGGCTCTGCGCCCCACCGGAACCCTCTGCTTTGTAGGAGTTCCGCCTTCGCCGGTCAGCGTCCATGCCTTTCCGCTCATCAGCGGCTTGCGCTCCATCAGCGGCAACCCGACCGGAAGCCCTTACCGGATCAAGGAGATGCTGGACGTGGCCGCGCGCCACGGCGTCAAGGCCACCACCGAGTCCTTCCCCATGGCCCAGGCCAACGCCGCCATCGAAAAGGTCAAAAAGAACAAGGTCCGCTACCGCGCCGTTTTGGCCAACTAACGCCGTCCCGGTCATCGAGTGTAGCGCCGTCCTCCTGGCCGGCTGCAGCGTGGACCTCCCTGTCCACGCTGCACTCTCAGCAAAACCTACTTTTCCCCTCAATCAAGACACGAACTATAAGGTTATCAAAGTGTAAAATCGGCTCCGGCCCGCCCAGTGCATAGAATGAATAGAGTGCCCCGCGGAAAGGCAGCCTGATGCGGCTCTGGCTCAATCACACCGAAGAAGTTTCGCTGCGCGAGCAGTTGGCCACGCAAGTAAAGCTGGGCATCCTCTGCCGTGAGATTGCGCCGGGCGAACGGCTGCCGAGCACCCGCGAACTGGCGCGCCGTTACGGCATCCACGCCAACACCGCCAGCGCCGCCTACCAGCAGTTGGTGCAAGAGGGATGGATTGAGCCTCGCCACGGCAGTGGGGTCTATGCCAAGGCCAGCCTGCCGCCCGCGCCGCAGTCGCCGCGGATGGCAACCGAATACGCTCTCGATCAACTGATCGGCGAACTGATGGCAAAGGCGCGCAAGCTGGGCGCGTCGGAGTTGATGGTGCGGGAGCGGCTGCACCGATGGATGTCACTCACGCCTCCCTCTCGCTGGCTGGTCATCGATCCTGAACCCGAGCTGCGCTCGATTCTGATCCACGAGATGCGGCAAGCGTTGCGGCTGCCCATCGAGGAATGTACGCCGGATGAAGCTGCCCAGCCGGGGCGGATCGAAGGCGCGATGCCGGTCACGGTGCCGAGCAAGGCCGCGCTGGTGCGCGCCCTCCTGCCAGCCGGAACCGAACTGACTGTGCTCGCGGTGCATCCGGTCTCATTGGAGCTGATGGTCCACTTGCAGCGCTATCTGCCCGATCACGCGGGCGAGTTGGTGGGCATCGCCTCGCGCTGGCCGGAGTTTCTGCGCATCGCGCAGACGCTGCTGGTGGCCGCCGGTCTTGCGCCGGAGAGCCTGCTGGTGCGCGACGCCACCAAACCCGGCTGGCAGCGCGGCCTGGAGGCTACAGCGGGGGTAGTCTGTGACGCAGTGACCGCGCTGGAGTTGCCCAAAAGCGCCTTCCCGCTGCGCTTCATGCTGCTCAACGCGGCGACGCTTGAGGAATTGCACAAGCAGGAAGAACTGTTTGTTCCTGCATGAATAGAAAGATATTGAAGGGTAGCGCCGACCTCCCGCTCGGCTGTGTCGCGGACATCCTCGTCCGCGCTTGTCGATTTGAATGACTCATTCATGCGGTTGAAACGCCAGCTCCGAGACCGGATGACGATATTCCATCGAAGGATCAGGCGTGGGCCAGGAGGCCCACTCTACAGCCGACCGGGAGGTCGGCGCTACATTTCACAAAAAACATTTTTATGCGGCCAAAGTTCTAGGTTTGGATCGCTCAACCAATTCCATTTGAGGTCGAGAATCATCGCGCAGCGATTGTGACAGTTGCGAAAGTGTCACAATCGCCTCCCACGCCTGCGCATAACTTCTCTAACATCGGTTCTTGGTTGTCAGACAAGGAGATTCCGATGAACCGATTCCTGATTTCAACGCTTCTATGCACTGGCGTTTGCCTGCCATCGATGGCGCAGCAGAGCAAGCAAGACACCCCTACTTACTCTGTGGAAGCTGCTACAACTAGCCAGCTAGCAGCCACAGCCCAGCCATCGAGCGCCGCTTCTGATCGCATCCAAGTCATCCGAAGCGCTCGAACAATTTCCATCCACTCACAGACGGTCTTTCTGACAAACAGTACGCTGGAGCGTGCTTTGATAAAGAACAAAGACTGGGAGAAGCTGGACATGAACATTGTCAGTACTCCGGGCACAGCGGACCTGGAGATCCTAGTTGACCGGCTTCCCTTCACGCACATTCATACCTACACGCTGACGGATCGGAAGACAGGCATTGTGCTCACATCAGGCCGTGTGCGCGCCTTTGACGGCGTGGTTGCCTCCGGGCCGATGGCAGAGAAGATCGTCTCAGTCATCTTCGCTGGGCGCTTTCCGGCTGTGACAATCAACCAGTAACTGAAAACTGTGGGCCGGGTTCCCCATCCATTCCGCGCACTTTGCGGAATGGATGAGAGACCACGAACCTAAATCAGGAAGGTTTGGATCAGATTAATTTTCAATGCAAGAATCCCACCAGGCATCGTTCTGAAATTAGTGTGTTGTTGAGAACAGGAAAGCAATCTTTGCGGAAGGAAAAATGCCCATGAAAACCATAACAACGTTATCCTTGATGAAGAAACATCTGATTACATTTTTCTTTCTCGCGCTGTTCGTGTGCGTCCTATCTCTTCCTGCGCGGGCCGGGACGCTGCCAGTCACTACGCGCAAGACACTCGATCACCCCACCGAGATTCAAGGCTATCCCTGTGCCAAGGGTTACGCCTGGTTCTATCCCAGCGGCAAGTTGAAGCTATGCTATCTGGCCGGCGATCAGCAGGTGCAGGGTGTTCCCTGCGCCCATGGCGGCTTCTTCGCCTCGCTCGGCGGCGTTGATCCCGGTCTGTTGTTCGACGAGAGCGGCAAACTGCGTGCCTGCAAACTGGCCAAGGATTACGGCACGCAGCGAAAGGGTGAGCACTTCGCGCAGTCCCGATGATCTGCGACAGTGCACTGGCCCAAAAATCCACTCCAGAGACGCTCGGCACATTCAAAGCTTTCTCCAGACTCTCCCGCAATTCCCAGTTTTATTTCGGCTCATCGCTCCAGTCGCAGGCAATCTCGCGGCGCTCCGCGGAGCTTTCCCGCGCCCACTCGAGCAGCCTCGCGGCGCGCCATGCCTCTTGTGCCGTTACCGGTGGGGCGGTTTTGTGCAGCAGCGCGTCGCGTATGCCTGCGTAGTAGAGCCGGTAGTCGCCGGGAACGGGCGGAACCGGGCGTGTGACCTTGCCGCCGTCGATGTCCACCTTCAGCAGGCCCCAACGGTCGGCCGGCTCCTGGCCCCAGGCGGGGTCCCCGATGCGGGTGATCTTGTTCAGCGCGGCTTCCTGCTGGTCCTCGCCGTGCTTCCAATAGTTGCCTTTGGTGCCGCGCAGATGAAAGCGCGGCCTTTGCAACGACGAAAGACAGGTTGCGCCGAGCGTCACTCTCAGACCCTCATAGCGCAGCCGCAGGGTGAAGGAGTCGTTCGCGCCCTCGCCGTCGCGCTCGCGTTGAACCTCGGCACCGATGGCCAGCGGCTTGCCAAAGAGCGTGAGCGCCTGATCGGCGACATGCGTGCCCAGATCAAGCAGCAAGCCGCCCTCGGCAGGGTCGTCCTTCCAGGGCCTCCGCGCGGCGCCGGGGGACCAGCGGTCAAAGGTGGACTCCATATGAACGAGGCGGCCCAGCGAAGCCTCGCGCAGAAGCCTTTGCACGGTCAGGAAGTCTCCGTCCCAGCGGCGGTTGTGAAAGGGGGCGAGCAATACCCCCCGCGCCGCGGCGAGCCGGATCAACGCAGCAATTTCAGCCGAGTGAACGGCCATTGGTTTATCCACGACGACGTTCTTGCCGGCCTCCAGAATTTGCCGGGCTACCTCGAAATGGCTCCCGCTGGGTGTGGCAACGACAAAGAGGCCAAGCGACGAGTCTTCCAGCATCGCCTCCAGCGATCGATACGTCGCGATGCCCGGATAGCGCTCGGCGGCCTGATTCGTATGCCGCTCGACCACGGCGGCCACTTCAAGTCCATCGACCGATGAGATCAGCGGCGCGTGAAAGACCCGACCCGCCATTCCAAAGCCAACCAAACCCACTCGAATCATCGCGCCCTCCTCAGCCCGATCGACAGCTCTCTGGCTTGAAAGTGAGTATATTCGCTCTTCGACCTGATGACTGAACCGATTGCGGAAAATGCAGGTCGCTGGTCACAACTCGGAATCTGTGACCGATTGGACAAAGAGCCGATGCACGCGCCGGTCTTTGGATAGCTCCGGATGGAAAGTCGCTGCCAGAATGCGGCCCTGACGCACCAGCGTGGGAAAGCCATCGCGCAGGGCAAGGGCTTCCACGCCCGCGCCCACGGATACGATGCGTGGGGCGCGGATAAAAACCATCTCCAGCGGGCCGCCCGAGAGCGTAGTCTGCGCAGTGACGATAGCCGAGTCGATCTGACGGCCATAAGCGTTGCGCTCGACGATTGCATCGAGCAACCCCAGCGAGCGTTGCGGAGGGTTAAGAACCTCGCGGGCCAGCAGAATGGCCCCGGCGCAGGTGCCGAAGACCGGCTTCGTGGCGCAGAACTCTTGCAACGCCAAGAAAAAGCCATGCTTGTCCAGAAATTTAAGCATGGTGGTTGATTCGCCTCCAGGCAGAATCAGGCCGTTCAAACCGGATAGTTGGGCGGGTTTGCGCACCTCGAAGGGAGTCGCGCTGGCCTCGGCCAGGGCTTGCGCATGGCTCGCATAGTTGCCCTGAATGGCCAGCACGCCGATGCGCGGGTGGTTCAGTGATTCATCCTTGAGAGACCTGTCTAAATTATCCGTATTTGTCAACTTGATTCTCCATCTTCATCTGATAAGACCGGCTCTTGCGTCACGGCAAACGATGCTGCTCAGTTCAATTATCTATCGGGAGATCAGCGAAAATTGCGGGAAAAATTCCCGCAAGATGAGGCGACAAGCAATCGAGGCGTGGAGACGGCGTTAGAATCGAGAACAGCCCGGGTTCGTCTCAACTTGTTGAAGGCCGGATGCAGGAGACCGACAGTGCCTTTTCAATCGAAGTCCCGCAAGCCCAAGCCCTTCCTCAACGAAGCCGGTCTCTACGACTACGCCGTTCATTCTTTGAGCAGGGCTATGCGTTCGGAGGCCGATCTGCGGCGGCTGATGCAGAGGCGCGTTGAACCGGGAGAGCAGGGCGAAGCGATCATTTCGGCTGTGCTGGTGCGGCTCCGTGAACACGGCTATTTGGACGATGCCGCCTTTGCCGAGACTTATGCGCGCCTGCGCCAAGAGAACGACAAGCTGGGCAAGCGTCGCGTCCAACAGGATTTGCAGCAAAAGGGTGTCGCAGGCACACTGATCGCCGAGACCCTGGAAGCCCGCTACGGCCAGAGCAACGAAGAGGCCCTGGCCCGCGAGCATCTGGAACGCAAGCGGCTGCGCAAACCGGAGAATGAAAAGGAGACGGCTCGGATCATGCGGCGGCTGATCACGGCGGGCTTCTCTACGGGTGTGATCTATAAAATCCTGCGTCAATGGGATGTGCCGGACGAAACTCTGGCTGCACTGGACAATCTGGAAGACGAACCGCACGGCGAGTGATCCTGGGGCACATTTTCACGCCGGAGCCAAAAGTGCTGTATGCTGAAGATGCGCGCCCGTAGCTCAGCTGGATAGAGCGAACGCCTCCGGAGCGTTAGGTCGGGAGTTCGAATCTCTCCGGGCGCACCATAAAACTTCATTATTATCAACACATACGGCGATTAATGCCTGCTGCCTCCATTCGCATGGTTTTCGCGCTCAATCAATTTGCCTTCTTCTTTGCCATGGGCTTCAGTTTGGCGGCTTTTACAGAACCAGACTCACTGCCAAGGAAAGATGCGCCGCGCAAAGCCGGCGGGTGGGGAGCGCTTTTGGCTTTGGCGATGGCCAGTTCGGCGACTTCTTTGACGATCCACTCGAAGTTGGCTTGGCCAATGGAGTGGATGTCGGCGTCGGGAACCGGGTTCATGAAGTCGATGGCGTAAGGAACCCCGCGCTCGATGGCAAACTCGACCGAGTTGAAGTCGTAACCCAAGGCGCGGCAAAGCTTGAGGGCATCCAGGCGCATCCGCTTGAGCAGGGTGCGCAGAGCGGGCGCGGAGCTTTCGATATAGCGCTCGGTGTGCGGGCGGCGCGGGTCGTAAGCCATGATGCGCACCTTCGCTGGCCGACGACATAGCAGCGGAAGTACTCGGTGTAATCGACTGCCTTCTGGTAGACCATGCAGAGGTCGCGCGTCTGGTCATAGGCGCGGAAGAACTCCTCGCGGCTGTGGACATGGTAGACGTCGCGTCCGCCTCCGCCATGGATGGGCTTGAGGAAGCCCTTTTCGCCGGCTGCGGCAAAGACCGCCTCCCAGTCAAGCGGGTATTCCAGGTTGCGCAGGGTGCGGTCGGTGGTGCCTTCGGGAAGCTGTTTGTGGGGCAGCAGGAAGGTCGGCGGAAGATGGACGCCGAGCTTGGCGGCCAGCGCGTAGTTGAAGAACTTGTCGTCGCCGAGGCCCAGAATGGACTGTTGATCACCACGGTTCCGTGCAGTGCGGCGTGCTTCAGAAAGGATCGGTAGAAGGGAACAACGTGGGAGATGCGGTCAATCAGCACGGCATAATGCGGCGCGCGACCGGCTTCAACCGCGCCTGTTAGGACGAATTCGGCCTGTATGCCGTCGATGTTGCGGGCGTTGATCTGCTCGACTAGCGCGCCGGGGAAGCTGTTCTCCCCGCCAAAGAGTATGCCAATCCGTTTCATGGCCGCCCTCCTGGATCAATTGCGGAATCCATTGCATTTAGTGTACGGCAGACGATTGCTAGAGGGCAGGGAAGATGAACCGGAGACTAAAAGTGAGTTACAGGACAGGGAATTTTTTGAGAGTAGAAACTCTTGCAAATGCAAAATTTTCTTCTGTTCGCTGCTGCGCGTCAGGGCACGCCTGAAGTTATGCCCTGACACTTGCAATCTCAATGGGATTTTGCAATTGGTTCTGAGTTTCCCAATATCTTTGCACTATTGGCCATGCGGACTGTCTAAGGGATTGTCTGGTACCTTTTGATTTTATGGGGTTTTATGGTGCGCCCGGAGAGAGTCGAACTCCCGACCTACTGGTTCGTAGCCAGTCGCTCTATCCAACTGAGCTACGGGCGCATACGATTGAATCCAATCGCAACCACAGACAGAATATCAGGAATGGTCTAGCAGCGCAATCCGGATTTGTTGCCCTCAAGCCGAAGCGCTCCTGCTACCCTGAAACCATCCACATGGAACTCTTTCATAATTCGGCCTTCTCTCGGGTGACGGCGCTGGCCGAGCGGCGCGCGGTCCACACAGCCTTTGCATGGCTGCATGGCAACCCCAAGACGATCATGGACCTTCAAGCCGAGTTGGCGGCCATTCCCGCGCCACCCTTTGGCGAGCAGGCCCGCTCGGCCTGGATCACCGAGCGCTTTCAGGAGGCCGGTCTCCGCGATGTGGAGACCGACTCGATCGGAAACGTTTACGGCTGGCTACCCGCGGCAAAACTGCCCGCCGAGAGCACCGGGCCAGTGGTGGTGCTCTCGGCGCATCTGGATACGGTTTTTCCGGCCGAGACGCCGCTCCATCCACTGGTGAGCGGAGACCGGCTTCAGGTGCCCGGAGCCTGCGACAACTGTGCCGGAGTGGCTGGTATGCTGGCCATCGCGCACGCGCTCACACAGTCGCAGGCCGGGGTGGCCGCGCCGATTCTCTTTCTGGGCAATGTGGGTGAAGAGGGTGAAGGCGACTTGCGTGGCGTGCGCCACCTTTACCGGCAACCGGCGCTGGCCGGGCGCATCTGTGCGCATATTGTGCTGGACGGGGCAGGCGCGGAGCAGGCGGTGACGCAGGCGCTGGGCAGCCGGCGCTTCCGGGTTACGATTACCGGCCCAGGCGGGCACAGTTTTACCGACGCCGGTACGCCCAACCCCATTGCCGCGCTGGCCTCGGCGCTCAGCGTGCTGGTGCGCACGCCATTGCCCGCGGAGCCACGGACTACATTGAATCTGGGCAACATTCAGGGCGGCGTCAGTGTGAATGCGATCCCGGAGAGCGCGCAGGCGGCCATCGACTTCCGCTCGACCAGCTCGGAGCAGTTGGTACGGCTGGAGGTTGTGCTGCATCGCGCCGTCGAGGATGCCGTGGACGAGTGCAACGCGCAGACGAAGTGCATTGCCAAAGATGAACGCGGCTTGCTCGCCTTTTCGATTGACTTGATCGGCGACCGGCCAGCCTCGCAACTGCCGGACGACTCGCCGCTGCTGGAGCGTTTGCGCGCCGTTGACCGCCATCTGGGCCTGCGGACCGAACAGCGGCTAGGCTCGACCGACGCCAACATTCCGCTTTCGCTGGGAGTTCCGTCGCTGTCGATGGGCGCGGGGGGAGACGGCGGCGGCGCGCATACGCTGGCGGAGTGGTTTTCGGCCAAGGATCGCGAGATTGGGCTGAAGCGGGTTCTGCTGCTGACACTAGCCATGACCGAGTGGGCAGCCGGGCAGTAACTACGCACCGCGACGGAACTGAATAATGCGCCGCCGGTCACGCTTGGAGGGCCTGTGTTCGGGTAGGGGCGCGAACTCCTGCATCGCCTTGCGTTCTGTGACGGCTTTGGCTCGCGCCGCAATGCTTGCCTCGCTCTCGCGAAAGAGCGTCTGCGCCACCGCCGCCGGACCGCGCATCTGACTCAGCCCCAGAACTTCGATCTGAAATTCACCGCCCTCGTTCTTCACCGTGAGCCGGTCGCCGATGCGCACCTCACGGGCTGGCTTGGCCGTTGCGCCGTTGGAGAGAATGCGCCCCATATCGCAGGCTCGCGAGGCCTGCGCGCGCGTCTTGAAAAAGCGCGCGGCCCAAAGCCATTTATCGATACGCAGAGAATCCATGCTTTATTGTCTTACAAAAAAGATGGAATCCATCCCGCTTTTTTAAGGAACCGGGGCCTGGATTCATTGAATCCAGGCCCCGGTTTTGCAATCTGATTCAACAGTTACGGCACCGCGACAATTGCGACAGGACTGTCGATGGTCGAGTTCGAGGTCGACAAACTCAGCACGCCCGACGATAGGCCGTAGGCGTCGAAGGTGGGAGAGCCGTCATAGCTGATCGCCAACACAAAGCTGCCCGTGCTGTCCTCTGCCAGGCCATTCGGTTCAGAACCCGTGGCGATCGTGCTGCTCAACGCCGTCAAAGCGGCAGTCGTTACAGAATAGCCGCTGATTTCATTCACCCCCCAATTTGCCGTATAAACATAGCCGCCGTCCGCGGAGGGAAGAATGGCGCGCGGCCCGGTTCCGGCAGGGGTATATGAGTCTAACGAATTCACTCCAGTATCAGTGATGGTAAAAACGCGCAACGCCCCCGTTGTAGAGGTGGCGCCCGTTTCTCCTATGTACAGAAGCCGGTTCTGGGGATCGATGGCCGTGGAAACTGCGCCCCCTGCGCTGCCGATGGGAGGAATGATCGAACCCTCCCCACTGAGCGGGCCTGTACTTGTCGTGGATGAAAACGTGAAGAGTCCGGTGCCCGTTGAACCCATGGCTACGGCCACAAGATCATCATTCGTATACCCGCTGGGCGAGACAGCGATACCGGAAATTGAACCTGTTGTTCCAAGATTGAGCTGTTGCGAATACGCCGTGCCCCCAGTACTCGCGCCGGAGGAGATCGGATACGCGGAAAGTATCCCGGCTGAAGAAGCAGCCAGCAGCCATCTGCCTGCCGGGTCGACTGCCAGTGCTCCTATCGATGAGTTGAGGGTGTCAAAGGATGTGCCCTTTGTCAGCGCGCCGGTGCTGGAGATGGTGAACGGAGTGATGCCGTTACTCGATGCCACAAAAAGATAGCTGCCGTCTGAACTGATGGCCATCGCCGCGGCATTGTTAAAACCAGTGACCGATGCGCCGGAGATCGGCGTCACCGCACCAGAGACGATTGTGTAGCCGGTGAGCGTCGAGGCGTTCAGAATATAGTATTTGCCGCTGGTGGTGGCCGTGGTGGAGCAATTGCTGGTGGAGACTCCCACGGCAACGCAAACCGTGACTGGACTCGGCGTAGTTGTACCCGTCATCGAACCGCTCACGGAGATGTTATAGATTCCGCTGGTCGTCGAACTGGTTGAGGTTGCGGTCAGCGTGGAGGTTTGCGCCGTCGCGCTGCTGAAGGTCAGCGAAGATGCATTGAGTGCGCAGGTCACCGGGTAGGTAGGGCTGGTGAGCGCCGTCGTGACCGTGCAAGAGAGTGTGACCGTGCCGGTTAAAGAACTGCCCGGGGTGACGGTGATCGTCGATGTGCCGCTGGTGGAACCCGAGGCTATGGCGACGCTGGTGGGATTCGCTGAGAGCGTAAAGCTGTCGGCAGTGTTGCTTGGTGCCTGCCAGAAATCTCCGCAGCCGGGAATAAACGCCAAGAACGTCGCCGCCGCCAACAACCCTATCCAGCTTCCAATCCTCATCACCGCTCCTTGCGCCGCACTCGGGCTGCGCCGTCAGTTTACAGGCTAACGCCTGCCGGCGGCTTCTGTCTTGTCCGCCCGCATGACTGTCATGATGGTAGACGCAATTTCGCCGCAATACGCTTGCCGCCCGATGCAATCCGATTCACGGCCCAGAACCAACCGCCTTCGGCTGATAAATTTGATAGAGGCCCCATCGCGCGCCCCCAAGGAAAACCGCTCATGCTCCGCAACACTGAAGACATTCGCATTCAATGGACCCGCGTCGTACTGCCTCCCGTTTTTCTTGAGGAGGAACTCCCCATCACCGAAGCTGCCTCGGTGACGATCTTCGACGCCCGCAACGAGATCGTCTCCATTCTCAAAGGTGAAGACACGCGCCTGCTGGTTCTCGCCGGTCCCTGCTCCATCCACGACACCAAGGCCGCGCGCGAATACGCCACGCTGCTCCAGGGCGCCATTGCCGAGTTCTCCGCCGACCTGCGCATCGTCATGCGCGTTTACTTCGAGAAGCCTCGCACCACCGTCGGCTGGAAGGGCCTCATCAACGATCCCCATCTGGACGAGTCCTACAAGATCAACGACGGACTGCGCATGGCTCGCCATCTGCTGCTCGATCTGGCCGCGATGGGCGTGCCCGCCGGCACGGAGTTCCTGGACATGATCTCCGCGCAGTACATCGCCGGCCTGGTCAGTTGGGGAGCCATCGGCGCGCGCACCACCGAGAGCCAGCTTCATCGCCAGTTGGTCAGCGGCCTCAGTTGCCCGGTTGGCTTCAAGAACGGCACCAGCGGCAATGTGCAGATCGCCATTGACGCCATCCTCAGCGCCGCGCACTCGCACACCTTCCTGGGCCATACCAAGCTGGGCCAGTCGGCCATCTTCGCCACCGCGGGCAATCCCGACTGCCACATGATCCTGCGCGGCGGCCGCCAGACGGCCAACTACAGCGCCGAGAGCGTCGCCGAGACCGCGGCGCAGATGGAAAAGGCCGGCCTCTCGCCACGCATCATGATCGATTTCTCGCACGCCAACAGCAGCAAGGATTATCGCCGCCAGGCCGCCGTCTGCCATGATGTCGCCGGGCAGATCGCCGGTGGCGACAAGCGCATCATGGGCGTGATGATCGAGAGTAATCTGGTCGCCGGCGCGCAGCCGCTCGACAAACTAACTCAGGGCCAGCCGCTCGTCTACGGCCAGAGCATCACCGATGCCTGCATTGACTGGAAGGAGACGTACACGCTGCTGAAAGAGCTGGCCGCCGCCGTGCGGGCAAGGCGCGGGTAGAAACTCGACGGGTCTGGATTATTGGATTCACAGGCCTGAAGAGACAGATTTGGAGGCGTTTTCCAAAATCGATTATCGGGATTTAGAACCAGCATCTTCTTTGTCAATTGAAATCGACCAAATGATTGCGGCAAGTATGATATACAGCACAGTATGCAAAACGATCAAAAAATTGACAGCGCACTTCTGAACAATCTTGGATTTATAGTAAGTATCGACGAGAGAACATCCGCTCGCGCGTACAATGTTTTGAAGAGAAAAAACAATATTATCGGATGTATGTAAAGCGCAATAGGAAAAATAGATCTCGGCACCAATAAAAATGACGATACCGATCAACATAAAAATCTTTATCCATGATTGTCTCGCTATGTAGATGCGTGCATCCTTCGAAGTAATGAACCAGCCAATCATTAACAAAATCGCTGAAGTTGTTGCAAAAATGTAAGATGAATACCCATCATAGTTGTCCTTCAGCAACTGATACAAAAATGTGAAATGCGGATCGAGCGAGTTGCATGGAGCTGTCTGGTCGGCAATATCGAGTGATGGCATCAAAGAATTTGACATCCAAGCAATCATCTTGACCTCCGATGTTGAAGACTTGCAATACTTTTAAGTTATTGAGGATCCTATCTTTGAATAGTCGTTTGATTCGAGGATGGAGAATCACGAATCTTACGCGGTTCAATTTTTTACGCAGCCCGGTCAAAGAGCATAATCTTTGGTCTGCGCTTGCGGCTGGCGCGCCATAGGTCGTACTGCGTTTGCAGGTCGATCCATAGCGTGGGGCTGGTTCCCAAGGCTTCAGAGAGGCGCAGCGACATCTCCGCTGAGATACCCGCCTTGCAATTCAGGATGCGCGAGAGTGTGACTCGCGAGACGTGCAGCCGTGCCGCCGCGTCTTTGACCTGCATCTCGCCCAGCCACTCACGCAGCACGCGCCCTGGATGCGCCGGATTAAACATCTCAGCCATGATTCCCTCCGCTTCTAGTGATAAACCCGATAATCGACCAGGATCGCGTCTTCGCCTTCAAAACAGAGGGTGAGCCGCCAATTGCCATTTACCTCGACTGACCAATGCCCCTTGAGCTCCCCCAACAACGGATGCAGTTTCCATCCAGGATCTCCCATATCTTCCGGCTTCTTCGCCCTGTTGAGCACGGTGAGCTGGATGTTCAACCGGACAGCATGACTGGGTTGAATACCCGCCTTGCTGCCGGTGTAGAAGAACTTCTCAATGCCAGAGTGGCGGAAGCTCCTGATCATGAGCAAAGTGTAACGCTACACGATACCGAATGTAAAGGGATTATTTCCGGTAAAGGACAACACGCGGTCATCCATGGTCCGGGATATTAGAAGTGAAATTTCAACGACTGCGCAGCCCTCAAGCCGAAATCAACTGACCGTAGATCTCCGGCAGGTTGACGTACAGCGGCGTCCCTTTGACTTCGAGGCGTTCGGCTTCCATCCATCCCGAGCCAGAGCACATACGTCCTGAGCGCGTCTTGGGATCGATGATCCAATTATCAGCATGTGCCCGATCAATATAAGAACGAACAAGTAAATGCCCTACAGCAACTTACCCGCGGCCAGGTCTTTGATCAGGCCGCGGTCGGCGGCCAGGAACTCATACTCGGCCAGGTCTTCGAGCTTGACCCAGCGCACCTGGTGATAGATGCGGCTCTCGATTTCGCCGGCGAACTCCTCGACGGCGAAGAACTGCAAATCCACCGCGCCGCCGTGGCGATAGTTGTGCCGGACGCGGGTGACGCGCTTGCCGATCAGGGCACGAATGCCGAGCTCCTCGTCCAGTTCACGAGCCAGCGCCTCTTCCGCGCTCTCGCCTGCTTCTATCTTGCCGCCGGGAAACTCCCACAATAGCGCCATTGGCTGATCGGGCCGTCGCTGGCCGATCAGGATTTCGTCTCCGCGCACAATCAGCGCCGCGGAGACAAAGCGCAGAGCA
The DNA here is from genome assembly GCA_963804315.1 of uncultured Acidobacteriaceae bacterium. Lineage (GTDB taxonomy): Bacteria > Acidobacteriota > Terriglobia > Terriglobales > Acidobacteriaceae > Telmatobacter. The sequence goes on from CAWDQB010000047.1 coordinate 74,925, forward strand.
GGACCGGCGGGCCGGGCTTCGGATTGCGGCTCACGTTCATCCACGATTCCAGTGTATACGCTGCAATGGGTTGCGCGGTTTGATCCCGTGAGCTATTCGCCCCCGACAGCCGTCTGAAGGCCACTGGCCGCCGCTGGGCAGAAGATGCCCCAGCCATTTTTGGCCGCCGCGGCGATCAACGCCGGCGAGGGATTGACCGGGTACGGGCAGCGCGCCAGCTCCAGCATCGCCAGGTCATGGACCGAATTGCCGAAGACCGCATCGGGATGCGCCAAGCCAATCCGCTTGAGCGCCAGGGCTTTACCCTCGCCGGTGGGCACGTCCACCAATTCGCGGGTGATGAGGCCGTCTGTGACCCGCACTTCGGCAGCGATCACACGCGCTTCCGGGATGCCAAAGCCGCGCGCCCCCTCAGTGACCACCCATTTGTTGGTCGAGCTGACGGCCCATAGCTCGACGCCCGCCTCGTTCAAATTGGCCAGAAGCGCAGCCATCTCGCCGAAGATGCGCGGCTCGATGTACTCGCGCACAAAGCGCGCTGCGGCTGAGCGCAAGTCACCATCGCGCAGCCCTGAGTACATCTGCACCATCTCGCCGCAGATCTCCACTTCACTTACCTGTCCGGCCAAATAGTCGCTGTAGCGCGCGTTGATCCAGCCGGTGGTTTCCAGCGAGACCAGCCCCTCGGCCAGCGACCAGTTCATGAAGCCGCTGCCCGCGTCGCCGCTCCAGAGCGTTCCATCGCAGTCGAAGACCGCAACCCTGGGCCGACCGTCAAGGACCCTCCGCACAAACTCCTGCGCGCTCCACTGCCGCATTGCAATCTCTTCGCCTGTCAATCGTTCCTCAATCATTGGGAAAAAATTCGTCTCTTTCCATTTTCCGCCATGTGGCATGGATTTGCACCTTCAGCTTCCTGCCCGCTCTTGAAAAAATCTATAATAGTGTAGCCATGACCAACGAAAGTCCGGAAAGCCAAGCCGCCGCAACAGCCTCCAACTTCCTGCGCGAGATTATCGCCGAAGACATCCGTACCAAGAAGTACGGCGACGCCGTCATCCAGACCCGCTTTCCTCCCGAACCGAATGGTTACCTGCACATTGGCCACGCCAAGGCTATCTGCATTGATTTCGGTCTTGCGGATGAATTCGGCGGCAAGACCAATCTGCGCTTCGACGACACCAACCCCGAAAAAGAAGAGCAGGAGTACGTCGATTCGATCATGGCCGACGTGCGCTGGCTGGGCTTTGAGTGGGATCGCCTCTGCTATGCTTCGGATTATTTTGGCCAGCTCTATGAGTGGGCCATCCAACTCATCAAGGCGGGCAAGGCTTATGTAGATGACCTCACCGCCGAAGAGATTCGCCAGCATCGCGGCACGCTGACCGAGCCGGAAAAGACAGCCCCTATCGCACCCGCTCCATCGAAGAGAATCTTGACCTCTTCACCCGCATGAAGGCCGGTGAATTCCCCGACGGAAGCCGCGTGCTGCGGGCCAAGATCGACATGGCTTCGCCCAATCTGAATATGCGCGACCCGGTCATGTACCGCATCCTGCACGCCTCGCATCAGCGCACCGGCAATGCGTGGTGCATCTATCCCATGTATGACTACGCGCACGGCCAGTCGGATTCGCTGGAGCGCGTCACGCATTCGATGTGTACGCTGGAGTTTACCGACCACCAGCCCATCTACCGCTGGTACATCGAGCAGCTCGGCATCTTTCCCACGCAGCAGATTGAGTTCGACCGCCTCAACATTACCTACACCATGCTGAGCAAGCGCAAACTGCTGCAACTGGTGAAAGAGAATCGCGTCAGCGGCTGGGACGACCCCCGCATGCCCACGCTCTGCGGCATTCGCCGCCGCGGCTTCACGCCAGAAGCCATACGAGCCTTCGTCACTGCCAGCGGCGTTTCGCGCACCAACGGCTCGACCGACATCGAAATGCTCGAACACTTTCAGCGCGACGATCTGAACCGCCGCGCCAGCCGCGCCATGGCTGTGCTGCACCCGCTGAAGCTGGTCATCGACAACTACCCCCCCGGCCAATCGGAGCTGGTGGAAGTGGCCAACAATCCCGAAGACCCTACGGCTGGAACCCGTCAGGTGCCTTTTTCCGGCGAAATCTACATCGAGCAGGACGACTTCCGCGAAGTTCCTCCGCCCAAGTACTATCGCCTCTCTCCGGGCAAAGAGGTGCGCCTGCGCAACGCTTACTTTGTCACGGCCCACAGCGTGGTCAAAGACGCAGCTGGTAACCTTGTCGAAGTCCATTGCACCTATGATCCGTTGAGCCGGGGCGGCAACTCGCCCGACGGCCGCAAGGTGAAGTCCACCATGCACTGGGTCTCCGCCGCGCACGCCATCGGGGCCGAGATTCGCCTCTATGGCAAGCTCTTCTCGAAGGCCGATCCCTACGATGTGGAAGAAGGCCAGGACGTGCTGGACAATCTCAATCCCGACTCGCTGGAGATTCTCACCGAAGCCAAGCTGGAGCCATCCTTGGCCAGCGCCAAGCTGGAGGATCGCTTCCAGTTCGAACGCGTCGGATACTTCTGCCTGGACCCGGACTCAACCGGTGAGAAAAAAGTCTTCAACCGTACCCTTCCGCTCAAAGACTCGTGGGCCCGGATCGAGAAAAAAGTTGGCGCGTAGCACAGGACGCGATACAGAGAAAGTCCAATAGAGTGCTACAGCTTTGGTACGGCCTGTTTTCGCATTCACGTGAAAGCAGGCCGCCCCCGGAGTTTATGGGCGGAATCTTTCAAACAACTCTATAGCTCGATTCCGCAGAGATTCACTTCCAATCCCATCGCATGGAACATCGCTGCCTTGGCCGCCAGCGCGCGATTGGCCTCTTCTGCCGAATCCGCGTAGGCGACATTGACGTGATTCGAGGGATGGCGCGCCATGAACTGATTCTGATCCACGCCATGCAGCACCACGTGCATCACCGGCCACTGCGGCGTCACTTCCGCCCAGCGGCGGTTGGTCTCCGCTTCCGGCAGTGCGATCGCCGTGGCGCGGCCCAGATCCACCTTCAAGCTGCATTTCTCGACGAAGACGCGGCTCCAGACCAACTCGCCGGGCTTGCAGACGCCCTTTATTGTGCCGCCGCCGAGTCGGAAGTACATTGCGGGCTGGCGTTCGCTCACTGCACCCCTGTAACCGCCCACCAGATGCGAGGCGGGCACGGCACCGGAGATTTGGAAGAGCCAGACGAACTCATCGAAGCCATCCGTCGTGTAACGCTCGCCCCAGCGCACATCATGCAGCGTCGTCGCCGGGTCCAGGCCCATCGCCGTCCAAACGCGATTGGTGACCACGGCATCCACGCCCACGCATTCGTCCACCTCGTTGAAGTGCGGCAGCGGACGGCCGGCATAGAGTTCGCGCCCGTCGCGCCCAAAGACCGGAGGACGATCCACATTGTTGAAGAGTCCCTCGGCCAGATCGGAGGCAGGAACAAGGTCCTTCAATCCCTGCTGGTACTGAATGCCGATGGCGTCGCAGCCAAACTCATCGGCGATGCGCAACGCAGCAATGTACATCTTGCACTGGCCAAGAATCTGCGCGTCGGTCAACTCCGTCGCTTCGTCCGTGCCGGTATTGAAGCGCATTCCGCGCCCGTCCAGCCAGTCACGCACCTTCTGCGCCTCCGCGTCGCTCACTTCACGCATGGCGGCGTAGAGCGCGGATTGGCTCAGACGCTCTTTGTAAATGCCGGCGGGATTTATCAGCGCGTCTTCGACAATGGCGTTCATCATGCCCATGCAGCCTTCATCGAAGACACCCAGCAGCGCCTTCTTGCTGCGCAACTGGCTGGCCAGCGCCGCGCCCAGCGCCTGCTCGGCCTCACCCGCTTTGCGCCGGATCAAAGGCATGAACGTGCGAGGTGTCGTGCGCGAAGCTCTTGTTCTTGATCCACTCACGCAACCCGCGTTTGAAGAGAGGATCGCCGAAGTCCTTGCTCCACAAAGTCGTGAAGGGCACGCCGGCCTTGCGCAGGCAGCCATTCAAATTCAGCATTCCCACCAGGCCCGGCCATTGGCCCGACCAGTTGGCCACGGTGAGGATCGGTCCGCGATGCGACTGCAACCCGGCCATCACATGGGCGCTGTACTGCCAGACCGACTCGGCCACCACGATGGGCGCATCGGGATCGATCTGCTCAAAGACCTGCATGCCCATGCGCTGCGAGTGAATGAAGCCATGCTTCAGCGCGGGATCAACCGGATGAGCACGGCGCAGGGTGACGCCCTCCTCGCGGAAGGCCTCCGTCAGTTGCTGCTCCATCGCCGCCTGCGCGGCCCAACAGACTTCATTGGCCGACTGGCGCAGGTCGCCGCTGGCCACCAGCAGCACTTCATTCGCCGCTACCGGCGTGGGAGTTGAAAGTTCAGGAATTGCGTATGCCGCCATGGTGTTACCTCACTTTTTCCCGGGCTTTTGCCCAATTCAATCGGTGTGTGAACAACTGCATATAGCTCAACTTTGAGGGGTACGGGCTGAAGGGTACGGGCTTCAGCCGGTACAAAAAATCGCCAATTACAAAATGGCTTCAGCCCCCGAGGGAATTTGCACCTCGCGCAAGCAGAGATTTGTATCGCTCAAAGGCCTGCTCCGCCGCTGCGGATTGCGCTGGCTCATAGGTATGAAGCTCAACGGATTGCCGTAGCGCCTGTTGAGCCTCGGAGAAGTTCTTCAAGTGGCCTGTAGCCATAGCCTGCATCATCGCGTTACCCAGCGCGGCGGCCTCCACCGGCCCTGCAATCACCGGGCGTCCGCAGGCGTCAGCGGTCATCTGGCAGAGAAGGCGATTGAGGCAGCCGCCGCCCACTACGCGAACCGAGTCAAGCCTGCGCCCGGTGATGCGCTCCAACTCTTCCAGCACGTTTCGGTAAGCAAAGCTCAGGCTTTCAAAAACGCAGCGGGCAAAATCGCCGCGCGTCTGCGGAACCGGCTGGCCGCTCGCCGCGCAGAATTGCGCAATGGCGGCACACATATCGGCAGGCGCTTGAAATCTGCTGTCCGAAGGATCAATGAAGGAGCGGAAGGCCGACGCACTGGCCGCAGCCGCCTCCAGATCGCTCCACGCGCAACTGCTGCCATTGGCCTCCCAAAGACGCACACACTCCTGCAAAATCCACAGCCCGGTCATGTTCTTCAGAAGCCGGACTCGGCCGTCGGCGGTGCCCTCGTTGGTGAAACCGCCGTGGAAGGCCGCGTCCGTCAGATTGGGTTCACTGACCGTGACGCCCATCAGGCTCCACGTTCCGCTGCTCAGGAAGGCACTGGAGTCGTCCAGCCCGGGAATCGCCGCCACCGCACTGGCCGTGTCGTGCGAGGCAACGGCGATGCAGGGCACGTCGCGCACGAAGCCGCAGTCCAATTGCACGCCGCGTTGCAGCTCTCCCAGAATCGTTCCAGGCAGCACAACCGGCTGAAAGATGCACTCGGGCAGTTCAAGCCGCCGAAGTACCTCTCGCGACCAGCAGCGTGTGCGCAGATCAAAGATCTCGGTCGTCGAGGCTTCGGTATACTCGGCGCGCTTTTCGCCGCAGAGCAGATACTGAAAGAAATCTGGAATCATCAGCAGCGAACAGGCGTGCATCAGCCGGCGATCAGCTTGAATGGCCATCGAAGCCAACTGAAAGACAGTGTTGATCTCCATCGTCTGCACGCCGGTCGCGCGGAAAAGATCAAGATTGCTTATCGCTGCATTCACCGCGGCGGGTACGCCGTTGGTGCGCGCGTCGCGATAATGATGAGGATTGCCGAGCAGCCGGTCGCGCTCGTCGAGAAGGCAAAAATCCACGCCCCAGGCATCGATGCCGATTCCGGCAGGAAGCTCGCTACGCCCCATGCGGCAGCGTCTCAGGCCGTTCTGAATCTCCGTCCAGATGCGCAGTACATCCCAGTAAAGATCGGCGCCCATGCGCACGCCGCCATCGGAGAAGCGGTGCGCCTCATCGAGCGAAAACCGCGCGCCGTCCCACAGGCAGTCCATGACCCGGCCGCTCGAAGCGCCCAAATCCACGGCCAGAAAACTCACTTTCGCGCTCATGCGGTTCTTCCAGAGGACCGTCGCCAGCGGTCAGGCAATCCGTCCGGACAATTCTACAACTTTAACGTTATTGTGCGGGCAGGGAAACCAGAATGCCGCCATGCGCACGCAGATTGTTCTCGCCGCGCGGCAATTTCAGTGGCGACCCATTGCCCAGATCGCGCCCGTAGATCTCGCCATAATTGCCTGTCGCCGCAAGCACGCGCGCCACCCAGTCATTGTCCAGGCCCAGCGCGGCGCCAATCTCGCGTGAGCCGCCCAGCAGAAAGCGCAGTGCCGGGTCGCGGTCCGCTCGGGCGCGCATGGCTTCCACATTGGCCTGCGTCACGCCACTCTCTTCGGCGGCAACCAGCGCCTCCATCACCCAGTTCACAATCGCCGCCCATTGCGGATCGCCGGCGCGCACCGCAGCCGCCAGCGGATCATGCGAGATGCGCTCCGGCAACAGGCGCGCTAGATGCCCATGCTGCGCAAGTGGCCCTCGGGTTTCAGCCAGCCGCGTGGCTTCGCCGGCCAGCGCGCCGCAGTTGCCGGTCGAGAAGGCCGCCTGCATCTCGCCTTCCTCCTGAAAAGGAAAGGGCACAAAGTCGAGATGTTCACGGGCAAACCAGGCGCGCACGCTTTCTTCCACGCGAGTCTCGGCCAGGAAGCAAATCTTCTTTCCGCTCAACTGCCTCGCGTGCGCAACCGGGCTTGCCGCAGGCGCAAGGAATCCAATTCCGTCCCACAGTACAGGCTGTGTAAAGCGCAGATCGGTTCCGGCGGAATGAGAAAAATCATCTGGCAGCGTCGCCACCAAATCCACTTCGTCTTTCTTGAGCGCCAGCATCGCCGTCTGGTCGTCGGGGAAGCGCACGGCTTGAACGCGCGCATCCTTGCCCAGCACAGCAACCGCAACCGCACGGCAGAGGTCAGAGTCGAAGGCAGCGCGATTGCCATGATCGTCGGAGGTCGTGTACTCGGCCTCTTCCTGATCGATACCGCAGCGCAGCACACCCGCCGCGCGCACGCGGACCAGCGTACTTTCATGCGCCGCAGCAGGCTCGGCCGCGAGCGCAACGCCGCAACTGACGATCAGCACAACGGCACAGCACACAAGAATATATTGCCGATTCGTAAAGTAGCGCCGACCTCCTGGTAGGCTGTCGCGTGGACCTCCCGGTCCACGCCGTGCTCTGCATGAATAGAAAAAATAGTCTAACGCTTTCATGACTGCTTTGACCGAGCGATTTGGCAATCGCTCCCGGTGAGACGCGGATGAGGACGTCCGCGCAACAACCGACCAGGAGGTCGGCGCTACATTCACGCAATTACCAAATCTCGTGATCACGGTACTATGGCGTCCATCCGCCCGCCGCTGGAATGCCGGGCGTCGTATCGGGCCGTGGATTGAAGTCCGCCGGAATCGGATTGGGCAGCGCCCAGTCGGTCGGTGTGATCTCAAGGCGTTTGCAGCCTTCGCCGTTCTCGTGCGGGAAGCGTGTAATCTCAGCCTCGGGAATCGTAGCGTACTCTGCGCTCAACGCTGGGCGCTTGCCCTGGAGCCGCAGCGTATCGAAGGCCGAACTCATGTCGCCCACGCCCTCCACATTATCGTCCGCGGGTCCAAGATTCGCCTGTCCAAATTTATCGAAGCCAATCTGCCGTGCGCGCATCTCATCCGGCAGGTCAGCCAGCGGAATCAGATTGAAGACTTCATCGACAAACTTGATGATCGAGCTGTGCTCCGAAGGAACGTGTGAAACGCCATGAGTGACACTGTAAGGCGAAATGACAATCGCCGGAATGCGCGGTCCCTGCTCGAGCGGAAGTCCGTTTGCATCATGCGAGCGCACGCGCGGCTGCGCATGATCGTAGAGACCATCCGATTCGTCATAAGTAATGATGATTGCGCTCTGGCTCCAATACGGGCTGGCGGCAATGGCGTTGACCTCCTCGGCCAGCAGCCCCTCGCTGATCTGCGTATCGGAGTAGCCCGGATGATCGTCATTGCCGCTGAAGACCTCGGCCAATTTGTAGTTGGGATCTTGCGGCTTCCATCCGCGAATGTTGCCGTACCCGTCGCGCAGATAAAAGACGCCCGACTCCGGCAACTGCTTCTTGGCAATCACATCAAAGAACTCGCTCAGCCCATGCAGATGCGTGCTCGCCTGCGGATTGTTTGCTACATAGCCGAAGTACTGCGGCGCGTTGTGATGCGCCACATAACCCTCGTGCGATGCCTTCCATGAAGCGTCGTTGATCTCGTGATCGTAGCCCTGCTGATACCAGCCCCAGTTGACCGCATCCACGCCGTGCCCCGCGATCTTTTCTATGTCGTTCTGCACATCGGGCAAGTCGAAATCGGGCTCATAATCTGCCGCTGTCGTGTCCTTGATTGCACTGCCCATAAACGAAAGCGGCAGGCTGGCAAAGGTCAGATTCTTCGAGATGCTTTTTCCCGGCGGCACAGCCTGCGGTTGATGCAGCTTATTGGCCGTATCCAGCGACGATCCCCAATACGGCGCCGGATCATCCACCATTGGCACCACCGCGTCCTTGCCCTGTCCGCCCGTCGCCGCCTGCTCCGGGTGCAGCATCCACTGCGTCTCGCCGCCCTGCCCGCTGATCATGGCAATCGCGTTCGGCGTAGACGGGCCGATGATCGTATCCATGAAATGATCGAAGAGCGTGAAGCGATCCGCATAGCGCCAGAGAAACGGCGCGGTGTCGCAATCGACGTGGGCCATCACCAGCTCGCCGAACTGCTTGCGCTCGAGTGTCGGCGCCTTCGACGGCTCGCCTTTCACCATCGTCACGCCTTCTTCCGAGAGCGCATACTCAGAGTTCTGCGCCACGCCATTCGAGTCCAGCGCAATCTTGCGCGCAATCGCCGAGTGCGAGTGATTCACGCTCGCGATGTCCGCCGGATACAACGGTACCGTTTTGCCCTTGGCATCCACAATCGTCGCTGGAATGCGGAAGGGCGTAATGATTCCCAGGCTTCCGTCGGTATTCACCAGCAGTTGCGTAAATCCCGGCGGGTCGATATTGCCCTTGGACCCATCCGGCCCGGCATACAGCCCATCCGCTCCCGGATAGCCAGCAAAGTAAAAATCGAAGGAGCGATTCTCCTGGAAGAGCACAAAGACATACTTGATCTTGTCGCGGATCAACCGCAGCTTTTCATCTTGCGAAATGGCAGGTTCAGAGGCCCGGTCAATTACTTGCGCGCTTACCGCGGCGCTCGACTTGGGCGCAATCGTCACCTCCGGCAGCGCCTTCTGCTGTGCCGCGCAGACTGCCGCGCTCACTGCGCCGAGAGCCAATAGCATGGTAAATAGCATGATGCAGTTTCTGTTGTGCATATCATTAACCTAAGCCGCGCGGCACTATGCGAGCAATACAAAACCACTTTGCCTTCAATATATTTTGATGAAAATTATCTGTCCCGTGCCCCATCCATTTGTTCGTTTTTGGCGTGAATGGAGGGAAGGAATGACACTCATCGGTTGCCAAAATCAGTCCTGCGCCTCGTTTGCCGATCGCTCTCTGAGTTCGTTGACGACGCGCTCTAATTCTTCCACGATCCTGGTTGCCCCAGTGGATTTGAATACTGCCAGCAGTTCATCGAAATACCAGAGCTGATCCCGCCGTCCGCGTTGAAACCGCTCCCAGACGCGCCGCCCGATCTGCCGGTAGTCTTCAAGAATAGCCCGCGCGTTGTAGAGCTTGTCAGCCGCCGAGATCAGCCGGACATCCTCCGGTTCATCGCGAAGTCGCAAAATATAGGTCTGCTTGCGCTCCAGCCAGGACTGCTTGTTGGAGGCGTCCTCGGCTAGGCTGTCGGAAAGACCCTCCACCATGCGCGCCACATTCTCACCGAAGTTATACTCGATGTCTCTGAGCCGCCGTAGCCCGCCATGATCTTCGGCGGCGTCATGCAGCAGGGCGGCCATCACCATCTCTTCGGTCACCGGAAACCCGGCGTGGCCCGCCTCGCCCATCACCAGCGCCGCAACCCCCAGCAGATGCGCCATATACGGAATATCGCTTCCCTTGCGCCGCTCGATATGAAGGTGGCGCGCATAATCGACGGCGCGCGTGAACCGGACGCTCAGATGCAGTTGCTGGTCTCCATCGTGGTTCATGATTCTTCCTTCCGGCCACTTGTTGCGGGCACTGTGTAATTTGATCATTGTATATAGGTAGCGGCGGCCTCTTGGCTGGCTGGATCGCGGACGTCTTCGTCCGCGTTTGTCAATCTGACGTCCGTGCGCGATTGAAAAATCTCACCGGTCTTGTTGCGCTGGTGGGATTCCCTCCGCCTCGGCTGCGATTCGCTTGGTTTTTCGATAGACGTTGACCACTGCCATCGTCCAAAAAGGAACAAGATCGACGCCCGGCACGAGCTTGGCCGCAAACGAGGGCAGAAACTCCCAGTGCCAGCCAAGCAGGCGTACCAGCACAGCTCCCATGCAGAAATCCAATATATCATCGGCCGGCGATGCCGCGCCTTCGATGAACATGGGGAAAACGATAACCTGAAGGATGTCGGCAAGGATCGCCAGGATCATCGCGGCGCGAAGACGCGGACCTGCCGAGAGTGTGATGGGGCCTTGGTTCATGGAAGCCCTCCACGGACGTTTCCTGCTTGAAGGCTTATTCTACGATGGAAGCGCTTTCTTTTGCACCATGAGCCGCGTCACGGATTGCTTTCGCCTTTCTGACTCCGTCTGGGTGAAAGCGGACGCAATGCACTGGACGAATGCTATTCTAGGAACGCCGCTATCCTATAGGTTGAACTTAGGTCGATTAGGTTGATCTTAGGTTGATCCGCAAGGCGAGCAGCAAGAAGGTATTTTGGGCGCTGGGCCATCCTGTCCTGTGAGGGTAATTCTTTGAAGCATCTTTACATTTTCGCTGGTTTGCTCGCGCTGGGCGCAGCCTTGGGCTGCAAGGCTCAGCCAGCCGCGCAGTTGCCTGACGCGGCGCTCAATCGCCGCATTGAAATCATGGTGCGCTCGCAGTACAACATTCCTGAAGATTACACCATCACGCTTGGCTCCCGCACCTCCAGCCACGTGCCCGGCTTTGACACTTTGCCCGTTTCCGTTGGGCGAGACGGCAAGGTTACTCCCATCGACTTTCTGATCTCGGCCGACAACAAAACCCTGGCCCGTCTGGAGAAGTTCGATCTTGCCAACGATCCACTCTTTTCGATTCCAGCCGATGGACGTCCGATCCGCGGCAACCCGGCTGCCAAGGTCACCGTGATCAGCTTTGACGATCTGGAATGCCCCTACTGCGCGCGGATGCACCAGACGCTTTTTCCCGCAACCTTGGAACGCTACAAGGACACTGTGCGCTTCATTTACAAGGACAATCCGCTCGAGATGCATCCTTGGGCGATGCGCGCGGCCATTGACTCCGGCTGCCTGGCCGCGCAGAGCAGCGATGTCTATTGGCAATATGTCGATTACATCCACGCCCACGGCCAGGAGGTTACGGGCGACTCTCGCGATTTAGCCAAGAGCTTTGACACTCTGGACCGGATCGCCCGCCAGGAGGCCACGCTGGGCAAGCTGGACGCCGTACGTCTGGACGCTTGCCTGGCCCGCCAGGACGATTCACAGGTGCAGGCTTCCATGAAAGAAGCGCAAGCCCTGCGGCTGGATAGCGCCCCTGCGCTCTTTGTGGACGGCGAACGCATCAACGGGGCCGTTCCGCAGACGCAGGTCTGGATGGTGATTGATCGCGCACTGCGCGCTGCGGGAGTGGAACCGCCGCCGTTACCGGCCAACGCAGCGCCCGCGCAGCCCGCAGCCTCCGCCCAGCCCAAATAGTCATGCCGGAGGTCTCATCGGGTTTCTGGACGCTTTTCGCCCGCCACATTGGATTTAGCCGCGGTTTTTGTGATTTGCATATCGCCAAGCCGCCTCGTGGATTTATTCTTGATTGCCAGAGGACTTCACCTCCTCCAGGAGATACCGAGTTGCAAAGCAATACAATTGTCCGTCAGGCTTTCCGTTTCACTGTGCTGATTCTATTGGGCTTTGCACTGATGGCTGCCGTGAGCGCCTGCCATCGTCCCAACTCGCCCGACGTGGTGGCTACCGTGAACGGCAAGGATATTCAGCGCTCCGAACTGGAAAAGTATTACAAGGCCAATCTCTCCGGCAATGCCCAGACGCCCTCAGCAGAGCAGGCCGACATTGCGCGGCTGAATATCTTGAAGCAGATGATCGAGGAAGAGATTCTCTGGCAGCGCGCGGCCAAGCTCAACCTTGCTGCCAGTGACGAGGATGTCAATGCCAAGCTGACAGAGATCAAAGCGCCTTACACGCAAGAGGAGTGGGACAAGCAACTCCAGGCGCGCGGCATCACCTTGGACGATTTCAAGCACGATCTTCGCCGCCAGTTGACCCGTACCAAGCTGCTGAATAAAGAGATCGAATCCAAAATCAACATTACCGACGCCCAGATCGCAGCCTACTACGCGGCGCACAAGTCGGAGTTCAACCTGATCGAGCCGCAATATCACTTGGCACAGATCGCCGTCACCAACGTTTCTTCTCAACAAGCCGGCAACCTGCAGAACAACAAGGCCTCAAGCGATGCTGATGCAAAAAAGAAGATCCAGGAACTGCACCGGCGTCTGGAAAATGGTGAGGATTTTGGCGGACTGGCAATCAACTTCTCCGAAAATCCAGACACCGCCTCCAGCGGCGGCGACATGGGCTTTGTTCCCGAACAGCAACTGCGCGCCAGTGATCTGGATCTTTTCAACGCCATCAACAAGCTTAAGCAGGGTGAAATCACCGACGTCATCCCTGTCTATGATGGCGGCCAGAGTCACCGCGTCATGGGTTACGCGATCTACAAGCTGATTGCAAGGGAGCCTGCAGGCCAGCGCGAATTGAACGATCCGCGAGTGCAGCAGGTCATCCGTCAGGGCCTTCGAGAAAACCACGTGCAGTTGTTGCAGAATGCCTACTTTGAAGTGCTGCACAACGAATCGAAGATCCATAACTACTTTGCCGAACAGGTTCTAAAACAGGGCGTGCAGTAGCGCGCCCCGTACCAATTCACCTGCTGACTTTTTGAAATACAGTACCCCACTCATCCACAGTTTTATCGTGGAATGGCTAGGAGGGGTTACGCAGGGGCTGGTTCAATAAAAGGGGATGTCAAGAAAAAACACTTCACGTGGCGGGTGGCAGGTCCCCATTGAGATGAACGACCTTCCATCAGCCTTGTTTGAAGCAAGATTAATTTCATTCTGGGCGACTGGGGCTTGGAGTACGACGCGCTGTACCTGCTGGGACTCCGCATCTGACCATCAAACGCAACTTATGTGGTAGATTGAGAAGCGTCCCCGCCGAGCAGATGAGTTGAGAATTTAGTTCAGCGTAGAACTGAATATCCGTCCTTGCGCCTTTTTATGGCGCAAGGGCGGGGAAGCTATGAAGCTCATGCGAGCGAGCAGCGAACGTCCGCCTGGACGGCCAGTCCTACTGCAGTGTCTTCAGTGCCGGATAGAGCTTGCGCCACTTGGCGTAGCCTTGCTTGTAGGCGGCCAGATCGGTGGGGTCTGGCTCAATGCGCTGGGCGACTTCGATGCCCGCGGCGCAGGCTTCGTCCAGATTGGCCCAGTGACCCGCGCCGACGCCAGCCATCAGAGCGCAGCCAAAGGCGCCGCCCTCTTCCGCCGTGAGAATCTCGACCGGCAGGCCGTAAACTCCGGCTTGAATCTTGCGCCAGAGCGGCCCTTTGGCTCCGCCGCCGCTCAAGCGCACGGCGCTGACCGGAATGCCCAGCTCGGCGAAGAGCGTGAAGGTGTCTTCCAGCGAGTAGGTGACGCCCTCCAGCACTGCGCGGACAAAATGCGCCGCCGTGGTGGTGGTGCTGATGCCGGTGAAGGCCGCGCGAACCAGCGGGTCTAAATGAGGCGTGCGCTCGCCTTGCAAGTACGGCGCGAACTCCAGCCCCTCGCTGCACGCGGGAACCTTGGCGGCCGCGGCGGTCATCTCGTCGTAGTTGTGGCTGGGGAAGAAGGTCTCCTTGAGCCAGCGCAGGCTGAGGCCGGCAGATTGCGTCACGCCCATCACGTGCCAGAGGCCCGGAACCGCGTGGCAGAAGGTGTGCAGACGGCCCTTGGGGTCGCGGGTGGGCGCGGCTGTGGCGGCAAAGACCACGCCCGAAGTGCCGATGGTGGCCGAGACCGAACCCGGCTGCAAGATGCCCATGCCCACCGCGCCCGCGCCCTGATCGCCCGCTCCGGCAACGACCGGCGTACCAGCGGTGAGGCCTGTCAGTCCGGCAGCCTTCTCGCTGATGTGCGCGCAAACTTCCGTTGACTCATAAACCTTGGGCAGCCAGCTCTCGGGAATCCCAGCGGCTTCACAGACTTCCTTGGACCAGCGGCGATGCGTTACGTCCAGCATTAGCGTGCCGGAGGCCTCTTGCACATCGATGGCGAATTCGCCGGTGAGCCGGTAGCGCACATAATCCTTGGGGCACATGATGTGCTTGATCTTTGCGAAGATCTCAGGCTCATGCGTCTTGACCCAGAGCAGCTTGGTCAGGGTGAAGTTGGGCAGCGCCGGGTTGCAGGTCAGCTCGATCAGCTTTTCATAGTCGATCTTCTCGTGTAGCCAATCGCACTCCGGCTGGGTGCGCGTGTCGCACCAGATCAGCGAAGGGCGCAGCACAGCGCCATTTTCGTCCAGCATCACGGCGCCGTGCATCTGGCCGGTGAGGCCGAGGGCGGCGATTGGCTGGCGCGGTTCAGGCGCGGCCTTGATGGCTCCGCGAATGGCCTCTTGCGCGGCCCGCCACCAGTCTTCCGGCTGCTGCTCGGCCCAGCCCGGATGCTCGGTTGTAAAGGGCGCGTGCTCGCTTGACGCGCCGCTGATCAGCTTGCCCTTTCCATCCACGATCACGGCGCGTGTTCCGCCCGTGCCTACATCCATCCCTAGAAACCACATAAGCGTTCTTCCTTTCCTGATACTTCGATCTCTTTTCAAGGCCTCAGTCCAATCCTGTTCTGCGGGATTGGCTGGATGTGTGAACGTGGGCCGGGAGGCCCACGTTACAGCCGACCGGGAGGTCGGCGCTACATTCAGATGGATACCTCATCACGTGGTCACGGTACTAGTCCCTTGTCCCTCAGTCCCTTTACGCCCGCCCCGCGAACTCCCGCGTCTCGGTGTAAACCTTCACCTTTTCGCCAACTTCAATATAGAGCGGTGCTTTGATCTCCAGGCCGGTCTGGAGGCGTGCCAGCTTGGTTACGTTGCCGCTGGTGTCGCCGCGCGCGCCGCCTTCGGTATAGACAACCTCCATCTCCACCTTCTCCGGCAGTTGCAGGCCGATGGGGTTGCCGTTGAACTTTTGCACTTGAATCAGCACGCCTTCCACCAGCAGTTCCAGCATGGTGCCCATCATCTCTTCGGAAAGGGAGAGCGTGTCAAAGGTCTCCTGATCGAGGAAGTGTGAACCCTCGCCATCGGAATAAAGGTACGTGGCTTCAACCAGTTCCAGGTCCGGCTCCTTGAACTTTTCGCCGGCCTTGAATGTCTTGTCGAAGACGGCGCGGGTGAGCAGGTTGCGCATCTTCAGCCGCACCAGCGTTTGGCCGCCGCGCGCGGTGGGCGTGGAAACCTCAGCCTCCATGCAGTAATAAGGAACATTCTCATACTCAAAGCACATCTTGCGCTTGACGGTAATCGCTTCCAGCAGTGCGGCCATAAGATCCTCAAAAAAACAGATTGCGTAGCCGGAAAGGCGCATCGGCCCCTCGCGCGGCTCCTTGACAATTATAGGGGGAAGCCCTTGCTTCTCCCATTCATTTCGCACAGAACAGAGAATGGATAGCGCGGAGCATAAAACTATCGGGATGAATTGATCGCGCGACTTTTTCCGAGGCGCTGGGTCTAAGATGCAAGACCGGCCAAAAGCCGTATCTTGCCCCATCCAATTCAACCCAAAGGATTTGCTTCTATGAACGCTCCGCGCCTCTCCCTGCTGGCTCTGTTCATGTTGCCATTGATTCAACATTTGACAGCGCAGGCGCAGCCGGCTGCCCAGAAGCCTTTGCCCGATATTCATCAACTGATGAAAGAAGTGGATGAGCATCAGAAGCTGCTCGACAAGGTGCGCGAAGATTACACCTACACATCGTCGCAAACCACCGAGGATCTCGATGCCAAAGGCCGTGTGACCAAGAGCGAGACGCGCGAGATCGAGATCTTTTTCGTCAACGGCCACAAGATCTTTCGGCGGGTAAAGAAGGACGGCAAGCCGCTGGACGAGAGCGAACAGCAGAAAGAGACCGAGCGCGTTACCAAGGCTGTCGAAAAGGCACAGCAGCCAGCGACGGAGAAGGAAGTCAAAAACGAGATCACGTTGCGCGATGTTCTGGAAGCGATGGAGGTGCGCAATCCACGGCGCGAATTCTATCGCGGCCGGCCGGCGATTGTCTTTGATTTTGTGGGCCGCAAGGACGCCAAGACGCACGGCATGGCCGAAGATGTCTCCAAGAAGCTGCAAGGGACACTGTGGATAGATGAGGCCGACCGCGAGGTAGCTCATCTGGACGTTACTTTCAACGACAACTTCCATGTCGGCGGAGGCCTGGTTGCCAATATCGAGAAGGGTACCAACATACACTTCGATCAGGCTCCGGTGAATGGCGAGATCTGGTTTCCCACCGGCGCCGAAGGAACAATTACGATGCACCTCTTTCTGGTCAAAGGCATCCGGCAGCATTTCACTGAGCACGACTACAGCTTCCAGCGCTATCATGCGGTGGCCGAGCAGGGCAAAGAAGGCAGCGTAGTTGAAAAGAAGTAGCAGGAAATGCAGCGCCGGCCTCCAGGCCGGCTGTTGCGTGGAGCTCCCGGTCCACGCCGCAATTTCTACAAATTGGAAATATGCTCTACATTGAAGATATGTTTGCGCGCAAACTCTCGATTCAACGCATTGGCACGGATGGCGAACGGCAGGCCTGCCCCATCGCCTGGATCGACAACTTTGCCATGCGCAACTTTACCAACGATCTGGTCTTTGACGACACGCTGCCCGTGGCCGACGGCCTGCTCGAGGCTGGCACGCGCGTACCGCTGGATCAATTGCGCCCGGCAATGGAAGATTGGTTTCGCCGCAAGGGTTATCTGCATCCGGGCGAGAGGCTTGAGATCGTGGAGATTGATCCGGCAATCAAATAGTCTTTATGCGCTCTTTCTTACCGGATCAATAGAACCAACCCACTCACTCATTCGATAGCCCTGCAATAATCTCAGTATGCTGGTTCTTGCCTCCGCCTCGCCCCGACGCCGCGAACTGCTCATGCAGGTTGGCTTTTCCTTTGAAGTGCGTCCGGCGCACATTCCCGAAGAGCCGCGCCCCGGTGAGGAGCCTATCGCCTACGTGACCCGGCTGGCGCGTCAAAAAGCCGAATTCGTCTATGCTGAACTCTCGACCAAAAGCTCTGCCCCGCTGCAAGTGGTCGGCGCGGACACGACCGTCACGCTTGACGATCACATCCTCGGCAAGCCGGAAGACGCAGCCGACGCGGCACGAATGCTGCGCCTGCTCTCTGGACGCACCCATCGCGTCATTACCGGCGTTGCCGTGGTCAGCGCGGAAGGAAGTCGAAGCGGCCGCCGAAGTGACCACGGTCTGCTTCCGCACGCTAACGAACGAGGAGATTGCGGCCTACATCGCCACCGGCGAACCCATGGACAAAGCCGGAGCCTACGCGATTCAAGGCCGCGCGGCGCGCTGGATTCCGCGCATCGAGGGCTGCTATTTCAATGTGGTTGGGCTGCCTATTGCGCGGGTTTGCGCGATGCTGGAAGAGGGGACTTCCCTCAGAGGCTAAAGCCCTTATCAATTCTTGCGGGCTTTATCGGCACGACTGAAGTTGTGCGCATTCAAAACATCGCCTGAAATGGACCCTTCGTGATGCTCATCAACGGCCTTCATCGATGCTAAGATCAAATGCAGCCACCAATCGCGCCGATGACACTATCTAACTCCAAATCTGTTTTGCACGCTCTTCCGCGACGGTCACGCGCCTGACCATGCCCTGTCAACGCCCAAGCTGGCTGCCCACCTATCTGCCGGAACTCGACGGCCTGCGCGGCCTTGCGATTTTGGGCGTGGTGATCTATCACTGCGACTACAAGCAGCTTGAAACCACCCGCTGGCATGGCGCGGTCCAGTGGGGATGGGCGGGCGTAATTCTCTTTTTTGTCCTCTCCGGCTTCCTGGTCACATGCAAATCTGCTGGCTGCGCGGCTGAAGCCCCGCTACTTCCACAACTTCCATGCGCGGCGCGCGCTGCGCATCTGGCCGGTCTATCTGCTTACGCTCGCCGTGGTCTACGCCAAGTCCGATTGGTTCATCGGACCCTATCCGCTGGAAGCCATCCGGACGGCTCCATGGTGGGCGTATCTGCTCTTTCTGCAAAACCTCTTTCATCTTGCGCTGCCCGCGGCACTGATTCCCACCTGGGCGCTGGCCATGGAAGAACAGTATTACTTCGTCTGGGTGCCCGCGGTGCGCTGGCTGCGCCGGCCGTGGATGCTGGCAGTGCTGCTGACCGCGGCGCTAGTCTGCTCGCCGCTGCTGCGCCACTTGAATCCGCATTGGCTTTGGGGGCTGCCTTCTCATACCCTCATCAAGCTGGACGGCATTGCCCTGGGCAGCCTGATGTCGCTGGGGATCTATACGCTGCCGATCAGCCGCCGGGTTTGGTTCTGGATGGGCCTGGGCGGATTGGTTGCGGGCATCGGCCTGGCGGCCACTTTCGCCGGAGGCACTTCGCTGCTTGACACCGCGCTGGCGCTGGGCTTTGCCGGAGCCGTGCTGGCTGCGATGGCCTCGACCGGCGCGCGCAACCCGCTCAACGCGCTCTTGCGCCGTGGGCCGCTGGCCTTCTATGGACGCATCAGCTATGGTCTTTATCTGACGCACATCATGGTCTTCGTCTTCTTTGGCTGGTTCGATCACAGCATGGTCCATTACGGCGCTACCGGAGTCTACGCCGTGGTTGCTTTCCGACTCGCCGTCACAACCGCGGTCGCCGCCGCTCTCTGGTACGGCTTTGAATCCCAAATTCTCAAGCTGAAGCGCTACTTTTGAAACATTTTCACGATTTTCTTCAAGATTGATTTTTTGGTAGCCCATCCATTTCACTCTAAGCGTGAAATGGGTGGGCTACGGAACTTCTAGGCACCCTCAGTGAACATGTTCCAGGAAGCAGAAGATCAAACCGACTCTCAAGAGCAAGCACGATTTCATCCGTCAAGCTCCATTCTCTGCTGCTGCGCGATAAAATCAAAGACATTATGTCCGCCGCTACGCTTTCGTCTGAAGTTCTTGCCAAGTACGAGCCGGTAATCGGACTCGAAGTTCATGTGCAGTTGCTCACCGCCTCCAAGGCCTTCTGCTGTTGTGCCAACCACTTTGGCTCTGCGCCGAACTCGAATGTCTGCCCGGTCTGCCTGGCGCTGCCGGGTTCGCTGCCCGTACTGAACGCGCAGGCGGTTGATTTCGCCACCCTGGCTTCGCTGGCCATCAACTGCGAGGTGCGCGAGCGATCGATCTTTGCGCGCAAGAACTACTTCTATCCCGACCTGCCCAAGGGCTATCAGATCTCGCAATTCGACAAGCCCATCGCGGAGCACGGCTGGATCGACGTGCCCACGGCCGACGGCAGCATCAAGCGCCTCGGCATCACCCGCCTGCACATGGAAGAGGACGCGGGCAAGAGCATTCACGACGGGCTGGCGGACTCCGCCAACCATACTTCGCTGGACCTGAATCGCTGCGGCACGCCGCTGGCGGAGATCGTCTCCGAGCCCGATATGCGCACGCCGGACGAGGCCTTCGAATACCTGACTCGGCTCAAGGAGATTCTGCTCTACTGCGGCGTCTCGGATTGCAACATGGAAGAAGGTTCGCTGCGCTGCGACGCCAATGTGAGCGTGCGTCCGCGCGGGCAAGAGAAGTTTGGCACCAAGGTTGAAGTCAAGAACGTCAACAGCTTCCGCTTTGTGCGGCTGGCGCTGGAGTACGAGATCGAGCGGCAGATCGAGGTGATCGAGGCGGGCGGGATCATCCGGCAGGAGAGCCGGTTGTGGAATGCCGCCGAGGGGCGGACGTACTCGATGCGCTCCAAGGAGCAGGCGCACGACTATCGCTACTTCCCGGAGCCGGATCTGCCGCCGCTGGTGCTGACCCGCGAATACATTGAGCGCAAGAGGGCCGAGCTGCCCGGAGCTGCCCGAAGCGCGCCGCGCGCGCATGGTCGCCGAGTACGAGATCAACCCCAAGGACGCCTTTACGCTGACCGCCGAGCGGGCCTTTGCCGACCGCTTTGAGTCCGCCGCCAAGACCGCGCGCAATCCGCGCCGCGTGGCCAATCTGCTGCTGAGCGAGGTGGGCGGGCGGCTGAAGGCGCTGGGACCTGGAGCAGGAGCAGTCGCCGGTTTCGATGGCCGGGATTGTGCTGGCCGCGGATCTACTCGACGAGGGCAAGATAAGCTCCAAGCAGCTCAAGCAGCTCTTCGACGTCTGCTTTGAAAAGGGCGAAGACTTCGCGGCGGTCTACGAGCGCGAAAAGCCGCAGCAGATTACAGACTCTTCGGCGATTGAAGCGATGATCAATGAGGTGATCGCGGCCAATCCCAAGCAGGTGGAGCAGTACCGCGCCGGCAAGAAGACGATGGCGGGGTTCTTTGTAGGCCAGGTGATGAAGGCCAGCAAGGGGCAAGCCAATCCGGCGCTGCTCAATGAACTGGTGGCGAAGAAGCTGGAAGAGTAAAGCGCGGGAAGTGATTTCGCCAATCTTGCGATTCGATAGCCCAGTTATCTTTTCCGGAACTTTATCGACAGCCTTGGCGTAACATCTATCAAGCGATTCTCAAAAGATTCACCGGGAGGTCCATGCCGTGACGATTCACAAGCCATCCGCCGCGCTTTTACTGATTTGTACGGGATCGATGCTTCTTTGTTGTTCCGCCTGTCGTCATCACAGAAGGATGGAGTCGGAATCTCGCTCGGACTCAGGCGCGCTCACGATCAGCAAGATGGGCGGCGAGATTGATGTGGCAGACGCGCCGCAGGGAGCCACGCTTTCGACGATGGGTGGTGACATCCGCCTGGGCAGCGTGGGCGAATATGCAAAGATCAAGACCATGGGCGGGAACGTTACCGTTGACAACGCCGAAGCCTCCGTGGACGCCACGACCATGGGCGGCAATATCAACCTCAAGAGCGTGAACGGCGCAGTCAAGGCGACCACCATGGGCGGAGATATTACAGCGCGCCTGGCGGGCGCATCCGATCAGCAACGGAATGTCGAGTTGACTTCGAATGGCGGCACCATTACGCTGATCGTGCCTAAAGACTTTCCGATGGATGTCCACATCAAGCTGGCCTACACCAAAAGCGCGAACAAGAGCTTTGACATCATTCAGCACGCCGGCCTTAGCCAGCGCGAATCATCGGATTGGGACACGTCCCAAGGCACGCCGCGCAAATACATTTACGCCGAAGGCCGCGTGGGCAGCGGATTGAATCACGTGGATATCAAGACCATCAACGGCGACGTGATTCTCAAGCAGGAGTAGGTCAGCCGCCTACTTCAGCCTCAGCTCCAGCTCAATCTCCTTGCGCGCGTCCCAGGAGCTGATGGACTTGACGACACTTTTCTTGCCGTCTTTTTCCGCCCAGAGTTCATGATCCTCGGACATGCTCACGTTGGCGAAACGGAAGTGGCCCTTCTCAGCAGAGGTAAAGCTGCGAATGTTCTTGGACTTCAGGTCTTTCAGAAAGACCGTTGCGCCATCCAGCGGATTGGCATCGGCATCCGAAACAAATCCGGAGACCACGCGGAAGCCCAGGTTCTGCGCCTCGGCGGCATAGGGCATGGCGCTACCGCCACGTGATCCCAGCGGAACCAGAACAGCCGCCAGAATGGCAAGCGCCACACCGGCCGCCAACTTCGTGCGATTCAACTTCACTCTTCCTCCTCATCCTCGCCGAGCAGATCGTCGTCTTCCTCGTCAAGGTCAGTGCCCAACTGCACCAGCTCCAGCGGCTCAACCCCAACCACCTCGAACTCGGTTCCGCATTCGTCACAGGTGACGATGTCGCCTTCTTCCACTTCGTCCATTTCAACGTCTAGGCTATTCTCGCACTCAGGGCAACTCGGCATGGTATCTCCTCTCGTTCCAAACAAACCGCATTGCTGGATGACGGCACTTTTCAGTGCAACTTCCGCTATTTTTGGCTAAAAACCGGCCTCCGGTCAAGAGGCTTCATCCCATTTTGATTTTGATCGCCCAAATCGAAGAATACTCTATGGATGTGCCGTGCATGGATACGCGTGGAAATCCGCGCATGGTTCCGTTCCGGGAGCGTTTTCAAAAATCGGGAGGATAAATTTCACCGAGGCAGGCCACTCTGCCGGTTTCCCTCAAGACACCAGCACGCCTTCCGGTTTACGCTTAGACTGACCATGTCCAGATTTGGCTCAACCCCGTTTGCCTTTCCCGACTTCGCCGGAGCCACGCGCCGCCTGGTTCTGTGGAATCTAGGTGCTTACTTTGTTCTGTTGCTGACAGGTTGGGCCTTTCACTTCACTGATTTCGCAGCGAGGGCAATCTTCGGTTTTTCTTCGGCCTCGTTTTTGAACGGCGAATTTTGGCAGCCCGTTACCTATAGTTTTCTGCACTTTGGAATCGGCAATACCCTCCTTGAACTGCTCTCGCTCTTTTTTGTCGCTGGATTTTTAGAGACTTATCATCGCTCCGCATGGGTGACCGGGCTTTACTGCGCCTCCGTGCTGGGCGCGGCCGCAGCCGCCGTAGCCATCTTTCTCGTCAGCCACGCTCTGGGCCATCTGCTGCTGGGCGATCCGCTCACCGGCTGCTTTGGCGGCATCTTCGGCCTGCTGGTGGCCATCGGCGCGCTCTATGGCGACGTGCAGTTCATGCTCTTCCCGCTGCCCATCGGCATCAAGGCGCGCTACCTTGTGGTGATCTACGTGCTGGTCATCATCGCCATGCTCTTCGGCGCGCAAGGGGTTTACGCCTTTGCCCATTTGGGCGGCGCCGCGGCTGGTCTGCTTTATATTCATCTTGCTCCGCGCCGGGGGATTGCTCCCCGCATCAGCGAAATATGGTACGGCGCACGCAACCGCTACTACCGCTGGAAGCGCCGACGCGCCGCCCGGAAATTCGAGGTATATATGCGCTCTCATGGCCGCAACGTCCACCTCGACGGACAGGGCCGGCAGATCGACGACGATGATGGGAACGACCGAAGCAGGTGGAACTGAGCGACGCGTCCCTCCAAATTCATTTTGATATTTATTGAGATCGAAAGGTTGACAGATGGCGGACCTCAAATGGCTCGACGGTTACTCGGGAGAAACCTTGGATGAGCTGATCGAGATGGCTGGCGAGTATCGCATCGACTCGCTGCTGTTGGCGCTGGAAGAGGCCTTGAATCAAAAGGCCGCGGATACCGGCGAACAGGATCTGACGGACGAAGAGCGCATTGTTCTCGCGGTGGAGGCTATGGAACGTGAGGTCAATAACGGCGGCTTCGGCCAGTTCTTTGCCAATGCGTCGGGCCAATACGCTCCGATCCTTGTGGATTCGCTGTTGACGATTGGCTGCCCAGAGACTGCGAATGTCGCCAGCGGAGCCATCAACGCTCTCGGAGTGCAAGATTTTACGCCCGAGGCGCTGGAAGCGGCCCTGGAATCGGAAAACGAGGAGCGCGACGAGCAGCTCGAAGAATGCGATGGCCTCTACTCCGGCTCCGGCGAGGACATCGCCGGCCAGCTCTTCGAGTTCATTCGCGCCCATCAGGATGCAATCCAGCTTTGAGGGTGCCGGAATCGCCATTCATGCAATCGCTCTGAAGCATTCCGATGCTCACTCCGCTTGAATGATCCGGCACGATTGCATTGCGAAATGTTTTACGAAATACCACCACAGATCCTTCGACTCACCCCCCAAAAAACTGAAGTACGCTTGGGGTCCTGTTTGTTCAGGATGACAGCCAAGAAAAATTGCAGTCCTTTGATGCCGGATCAATAAACGCCGGAAATGTTAGCATCATAGTTGGAAATATAGACAAACAATGACTGATTCCGTTCCTGCCGCCAATACTCCCCGCGTTCGTTTTGCGCCCTCGCCCACCGGCTTTCTGCACGTCGGCAGCGCGCGCACCTTTATCTTCAACTGGCTTTATGCCCGCCACAACGGCGGCACTATGATTTTGCGCCTGGACGACACCGATGTAGAGCGCAACACGGATGTAAGCGTGCAATCCATCTTCGAGGGCCTGCGCTGGCTGGGCCTTGACTGGGACGAGGAATACAAGCAATCCGAGCGTCTTGCTTTGCACCGCAAGGCTGCTGAAGAACTCTTTGCCAAGGGGCTGGCCTATCGCGACTTTACCCCCGCTCACACCGGCGAAGATCATCAATCCGGCGCGCAGGGCGCATGGCTCTTCAATCCCGGAATGCGGGAACTCGACCACGTGGAGAGCGAGCGCCGCGCCAGTGCCGGCGAGCCGTTCGCGCTCCGCTATCGCGTCCCGCGCGGCGAGGGCCGCACGCTGCAGTTTGTCGATGCCGTTTACGGCGAGCAGTCCAAGCAAGCCGACGAAGTCGAGGACTTTGCGCTGCTGCGCTCAGATGGCAATCCAACCTATCACCTGGCCTCCTGCGCCGACGACGCCGACCTGCGCATCACGCACATCATCCGCGGCCAAGATCACTTGACCAACACCTTCAAGCATCTGTTGATCTTCGAGGGCCTGGGTATCGCGCCGCCGCACTTCGCGCACTTGCCACTGCTCGTGGCTCCGGATGGCGCCAAGCTCTCCAAGCGCAAGCATGGACCCGTGGTGAGCGTGACAACCTATCGGGACGCGGGATTTCTGGCGAGCGCCTTCATCAACTTTCTTTGCCTCCTCGGCTGGTCGCCCAAAGACGACCGCGAGTTCATGGCGCTCGACGAGATCCGCGCGGTCTTTACGCTCGAAAATGTCAACCGCTCCAACGCTGTGATCAACTTCACCGAAGCAGACCCGTTCGATCCCAAAGCCGTATGGCTCAATGCCGAGCACATCCGCTCCCTCGGCGTTGATGAACTCAGCCGCCAGCTTGCGCCCTTCTTGGTCAAGGCCGGCTTTGATACTACGCCTGAAAAGATCGCTGCCGTCGCTCCGCTTATCCGGGAGCGCATCAAACTGCTCGGCGAAGCTCCGGCCGCCGCCGATTTCTTCTTTGTAAAGGAACTGGCGCCCTACGATCCATCCGAGTTGATTCCGCCCAAGGGCGGCGATGCGGCGATGGCGCGCCGCGTCCTCCAACACGCTCAGGAAGTTCTTGCCACAACCAGCTTCGATCACGACTCGCTGGATCATGCACTGCGCGCGGCAGCCGCTGATCTGGGCTTGAAGGCCGGGCCGATGTTTCAGCCGATCCGCGTCGCCGTCTGCGGACGCAAGAATGCGCCGCCGCTCTTTGAAAGCCTGGTCGTGGTTGGCCGCGAGAGGTGCCTGGAGCGCCTTCGCAAAGCCGATGAACGCCTGCAATCGCTTTTGTAAAGCGGTGCCCTGAACAGCACGGAAAGGGTGGGAATCCACGAACCTCAACCAGCCTTGTTCATTGAAAAAATCGGGAAAAGAAAAATATTCTATGCATCTCCGAACTGCGCCAACTGCGCGGCTGCAGGCTTGGGTGTGACGAGGCTGACCAGGATCAGCGCGGCAACCGCCGCGAAGAGCGCCGGGAAGATGGCGTCGCGATCGGCAAGAATCGACGGGAAGAACGAACTCAGCCCGGGCCATTGCACTGTGATGGATGCTCCCGTCCATGGCAGATGGAGCGGAAGAAGAAATGGACTCCAGACAAGGGTGACCACCGTCCCTGAGCCAATGGCCGCAACCGCGCCCCAGGCCGTCGCCCGCTTCGAGTAGAAGGCCGCCAGCACCACCGGCGTCAGCGCGGCCGAGTAGATGGTGTAGGCCCACAGCATCTTTTGCAGAATACTCTCGGCATACACCGCCTGGTAGAGTGCCCAGCAGCCCAGCAGCACTACGCAGAAACGCGAGACGATCAGAATGATTTTATTCGACGCTCGCGGCGAGATATAGCGGACAAAAACATCCTCGACCAAATTGGTAGCCGGCGAGAAGAGATAGTTCGAGGCGGTTGAAATCACCTTGGCGAAGACCGCGCCCAGCAAGACCGCGCCCATCACCGCGGGCAAGCCATGCCGCGCAGTGTACGGAATGATCTCGCGCGGGTGCAGCGCCACTTCGCCGCTGGGATAAAGCGCGCGCCCGAAGACTGCAATGGAGACAATCAGCGTCTCCAGCAACACCGTGCCCAGAACCCAGCCGATGACCGAGACCCGCGCATCCCGTTCGCTGCGCGCCGAAAAGAACTTCTGATACATGACCTGATTGCCCAGCATCAGCAGCATGGTCGGCACCAGGAACTCCAGCCCGCGCACCACGCCCATTCCCGCCGACTGCCGCACGTGTTCTGGGCTGAAACGGTAGTTGCCCAGCACTTGAAAGTACTCCGGCGGCAGAGAGTGACGCAGCCCCGCCCAGCCGCCGGCCTGTAATAAGAGATACGGCGCGGCAATGATGCAGATCACAGTAACCAGCGAACCGATGACAGTATCCATATGGACCACGGACGACATTCCCGCCAGCGCCGTGGTGAGGATGACAAAGGCGGCGATGAGAAATGTGCCTTGCTCGGAGGTGACCGCATCGGGAAAGATCAGATGCAGCACGTCGCCGCCGCCCTTGAACTGATAGCTTGTGATGCCGATGTAGGCGAAGAGGATGGCGATGGTGCCCAGCACGCGCGCCGTCTGGTTATAACGGGCTTCCAGCAAGTCCGGCAGGGTGAACTGCGCGAATTTGCGCGCCCTCGGTGCAATGAAATAAATCAGCAGCAGCGCCAGCCATCCGCCGGCCGGCTGCCAGAGCGCGGCAAAGCCATTCTTGTAAGCGTTCTCCGCACCCGCAAAGAGTGAACCCGCGCCGATCCAGGATGTGAGCAGGGTAAGCACCAGCACAAAGGCAGGCAGCGAGCGCCCGGCGACCAGGTAGTCGGCCTTGGTCTTCACCCGCGAGGCGCGATAGAGCGCCACCGCCAGCAATACTGCGACAATCACACTCAACACAGCAACGTACAGATGAGACACAGCGGGACTCCTCAGCCGAACAATCAGGTTCCAAGCAGTTTACCGGAAGCTGTCAACTTCTGGCTTTCTCTATTTCGATTGGGCAAGTCTGGAGGAACCTCGCGTGATCGCACCCGTGCGTCGAGAGTTCAGGACAATGAGATTCCTCCAAGGTGTAAACTACCCTCAAGACTGAAAAATCATAGGAACTTATCTTGGATTCTCATCAACAATTGAATGCACTGTCCCTGCTGAGCGGCGACGAAGCAGTTGCCCTGGCAGCCATCGACGCAGGCGTTATGCTCGGCACGGGCTATCCCGGAACTCCATCGACAGAAATTCTGGAGAGCTTTGAAAAGCTGGGCGGGCGCGCGCAATGGTCGCCCAACGAAAAAGTGGCGCTGGAAGTGGCGATTGGCGTAGCCTTCAGCGGCGCGCGCGCGCTGGTGACCATGAAGCACGTGGGGTTGAACGTGGCCGCCGATCCGCTGTTTACCGTGGCGCTCACGCGGCTGGACGGGGCGCTGGTGGTGGTTTCAGCCGACGATCCCGGTATGGCCTCGAGCCAGAATGAGCAAGACAACCGGCGTTACGCGCTGGCTGCCGGCGTGCCGATGCTGGAACCATCCGACTCGCAAGAGGCTTATGAGTTCACGTTGCGGGCAATTGAACTGAGCGAGCGCTGGCAGTGCCCGGTGCTGCTGCGCATGACCACGCGGGTCTGCCACTCCAAGACCATCGTTGGGCGCGGAATCGTACAGATTGCCGCGCCCGGCACGCCGCACTTCGAGCACGATTTTTCATCGCGGGTGATGATTCCCGCCTACGCCAAACCGGCCCACCGGCGGATGCGCAAGAGGCTGGCTGATATTGCCGCATGGAACGACGCGGACGGGCTGAATCAGCTCATTCCAGGCTCGCCTTCGTTGGGCATTATTACCTCTGGCGTGGCTTATCAGTACGTGCGCGAGGCCGCGCCGGAGGCGAGCGTCTTGAAGCTGGGCGTCACGTATCCGCTGCCCATCGAACGGATGCGCAACTTCGCCGAGAGCGTGGATCTCTGCTACGTGATTGAAGAGGGCGACCCCTATCTCGTCGAGGCGGCGCGCACGGCAGGGATCGCGGTCGAGGGCAAGCCGGAAGCGTACCGCTTTGGCGAACTGACGGTGGCGCGAGTGCGGCGCATTCTGACTGGGGATGAAACTCCAGAGCCAAAGCCGGTTGCAGGCAAGCCGCCGTCGCTCTGTCCAGGCTGTCCGCATCGCACGGCGTATGCGGCGCTGAAGAATCTGAACTGCCTGGTTCCGGGCGACATCGGTTGCTACTCGCTGGGCGTACTGCCGCCCTTTGAGGCGATGGACACGCTGGTCTGCATGGGCGCGGGAATTGGCGTGGGCCTGGGAATGCGCCACTCGCTTCCGCCAGAAGGTGCGAGACGCGTGGTCAGCGTCATCGGCGACAGCACCTTTGTGCATAGCGGCATCACCGGCCTTGTCGAGATGGTCTACAACCCGCCCGATACCGGCCACGTGGTGCTGATCCTGGACAACGGAACCACCGCGATGACCGGGATGCAGGAGCATCCCGGAACAGGCCGCACGCTTGCTCACGCGCATACCGGCAAGGTGGACTTTGAGGCGCTGGCGCGTTCGCTCGGAATCCAAAATGTTTTCGTCATTGATCCAGTGAAAGACGCGGCGGAATTTGAAAAATTGATTCAGTCTTGTTTAGAAAAGGCGGAGCTTTCCGTGGTCATTGCGCGGCGGAATTGTTTGCTGGCCGCGGGCGCGATCCGCGCGCTTGAAATCGAGCAAGCGAGGTGCAGCGATGAGCAAGCCGACTAATGTGGTGATCGCAGGATTGGGCGGGCAGGGCGTATTGAAGGCCAGCGACATTCTGGCCGTGGTAGCTTTTTCGGCGGGCGTGGACGTGAAGAAAAGCGAGTTGCATGGGATGAGCCAGCGCGGTGGATCGGTGTCGAGCGACGTGCGCTTCGGCGAGTGCGTCTTCAGCCCGATGGTGCCCGACGGCGAAGCGGATTTTCTTCTCGTCCTCTCGGCGGATCAAGTGCCGGTGAATGAAGCGGCACTGGGTGAAGATGGGATTCTGATTGAGCCTACGCTGATTGACGAAGCCAAACTGCCCAACAAGAAGAGCATCAACGTGGCTCTGCTGGGCGTGCTCAGCCGTCACTTGCAATTCACTGAAGAAGCATGGATCACAGCACTGAAAAACAATCTGGCGGAAAAGCTGCACGAAGCGAATCTGGCGGCGTTTTATCTTGGACGGAACGCATGAAGACCAAGCCGATTTTGGAAAGCAGCGCGAACGACTGCCACCCGGCCAGCGTACCGGATTACACTCCGCTGGATGAGCTGCGCTTACTACAGTTACAACGCTTACATGCCGTGGTTCAACGCTCCTGGGAGAACGTCGAACTCTTCCGCGCGCGCATGGATCAGCGCGGCTTGGTGCCCAATGATATTCGCTCACTGGAAGACATTGCCAAGCTGCCCTTCACCGTGAAAAGCGATCTGCGCGACACATACCCCTTCGGACTTTTCGCCAGCACGATGAAGGAGGTGGTACGCTTGCACGCCTCCAGCGGAACGACCGGCAAGCCCATCGTTGTCTCTTACACGCAGGAAGATATTGATGTGTGGACCTCGGTGGTGGTGCGCTGTCTGGCCGGCTGCGGGCTGCATCGCGGAGACATTGTGCAGGTGGCCTATGGCTACGGCCTCTTCACCGGCGGACTGGGCGCGCACTACGGCGCGGAGGGCCTGGGCGCAACGGTTGTGCCGACATCCGGCGGCAATGCGGACCGCCAGATCATGCTGATGAAGGACTTTGGCGTCACAGCGATCTGCTGCACGCCGACGTACTTTTTGCATCTGATCGACCGCGCCGCCGAACTTGGCATCGACTTCAAAGATCTACCGCTGCGCGCCGGCGTCTTCGGCGCCGAGCCTTGGACCGAATCGATGCGCAAGCACATCGAGCAGAAGAGCAGCATTGAAGCCTTCGACATCTACGGCCTCTCGGAGATCATTGGACCCGGAGTGGGCTGCGAGTGCCGCCGCCATCAAGGCCTGCACATCTTCGAGGATCACTTCTATCCGGAGATCATTGACCCGGAGACCGGCGAGCCGCTGCCCGACGGCTCCGAAGGCGAACTGGTTCTGACTACGCTGAGCAAGCAGGCGATGCCCATGATCCGCTATCGCACGCGCGACATCACGATGCTGCTGACCGGCTGCTGCGACTGCGGTCGGACCATAAGGCGCATCGGACGCATCGGACGCCGCAGCGACGACATGCTGATCCTGCGCGGCGTCAATGTCTTCCCCTCGCAGGTAGAGACGGCGCTCTTGCAGATCGAAGGCACGCTGCCTAACTATCAAATCGTGCTGACGCGCGAGCAGGGCCTCGACCAGATGGAAGTGCAGGTCGAGGTGACGCCGCATATGTTCAACGACAAGATCGGCGCACTGCAAGGGCTGCAAGGCCGCATTCAATTGGCGCTCGACCACGTGCTGGGCATTCGCGTCAAGGTTGCATTGGTCGAAGCCAACACCATCGCGCGCAGCGAGGGCAAGGCAAAACGAGTCATCGACAGGCGGGCATCATGAAGATTCAACAGCTATCGTTGTTTGTCGAAAACAAGCCGGGCCACGTGGCCGCTCCGATCGAGTTGCTGGCACGCGAGGGCGTGGACATTCGCGCGCTCTATCTGGCCGACACGCAGAACTTCGGCATCGTGCGCATGATTGTCTCTGATTGGCGGAAGGCCGCCGCGCTCCTGGAGACACATGGTTTCGTCGTCAAGAGCACAGAGGTTCTGGCCGTCGAAGTCCCCGACCATCCCGGTGGCCTGGCAGATGTGCTGCGCGCGCTCGACGGCAGCGGCGTCAACATCGAGTATATGTACGCCTTCCCCTGTATGCTGGGCAACCAGGCCATCCTGATCTTCCGCTTCAACGATGCCGACGCTGCGATTGCGCGGCTGCAAGCCAAGTGCATCAACGTTCTGGCCGGGGATGAGCTGCTGAAGTAAGATTTTCCTACAATTTGCATTGTGTCAACATTTGTGTACATAATTAGGTATGGTCGATGAAGGACCAGGAACTTGAATTCGAGTGGGACGAAGCAAAAGCCAGAATCAATCTGGAAAAACACAGGGTTTCGTTCCTGACCGCCTCGGCAATCTTTTTGAACGCACGTTTGGAGCGCATCGATGACCGCAAAGAGTACGGCGAAATCCGCTGGATTGCACTGGGGCGCGTTGAGGACGCAGTTTATCGCGTCGTCTATTCCTGGCGTGGCGAGAATCTGATTCGCCTGATCAGCGCCCAGAAAGCGAGTAAAGATGAGCGTAAAATCTACTATCGTGAGACATTCGCTGAGTGAAATCAGCGACCTGCGCAAGGCAGGAGAAGACCGAACCAGCCCGGATGCGCCGGAGGCCGAGTCCCTGGGCGCGGAGTTCTGGCGCTCGACGCGGGTGGTCATGCCGGCGGGAAAGACCTCCGTTCACCTGCGCCTGGACAGCGATGTGGTCGATTGGTTCCGGGCGCGCGGCAAAGGTCACCTGACACGCATGAATGCCGTTTTGCGCGCCTACGTTGAAGCACAGAAACATTGCGCGTAGATGAACAGCAGACGCTATCGGGAATTCGCCTCATTCTTACCGATCCCAAAGGTGAGGGGCTAGGAGTACCCGCAACTTGATAAAACGATGTAGGAGACCAGAGCCACCCGTTGGATATGTTAATAATTGATTCATGCCTAGATATAGTCCGATCGATACTGGTGTACCGCTTCAGGCAAGCCGAAGCGACCTTGCTTCTTTACACTGGTTCACGAACGGTATCGCAGCCGATTTCGTCTTGCCTGACGACGAGGCACACCTGCTACGAGTTTCGTTTGACCGGCAATGCATCATCAGGGTTTTAGATGAGATGCCACTCAGCACAGAGGAAGACGACATCCCTAATGAAGGATTAGTGTCTGAGCATTTCGCATATCGGCTCGAAGGTGCTGCTTTCGCCCGCGTTCAGTCTGTTGCATGGAAGGAAGTGAACGCGCCTGTAGCTCACTATCAGTTCCTCACAGGTTGGGCCTGTCTGGACGTTCTGTCAGCTGCCACTCCGGCGTTCGCTGTCGTGAAACGGCAGGCAGTTGGCCCCGGTCCCCCTGAGATTTCCCTACCTCGTTGATGGTGCGGGAACCCACCCGCGGCTCGTCGTTCAGAAAACAGAAATCAGAAATCGAAAAATCATCCTTGACAATTGACAGACATTCCACTACCTTTTGGTTGTGGATAAATTGGGCACGACCTTTGCCGCTTTGTCTGATCCAACTCGTCGGGCGATAATCGAACGGCTCAGCCACGGGCCTGCCTCGGTGCATGGATTGACTGAACCGTTTGCGCTCTCGCAGCAGATGATTTCAAAGCATATTGCCTGCCTGGTGCGGGCGCGGATTGTGATCAAAACGAAGCGTGGTCGAGAGAGTGTGTGCACGCTCAGGCCAGAGGCGATCAAGACAGTCAGTGACTGGGCGGTTTCTTATCGCCGATTCTGGGAAGAGAGTTTCGACAAACTGGAAGTGGTGCTAACTCAAATGAAAAAGGAGGTCAGAGATGACAAAAAACACGGTGAACGAGACAGAAAGGATGTTTGTTACAAGAGTATTTGATGCCCCGCGCGAGCTGGTTTGGAAGGCGTGGACTGACCCGCAATATGTGATGCAGTGGTGGGGGCCGAAGGGATTCACCGCGCCTGTTTGCAAGATGGATTTTCGTGTGGGAGGAAAATTTCTCTGCTGCATGAGAACGCCGGACGGGCAGGTGTTTTGGAATGCCGGTGAATACCACGAGATTGTGCCGCAAGAAAAGATCGTTTCCTCCATGTACTTTTCCGACTCGGAGGGAAACAAGGTTGAGGCTTCGGAATATGGCATAGAGCATGAGGCCGTCGAAGATGCGTTCGACGTAACCCTGTTTGAGGATTTTGGAAACGGCCAGACGAAACTCACCTTCATTGGAAATGAACCGATGGAGAGCGCAAAAAATAGCGGTCAGTTAGAGGGCTGGAACCAGATACTCGATAAGTTTGCCGCGGTAGTTGCAGAGATCTTGGCGGATAGTCCCCGGTCCCGTTGAGATTTCCAAATCCAGTTGAGGGTGCCCTCAGTCCCTTGCGAGCGGCTGGGGGCACCCTTCACCCACACTGAACTCACTACAGCTTCTATTTCCAGATGTCCCGCCCGAAGATGAAACCAAGCAAACACATCGCACCAATCAGAACATTCATTACAATTCCGAACCAAAAAATAATAGGCCCGTGTGATCGTCTACTTAGCGTCGCCAATTGCAACGGGACTTCACCTGTCTTCACGCCCCTCACCGCCATCCAAATACAAAATGCGGCTGCCAGCAAAAACAGGAATCGGTCGGTGCCGGAATATTGCTGAGTTGTAATCACAGCCGCACAAATATCATTGGGAACCACTTGGAATTCCATGTTTCTCTCTCAGTGGATTGGGTGGGTGCCCTGATCTTATGCAGGATTTTATCAAGTCGAGGGTGCCCCTGGTCACGCAGCGGAAGCAGGAGCCAATACCGTCTCCGGCGACTTCAATCTGCGGACAAGCAGCCACAAGCAGAGCAGAAAGTCGAAGGTCATGGGCGGCAACTCGTACCAGTTCGGCGAGTGCATCATCCCGAATCTCGGGTACAAAAGATAAGCAAAGCCGCAGAATCCCTCATAAACGGCGCTCAAAACGCCCCATAGGGCCAGAACGCGCGGAATGTACCGCGATTGATAGAGCACCCAGGCAAACAGCAATGACCCCAGACCGTTGAAGACCAGACCAATATAATAGGCATCCCGGCCCGCATCCAGTTGCGCTCCGGCCAGCGCCGCCAGCCCATCCTGCCCAAACCCGCGCAGCGCACCTGCTCCCGCCAAAAATCGCAGCGCACCAAACATGTCTAGGATAAAGATGAACCAGAAGACCGCGTAAATCATTCTGCTGAAGGCCGCGCACAGCGCCATCCCGCGGTTGACTGGCCGCAGCAGCACATACAGCGCAGTCAGCAGCACAATGATTCCCACCCCATGCAGAAAGGCACCAGACAGAAAGATGCGAAGCGCCTCTTCGTGGTGCACAAAGCGACGCGCCGTCTCCTCGCCGTTCTCCCACACCAGATAAGGCGCATAGTAGCGTGGAAACACCATCTGCAGGAGGGCCATGCTGAGAAGCCAAGTCACCGCAAAAATTTTCGCGGCTGATTGCTGCGCTCTTTCTATCATCTTTTTCCTTTCATGCTTGACTGCTCCCTTTCTAGACACAGTTTCCCCAGCGCAGATGATCCAAACTCATAACTGTTTGAGTCTGAAAAGAATAGCCGCGATTCCGGAGCAGATGGGATCGGTCAGAGGTATCAGCCCTCTGCCCCTGGATGATTCGCGATCGAGACGCTACTGCACCCGTTTGAAATCCATGTGTGCGTGAACAAGCGTGCCGTTTGCCAGCGTGAATACCACGTCCTCAATATGATGGTTGGCATCGATGACGGTAAATACCCAGTGACTCACATGCCCCACTTGGTTGCTGCCGGGAGCATCGATCAGATCGAACTCCACCGTCTTCCCATCCGCCAGGGGGCGAGCCACCATGTGCGGCCTGTTACCGAAGTCGCAATAGTGAAGCAAGTTCAGATGATCGCTGTCGAGATAAAGTACAGTGACCTCTGGACCAGGCGTGCTCAACTCGTGAATCAACGCATTTCCACTGGATGCAACGCGGATGGAAAGGGGCATCAACTGGTCTGTGGCCCAGGCAGGGTTGTCCGTCTTGATCGGACCTTTCCAACTCCCCGCTAGAGTCCTCAGTAGATCAAAAGATTTCTGCCCATCAGAACTGGCAACGGGCTTGTCAGAAGATTGTCCGTGTGCCAAAGTACACACGCTCAGCATGGCGATTGCAACAAGACGAATTAGCCTCATGATTTTCTCCCTATGGGGTCCATACGCAGACCAACACAGGGAAGTTCCGTAAACTCTCAAGGACTTCGGATGAGTTGTCCCTGCTAGACTGGAATATCAATTGGAACGCTGCTGGACCATTATTGTTTCAGTAAAGTTCTCGGGCATTCATTCGTAGTTTTTGCAAATCAATAATAAGCCAGAATTCCAAACAGGATTGCCACCATGCCGGTTTCAAAGACCATCGCCAAGCAACTTGAAAATGCCTCCTGGATTCGCCGTATGTTTGAGGAAGGCGTGCGCATGAAGCGCGAGCGCGGAGCCGATGCGGTCTTCGATTTTTCTCTTGGCAATCCAGACAACGAGCCGCCTGCCGCAGTGCTTGATGCGTTGCGGCGCATTGCAACAGGCAGCCAGCCCGGTTCGCATGGCTACATGCCCAATCCCGGCTATTTGCAAGTACGCGAGGCCGTGGCCAAAAAGCTGCGCCGCGAGACCGGTCTGGAATTCACGGCAGATGACGTCTTCATGACCGTCGGCTCGGCCGGCGCGTGCAACGTCATTCTCAAGTCGATCCTCGATCCCGGCGACCAAGTGATCGTGCTGATGCCCGCCTTCTCCGAGTACCGGTTTTACATTGCCAACCACGGCGGCGTGATGGTTCCCGTCGAGACCGACGCCGAGTTCCTGCCCGATGTCGAACGGATCGCCGCGGCCATCACGCCACGTACGCGCGCCATCATTCTGAACACGCCGAATAATCCTACAGGCCGCGTTTATCCAGAAAATATCCTGCGCGATCTGCAAGCTATGCTGGAGCGCGCCGCGCAGCCCATCACGGTCATCAGCGATGAGCCGTACAAGTCTTTCGTCTATGACGGCAAGTATCAGCCTGAAGTGGCTTCGATCATTAGCAACACAGCGATCTGCAACTCATGGTCGAAGTCGCTGGGCCTGCCTGGCGAGCGCATTGGTTACCTGGCGCTCTCGCCGCAGTTGGACGGCAATGCGGCGCTGCGCGGCGCCTGCGCCTTCACCAATCGCATCCTGGGCTTCATCAACGCCCCGGCGATCTGGCAGTGGGTGATGCTGGAGTCGCTCGACCAAACCGTCGACGCCGCGCCCTACGAACACAAACGCAACGTGCTCTGCGAAGCGCTTGCCGCCATCGGCTACGAGGTCCGCCGTCCTGAAGGCGCGTTCTACATCTTCCTCAAGACGCCCATCGCGGACGACATTGCCTTCACCCGCCTGCTGGCCGCTGAAGGCGTGCTGGCCGTACCCGGCACCGGCTTTGGACGCTCTGGTTATATTCGTCTCTCGCTGACCATTCCTCTTGAAAAAATCGAGAAGTCCGCGAGCGGATTTGAACGCGCATTTCGCGCTTCTCTTCCGCGGTGAGCGCTTGATCCTATCTGCTCCAAGAAGGTGCTCCGAGACCCAACGTTTTCTGTAATTTCTCGGGAGCAGTTGAAGGCGAACCGAAATGCATTTGCCTGGTGGATTCATCCCGGCAGAGTTGGCGCGGGAACCAGAAGTTGATATACTGGTTGAAGTTTGCGCTGAGGCCAGATAGCTCAGTGGTAGAGCGCGGCCCTGAAAAGGCCGGCGTCGGCGGTTCAATCCCGTCTCTGGCCACCACTTATTCGTTCAAGCCCTCCAAAACCGCCCTAAATTTTAATTAAATCCTTTGTTTTGTTTAGCCTTTCGTTGGGATCCGTTCGCCCTCGTTCGTTGACAGCCGCGTATAAGTTGGGGCAACATTAGGGGCAACTGGCATATCGCCAAAAAAGTTGCCTCAATATGGCGCTGACCGGCACCCAAATCCCCATTGCAAAACCGGCTGACACGGGCGATTGATCGGGCGCGGATAGATTGCGAACTCCTGGAAGCATCTCGTTTCTGCGCCAGAGCAATTCCTTCTCACTGGCGTTCTCGAACAAGGCTCCAACCGAGTTCAGCGAAAGCAACCATTGCCGCAAGCAAAGGATCTGAATGCTTTTGTTCTCTCGCTATCGACATAAACTTACCGTATCTTGGAGAAATTTTCTTGAATGAGAGAGGGAAATTTCCAGGCTTTGTCGTTTTCATCTAAATGAACGACCTCGCCGCAAGCGGCGAGGTATCCTGAAAAACCCGAGTTGACGTTACGCCGCTAGCGGCGGGGAATTAGACCCGGAGAGATTAAACGGTCAAGTCACCGCAGAAAATCTTGCCGGAGGTGTGAAGCCGCACTCACGGCAGGAAACAATGCGGCCTATCCGCATGTCGAGAGTGCTGCCGGCGGAGCGGCGCATCCCGTGGGCTACGAGGCAAACATGGCTCAGGAATTAACGGATATGGATAATTTTGGACAATGGGCACTGCAGGCCTTCCCGGCGGCCCTGGTCTGCGATGCCGATCTCTACAAGGCATCCTTTGACGCAGCCAATCCATGGCGCAAGCGATCGGAAGCTCAAACCAATATTGCGATCAACCAAAACTAAGGCGGCAATGCAGAGGAGCAGGAAAAGCGCGGCGGCAAACGCGGGATTTGTGCTCAAGCTACGGAAAGTTGTGCTAAACTTTTTTGAAACGGCCCACGCAGTTATGAGGCCTGTTCGTGAAATATATGACGCGTTCCGCGCCTTCCCTGCGATCACGCTTCATTCTGTCATCGCTTCTATGATGGGCATCAGACTTTTCCCCATCTCGTGCACAGCTCCGCACTGGAACCACGATGAATTTTCACGTTCAAGCTCTGATTCCAATCGTAGAATGATCCAATCTGCTTGCATCTGAAAGCTTCGTTTACAAAGATGCTGCGCACTGGCAATCTGTGCGGCCTGGTGCGAACAATGCTCCGACGAACTTCCAGCCGCAAGAGTCATTGCGAGCGGGATTACGCTTTAGTACGCCCGGTTTCCTTCTTACGTCAAAGGCTTTAGGGGTCAGCCGATAATCGGCTAAGGTCAAACTTCAATTGCATTGCATGGGAATCTTTTCTTATTTCTTCCAACATGATTGTTGAGCTTTGGGCGCTCAGATTTGCGCTGTGGCGGATTGGCGGAAAGCCGTAGCCACAAACCTTGAAAGACCTGACCGGTAGAGATTCGAAGCAGCAGCGGCTTCCTGCGGACGCATCTCGTCTTATCCGCGTTCTCCGGGCTGTGATTCGAGTCTGCCAAACCGTTCACGATCGTACTGCTGCTCGATCTTCGCATTCACAAAGGCGAGTTGAATCATGAAAAATTACAGCCAGCTCGATACCCTCGATCTTGTTGATCAATGCCTGACAACAAATAATGCCGACGTGTGGCAGGAGTTTATCCGCCGCTTTCAGCCCATGATTGCAGGCGTGGTGGCGCGGGCCGCTTCGCGCTGGGTTCCGGTTTCCGAGTCCATCGTGGACGATCTGGTGCAGGAGACCTACATCAAGCTTTGCGCGGAGAATTGCCGGCGCCTGCGCGAGTTTGAAAGCCGTTGCGACGAATCAATTTATGGATACATCAAGAGCATTGCCTATTCGGTAACCCTGGACTACTTCAAGAAGCATTATGCGTCGAAGCGCGGAGCTCGATTGCGCAGCAACATGGACGCCGATACCTCGCTCCGGCTCGTGGGCAAGGAGTCAAGTGTGGAGTTGAATCTTCTGCTGCACGAACTCGAAGAGATGTCTGGCCAAGGAATGGAAGGCAAGCGAGACAGGCTGATCTTCAATCTTTACTATCGTAAAGGTTATGCCACCAAAGAGATTGCGCAGATATGCCGCCTGGGACTTTCGCAGAAGGGCGTG
This sequence comes from uncultured Acidobacteriaceae bacterium, assembly GCA_963804315.1. Taxonomy (GTDB): domain Bacteria; phylum Acidobacteriota; class Terriglobia; order Terriglobales; family Acidobacteriaceae; genus Telmatobacter. The sequence goes on from CAWDQB010000047.1 coordinate 113,985, forward strand.
GAAAGCTGCCTGCACAGGCTGATTGAGCGTTTGAGAAAACGGGTCGCGAGCGAAACTATTTAGCCGTTGGCGCAAAGGAATTCCTCTGCTTTTCCCCTTATTAATTAGAACAGGCCTTTGCACTCCATGACGGTCCGCGCCCGATGCCAGGTTCGGGAATGGGAAGAACCGTGCACACAGCCGGAATTCACGTACAGCGCAAAGGGGCGGGATTGCATCCTAGGATGCGTCTGTAACTGGTACTTGGTTATCTTTGTGACGCAAGCACCCTCTGGCTTCAGCTTTCTCTGGCGCACGCGTTCACCGATGGGGATTGACTTCTTGTTTTGGAACGGCCACGTACTCACAAGTCTCTCTCGATAGCCCTGCTGGTTCGTAATATGAGAGAATTCCTGATAACAACCGTGCATTTTCGCACTGAAGATTTCCACCTTGAATTAATTCGAGGGGAGACGGGCTGAATTCGAATGCCCAAGGCCAATGGCTTTCACAATCACGAGCAGCTTGATCCTCCTACAGGGTGTCCTGCGCCCTCGCTGTGGGGAGAACTGGCTGCGGGACTGCTCAGCGCAGAGCATGCAGGCCGCCTGCTTCGACATGCGGATGAGTGCGTTTCCTGTGCAGAAGAGTTGCATTTCGCCCGTCGGGCAATCCAGGGCGCGGACGAACTTCCCGAGCAGACCCGGCAGCGCCTATTGACTGCACGCGAAGAATGGCAGATGCGCTTCGCTGGAGGAATTGCCGCTGCCAGAGCGGTTCGCGAGACGAACCATGAACACGCCCCAGGACCCAAGACTGCTCCAGCTATCCGGAATAATTTGCTGATGCGATTGTGGATCAGATTGAACGGCTGCCTGAGACACCGCAAGTAACGGCAATGAACCCGGGCGGCCGTCGATGGAACGCGGGAGGCGCGCTGGGCATTTCCACGGCTGTCAAGAGCGATTCACATTGCAAAATCATTTGCCCCCTGACTCCGTTGGCGCCTGGGTTGGGAAGACGGGGAGCCTGAGTGCCTCGGTTTTTCCCGGCGCGGAGATGCGGATGCGCGCAAAGACCTTGACTGGCTGAATCTCTGCTTGACTTGCGGATGTAGTCTTTAGGGCTTTGGAGGACGCGCCCGCGACGGTTGACTGGGCATTTTCCTGGTTCACGGTGAACAGCATTGTCTGCGGGTCGGGATCAACCCTCCGCTCAAAGTCACTGTCTGGCGGAGCCATCTGCACCAGCATTCTGAGCAGCGACCACGGACCGCTGAACCGATAGATAACAGTGCCGGATTTCTGGTCCACTGAAGCCAGCGGCGTGGAAGCGGGAACCAAGGTCGAGTTTTTTGCCCAGCGGAGCGTCACCGAGACTGGATCGCGGTAGGTCCAATGACCCGGAGTGGTTGCTCCCGAAGCACGGGGTGTGCCGTCGCCTGTACTCATCGTCCACTCGGCGATGCGATTTTTGTATTCTCCGATGGTGAACTTCCACTCGGCGACCTGATTTCCCTGAAACTCATATCCGCGGTTCACGCGAAAGGCCGGAACTAGATCGAAGGCTGGAAGCGCGCCGGGCTGTCCTGAGAGCAGAGATGCAAACACGGGCCGCAAACCATCGAGCTGAAGCAGGAAGGCTTTGATCTTGGCTTTCGATAGATCGCTGGATTTGGAGGCATTGTGCAATCCTTCGCGGATGGAACTCTCATCCTGATCCAGAAGGCCGAATAGCTTGATGATGTCGTCCGGGTCAGCTCCGAATTTTGGATCGCTGGCGGGCAAAGCGCAAAAAGGAAGCTTGAAATTGCTGTCGGAGACAATGCAAAAGGGGAACTTCCCTGCCAGCTTCGAGTTGAAATTTTCCGCGAGCCTGGCGTACTCGACCGTTGCGCTTGTCTTGGAAAGGGATTGGCATCGGGAGACAAGCTCTTGCTCCAGCGCGTGGCGCACTTGGACGAAATAGAGGCGAGAGGAGTTGACCTGGGCGGCGGGCAGTTGGCAGTCCGGAGGCGCAGTTTTGTCCATGCTGCTCGACAGGAACTGATCCAGCGCTCCTAGGCCGGTTGACGGAGCTGCGGCGTCGTATCTCTTAAGGTCGTTGGAGATCTCCTGCCATCTGGCAACGGCTGGCGGCAGCTCGGCCTTCCGGAGCACGTGCTGATTGAGATATGTGGCGACGATCTGTGCAGCGGCAGCGAACTTCTCTACTTCCTGTTGTTCGTCGGCCAAGTAGACGGCCATTTTGTCGGCTGTCTCCTGGTGGTACACACTGGCGCTGGGCAGCGAACCCGCAGTCCAGGAACCGAAGCTCGGTTGAGAATCGAAGATGCTTTGTGGCGGCCAGTAGAGATGCAAGGCTTGAAATGCTTTATCAAGATTCAGGAGAATCTCCTGCGCATGGTTGGTGGCCACCTGTTCGAGGGCGTCGTATTCCTGATCGAAATGCAACTCGTTGAAGTCGTCGAGCACCTGGTCCAGAGACTTGCTGGCGGCCTGGAAGGAGCGTGCTTCCTCGATGCTCATCGCTGCTTGGGCGGCGGCATCAGGCTTGACGCCTGACGGTTGATATACGAACTGCTGCGCCGAGCTGACGGCAGCGGCCATGCTCGAGCGGAGATGTGTAATGGCAGCGTCTTCGACGATGTCTTGCACGGCGACCGGTGCGCTGGCCAGGCTGCCCGCATAGAAGCTGTCATAGGCGGCTTTGTTCTGGAGTGCGGCTTGCAGCCGGTTGTTGTCCCAGAGCAGTTGCTCTCCGGTGGCTGCGTCGCGCGGCTGGGCTTCTCCACTGGCGGTAACGAAAGGCAGCTTCAAATAGCCTGCGAGCGCCAATTGCAGCTTTGCCGCGGGCTGGGATAGCTGCAGATTGCCGGTTGTGTCCATCAGTAGACCTGTCGTTTCGGTTTGCTGGTCTTGAATGGACCGGCGCAGATCGTCAAGGTCCGCAGTTGCCGCAGTCCGCAAAGCCGACTTGAGGTCCTGAACATTCGCGCAGGGGTCTGGCTGTATCGTGGAGGAGCACAGGAGAATATTCGTGAGCGGTGGGCGGGAGAAGATTGGCTGTAAAGATGTGTCGATATCCGCGGACAAGCCGGGGCTGGCAAACCAGCTTGCGGCCAACTGCGATTGGGACCTCAACAGGTCCAGGGTCTCGTTCAGTTTCTGTGGTTGCTCGACGGTTTCGAACGAGGCATCATTTAGCTGGTTGATCTGGTCCGCTGCGGTGTTGAGGGTTTCGAGAAGATGCGTTCCCTCCAGGTTTGGATCGGCAAGCATTCTGGCCAGGCGGATTGTGGTTGGCTTGACCCAGGGTTGGCCATCGATTGGCTGGCCGGAAGAATCGCGGACGATGGCATCGAGGCCTGATCGATCACCGGCAAATACCGGGAGAATGATCTTCGTGTCTGCCCACCGGACCACGGAGCCGAACCCCGTCGAATCCTCTGCGCTGCGGCCAGCGCCGGTCTGAGGATAGAGATAGCCGGCAAGCTCGAGCAAGCCTCTGCCATCGCCCTTTCCATTCGCTGCAAGACGGTTATAAAGCAGAAAATTGTCTTCCAACCGCAAAAGAGCATCGATGAAAGTGGTCAGAGACTGCGGAGAAGAGGCCGGCTTATCTGGCGGCTCAACAAGCGCGGAGATTTTCTGCTCCAGTCCGGCTCTCATGGAAGGGTAGACAAGTTGAGTGAATACCGGGGGCATGATCTGCCGGACCTCGGGATCGACTGGAGAAGCCAAAGATGCCGGAAGGAAAACCGAGCGGAAATTGTGTCCCGAAAGTTTCTGAGCGGCATGGATTGCCGCGTAGGCTGAGGAGGCATTGGCGGCGTTCTCTCTGGACGCGAGTGCGGAGGCCACTTGCTCAAGCTCAGGCAGGGCTGCCTCGGATGTCTTGGAGAGGTGGTGCACCAGCCGAGCAGTGTTCCGAAACCCAGCATGAGAGCCGCCGCAACGCAAGCTGCGCAGGCAGCCGCGGAGGCCGCTGCGCCGCGCACGAAAGCCGTATCGGCCGGGCAAGCACGCGCTCAGGAAGGATCTTGGCCTGCAAGAGATCGAGCGTGAATTGTGGTTCCAAAGACTCACCCTGCCAAGGACTCTCAATGGAATGTGAAAGTCCGGCGGAAAAGTAAAGGCCGCGAAACTCGACAGCATCGCGTTGCCCGAGTTCGTCAAACATGCTTTGCAGGAAACCAGTGACAGGTGACTCGATGGCCCGGAAGTTGCCGGGAAAGAGGAACAGTTCGTCCATTGCAGTTTGGCCGGGATTGGTTTCGCGGGCCGTTTGCGCAAACCACTCCAGGCGCAACCTTGCGAGTTTCCGCTCGACCTCCGCGAAAGCTTGTGCGATCCACCCGGAAGCGAAGGCAGCTTCCGGCCGGTAAGGGCTGGACCAACCCAAGATTTGCTTGAGGTCCGGGTTGTCTTGCGCTTGAACAAATGCGGCGAACCCCTCGATTGCTTCGCAGCCGGTAATAAGCAGGTAGACCGGAAGGCTGAAGCCGATCTGCTTGCGCAAGGTCTGTAACTGCCGGGCGGCGCCGTTGGCGCGGCTGAATAGATCCACCGCTGAAAGTGCAGCTTGACCCGTGAGAAGGTTTGCGGGCAGATTAAGTATGAGACCATCCAACGGTCTTCGACTGCGACTCCGCTTCAGAACAGTAAGAAATTCGATCCATTGCTTGCCGGAATCCAGGTCTGGACGGCCGGGTGTAAACAGGTTGTCTGACACGGCGACGATCTCGCCGCCGTTGAAGAGAAAGTGCGAAATTTCGGATGTGTCATGTCTGGCCGGGCGTTTGAACTTGGCCGTTCGCTCGAAGGCGCGGCAAGGCGCCAGTCCGTCGAAGGCAGCTTGTGCATCCTGCGCGCTCGCTCCCAGAAACAAGAATCTCGGATGGCGCCTCGATAGACTGCGGTGCGTCAGCGAAAACGAGTTGACGGTGGATCGCGCCGGCATTTCGCCGTCGGCAGCCTCCGCAGAAAGGTTCGCTGCTTCGTGCCATCGCAACCATAGAAACGCCATGCCGAACAGGGCGAGAATGAGGAAGCCAAAAGCCAGCAGTTCCGCAGCCTGGTAGTGGAGATTCAAGAACTGTTCCAGACTCATTGCCGGCTCCCTTCATGCTCTTCCGATGCAGAGACTGCGGCTGCATGGATCGCTTGCAGCTCACTCTCCACCGGGGCGCTGATGCGCATCCAGAGGAACCACGACAGGCCCAACCAGACAACCAGGATCGAAGCCAGCATCCACAACCATTTGGCGGCCGACGGCAGGGCTGCGATTCTGTTCTGCGCAAGAGTATGGTTATAGCTTTGCGGGAACCATCGCGACGCGGCCGGAGCCATGGGCAGGATTTGGAGCAAGGCAGTCTTGTAGGCTTCGCTGCCAGAGTCACCGGGTTTTACCAACGCCAAGGCGTAAAAGTACACCGAGGCCAGTTCGCGATAAACAGGATCGCCCTGCTCAAGAAGTTCCTCCAGCTTCCGCAGACACTGCCCGCCGGGAGCGAAGCCGGCAGGTTCCTCGGCGGCAAAGATTCGGGCTTCGATCGACGGCCACTTGGCCTGGCCCGGCCACGGCATTTGACTGAATATTTCATCGGCCACACACGCGCAGACACGTTGCGCCTGGCGGTACATCTCCGCACCCAGCAAGGTTCCTGTGCGTTCCACATCGCTCTTTTGCGCCAACAAGAATTCTACAAGCTGTTGTTGCACGTCACCTGGCGCAGGCTTTGTATGCGCCGGACTCGCGGCGAGATAGCTCTTCCAAAGGACCACCTCGCGGTAAAAGTCCTCGAACAGCTTCAACAGGAAGGGATCGTCGGGCAATTGAATCTCGACCCGGTTTAGCCGCGGCGCGGGCTGTGGCTCGGCTTGTTCGATAGCAGTCGGAACATTTCTCATTTGCTTTTCTCAAGTGTGAAATCGTCCTGTTCGAGGGTAATGGCGACCTTGCTGCCCTTGGCGACGGGTGCGCTATGCGTTCCGGGCGACGGATAATTGGCAAAGACCATCGCGCCGTTGAGCCATCGGGGTATGCGAATCACCATGGGATTAACCGATTGGCCGGGCACCCACTCCCAGGAACTCACCGTCAGTTTCTTCTGATAGCGCCGCTCGAGGTCGCTCTTTTGTGCGAACCAATCCTTTGCTGTCATCGAGGGAGCGGTCTTCCAGAGGGCTTTGTCGTTGATGAGCGCCACATCCAGTTCGACCGGAGTGTCGTTGTTGGCATTGGGATCGATTGAGACCTTCAACTCCAGTGGGCTGGGTGCCAGGGTGAGGAGGGAGACAATCGATTTGAGAAGGCTTGACTTGGGGGTGGCCGCTTGGGGTCCGGCTGGCGGGGCAGGAGGCGCAGGGGCTGCAGGGACTGCTGGCGCAGGAGGCGCCGCCGGGGGCGCAGTTGCGGCAGTGGCGATCTTGGCGATCTTGGCAATCTTCTTCGTCCCGGAGCAACTTGGCAGCGTGAGGCACAGCAGCAAGGCAGCCGCAGGCCAGTACGGCACGATGTGACAGCGCGAGCGGCGTGATGAAGTGAGATCAAACATAGACAAAGACCTCCGATGACCAGGATCGCGGCTGCGATGTATTCCGCCGCACCAGGCCGCCGGCATTCGCGAAGGGCAAGGCAAGCGATCTCTCACCCCGCTTTCCGTTGGCCGGGCGCAGTGTCAGCGTGAGGTGCATCGATGATGGAGAATGAAGCAGCGGCAGAGGAGTTTGGGCCTCAAATACCCAAGCCGTGCGTCCATCCACAGTGGCCGGATCGGGCGACCGCAAAAACTCAATCTCCGAAGCGATGCTTCGCGCCAGGGGGTTTCGAAGCGTGCCTATCAGCTCATAGCTTCCGAAATCCTGCTTCCCGGCCGGATCGATTATGTAATAGCGCCAATAGGTTTTGCGGCTTTCAAGAACCAATGTGAAGGTTCTCTGCCTCGTGACGCCAGATTGGTCAATGGATTGACATTGGGCAGGCAGATAGGGAGCCTGCATCTGGCCACCGATATAGATGGAGCATGCGCCCCACTGCTGAGCGGCTGGACGATTACTCAGGTAGAAGGGCTTGAGTTCGATCGAATCCATGGTCCGGTTGTATCTGCCTTCGGGCAGGCTGCGAAGGTCGACCCGAAGCGGGGCAGACGGTTTGTTCACGGGGCATTGCCACACAATCTGTCCGCTGAGCGGGTCTTTGATCTGGAGGCTTTTGCCCGATGCGGCGGGATCTTCCGGCATGTAGTCGAAGACGGAGGGCAACACTGAAAGCACCGCATCCGTTAGATGGTTGGAGGGATCGTTGAGCAACTGCCGCGTCGCGCCGAAAAACTCTCCTTCACGATTGGTTGCATTGTCGAAATGGAAGAGAGTGGCGGCTGGGCCATCGGCCGTGCCTCGGTCCAGATCGGTATACGATTCGAGGAGCGGGTCATTGTTCTTGAGCGTAAAGGTAAATGGAAGACTTTCGTCGAATCGCCGCAGCAGATCGAGCGGAGTCTGAGAGGGCGCATAGACGGTGCAGCCGCCTGGCGCGCTTCGGAACAGAAGTCGATAGCGCCCCAGCAGCGCCTTGCAGCCCTCGTCTGGATGGAGGGAGAGACTTCGGCACGGTCCCCCGCCAAAGTAGCCGTGCAGGCATTCGACGCTAAATAGAATCGAGTAGGACATAGACCTCCTTTTCCTTCCCTCCCGCGTTTCCGCAGCTAGCTTTTGACCTCGGGGGAAGGCGCGGTGACTGCGGGGATTCGCTCGGCGAACCAGTTTTCCTGAATGACCAGCATGCGGATTTTGTAGGCAACCGAAGGCATGTACTTGCCCGCCAGAACCGACCAGACGTTATTGATCTCTTGTATGGAGAGATTGACCATTTCGACGCTTAATTTGTCCATGCCCGGCGGAAAGCCGGGTGTGTTCTGGGCGGTAAAGCTTGGCTTGCCCTGAAACAATCCCACGACGGCGCTGAGCAGTTTGAGTCCCTCGGCATAGTTGGATTGGAAGCACGCTGTCACCATCACAAGCAGATTCATGCCCAGCGGCGGACTTACGCGGCCAAAGGCATTGCCTTCCATGCGCATGGGCCAGGAACTCCCGTTGGCCGCGGCTTCCCGCTCCACGTTGATGAGCGAAAGGACGATCTTGTTCTCAATGGCGGGGGGAATGGTTCCATCAGGGTTCGAAAGACTCGATAAGACGGCCGGACTCTCGCTGTTCTGATACCGGTTCGAGAGCAGCGTGTTGATTTCTTCGAGAATGAAAGTCAATGTCTTGTCGATCATGGTGAGTCCTCTCACATCTTCATGGCTTGAAATTGCCGCTAAAGCATTTTCGGAAATGCTCTAAACGGCCTTGCCGTCTTTTCGAAACTCTCGCCGTATTCCATGACGGATGTCTTGAAATTGAATTCTGCTTCTGCCGCTTCGCAGGGTGAGCAAGGAGGCCGAACGCAGGACATTCACGATCGATCCTCCACTGATTTCGAACTGTTCCGCGATGCTCGCCAGATCCACATCTTCATCGAGCCGCTCGGGGTGAGAGAAGGCGCCGCGCCACAGCCGCTCACGCTCAGCCGGGCCGGGCAGCGGAAAGTAGATCATCGATTGGAAGCGGCGGGCGAAGGCTTCGTCGATATTTCCCTTCAGGTTCGAGGAAAGGATCACGACGCCGGGAGAGTCTTCAACTCTCTGCAGCAAGTAGGCCACTTCCTGATTGGCATAGCGGTCGTGAGCGCTCGAAGTCCGCGTGCGTTTGCCGAACAAGGCATCGGCCTCGTCGAAGAAAAGGATCCAGTCGTTGCGCTCGGCCTGATCAAAGACTCCGGCGAGATTCTTCTCCGTTTCGCCAATGTACTTCGACACCACGAGCGACAGATCGACGCGATAGACATCAAGCCCCGTCGACTTGCCCAGCAGCGAAGCGGTAAACGTTTTGCCTGTGCCTGGAGGCCCGTAAAATAGGCTCCGGAATCCTGGCTTGATATGCCGTTTCAATTCCCAATCGTGCAGCAGCGCATGGCGATGCTCTACCCAGGCCTTGATCTCCTCGACCTCTTCCATGACCCACGAAGGCAGCACCAGGTCGCTCCAATCGAGATCCGTGGTCAAGCGCTGCGCCGGGAAGCCCGGTGTGTATCCGGGACGGAATCGCTCCCCCGTGGTCAGCACCGACAGCACCTCTTCCGACAGGGTGAGCGCAGTCGAAAACCTGCCGCGGCCCGAACTCCGTTCTTCCGGCTGAAATACTTTTCTGTCGTGAAAGAAATGGCCGGGAGTGAACCATTGCAAGAGTTGCAAGCGGCGGCTCAGATCCGTGCCCGCTAGGATGAAAGCCGCCGTCTCAAGCGTTGGCCGAAATCCCTCTTGAGGCCCGGCAGACGCGCCTCCAAACTCCGTGAAGCCGCGGTCAAGCGATGCGTTGCGGATCAGAAATGGATCCAGAGCCTGCGGACGAAGGTGGGGAGCAAGAGCAAGCGCCAGAATCGTCCTCTCTTCTGGCGACAGTCCATGCTCACGAACCGTCTGCGCATACGCCGAAGGATCGCCATCGAGAGCCGGAGGCGCAATCTCGCCGACAGCCTGCACCTGGCATGGGCGGCTGAAGTAGAGACTGAGGCTGGCATCGATCAGTTCGCTGAGCCATGTCAGTTCGCGGTCTAACGCAGCGGCTTCAAACCCCGCAGGCCGATCTGCCGCAGCGCGGCCGGATACAAGAGGGTCGAACATGATTGGTTCGGACACGGCAGTTACCTCCATTTCCCGTGCAATAAACTCTGCATCCACGGCAGGCGGATCATCGACAGCCGCCAGGGAAGCGCGCCAAGGAGCACGTCGTATGCCTTTACAGATACCGTCAGTTCCCAGGAACTGTCGGATTCTTTGCGCACCAGCCGGCCTTCGCGGATGAGAAACGACTCTCTCAATCCTTCGATCGAGGTATTGCCGAGCTTTCCCCAATTTGCGATTACGCCTTGAAGCATCTGGAGCGAAAGCGCTGTTTCTTCTTCGCTGATCTCTGGCGGCGGATCGACCGGCTCCTCGGGCGGCGCGCCGCACAGGATCTTGTTCAGCAGCAATGCCGGCTCTGGTGCTTCGGCCACACCGGTCACGAGATACTGCACCAGATAAATCGCCCTGCTTCTCGCCGTCTCATCGCGGAATGCATTCTTTTCCGTCAGGTCAAGGGTCTGGAAGTAGCGCCCGAGAAACGGCCATAAAAGAATGGCGCCTGCGTTGGCGATATAGAACGGTTCTCCAGCGGGCAATTGCGAGGCAGGTCTCTCGGGCCGACGCTGAGCGAGCGGTGTTGTTGGGAGGCGTAAAGCCGATGCCTCCGGGACCGGAGGACGAAGCCAATTGGGAATTCGTGCGGTTTCACGTTCAGCCTGCTCCAGCGCCTTGTTCAAACGGGTCCGCAGCGGCTCATGCTGACGAGAAAATCTGCTACGGAGATCGCGAACAACCTCCGCCGTCTTGAGGCCACGATCCTCCGCAAGCCGCAGCAATGCCCGGCGAAGATAGGACGCGATCTCACACTCCTTGCCGGAGTCAAGGATGGAGCTTTCGATGAGTTCCTCGCCGCAGAGTTGATGAAACACCTCGCGCCTCCTAGCGGTCGAAGTCGAAGAAGCTGCTTCCGCCAGCTCCTCCATGCAAAGCCTGGCTACCGCATGATCGTTGGGCAGCAGCAGTTTCAAAACAGCCTCCAGTACTTCCGGAGAGAAGTTTCTAACCATGCGCCGCCGTTCCATGGCGCCGTGCGCAGAGCGCTTGATGAGTCTTCGATAAGTTTCGGGATTTCGACCGATCTCCTCTGCGACGGTGTGCATGAATTTGTCGAGACTCGCGGCGGAAGAGGAGTCCGGCAGAGTGCCAAAACGCAGCAGATATTCCAGCTTGCCGGACGCCGTGTCTTGGTTGGGAACGAAGGGGGCTGCTTCCTCGGCAATTTCCGTTGGACACGCGGGGCGATCTGGTCTTCGATCACGGATGGCATCCGGGATTTGATTCTGGAATCGAGGCTGGATCTCTGTTGAACCCGCCGAAGTTTCCTCCAAGAGTTTGCCATTCCCGCTGGCAGGTTCGGCTTCAAAGTCAATCAACGGTTCTGAGCCGGCTTCGTCTTCATGCGAAGCCTTTGCAGCGGTATCGAGTGTCTTGGCGATGGTGAGATCACGTGCCTTCTCGCCCAGCGAAAGGCGCGACGAACCGGAAGGACCGGCGACCACGTTCTCGTTGTCAACCACTGAATCACTTGAATGCCGCAATAGCGTCAGGGCGTCCGCTCCTGAAGCAATCGAAGCGGGTTCGTGATCAGGCGAGCTTTTCTCGACTGCGCCAGTTTGAACCTCAGTCGCACCGGAGGCAGGGAAGATCAAATCCGTGCGCTGCTCCCGATTTACATCATGAGGGGCAGGAATAATAGCCTCTTCGCTTGTACGGTCTTTATGGTCGAGTCGTTGCGGACTCTGCGCCGTGCTTCCATCGTTATCATCCGCATGCGTGGCAAGCGGCAGTTCGGCAATCTCCGCTGTTGGACTGGTGCGTCTTCCATCCTGAGCAAAAATATGGTCGCGTCCCGAATCCGCGTGGGACTTGCCAGTCTTCTCCAGTTGCAGAAGTATCCCGGCCAGAGTTGCTATTCCGCTTCCCTCTTGAATATGAAGCTGGGCAACGTCGGCGAGGCCCTTCCAGTAGCGGCCGGCAGTCATACCCAACTGTTGCGAAATCGGGCCTGAGAGATAGGTGAGCGTGTCGGCAAACGGACGGCGCGGCTGATGCGGATCGAGAATGAGTTGCAGTGCGGCCCGCCAATGCGCGGCGGGGGCGCTCGATCGCTGCGCGGCGGAAAATGTCGCGTCGTTCTTCAACTCCTCACCGAGGTAAAGATAATGGACAAGAAGCCCGCCAAAGCCGGGTTCCGCCTGACGAATGAGTGCGGCGATCGAATCGCGGGGCACATAGCGCAGTAGCCGTTCGATAGCGCAAGGAGAACTGGCCGCCGACCGCAGAGTATGGAGCAAATTCTCCGGAGCATCCTTGAGCAGAGGCTCAATCCATTCGCTGGAGGGGCCTGAGATCTCGTGATCGCCCCACCACGGTATCGCTCCGCTGCGCAGGTAGAATACAAATGCATCGAGCCTTCGAAGCAGTCTCATCGCCTGCCCCGAAAGATCTTCCCTTCGTACGGGGCTTGACTCGATCCGTGGATGTCGCGCTTCCGAACTGGAGCCGGATTCAGAATCTGCCCGTCGTTCGAGTCGCGGCCTGGCGGCTTGCGATTCTAAAATGCCGTATCGCCGCTCGGATTCGCTCTCTCTCTGCCTCGGACTCGCACCCGCTCTTTCTTCCCGTTGAATCCGATCTAGGCTTGAAGAAAGCTTTCGCAATTGCCGAAACTCTTCGGGAGCAAGCAGGCTTTCAGCGCGTCTCAGAATCTCGTCGCCCTGCCCTTTGCAGCACGCTTGTGCGATCAATGCCAGTTCAGAGCCTGTGAGCCGCCGCGCGATGCGTTGGCAGGCCTCAAAACTAATACCCGCCGCGTCGAGTGGAAGGCGTCCACCGAGCAGATAGCCCATTACGATCTCCGAGCTTCCGACCTCAGACCCCTCGGTACTGTGTCCGGCGATCCCGGTTTTATTGATCCGGTCCGCAATGAGCGTCTCTTCGTTCCCGCCCTTTTCCGCAAAGTGTGCGGAAAACAACGGAGCACCCCGACGGTATTTTGGAGCAGGATCAACAGCGATCCGGGATCCGTAAGCATCCGTTGTGCTTGCCTCCAAGTGCAGACCGGAAGATGCCGGCTGCTCCGAGCTTCCAAACTCATCCACCAGGCTCGCGCAAAGATCTTGAAGCGATGAAGGACCTTCGCACTCGTGCCGCAACAGCAGCAACAACCGCTCACAGGAAATCTGAAACGTAAGAGAGAGCGTGACAAGAGTCGACTGTGCCAGATGGCGCGGGAATGCGGGGCTTCGCCTTTCAGCCGGAGCGCCTTGGATGAGCAGCGCCAGGGCGAACCGGTTCACTTGTTCCTCCCACGGAGGAGGGAAGCTTCCCTCAAGCGGCCTGCCAATGGCATGCAAGGCAACCAGGAGCTCATGAACCGGTTCAGCGTTCGGACCGGATAGCAGCGCCGCGATGCGCAGCACAAACTCCGGTGATAAACGCGCCATCCTTCGAATGGCCTGATCCTGCGCTCCGCACCGCTCCACACCGTGCAGCCAGTCGGCATCGGTTTGAACTTCGAGCCAGCGATAGAGAGCCGTGTCCTCAGGAGCTTCGATCTCCGCCGGCCACAATCCGAACAAGAGCCAACGCTCGATCTGAAGCGCTGGCGACAAGTCTTCAACCACCTGCGGGCAACTCTCGCGGGGCGCCTCACCCGCGCCGGAGCGATCACGGCCAATGCCGGCAGCCGCCGCGCAAGCCGATGAGCAATCCGGCGGCAACAGATCATGTAGCGTTTCCAGGCTTTGCAGCACATCGCGCGGATGGGCGTCTACACTCCACTCCGGCAGCTTGCGCCAGCGAATCCAGTAAGCGAGCACGTCAAGATCGCAATAGAGATGGCGAAACTCGGCTCGCACGGTGAATCGGGGCGCGTGCGCAAGGCGGTTGCGCATGCCAAGAAGATCGGTGTCGAGCAACGTCACGATGATGTCGCTGAGCCGCGACTGGGGATCGATCTCACCTGCCGGGTGAGAGCGGCTCGAACTGGGCGAGCGGCGCAAGGCCAGATCGGCCAGCAGCACTTCGTATCCCATCTTCTGCCGATGCGCCAGCCGCAACAGCAGAAAGCGGAGAAACGAAATTTCATCGAGCGCATGCCAGTGGCGACCGGAGAGATATTCGAGCGTCAACTCCGAGAGCAGTTGACCAAATGCCCTGTCTTCGATCATGATCAGCGGCTTTTGCCGATTGAGCAGCCGCAGATGTTTGGTGCACAGCAGCATCCAGGTTGCGTTCACCGGATCGAGTTCACCGATAAGCCGCTGGACGACAGTCTCTGAAAATTGCACCGTAATCCGTTTGCGCACCGGCGCCATCTCTCCCAGGCTCCTGATCAGGGCGCAGACCTGATCCGCATCAGAAACCAGGCTGGAGAGCATCTCGGATTCGACGGTCTTGCCTCTTACCGATGGGCCTGACCATGGCAGCACCCCCCACTCGAGAAAGCGCGCGAGATTGCCGAGCGATCCAGGAGCGGAGCGCTCGAAACGCGCCCAGGGTTCCGCTGCCCTGACCGGTGCAGCCGCTTCCGGGAGTTCGTTCCGAGAGGCGGCGTCCGGGGGCACGGCGGCGATCTTCCCACTTGTGTCCTCTGTTTCGAATTCAGTTGAGAATCTGTTGATAACCGGGAACAAAACGTTTGATGGTACTGCGGATTCCGGCCGTCGCTTCCATCCGCTGGCGATCTGTCGAGCCATACCCCCAAAAGGAAGAGAGTGATACCGGGCCAGGCGAGCCAGAACCCGGCGAAGGAAAGCGCCCAGCGAGAAGCTGGCGAAGCGGTAATCCGCCGCCTCGTCGAGGATGCACCTCCATAGCTGGCCTTCGAATGTTGCGCGGTCCGCCGGCAAGAGAGAGTCTTCGACGTGCAACCGGGAGAGCAGTATGGCAAACTCAACAACGGCAGCGCTGTGCCCCGGCATCCAGGCCTCTAAAATCGCCGTCCTTTGTTCAGGAGATAACTTGGCCGCCAGACGAGCACGGAGCGCGGGGCGGTCGCGAAGGTCCGGCCACCGGCGTTGCTCTTCCTCCCCCCGCTGGTCCGAGTTGGGCCTCTGGTGCGGATTGCGACGCAAGTCATCCCCAGAGCCGATCAGGCCGCCTAGGAATTCGCCACGAATGTCCATGTCATTCCGGCCCACTTCCGGCGGCAGGAGCCAGAATGGCGATTCGCTTTTGTGACTCTGAGATGCCGGCTCAATTCCCGCCTCTGGCACCGTTCGAGATTCGCGCTGCGAACGCATAAGAGAATCCTCAGGATGCGGCCAGGGGGCTTTGCGCAGCGCCCAGGCTCGCAACTGACGGGCGATTTTCTCTTCGACTTCCCGCTCCAGATGCTCAAGGGAGATCTCGCCGAGATCAAGCTCGACTCTGCGGAACTCCAATGTGCGCGGCGATCCATCAAAGCGGGCCAGGCCTTCGGTCAGCACATCGTCCAGCACCCTGTTCGCGAATCTACTGATTCGATCCTGCACCGATCGAACGCGCTCCCTGCGCTCGAGGATGGTTTCGAACTCCACGCGCGAGATGGCATGTTCCGTATGATTCATGACTGCACGCTCCCCCCCGCGGGTGCGACGGCCGGCCGTTGCCCGGATTGCGCCGGTTCTCCGCGAGCTTCCCGCAATTGCAGCCGCTCGATAAAGGCCTTTAGCTTTGCCGCTTGCCGGTTGAGTTCCGCGTCCGATGGAACGCCCTGCCCAGGTACCCCTTCCGCCTGAGCAAAGGCGCATTTCAGCTTGCGCCACTGGCCATAGGTCTGCTCGAACTCTTGCATTTCCGCAGTAGAAAGCCAATAGCAATCGACGGCAAGGTGTGCGGGCGTGTTCTCGTGAATGGTCTGCTCGGCATACAGTTTGAATTCGTCGTTTTGAAAGCGCATCGGCCAGTTGGGCAGGAAGACGCTGACACGATATGAATAGAAGTCATCCATCATAGTTGTCTTCAGGACCGCGTCTTGCGCCTGCGGTTGGGCCGCAAGACGGCGAACCAAATCGGCCAGTTCAGTCCTGGCTTTTTCCGCTTGCGCCAGATCCAAGAACAGTTCCTTTCCGGCTGCAATCTCCCGATCTCCGGCCAAGAGAACCAGGTAATGCTTTCCGGAAGAATGTATCTTGGGACGGAAGTTCGCTTTTTTCTGGCCGTGTTCCAGGATCAGCCGCGCATGGCTTTCCTTCTCTTCCCGGGAGACGGGAACGCTGCTGAGTTGAATGCCGGCCCGGTCGTCCGAGAGGTGCACACAGCACTGCTCTGAGCGGTCTTGTGGCCGCAATAAAAGGTGCTCAACCAGATACATGCATTCCCCTCGGTACCACTCCGCGCTGTCGGCGCGCATCTCGCGGAAGTAGCGAATCAACGCAGCCACTCGTCTATCGGCCTCCGCGCGGGTCGGGGCGTAGTGGATCGTAACGGGGTCTATGCTCTCTGGCGATTGATAGAGAATTCTGTATTCGTTCCCGGCCGGCTCCACGGCGAAGCAATTGGGATTGGCACTCGATCCCAATAGCACCCGGAAGACCGAGGAGTCCGCCGAGGAGAAAACGAAATTGTCGTGCAGATCACCCGCATCTGGTTCCCCCTCCGCACGCGGATTCCCGGAACCCATCTCCTGGTAAAAGTATCCAGGCTTTGAATCCCGCTGCGCCGGGTTCACCTGATAACCGTCCCCTGTCATGTGACCCCTAATGCCAAGCAACAGGCCGATACGCCGCTCAAAGGAGGAGGAAGCGCTGGAATCCGCCGCATCGCTGTAGTCGAAACCCCTGGCCCTGCCGCCGCCAACAGAGGCCGGCTGGCTGCTGTCCTTCTGCACATATTCGCGCAGGAAGTCGATCTTCCAGCGGATCAGTTCGGCGTAAAAGCCGTCCTTCTCCCCATATGGCCTCATATCCAACCGGTCCAGGATCTGGTCGTCGAACTGCTCGGAGAAGCGCGCAAGCAGGTGGTCCAGGAATCGGTTGCGGCGCAGAAGATGATCGCGATCCATGCTTCGAGCCAGGCTCGCCAATCCCCGGTTATAAGCGCTGAGCGGGCTGCTGGCTATCTCTTCCACTTCAGGAAGAATGCGCAGATGGCGATCGCGGTAAAACCGGTCGCCCGCCATGGACTCGATGAGGGCAAGCAAGGCGACGATGCCGCTATCCGCGTCGGGTTGCGTGGCAAAAGCCTCGCTGCCCCTGGCGATGGGCTGCCCTTCCCGGTTCAGGAGTCCAACCTCGAATTCCGCCGGGCCTCGCCTGAGCAGCCGATAGCATTGCTCGTCCACTCCGCAATCCAGCATCTCTTCGATGCGGCGGTCGCGTTCTTCAGGCGAACTGGCGCGCCGTCCAAGCAGCACAATGCGCGACCGCTCATCGACTACTTGAAAGCCGAAATGCTCGTGAGAGAAAACTTTGATTGAATTGCCCAGCAGTTCAGAATCGCCCCGCAGTTGAACGAACAATCGGACCCAATGTTCAGCCGCTTCGCGAGACGCTTCGATGGAGGTAAACTGCTCCAGTCCATAGGCGAGGACCGCGCTGTCTCTCGCGTGCAGAGCCAGACGTACTTCACCTGCCGCGCCTACCGAGCTCCCGGTAGAGGTCAATCGACTGGCCGCACTCAGCGATTTGGCTTTTTGTTTCCTCGGATTCTTCCAGGCCGTTTTGGATGCGGCTTATGAATACAATCTCTCCGCGCTGATCGACGACGCAGACCTGATAACGCATGGCATTTTGGCCCGGATCGCCGGGCTCTGCAACAGCACCTCGACCATGTTGGGAGGATCTTCGGGACGCGGTGGGTCATGAGCCAGAGGTTGATAAAAGTAGCTGCGATCCAATTTTTCGTCCAGGGAGAACAGTTCAGAAACATGCGCCAACTGCGCCAGATTGTCGGTGAGCAGTTGCTCGAAGAACAGTAGATAGGCGCGGAGCTGGCGAATTTGCGCCCGGTGCCGCGCATCGGCATTCGGACGCTGCCGCCTGGTTTCGACAAGCCCGTTGGACATGCCGAATCTGCCTAGCCCATAAATCGCCGGAAACTGATGCTGGATGGAGAAGTAATCCTCAATCTTCCGGTCGATACCGGTGGGGACTTTCGTATAAGAAAGCGCGTTCAAGGACCGCGCCGCGTAAGCCATGCTGCTGCGCATCGCCGCATCCAGCTCACGGATCTTGCTCCATACGGCTCGCGCATCCGGCAGGCATTTGAAGCCACCTTCCAGTTCCACCTGGATGGTGTATCCCGGCTGCTTCTGCAGGATCGGAGGATGGATGCGCGGCACATGAAATTTTTTGAGCGGAAGGGTATCGGAGGTCATTTCGCCGTTTACGTTGCCCACCATCACATCTTTAACGCGTTTGACTCCCGGCACCTTCAGCATGATATTGGCGATCTGCTGAACCCGGACCGCTGTTTCGATAGGCCGAAGACTGCGCTGATCAAGCGCGCCGTGCTTAAGCGCCGGACCAGACCAGATATCCTCCGGCGACATTTTTTGGAATAGCTCGTCAACCTGCTGAACCTGCGGAAAAGGAATCATCGAATTCTGAATTTCAAACAGCACTGCAGCCAGCACTTTGGCCGGCTCGGCCTGCGGTTCAATGATGATGGTGCCATCGATGCGGATCGGCTGAGGCGTCAAAATCTGGACTATGCCGATGTCTTCGCCAAGATTGCGTCTCTGGCGCATCAGCTTCAGCGCCTGATTCTTGATCTCCATCGCCTCCGGCCCTTTGGGGTCTTCAATCTCTTCGCGTAGCTCAATCAGAACGTGATAGGTGCCCTGCACCCCCAGCGGATGATCGGTCACGGGATACAGCCAGGCGTTTTTCAGGCCTTTGATCCGGTCGTAAAGCAGGTTCCGATAGTCGTTTGGAGTGATCGGGCTTGAGGTTAAAATCCGGTCGCCGGTGTAGAGCGAGTTTTCCGGCCGCGGAACTCCGCTCGGCGAGGCCAGAATGTCTGGTATCTCATAGCCGGCGCGATAGGAAAGGTCTGTGAGGGCATAGCATAGCTGCTCCAGAATGGTTACGCCGGGGTCGTGCTCGTTGTAATCGGTCCATATTTCGCCGGCCAGTTTCTGGCAATAGGCCAGCCCCCGGCTCAACAGAGCCTGGTAGCTGGTGACTGGATCGGGAGTTCCCGACCGCGGAATGGTTTGCGGTGCTTTCATAGGTGCAATCTGTCCGCTTTCGTGGGCCTCGTTCTTGGCGGCCGCTGCCAGGTGTGAACCTTGAGCCTCCTCTTCTCCGGCCTACCAGAGCTTGGTGATGTGATACTGGATCATCGCCGGATTACCATCGTCTCCCTTGCCATAGTTGCACCCGGTCCGCACCCGCAATGTGTAACCAGTGGCTTTTTTGAACCAGCCGCCGCCGTCGGCCTGCCATTGAAACCGGATACGGCGTCGCCAGTCCCATCCTTCGTAAGAAAAGGTTTGGCGAATGGATTTGCCGTGTCCGCTGGCATTCACTGCAATCGCATGGGTGATTGCGGCGGCCTTCGAGGCCTTTGATCCCGCGGCGCTGGCAACGATCTCAAAGGCCTGGCAACTGTTGATTCCAGTGAGAACCCGGTGCCAGCAACCGTCAGCCGGAAGTTGCATCCTGGTCAGCGCGGTTGAGGGAAAGACATGCCGCGTGTCGTCGTCGGGCTTGTAGGTACCAATGCGCATGGGAATGCCCACCCAGCCATCGACATCGAGGGCGAAGGGCGAATCCGTGGCTCCAAGATCGATATGGCTGTTTGCATTCAGCCGCAGCCGGACCGCGTCGCTTTCCGAGACCACCAAATTGTTCTTCGCATCGATGTAGACATACCAGGATCGGTTCTGGGCTGTAATGCGGTGATTTGCCCCATTCTTCCCGCCGGAGGCATCTGTAACCGGACTCACCTCCGCGTCATCCTTGTGCACCAGAGAATCGATAAGCTGGGAGAACGCATTCTGGTCGGGCAGGCTTCCGTTCGCGAACATCGCGCGCAATTCCGCACGGCTCTTGATCGGACCGCTCCCAGGGGTCTTTTTGCGCTCTGCCGTTTTTGCATTCTCTTGGGGCATCTAGGGCTTCTCGTCTCCGGGTTGGTTCTTGAAAGTTGCGCTCAATGTACTGCGGGGAATCACAACAATATAGCGTCGTTCAGTTTCCGGACCGGATCGTTCTCGCACATCACGGCTCGGCACGACGAAATCCGCGCCCACCATCAGATTGCTTATACCGCGAATGATCTGAGTCAATTCAGCGCCGGCCACCGCAATCTCGTGCCGGACTGCCGGTATCAGAACCCCCCAGGGAGCCGTCGCCCACACCATCTGATCCATCGATCGCCATCGGGATTGCCAGCCATCCTCATTCTGATAGGTGTGGAGCATGAACAGCGATTCGAGGCGCTGTACGTACGGCAGGCCCGCGATGAACTTGGCCAACTGATAGCCCTGCACCTGCCCGCTGCCGATGGGCATGGGAGTTCCTTTTTCGCCTCCCCAGGGGCGCAGCCACCGCCCGATGGCAAGGTCCAGATCGTCGCTGTAGTACGAGGCATCGCCGCTCTTGGTGAATTCAACGCTGGCAAAGACCTTGAGCGTTTCGTAGACCGGATTCATGGCGTGAAGGTCCGCCAAGTGAGCTGTTGCCAGCGGTCGAATAAATTCCTCGATCTCTCGGAGCACGTGCAATGGAAGCCGGGGCGTCGGGTCCGCATTTGCCTCGAGCCTCGGCGTGGCAACTAGATAAAGCGTGCCCGGCGGCACCGAAATACTTTCCGCGTTGAAGTGGCTCTGGTTGCTGCCGATGCACTTGACTTGGCCGACCTGGGGAAAACGGTCCAGCACCAATCGCTCGTAATCGAAGGTCTGAACGGCGCGGCCCTTATGCCGCAGACGTTCGGAGACACGCACCTGAAACTCCTCTGCCGTCTCACGGCTTCGGCCTTCGCGCGTGGCGAAGGGCTGAGTGACGGTCTTGATCTGCGGCTTCTTGTCACATAGCTGAGCGATTGTGCCTGGGGGCAGCGAGCGCGGCGTCAGTTCGCTCTCAGGGTTGCAGACCCTGGTTGCGGTCACCGCCTGGGTAGAGATAGAAACAACCTGGCACCAATACGTGTCTCCCACCTTCTCCGAGGCAGCTTCGATCCAGCACAGACCGCTGGGCAGAATCGTATTGTCCGACGTAATGTCGTTGGGCAACAGGAACTGGACGATCCCAGATCTCGTCAAGCCACGCGTTGAGTCGGACAAAACCAGACGAACCGGAATCTCCTTCCACTTGTTTTGGCTGAGATAGCGCCATCGTAGCGGCTTCCGCGCCATTTCGTGATGGTGCCTGAGTTCGGGCAGCGGAGAAAAACCAACATCGCGAATATGAAACAACAGGCTCAGAGATTGCTGCGCGCCGGCATTGGCAAGCCCGAGCCAGAGATGTCCCTGCTCGCCCAGTTCCGGAATCATGCTGGCATCCCGTCCGCCATGCTTTTGGTAGCCGAAGGGATGGAGAGTGCAAAAACCCGCCTGATGGGCCACGGGAATTGGCCGGGAAAGATCGAGGCTGTCACTGGCCTCATAACTCAAGGTAAGGGACTTGGCTACAGGGACCAGCGGTGGATTGGGAAGCGATGCAAAGGGTCCCTTCTTTCCGGCCCGCGCATTGGCCGTGGCCGCCTCGGACATGATGCCTGGGAAAACAGTTTGTCCGAAGCCGAAGACAGGCTCCGCCAACTCCATCCGAATGGAACCGCGCGGCGCCTCGGCCTCGGTCAGCGCGGGTGCAATGGATGGCTGCGTCCTGGGCGCGGGCAGATCGGGCATGGTGAGCGCCAGTGCGGTGCAAGGCTGCATCCCGCCGTGGTCGTAGTCGCGCAAAAACAGCGGAGTCAATTCCTGGCTATCGGCAGGCGCAGTCCACACGCCGGGATCGCCGCAGATGGTGACACGAATTTTGAATGTGTCGTTGCCAATCGACAGCTTGTAGGCGGCATAGTACGAGGCCAGATCGCCCGGCGGCGGGAGCGGATTGAACCAGTTGATGGCTATCGTAAGATGCCGCACGTTTTTTGCGGCCAGCTCCGGATGGCTTATCAGCAGATATGAACCCTGCACCGGCACCGGGCCGAAGATGGCAAAAGGCTGCGCGGCAGAGAGCAGGCCAACCTCATTCCGTATGCGCAGCTTCGCCATTCCATCCGCGCACACACGCAGATCAATCGATTCGATCAATAGCCCCTTGAAGTAGGAGTACGCATAGACGCGCGCCAGCGGATTGAGCGTCACCTTGACCATCGGCAGCCCCGTCCCATCCGGAGCCAGGGCCGTCTGGCCCACGATCGCTCGATCCGTGAAGGCTAGCGTAAACGCGATGGCCAGCGTTGTACCCACTACCGGATGCCGGCGAAAGGAGGCGTTCTCGATCCGCATCCAGCCCGAAGCCGTGCTGACTGCGACCAGAAAGGCGTCGGCCAGAAGCCACTCCATAGGCGGCGTTGTTTCAAGCAGCGCCGCAGCTGCATCCTGATACCGGTGCAATGCGCCTTCGAGTGTGTCTTCTCCCTGAAAGGCGATATTGATCTCGACCGTGCGCTCGCCGTCCTCAAGCAGAAGCACAGAAGAAGAGACCACAAAACCTAACTCGGCATTCAGCTCCGGAGTAACCAAAGGCTGCCCCGTGACTTCATTGATGCCAAACGTCGGCCAGCCCGCGTCGGCATCGAGCAAGGCCGCGCCGAGGCCGTCGCTTGAGTCGCACGCGGGTAGCGCCAGCACACCGGTGATGCGACCGGCGAGCGGCTCTGGCGAGGCCGGAGGATCGCATTCCAGATGCTCAGCCCGCTTCGCCGAAAGCAGATCCGCTGCCAGGTAAAGCGCCTTCTTGGAATCGATTCGAGCACGGTTGATGAACAAATCTTCGCTGGTTGCAAACTCCCGTGCGGTGCCGTCGGGGTTCTTGCCGGCCGCCAGCCGCGTGCCGCCCGGAAGCATGAAGCCGTTCACGTTCGGCGCCAGCTCGAACGTGAGATGTGCAACGTCGGGCGTGCTACCGCGTTCGGAGAGATTGAGAACTTTGCGATAGTAAAAATCCAGATGGCGACCGGTGATGCCGTTGATCTTGTCGCGCAGGGTTTCGAGCAGTTTGGAGAAGGCGATGAACAGCGCCGTGTGGGGAGCGTGGCTGGAATTCTCCTCCGAGATGGCTCCGTCCGCAGCCCCCAGCGAAGGCGAATCGATAGCCGCAAGGTCTCTTTCCAGATAGGTCCAAGCGACATTCTGGATGCTTTCGTTGGCCCGATTTACGTCATTGAGGATTTCCAAAAGGCTGTGGAGCGGATGTTGATGGACAATCGGCGGGGCGGTGAGTCCGGCCAGTTTCTGCGGCGTCCAGTCCCAGATCAATTGCGCGGCCCGCGGCTTCCAGTAGTCGCTCCATGAACCCTGAGGCGGCGGCTGGAAGGCGTCCAAGTCCCGCAGGAGGCTGTCGAAATAGGTCCCGAATTGTTGGCTCAGATCGGATTGAATGATCGATTCCAGGGTCATGCGCAAGGTGTTATCGGCGCGCTCCCGAAAGGCGATTGCCGCGGCTTTTCCACACCAACTGTCGATGCGGCGGATCATCTCGAACAGGACATTCAGGACCTGCTCGATGTCGGGCCGTCCCTCGCGCGCGGCTTGATGCATGCCTCCGACCTCAAAGCGTTCGCGGCGAAAGTCCGTACTCACAATACTGGCCAGAAGAAACGAGATGTCGCTCTCAAAGAACACCGTCCAGTCGGATACGCTGCGGTTGGTCTCGTCGTAATAGGCCAGCAGCTTGGCGAGTTCAAGCGCATGGGCCATCCGGCTCGCACAGGTTCTCTCGTCGATGGGAGCGTATTCGGGGGCGAGCGCCTCCGGCGACCGCATCGAACGGGCCGTACCGAAAGCCGGTTTCAGATTGCCGCGCTGCCGTTGCATGCGTGCCTCAGCTGGCCCTGGGCAAAGCGGCCAGCGTGCCCTCCTTCAGGGAATAGGGAATCACAAGGTTGTTTCGCGTATTGGTCTGGATAATGCTGTAGGTAAGAGTGATCATGAGAATCCCATCCAGATAATCCCGAAAGGCGATCTCGACACCTTCCAACACAATCCGCGGTTCATAGAAGAGTACTGCGTGCTCGATGTGGGTGCGCAGATAGGTGTACAAAGTCTCACCGATGCCGTCGAAAACGTGCTCATGAATTCCGCATCCATAGTCGGGCAGCATCACCCGCTCCCCGGGGATAGTTGTCAGCAGTATCCACAGGCTCTCGCGGATGTCGTCCTCCGCCGTGACCATGACAACGCCGGCGTCGCCTCGATCGAAGGCGGGCGGAAACGACCATCCTCTTCCCAGAAAAGCTTCGTCCTTGGTCCAATCGCCTCCCATCGCCTTCGGCCTCCTATCCGCCAATCATCACAGTGAAACACCCCAGCACTACGCTGCCTCCGTGAGCCGTGGTGTCTCCCAATCGCGCCGCGGGCCGTCCGCCGATCATTACCGTCGCCGACCCTTTTACCAGCGAATCGGGCGGCCCCACGCACACCAGCATGTCGCCCACGACCGAGGCCGGCATCATGCCGATCAGCACTGTCGGTACTCCGGGACCGACAATCGGGCCGCCCACGTGGGGGATTGGAACCACGGCCGGAGTCTGCATCGGGCAGGTGTGCATATCGGTCAATCGTGCTGCGGGTGGCATGGTCTCTGTCTGCTCCTGAATACTGGTTCGTTCTTCTTCCGGTCTGGCCACTGTCAATTGATCATCACCATGGCTCCGCGCACGGTAGTTTGCCCGGAGGCCGACAACTCGGCCTGAGCCTGTCCCTTGACGGCTGCTGCTATCTGCGCCTCGGCGCTGACGTTCATGCCCTTCAGGCTCAAATCGGTCGTCGCTTCCACGGCCACGCTGGTCTGGGCTTTGATCTGAATCTGCCCCGTGGCCTTGATGTTGATGTCTCCGGGACTGCTGATGGAAATCCCGCTCGAAGTCATCTCCAGCTTGTTCTTGTTCGAATCGACGATGCTGATCGATTGCTGATCGTCGCTCATGGTAACCGTGTGGCCGCCCGGCGTCGTGATCTGGACAATTTTTTTCACGTCGTCCATGTCGATCTTCAACTGAGCGTTGCTGACGATCGCCTTGTGCGTGTTCTTCTCATCGGGCGTAAAAGGCGGCGCATGCTGACTGCTGTAGAGGCTGCCGACTATGACCGGAAAGGACGGATCATTATTCAGAAAACTCAGCAGCACCTCATCGCCTACCTCCGGCATGAAGAATATTCCGGCATTCTTGGTGGCATAGGGACTGGCAATGCGCGCCCAGACACCGTCGCCGCTGGGCGCGATCATGGGCACATCCACCTGAATGCGCGTCTGGCCATCAGGATCGTCCTGAATCTTCTTCACGGTTCCGATCTGCGCGCCGTGAATGGCCGGCAGCAAACCGCCGGCCGGCTGCGCTTCGATTCCCGTGTTATCTTCTATAAACCAGCGCGGCGACATCCCTATCTCGGCTTCTGTCTTCCATTCGCCAGGATTGATGCGGTGGGTTACACCAGAAACATACGCCTTGCCGTCAAACCGCTCTCCTAGCCCTTCCAGCTTGGCCACCGTTCCTGGCTTGGCAAGGGCGCTGCCCGGGAAGATAACCTTGCCTCGTATCCGCGCCATGCGCGACTTCAACAACTGCGCCTTGGCCCACGATGTCAGGTCGCCGGAGGCCACGGGGGCACTGGTGATCAGTTCGTAAGCGTCGCTGCTCATGGTTTGCGCCAATTGCGAGCCGCTTAGATTTCCCTGGCTATTCACCGTTGGCTCCGACGAACTGCCGGTTTGCACCGTTTGCCCAGTGAAATCCCATGATTTCGAAGTCACCGAAGACAACTGAGGGCGTGCATCGATCTCCATCTCGACTTCGATAATCGACTCGCCGTATTTAACCTCCAGGCTGCTGTCGGTGCTGAAATCGGGGGCCTTTACGGTGATCTTTCCATCCTCCACAATCACCATCTGGCCGCACGCCTCCGCCCGGCTCACCATAAAATCCCAGTCGGTTGCGTAGTACTGGATGATCTCCTCGATCGTCGAACCCGTGTCTCCCACATCCGAGCTAAGTCCGGCGTTGCCGATCAACTGCTCGATGATGGCGCTGCTGCTCATTTTGAGGAAGTAGTTGCTCTTGCGCTGGATCGTCATCTTGACGGATTTGTCAAAGCACATCACCGTCAGCGAAGAGTCGCCATTTCGCGCCCGAACACTGTGCCGCACCACGATTCCCTTAAAGATGCTGGTCTCCTGGCTTTGATACCCGGCCTTGATCTCAACCTCGTTGCCGGGCACGAACTGATCCGATTCGCTGATCGAGAATGTACGATCCGAGAGATCGCCGTCTACCAGCACGATCTTTGCCCATGGCACGCGATTGATCCTGTGCTCGACCAGGATTTGCCGCACCGGGTACGTGTCCGTGATCTTCTGACCCCCAACAAGCACGGTGGCGGAGACCAGATCCGAATTGGCAACGAGCGGCGAGGACATCGGTCAGTCTCCTAGCGGTGGAAACACGATCTTCTGTCCCGGCTGAAGGTCTCTGAAATTGTCCAGCCCGTTGATCCGCGCGATGTCCAGGTAATACTTGCTGTCACCGTAGATTTGAAAACACAGCAGCGGCAGCGTGTCCCGGGAGGAAGGTGATACGGCTGTGCGTCAAATCCGGGGAGCTGTTGCGGGCTTGCAGTTGCATCTTTTCCGGCGAAAGGTACTGCTGGAACGTGGTGGTGAGCTTGGCCCGAAGCGGCACCCCCGAAGGCGTGAACAGCGTGTATTCGACGTTGAGGGTCTCCAAACGGCAATCGAAGGTGAGCTGTCCCCACAGGATGCGTAGATAGTTGGGGCTGTGTATGGTTCCGTTGTATGAATAGACGATCGATTTGAACCGGTCCAGGTCGTCATTTACACTCAAGACTCCCGGCAGCACTCCGGTAGCGTCGAGATAAAACTCGAGCCCCAGATCTTGCGGCTTCTGCACCACAAACTTGTTGATCACCCCTCCCGTATTCACTGCCTCGTCGCAGATGAACTTGGTGGCGTACTGCTGGGAGTAGGTCTCCGGGTTGATCTGGACCGTGTATTGGCCTGTCTTCTGCGTGAGCTTCTCGTCTGAATAACCCACAATGATGAGCTTTTGCAGCATCGCTTTCTCCCCGCTCTAGCGGTCATTTACGGGCTGGCTCATCTGGTCGAGCTGCGCGCGGCACGCCTCGGCGATCTCCTTCTTCAGGGTGGCCAGAGTGCGCTCCGCCTTCTGCCTTTCGGAGGCTCCTTCAACAACCACAGCTTTGATTACCAACTCTCGAATCTCAACGGGCAAGGCTTCCTCCTGACTAGCGCCGCACCGCGCCGAGCGCTGTTGTCACGGTCCAGGACGACTCCCGCTGCCGGATGCTGCGCTGATACGCGAACTCGATGGTCTCGATGGCCAGATCGTTCTTCATGGCATCGAATCCAGATACCGACCACCTCACCGGCCATGCCGCCGTGAAGGTCCACACAAGCAGAGGGTTTCCGTCCGGATCGAGCAGCGCCACATCGATATTCTTGGTCTTCATCCTGGTGCCGAAATCCGATTCCAACGTGCTTTTGCACCAATCGGCAAGGTCGGAACCGGCGGCCAGAACACCCCGTTTCAGGGTCAGATTCTTTTGTATTCCCCTGTCTGGAAGACGATGCGTGAAGTGATTCTCGCCACCTTCCTTGATCTCAAAAACTCCCAGTTCCATCTCAAGACCGTCGGCCTCGGCAAATCTGGAGTCGTCGGCGGCTTTGATTCCCGCAAACTTGACCTCGAAATAAAAGCTGACGGGTAACGCGTACAGAGTAGACATGAACTTGAACCCGCGATTCACGGTTGGGTTGGCAGCGACGGCAGCCAATTTCTTCCGATTCCAAATCTGCGATGGGGCGAAGACCATTGCCTCGCAGGCAGGCCCGCTTCCCTGGCGCGGATAGAGAGCGGCTGCCTGAAGGGATCAACGGCACAGCAAAGAAAACCGGCCTGGCACTCTGGCGCTTTGACCATCGCCGCAGACCCTAGCTGTTGGCGATGGTCAAGCCTTCGTGCGCAACCTCAAGAGTTTCGACAGCGACCTCGTTGCCGTCTGACTTCATATCGGTGCCGGTAATCTTTGTAGGCCAGGCATTGGCCAGAGTCCAGACCATGGTGGGACTGCCGGCCTCGTCGCAAAGCTGAATGGTCACCGTTACCCGCTTGATCGTGTTCAGCTTGATCTGGTTGTACCAGTCCCAGAACTTGTTGTCCTTGGCGAAGATCCCCTTCTTCAGGGTCACGTTGCCGGTCTTCTTGATGCCCGGCATCTTGACCGTGGAAAACTCCTTGCTGTTCCCTGCCCGGTACTCAATCGACTGCGTCTCGGTATCTAGCCCGGAGATCTCCTGAAAGGGAACATCCTTTTGATCGCCAATGTCGACCTTGAAGTAAAACGTTGGGCAAGGGCCATGTTGCGCTCTGCTTGGAACCGTCGTCTGCCATGCTCTCTTCTCCTCTTCAACTCCGATGTCCGCAACCGATCAGGACGTTTGCATTTTCTGCTGGAAGGTAAGAACGATGAACTCTGCCGGACGCACCAAAGCCACTTTCACCGTGACCCGCATGTAGCCGTCCAGAATATCGTTGCCGGTCATGGTCGAGCCGAGTCCCACGTCCACGTTATAGGCTTCTTCCGGCTTGGCGCCAAACAAGGCTCCCGCCTTCCATTGATTGGTGAGGAAGTTCGAGATCATG
This sequence comes from uncultured Acidobacteriaceae bacterium, assembly GCA_963804315.1. Taxonomy (GTDB): domain Bacteria; phylum Acidobacteriota; class Terriglobia; order Terriglobales; family Acidobacteriaceae; genus Telmatobacter. The sequence goes on from CAWDQB010000047.1 coordinate 142,474, forward strand.
TTCCGCACCGTCACCCACGTCGATGGGGTATTCGGTTCAAAGACATAGGCCAGAGACGCGAACTTGATGGACTGCTCCAGCATGATGATGGTGCGGCGAACATTGATGTAGCGCCAGTCTTGGCTGTTACCATCCAGTGTTCGCGCGCCCCAAACCAGTACGCCGCGTCCCACGAACGCGCGAATCGCGTTGACCGCCTTGCCGTCAAGCGGGCTGTTCAGATCTTCCTGCTCCTCGCTGCTGATGTTGACCGTGGGAGAAAGAACAGAGTTTATTCCTGTATTAGCCGGCGCCTTGAAGACTCCCTGCTTGGCATCGACCCGAGCATAAACTCCGGCCATCGCGGCGCTCGGCGGCTGTACATTGAGAATATCCTTGATATTCCCCAATACCGACTTGTAGAGCGGACTCACCTGCCATAGAGAACGATGCACCTGGGATGGTGTTGGAGTGGGAGTGGACGCCGTTCCAGCGGCGGCCTGCTCCGGCTGCTTGCCCGCGTCTGGCTTCGCTTGCTGGGTGCCTGTAGCCGCCTGAATCAACAGCGCATTCAATGTCAGCAGCGCCTTCTGCTTGGGGTCCGCCGCATCGGGCACCAGCTTCTTGGCCTCATCGTCCAGATCCGACTTCAGAACTGAGATCGAGTCATCGAAGCGGCTGAAGTCGACATCCGTGTCGTCGTAGACGCTGGTTTTAACCCATGGATAATAGGTCTGCGCATAATTCAGCGAGTCGGTGACGGCGTTGCGGAACAAGGTAATCACGTCGGTCGAATCGTTGTTGGTGCGAGCCACGTCCCCGCTGTATACATCGAGAATCGAAACGCGGCTCTGCATTTTGGCGCAGTGCGCAATCATCTGCTGGCACACCTCCTGCCAGCTAGCCCGGTCCAGCAGCACGGCATCAGGAGCTACCAAGATGGTCGGCTCCTGGATCTTTTCGAGGGCCGTCAGTGCGCCCAGAAAATCATCCTTCTTCTTGGTGGTGTCAGCATCGGCTGTTCCAACGCTGACGATCCAGCACGGACCGCCGCCGTTATCGAAGAACAGGCGGATGCCCGGGTAAAGCAGAAATTTTCCTGCCGCCACCGGTGCTACCGTGCCGCCCTTCGTATAGGTGAACTTCGTCTTAGGCGCACCGCCAAACAAGAGCAGATACTCCGCCAGCGACGAAATCCGCGTTGGCACATTGGGCGTCGGAGCCGTCTCCGTGTAGCCGAAGAATGCTGGGACCGCGGTTGGAACTTCCACGACCGAGTTAGGAAATGCATTGGGCTCGTTGATGTAGACGCCAGGCGTCTTGTACATTGTGGCCACGGCTAACCTCTCGAAGTTCTGACAACGTATCCAAAAACGACAGGCCACGGAGATTTCCTTCGCGGCACGCAAAATTTTCTTTTTTCGGAATAAATATATTCAGAGCAAGGGAGATTGCCCTGTTTTGTCGTCTTTATACTTGTTAGCTTTTTATCGGACGAACCGAAGATTGGCAGCCGGCCGGTCCGGCACTGAACCCGCGCAACGGCAGCCATGGAGAGCGAAGCATGAGGAGCGTGGCTTTGAACCAGCAAATGAGCCAGCAGGTGCCCGCCGTGGCTGCTCAAAGGCGGAGCGCTGCCGCCTCAGGCGCTTTCGCCGGACCGATTGCGCAACTTGCCGGAGAGATCGATTCGAGTCCTCGGGTACGTTCGCTGGCGCAGTTGCGGCAGAGCATTCATCAAAGCCCGCGCGTGCAGACACAACTGCGCTTCGGTGCCGACTCCGTCCTCCCGCAAAGCGACCGGTCTTTCGATCCCCCTCAGAGTGCCTCAACTCTCACCGCCGATTCCTCCGCTGCATCGTCCCACGCCTGCGGCTGCGATGCGGAGGGCAAAGCGCCAAAACCCGTGCAGGCCAAAGCAAAGGAAGAGAAGCTGCAAGCCAAGTCCAAAGAGGAAAAGATTCAGGGCAAGGCGAAGGATGAACTTCATCAACGCCGCGCGGAAGACGCTGCATCAACTTCCGGCGGAACTGAAGCTGCCACGAGCTCAGGTTCCGGCCTTCCCCCGCAGTTGAAGAACGGCGTCGAGTCGCTCTCCGGCATGTCGATGGATCACGTGCAGGTTCACTACAACTCCGCCAAGCCCGCGCAACTGAATGCCCTTGCTTACGCCCAGGGTTCTGACATCCACGTCGGTCCGGGCCAGGAACAGCATCTGCCCCATGAGGCCTGGCACGTGGTCCAGCAAGCCCAGGGACGCGTCCAGACCACAAAGCAGTTGAAGGCCGGCATTGCGATCAACGACGACAAAGGCTTGGAGCATGAGGCGGATGTGATGGGAGCAAAAGCTCTCCGGAGCAGTGGATCGACGCTACAGCGAATGCTGGCTCAAGTCGCGCCGGGAAGACCCGTAGTGCAAATGAGAATGCCTACAGTTGCGGCATTAGAGACGATTGCGCCGAAGGGTTCGGTTGTTCAAGTTATTAGCAAAACCAAGACCTATGAAGACGTGTTGGATTCGGTCGAGCGTTTTTACGACGCTGGCCAGACACCGGCGAACGATTACGGAATTAAGCTGTATCGCCTGCATCAAATCTCGCAAGCAGTCCAGGCGTGGGTCGCAAAATACGGCGCCACCAATTTGGCCATTGCCAACAATATATTCGGATCGGAAACGGACTTGAGCAAACGCCGGCGAGCCGTGCATTCGGTCAGCACCGAGGTGGATCCGGAAGAAACCCTCGCAAAGAACACTGGGTATTACCTGGCGAAGGCAAAGCATGACCAAGATCGCAAGAATCTTGCCCATTACGTGTACGAGGGAGCTTCCGGAAATGATCGCCGGCTGAAGAATTCCTGTGAGTGGATACTCCGGGGCAAGGTTCCCCTGTTCGCAGTTACGCAGACGGGTGATGCCTATATGAGAGTCCGCAGTAGAGGCGAAGACCCTAACCTAAAAACCGCACTCTTCCCGCATGGGTCAAAGGGCTTTCCTGGCGACATGATGAATGACACGGTCTATTACGACAGAGACAATTACAACGACAACAATGTCCGGCTGGATACACGGACCACGGGCGGATGGAATGTTGCGGGTGAAGTGATCGCGGTCGTCATCTCAGCTAAGACCAAGGAACAGGTCTGGACGACGCTGCGGCACGAGGTTCAACACGATGCCGACAAGAACCGCGGCCGCGACGCGCAGTCCGGTGTTCGCAAGGGTTATGAGCAAGTCGATGCCGCAGGAGGCAGCGACCAGCAAAAGCTGGCGCTTCAGAAAAGTAAAGCGGAAAGGGACTTACAACGGTATAAGACGGAGTATCGTGCCTACTCCTACCAGGAAGGCGATACGCCAGGCATTTTTTCCGCTCTGGATGATAAGTTGGCCATCCAAAACTATCAGGGGAGGCTGTTTACAGCTCGCCAGCTTGCCATTTTTAAGCATATATACGATGGATACGAACACACAAAGGACAACTGGGATGCCGATTCCGCGCTGCCCGACGGCAGGACGTTTAGAGATGCGGTCGTCAGCTATCGCAATCCCGACGAGGAAGGATTCAACAAATGGAACTCGATCAGGGTTGATGCGTTCTACGCCGCATTGGACGCGGTGGGGACGAAGAGACCTGCTACACAAGTAGAAAGTGTACTGGGCATTGACATCAGTCCTGTTACCCCGCTCGATCTTAATAAGTTACCCCCAAAGACCAAGATTCCTCCCTCGCTCATCACCCTTCAGGATGCCGCCGAGCAACTGACGAAAGAGGACGGGGAGTACATCCTGAATGGCTCGCCCGCATTACGCGCCAAGTTGGAACGGCACTTATCGAAAGATCTGATCGGATATATCGAGAGTCTTGTGGAATTAAAAAATGCCAAGGTCGATCTTGACGCATTGCTCAAAAAGCTGAATGATTTGAACAAGTAGTGACTCCCGTGACAGGTGGCCGGATCGATTGGCGGGATAACACGGATCACGAACCGGGCGCGGACGGAGTGGACTTTGAAATTCAAGCAATTTCCTTCCGGGCAGAGGGTAAGCGGGGTGCGATGAAAAAGACTGCTCAAGATTCGAAAACGGCGCTTCAGAACTCCTGGCCGTTTGCCCAACGGCGGAGGATCGCCGGGGATTCGCAGGTGCAGGCTGCCTTGGTTGGCGCGTCGGGTGCGCCTGCGACTCAACTAGCGTTGGACATCAGTGCGAGCCCACGAGTGCAAGTGTTAGCGCAGTTGCGCGATGGGATTCATCAGAGTCCTCGAATGTCAGGTCAACTGTACGGACGCGGGGGTGCAATTGCTGGAGCGCCGGTGCAAGCCAAGCCAAAGGAAGAAAAGATTCAAGGCAAGGCGAAGGATGAAAAGCTGCAAGCCAAGCCAAGGGAAGAAAAGCTGCAGGCCAAACCAAAGGAAGAAAAGATTCAAGGCAAGGCGAAGGATGAACTTCATCAACGCCGCGCGGAAGACGCGGGCATCAACTTCCGGCGGAACTGAAGCTGCTGCAAGTTCTGCCTCCGGTCTTCCTCCGCAGTTGAAGAGCGGCGTCGAGTCGCTCTCCGGCATGTCGATGGGTCACGTTCAGGTTCACTACAACTCCGCCAAGCCCGCGCAACTGAATGCACTGGCCTACGCGCAGGGCAGCGAGATTCACGTCGGTCCGGGCCAGGAGCAGCATCTGCCCCATGAGGCATGGCACGTGGTCCAGCAAGCCCAGGGGCGCGTCCCGGCCACCAAGCAATTGAAAGGCGGAGTAGCCATCAATGATGACAAAGGGCTGGAACACGAGGCCGACGTGATGGGGGCGAAGGCAACGCAATTACCGGGCACCACAAACACGGACAATCAGACCAAGATGGCCGCTCAACTTGAGCAACGGCCGGGCATCTTCCAGAACTCGGCGCAATTACGCATCTCCGATGACAAATCGTCCGGAAGCGTATTCCAGCGGAAAATACATGTGAAGAGTGGTAAGAAATACGACAGTGCCTCATCAGAGACCGATAAAAAGACGGCCAAGATAGCCACCGCGGATGGAATCTACCTGGTGCAATCCGATAACGATATCGATAAAATGAAGCGCGGTGAGGACGTTCCCGTACTTGCCCCTAAAAGGCACCTGATCGGCGAAGTTCACAGTGCATCACGGTACTCCGATGCCGTCGCCGCTTGGGGCTGGGGCGCGGAACCACTAATCGAGAGCTACTCGAAGCATGCAAAATTGAAGAATCCAAAACAGACTGAGAAGAAGAAGACGTCTGCCAAAGAGGGCGTCTACGATCAGAACTTCATAGACGCAATGGCAAAGGGACTCGAAGACACAGCGGTAAAGGGGCTTGCCAACCTAGTCAACGCTCAGATTTTCGGATCGAAGGCTCTCAAAATAGCCAATAAATGCCAAAATGTAAACACGTTTACAAATCTAGACAAGGTTCAACTGAAAACGTCCTGCAGTACCATCTGGATAAAATACGATCTAGCCGCCGATGTAGTGCAATCGCTGCAGGACTACCTTCAGGAATCGAAGGCTGCGCGGGGCTTCGGCTGGTTTGGGGATTACTTCCCCGAACATCAGCAAATTGAGCAGGTCGTAACGCAGAATCTGGCCCAGTGCATAATAGCGGGTAGGAAAAACGTCAGCGATCAATATTTCGACGAGAACAATTCCCACCTCGATCCAGTCATCCTGACCAACTGCAATAACGCGATCGACAGTCTCGTGCCATTGCTACAAAAGTTGATTGTAGCCTATGATCCCGGGGTGTTTAGTCTGCCAGACATTAAGCAGGCGAGCGATGAGGCCAAACAAAGTAATGACATAGAGAAATTGAGTCCGCTGCGGGAGGCATTCATGGTACGTAATATAGCTGCAGCGAAAATTCCCGCGCTTGTGAAGATAGGGATTGCTCATGTGCAGAATCTGCAGAATAACTTACCCGCCGAAAGCATTCCCTATGATGACTATGCGGCATTCGAGACGAAGAACACTTGGAAGAATGTCGATGTCTAGCATCTGTAGAGGCGCGTGCTGTGGCACCAACCGTCGCGTTAAAGGACAGGATGCAAGATGAAAGAGGCAGCTCAAAAATCCATGTCTCCGCTTGAGACCTCCCAGTTGTTCGCGCAAGGACGGCGGCTGGCTAACTCCGCGCCAGCAGTCGCGGTTGGCGATAACGCTGCGCCTGCGACTCAACTAGCGTTGGACATCAGTGCGAGCCCACGAGTGCAAGTGTTAGCGCAGTTGCGCGATGGGATTCATCAGAGTCCTCGAATGTCAGGTCAACTGTACGGACGCGGGGGTGCAATTGCTGGAGCGCCGGTGCAAGCCAAGCCAAAGGAAGAAAAGATTCAAGGCAAGGCGAAGGATGAAAAGCTGCAAGCCAAGCCAAGGGAAGAAAAGCTGCAGGCCAAACCAAAGGAAGAAAAGATTCAAGGCAAGGCGAAGGATGAACTTCATCAACGCCGCGCGGAAGACGCGGCATCAACTTCCGGCGGAACTGAAGCTGCTGCAAGTTCTGCCTCCGGTCTTCCTCCGCAGTTGAAGAGCGGCGTCGAGTCGCTCTCCGGCATGTCGATGGGTCACGTTCAGGTTCACTACAACTCCGCCAAGCCCGCGCAACTGAATGCACTGGCCTACGCGCAGGGCAGCGAGATTCATGTCGGTCCGGGCCAGGAGCAGCATCTGCCTCATGAGGCATGGCACGTGGTACAGCAGGCTCAGGGGCGCGTCCAGCCCACCAAGCAATTGAAAGGCGGAGTAGCCATCAATGATGACAAAGGGCTGGAACACGAGGCCGACGTGATGGGGGCGAAGGCATCTGCCAGCGCAGTACAATTGGCGCGGATGGAAATGCTGCCCAGCGTGAAGTCAGCAGAGCCTTTGCAGAACGGCGTGGCGAACGGCAGTGAGTCCTTATTGGCTCCTCCTGTCCAGGCGGCAGCAGCCGCTCATACTCCCTCTGACTCTCGCGTAATCCTGCGCAAGACCGTCCCGGCGCAGAAGGTCATGCAGGCCAAAGTGAAGTCCGGCAAATTGAACGTGGCGGGCGAATCGCACGATGAATACGACAACAACAATCTTCTCCGCCCAAAAGAGAAAAAAATGGCTAAGGATTTGGCGGGCGGCGAGTACTGGACAGAAAGCGAATTCAAGGTAACCGAAGACGATTGGTGGTACGGAACCACGAAAGGACAAAGCGGCGATCCCGTGCTGCTGCAATTCCTCCAGGCATTGGAACTGGTGAACTCCTTGGGAGGACAGCATATGGTGAAGCTAGATCAAGCAGTTCCCGACGAGGCCAAGCTACTGCGCGAGCTGGCAGAAACCTGCATTCGAATACTCAGTGGCGGCGTGTCTGACCGTTATAAGGACTTGGTGGATCAATATAAAAATGATTTGGTCACACTGAATGAAAAACAAGCTGATGCCGCAAACAAGATTAGGACGAAGATTAACGAAATGGCCAAAGCCTGTGGGGCACTCTATGGCAATATAAATAGCGACGGCAGCCTGAATGCTCTTGAAAAAACCGTATCAGCTCAGAAGAGTAACTGCATCAAACTCAATAAAGAAATCAAAGATCTCGGAGCCGTATTGCACGAGAAAACGATGACACAGGAAAATATCAGGGTACCAAGGTCGGTCGGGATGCATGATAGTGCGCAGGCGAGCTTTGCGACACCGGGCATCTGGAAAATCGGCAATAATCACTATCTGGATATCATCGAGCACATTAAAGGTTTTTTCGTAAAGGCACCCAAATACAATCTGATCAGTAAAAAAGAGTTTAATGACGAGCGGGATAAAATCATTTAGGGCTTTCTGCCATGGTTGCAAGAGAATGATCGGGGCTTGTTCTGCAAAACCTTCCCAGTTCCCACGATGGAGCTGGCGGCGGCATTGCAGCAGAATCCACTGTACAATGTGGAGATCTAAATCCAAAGAACAGAATTTCCCGGCATGAGTTCCGGGCCGGTACTGGCGGAGATATGTAAAGCGAAGTGCTCTGAGCCGCTCTGATGGAATGAGCCTTCAGAACAGTTCAATAGCTGGGCGGCTATGGTCGCTGCTGGATTTTCCTCCGGCCACGGAGAGATGAGTAACTGTCTGGCTGGCCATCTTGTATTGGCTGAGATGAGACTCAAGCAATGATTTGAAGTTGGTTTGGAATTGGAAGTCCCAGCCGGGACTATCGGCGGCATCGCTCAAGCGAATCAGATGGTCGCGCATCTGCTCCAGAGCTTGCTGCACGTGTTCCATCCTCTGCCGCATTACGTCTTGAAATTGAATATGCCCCAGCGCTTCGACGAGCCGGGTGACGCTCTCCGCGTAGTTGGCATCCACCTCGGTGATCACTTCAAGAAGCAGTTGGCTGTTCTTGCAGAACTCCACCTGCATATCTCCCAGGTCAGAGACCAACTGGGTCATCGCGCTGCTAGCCTCATGTTGCTCCAGTGAGGCCAGAGCCTCGGCTCTCTCTTCTTCCACTTTCTTGCAAGTGGCGCGTATTTTATCGGCAATGTCGGCGGCTGCCTGCGTGGAAGCGACAGCCAGCTTTCTCACCTCAAAGGCGACAACGGAAAATCCCTTGCCGGCACTGCCGGCACGCGCGGCCTCAATTTCCGCATTCAGAGCCAGCAAACTGGTCTGCTGGGCAATGGAGGTGATGACTTTGATCAGCGGCGTCAATGCGCCCACTTCGCCGGCCATTCCTTGTATGCGCTCGAAGTTATTTCTGAACTCCTCGGTCTGCATATCCAACTGCATCTCAATGGCGCCAATGATCTCCTTGTTGTTCTGCACGCGAAGCTGCGTGTTTTCCGTCAACGCCTGGCCATTCTTGATGGATTCAGCGATGTGCTCCCGCTGAAGATTGGCTTTTGCATTGAGGATGTCGAGCTGTTCGATGACTCCCATGACCTCGCGCTCGGATTCACTGAGCGAATCGCCAATCTGCTGATGCATCACGTCGATGTAAGGCTTGGCGTCTTTGATATCGGCTTCGACCGCCTTGCGGGTTGCCAGTTCCCGCGAGACTTCCTCGAAGGTGCGTTGCCCGAAGGCCCACATATCACTGACGGCGCTCTTGGCCTGACTCCAATTCGTATAGATCAGAAAAATACCAGGCAGAAGAACAAAGAGCAGGAAGATTCCGGTATTGATCAGCCAATGATCTTGCAAAGAGAATCCCTGCGTGCGGGACAAGGAAAACCATGCCAGCAGATTGCAAGCCACCCCAAGGGCCGCCTGGACGAGAAGCCGGTTTCTGATGCGGCGCAAACGTATCTTGCGATCCATCATGACTCAAACTCCATGGTCACCGGCAAAACGATTCCAAGCACAACTCCGTTGGAAGCAATTGCCTGCACAAATTCAAAATGCGTCAGCGTTATCTTTTGGCCGCTCATACTCAAGGAAGCCTTATTGAATCTGCGGCTCGTCCGCTGCCGGCTTCCGCGTATCTTCTGCTGGGTGCGATTGAAAACAAAAACGTACTCGCTATATCCCTCTTCCAGTTGGGACCATCGGCGAAAAGCCAGCAAGTGGAAAGTTGTCAATAACACTTATATTTGGTGAAGCATCCTGAAATAGAGCATACTGCCAAATTGGGAATCAAGTGAGCCTCGTGCAAGGTCATTTGAAGATTGCATATCGGTGTCAGCAAACGAATCCAAAAGTAGCGAAAAGACTCCAAGAAGAGTCCGGAAGAGCCAGGGCACAACTTTATACGTGCCGATAAAACCCATAGAATCAATGATATTTAGCCACTGCGACATCGGGATCAGGGAAAATCTACCGGCCCTTTTTCTTCGCACTCTTGGCGTTCCTGGGCTGGGAGTCGGGCTGGTGGCTGACGGGAATCGGAGCCAGATCCGGTCCAATGCGCTTGGCGCGCGTGTCGTCCATTTCGTAGCTGACTGTTCGCAGGGCAGACGGACGGGTAATGCCGGTGAGCGTATCGGCGCTCAGGTTGGGTCCGTTGGCAATCTGGAAGCTGAAGGTTGGCGCCTTCGCTCCTTCGGCGGGCACAACGCGCACCGGCAGATAGCCTTCGATCGGATGCAGCCGAAAGGCTGTTTCATAGCGATGATGGCGCATGCTCCAGGTGTAGACGCGCACCTGATCGAAGTCGAATGGCAGACCTGCTTTGGGCGGGCTGAGCACGGTCACATACTGCGGAACCAAATGGTCCGGCAGCGACGAGTCGGGGTCCAAAACCTTGTTGAAGATGTACGCGCCCACATAGCGCTGGCCTTCAGCAAAGGTACCAATCTCGTCCGGCACATCCACATCCATGCGCCCGGAGAGCAGCCATCCGGTGTGGCCTTGATTGTCGCGCACCAGCCACCAATCCTCCAGCGCCGGAGGCTCTGGCTGTGGCTGGCTCAGAGCAGAGGCGGCCGCCGGAGCCGATGAATGGACAGTGCTTTTTAGAGCCGCGCTGGCCGGCTTGGGCGTCAGTGGCCTGGCAGTTTGTCCATTACTGGACGCAACCTTGGGCACCGTGGCGCGTTGCAGCAGTTGCACTTTGGCATTGGCCGAGAGCAGATAAAACCGCTCCGCCTCCCGGCCCGGCGTCAGATGCAGGTAAACATCGTCGCGCAAGACGCCGGTAGCCACCACCGGATCGTCTTTGTGCTGCTCGCCCATCTCTTCAAAGGCCTGGTACACCTTGGCGTCAATCACCGCCCGTTCTTCAATCCAGCCAATCTCATTCTTCTGCGTCTTGACCCGGATAAAACGCCGCCCATGCTCCAGCACTTCAAGCGGCTGGCCGTTGGTCACCTCGGCCACGCGGTTTGAGACTGCGGCCACGCGATCATGCAGCACCATCTGCCGCGCCGAGACATACACTGTGTCGTGATGCTCCTGCCGGAAGCGGCTGCAACCCGAGGCGAGTACAAAAACACACACAATGGTCAGCGCGAGGACAGCCGCCTTGAAGCGCCGCGCGGAAGAACCGAATCGAATGGAGAATAGCGTATGCACAGCCTATGGCGATCACCTTGAGGATAGCAGAACAGGGGTCAGCAGTCAGGGATCAGCGATCCGCGGACTCGTGTCAGGTTTTGAAAGGGTACTACTTCACAAGCGTCGGGAAAAAGCCTGTTCAGTCATGCGCTGAAGCCCATTCATTTCCCAGAGGCAGTTTTGCAAGAGGCTCAAGAGATTGAAAAAACCTGAAAACCTCTCTATCGCCGATGATAAAAAGGCAGTACGATCAACAGCGCCAAGCCGATGGCCGCGGCCAAGGCCAACGCCAGCAGGCTGTAGAGCAGCAGCAGATTCGTGCCTTTCTCCGGCGCTTCCTGGGGATTTTTGTCGGACTCATTCATACTTGAGCGACTCCACCGGGTCCATCTGCGCGGCTCGGGTGGCCGGGACGGTGCCGAAGATCACGCCAATCGCAGTGGCCGCGGCCAAAGCGACGACCACCGACCAGAGATTGATCGGCACCACATAGTCGGTAAAGAAGCGCACGGCCAGCGGCGCGGCCAATCCGACGACCGTGCCCACCAACCCGCCGATCAGGGAGATAATAATCGCCTCAGCCAGGAACTGGTACTTGATCTCGCGGTAGGTTGCGCCCAGCGCCTTGCGGATGCCGATCTCGCGCGTTCGTGCACGCACCGTGGCCAGCATGATGTTCATGATGCCCACGCCGCCCACCGCCAGTGTCACCAACGAAACAAGAACCAGCATCCATGTAATGTAGTTCATGATCTGGCCGGCCATTGTCAGCACCTGCTTCATGGTTTGTGTGGTGTAGATCGAGTTCGGCCGGTGGCGCGCGCGCACGATGCGGCCGATTTCGTTGGACGCTTCAGCAACCTCATCCATCGAACTCATGGAAAAATATATCTGATTTACATTTTCCGTGCCGGTGAAGTAGCGGGCCACCGAGTACGGAATCAGGATCGTCTGGTCTTGAATCTCTGACTCGCCGAAGTCATCCACACTCTCCTTGAAGACGCCGATGATGGTAAAGGGGATGCCGCTGATCTCGAAGGTTTGGCCGACCGCCGCATCGTCGCTGCCAAAGCGCTCGCGGGCAAACAGTTCAGTGACCACAGCGCACTTGATGTGTGCCGCGTCGTCGGTATCGTCAAAGAAGCGCCCTACCGGCACAACTAGATTGCGAATGTTCTGATACTGCGGGCTGACGCCCAGCACCAGCGTGTCCTTGTTCACGCCGCCGCTGAAGTTGATGCGGTCGTGCATGGCGAGGATCGGCGAGGAGTAACGAACCCCGGCCACCTGCGCCAGCACAGCCTTCTCATCGTCGCGGGTGAGATAGTCGTCGTAGAGGGTGCGCTCGGAGGCGGTCGAGCCGCCGCCGGCATATTCCAACTCCACCGAGTTGGTCTCGATCTTCTGGATCGATTCCAGAACAAAGCTCTTGCCTGTGAGACCGATAGTGACCACCAGGATTACCGAGGCGGTGCCGATGACCATGCCCAGCGCCGTGAGCGCAAAGCGTACCTTGTTGGAGCGGAAACTATCCGCGGCCAGCCGCAGAATCTCGCTCAGCACCATGGTGCGGCGGGCGCTCAGCAGCGTCTCGCGAAAGTCGTGGCCGCGTGCCTGTTCGGCAAGAGTCATAGATATAGCTTACAGTGGACGAGGGACCAAGGTGCTGAGAAACTTGGGAGTCAGAAGCAGGAACAAATCGCTGCTGACATTCATGCAAGGCGTACCAAAAAACAACCCCGGCCGAAGCCGGGGCTGCTGTTGGACAGAAGAGGAGACGCTACGCCTTGGCGACGGCGCGGCCGACTTCCTTCAGGCGGGCGGCTTTGCCGCGCAACGCACGCAGATAGAAGAGCTTGGCGCGACGCACTTTGTAGCTGCGCACCTTCTCAATCTTGTCGATGACCTTGGAGTTGAACGGGAAGATACGCTCCACGCCCTGGCCAAAGCTCATCTTGCGCACGGTAAACGTGCCCTGGGGTCCTTTGTTGATGGCGATGACCAAGCCCTCAAAGGCCTGCAAGCGTTCCTTGTCGCCTTCTTTGATCTTCACTTGGACGCGAACCTGATCGCCGGGGACGAACTCAGGGAGGTCAGTGCGCTTGAGCTTATCGGCCAAACGCTGCATTACGGGATGAATAGACATGGCTTCTTCCTGCTCTTGGACTCAGAATTTTCAGTTTATCAGAGAAAGGCTTTTTGTGCCTAATCATTATGGCTGGTTCTGTTGACTTGCCGTTTGCGCTATAGTTTCTCGTATGGATGAGAAACGCGAATTGCTCCGTCATGCGCTGGCGACCTTGGCTTACCGTGCCGCGCGAGCCTTGGAGGGCGCACCCGACCACTTTGCCGGCTTCGACGGCGCGGGGCGGTTGCCAGTACAGATTCTGACCCACATGGGCGACCTTTTCGACTGGGCGCTAAGCGCCGCCATCGGGCAGGAGAAATGGCACGCCACGCAGCCACGCGCCTGGGCCGAGGAGAAGCAGCGCTTCTTCGAGTCGCTGCAAACCTTCGACGCCTTCCTCGCCACGGGCGGGCCGCTGCACGCTCCCGTCGAGCGGCTGCTGCAGGGGCCAGTCGCCGATGCGCTCACCCATGTCGGCCAGTTGGCCATGCTGCGCCGCCTCAGCGGCAGCCCGACGCACGGTGAGAGCTTCTACGACGCCGAGATCAAGGCAGGCCAGGTAGGCGCGGATCAGCCCGCCGCGGCGCGGCCATTCAAAGCGCGGTAAGAGAAATCTCCGTTGGCAATTCAGTCTGGTTTCCCATATCCCGCCTTTGGGACCTGGGAAACCACGAACCTCAAGCGAGCGCAAAGCGAGCAGTCAGCCGCACGGCAGGTGCTACTGGAAGGCCAGGGGCTTCCAGCCGCCGTTGTCTTTCAGTGCCAATTGCAGTGGCCTGGGCGGACCAACCGGCGGTACAGTCACCTCCATCCATAGCTCCTGACCTTTCTGTACTCGGCTGGGGTCGCCGGCGTGTTCGGCGATGTAGAACTCCACCGGCTCTTGCAGGCGCATCGCGTCGCAACTGGAGTCTGGCATCGCGCTGACGTACACGCCCTTTGATCTTTCGTCGGCCTCCGGAATGCGGATGGCGACCAGCTTGTTATCCTCCACCTTGAGTTTGGCGCGGAACTGAACGGCTCCTTGCCAGTTGACACGGAAGCCGCCCTTGCGCGTGGTGCCGTCCGAGTTGCGCGGGAAGTTGGCTTGAAAGGCCGAGGGCAGCGTGCTCTCACAGCCGTCCACGGTCAGTTGCAAACTCAAATAGCGCCCGCGCATCACCAACTCCGGATCGTAGGCCGCCGCCTTGACCCAGACCCGCGGGCAGGTGGCGCGCTGATAGTAGTACTTGGCCGCGATCGACGAAACGATTACCAGTTGAATCAGCAGCAAGGCAATGGAGGTTTTGGAGAATTTCATAGCGCCTCCTGAGATTCTTGGGAAGAATTTTCAGCTCTCTTCATGCCGCCGATGAGATTGCGCCGGGTCTTTTCCAGTACCCATCCCCCGGCCAGAAAGAGAATCCCCAGGCCGATCAACGCCAGCGAGCGATCCAGCTTGTCGAAGATGTCGCTGAAGTAGAACCAGCCGACTGTAATTGCAAAGGCGACGATGCCCAGATTGACCAGCGCCTGTGATATCTGCCGCACGCCCCACCAGATGAGGAAGATGCAGAAGGCGGCAACCAGCGCATAGGCAGCAAGGTTAATTTCTTGGCGGTAATAGGTATACTCCCTCAGGACTCGCTGGCACCACGGCAGAGCAATCGAGAAGACAATGGCGGCGGCCACGGGAATCGAACTTTTGCTGAACTTGAAGACGGAGAAGAGAAGCGGAATGGCGGCGATAGCGATCCAGCCCCATGTGCGCAGGCCGAGCGGCAGATACGTATGGTCGCCCCAGGACCGCCATCCGTCCAGCAGAAGGACAACGCCCGTCAAGCTGCCAACCGCCGCTGCGGCAAACAGTATCCCACGAAGTACTTTTCGCTTCGATCCGATGAAAAACGTCAGGTAAAGCACCGCCCAGACGACCAGAAAACGACCGATGTAGACCTCTTCGCCAATGTGGCCTTCCGCATAATACGAAAACTCCGAGAGCATCCAGGCCGGGAAGAGCAGCAGCGTAAGCGTCTGCTGCGCCTCGTCGTGCAGCAGCATCCAGCCGAAGAGCGCGGCGATGGCCCACATCAGAATCGCCGCCGGCCAATGCTCCTCGATGTTGAAGATCTGGCCGACCAGCGCGATGGCCGCCCCGGTCGCCAGGGTGCCCACCGCGTGCAGGGCCGTCGATAGCCCTTGAAAGCGCCCGCGCGCCCATGCGCCACCGAGATGGAAGAGGCTGACCATGGCCGCGACAACTGCCAGACGGGCCAGCGGGCCGAGCTTGTCCCAGTGGGCGGAGACGAAGAGCGCCACGCCGCAGGCCAGCAGAATCGCGCCCAGGATCAGCGCGACAATCACCTGCCAGCCCACGCTCTTCGCATCCAGCCCGGCGGGCTTCTTCTCTTCGTTTTCGAAGGCGCGGATGCGGTTTGCGGTAACCGCGTCCAGGAGGCCGGCCGATTGCCAGCGGGTTAGATGTCTTTCAAAATCAGCCATATTCTATCCGCCAACAGTAAAGCACATTGGAAGAACCTCTTGCAAAACTTTAATCGGATTGCGAAATGAGTTCAGAGTCCAACGAGAACTGGTGCGGAAAAAGGGCGGTCAATCCCTGTAGTTCCATACAATCCTCTCTGCATCGGTATCACTGTGGACTGGCCGGAGCGGCTTGGCCAAAGCCTTTCCAAGACCTTGTTCTGGTGTTTCAGAAGCTTCATGGCATGCCTCTGGTTGTGCGCAACGAAATCCAGAAGAGGCCTTGGCGTTGTAAGCTATTCATACCGATGGCCAAGCCCTCTTCACTTCTGGATACGCGCGTTGTCTACTGCGGCGACAATCTGGAGCAGCTCAGGAAGCTGCCCGATGGCTGCATCGACCTGATTTACATCGATCCTCCCTTCAACTCCAACCGGACCTATGAGATTTTCTGGGGCGAGACAAAAGAGAAGCGAGCCTTCGAGGACCGCCATGAATCAACACGCGCTTACATCGAATTCATGCGGCCGCGCTGCGTGGAGCTGTCGCGGGTTCTGAAGAAGACCGGCAGCTTTTATTGCCACTGCGATTGGCACGCCAGCCATTACGTCAAGGTAATGCTGGATCAGATCTTCGGAGAAATGAATTTCCAGACAGAAATTATTTGGCGCAGAACTACGGCAAAAGGTCTTGCAACTAAGAGACTCCCCAACAATCACGACACGATTTTTCTTTATGGCGGTGGAGGGGAAACTATTTTCAATCGCCCTTATAATCCGTACGATCTTGACGATCTCGATGCAAAAACCGCCAGTAAGTACACACATCGAGATCCAGATGGGCGCTTGTACCAATTGAGTAACCTGACGAATCCGAATCCCGACCGGCCAAATTTAACCTACGAATTTCTTGGCCATAAAAAGGTTTGGCGATGGACCCGGCAACGTATGCAAGAGGGCTATGAGACTGGGATTGTAGTTCAGCCGAGTCCCGGGGCAATACCGCGCATGAAGCGCTACCTGGACGAGCAGGAAGGGCGTGCTATTGATTCGGTTTGGACTGACATTCCTCCGATCAACTCGCAGGCCAAGGAACGCCTGGGGTACCCAACACAGAAGCCATTGAAGTTGCTGGAACGGATTTTGGAAATATCTTCGAAGCCGAACGACATTGTGTTGGATGCCTTCTGCGGCTGCGGAACGACATTGGTTGCCGCGCAGACTCTGGGTCGCCAGTGGATCGGCATTGATATTTCGCCCACCGCCTGCCGGGTGATGGCCAAGAGGCTGCGCGACGTTCGCAAGTTGCGCGAGGATGAGAATCTCTGGCTGAGCGGCAAGGGCTTCATTGTGCGCGATCTGCCGTGGACAGAGAAGCAACTGCGCGCCATTCCTCCCTTCGAGTTCGAGAACTGGGCAGTCATCGCGCTGGGCGGTATTCCGAACAAAACGCAAGTAGGCGACATGGGCATCGACGGACGCATCTACCCTGTCGGCACCGAACCGGGCGCCTCTGGGAAAGATGCCGGCGAGCTGGACTTCATGGATGACTGGTATCCGATCCAGGTGAAGCAGCGCGACAAGGTTGGACGGCCTGAAATTGACAGCTTTGAGGCGGCGATGTTGCGGACAAAACGCAAGAAGGGCTTTGTGGTGGGCTTCGATTTCAGCGGTGACGCGCTGCGCGAGATCGATCAATTCTTCCGGCGCGAGCACGTGGTGATTGTGCCGCTGACAGTGAAAGAAATTCTGGAAGAGACGATTGCGCAACGGCTGGCTTGAGAAACAATCGCTGGGAATGAACAGGCCAAGGATGCCGTTCTAGTTGCTATTTCCCTTTGATTGTTCACATTTGAGACGCTTCTATACATTTTTAACAAATACTTAGGTAACGCCTTCGAAAGCCCTCCTCACTACCGCTGCCTATCCCACAGGCCGATAACCGGAACATGAAACCGCTCCGTTCTATCCTCCGGGTCGTGTTGCTGATGGCATTTGGGCTGAGTTTCGCAGCCCAGGCAGCGCCGCCCGAAATCTCCCCTAGGGTCTTGGGGGTTGTGAATGACGCCGATCGGGTTGTCCTTGTCAGCAATGCGCATCCATTTCAAGTTAAATCCCTCCAACCCAGCCTGCATTCGCCCGCCGACCTGGGAGCCGTAGAAGACTCCCTGCCCGCCGGTCGGATGCTGCTGATGCTGCAACGCTCCGCTGCACAGGACGAGGCACTACGGGATTATATCCAGGCCACGCACACACCCGGCGATCCCGCTTATCATCAGTGGCTCAAGCCGGATGAGTTTGGGCGCCTCTACGGACCGGCCGATGCGGATGTGGCCGCGGTGACAGCCTGGCTCCAATCACACGGCCTGACCGTCAATCAGGTTCACGCCGGGCGGCTGGCGATTGAGTTCTCCGGTACGGCGGGCCAGGTCAGCGAAGCCTTCCAGACGCAGATTCACCGCTATCTGGTCAACGGCGAGGCGCGCCTGGTCAACGTCAGCGATCCCTCGGTTCCCGCCACACTCGCCCCGGTCATTGCCGGTCTGGCACCGGTCAGTGACGTGCATCCTCAACCCAATCTGAAGGTGCTGGGCGCGGCGCAGTTCGATGCCAAGACCCATCAAGCCACGCCCCAATGGACGTACCCTGAGTCCGGCGGAGTGGTCTTTGCGGTTGCGCCGGGAGATTTTGCCACGCAATATGACATCAATCCGGTGTACAAAAACGGAATCACCGGCATCGGCCAGAGTATCGCCATCATCAGCGCATCCAATGTGGATCTGAGCCTGGTGCAGGCCTATCAGAGCCTCTTCGGAATCACTACCGGCCTGCCGCAAGTGGTGGTGGACGGTGAAGATCCAGGGGTGACCGACTCGGCTCTGGAGGCCTATCTCGACATCGAAGTTGCGGGGTCTGTGGCTCCCGGCGCAACGATCATGCTCTACACCTCGGCGGGCACGGCCACCACCGACGGGCTTGCCCTGGCCGCGCTGCGCGCCGTGGAGGACGATCAGGCCGGCATCATCAGCACCAGCTACGGCGAGTGCGAATACTTTCTGGGCCAAAGCGGCAATGCCTTCTGGAATGCGCTCTGGCAGCAGGCCGCCGCGCAAGGCCAGACGGCCTTTGTCTCCGCGGGAGACGGCGGCTCGGCTGGCTGTGACGACTTCGATGAGCAATCCGAGGCCTACTATGGCCTGCAAGTCAGTGGCATCGCTTCCACCCCCTATGACGTCGCCGTCGGCGGCACGGACTTTTATTACAGCCAATTCGCCTCACCCTCATCGATCGCCACGCAGTTGAATAGCTACTGGTCGGCTTCTACCACTACGGCCGCAGTCAGCCTCAAGCAGACCATCCCCGAACAGGCCTGGAACGACTACTTCGGCTACAACCTGTCAGATGGAGGCAACCCTGCCAATCTCACCAACGAGGAGATCATCGCCGGCGGTGGCGGCGCCAGCAACGACGCGCTCAACGGTGCTGGCTATCCTAAGCCCGCTTGGCAGACGGGAACCGGCGTTCCCGCCGATGGCGTGCGTGATCTGCCCGACGTCTCCCTCTTTGCCGCCAACGGTTATAACTACAGCTTCTACCCGATCTGTGCCAACCCCGGCGATTGCTCCAGCGCTAACCTAACCAGTAGCGGAACGGTCGTGATTACCGGAGTCGGCGGCACCTCGGTCGCCAGCCCGTCGATGGCCGCTATTCAGGCTCTGGTCAATCAGAGCACGGGCAGTTGGCAGGGCCAAGCCGACTACGTCTACTATCCGCTGGCAGCCAGACAGCCCTCCGTCTTCCATGATGTGACCGTCGGCGGCAACCAGGTGCTTTGCTACAGTGGCACTGCCAATTGCGTCGCCGGCACCTCGGCCACCAACTCCAGCGGTTACTCCGTCGAGAGCGGCCACTCCGCCGGTACGGGCTACGATCTGGCCACAGGACTGGGATCAGTCGATGTCGCCAAGCTGATCAGTAACTGGGGCAGCGTCGTCTTTACCCCCACCAAGACCACACTGAGCGTGAACCCCACCAGCTTCGTCCACGGCAAGTCCACGGCCATCTCCGGCACGGTCTCGCCAACCAGCGGAGCGGGCACGCCCACCGGCGCCATCAGCTTCATCGGCAACGACGGCGTCAGTCACTACGCCAGCATCGATGCCGGAACTCTCTCCGCGGGCAGCTTCTACGCGCTGGTGGACAATCTACCCGGAGGCACCTACCAGCTAACCGCCTCCTACGGGGGTGACGGCACCTTTGCCGCCAGCAAGTCCCAGCCGGTCACGGTCACCATCACCCCAGAGAAGCAACACACTTTCCTCTACCGGCATGGGCATTGAATCCTTCTGATGGGAATCTTTATCCGCTCTCTTCCGGCATGAGCGTGCCTTACGGCGCGCAAATCTATCTGGATGCGCAGCCGGTCAGCTCCAACGCCACCATCTCCACGCAGCCCACACCGGCCACTGGAACCGTCACCTTTACCGACACCATTGGATCAGCCACAACTACCAGCACGCAGCCCCTGAACGCCGCCGGCATGGCTGAGTGGTCCACCGGCGTCTTTGCCCCCGGCAGCCATGCGATCAGCGAGTCCTACTCCGGCGACCCCAGTTACAATCCCTCCGCCGCCGCCAGCGCGGTTTCGTTCACCGTAGTACAGGGCAGCACCACGCCTCACCGTCAAGCCGCTGGTCACTAGTGTGGCTGCGGGATCCAGTGTCACCGTCGATGTGCAGCTCTACACCGGCTACCTGCCTCTCTACGGAACGCTACCCACCGGTAATGTAATGGTCAGACTCGGCAGTCAGACCGCTACTGGAACATGACAGCCCTACGGTCCATCCGGCTCCGCGACTCTTGAAGCAGTTGTCACTTTTACCAATGTTCCGGTCGGGCTTGCTGCCGGTGACAGCAACCTACGCCGGCGACAGCAACTGGAGCGGCAACTCCGCCAGTGGCGGAACGGTGATTGCCGTGGCCACCAAGCCCACGCCCGTGGTCACCCTCACCACCAGCTTCGGCAAACCCCGCGCCCAGCCAGAACTTCACCCTCAATGTCACCGTCGCCAGTTCCTCCAACTCGGCAACTCCAACCGGAACGGTTGCCTTCCTGTCAGAGAGCCAAAGCATCTACGTCACCGCTACGCTGACCAAAGGCGCGGCTTCGCTCACCCTACCCGGCTACGACCTCGCCAATGGAACCAGTATCTTCACCGTTGTTTATCAGGGCGACAGCAATTACACCGCCGCGGCCTCCAATGCCGTCGATATAACCGTTGCCCAGCCGGATTTCTCCCTGACTACGCAGAATGCCGAGATCCAGATTTCGCCCAACGGCACGGGCATCAGCACGCTCGCCTTCGCGCCAATCAACGGCTTCAGCGGAACTGTCACGCTCTCTTCCGGCGTACCTGCCGGCATCAGTGTGATCGGGGGCGCGCCCAGCCTGGCGCTCAGCGCGCCCGCAACCGACGCGCTTACCATCAGCGTCGCCGCCTCAAAGGCAACCGGAACATACCCTTTGAACATCACCGCATCAGGCGGCGGACACGTTCACACCGTGCAGATCCTCGTTCAGGTTTTGCCGATCGCCGCGCCATCCTTCTCGTTGGCCGCTGGAACTTACACCACCGCACAGAGCGTCACCCTCTCCGACGCTACATCCAACGCAACCATCTACTACACCACCAACGGATCGACCCCCACCTCCAGTTCGACACCCTACTCGGGAGCAATCACCATTCCGGCCACATCTGCCACCACCGAAACCATCAAGGCCATCGCCGTCGTCAGCGGTTATGCGCCGTCATCGGTCGCCTCCGCCGTCTACACCATGACTCCGCCAGCCGCCGCGCCCACATTTTCGCTTGCCTCCGGAACCTACACCACAGCACAATCCGTCACACTCTCCGACCCGACTCCCGGCGCAATCATCTACTACACGACCAACGGATCTACCCCAACAACCAGCTCGACTCCTTACTCCGGCGCGATCGCGATCCCAGCCACATCGCCGGTGACTGTGAACATCGAGGCCATCGCCGTCGCCAGCGGATACATCGCGTCGCCGGTCGCCTCCGCTACCTACACCATCAATCTGCCTCCGCCCTTCGGAAACCTCGATTCAGCCGTTGACAGCAAGACAGGCAGTGCGACCATGCCCCAAACCGATACTTTGACTGTCACCGGATGGGTTGCCGACCAAACTGACGGCGCTCCGCTCGGTAACGTCAAGGTATATATCGATGGAAATCTCTTTGGGACGCCGACTCTAGGCCTGGCGCGCGCGGATGTGGCGGCTTATTACAAAAACGCAGCCTACACCGATTGCGGCTTCCAGCTTTTGGCCCCGGCAGCCACGCTCTCCATCGGCACGCACGCCGTCACTATCATCGCCATCGACTCCGGCGGCCGCTCGACCACCCTCGGACCGCTCTCCATCAACGTCACCGGAGGTCCGCCCGTCGGAAACCTGGAAGGCGCACAGGATAACCTGACCGGCAGTACGACCCTTCCGCAGACAGACAACCTGCTGGTACGCGGATGGGTTGCCGATCCAGTCGACGGCTCACCGCTCTCCAACGTCAAGATCTACATCGATGGAAACTACTTCGCCACGCCCACACTCGACATCAATCGCCCCGATGTTGCCAGCTATCTCAACAAGCCAGCCTACGCATACTCCGGATTTATACTTGTCGCCTCGGCGGCAACAATCTCCATCGGATCGCACGCCGTCACCGTTATCGCCGTTGACTCCGGCGGACGCTCGACCACCCTCGGACCTCTCTCCATCAACGTCACCGGCGGTCCGCCCGTCGGAAACCTGGAGATCGCCGCAGACGCCTTGACCGGCACTTCAACGGTTTCGCAGGCGCATTCTCTGTATGTCGAAGGCTGGGCAGCCGATCCCGTCGATGGCTCGCCGCTGAGTAACGTCAAGGTCTATATTGATGGAACTCTCTTCGGTACGCCTACCCTCGGCATCGCTCGACCAGATGTTGCCTCTTCCCTCAACAAGCCGGCCTATGCCTACTCCGGCTTCCAGCTCGTTGCCTCCGTAGCCGCACTTTCCGTCGGTTCCCACGCCGTCACCGTCGTCGCCATCGACTCCGGCGGACGCTCCACAACCTTTGGACCAAGCTCCATCACCGTCACCGGCGGACCGCCCGTCGGCAATTTGGAAGCTGCTTTCGACGCGGCAACAGGCGCTTCGACCCTTCCGCAGAGCGATTCGCTGTACGTGCATGGCTGGGTTGGCGATCCCATCGATGGCTCGCCGCTGAGTAACGTCAAGGTCTACATCGATGGAGCGCTCTTCGGCACACCTACTGTCGGCATCGCTCGTTCAGATGTCGCCTCGTACCTCAACAAGCCGGCCTACGGGGCTTCCGGCTTCCAGCTTGTCGCCTCCGTAGCTTCACTCTCCATCGGCACACACGCTGTCACTGTAATCGCCATCGACTCCGGCGGACGCTCCACAACCCTCGGACCGCTCTCCATCAACATTACTGGCGCGAAGCCCGTCGGCAATCTGGAAACCGTTGTGGATGCCACGACCGGTTCTACAACAGTTTCGACAGCGCATTCCCTGTATGTCGAAGGCTGGGTTGGCGATCCCATTGACGGCTCGCCCATGACCAACGTCAAAGTCTATATCGATGGAGCGCTCCTCGGCACACCCACTCTCGGCATCGCCCGCCCGGATGTCGCCAGCTATTTGCATAATCAGGCCTACGCCAACTCCGGCTTCCAGCTCGTCGCCTCCGCCGCTTCGTTCCTGGCCGGTTCACACGCGGTTACCGTGGTCGCCATCGACTCCGGCGGGCGCTCCACAACCCTTGGTCCAGTCTCCATCAACGTCACTGCGCCCTAGAAGCTTGGCGGCGCGCCCTGCGACTGGTTCACCGCCTCGCCAAATGCATTTCTGACTCTGTTTTTATTGTGAACGCTAAACATGATAGCCTTGAATGTTCATTTACTGGGCTAGAAGAATTGATTTCCACTGCGGTCCAGGCTCGAAAATCAACTGGAGAATCCAATGAAACGTCTTTTTGCAATTGCGCTTATGGGCGCATTTTCCTGCTGCCTGCACGCGCAAGCAGTTGATACCACCGTCTGCGAGATTCTCAAGAATCCCGTCTCTTTCAACGGCAAGATCGTCAAGATCAAGGGCACAGTGGCAGCCGGCTTCGACCAGTTCGTGGTCAAAGGCGCGGATTGCGGCCAAAAGGTTGACGCCATCTGGCTCTCTTATCCGGAAGGAACCAAGGCCAAGGCAGGTCCGGCAACCGTTCTCGAACTTCAGCCAGCCAAGAACTTTACCGGCACCGTCGCCGCCGCCGAGCAGCGCGCCGCCGTGACGCTGGAAAAGAGCAAGGACTTCAAGCAGTTCGATTCGCTGCTCTCCACTCCCTTCAAGGGCGACGGAGTCTGCCTCGGCTGCGGCCGCTACACGGTGACGGCGACGCTTGTGGGCCGTCTCGACGGCGTCAAGGCTGGCATCCAGCGCGACAAGGCTGGCAAGATCACGGCCATCGACGGCTTCGGCAACTTGAATGCCTATAGCGCGCGGCTGGTGCTGCAATCGGTCTCCGAGGTCACTTCACAGGAGATCGATTACTCCAAGAGCGCCACGGCAACCAAGGGAGAGGTGATTGCCGACTCCAGCGCGTCCGGCACGGCTACTACGCCTGTGCCCGGCGAGATGCATTTGGACAGAGTAGGCGGCGGCAGCTCCGATCCGCTTTCCGATGCCCATAATACGGCTGCGGGCTTCGGGGCCGGTAATTCACTGGGAGCCAAGATTGAACGCGCCGCCGCGGCCTTTGGCAAAAAAGGCGAGGACAATGGCGTGTGCCTGAGCTTTGGCAACGGCAATCTAGCTATCGCCGGGGATGAGGGAAAGGGCAGCCACGACTCGCCAGATGGCGTTCTTTATAACGTCAAGCTGAATCTGGAGCGCTTGAAAGGCTCTGCGCCCTCCATCGTCATTGCCTACGCTGGAACAATCATCGCCGATCAGCGCGACGCGAAGACGGCACAGAGCTACGCGGGGAGCTATGACAATCAGTACTACGGCCTCCAGACTGCGGTGCTGGGAGCCATTGGCAGCCGTCTGAAGACGCTGACGCTGCCCGGCGGCTACCTCATCTTGAATCGCGCCTGGCCGCCTGCCGATATTGAGAAAAACATGGAGGACGGCATCAAGAGCTATCTTGACAAAGAAGAGCTGTTGACCCGGTAAATTGCAGTCGGGATTCAAACGGCGCGCGGGGGTTGGCCTCCGCGCGCCGTTTGCGCGTATGCTGGAGTGTTGCACAACACTCGCACCAAAAGAAGGAAAATCATGCCGGAAATCGACGTTGAGACCACCGAAACACCCGCGCATTTGCCCCATATTCGCGTCGCCGTTCTGGGCGCGGGCAAGATGGGCGGCATCCTGTTGCAGGCCTTTCTCAAAGAGAAGCTCTTTGATCCCGAGCAGATCCACGCCACCGTCGGCCACGCCGAGCGGGCGCTGGCGCTGAGCACACAGTGGGGCGTGGACGTGACCACCGACAACCGCGCGGCGGCCAGCCAGGCCGATCTGATCCTGATCGCCGTCAAGCCCTTCCAGATTCCGGCGCTGATCGAAGAGATTCGGCCCGTGCTCACCAAAGAGAAGACCGCTGATCTCCATCGCCGCCGGAATCAAAACGCGCTCCATTGAGGAGTCTGCCGGTATTGAAGATTGCGGTAATCCGCGCCATGCCCAACACACCCTCCCGGCTGGGCGCCGGCGCAGCCGCGCTCTGCCGCGGCCGTTTTGTTCAGCAAGGAGAAGATGGAACTGGCCAAGCGCATCTTCGAGACCGTCGGCCGCGTCGTCCTCGTCGAAGAAAAGCACATGGACGCCGTCACCGGCCTATCCGGCTCCGGTCCGGCTTACATCTACATCATCATCGAGGCCCTCGCCGAGGCTGGCGTCAAGGTCGGACTGCCGCGCGAGATCGCCACGGAACTGGCCGCGCAGACAACTTACGGCGCAGCCAAAATGGTGCTCGAGACCGGCTACCATCCGGCGATGCTCAAAGACGCCGTCACCACCCCCGCCGGAACCACCATCGACGGCATCATGGCCCTGGAAGAAGGCGGCTTGCGCGTCACGCTCATCAAAGCCGTGATGCGCGCCACGGAGCGCTCCAAGCAGTTGGCGAATGGATAACGAGTCGGTGGATTCTGCAGGTTCTGCACAAAAATCTCCGAGTGCAAAGGTTATCGCGCCCGGAGATTTTTTGCTGTCTTGAGCCTCTTGCGAAGCTCCATTGTGAGGATAAATCTTTGGCCCCGGGAGGGGCGCTCGAATCTTTCTGTTGGTCTTTTGATGACTTATCTTGGTATCTTTGCAAGAGCAATCTTGCAAAAATTTTTACAGAATTAAAACCAAGAAAAAAGTGGAATGCGCAAGCCGCATTCCACTTTTCCCGAAGAAGCAGGAAGGACGAATTTTAGAGCAGGATGACCTACGCAATCCTAAACTTAGGCTTGACGCGAGGCCGTGAACTTGCGGCGCAGCATACCAGCCAGACCCAGCAGGCCGGTGCCAAACAATGTCAGTGTACCGGGTTCCGGAACGGTCGGCGGAATGTCGTTGGTGTAATCGTAAACAACCGTGATTCCAGCACCCGCACTCGTAGTCTGATTTGCGGTGAAATTTCCGCCACTGAAACTCTCGGTCGTAGACGCATCGCCAGCCAGATCAAAGGTTACATCGCCCAGCCCCTCAAAGGAGGTCAGATTGGAAGTAAGCGTCTGAGATCCCGCAAGACCAGACAATGGCTCCAGTCCAGAGCTATACGGACTTCCGAAGACGACTGTCAAAGGATTAAACGAGCTGACTGCCGGCCCGCCGCTCATGCTCTGAAGGGTATTGACATCGGCGTCGTTCGGATCAGTCAGTTCCAGTGAAAGGGTCGTTTCAAGCAAGGTAAAAATAGTTGGAGTATCCGCGTTGAGAGCCGTAGCGCCCACATTCGTGGTGCCTGAGCCATTGAGCGTGATCTGAACCGAATCAAGAGTTCCGAGGCTGGTATTGAACTGCTGCACGGTTCCGGTTGAGCCTGTAAAGTTCGTGGAAGCGGCACCAATCGTTCCGCTAAAGGTTTCTGTATCCGCGTAGGCGGCTGGGGCAGCCGCGATGAGAGCCAAAGCACCCAAGACAAGAGAGAGAAGCGTAGCGTTGCGAATAGCCTTCATAAAATTCGTCCTCAATTCCCTGCCAGTCAGAAGCCTGAATGGCACTTTTTATGGTTCCGGTTGGTTGGGGTTCCAAGCGGTAACCGGGTTATCGGTCTATGCAATACAAACAGATTTCCACTTCCGGAAGGAAACCATGAAAGATCTTTCCTGCAAACAAATAAGCACGTTGCGGGCCAACTCGGGCACGCCTGAAAAATCCTCCACAATGAACCGGTAATCACTATGGAAACAACAGGATGCGCTGTTAATTCCTGAGGTTGCCATGCCTGCATAGAATTCTAGAAAGAGGAGAAAGTGTGCAATATTTTGCATGAAAATAGGTAACGGATTTACCTGAATGTGCTTCCAAAATTGGCAACCTGCTTAGGATGTGGACGGCGGGCGCGAAGGGCAGGAGTGGCATGGGTGACCGTATCGGGTTCGGGCACGAAGTCAATTTGTCCGTAAAGGGCGGATCTCTGCTTTGCTCAAAAACAGTTGTTGACGTGGAATGAATTGCGCGTTAGATTAAGCGAACACGGGAAAGGAGGTAGATCCAACAGATGCAGAAAGATTCTTCCAGTTGTACGGTACGTGAGGTGACTGAGGCCTAGGGCATCGCGCCTTAGAGTTCCTAGGTTGCCCCCAGCGGAGAGTGTTTTTGCCGCATGGGAAGCTACCGCATCTTCACGTGTTGGCTGCATCTCTTGAAGCCTGATGCGCGGGTGGCAATTCTTCAAGACAGCGACGAAGCCTGTCGCCGAAGGAGTCCGGCTTGCCGGATGTCGCCACCGAACGATCATGGCCTGAGGAGAGCAGAAGTGAAGATGCCCGGGCTTTCGCTTCAGCGCGATGGCCTTAGTCCAATACCCACAGTTCACCGCGACGGCCTGGGCAATGCGCTCAGGCCGCCGTTTTTTTGGGGAGAATATTGCGATCAGATTAGGCAGTTGTAGCTGGCTTGGCGGTCACAACGGCCAGGATGAGACAGAGTGCGATCAGAATCTCGACGACTACCGGAGCCTGAAAGAAATAGCACCATGAGTTAACGGCGATGGCCGAGATAGGCAATCGCAAATGCCGCGATGATCG
Source organism: uncultured Acidobacteriaceae bacterium (assembly GCA_963804315.1). Taxonomy (GTDB): domain Bacteria; phylum Acidobacteriota; class Terriglobia; order Terriglobales; family Acidobacteriaceae; genus Telmatobacter. The sequence continues at coordinate 170,324 of CAWDQB010000047.1, forward strand.
GGCGAAGGAGCACGGCATGCTTCCGGGCCAGTGAGCCGAGCTGCCAAAAGAGGAAGGCTTCCGCAGTCATTGATATGGTCATGGCGAGTCCCATGCCCCGGTAAAAATCCGCGTAAGTGCGCGGCAGGCCATAGACCATGAACCGGTTGGCCTGCATGGCTGCAAAGGCAACTGCCGCAGCACCCTGTCCGGGCTTGCCGAAGACGCCGCCAATGGTGTGGAGAGCCGCATGGATAAAGGTCAGCGCGGATGCGATGCGCAGATACAGCGTGGGTTTCATAGAGAGAACTCCTGCGAAGTTGTGTACAGAAAGTGTGAGGGGCAGCGCGGCCTGGGGGATGCCAGCTTGTCGCAAGTTAATATACCGGGATGGAAGAAATCAAGAAAATTCGGAAGCGTTAGAGGCCCGGAAGACGAACATCGGTATCGGGGAAGGTGCCCTGCGGTACACTCAAGGCCATGCGGGTCTTTGGCATCGATTGCGGAACGGAGATTACCGGCTATGGCGTCGTCGAGTCGGACGATGCGGCGCGCCAGCCGCGTCTAGTGATGAAGGCGATGGGGGCGATCCGGCTGGTCAAGTCGAAGACCACGGCCGAGCGGCTGGAGCAGGTCTTCCGTGCGTTGAGCGCCGAACTGGAGCGCTGGCAGCCGGATGCCGTGGCCATCGAAGAGGTTTTCTACTCGGTCAACGCCAAGTCGGCGCTGAAACTGGGCCAGGTGCGCGGCGTGGCTCTGTTGGCTGCGGCCATGCAGGGGCTGCCGGTGGCCGAGTATGCACCTCTCAAAATCAAGTCCAGCGTTGTGGGCTACGGACTGGCTGGCAAAGAGCAGGTCCAGTTCATGGTGGCGCGTCTGCTGGATCTGTCTGAAGCGCCGCAGCCAGCCGACGCCGCCGATGCGCTGGCTGTCGCCATCTGCCACATTCACACCGCGCAGACGCTGGAGGCACAAGGGGTGATTCGCCGTTAACCTTCATTACCTCTGTGCGGCTTCCCACTGATCCTCCCATTAAAAAAACCGATACTCCTCAGTAGCGCCTGTCCGCAGTTCTTCTGTTTGGGTAATCTGCAGCACTGCGTCGGCTTTTAGTCCTGAGGAGGACAGCATGATAGGCAAGATCAAACTGTTTCTGGCGATGGTCAGTCTCACAGCTCTCAGCGCGTGCGGGGGTGGTGCCGGCATAACTCCTAACGGAAACACGAACCCCGCCCAGGCTCCACCCACCAACACCGTCACCGGTATAGCCACTTTCAAGGGCGCTCCGCTGGCTGGAGTTACCATTACTCTCTGGCTTACGAATTCGAATACTGTTATCGGGACAGCGACGACAGATGCGAATGGAAACTATAGCTTCTCAGGCCTATCCGCATCGGGCGATGCGACTGCCGTCTATCAGCTCTGGGCGACCAAGGCGGGATACGGATTCTATCCTTCGGTAGGAACGGGCGCTGAAGTTATCCGCTTCGACCACACAGGCAACTTCCAGGGAAACGGACAGACCGACATTGCCATCTATTTGACGGTGATTCAATATAGCTCACTGGCTAACCACTCGCTCGCGGGCGCAAACTTCACTGCTTACGATGGAAGCAATCCGCTGGTAACTCTTCCCGTCACGGGTCAAAGCGTAAGTTATACCAGCGGCGACGACGCGTCGAAGAACAAAGGCGTTGCATGGCCTTCCACCCGTTTGACTGACAATCAAGATGGAACAGTCACCGACCATCTTACTGGGTTGATCTGGCTCAAGAACGCCGGATGCTTCACTCCAGCGCTCTTTGCCGCTGCGTTGACCGATGCGAATCAGTTAGCCAGCGGAGCGTGCGGCCTTACGGACGGATCCAAGGCCGGTGATTGGCGCATGCCTAACATGAACGAGTTGGAAAGCATTGTGGATGTCTCGCAAAGCAGTCCAGCGCTTCCAGATGGAAATCCATTCACCAATCTCTCCAACTGCTATTTACTGGACCTCTACAAGTTACTTTGGCGGACAAAATGGATCACCTGAAGCTTGGGCGATTCGAATCAGTGATGGAAGGTATATCAACGATAACTCCTCCAATGTCAAAGCTACTTCGGAGAATGCGGTCTGGGCGGTCAAGGGAACCGGTTCCGGTGGAACGATCAAGCTGCAAGCATCCGGGCAATTTGTTACTTATGCATCGGGCGACGATGGGAGTTATCAGATGGGTGTACCGCCCACTTTTGAGCGCTGGATCGATAATGGCAATGGAACCATCACAGATACCGTAACCGGCTTGATTTGGCTGAAGAAAGCGGACTGCATCCAAACGGACTGGGCCGATGCGGTCGGTGCGGTCAATGCTTTGGCCAGCGGGCAATGCGGGCTTACGGACGGCTCCGCCGCGGGAAGTTGGAGAATCCCCAATCGCAATGAAATGCTAAGCCTCTCCGACAGGAATGAAAATAACCACGCGGATTTCTTCGACGCCACTTACATGAACCCGGATGGATCGCTCTTTCGGGCAGCCGATCTTTACTGACTTCGTGCCATATCAGTATTACTGGACCTCGACGACCGACGCCGCGGATACGACCGAAGCATGGACGGTTTTCAGTTGCGATTATGGAGTCTATGACACGCCCAAGGCGAACACCGGCTACACGTTGGCAGTGCGCTGATGGCTGCCTTCCAGCGAGCGCCAGAGAACGGCGAAGCGCTCGATGGACAGGGCCTCGGCGCGGGCATGGGGTTCGATTGCGGACTCTGCCAAAGCTGTAGCAATGACTGCGGACGATAGTCCAGCAGCGCGCAGGTTGTTGGCCAGCGTCTTGCGCTTCTGGTGAAAGCACTGGCGAACGAAGCGCAGGAAGCCGACTTCTTCGATATTTAGTTCGGCAAAGCGGGGGGCAAAACGCCAGCGGAAGACCGTGGAATGCACCTCGGGTGGCGGTGAAAATGAGCTGGGCGGCAGCGTGAAGAGTCGCTGCGCCGTACCGTAAAGCTGCACGGTCACCGAGAGCAGGCCGTAGTCGCGCGAACCGGGCTGAGCGACGACGCGGTCGGCCACCTCGCGCTGCACCATCAGCACGGCGCGGTCGAGTGCGGTGTGACTGGCGGCCAGCTTGAGTAGAATCTGCGAAGTGATGCCGTAAGGCAGATTGCCGACGACCAGCAATCGCTCGGCGGCCTCGGCAGAGGCGGCGTTGAAGTCAAATTGCAGCACATCCTGTGGGATCACTGTAACGCGCGCTGGATCATCCAGCAGAAACTGTACGCGCAGTGCGGCTGCCAGTTCGTGGTCCAATTCAACGGCCAGAACGCGCGCGGCCCGGGCGGCCAGCGCGTTAGTAATCGCACCACGTCCAGGGCCGATCTCGACCACCGTGCGGCCTGTCACTTCGCCAATGGAGGCAGCAATGCGCTGGATTGCCTCGGAGTCAACGAGGAAGTTCTGGCCGAGCTTGGGTTTGGCGGGCATGGTTCTCCTGATGGTACCGGAATGCGGCGGAAAAACCTCCCGCGACTATCTCACTCCCGCCGCCTTCTGGCTGGCGATCCAGGCATCGATGCGGTCACTCAGCACGTCAAGCGGCAAGGCGCCGGAGTCGAGCAGTTGATCGTGGAAGGCGCGAAGCTCAAACTTATCACCGAGTGCCTGCTTGGCCCTCTCGCGCAACTCAAGAATCTTGAGCTGGCCAACCTTGTACGCCAAAGCCTGACTGGGCCAGGCGATGTAGCGATCCACCTCGGCCTGAATGCTAGTCTCATCGATATTCGAGTGAGCATGGAAGTAGTCGACCATCTGCTGGCGTGTCCAGTGCTGTGAGTGCACGCCGGTATCGACCACCAGACGAATCGCCCGCCAGATGTCAGCCTCCAGCCGGCCGTAATCCGAGTATGGATCCTGATAGAAGCCGATGTCCTTGCCGAGCCGCTCGGAGTAAAGCCCCCAACCCTCGATGTATGCGGTGTAAAACTGGTGCTTGCGGAATGTCGGAGTGCCATCGAGTTCCTGGGCGATGGAGATTTGAAGGTGATGGCCTGGCAGGCCCTCGTGGTAGGCAATGGCCTCGACGCTGTATAGGTTACGGCTGGCGGCGTTGTAGGTGTCAATGCGCAGACGGCCGGGGCGGCTGCCGTCTGGTGTGCCAGGTTCGTAGTAGGCAGGCGCGGAGGTCTTTTCCAGATACTCGGGCACCGGCGCAACTTCAAAGGGCGCCTTGGGCAGCCGGCCAAAGTACTTGGGCAGTTGCGCTTGCATGGGACCAAGATAGCCGCGATAAGCCGCCAGCAGCGCCTCCGCCGAGGTAGGATGAAGCCTTGGATTGGTCTTGAGGCTGGCGCGAAAACTAGCCAGATCGGCAAATCCCAGCTTCCGCGCGATGGCCAGCATCTCCACCTCGTCGCGCTTGACCTCATCCAGGCCAATCTGATGAATCTGTTCGGCGGTCAGGTTCGTTGTGGTGGTGTGGCGGATGAGGAACTGATAGTATTTCGCGCCGTCGGGCAGCCCGTCCACGCCCGGCTCGGTGCGCCCAGCCGGAATATAAGTGACCTCCAGGAAGCGCGCAAAGCGCAAATAGGCGGGCAGAACTTCCTTGGCGATGGCGGCTAGCATCTCAGTCTTGATGCGCTCTTGCTCGGCAGGCTTGACTGTCTCCGGAAAGCTCTTCAACGGCTGCGCGAGGGGCGATTCTTCCGGCTTCTGATGCGCAAGCTCTTTGACCTGATCGAGCGCCTTTTCAAGCAAATACTTGGGCGGCACGCGCCCATCGTCAATGCCGATGGAGAGATTTGTGGTCACCTGCTCGAAGGCCTTGGGCATCGCGTGCAGGCGGGCAATCCAATCGTCGTAATCCTTGACGGTGGTGAAGTTGAGTTGCGATACCAGTTGCGGATAGGTGGTGTGAATGCCGCTCATCTGATCCAGCGAGAGTTCCCAGGTCTTGAACTGCGCGGCCTCGGAATCGTCGGCAAATTGACGCAGCAGCAGATCGCGGCTGATCTTTTCCTGGTCGGTGAAGCCAGTCGGATCGATGGCCGCAAGCTGTATGAGGAAGTTCTGCTCACGGGCCAGCCATGCATTCTCGGCCTTCACCGAGTAGTCCGTGATGCGGTCGTTGTAGCGCATATCGCCGAGCTGTGAGGCAAACTCCGGCGAACGCTCCAGGTTGGCCTGCCAGTACTCCTCAAAAAGCGCGTTGAGAGCTTTGCGGCGCTCTTCCAGAGGCGCGGGAGCGTTGGCTTGCGCGCGCAACGCGGGCAGGAAGGCAAACAGCAGAAAGACTGGAGCAACCAGAACGGGAAGATGGATGCGCATCAATGGAGCAGACCTCGGTTTGAATTCAAGGGGCGGAAGCGCCCTCAACTTGAGTGTAGTGGATGGCGCATCCCTTTCTAAGACGGCGGCGGACTCGGCATGTGATCCAAACCTCTCAGCGCATTGCAAGAAATGCCCTCAAAACGCGGAGAGGCAGGGCCAGCGCCCCGCCTCTTCGGTTGGTTGCAGCGGCAATCTACCGCCAGTGTCCTTCGATCAGAACCCAATGATCGCCGCGACGAACCCAATGATGGGCGACCCAGCGCTGATGTTCATGGGGCGGACGCTCCCAGCGGCCGGGGGTCCAGACGTAGTGGTCGCCCTCCCAGCGATGATAGCCGTCGATCCACACATAGCCTCGATCCGGAGGCGGGCCACGCCGCTCAACAATCGGAGCAGGCGGCCCGATGCGAATCACGACCTGCGCGAAAGAGGCCGCAGGGGAGAGCGCAAATGCAAGCAACAACGCGAGTGCAAATTTCTTCACGATAAATCCATTCCTCCTGGCTTGAACTGTCGCCGGAAGCGTCGTGCCAACCGGTCTGACAATAGTATGAACGCGTTGGAAGAGATTTTGTTGCGAAGATTAATTGCAATTCGGCAAGCGGTTCGCTTTTGTTCGCATGAATTGTGGATTTCCATTTTTTGCAGCAAATGAGAAAGCTGAATCAGTCTGAAGTTTGAACCGGATTACCGAGGCTCGGTTCGGTCGAAGCCATGCTGCGAGGATCACAGTCGATGTGCGACGGTGCGCTCCTGTTCATTCTGTGTTGAATCTTGGGGTTCAGAGGCGTTTGATCTTCCCTGCGATCATCTCCGCAGTTGCGCTCTGGCGGTGTATCTGTAAGACTTTCTATCGATGGTCCTTCATTTTTTGATTCAAGGCCGAGTGCAGGGAGTTGGCTTTCGCTGGTATGTACAGCGGGAGGCGAGCAGGCTCGATCTGCGCGGCTGGGTGCGCAATACCGAAGAGGGCCATGTTGAAGTGCTGGCTTCAGGCGCGGTGGCCGAGTTGGACGTACTGCGCGACAAACTGCGTCAAGGGCCGCGCGGCAGCCGCGTAGACCGACTCAGCGAACATCAACTGGCCGACTCTGAAGCCGAGGATCTGGATTCCTTTCGCATCGATGGAGCATGGTAGGGCTGTGGACAGTAAACAATGTCTGATCTTCAGTTTCCAAATTATATAGGGACTGATAACTGCCCGCTGTCAACTGTCTACTGATCCCTTATAATCTAGGAAAGCCTGCTTAATCTGAATCCGAATCGAGGAACCCGTCTCATGCCCGATGCCGCCAAGCCCGTCAACGTGGAAGCCCTGAAGGCGCTGGTGCGCACCGTGCCGGATTTTCCCAAGCCTGGAATTCTCTTTTACGACATCACCACGCTGCTCAAGGACAAGACCGGCTTTGCGCAGATGATTGACGCGCTGGCGGCGCATTATATCGAGCATAAGATCGATCTCGTGCTCGGCATTGAGGCGCGGGGCTTCATCTTTGGCCCGGCGCTGGCCTACCGGCTCAATGCCGGCTTTGTGCCGGTGCGCAAGCCGCGCAAACTGCCCGCGCCTGTCGCCCGAGTGACCTATGACCTAGAGTACGGCAGCGATACGCTGGAGATTCACCTGGATGCGATTCAGCCCGGTCAGCGCGTCGTCCTGGTCGACGATCTGCTGGCCACCGGCGGCACCATGGAGGCTACGGTCAAGCTGGTCAAGCAGTTGGGTGGGGAGATAGCCGGACTAGCCTTCGCCGTGGAACTGGACTTCCTCCGTGGCCGCGACCGCTTCACCGAGTACGATGTCTTCAGCCTGCTGCACTACCACGAGTAGAGCAAGTAAAGTTCCTCGGGCAAAGCCGGAGGCCTTTAATCGAAGGCCTCTCAAAGGGACCTGTGTCACAGCGTCTTGAACCGGCAGCAGCCATTCATCCCGCAAGGGAAAACTCCGAGCCAAATACAACAGCCTCCGCAGGATGCGGAGGCTGTTGTTGCTTCTATCTTCGCCGATGCTTACTTCAACTCGCCGTTGTCGCCCATCGTGATGCCGCCCGGGCCTGCGTTCTTCTTTGCTTCGTTGGCCTTGCGTACGCCCATCGCCTTGGACCGCCAATCCTCGGCCTTGGCAACGTCATCCTTGCGGGCCGCTTCGTTGCCGTAGTCCAGATCAGCCTTACGGCGATAGATCAGGTTCAGATAAGCCATCGCGTCGTCATAGTTGGCGCGGTTGTCATTGGCCTGAGTCAGGTATTGAAGGCCTTCCTCCACCAACGGGGCATTCTTCGCAATCAGAGGCTCCATGATCTTCTTCGGGGCCTTGGCATTGCCTTCACCGTCATCCGTGATTCCTTCCGGAACCAAGGCAGAAAGAACATTTTGGTGCGCTTGCATCCAGTCGATCACGCCCACCGTGTAGGCCGCCTCGGCATCCTTCGGATCTTCGGCCAGCACCTTCTTCTGCCATACCTTGGCTTCATCCAGCTTCTTGATCTGGAAGTCAATGCTCGCAATCTGCTTCAGGCTGGTAATATCATGCGGGTTTGTATCCAGAACCTCCTGGAAGATGTCAATCGCATCCTGCGCCGTCTTCATGTTCTCAGGAGTATCCAGCCCGGGCACAACATTTTGCGCCAGCGCCGTGCCCAGATAGGTCTTGGCCTGCGGCAACGTGGGATCCAGCTTGATCGCCTGCTGGAAGTGATTGATCGCCTCTTCGTAGTGGGTGCCCTTGTACGCTTCCACTCCCTTGTTCAACTGGTCGCGGGCCTTCAGCTTGTCGCACCCGCTCAGGGAAATCACCATGCCGGCCAAGACCACCGCGAGCGCCGTAATACGTGCGGGTCCATTCATCTCAGTATCCTTCTCCTTCAGGCAAGTGACCTTAGGCCGCGCGCCTGGAATCTCCTGGTGCAACTGGCAGCGAGCGGGAGACCCCACAGCCAGGATGGAAAAATCCTACTCCAAATTCCCGCCCGAAGAAACCGCCTCCGTACGGGGCTGACCACCGCGCCGCTTTCCAGGTAACCCCATCCAACCCGGACGCCCGTCAGTCAGCTTGAACTTAACCGCAAACCGCCCGGCTACTGCCCGGCGATGATCTTCGGTGTCATCAAGCCAACGTGATCCACATTCGCCGCGCGGCCGGTATCGATCACTTCGGCCACATACCGAAAATCAATCTTGTCGTCGCCCTTGACGAACATGACGCGTTCGGCGCGATTGGCATAGATCTCAGTCAAGCGAGCCTGCAACTCCTTCAGCGCCGCGGGACCGCCTACGCCGCCATTGACCACCGTTTCATTGATCTTGTACGAAGGGGCCTTGCCTGCTTCATACAACACCTGCACGACGATTGTACGATCATTGTTCGGCGGTTCTTTCTGTGGATTCTTGGGCGGCTGGGGCACCAGCGCATCCAGGCCCTTCGGCGTCACTGGCACAATGACCATGAAGATGATCAGCAGCACCAGAAGGACGTCAATCATCGGCGTAACATTGATGTCGGACGAGTAGCCTCCCCCGCCCCCCATTGTCATTCCCATGGCTCTAAACTCCTCGTTTGCTAAAAAGTCGTTAAAAATCTGCGCGAAAAAGACTACTCGCCGCCAGCCCCGGCCGCATCCCGTTTCTGGGTCAGCAAGCCTACGCTATCGATACCAGCGGTACGCACGGCATCCACTGCGTTCTCAACCGCGAGATACTGCGCGCGGGCGTCAGCGCGGATAAAGATCGTTTTGCCGGGCTTGTCCGCCAACTTCTGGCTGACCAGCGTGCCAAGCTCTTCGACCGAGGTCTTGTTCTGTCCCAGGAATACTCCGCCGTCGCGCGTGACGGCCACGACAATAGCGTCTTCCTTGTCCGCGTCCGGCATATTGGTGGGATTATCCACCTTCGCCATATCCACGGAGACCTTGTTCTGGAGCATGGGGGTGATGACCATGAAGATGATCAGCAGCACCAGCATCACATCCACCATCGGGGTGACATTGATGTTGGAGCTGACATTTTTACTTACATCGCGAATTGCCTGTGCCATTGCTTGTGCTCCGTTGCCTGAGAATTTATATTCCGGACGGCCTCCGGCGCCGCCTCAGCGAAGTGCATCGGGATCGAGTGAATGCAAACCGGTGGCGGGAGTCTTGGCGATGCTCCCGCCCCACAGCTTCTCGCTTGAGCCCAAAACCGCTTCGCTTAGCGCTTGTGGCTCTGCTTGATGAAGTAGTCGATCAATTCGCTGGAGGAGTTATCCATCTCCACATCGAATGCTTCGACGCGTCCAGTGAAATAGTTGAAGGCCATCACGGCCGGGATGGCCACAAAGAGGCCGACGGCGGTGGTAACCAGAGCTTCCGAGATGCCGCCGGCGACCGCGCCGATGCCCGAGGTCTTCTGCGTGGCGATGGCTTGGAAGGCGTTCAGAATGCCGATGACGGTGCCGAGCAGTCCGACGAACGGAGCCGTCGCGCCGATGGTGGCCAGAACCGCAAGGCCTCTCTTCAGCTTGGCGTGAACGATGGCTTCAGCGCGCTCCAAGGCGCGGCCGGAGCTGGCGATGGTTTCTTCCGTCGGCGAGCCGCCCGAGGAGCGGAACTCCTGCAGGCCGGCCGTCACAACCTCGGCCAGGTGAGACTTCTTGTTGCGATCGGCGATCTTGATCGCCTCTTCCAGCTTGCTATCCTTGAGCGCGCCGGCAACCTTGGGCGCGAACTCGCGCGACTGCTTGCGGGCGGCCGAAAAGTAAAGAGCGCGGTCGATCATCACGGCCAAAGACCAGATCGACTCGACGACCAGGACACCGGCAATGCAGCGCGCCGGCCATCCCATGTTATGCACAAGGCCAATGAGATTGAAGCTGACTGCTTCATCGTCGAAAAGAAATGCCAGATTGGTGGCCGAATGCGAAGCGAATTGCGTGAGCTGAGCGAGAATCACTGAATCATTCCTCCTAAGGAGTATTTCTGTTGGACTGCAACTGCTTTCCGGGGCTGCGAATGCGACTCTCTTCAGCTTCGCATTCAGGTCAAAATCAAAGCTCTCTCCCCGAAAAGGCGGCAAGAGCCGTAAACATTCCTTATCCGCCCAAGGTGAAGATCACGTTGACCGTGGTATCCACTTCCACCGGATCGTTGTTGAGCAGGTAGGGCTTGTAGCGCCAGGACTTGACGGCGTCCAGAGCGGCCTGTTGCAACATCGCCGGACCGCTGATGACGCGCAGATTTTCAATCGATCCCGTCTTGGAGATGGTCGCCTGCAGGACCACCGTGCCTTGAACGCGAGCCGCTTTGGCAATCGGAGGATAGACAGGCTGCGTCTTCAAAATAAGATTGCCGACCATGACGCCGCCGGAGATGGTAATCTTCTTCGGAGGAGCCACCTTGATCTGGGTTTTGGCCGAGTCATTGAAGACGCCGCCCAAAACACCGCCAGCCGTTCCAAAGTCTGAACCTGCAACGCCAAAGGCAGAGGAGACCGGCGCTTCGCGTTCCTTGGCAATCATGATGTCATGCGGGATGCGCGTCGGCGCGGTGAGCTGATTGTTCATCATCTCCGACTTCACCGGGGCCACATGCGCAACCTCAGGCGGAGGAGGCGGCGGGGGTGGAGGCGGCGGAGGAGGAGGAGCCGTCAACGCCATCTGCATGGCCGCGATCGGAAGCGCCTCGGGATGAAGCAGCGGGATTAGAATAACCACCGCCAACAGAAGGAGTTCCAAAAAAGTGGTCAAAGCAGCCCACTTACCGCTCCCGCTCTTGATCCTGCCCGCGGATGAAAAGGTTGAATCTTCAAACATAGCCAGCCTCGAATCGAGTGTTTGCTTACTCTTATTTAGACACCGGAAGATAGAAAAATGTTCCCGGCATCCAAAACATAATCACAGCGGTACGCCACGACAGCGCAGAACCGCACATTGCCTCGAAAACACGCGCACAAAGACCCGGCAGAATTGCCGGGAAGAACTTAGATCCTTGCGCGTTTTGCCGCCGGAAGAACTACGGCCTTGCCCTGTTTGGCGCGCCATTCCTGCCAAGCCACCAGCATCGGCGCTGCCACGGCGATGGACGAGTACGTCCCGATAATAATACCGACTACAAGCGCAAATGAAAAGCCCCTTAAAACCTGGCCGCCAAAAACATACAAAGACAGAACCGTCAGGAAGGTCAATCCCGAAGTGAGAACCGTCCGGCTAAGGGTCTGATTGATGCTGCGATTGACCACGTCGGGCAGCGACTCCCGCCGGCTGAGGTGCAGATTTTCGCGGATGCGGTCAAAGACCACGATGGTATCGTTCATCGAATAGCCGACCAGCGTCAGGATCGCCGCGATCACCGTCAGGCTGATCTCCTGCCCGGTCAGCGCAAAAGCGCCCACCGTAATCAATGTGTCATGGAAGCAGGCCACCACGGCGGCTACACCGTAAATCAACTGAAAGCGGAACCAAAGATAAACCAGCATTCCGGCCATCGAATAGATCGTCGCCCAGAATGCCTTGGACTCCAACTGCTTGCCCACCGTCGGCCCGACCACGTCCACATTCAACACGGTTGCGGGATTGCTGTAATTCGCATGAAGGGCATCGACAATCTGCTTGCGCCCCTGATCGAGGGCCGACTCATCCTGCTGTTCAGGCAAACTGATCAGCATTTCGTTGCCGCCTGTTTCATTGAAGTCGCCAATCGGCTGCACCGAAGCGTCCCGGACGCCAGCCGCGGACACAGCCTGACGGATCCGGTTGATATCCGGCACCTGCTCGAACTTCACTAGAACCTGCGTGCCGCCCTTGAAGTCGACGCCCAGCGGCACCGGCGAGCCGATGCTGGCCCAGTTCACGCCCATCTTGATCAGGCCAGCCACGCTGAAGATCATCGAAAAGGCGAGGAAGTACCACTTCAGCTTCAGCCAATCAATACTTACTTTGCCAAACAATTCCACTGTGACTCTCCGTATTCCCTTGGTCCCTAATCCCTTGGTTCCTCGTCCTTAGCCCCTGGTCCCTAAATCGACAACGGCTCGCCCGGCTGCAGCTTGTTCAAATGGGCGTCAAAGATCACCCGCGAGACAAAGACTGCCGTAAACAGATTGGCCAGCAAACCAATGGTCAGCGTGACCGCAAAGCCCTTTACCGGACCCGTGCCGAACATGAACAGAATCGCCGCCGAGACAATCGTTGTAACGTGCGTGTCAACAATTGTGATCCAGGCGTGCGCAAAACCCTGATCGACAGCCGCCGATGGCGCCTTGCCTGCCCGCACCTCTTCGCGAATGCGCTCGAAGATCAGCACGTTTGAATCCACGCCCATGCCGATGGTCAGAATGACGCCGGCGATTCCAGGCAGTGTCAGCGTCAGCGCACTCGCACCGCCGCTCAAGGCGCTGGAAAGCCCCATGACGCCCAGCAGGATCACAAGGTTCAGGAAGAGCGCCAGATTGGCGTTCGCCCCCGACCATCTGTAGTAGATAAACATGAAGATCATGACCAGCGCCACGCCGACAACCGCTGCCGTCACACCCTTCTGAATCGAATCCGCACCGAGGGAAGCGCCGATCTGACGCCGTTCGAGCGGTGCCAGCGAAGCCGGCAAAGCGCCGGTGCTGAGCAGCTTGGAGAGCGCCATCACTTCATCCTGCGAGAAGCTGCGCGTGATCCGGCCCGAGTCGCGGATCGGATTCTCGATATTGGCCACTTCCTTGATTTGGTCGTTCATTACCACGGCCATCGAGTGATTCACGTTCTTGCTCGTGTAATCGTAGAAGCGGTCGCCAGCCTCGTTGGTGAGGGTGAAGCTCACCTCGCGGCGGCCGGTGTTGGGTCCACGCCCGGATCGGCGGTGCGGAAGTCTTGGCCGCCACTACCGAGGCGCGCTGCAACACATACACGCTCCCCTGGTCGGAACTGCTTGCAATCACCCCGGTGAAACTCTTCAGTTCATCGTCTGCGGGAATGCTGCCGCCCACGCTGGCCGCCGCTTCCTGCTCGTCCTTGTAAGGCCCGCCGACTACCGCGTGAACCTCCAGCCGGTTGGTGCCCTGGATAATGGACTCGATCTGACTTTCATTTTCCACGCCCGGCAGGTCCACCAGAATCTGATTTTCGCCAAGGCCGTACTCCTGAATCTCCGGCTCGCTGATGCCCAGCGCATCCACCCGGTCGCGGATAGCCTCAATGGCCTGCGAAACGGTCTTCTTCTCCAGCGCAGTCAAGCCACCGGCTTCAGTGTCAGCGTGAATGCGTTATCGGTACGCTCCCTTGTTCTCGAAGACCTGAACCCATGGGTACAAGGCCCCCAGAGACGCCGTCTGGGCGGCCCAGGTGTCCACGACCGCCACGACGGCGGCTTCGTTGATGTCCGCGAGCGTGAGATCATGCCTCGGCGAGAAGCACATCACGCGGCAAGTACCGCGTACGGCTTCCGAGTCGAAAAGGGAATTCGAAGGTTTGTACTTAGCTGGCGCGTCCGAGAGCAGCGCGCTGAAATCGTAGCAAAGACCAAACTGAGTCGGTGCCCGCCAGCAC
>CAWDQB010000048.1:0-83674 GCA_963804315.1 uncultured Acidobacteriaceae bacterium
AGTGGATTTTACAGGATTCGATGGCCGAGGAGGGGGCGAAGATTGCCGCGACGATGGTGCGGCGCTGCCACGAACTGGACCCAACGCGCCCAGTTTCCGCCGCAGTGAATGGAGACAACAAGAGGGGCGTCTCCGAGGCATTCGACATTGTTGGATTCAATTACAACCTGAATTACCCGGATGACTTTCACAAGAACAATCCCAAGCGGGCGATCTACGGATCGGAGACGGCCAGCGCCTATTACACGCGCGGCGAGTATACAACCGATCCGCTGCGCAACACCGAAAGCGCCTACGATGTGAATCCCGCCGAATTGGGGCGAGACAGCCGAGGTATGGTGGAATTCTACGCGACGCGGGAGTGGGAGGCGGGTGGCTTTGCATGGACCGGCTTTGACTATCGCGGCGAGCCAACTCCTTACGGATGGCCCTCGATCAACTCGCAATTTGGCATCGTGGATATGTGCGGTTTTCCCAAGGATACTTTCTACTACTACAAATCCTGGTGGGGCGCCGAGCCGGTGCTGCATTTGTTTCCTCACTGGAACTTTGAGGGCAAGGAAGGGGAGGTCATTCCGGTCTGGGTTCACTCGAATTTCGACGAGGTTGAACTCTTTGTCAACGGCGAAGTTTGGGAAGCCAGAAGGTTCCGCGGTTGAGTCACATTGAGTGGAAGGTGAAGTACGAGCCGGGCACTCTTGAAGCGCGCGGAAGCAAGAACGGCAAGGTAGTGCTGATCGAAAAGCGCGAGACGACAGGCGCAACGGTGGCCATCCGGCTGACTGCCGACCGGAATGAGATCAACGCGGACGGCGAGGATGTGGTGATTTTGACTGTGGAGGCATTGGACAAGGAGGGGCGGTCTGTACCGACAGCTACCAACCTTATCGGTTTCAAAGTTACAGGAGCGGGCGCTCTGATTGGCGTGGGCAACGGTGATCCCAACTGCCAGGAGAGCGACAAAGAACCCAAGCGCTCTCTCTTCAATGGGCTGGCGCAAGTGATCGTGCAATCGAAAAGAATGCCGGGTGAGATTCACATTGAAGCGGTTAAGGAAGGCTGGGATGGCCCGGAGTTGACTCCTGCCAAGCTGGTTGTAGTTACGAAGAAGGTTCCGTTGCGTCCCGCGGTGGGATGAAAGCCTATCGCCATTTTGCGGCTCAATAATGTGACAGGTCAGGGGGCTGGTTGCCCTCCAGTTCTCTGACTGAGTTTAGCGGTAAACAGAAGTAACACCGGTAGTTCCACTTCCGGTTACTATTTTTTTTAAATGGTATTGCAACAATCGCTTCGTGTCGTGTTAAATTATCACTAGTGGACCTCAAGTTGGCATTGAGGATCCAGATAGCCGGAGTTTCCCTCTCCGGAATGGATCGAAAAGCAAAAGTATCTCATGCTTTGTAATTCAGCGCGGGTTCAAGACATTGGCCGGCAAGCAGAGGGTTTGAATCGCTGAAGGTTGTGAAGCAGGCCAGAGTGTTGGCTCGGTTGCGCAACACCTAGACGAGGATGGCTCATTCGAGTAATTAACGGAAAGGATTAATACATGAAGAAGAATCTGTTTATCAATGCGGCTTTTGTGCTGGGTCTTGTGCTCAGTTGCTCAGCTTCCGTTTTTGGCATGGCGTTCACGAAGAAGACTAGTCCAGAGATTGATCCCGGCCTGGCGATCAGCGCACTCACGCTGCTTGGCGGAACGCTCGCAGTCCTACGGGTTCGGCATAAGAAGTAGAGGCGGAAAGCGAGAGAAGTGAGTTTGACTGGCGTGAGTCTTTCGCCCGGAGATAGATTCACCCGGGTGATTTCCCGTTATATATTTCCTCGCTTTTTATTAGGGAGGTTGTACCTCCTATCCATTATCTACGCGCTGGAAGCCATATTGGTGACTGGCGCATTGCATATCAAATCGGCGTTTCACCCAGGCGCAGTTCCTGTTGCGATCGTATCGTTAGCTGTATTCATGGGGCTGGCGCACTCGTGGTTAAAGAGCCAAAAGGAAGTTCTCCCTTTTGGCTTCCTCTTTTTTGGCGGCTATTTGTCTTGCGTCGCGCTTGAGATTCTTATCCATGTGTTGGCGGCGCATCGCCAGGCTGACGCTCGTTTTCTTTACATTGCTTCGATCTGGGTCAGCTTTCTCATTTTCCTGAAAGTTCCATTTCTGGCATTAGCATGCCTTCCGCTCTCTGCTTGGATGAGGACACTGCGCGCGACCCGCCGGTTGTGGCTGTATGCCGCAATAGCTGGATTGCTTGCGTGGGTGCTGGTTCAGCCCTCTCAAAGTGCGTGGAAGTCAGAGGGCGCCGGTTTCGCCGGCATCCTGCAAATCACGACCTTTGATTCGGTACGCTTCATCTTTCAACTTTTCTCGCGGAGCATTTTTGTTGATGCGGCGACATTTACCATTGGTACTCCAAATTATTCCATGATCATAGCCCATGCCTGTTCCGGAATGGAGGGGCTTGGACTGGTTTTTGCCTTCACATCCATCTGGCTTTGGTATTCCAGAAAAGAGTGCCGTTTCCCCCAAGCGCTTCTCTTGATTCCTCTCGGGCTGGGATGTATTTGGCTCCTCAATATCATTCGGCTCTGCGCGCTCTTTGTTATTGGCAACTATCTGAGCGACGAAGTGGCCGATGTCGGCTTTCATACTCAGTTTGGTTGGATTGCATTCACTGCCGTGGCTCTAGCTTTTTCAAAGGCCACGGAGAGGCTCTCCTGGGTGCGTAAGCAGCCAGCTTCTGTGGCTCCGGCTCCAAGTGATTCTTCGCGCCAAGAAGATATGACAGCTTCGTTCGAACAAGGACAGTTCAGAGATGAGCGCGGAGAATCTCCGGCCATCCGGGCTTATCTGGTTCCTTTTCTTGCTATTTTGGCGGTAACATTTCTTACCAAAGCCGCTTCTGGATACTTCGATCGCTTTTATTTCCTCCGATTTGTCGCCGCGGCTACCGCTCTTTATTGTTTTCGTAGGGAGTTGAAAAAGTTAGACTGGCACTTTGGCTGGGTAGGTTCGCTCGCCGGTGCGCTAGTTTTCTTGATGTGGATTGCGCCGTCATGGTGGGTCCATCCAAGCGCCCCGAGCCGGCTGGGGATGGATCTGGCATCGTTATCGCCGTTGGCTCGCTGGGCCTGGATTTCGTTTCGCGTGGCGGCCGCGGTGATTACCGTGCCCATTGCCGAAGAGCTTGCCTTTCGTGGTTATTTGGCGCGACGATTCATGAGCCGTGAGTTTGACCGCGTCTCCTTTTCCAGCCTGACCGTGCTGGCGATTTGTCTGTCCTCGGTTGTCTTTGGCGTCGAGCATATGAAGAATATGAGGGACTGGCAGCACTTGCTGCTCGGCACAGTAGCTGGCTTGGCCTTTGCCGCCGCGTTGCGCTGGCGGGGGCGCATGGGAGAC
The DNA here is from genome assembly GCA_963804315.1 of uncultured Acidobacteriaceae bacterium. Classification (GTDB taxonomy): domain Bacteria; phylum Acidobacteriota; class Terriglobia; order Terriglobales; family Acidobacteriaceae; genus Telmatobacter. The sequence continues at coordinate 3,401 of CAWDQB010000048.1, forward strand.
GCAGTGGCTGCTCACGCAGTCAGTAACTTGCTGCTGGCTGCCTGGGTGCTCGGAAGTGGCGACTGGACGCAGTGGTGAGCCTGCCAACCAAGTGACCGGGCTTTTTCAATCGGCTGGAACTCCCTGCAAATCCGCGTCGGTATATGTATCCGTAATCCTTTGAACAGATCTTCCATGCATCGAGCGGGCAGAGACAGAGTCTTCAGGCTCGGCAGGAGTCAGCTTCTGTCCCTTGTAATCCGAGAAGTGGACGACATTGTCGTAGGCGTCCTTGATCAGATCCTGGAGCGGAATCACGCTGCCGTTGACGCGCTGTTCGTCCAGCAGATCCAGATCCACATCGGCGAAGATGATCTGCTCTTGGTTGATGGTGCCTTCAGAGGCGATTCCATCCCGCGCAAAAAAGTAGTCCGAAGGGGTGAGGATGGCTGCCTGCCCATAGTTGGCAGCCATGTATGGCACCAGGGGAAGATTGCCGACCGTACCGGTAACGGCGACATAGATCTGATTTTCGATGGCACGTGCCTGGGCGCAGTACCGGACCCGGCAGAAGCCCTCGCGTCCATCAGTGCAGGAGGGAACAAAGAGAATCTCCGCGCCCGCCTCGGCCATTACCCGCGCCACTTCCGGAAATTCAATGTCGTAACAAATGAGGATGGCGATGTTGCCAAAGTCTGTGTGATAGAGGTAGAGTCCATGGCCGCGGCTGAGTTGGTAAGGACCGCTCTCGGTCGGGGTCAGATGAACCTTCTTCTGGCGGAAAACCTGGCCGTTGGGAGTGAACAGATGGGCAGCGTTGAAGACCTTGCCGCGCTGGATGACAGGGTGCGTGCCACCGATGATGTAAATACCTGTTTCCTTGGCCAGTCGAATGAAGAGCGCTTCGTATTGCGGAGCCATGCGTGCCAGCCGCCGGACCGCCATTGCCGGCGCAGGCTCGTTGATGTAGCTGAGAAGCTGCATCGTCAGGAACTCTGGGAAGAGGATGAAGTGCGCCTTGTAGTCCTTGGCGCTGCGCACAAAGAACTCGACCTGATGCGCGAAGTCATCGAAGCTGGCGATGGGGCGCAGCAGATACTGCACGGCGGCAATGCGCACGCGGCGCGGGCGAGGGGTGCCGCGCAGGGCCTCGGCGGCGGCTTGCTCCAGGGCCGCGTGCTGCAGGCTGGCTTGCAGGCTTACCGAGGAGGTGTACTCCGGATTCAGCCACTCCAACACAGTGGCAAAGCCGTGCGATTCCATGTCGTGCATATAACCGGGAACAACATCAAGCACCACCAGTCCGTTCTCAAGCTGAAAGCTGAGCGCGGGATCACGGCGCTTTCCATCCACCACATCGGCCACGTACTCTTTGGCGGTCATCTGACCGGCAACATCTGTGTAACCGGGAATGCGTCCGCCGGTGAGCAGGCGCTTGAGTCCTCGCTCCCGGATCAGATCCTTGCGTGCTTCGTAGAGTGCGCTCCCGATGCCTTGCTTGCGCGCCTCCGGGTCCACGCCCATGTCAGCGCCGTAAAGGGTTTTGCCCAGCGGATTGTGGGTGTCAAAAGAGCCGTCGCCGGTAATCGCCGACCAGTTCGCGGATTCGGCGTAATCGTCCCAGTCGATGAGCAGCGAACTGGAGGAGCCGAGCAATATCGCCTGCCGCATCGGCCACCACAAGCTGTCCTTCGGGAAATACTTCCAGGTGACGCTCCAACTGATCGCTCCTCCAAGGGGGAAGGCCGGGAAAGGCGCGCAGTTGCAGGGCGATGACTGCCGGAATATCGGCGACGCGTCATCTGCCTGACGCGAAGTTGAGGGGGCAGGCCGTTTGCGGTCGCCATAGTGGAATGCTCCTGTGCTCCGAACAAAGGGCCAATTCTGGAGCCTCAATCCGAGTCTAAAAACGGAATGTGTTGAATTGATGAAGTTCCAGGAAATTTTCAGTTAAAATTTGACATTGCTATATCCATGCAATGTCTTTCCTGCTGATTAGCCTGGAAGTAACGTAAGTGCCCGATCTTCAAAAATGGGGTGTCGAATGGCCGTTCATTGCAATCACTATCGTGTGAGAGCCAGTTCAGGAATTGTTGCGTTTTAATCGTAGATATTAGAAACTATAGATATGATCCGTTTTGCTCTCCCAGTCGTTTGTTTCTCACTGCTTGCCTTTCCACTAGCCATGAATGGACAGAGATCCCAGAAGGCTTATGGATTGGATTATGTCCTCTTCAAGGGTCAGCCAGCCCCGTCGAAAGATCTGTTCGATACTCTGAGCCGTCAGGCCCGCTGGGATGATGAGTCCGGCGATCTGAATCCAACAGGCTTTCACATGAGATTTGTGAAGATCGATGAGCAGACTGGAGCGGACGGCCGTATCACGGACCGCTATCGGGTCTATGTGGACGGTGCTCCTGAAAACAAGATATTTGCCTTCGGTTCCTGGCCCATCAACAAGCCTCTCGCCTTTGATTCCCACGATATCTATGTGAATGGACAAGGGTTGCTATTGCTTCACAAGCCCAAGCCTGAGCAGGAGTTGAGCTTGAGCGAGCCGGAGGATGAATTGGTGGTTGTTGCGAACACTGGGACTGCCGAACCGGTTCGCTACATTTTCACCCGAAGAGACGGTCAACTGCTGATCTCCGCCACACTCGTTCCCCATCCCATCAAATCGGAAGAACAGGGCTGCCAGTTGGAAGTGAGAATCGCCGCGCCGGATGCTTCGTCGGTCTTGCTCGTGATCGATGGATTTCCTGCCAAAGAGAAGATTCCACTGGTGTTGGAATCAGAGGACCTCTCCCTTAGTGAAACGATGATCACCAATCAGGATGGACACGCCGTCATCGCGGCGTTTCCGTTTATTCCCGGCAAGACGCAGGGAACTCTCAGAGCCTCGGCGGAAGGGCCAGGGTGCCTTCCCGAAGTCCGTTTGCCGTGGAGTTCCGCAGCCCAGGCTCCGGCTTCAACTTCGCCAAAGAAGAAGCCGTAGCTCTTCTGCAGAGACAGCTCTTGCTATTGCACCGTTCCTTGAGGTCGCAACCGGCGCAGGTCCAGAGCGCATGCGACGGCATTCTGCGCCTGAAGGCGGAGATTGTCTGAGGCGGCCCAGAGCCAGAGTCGCGAGATCTGTGCCGAGTTGCGCGCGCCTGCTTCCGGGCGCAGTCGGACCAGAACATCGTTCTGCCCAGTAGCGGCGAGGTTTGAGGGAGAGTCGGTCTCTTCCAGAACTAAATCCACATGGCCTCCGCTCAGTGCTTCTTCGAGGGCGGATATCTCCACAGCATGCTCCATTTCAATGCCAATAGAAAAGGTTTGTCCGTGGAAGACAGGCGCATGAATGACCTGTAGAGCGAGTGCCGGCCAACGGCCCTGCGACAACGCGGCATAATGGCGCCGCACGCGCGCCTCGACGGCGGCCAGATTGACTTTTGCCGCTTCTCCCAAGCCAGCCAGCAGATTGTAAGCCGCCTGCGTATCATAAAGCTCGCGCGGCAGCCCTTGGAAGCTGAGCAGGCTTACCGTTTGCTGGTGCAATTCGTCTAGCGCGGCACGGCCAAATTCGCTGGCCGGCTCAAGCAGAGTGACGAAAACTGTGCGCACCGGTACAGCTTGCTGGAGTCGTTCAAGCACCGCTGCCAAAGCCAGCGCGGCCGGATGCGCCGGAACCACGGCGGGAGTAAACAGGTCAACGCGCCGCTGTGCAGCTCGGAGCATTCAGAGTCCAGCCAGGGCGCGCGCACCACACGCCGGTCTCCTGGTCGAGCGCGCCAGAGAGATCCAGCACCGTAGAGCCAGAGCGGAGCGCATTCCGCCAGTATTTGCGGGTCAACTCTTCCGCGCCGCAGAAAAAGGTGAAGTCAACATGTTCAAAGGCATCCGGGGCGATGGCCTGAACAAAGGTGATTTCGTCGCCCACCTGGTCCAACTGGCCCTGCGCCTCCTCATCATCCAGCAAAACAAAGTTGGCCGCGGCCAGTGGCGACTCCGACAGAGCGTCTTTCACTTCCCGGCCCACCAGGGTTGAGGCTCCGGCAATGGCAATCTTGTACACAGGCATTCCTTTTTTATCATTTGAGTAGATCATTGCGCTTCACGGTAAAAAGCGAGTCAAGATGCGCTATCCGTGGAAGCATTGCATTAGGGCTTGTTAACCCGCTGCGGTAGTGCTAGCGGCGCTAGTCGCCGGCCGCCAGCGACGCCGGCGAGACCATGAGTACGCCGCCCGCGCCCAGATGCCGCTGAACATATACACCAGCGCCAACGTGAAGAGAACGCCCTGGGAGAAAATTGAAGACGACAAAGAGCACAATGGCAATGAGCAGCAGGATCTGAAAGGGATGACGGCGGGAAAGGCTAAGTTCCTTGCCGGACCAGAAGCGCCAGGTGCTGACCATCAAGAAGCCGCTCACGCCCACGATCCCCAGCCAGATCAGCGCGACCCACCAGTACATCACCGGATAGCCGCCGCAGAAATGCACGTGGCAGCCAGCAGGCCAGCCGCCGCTGGAATCGGCATTCCCACAAAATATTTGCGGTCCGGGCCGTCCCGGATTGCGCGGCTGGGCATCGTGGCTGATGTTGAAGCGCGCCAGACGCGAGACTCCGCCGATGAGAAAGAGAAAGCAGATGAAGGCTCCGGCGTGGAGCAGGTTCTCGTGCAATTGCGATGGGATGCGAATCGGGCAGAAAATGGAAGCCCCAGATAAACGCCAGCAGGCTGGGCGCCACGCCAAAGGTGATGGCGTCGGCCAGCGAATCCAGCTCCTTGCCAAACTCGCTGCACGTATTGGTCATGCGGGCGATGCGTCCGTCCAGCGAGTCCAGCGGAATGGCGATCAGGATGGCGATGGCCGCCCAGTCCAGATGCAGGCGCACGTCGCCCGCGCCGGTGAGGGCTTCCATCGTCTGCAGAATGGAAAAGTAGCCGGCGGCGATGTTGCCCACGGTAAAAAGCGAAGGCAGCAGAAACATTCCCCGGCGCAGCCGCGCCTTTGCCCTGGCCCGCGCGAGTTCAGCATCCGTGGGGTTCACAGGCGATCTCCTTCGGGCATAAAGGCCAAAACGCTCGCGCCGCCATTGACCTTCTGGCCCACCTTCACGCGGATTTCGGCCTCGGCCGGCAGCAGCACATCCACACGCGAGCCGAACTTGATGAGGCCTACGCGCTGGCCGCGCTCGACCGAGTCGCCCTCTTTCAGTTGAAGACGATGCGCCGCGCCAGCAGGCCGGCAATCTGCTTGAAGGTGACCTCATAGCCCTCGCCGCGCACCGTGGCAATATTCTGCTCGTTCTGGTCGGCCGAGGCGGGGTTCATCGCGTTCAGATACTGGCCCTTCTGATAGCGCACACTGCTCAGGACGCCGGCGATGGGCGAGCGGTTCACATGCACATTGAAGACGCTGAGGAAGATGCTGATGCGTTGCCGCGGCCCGTCAGGGGTGTGAATGGCCGACGGTTTCAGTCACCACGCCGTCGCCGGGCGAAACGACCAGACCCGGCCCATCGGGAATCGTCCGCTCAGGATCGCGGAAGAACCAGAGAAAAAATGCCGCCAACAGCGACTGGCACAATGCGCCAGCCACCAGATGCCGGTGGCAGCCATGAAGGGCGACCGCCAGTGCCAGGAAAACCAAACCGTAGATGTAACCGTCACGAACCATAGTCCAGACGATTATACGGCTCATTGGGCCAATGGCGGACACAGCAATGCGCGGCAGCGTGAGGCACACTAACCACACGAAGGCCGCGCAAGGCTGGCACTCGGGCATATCGCCTGCATTCAACGTTGCCGCAAAAGCCTAAGCAACGACCGGCATTCTGCGCTCCAAGGTGTAAATCAAGTCCTTGGCATGCAGCTTTAGCTTCTTGAGCTTGATTTCCTCGATCTGCTCCTCTGTGGAGAGATAAGGCTTCTGGAGCAACTCTTCCAACCGCTGAGCGTAATGATGATGTTCGTCATGCAGGCGATCAAGTTCTGCGCTCAGCGTGGAATCCTGTATTTCATCCATCAAGCACCTCCGAATTGTTAAGGAACACTTACATATATCGCCCCCGGCGCGCTTTCCGCAAGCGAAAAAAGAACCTGAAGTAATCTCCGGCTGTGGAATTCCGGGCGAAAACCGCCTTTTGTGACGGAAATCACCATCCATTCCATCTGCCGTCACGGAATCAGCCTTCGATCATGCCTGACCGCCAAGGTCAAAAACCGAGGCGCATCAGGAGCGCGTCTTCAACTGGAATCTGATAATAGTCCTTCCGGCGTCCGGTTTCAACGAAACCCAACTTACGGTAAAGTGCAAGCGCGGGCAGGTTGGAAGCGCGTACCTCCAAAATCATTTCATTCCACCTTGCCGCGCGAAGTTCCTGCGCCAACTCGGCAAAAAGCTGCTGGGCCAAGCCGAGCCGCTGCGCCGCTGGATCAACAGCAATCAGCTCCAATTCGGCCTCTGGCGGCAGCAGGCTGGCCACGGCAAAGCCAGAGCGTGGCCACGGCTAAGCTCTGCACAGCTGCACCAGGATGTCCAATGCGTCTCGTCAAGCGACCAGCACGCTAACGCGGCTGCGGCAGCAGGCCTCACGGATCACGCAATCGCGCGGCGGCTCAGATCAGCGCAGTCGAATCGCGGCCAATGCGGCGCTTCTTTCAGGCTCCCGGCAATCTCCATCACCCGGTCAATGTCTGCCGGGGTCATGCGGCGAATCCGGGCGGCTTGGGGCAGGGAATTCATTTGCGTTCGGTTGCGGCGGGGCCGGTTCGCCGAAGATCTCCGCATCCGAGCGGCGCAGATAATGGCCGTCGAGCAGCGCCAGGTCGGCGAACTCTCCGGCTGCCACGCGCGGCGCGCAGAGCCGGAGCGCATCGGCGGCGGTGGGTGCGGCGGTGCGGATCAATTCGGCCTCCGGACAAGCTGAAGCCAGCAGCAGAGCGGCGGCCTCGTCGCAGAGGGCAACCCGCGACGGGCCTGGCGAAAGTTCCGCAAGCTCATGCGCTCCGGCCAGCAGCTCTCTGGACAGATCGTCCAGCGGCGCAAGACGGCAGATAGACCTCATGGCGATGCGCGTCAAGGACTGCCGTCTGGCAGCCGGCTTTTGCGGCCAGCACCTCCAATCGCGAGACCGCAACCACCGGAATCCGCGACGCTTCGGCCAGGCCCTTGATCGCGGCCAAGCCCACGCGCACGCCGGTAAAGCTGCCGGGACCGTTACGGCCACGATTGCGCTCAACTGGCGCAAGTGACGCCGGCTTGAGCCAGCACCTCGCCGACAGCCGTGACCAGTGTGGAAGAGTAGTTGCGCCCTTCCAGCTCGATCTGGCCGAGAATCTCGACGGCCTGGCCGTCCCAGCGCCCCAGCGCCACCGAGCCCGTAGGGCCGCAGGTGTCGATGGCCAGAAGTAGCATTGATTCAGACATGAGACTTCTTTACACCGCCGCCAGCGCCTGCTCCAGGTCGGCGATCAGGTCTTCCTTGTCCTCGATGCCGATCGAGAGGCGGACGCGGCCCTGCGTAATGCCCATCGATGCGCGCACCTCTTCGCTCACCGAGCCGTGCGTGGTCGTGGCCGAGTGCGAGGCCAGCGACTCGACTCCGCCCAGCGACTCGGCGCTGAGGAAGATCTTGATCGCCTTCAGGAAGCGTCCCGCCGCCTCGCGCGACTCGACCTCGAAGCTCATCATCGAGCCGAAGCCCTTCTGCTGCTTCACGGCCAGATCGTACTGCGGATGGCTCTTCAATCCCGGATAGGCCAGCTTGCTGACCTTGGGATGCGTGGAGAGGAACTCCGCCACGGCGCGGCCATTCTCTTCGTGCTGCTTGATGCGCAGCGGCAGCGTCTTGATGCCGCGCAGCACCAGGAAGCACTCGAAGGGCGACATCACTCCGCCGGCCGCCTTCTGCACCAGCAGGAAGCGCTCCTTGTGCTCCGGCGTGGAGCCGATCAGCGCGCCGCCCAGCCCATCCGAGTGGCCGTTGAGGTACTTGGTCGTCGAGTGCATCACGATGTCCGCGCCCAGCGCCAGCGGGCTTTGCAGCGCCGGCGAGAGAAACGTATTGTCCACGCTGACCTCGACGCCCTGCGCGTGGGCGATCTCGCTGACCGCCGCAATGTCGGTCAGCACCATCAGCGGATTGCTCGGCGTCTCGATGTGAACCAGCTTGGTGTTGGGCCGGATCGCCGCTTCGACCGCGGCCAGGTTGCTCGTGTCCACGTATTCGATCTCGATGCCGTAGCCGGAGACGATGCGGTCGAAGAGGCGCACCGTGCCGGCATACACATCCTTGGAGCAGATCAGGTGGTCGCCCGCGCGCAGCATCGCCACCAGCGCCGAGATGGCCGCCATTCCGGTGGTGAAGGCATGGGCGCTGTGGCCGCCTTCGAGAGCCGCCAGCGCCTCTTCCAGCCGGTCGCGCGTGGGGTTGCCGGCGCGCGAGTAGTCCCAGCCGCGGTCGGTGCCGATGCCGGTCAGCTCAAAGGTCGAGGAAAGGTAAACGGGCACATTCACGGCGCCGGTCTGCGGGTCGGGGTATTGCCCGGCATGAACGGCAAGGGTCGAGTATTTGTATGGGGAAGCGGTCATGGTTCGCGCTTGATCTCCTGCTTCCAGCTTATCGCAGAAGGTGCAGCATGCTCTTGACGCGCCTTGAGGTGCGGATGTCCCGTCCGCTTGTGCACAAACAGTATGATGCACGCTCTTACCGGTTCACGTACTGGGTCTGCTTGTCGGTATCGAGGGTAAAGGCGTTTTTGGGCAGCGAATCATTGACCTTGATATTGAAGTAGACGCAGACCCGGTACTGGCCCGGTCCCTCGTCGAAGACCTGCTTCAGGCTGACGCCGCGCTCGGGGTCCATCCACACCGTCACCTTGGGAAGATTCTTGCTGATCGCCGGGTCTTTGGCCACCATCTCCAGTTTCTCGGTCTTGATTCCGTCCAGCGTCTCCGTGCCGAGATAGGTGATCTCCCACTTCTCTTCCAGATCCTTGCCGCTGGCGCCGAAGCCCAGCATGAACCAGCTTTCAAACTGGCCGAGCTTGCTGAACGTGGTCACCTGGTTGGTCAGCTTCTCATACAGCTTGACGACTCCCGCGAAGATGCCATAGATTTTGGGATCGGGCTTGCCGTTCTCTGTTTCGATGTGCGCGGCCATCTGAAAGGACTTCCCGTTACGCTCGTAGTAAACCTTGCCCTTTTGCACCTCCTTGTCAGGAATCGGATCGGTGGTGACAGAGTCGAACTCGAACTCGGCGGAGGTGGAGTGGAAGCTGCATCGCTGCCGCGTCCAGCCGGCGCAGCACCTTATCCTTTTCATCTGCAGGAGTGGCTGCAGAGGCTTGTCCAAGAAGCAGCAGCACGGCCGCCGAGGTGGTGAAAAACAGCTTTCTTTTCAAATGCATAAGATTCCTTATTTCGTTGCACGAAGACCATTGTTGGAGGGCGATAACAAATTATCTCCGCGCCCAAACCCTCCAGGACCAATCGCCTTGCGCATCTTGTACTGTCTCCCAGCGCTTGATAGAGACTGCATCGCCCGTAACCGGCTCGATAGCCTTGCGCAACGCTTTCTTGATGACCATAGTCGGAGCCGTAGTGTGAAGGTCAAGATCCACATCTGCGGCCTGAACAGTAATAATCAGCCCGCGCCCGCCATCGCCGATCACCTGAATCGGATGCGGAGGGCCAGCGGCATTCGAGGGCCTGTCGCCATAGCTCCACAGTTGTGGCGTAATGAAGATGAACGCCAGAATCAGCGTCACCAGCACGTCGTAGTGGAAGCTGCCGCGCGGATAGGTCCAGTAGAAATAGCTCTTCAATAGCTTCTTCATCACGCACCTTGTCTTGTGATCCGCTCCAGCCCACCCATGTACGGACGCAGAGCTTCGGGAATCAACACAGAGCCATCGGCCTGCTGGTAGTTTTCAATGATCGCCAGCCAGGTCCGCCCCACGGCCAACCCGCTGCCGTTCAATGTATGCACAAACTCCGGCTTGCCTTTGGCGCCTGCAGCCCGATAGCGGATATTCGCTCGCCGCGCCTGAAAGCCCTCAAAGTTCGAGCACGAAGAGATCTCGCGGTAAAGCTGCTGCCCCGGCAGCCAAACCTCCAGATCAAAGGTCTTGGCCGAAGAAAAGCCAGTGTCGCCAGTGCAGAGCAGAACCCGCCGATAAGGCAGCCCCAGCGCCTCCAGAATCTCTTCCGCGTCGCGCGTCAGCTTCTCGTGCTCGGCGTCCGACTCCTCGGGCCGCGTGAACTTGACCATCTCCACCTTTTGGAACTGATGCTGGCGGATGATGCCCCGCGTGTCTTTACCTGCCGCGCCCGCCTCAGCCCGGAAGCACGGCGTGTAGGCCGTCAAACAGATCGGCAGCCGCGCCTCGTCCAGAATCTCATCGCGATAAAGATTTGTAACCGGAACCTCAGCCGTCGGAATCAGCCAGTGGTCGTTCTCCTTGAACTCGCCGCGCGCCACGGCCTCCGCGTCGGCGTCCGAGCAGCGGAAGAGGTCTTCGGCAAACTTGGGCAATTGGCCGGTCCCAAAGAGCGACTTCGAGTTGACCATGAAAGGCGGCAGAACCTCTGTGTAGCCGTGTTTCTGCGGTGTGCATATCGAGCATGAAGCTGATCAGCGCCCGCTCCAGCCGGCTCCCGCGCCCATATACACCGCAAAGCGCGCCCCGCTCAGCTTGGCCGCCCGCTCTAGATCGAGAATCCCAAGCGACTCGCCCAGCTCCCAGTGCGGCTTCGGCTCAAAATCAAAGACAGGCTTTTCGCCCCAGGTCTTTACGGTTGGATTGTCGGCCTCGGATTTTCCGGTTGGTACTTCGTCGCGGGTGAGGTTGGGAATCCCGGCCAGCAACTGCCGCAGCCGGTCGTCCAGAGCTCGCCGCGGTCTGGTCCAATTCGTCCAGCTTCTCCTTGAGCGCCCGCGTCTCATCCATGACGGCAGACGCGTCCTGACCGGCCTTCTTCAGCGCGCCCACCTGCTGGCTCAGCTCATTGCGCCGCGCCTTCAATTGCTCGGCGACAGTGATGGCCTCGCGGCGGCTCTGGTCCAGAGCGCGGAAGTCTCCCAGCAGCGCAACCGGGTCCGCTCCGCGCGCGCGCAGTTTCTCTTCAACAACTTCCAGGTTGGCACGAACAAATCCCAAATCAAGCATCGCTCTCCCATTTTACAGGAACCATCCCGCCCTCCCGCTCAAATACAGCTTTCGGTTATCTGAAGGTAAAAGCACTGCCAGAGCGCCACGACTTTGCCAGTAAGCCGGGAGCGCTTTGCACCTTGCGAAGTTGCCAACAAACGAAACACCTCCCGCACTATCTTGATGCAGCAATACCCATGATATGATTGATATTGTTACGGTTTGCTCCTAGCAGAACCAACGAGAAGGCAATCCTTTGGAGATCAGGTTCCATGCAAGCCGGAAGCCCAGCGACAAAGCGTTTTTATCGTCCGGAACTGGACGTTCTACGCTTTGTCGCATTTCTGGCGGTCTTTCTTTATCACACTCTTCCCAACAGCGAGGATATGCGCTTCCAACGGCTGGCGGGAGGTTTCACTTCTTTTTATAGAGTCCTATCAGGTGCCTGTGTCTATGGCCTCACCCTCTTTTTCACCCTGAGTGCTTTTCTCATTTGTGAGTTGCTTCTTCGTGAGCGCGACGCCTCCGGCCGAGTTGGGGTCAAACAGTTCTACCTTCGCCGCATCCTCCGCATCTGGCCGCTTTACTACTTCGGGCTGGCTCTGGGCGCAGCCGTTGCCATGCTGCCCGGCGGACATCCCGCTGATCTAACTAGAATCGGCTGGTCTGCCCTCTTTCTGGGAAGTTGCTTTCGGTCCTTCATTCCAAATCCCGCGGCACCGCTCTGGAGTATTTCGGTCGAGGAGCAGTTCTATCTATTCGCGCCGTGGATCGTAAAGTATTTGAACCGCAAGCTGCTCTTTGGATTCTGCCTGGTGCTGATCCTCATAGCCAATCTGCAACTCGTTCTGCTTTGCCGTACGTCAGCAACGGGTATTCGCATTTGGAGCGACTCTCTTGTCCAGTTCGAGTCCTTTGCCGCCGGCATTCTGCTCTGCCTTGCCCTGCGCAGCCGGTTGCCCCGGTTTTCGCTTTGGTTGCGCCTGACGCTGCTCGCCGTCAGTTGCTCCTGCTGGCTGCTGGCCTCCTATTGCCAGCAAATTCTCGATTCCGTGAGCTATTCCGCAGGTTCGCAGTGCTGCTTGTATGCGTTGGCGGCGCTGGGTTCCGGTCTGCTGATTCTTGCGGCGCTCGGCATTGATCCGGCACGCTTACCGGCATGGGCCATTGTTCTGGGGCGTATCTCCTTTGGCTTGTATGTTTATCATGAATTTGCCATCTATCTGTCTCATTGCGTATTCGGGCATTTTTTGCCGTTCTCGAATCCGGCTTACTACTTGAAGGCAGTTCTAGCATCTGTGCTGACGGTCCTGATGGCGACGCTCTCTTACCGCTATCTCGAAACGCCCTTCCTCAGGATGAAGGCGCGGCATGCGGTCATCGATAGCCAGCCAATTGCAGAAGCCGATTGATCGGTCGAGTTGGGCGCGGCTATCTACGGTGTTTCAAGGGGATTGAACCCCGTAGAGAGGCGCTCATTCAAACTCCCGTTCCTGCTCATTCCAGCTAAAAGAGCCTTCAAAATGCTTAAACTCCTTCACTTTGCCCGGTAGCAGATAGACACTGAGCACGTCAAAGCGCACCGGCTGGCGTGTCCTCTTTGGTAATTGGCGAACGTACTGCCGCGCCAGCCGGCGCAGCACGTTGCGCTTGTGCCAATCGACGGAGATCTCGGCCGGACTCATGTCATGGGCGGTGCGCGTTTTCACTTCGATCATGCAGAGCAGCGCGTCCTGCCATGCAATCAGATCAATATCGCCGGGAAGGTCGCCGGACGACCAGCGCCGCGCGACCACCACATAGCCTTTACGGCGCAAGTAAAAGAAGGCCGCGTCTTCGCCGTCCAGGCCCGTGGCCAGGTGGGCAGGCCCGCCTTCCCCGCCGTTCCGGCGCGCAATCCGGGTCAATCCGGCCAGCATACGTTCCTCGCAGCCGATCCACATCTGCTCCAACCATCCCATGGGAAACCATTCTCCACTGAATCAGCCAGTCGTGCAACTCTGGATCAGATTGCTGTCTTTTCGACCACCGGGCATTCATTCATTGCCCGTCATTCCGATGATCGATTTTTGCCAAAGTGGGACGGCTCAGTCCACATCCGGGAAGCACTTGCCCGAGAAAGCAAATTCTTATCCTCTCAAGTCTCATGCCATGTTGAAATAAGCAAGTCCAAGAGGTTGCGGAAGAAAGGCCGGAAATGTCACACGGAGTGTTTGGCGGTTTATTTTCAAATAGCAATGCAAAGGCGCAATCAGTTCCCATGAGTCTTCTGACGCCTGCGGAGACGCACTCAGCCGAGGAAGTGGATCGCAGCTTCGAATTCGCGCTGGACGCACTGACGGTCAATGCGATGTTCTGCGACCGCGATCTGATTTTGCGCTACCTGAACAGATCCTCGCGCAAGACGCTGCTCAGCTTGCAACAGTACCTGCCGGTACCGGTTGATCAGATTGTTGGAAAGTCGATTCACATCTTTCATCGCAATCTAGATAATATCGACCGGATTCTGGGCAATAAGCAGCATCAAGGCCGGCATCAGCTTCCGCACAATGCGACGATTTCTCTTGGGCCGGTGAAGCTCGATCTTGAAGTTGCACCAATGACCAATGAGCGCGGAGAGTATATCGGCGCTTGTGTCGTTTGGGGCGTCAGTACACAGGGCAAGCTGGAGGCGCTGCGGGCGGCGCAAGAGGCGCAGCGCGTTGACATTGAGCATTTGAACGGCAACCTGCAGATGGTGGCCACGGCGACGCACGAGATCGAGTCCAGTATTGCTGAGATCGCTCACAACGCCGTGGATGTTTCGCAGGTCGCGGAAAAGTCGCGCATTGCCAGCACGGAAAGCCGGACGGCCATCGAGAATCTGCGTGCGTCGAGCAGCGGTGTGGCGAAGGTAGCCGGACTGATCGCCTCTATCGCCACGCAGACCAGCGTGCTTGCATTGAATGCGAATATCGAGGCGGCTCGCGCCGGCGCGCATGGCAAGGGATTTGCCGTTGTAGCCAGTGAAGTGAGAAAACTGGCCGAGCAAACCGCCGCGGCAACCTCCGAGATTCAGGCGAAGGTGACCTCCATTGGCATGGACCTGAACATTGCCATGGAAGCCATCGGGCAGATTGCCGTGCAGACCGAGGAACTTTCCGGTCTCTCGCAGCAGATGGCCTCAGCCGCGGAAGAGCAGCATCTGGCCACACAGGAGATGGCTCAGAATCTGGAGCGGGCCGCGCATCGCACCTCAGAGATTGCCTCGATGCGCATTGAGGACAAAGTCTTGTGAGGCATGCCACCAGGGGACAGGCTGTCGCAGCACTGGGGAAGGGCTGGCAGGCTGGAGTTGAAGTAGACTCCAAGCCGCCAGCCCATTTTTTACGGTCTGATTGGCCTGTGACCGCCAACGACTCGAATTCGATTAACCTGAAATTGCGTCTGGTTCGGCTTGATGGACGAGGTTGCGGCGTGTAGTCTGGTTTTTATGACTCACCACTTGGGCGACCTCTGAGATTGGCTTTGCGAAGAGCGAGCCTTCGCGCTTCATTGCTCCAAGACAGTATTGCAGAGGATCCATTAGCCCCTGTTCGATACTCAGTATTCAGGAGGGACTTTGGCTGTGCGCGCGGTTGTCTTCGACTACGGTATTGTCTTGTCCGGCCCACCGAATGCCGAGGCCTGGGCAGCCATGAAGCAGATCACCGGATTGCCCGAGGCACGCTTTGCGCACTTCTTTTGGGGAGAACGGCAGGCGTACGACGAGGGAAAGCTGACCGGCATCACCTTCTGGCAAGAGCTGCTGCGCAAGGCCGGTCTGCCGTTGGATTACGTGGAAGAACTGAACCGCTGGGATGGCCGGTTATGGGGCGGAGTTTGTCTGGCCATGGTGGAGTGGCAGCGGGTCCTCCATGAGCGCGGCCTGCTCACGGCCATCCTCTCGAACATGGGCGACGCCGTGCTGGACCATATCCTGCGCCAGCACGCCTGGATTCAGAACTTTGATAGGCTCATCTGGAGCTATCAGTTGGGCATCGCCAAACCCGACCCGGCGATTTATCGCTACACACTCTCTCAGCTTGGCACTCTGCCTGAAGAAACACTTTTTATCGACGACAAACGGGAAAATGTGGAAGCGGCGCGTTCCTTGGGGATTCAGAGTATCGAGTTTACGACGGTTGAGCAACTGTCTGTTGAACTGATCGCCAAGGGCTTTGATGCCGAATTGCCTCTGCCCGCTTGATGCTGCCAGTCCTGTAGACTGGCGAGTAACTTGACCCTATGTTTCCAGTTCTCCAAATCGCGCAGCACTTCCAGGGCGGCAGCGTCAATCGACGCATCTTCCGGGCGGCGGCGGCGGTGGCGGTGGCGGGGATTCTGGTCAAGGTGGTGGCCACTTTCAAGGAGGTTGCCGTCGCCGGGGTCTATGGACGGTCGGATGCGATGGATGCGTTTCTGGCGGCGTTCCTGATTCCCAATCTACTGATCAACCTGATTTCAGAGTCGATGAATCAGGCACTGGTGCCGACGCTGATCAGGGTGCGCGAGCGCGAGGGGCATGAACGGGCACAGCAACTTCTGTCGAGTTCGATGCTGTGGGTTTGCCTGCTGCTGACGGTGGCGACAGTTGTGATGGCAGTGGGCGCGCGGAGTTTCTTTCCGCTGATTGCCTCGCACTTTGGGTCGGAGAAACTGGCGCTTGCTATTCGGATTTTTTATGCGCTGCTGCCGGTGGTGCTGATAACCGGCATAGCGACCAATTGCACCGCCGTGTTGAACACCTTCGACCGCTTTGCCGTTCCCGCTCTGGCGCAGGTGGCGACGCCGGTGGCGATCATTGTGGGTGCGTTGGTTTGGGGCGGGCGCTATGGCATCTGGGCAATGGTCTATGCGACGCTGGCCGGGGCGCTGATTCATGCCGGGGTGGTGGCCTGGATGATGGAGCGGCACGGTTACCGCTTCCGGCTCTGGTGGCACGGGGCGACGGAGGCGGCACGGGAGGTTGCGCACCAGTATGGGCCGGTGCTGCTGAGCGGGGTGGTGGCCTCGGGCGGGTTGCTGGTTGATCAGTCTATGGCCGCGATGCTGCCTGCTGGGAGCGTTTCGGCGCTGGCGTATGCAAACCGCTTTGTGAGCGTAGTGCTAACCTTGCTGGCGGGGGCGGTCTCGTCGGCCGTTGTCCCGCATTTTTCACGAATGATTGCCCACGAGGATTGGATGGGCTGCCGCCACACGCTGCGCACCTGGGTGCGGCTGACGGCGCTGGTCTCCACGCCTATTGCGCTGGCGCTAATTGGCGGATCACATTGGCTGATTCGCACGGCCTTCCAGCATGGGGTCTTTGGGCCACGCGACACGGCGATGGTGACGCCGGTGCTGATGATGTATGCGATTCAAATTCCATTTTTTGTCTCCAGCCGGGTTTTCTATCGTTTTTTGGTGGCGCTGCGGCGGACCGATCTGATTTTTTATTGCGGCGCGCTGAATCTGGCGCTCGATATTGTGCTGAATCTGGTTCTGATGCGCTGGATGGGCGTGGCGGGGATTGCGCTGGCCACTTCTCTGTGGACGCTGAGCACCTTTGTTTTTCTCTGGTATTGGAGCTGGAGCTGCTTCCCAAGGGCGCGGGCGAGGCGATGGATAACTGACAAAAATAATTAGGCGGATGGATTTTTATTGATGGGGGGCGAAAGCCAGTGCGAGAGACCTTACACTACAAAAGGTTCCAAAAAATGAAGCGCTTCGACCACAATCCGACCCGGATAACCCGCTGCGCAAGCGCTCGATTCGCCGAGGCCTGCTCGGCAAGATGCAGCTTCTGCCACTGGTAGCCGCGACATACTTCATGGTCTGCGGCGGGGCGTATGGCATTGAAGACATCTTGGGCGGCGCGGGCTATGGCGTTGCGATCCTGATATTGCTGGTGATGCCTTTCCTCTGGAGCCTGCCGACAGCGCTGATGGTGGGTGAACTGGCCAGCGCGCTGCCGGTGGATGGCGGGTTTTATGTTTGGGTGCGTCGGGCGATGGGTCCGTTCTGGGGCTACCAGGAGGGCTGGCTTTCACTGGCGGCCAGCATCTTCGACATGGCGATTTATCCGGCGATCTTTGTCAGCTATCTGGGCAAGTTCGACCCGGCACTGACAGCGGGCTGGCATCATTTCGGATGGGCGCTGTTGGTGGTGGCGGTTGCACGGCGTGGAATCTGCGCGGTGCTCCCTCGGTGGGCCATGGCGCGAGGCATTTTTTGTGCTGCTGATTGCCCCGTTTGTGGCACTGACGGCGCTGGGCTTCTGGCATGGATCCCATGCGCACCCGGCGGTGCATTGGGGCGGAGCGCATTCGCTGCCGGGGATTGCGCTGGCCATTCAGGTGGCGATGTGGAATTACATGGGCTGGGACAATGCGGCTACCGTGGCCGGCGAGGTGGAGAATCCGCAGCGGAACTATCCGCGGGCGATGATCTGGTCGACGATGCTGGTGGCGGTGGGTTATCTGCTGCCGCTGGGGGCGATGGCGGCGGCGGGGATCTCGACGGCGAGCTTTTCAACCGGCGATTGGGCCGACGTGGCCGGCTGCTGGGCGGGCCGCTGCTGGGTTTGGCGGTGATTGCCGGCGGGGCGATCAACGGCTTTGGCATGTTCAACGCGCTGGTGCTGAGCTATACGCGGCTGCCGATGGCCATGGCCGAGGACGGAATGCTGCCGCAGCATCTGGCCCGGCGCAACCGGCGCGGCGTTCCCTGGGTGAGCGTGCTTTGTGCGGCGCGGCGTGGGCGGCGGCGCTGAGCTTGAGCTTTGAGCGGCTGATCTCGATTGACCTGGTTCTTTATGGATCGAGCCTGATGCTGGAGTTTGTCGCGCTGGTGGTGTTGCGGGTGCGCGAGCCGAAGTTGAAGCGGCCCTTCAAGGCCGGGAATCTGGCGGTGGCTTCGCTGCTGGGCGTGGCTCCGGCGCTGCTGATTTCTTATGCGCTTTATGCAGCGCGGCACGAGAAGGTCGGCTCGATCTCCGCGCTGCTGCTGGCGGCCTTGGTGGCGCTGCCGGGCCGGTTTTTTACTGGCTTACGGCTTCGCAGCGATAGTTTGGTCGATCAGGCGCTCAAAGGCCGGAATAGCACGGTCGAGACGGAAGGCCTCAACGAAGGGATGGGTAAAGCGCTCGCCCGGCTGCAATGCCTGAAGCGCGGTGATCAGGGAGGCGGCAAGTGCTTCGGCGGTGATTGCAGGGCAAGCCAGACACCAGGTTGACCATGCAGCACTTCCACCAAACCCGTGCAGGCTGGCGTTGCCACAATCGGTAGGCCCGCTGCGGCTGCTTCCAACAGGGCATTGGGCAATCCTTCGTGGCGAGAGGCAAGAACAAAGAGCGTCGCATCTGGATACTGAGTGTAAGGGTGGGCAAGATAGCCCGCGAAATGGACAACTGAATCCAATCCCAGCGCACGGCATTCGTCCTTGAGTGCTGCTTCTTCCGGGCCAGAGCCGGCAATCACCAAACTGGCCTGGGGAATCTCGGCGCGGAGCAAGGCCAGCGCTTGCAGCAGCAGATCGAAGCCCTTTTCCCGTGAAAGCCTTCCGATGGCCAGCAGTTGCGGCGCGGCGCGAGCGGTCTGCGGGGGCGTATTTGCAGCGACAAGGCTGCGTATTCCCTCCACGTCTACCGGGTTGGGCAGCACTGTAATGCGGTCCTCCGTAATTCGAAGTTCGTGAGCCAGATCCCGCGCCATCGCTGGCGATTGGCAGATCACGCGGTCGGAGCTTCGGTAGAGCAGGCGGTAGAGCAAACGGGTGTACCAGGGCAATCCGCCAAATTCGAGGGTGGAGGAGACGGTCCCATTTTGCCGCACCAGAATGCGCGTCCCTGGCGGGAAGAGAGGACGCAGCAGAAGCACGAGAAAGTTGGAGTGAAAGATGCCAGACAGGATCAGATCTGGCTTGAGGCGGCGTACCAGGCGTAACAGGCTGAATGCTCCCCCTCGTACACGCCGAGCGCCCAATGCATGGACTTCAACCCAGGAAGGAGGCTTCTCTTTGGCGGGCAGCTCGGATTGCGTGAGAAGGGCCAGATGCAACTCGTACTTCTGCGCGGAAAGTCCCGCCGCCAATTGCGCGATCACCTGCTCGGCACCGCCGCCACCAAGATGAGGTATCAGAAGCAGAAGCTTTGGAGGCGGATTCATGATTCTGTGAAAACCTCAAAGATTGCTGCGAGTATAAAGGTTTTTCCTCCCTTGTGTCTGTTGGAAATGGAATTCAGTTCTTTACAGGTTCACGGAAGATCAAGGGAATAGGAGTTCATTTCCGTTGTGCCTATCTGACGACCTCGTCCAATGTATCTCCTTCACCCGGAGCCAGAAAGAGATTCGCTTCGAGACCGTGCTGGCGTGTGTAGAGATCGTAGTAGCGGCCGCGCAAAGCATAAAGCTCCGCATGATTGCCGCGCTCAACGATCAGCCCGCCTTCGACCACGAGAATCTGATCGGCACGGCGGATGGTCGAGAGCCGGTGAGCAATTACGAAGGTTGTGCGCCCCTGCATCAATTGATTCAATCCTGCCTGAATCATCGCTTCGGATTCGGAGTCAAGCGAACTGGTGGCCTCATCGAGAATCAAAATCCTCGGATCGGCCAAGAGGGCGCGAGCTATGGAGAGCCGCTGACGCTGACCGCCGGAGAGCTTCACTCCGCGCTCGCCGACGATGGTGTCATAACCCTCCTCGTAGCGCTCGGCAAACTCATCTACACGCGCCGTGTGGCAGGCGAAGAGAAACTCTTCTTCGGTCGCATTGGGCCGCGAAAAGAGAATGTTTTCGCGGATTGAGCCATCAAAGAGAAACGACTCTTGCAAGACTACACCCAACTGGGTGCGGAAGGTGTTCAGGTCCGCATGGGCCAGGTCTACATCATCCACCATGATGCGGCCTTTGGTGGGCGTGTGGAAGGCGCACAGCAGACTAATGATGGTGGATTTGCCCGAACCCGATGAGCCGACCAGCGCGGTCACCGTGCCCGGCTCGGCGACAAAGCTGATGCCGTGCAAGACCGGCTTGTCGGCGTCGTAGGCAAACTCGACATCCTCAAAGCGCACTGTGCCTTGGATCGGCGGCATCTTTTCCGTGCGGCCGGGGATCTGGTTCTCTTCCAGTTCCGACATGATTTCATTGGTGCGGTCCAGTCCGGCGAAGGCCTCGGTCAGTTGCGTGCCGATGGCCACAATCTGGAAGATCGGCGCGGTCATGAAGACCAGAAACATGTTGTAGCTCAGATAGTCGCCAAAGGTCCAGCGATGTTGCCATGATCAAATGCCCGCCCATGCTCATCACGATTGCCGTCAGCAGGCCCAATAGCTGTGGTCGCAGTCGCCGCCAAGAGCGCTGGTCATGGTCAGCGACTTCATCACGTTGGCCAGCAGGCGCTCGACGCCGAGCGAAAAGACGCCAGCCTCGCGCTCCTCTGCGTGATAGCCCTTGATGACGCGCACGCCACCTAGCGATTCGGTCAGGCGTCCGGTCACCTCGGCGTTGATCTTGCCGCGCTCGCGGAAGATTGGCCGGATGACTCTGAAGGCGTATTGCAGGACGAAAACGAAAGCGCCCATTACCGCAAAGGCGGTCAAGGTGACCGAGGCGCTGAGGTGCAGCAAATAGATAAATGCCAAAACCGCCGTGAACAGGCCGCCGACAAACTCCACCAGTCCGGTGCCGACCAGGTTGCGCACGCCTTCAACGTCGGTCATGATGCGTGCAACCAAAGTTCCGGTGCGGTTTTCATCGTAGTAGCTCACCGAGAGCAGACCGACATGGCGCTGGACCTGGCGGCGCATCTCGGCGATCAGCCGCTGGCCGGCCTTGGAGAGCAGTTGGGTCAACGCGAACGAGGTAATCGCCTGCACCACCATGGCTGTGAAAACCGCTGCGATAATATACGGCAATAGCTCAGGATGCGGATGATTCTGATTGAGCACCTTATCCATGAGCGGCTTGGAAACATAGGGCATCACCAGCAGCGCCACGCGGTTGACCACCATCAGCCCCATACCGGCCACGAGCAGCCCGATGCGCGGGCGAACCAGCGCTGTGATCTGCGGCCAGAGCTTCTTCAGGCTGGGCATCTTTTTGGGCAGATCCGCCGCTGCCGCGCGTGCGCTGCGTCCGTGGGGCGTGCGCTCGGCGCGCCTGCCCATACTGCTCATTCCACCATGCCCCATGCTGGCCATGCGTTAGACCTTTCCTGAACGCCGCGCCGCGATGAAAGAGCGCACGCAGAACAGCACATAAATCAGCATCAAACCAGCCAGGGTGAGTTGAGCGCTGATGGCGATCTGATCCGGCGTTAGCCCAGTGGCACTGGCATGATGATAGCCGAGGATCGCTTTGGTTGCTCCGCCTACAAAGCCCAGCAAACCGATGGTCACATTGATGTGCATGAAGAGCTTGCGCCGCTTCTCATCGGGGCTGATCGCCAGCCAGCCAAAGAGGCCCAGGGCCAGACCGATCCACGCTGGAATCAGCGCGGTGGAGTGCGTGTGGCCGGTGCCGAAAAAGCCTGCCATACCCAGAGCTATGGATAGAGCCGCAAATACCAGAGTTACCTTCGCCATCAGTGACCTCAATCTTTCATTGTATTGATCTGCTCAGCAAGGGGTTAACACCAAGCCTCTACTCTTTGGATTGCATTCACTTGGGTGACGCACCATAAATTTCAGTTGCAATCGCAGAATCGGCGGCGGTTGGACCTGCAACAAGCATCTAGTTGAAGTTGGCCGCTCGCCAGCAGCGCAGGAGACACCGTCCTCAGGCGCATTTCAAGGGACGGCGATGCACGGTGCATTCAGGTTTTGGACTGAATCAACAGAAGTTGTAGACTGAAAGCATGTTGGATGAATTGCAATTTCGCCAAGTGGCCGAAGCAGCTCTGGATTCACTGATGCAGCACCTGATCGTGCGCGAGGAGGCCGAGGCCGGTTTTGAAGTGGACGCGCAGAACGGCGTCCTGAAGATCGCCTTTGACGAGCCGGCGGGCACGTTCGTGATTACCCCGAATGCGCCGGTGCGGCAGATCTGGATTTCGGCTCTCTCAACCAGCTTCAAACTCGAATGGGATGAGACGGTGTTGGCGTTTGTTCTGGAGCGAACCGGTGAATCTATGATGGCGCTCGTGGACCGGTTGATTGAGGAGCATCTTGCCGGTTGACTGCTGAGAGGTAAAGTGATGTTTGAATGAATATGACTTTAGTTATGCAATAAGTCGTTGAAAATAAAGGGTGATCTTTAATCTTGGACGAGATGCCCTCCAGCGATTTGGAGCTTCACCTTAGGCATTGAACCTGGACAATCGCGCAGGCCGATTGAAATATACTGGCTTTCGTTCATGATTTAGCATTTTTTGTCGATGTTTAGTTCAGGCAGGTCCGGTGCGCGGTTTGCCATCGCTCGAAGTAATTTTGGAAACGCAATCCAGGTGTCCAATATGCGGTTGAAGGCTGAATGTTCAGCAATAGTGATTTACCGCAAACGTGCGTTCATATGGCACTGGATTCTGCTTCTCCTGTTTCCTTCACTGCCGTGCATCTCCCAGGCGAAGGATGCGTCGGGCATTCCCCATGTTCTGCGATTTGTGAGGGAGATCGCAAACATGAAAAACGCGGAGGCTGCCAACGCCTATTCCGTGGAGTTTGCTGGAGTTGTCACCTATTCCGATCCTGAATGGGGCCTTCTATTTATCAAGGATTCGACTGGCTCAACCTACATCAATGTTCACGGCACCAGCGTCAGGTATCCCTTGGGGACCCGCCTGCGTGTGATCGGAACGACCGCGCCGGGAGATGTCGGACCAGTTGTGGCTCATGCCAAAATCCAAGTCCTGGGCAGCGGTCCTGATCCGGTTCCAGAACCAATCTCCATGACTGAACTCAACACCGGAAGCGCAGACAGCCAATGGGTAATCACCGAGGGGGTGCTGCGCCCCTGCTACGAGAGCTGGACGCGCGTGTGCTTCCGCATCTTTGATGGCAAGACCATTGGATGGGTGATTGTTCCCGAAGCGGACAGTCCCGCGTCGCAAAGGCTGCTCGGCGCTACGGTTCATATTCGAGGAGTCTGCGGCACTCATCTTGACAAGGCAAACAAACCTGTAGGGTCGCAGTTGTTTGTCAATAGCCTGAGCGACATAGTGCCGGAATACCCGGTTTTGATGGACCCTTTCTCTTCCTCGCCGATCCCCGTCGAGGGTGTCAAAACAGAGGATGTTAACCAGCGATTCGAGCGCCCGGTTCATCTTCGCGGCATTGTGACGTGGGCTTCTCCGCAGGGTATCTTTGTGCAGGACAGCACAGGCGCGGTCTTTGCTGAAACCGAAAAACCTCTGGAGGTTCGTGCTGGAAAGACGATTGATTTAATTGGATTTCCAAGCTATGGCGAGTTTGGCCTGACGGTCTCGGATGCCCAGGTGCGGCTGGCAGCGAATCAGGCAAATGCGGCAGATGCGAAGACTCTCAGCCTGTCTGCCGCAGAGATTATCAAGAGATCGCTGAACGGACGGCAGGTGCGACTGCGAGCACGGCTGATCAGTCAGAGCGCTAATGATAACGGAGTGGTTTACCAGCTTGAAGACGGAGATCAACGCTTCACGGCAACACTATTGCAAAACGATGCTGCGCGACAGGCCGTTGGCCTCGCCCGCAATTCCATTCTAGAAATTACGGGCGTGGCAGTGGTGCGCAAGGCTGGTTCAGAATGGCCAGATTCGCTTCTGGTCATGATTACTTCGCCCGCGGATATTGTTGTGCTGGGTGGTAATAGCTGGCTGACTTTCCGACGCGGTCTTTTCATTCTCATGGCAATGATCGTAGCCGTAATTACACCTCTGCTGTGGGTGAGGATCCTGCGTCGGACGGTACGCAAGCAGACCGACATCATTCGCGCGCGTCTTGAGAATGAGTTGCAACTGGAGACCAAGCATCGGCGGCTCTTCGAACGCAATCTGGCGGCGGTCTTTCTTTGGCGGCCGGACGGCGCCATTGTCGATTGCAATATGGCGTTTGTAAAAATGCTTGGATTTTCTGGCTGTGAAGAACTGATTGGGCAGTCCTATTGGGATTTTGAAGTCGACCCCATGCAGCGCGAAAAACTCTGCGCCACTCTTGAGCGCGAGGCCGTGAGCAATCAAGAGTCCTGCCTGCGCCGGAGCGATGGCGCGATGGTCCATCTGCTGACGAATATCACTCCTGTCGAGACCCCGGAGGGTATGGTCTACGAGACGACGGCGATTGATATCACTCAATTGCGGCAAAATCAGGCGGAGCTGCAAAAAGCCAAAGACGCGGCGGTGCATGATGCGCTCAACGATCCCTGACCGGCCTACCCAATCGCCGTCTTCTTTCTTACCGATTGGCCACTCACATGAGCAAATCCCGCTCGGTGGGCAATACATTTGCTCTTCTTTATATCGATCTGGATGGATTCAAACTGGTCAATGATAGCCTGGGCCATTCCATCGGCGATGCGGTTCTGATACAAGTAGCGCATCGCCTGCGCATGCGCATCCGCGAAGAGGATTTTCTGGCGCGGCTGGGCGGAGACGAGTTTGTCGTGATCCTTGACAAGCTGCGCACCAAGGAGGACGCGGCGCGCGTAGCCGAGGATCTGCTGCTTGCCATTTCCAATCCATACCTTGTGGAAGGGCATGAACTGGCCATCGGAGCAAGCATTGGGGTATCGGTCTTCCCGGAGTGCGCGGGCAGTGCGGAAGAGTTGATCAAGGAAGCAGACAGCGCAATGTATATTGCCAAACGCGACGGCAAGAACCGGGTGATGAATTACACCCCTGAGATCGGCTCCGCGATTCATGAGCGATTGACCCTTGAAAACCAACTGCGCGGGGCCATTCAGCGCGAAGAAATCTTCTTGAATTTTCAACCCGAGTTTGAGTTGAACAGCAACCGGCTGATTCGATTCGAAGCGTTGGCTAGATGGGTTCATCCCACGCTAGGCAGGATTCCTCCCGACAAGTTTATTCCCATCGCGGAAGACAGCGGTCTGATCGTGGCCCTCGGGTCATTCGTGATGGAGATGGCCTGCGTTGAGGCCGTGCGCTGGCAGCAGATCATGCCTTACCCGGTTCAGGTTGCCGTGAATGTCTCGACGATTCAATTTCGCCGGAAAGGTTTTGTGGAAGAGGTTGTCAGCATTTTGGAGCGCAGCGGACTCAAGCCTGAACTGCTGCAATTGGAACTGACTGAGTCAGTCATGATGAGCGGAGCGCATATCGCCAGCGATATGATCACCCGATTCCGCAGCCTGGGCATCAGTCTCGCCATCGACGACTTTGGAACCGGCTACTCCAACTTGAGCTATCTGCCTTCGATGCGCTTTGATGCGCTCAAGATCGATCGTTCCTTTGTGATGAACCTGGAGAAAGATCCCAAGAATGAATCGATGATTCGTACCCTGGTGGCGCTGGCCCACAACGTTGGAATGCGCGTGGTTGTCGAGGGCGTGGAGAAACAGGAGCAGTTGGAGCTGGTTCGCTCCCTGGGCGTGAATGAGGTGCAGGGATTCTTGCTAGGGCGTCCGACACCCAATCCCATCGGCGATTTTCTCCAAAAGTTGATCGAGAGCGGCTCATCCGAAGCAGCCGAATCATTTTTTGCGCACTCAGTGCAGAACTCTTTATAGAATTCATCTCTGCGCGAAGGGCAGACCTCTCTGCGCCTTTCATTTTCAAATCCTGCAAACCGCGCGGTTTTAGAGCAAAATCGCGCTCCGCGAAATATCCTCAAATCAATCGCAAGAAAAACAGCCGTCCCATGCAAATAAACACTAAACTTTTTTTCTCGCTTGCCGATATACGGCAGTGAGGGCAGTACTCGCCTGGAGAATCCGCAGGCTCACTGTCCTGAATTCAGACAGACGGATCACGGAAAGATTAGAACTGTGGAAAACGAACCGGATTCGTCCGGCCGTCAACTTCCAGAAAGGGAGAAACGAAGATGGAGATCAGCCCAGTTGCCAATGTTCGCCTCGTCCCGATGGTTCGCTCCAAGGTCACAGACCTCGGTCTGACCGACGTCTATGAGGTTGAGCGCTCCTCCCGAAATGGCGACGAAACGTACTCGCCAAGCAGCTCAAAAGCCGCCTCCGGCTTTGAAGATGACGACTATAAATTCGACGATCCGGATGAGGAGAACGAAGCGCAAACCTCCAGAAGCGGCCCAATCAAGATCAATTATTTCGTTTGAACCAGGGGTTCCCGTTGGTGAAAAGCTCCAGTTCAAAGAGCCTTATTATGGCCCTGAATGACTGGATTATGAAAGATGGGTGAAGCACTCTAGAATTAGCCAGTTACCTGCTCACTCCAGCAGCATCGGCAAAGCCGGCTGCTTGATCGGGCGAGGTTGTGCCGGCGGAGGGCGGCGGAGCCAAAGCGGAGTTTTTGGCATTGATCGCGTTCGAGTAATCAGGACCGAGGCCGAGCTTCTTCAGCGCGCGCGCGTCGGGCATCAACTTGGTCTGCCATCCCTGATCGGCCTGATATTTCTGCATCGCGGACTTGGTCGTCTCATCCCATTTGCCTGTCGCTTCGCCAGTCAGATAATGCTCACGGATCAGAGCTTGCTGAATCTCCGTCACCCGAACCGGATCGATGCCTTGCTGACCGCGCAACTTGGACGCGGCTTTCTTGCGGGCATGATGCTTGCTGTGGCTGCCGCTTACGGGATGAGTCGTGTTCGCATAGGCCAAGGAGGCAGCCAAGGCCGTGAACAAAACCACTGTCAGGCTTGCTCGGAAAGAAAGCACGCTGCATCACCTCTGAAAGTTCCGCTTGAACGGGTCTTTAATGAATATTTTATCAAATTGTCTCACATTGCGGCAAGTATAAAAATATCTTAGAACTGAAAACTCAGAGGGAGCGGAAGAGAGCGCCGGAAGCGGAGATCGCTGCCGGCGCTCTCTATAGGCTATTGCAAGGTTCCACCCACGTAGTTGATGCCGTCCGTGGGACGGCGCGGATCAACGATCTCGAAGACCACATCATCGCCGGACTTGAGCTTGCTGACCACCGCATCAAACTGCTCTTTGGTGCCGGTAGGCTGCTTGTTGACGCGCAAGATCACCAGACCCGGCTCAAGAGAAGGTTGCAGCAGATCGGCAAAGGAACCGGAGCGCACGGACTGGATCACCACGCCGTGGGCATGCAACTTCTCCGCTGTGGCTGGCGAGACCTCGCGCACGACAATGCCCAGCTTTGTTTCTCCTGCGTCCCCCTTGTCTTCGGTGTCGGAGTCCACCTGTGCGTTGCCCTTGCCGGCAAAGAGCTGGTCGCGGTCGGCGATGGTTACTGAAGCGTCGGTCTGCTTTCCATCGCTGACAATGCCCAGACGAACCGTAGAACCGGGCCTGCGGCTGGCGATCTCACCCACCAGATCGTCGCCGTCCTTGATCGAGCGGCCATCGACGCTGGTGATGACGTCGCCGGGCTTCAGCCCCGCCTTCTCCGCCGGCCCGCCGGGTTCAATCTTATTCACGAGAACGCCGTTCTTGATGCCATAAACGCGATTGACTGCGCCCGGCAGCTCCTGACTGAAATAAATTCCGATTGAACCGCGGGTTTTCTTGTGGCTTGGCCCGATCAGGTCGTTGTAGACATCGACCACGGTATTGGATGGCATGGCGAAGCCCAGTCCCTGGTAGCCGCCAGATTGCGTGTAGATCGCCGTATTCACGCCGATCACTTCGCCGTTCATGTTCAGCAGCGGCCCGCCGGAGTTGCCCGGATTGATGGCCGCGTCGGTCTGGATGAAGTGCTGGAACTGGCCGCCCGCGCCCGGCTCAATGGTCCGGTTTTTGGCGGAGATGATGCCCGCCGTCACGGTCTGGGCCAGCGCGAAGGGGCTGCCAATGGCCTCCACCCAATCACCCACCTGCGCGGTGTCGGAGTTACCCAGCTTGACCGTCGGCAGGGGCTTGTCGGTGTCGATCTTGATCACTGCCAGATCGGTGGATTTGTCTACGCCGATTACACGCGCCGGACGGCCCAGATCCTGGCTGTCAGGATCGCTGGCCAGCTTGACGAAAATCTTGTCCGCTTTATCGATTACGTGATTGTTGGTAATAATGTAACCTTTGGGATCGACGATGAAGCCGGAGCCGAGCGATTCTCGAACCTGCCCGCTATCGCCGCCTTCCATATCAGGCGCTTGCCCGCCAAAAAAGCGGTTGAAAAAATCTTGAAAGTTGCCCTGACCCTGCTGTCCCTGCTGATCCTCATCCTGATCGTCGTCGGGTTGCTGCGGCATGGGTTGCACACGGCCGTGGAAGTTCCTGCGGCCTGGATTTTTGGCCTGCTTGGGCAGCGTTTGCGTGTTGATATTCACCACCGCCGGACCCACCAGCTTGGCGATCTTGACAAACTCGTTGGGGGCTACGGCGGAATTGACTACCTTCAGCGGCGTGGCGTCGGCGCTCGAGCTTTTCTGCTCTTGCCCGCGCACTCCATGGGCGGAAAACGAACCTGCCACAATGGCAACCGAAAGCGTGGCGAGCAAGACAAACACGGATGAGAGACGGCGTGCACGCAGCCGTTCAAAAATGGTATTCATAGATCCGTTGACCTCGTAAGGTGCCAGCCTGGGGCTGGGTTGTTTATCTGATTCGGCGTTCTCTGGCGGATGCTTCCGCCAGCCTACAGTATAGCCAGTAGCGGGCAACCCCGTCTGGCTTGCGGCCCTCTGAGCAACCTCAGCGAACCCCGACGCACTGGGAGTCACCTCCAGTCCGCGGACGCTCCAGGGAGTTAGGATAAAACCGCATCAATCCTATAGACGCAATACGGCAAAAAGTGTCGCGCAGAGCGAAGACCATCGACCGCTGTTGGCACGGTATCGGCGAGATTCTCATCGCTGAAAACTGGAAATGGGAGACCTCTGGGCAAACTCGTCAAGAGGTGAAAACGAGAGGAAGTGCGCTCGATCCTGGCTTGGTCTCAAGCGAGATTATGGCGCGGTCGGCACGGCCGGCTTGGGCTTGGGGGCTTCCTGTTTCTTCGAGGGCGCGATAATGGCGTGCAGGATGGTGCCTTCCATGCGCGGCATGAACTCGACGATGCCATTGTCGCCAATGTCCTGAATCAGCCGGTTGATGATGGCGTATCCCAGCTCGCGATGGGCCATCTGGCGGCCGCGGAAGCGCAGACTGGCCTTCACTTTGTCGCCGTCAGTGAGAAAACGAATCGCCTGATTCTTCTTGGTCTGGTAGTCGTGGTCATCCACGGTAACGGAGAACTTGCACTCCTTGACCGTGATCACCTTCTGCTTTTTCTTGGCGGCGCGATCACTCTTTTCCTTCTCGTAGAGGAATCGGCCGTAATCCTGAATTCGGCAGACCGGAGGAATCGCATTGGGCGAAACCTCGACCAGATCAAGGCCGCGCTCACGGGCAATCCTCAGCGCTTCAAAGGGCGGAAGGATTCCAAGTTGCTCGCTGTTTTCGTCGATGACGCGAATCTCGCGCGCGCGTATCTTTTCATTGATGCGGATAAAGGACTTGGCCGAACGTTTATCGAGTGCGATGGTACTCCTCCAAAAGTCGCCTCTTCCCCCCTTCCGGGGTCAGCCGGAGTCCAGGCAGGTACAAGAGCGCAACCTGAGTATAGCATTGGTCCGCCTCATCTGAACAAAGGGTTTAGAGCGTTTCTTTCATTCAGTTTTGAAAAAATGCCGAGAAGAGGCGATCCGGGAAGCGATGAAGCCTTTGCGCGGCTTCGAAATCCGCTTTGCTTGTTTTGACCACTTCCGCGTTTTTTGCGCATGAGTTCATGAAATTGTGAAACAGTTACCAGGCAAAAACGCCTCATCCATTCGGATGAGGCGTTTTTTATCAGTGTAAGAGAACACTAGCAGCACCGCAGGTGCTCAGTCGTAGTATTCCAGGCCGAGGTGAGTGATCAGGTCGGCGCCCATGATGTGGCGCAGGGTGTTTTTGAGCTTCATCGATTGGATGAAGAGATCGTGCTCTGGATAAAGCTCAGGGGCAGACTGCGGTGACTTGAGATAGAAGCTGAGCCACTCCTGAATGCCGATGGAACGCAGTGACGGCGCGCGCTTGGCCAAGTCGAGGAAGAGCACCAAGTCGAGGGCGATAGGCGCGGCGAGGATCGAGTCACGGCAGAGGAAGTTGACCTTGATCTGCATCGGATAGCCGAGCCAGCCGAAGATGTCGATGTTGTCCCAGGCCTCCTTGTCGTCGCCGCGAGGAGGGTAGTAATTGATGCGAATCTTGTGGTAGATGTCTTTGTAGAGGTCGGGGTAAAGTTCTGGCTGGAAGATGTAATCGAGCGAACCCAATTTGGACTCTTCTTTGGTCTTGAAGGATTGCGGATCGTCCAGCACTTCGCCGTCGCGATTGCCCAGGATATTTGTGGAGAACCAGCCTTTCACGCCCAGCAAGCGCGCCTTGAAGGCCGGCGCAAGAATGGTCTTCATCAGCGTCTGGCCGGTCTTGAAGTCCTTGCCGCAGATCGGTGCGGCGTTGCGCTTCGAAAGCTCGACCATGGCTGGGAAGTCCACGGTCAGGTTCGGCGCGCCATTGGCAAAAGGAACTCCCTCGCTGAGAGCTGCGTAGGCGTAGATCTGCGAAGGTGCAATGCCGATGTCGTTGTCCTCCAGGCCCTTCTCGAAGGCCTCGATGGACTGATGGACGGCGGTTGGTTCGAGGAAGATTTCGGTCGACGCGGCCCAGATCATCACCACACGGTCTACGGTCTTTTTGAAGGTCTGAATATCGGCTCGCACTTGATTCGCCAGGTCGAGCTTGTTCTTGCCCGTCTTGATGTGCGTGCCGTTGAGGCGCTTGACGTAATATTGGTCGAATACCGCGGGAAGCGGCTTGATCGTCTCAAGGTAGGGCTTCAGTTGCAGGAGGGTCTTTTCGTCCAGCACCTGAGCGTGCGCTGCTGACTCGTAGACGTTGTCCTCGAAGATGTCCCAGCCGGTGAAGACGACGTCTTCGAGTTTGGCCAAGGGCACAAAGTCTTTGATTTGCGGCGATGTGTGATCGGTGCGCTTGCCCAGGCGGATTGTCCCCATCTGCGTCAGCGACCCAATCGGCTTGGCCAGTCCCTTGCGGACGGCCTCGACGCCGGCGATCATTGTTGTGGCCACGGCGCCCAGTCCAACCACCATCACTCCCAGTTTGCCCGTGGCGGGCGCTATTGCCGGCGCTCCGGCTATCTTTTGGCCGCCTTGCTTTTCAGTTCCCATCGTTTCTCCTAACTTCATTTAGATTGCTCCGGAAATCCGGGCCGTTCAAACCTTCTAGAGGCAACCGAAACAGTGTACGCCTCGGGGGTTGTCCTAGTCCTTAGCTCTGTCTCATTGGCTGCTATATGGTCTCTACGCGCCTGCCACGCTTCAGATGCGAACCCACAAACCATACGAATCCGGCAACCAGCGCTAGCAAAACAATATTGTGAAAGCGGTGAAACAGCTCGTGAAAGGGCGAATGCGGATCGTTCCACGCCTGCCCCAGCCTCATACCGGAATAGGCCAGCGCGTAACACCACGGCCAAGAACCCAAGAATGTATAGATGTGAAAGCGAAGCTGCGGCATCCGTGCGATTCCCGCGGGAAAGGCGATGAACGTCCGCACCACCGGCAAGAGACGCGCCAGTAGCACAGTAATGGAGCCGTAGCGGTTGAAAAACACTGTCATGCGGTCCAGATCGTGGTGGCTCATCAGCACCCATTTGCCGTAGCGCTCAACCAGAGGCCGTCCGCCCTTGGCGCCGATCCAATAAGCTACTACCGAACCCAGGTTGCAGCCAATGGCGCCTGCCGTGGCCACCCAGAAGAGGCTGAAGCGGCCAGAGAAAACCAGGAAGCCGGCAAAGGGCATGATGATCTCTGAAGGGAGCGGAATGCAGGCTGATTCGATTCCCATCAGCGCGGCAACTCCCGCATAGCCGCCCAGATCAATCGCGTGGGTAACAAAATGTACCAGAAAGGCAAGGATCTTTTCGCTCATGGACTGCTTTAGTATAGAACGCCACCCCTGCCTAGTGGTCAGACCTCTATGAGAAATGTTCGTCTGGACTATAGCGCGCGGGGAATCCTATATTCGGCGTTGTCTTGGTTTGCTACTATGATGGGGTATCTAAAAGGAGAACGACCCGTGGCCGACTTCCCCCCTGTCCCGCTTACCCTTGAAGGTTCCTTCGTGCTGCACCAGTTCTTTCACTTCGACTGGAGGGCTTGGCGAGCCTGTGCGGAGGGCGAACGCCAACGGATTGCCGCCTCGGCCGTTGCCGCGCTTCAGCGATTGGAGCGCAGGGAACCGGGTTCGCCCATTCAGACAGCGCTCTTCTCACAACTGGGACACAAAGGAGACCTCGTTCTGATTCACTTCCGCGACTCGCTGGAAGCCTTGAACCAGGTCGAACTCGAGGTGGCTCAGACCGCGCTCTATGATTTTCTTGCACTGCGGCACTCCTATATATCAGTTGTTGAACTTGGCCTCTACGAGTCCAGTCGCAAAACTTACGAAGCGGCCTCCGCCAAGGGCTTCGCCGAATTTACGCCTGATTGGACTGCTGAAGTCGCTGCCACGCTTGATCGTTCAGCCGCCGCAATGGAAACGCGCCTCTTTCCGTCCGTTCCGGAAGCCAAGTACCTCTGCTTTTATCCGATGGATCGCAAGCGCGGCGAGGTGGTCAATTGGTACACCGTGCCTTTTGCTGACCGCCAGCGCATGATGCATGAACATGGATTGATCGGACGGCGCTACGGCGACCAGGTGAAGCAGATCATCAGCGGCTCAATCGGAATGGATGATTGGGAGTGGGGCGTGGACCTCTTCGCCGACGATCCGGTGGTCTTCAAAAAGCTCATCTACGAGATGCGCTTCGATGAAGTCAGTGCTGTCTATGCGCTTTTTGGTCAGTTCTTCCTGAGTGTCCGGCTGCCAATTGCAAAGTTAACCGATTGGCTCGGTGGAACTCTGCTGGTGTGAGCTAGTCTCTCGGGGATGCTGATCCGCGTTCATGGACCGAAGCGCACGGCTACAGATGAGTGGTGAAGTCCACTAATAGCGCAATAAATATATAGCCAAGACAGTCCGGCGAGGGTGGGCGCCAAGCAAACTTCGGCATCCGAGGCAGGCTCTGGTCTGAGCGATGATACCGACACCATAGAAGGCAATCGAATACGCGGCAGTTCTGTCAAGAAACGAAGACAAACTCTGCGAATATGCAGGTCATTCCCTTTCTAGTGCGAACAAATGGCCGAAATGAGATGCTTTTTCTCCTGATTGCCAGGGGGACGGTTCGAGATAAAAAAGTCGAGATAGCGATCCCATATTGAAAAAATGACTTTTTTCTTGACAGCCGATGAAGAGAAGCGTTAGATTTTCATTCCAGTGATTGAAGCAAGATTTGTGTTTTGACCAGTGTCATGGGTTTGGACCGAATTTCGCGGATGCAAATGGAACGTAGCTGAACGGGGGAGACTACTATGGAGCTGTTTTCAAGGATCAGGCCGACAGCCTTTTTCGTGGTGCTGCTTATTGCCGTGCTTGTGCTGACGCTTTCGCCTCTATGGGGCCAGCAGGCCACCGGGAATGTGACCGGAGTTGTCGCCGATAAGTCGGGCGCCTTGATTCCGAAAGCGACCGTGGTCTTGACCGACCAGGAGACCGGAACCACGCGCAAGACGGGTCAGCAACAACTCTGGAGCTTTCGCCTTCGCCTCCGTCCTACCCGGCACAAATTACAAGTTTGAGGTTTCAGCCGCGAACTTCAATTCTTGGGAGTCCCAGCCGTTTGCGGTGCGTCCCGGTGATCAGCTCGGCTTTAACGACATCAAATTGGAAGTTGCCTCGGCCAACGCATCGATCACGGTTGAAGCTGGGGTCAATTCCATCAACGCAGCTCTGGACACCGGTGAGCGCAGTGACGTAATCACTTCCGAGGATCTTAAAACCCTTACCTTGGTTGGCCGGGATGCGACAGAGTTGGTTCGTATGCTGCCCGGCTTTGCCATGTCATCAGGCGATCAAGGACTCTTTAACCGGCCCGGTTACAATGCCGCGGTTGTTGGTCTGAGCGGTCCTACCAACGCGTTTTCAGCCAACGGTAGCGGTATAACCGGCATTGCAGTGGTTACAGATGGCGTCTCCTTGACCGATATCGCCACCAACGCTGGGTCCGTACAGCAGATCAATATCGAGATGGTCACCGATCTTAAAGCAACCAGCTCCTCCTATAGCGCGGTGAATGCAAAGGGACCTGCTGTGATTAGCGCAACGAGCAAGGCGGGCGGCTCGGCTTTCCATGGAGAACTTTATCTTGCCGGCAGAGATTCGAGCCTGAATTCCAATGATTGGTATGACAACTATCTAAGACAGTCCCGCCCGGATGGACGGTATCTCTTCCCTGGTGGCCAAATCAGCGGACCGGTGCTCCTTCCTTTCACTCGCTTCAATCGAGACAGGCATAAGTTATTCTTCTTTGCGGGATTCGAGTATTACAACCAGAGCTTCGAGGCCAATCAGCAGGCGTTGACGGCCTGGGTTCCGACGATGAGCGAGCGGCAAGGTGATTTCAGCCCCACTTCGCTAGACGCGGAATTGTGCGGCGCTCGTCCGGACGGCCTTACCAATCCCAATGCCAATCAGCCGATGTGTTACTCAAACAGTTATTTGGGCAATGGAGCCATACTCCCCGACTACAACGCCAAGCCGTATGCCAACTCTTCCGGCGTGGCGCTGGTGAATTGGTTCCCCAAGCCTAATGCAGATCCGTTTACCAATCAGTTCGGATACAACTATATTGAACAGTTGATTCAGCATCAAAACGGCTCCCTATTTCACGGCACACTTCAATACGACATCAATGACAGCAATCGTTTGTTTGTTGTCTATGGCTTGCAGAGGGAAATCGATCAAGATCCGGTAGCTTTGGGCTATTTCCCGGTATCCTCCATGCCCTATCCTGGCCAGGTCACTACCGGCGATGTCTCGAATATTCTGGCAGCGAACTTCACCAGTACAATCAAAGCCAATTTGACCAATGAATTTGATGCGGCAATCTCTTTTGTCAGCCTGCCCGGCAAGATGGGAGACCCGAAGGCCGCCAGCCGGTTCTACATGAATGACTATAACGGCGGCAACGGAAACTTCAACTATCTTGGGATGTACAAGAATGGCGGTGATTACTCGGTTCCTGCTGTAGCGAATGGAGCGGGCAATGGTTATCCGAATCTGTTGATGCCCGGCGGTTTTTATAACAATCAGATCCGGACCAAGAAGGTCGATCCAGTCTTGCAAGATAACATTACTTGGCAGAAGGGCAGTCACTTCTTTCAATTCGGAGCTTATGGTGAGACGGGAACCTACAACGGAATCGCAGATCCTGTTGCTTATCCGCAAGGCGCGTACACCTTTAATACTGGAAATGCATACTATGAGTACAGTCCCGGCCCCTTTGGAGCCGCGCAGTTCGTCGGCTGTTCCAATCCCAACACTGCCGGGAACCTTCGCAACTCTGGAGCTGCCTATCTAGGAAGCTGTTTCAACCCCACGGCGCTGGCCTACACCGGGTATGCGGATTCTTATACTCAGACAAATTTCACTCCCACGGCCGATATGCAGTACCTGACAGTTGCCGGATATATTAACGACAGTTGGAAGTTGCGGCGGCTGACATTGATTCTAGGTGCGCGCTTTGAACATTTCGGTCCTTGGACAGACAAGCACAAAAATGGTCTGGCCGAGTTTATTCCCAGCCTCTATACCCAGCAGTGCGGTACTCCAACAGCTGGAGTCATGCCGACATGCAGCGGTTCAAATATGCCTGGTATGTCATGGCACTCGCAAAATTCAGGCGTGGCCAATTCTGTTAGCTGGCCGCAGAACCTTTTTGTGACGCCTCGTGTCGGTGCGGCTTGGGATATCTTCGGCACAGGCAATACTGTCCTGCGTGGCGGCGGGGGCGTTTATCGCAACCAGGAACCGTTTAATCCTTATGCGCTGGCGACTGCCACCGCCCAAGGATACAAGACCAGCAAGATGTCCGGTCCCTTGACCTTTGACTGGATTGACAGCCAGACTCCGCTTAATCCCCCCGATTTTACCGCGTACTCTCTCTCGTCAGATGACAAGGCACGGCCAGTCTACTACCAGTACAATGGCGGGATCTCGCAGCAGATACACTGGAAGCACTGGAATTCCCTGCTGGAAGTCGTCTATGTGGGCAGTCACGATGTGAATTTGGGATCCTATAACAGTAACGGCAACACCTACAACAGCGCCTCGGATATCAACATTATCTGCGGAATTGATAAAGGCTGCCCGGCGAACCCCAACCCTCTGAACCCCAACAATAACCTCTTTACTGTTGATTTAGGCGTTGTGCCTGAAGAAGAGGCGGCCAATGAATCCGTGAGCGGCGGAATCGGTGGCCTGTCTACCTCGGAGCAGGATTTCTTCCGTCCCTACCCGTTCTATCAACACATCTACGTGCTCAAGCATGAATTTTATTCGAACTACAACAGCGGGCAAGTCATTTGGAACAAAACCGGCGGCTTCATCTCGTACGGTGCTAACTACACCTTTGCCAAGAATTTGGCAACGGCTTCCTCTTGGAACAATGTCATCCCAGATCCGGTGAATTTGCGCAACGATTACAACCCGGTATCTTTCGACCGCACGCATGTCTTCAATATCCACTATCTGATCGATGAGGGGAAACGATACAAAGGCGGTCGCAAGCTTCTTTCCGAAGCAGTCAACGATTGGCAGATCTCTGGCGTTTCACAACTGATGAGCGGATTCCCGCTGGCGTCAGAGCAAGGTGAGAATTTCGGATTCGGATACGGCCAGGTTTTACCCGTACAGACTGCGTACCAGAATCAGTCCAGCCCGCAATCGGACTCAACATGCCAGACCACTTATAACATTCCGGTGAACAGCCAAGGATCATCGTATTGCGTTACCTCAATGAACCCAGTAGTTTGGCTGGGAACGCCCGATGTGCAACTGATGCCGACGGTTACCGGCAACCTGGTTGGCGGGAAGGCCAACCATCAGTACATCAATCCGCTGGCCTTCGGAATACCGCTTCCGGAGACGAATGGAAATTACCGGCTGCCGTATATTCACGGTCCGTCGTTCATGGATCATGACATAACCTTGCTCAAGAATTTCGATTTGGGCGACAAAAGAAAGTTGCAGCTTCGGTTAGCGGCATTCAACTTCCTGAACCACCCAGAGGTTTCGTTCAATAATGAGAATCAGAACAATCTGTCCCTTCAGTTTCAGAATGCGACGGCGGGTCAGACGATTCCGCAGTCGGCTCTTACTTACCAGAATTTTGGCGTAGCGGATATCAAGGTTGGCAACCGATTACTGGAAGTGGCGGGGAAATTCAGTTTCTGACAGGACGGAAATTCCTAGTTCTCTGTAGTGCTTGGAATCAAGATAGTACGGCGGATGCAGAATGCCGTCATGATGGGTGCGGAAGCGGGTTGGCTGTTCGCATAGACAGTTTGGAATGAGATCGTTTCGGAGGGTTGTATGGCCATCGAGTCTGCTGTTTTGCTTCGTCGGGTTGCACGGAATGCGTGCCTGGTTCTGATTGTCGGCTTGCTCATGTGTAGTGCGGCCTCGGCGCAGTTGCCGATCAAGGCGCCGGTTCCGGTCACGGTTGGCTCGGTCATTCCATTCGGCCACGGAAGCACTGGCCAATGGAGCCAGATCTATGCGGTCAAAGTGGCGCATAATGGCTCCGTTCTCTTCCTGGATACGGCGTTGAGCAATCTCTATCAGTGGACGCCTGGGGCTGCCGCACCCACATTAGTGGTTGGCCCAGCGGCGACCGGGCAGGCCTCGAACGGTTCAACGCTGGAGGTCGCGGGAAGTTTCTGGAACTCCGGCATGGCTCTGGACGCCAACGACACTCTGTATATCACGGACAGGTATGGCAGTGCGGTCAATATGTTCCGGGTGCCCTACGATAAAGCCTCTGGAACCTGGCTATTCAGTTCGGCCTCTAATTGGACCAAGTCGCCGAGCGTTAATGAAAATGGCACGCCTACCAAGATTAGTCCACAGGATATTGCAATCGGCGATGATGGCACTATCTATTTAACATGGTCGAATGTAGGCGAGATTGACAAGACCACCGTAGACGCCAACGGCAATCCGGGTCCTGTTGTGCAGGTGGCTACAGGGTTGGAAACGAGCGGGAATGTTATTTCTGTCGATCACGCAGGTAACATCTACTTTCTGGAAAATCCTTATTCTAATCCGAGTTCAAGGGCTACCGGCGTGCTGGTAATTCCGGCTAATGCTACATTGCCGCTTGCTGGCGATGGCAAGGGATCTTTGGAAGCGACATTGACGCGCATTGACCCAGCTTCCGCCGGCTTCAACTTCAAGGGGATGAGTTTTGATGCCGCGGGTAACTTATACCTGTCCAGCATCAATGACGGCGGAAACTATGGCGGCTACGTCAATATGCTGCTGATGGTTCCGAATGAAGGCACTCCGCAAGCCCCAAATCTTGTTTGGAATGATACGGTTCAGGTTGCACCTGTGGTGGCTGGATTTGCAGCTGCTGTAGATCCGAGGGGGTATATCTGGATTCCGAACGGGAGCACCGGAAACAATTGGGCGCCTCAAGGTACACTCTCTACAGCGTGCAGTTCTTTGAACGTCGCCGGCTGCACCACATCCGGAGTGATTCTGTGGGCGCCGGGGAGCCTTGGCTTGGGTTCTTCTCCAGTTGGAACCCCGGGGACCACGCAGACGATTCTCTACGGCTTCAGTCAAGCCACTACAATCGGCACTGTCTCCCTAGCGCAGCCGGGAAGCAAGAATATCTCCTTCACCCCCGCAACAAAGCATGACGGGATTCCGAATCCAACTCCGAATCCGAATCCAGACCCATCTTACACGACCCAAGTGGAGCCTTGCACGCCGGGTACAGTGTATCCGACATTTTCTTCCAATCAAAATTCCATCGCGCAATTCAGTTGGTGCGCAGTCTATTTGCAATTGAATGCGCAGGCGGCTGGAAGTGTCAGTGGTGAATTGCAGTTGCTCGATTCCAGCAAAAATATTATTCCAGGAAGCAATGCCTATTTGAATGGCATTGGAGAAGGTGCGGCGATTTCGGTTCTTTCACCGCCCGCGATTCAAGCAGTCGCATTGGGGTTGCAGGCTCCTCAGCAAGTGGCAGCCGATTCGCTTGGAAACTCGTACGTGGCCGATTCTACATTAGGTACGATCGAGCAGTATCCGCTGAGTCAAGGCTCGACGGTTGTTGGAACAGCATATGGGACCAATCTAACGAAGCCAACTGGCGTGGCTGTTGACGACGCAGGCGATCTGTATATCGGCGACACCGGCAAAGTGATCGAGATTCCGTTTATCAATGGCGCCTTGGCAACCAAGCAGCAGACGACGCTGTTGACTGGTCTTGGTGACCACTTGAATCTGGCCGCAGATGGTTTGGGAAATGTTTACGTAGCGGATCAAGACAACAAGCAGGTTGTCAAGATAT
The DNA here is from genome assembly GCA_963804315.1 of uncultured Acidobacteriaceae bacterium. GTDB lineage: Bacteria > Acidobacteriota > Terriglobia > Terriglobales > Acidobacteriaceae > Telmatobacter. The sequence goes on from CAWDQB010000048.1 coordinate 43,061, forward strand.
CCAATCCCGAGCTTCAGCTTGTACTGCAGAATCAGCCGCTCAACAAAGTGGGGTCGGGAGTTTCATTTACAGGTCCCTCGGCTATCGCGACAGACAGCTCAAACAATATTTGGGTAGCCGATGGTTCCAATCTGTGGGAGATTTCACCAACCGGAAACGCGACTGAAATTACCAGTTCGCTTGCCGAACCAGTGACCGGATTGGCTATCGATCCTTCCGGCTCTGTATTTGTGGCGCAAACAGGAGGGCTTTTCTGGATTCCTTTTGAGGCGTCATCGGGCGGTTTGAATGTGAATGGGGCCATCCAGTTGGTCAGTACACTGGGCAGTAGCGCGAATCCCTTTAGTGTTGCTCTCGACGGTTTCCAGAATGCGCTTGTCACCTATGGCTCGGGCACAACCGCAGGCCTGTCGCAGGTCGGCACGGGAGGTTCGATCGACTGGGGTCAGATTGTTCCGAATCTGGGGAATGACCAGGAAGCGCAGATCTACAATATAGGCAATTCTTCCCTGACGCTGTCGGCCTTTTCTGGAGATCTCTTTACAGGCGCCAATGCAAGCGATTACCTGGTTGGAACCCCCTATGATACTCCGGCTTGCAGCGCCTCCTCGGCAATCTTGCCGGGCACGGGTTGCTATTACGATATTACTTTGACGCCATCCAATCCTAGCGGCGCAAGCAGTGCTTCTCTGGCAATTCTGAGCAATGCGGCGAATGCTCCTTCCGTCAACGTTGCGCTTGCAGCAAACATCGTTCCCGACCTGCGGAGTCCGACCACAACCTCGATTGCGGTTACGCCCTCCAGCGGCATTGTTTACCCGGGAAGTGTATCGATCGCCGTTACGGTCAGCGCTGTGACTGCGAGCAACGGCACTCCGAGTGGTACAGTGACACTGTATCTTACAGGTGAAAAGGTACAGACTGCTCAGTTGGTAAGCGGAGTTGCCACATTCACATTCAGTAATCTCATCGGCGGCCCCAGGACCGTCCGCGCTGAGTACGGCGGCGCTGGTGTTGCCGGAACTGCTCCGGACTTTGCCGGAAGCGCCAGCAAGAGTTCATTTACGGTTGCCGTCGCGACGCCTGTGATTGCAGTCGGCGCGCCGGTAGGCGATACAAAGAGTTTGACGGTTTGGAATGGAAACACCTATCTTGGCGAGACGGAGACGAACACAATCACGGCTACGGTTACCTCAACAGTGGGAACGCCTACTGGAACCGTAAGTTTCCTTCAGAATGGCAAGCCAGTTGATTCAACGCAAGCCGCAATCTCGTTGGACGCAAACGGGAACGCGACCTTCACCACGGTAAATCTTCCGGTGGGAGTTTATAACCTCACGGCGGTCTATAGCGGTGATGTGAATTTCGGCAGTGTCAGTTTCGCACTTCCAACCTTCCAGGTCATTGTTGAAAGTGTTCAGATAACGGCGAATCCATCCACACTCACTTTGACTCCTGGGGTGCCTAATCAAACGACTCTAACTCTCAAGCCGCTGGTGGGCTTCAATAAGGTTGTGGGCATACAGTGTGTTACAAAGACATTGCCGGAGTACTCGGAATGCACTTTCGCATTCCCCCCGGCAAGCAACGGACTGGTGACAGTTGGCGGAACTAGTGACGCTGCACCCACTACCATCGCGGTCACCATCAGCACCAATGTTCCGGTGAATGGCGTCACATCGTCTTACAGGGCGCGTCCTTTGCCATGGTCGCTGGCCGGGTTCCTCGGTTTGGGAGTGGCTGGGTTATACGCCGGGAGAAAGAGATGCAACCGCTATATGACAATGGTCTGCCTTGCTGTCATGCTATCGGGCGCATTCATGAGTATTGCAGCTTGCACGAACGCAGGGTATTCGACGCCGCTGCCGGCTCCGAAGGTGACGACGGCATCTGGCACTTATCAAGTACAGATCGTGGCAGTAAATCCGTCAACTGGGCAGCAGGAGTCACTTTCGACGCCGTTGTTCACTTTGCCGACCACCGTCAATTGAGCCGTTTTCGTACGGGTGCAAGTGTGAGATTGCCTTCGGGAAGCATGAGGCGGCTTTCCGAAGGCGGCAGGAATGGAAGCCTTGAACTGTGAGCGGAGTTTATCGCTCACGGAATGTTCGATACGAGTTTTTGGGGAGGAATGTTATGGCCACCACGTCGTTCACCGCTCTGCGTAAATTCGCTGGCATTGGGTTTGCGCTGCTCTTTAGCTTCTGCATGTGCGTAGCAGCTGCTGGCCAGGGCGCTTCGCCGCTGGTGGCAACCAGTGCCGCTGTTGGTCTGGGAGCGCCGGCTACCTATGGAGCGGTCTGGGACTCCGCGATTACAAGCCGCGGCGATTTCGTAATTGCGGATTTTGAAGACGCGGCTGTCTATCAGTATCCGGCTGGAGGCGGGCCTGTCATCACAGTATTTGCCGCTGGGAAGAGCGGGCCAGGCGGTGGATGGGCTAACAACGGAGTTGCAATAGATCCATGGAATAATTTGTGGCTGGATAATAACTGGAATGGCGGCTTGGGGCGAGTTCCCTGGAATCCCGCCACCGGGACTTGGAACGTATCAGCGGCTACTACAGCGGCTTCAGGTCTCGATATCAATGGATATTACTATCAAAGCGCCGGATTGGCCATCAACGCCAGCGGGACTTTTCGTTAAGTACGGAAAATGGCGCGCCGAAACCTGCGCTCTATTCATTCACTATTGATTCAGCGGGAAAACACCTCCAATCTGCAAACTGTGATTGCGACTCTCTCCGGACGCGCGCGGGTTCTTTCCATCGATAATGCCGGAAACATTTTTATTTGGGAGGATAATGGAATACCTGCTGTGATCGAGGTTCCCGCAGGGACCACCGGACTCACCACCGATCTGGAAGCAAACCAGCCGAAAGGCACGGTGCTGCCGAACCCGCCACTTTTGGATGTACAACCTACCATTGTTGACCCTGTATCGGGCAAAACCGTGCCGCTCCTTTCAAGCATCAGCGGGATGACGGTTGACGCAGCCGGTAACCTATATGTTGGCGATAGCAGCGCAGGCGTCTTCATGGTCCCAAACCAGAACGGCACACTCAATCCGGCAGCTTGGGTGATGATTACCCCGACTCCCGCGGATGGTCAAATCAGTATCGATCAGACCAATGATACATTGTTTATACCGACAGGATCGAATTGGAATGGCATCATAGATATTGCGAAGGTCAGCTTGGGAAATATCGAACTTGGATCGTCGAAAGTCGGTACACAGAGTACGAATCCAACTACCGTCTATCTTTCCTATTCCGTTCCTAATCCAGTTACACCGGCCAAATTTGTTATTCAGGAAGACGGAGTAACTACACCTGATTTTACAATTGTCAGCGGTGGAACTTGCGCGGCTGGGACTACTTATCCCATTACTGCCACTGCTACCGCAAACCAGGTGAATGATTGCAGCATCAATGTGGCGTTAAACCCACAGCGCCTCGGCAGCTTGTCGGCTCAGTTGCTGGTTCAAACGGAACAAACAGTCAATCAGCAGAGCGTTTATACAACAGTTTCAACAACAGCACTACACGGTACTGGATTGTCTGCTTCGATCCAGGCTACCCCGGCTCTAGAATCCTCTCTTGGTTCAGGGCTAACTACGCCGAGTCAGGTGGCGTCTGATGTGCTGGGCAATATTTATGTTGCGGATGCGGGACTTGGTGAGATTGTAGAGTTCCCGGCAGGAAGTAGCGCTTCGACTACCGGAGTTTCGGTCGTCAAGGGATTGGTCGCTCCAACAGGAGTGGCTGTTGATGGCAACGGCGATGTCTTTATTGCCGATAGTACAAACGTCTATGAAGTGCCTTCCGTCGGTGGCGCTCTGAATTCTACTGGGCAAATCACGTTGGCGACCGGTCTAGGCGCCAATCTGAGGCTTGCTGTGGATGGTCTTGGGCATCTCTATGTTGCCGACCCGGCCAATGCTCGTGTTGTGGAGCTGTATAACCTGGGTGGATCTTCAGTCGCAAATGGTCAGTCAGAGATATTCCTGACTGCCGGATTTACTGCTCCGTCCTATGTTGCGGTGGATTCCAGTAACAACCTTTATGTGATCGATGGCGCCAATCTCTTTGAACTGTCGAACGGATCGCTGACAACTTTGTCCAGTACCCTCAGTAATGCAACCAGTGTGGCAATCGATCCATCTGGCGCGGCATACATTTCTTCAACCGGCGGCACAGTGAGGATTCCATCCCAGAATGGCGTGCTGAATTTTGGCAATTCGGCTGCGGTTGCAGCGAGCGTAACCAATCCGGCTGGAGCGGCCCTCGACAATCTAGGAAATTTATACCTGGCTGATGGTACCGCGCTGAACATTCACATGGTCAGCACCAACGGGACACTTGTTCTGCCTACTCCTGCAACACTGACATCGAGCACATCTGCCGCAGCGACCATCACGAATAGCGGAAATGCTCCACTGACGGTTACCGGATACACCAGCACGAACGCCGTGGACTATTTAGGCTCCGATGTGAGTTGCATCAGCGCTAGTCCTATTGCGCCGGGCACATCCTGCAATTTTGATATAACATTTGATCCTGGGCCTGGAGAACAAGGTCCTCTTACAGGTCAGGTTGGGGTACAGAGCAACGCGATCAATACGCCAGTCTTTGTAGATACTACCGGCGTCGGGTTGCCGTTGGCTGGGTCGGTATCGAGTATTACTGTGGGAAGCAGTCCAGAAGTGATCAATACGCCGGTTACGGTGATGGTGAAGGCGGCAAGCGGTACCGGCATCCCGACCGGCGAGGTGACTGTTTCGTATACATCATGGGTTGCTCTGAGCTGTCCCGGTGGACCGAATTCAGTGCTTCCATGCTTGCCTTCGGAGTCTGGAATTCTTGATTTTCCGAATACTGTGACTGCGACTTCGACTCTAACCAATGGATCAGCCAGCTTTAACCTTTCGGCGGTGATGGCCGGCAATGATAGTTTCACAGTTGCTTACAATGGCGACCGCGTCTTTGGCAGGTCAACAGCGACTACGACTGCCAAAGTGGCAAAGTCCGCGATCACTGCTCTTGTTCTGCCGCCTACCACTTCAGCGGCGTTCCCGTATCTTCCTTTAGTGCTGGAAGCAAATGGCTCCACGCCGTATTCTGGAATGGCTGCTTGGACGTACTCTTTCACCGTGACGGTTAGTACAGCCGCCGGAATTCCAACAGGCACAATCACGTTCATGGATCAGTATCAGGCGGGTGTCAGCACTACCTTGACAACCGGTCAAGGCATGTCCTGCGTCTGGTAATGAAGGTGCTCCAACACTGGATCTAACCGGCAAGGCATCTCTCGTTACCACTTGCCTTCCGATGCCGCAGAATGTGAGCTATACTCCGATCACATCGACACACATTATTACTCCCGTGTATAGCGGCGATACGAATTTCCTGCCTTATTCGGGACAGGTTGCAACCACCTTCATCGCGGTTCGCAGCCCAGCGGTGGCAATTACCGCGGCTCCGGCGTCGGTGACAGTCAAGGCTGGATCTTCAACAAGCACAATCTTGACCCTCAATTCAGTTCTGGGTTATGGGTTCCTTGGAGCGGGAGCGACCTTGAACGACTATCAATTCCCAGTGGCGCTGAGCTGCAGCAATCTGCCAGCTCACACCACTTGTACATTCACTTACTCACCTGATGCCAGTCTGGCTAACTATGGGCTTACGACCGGGACTGGAACTTCCGGTCCTGCTACTGCTGTGAATATCATTTGCACAGGGACAGTTGCGCCGAACGACGATTGCGCCCCTGCCCTCCCGGTCACGGTAACAATCAACACCGATGTAGCTGTTGGAACTACTGTCAGCCAAATATCGCGGACATTCCCGCTGACCTATGCGGCAATGTTTGGATTTGGAATCTTCGGTCTTGTTTTCCGGCGCAGAATAGGTAAGAACGGGCAGATGATTTTGATGCTTGTTCTGGTACTGATTGGCGGGGCAATGGCGACTAGTCTGACGGCCTGCTCGACAACGAATCTGAGTACGGCTGCAGTACTTACAACGCCTGCGTCTGGATCGGCCCCCTATCAAGTCATTATCACGGCGCAGCAAGTTGGTTCACAGGTGGTTACGCCTTCAGGTGGAAATCCAACAACAGTTTATGGCAGTCAAAATCAAGTATCTCTGCCCTTTACCTTGAGTTTGACTGTTCAGTAATGCATTGCTGGATGAGAGAGAAATAGGGCCGCAACACATGATTGTTAATGTGTGTTGCGGCCCTTTTCTAGAACGTGCAAAATTGCCCTTTCAACAGGCAAAGCGAGAGACTGTGAGTGGGCGCAATTCAGAGTAATGAAGCGGGCATTTAATTTTGAGCGGGTCTAATACTTTTCGCCAACGCTTTGTGCCATCGGTGAGCAAAAGCGCGCGACAGCGCAACCAAAAAGCGGTGCGCTATCCTGCAGTTCAGAGACCGTCAGGCGAAGGCCATAAGTCGCCAACTGGCTATGAGCGGCGGGCAGGAATAGCTGAGCGGCGCGGGAGATGCCTCCCCCAAGAACAATTAAATCTGGAGCAAATGCGGACAATAACGCCCCAATCACTTGTCCGAGATGTTCTCCAAACTCCAGGAAGGTCTCGACGGCTTCCGGGTCATTTGGAGCATCAGCCGCTAATGTCCTTACATCGCGGGTAATCCCGGTACGCCGTTTATAACTACCGACAATAGCTCTGGAGGAGAGAAAATCCTCGACAATCCCGCCTCCAAAAGGTAGATTCCAGATTTCACCGCATCGAGGAATACCAGGGCCTTCAGTAACCAACTTGCCTTTCACAGCAAAGGCAGAACCCGTACCTGTACCTAAAGTAACGCCGATAACGCGATCAACTCCGCGAGCAGCACCTGCGCCGATTTCTCCGAGTAGATATGCGTCCGCATCGTTGAGAAAGCTCACTTGGCTCGGCAGCCATCCGAAAATGCCGGCCAATGCTTTGCGCAAATCGAATCCATAAAGGTATGGAAGTTTATGGCGCATGAGGCTGATGCCTGACTCGAAATCAAAGGGGCTGGGAATGGCCAGTGTTGCTCCTGTTGCAGTATCCAAGCCGTTTGCCGCCTGAATGCCAAGCGTATGCAGGAAATCGATGAATGAGTTGCTGGATTGCTCCGTAGGATAGCATGCGCGGACTTGAGGCCCAAGCTGAAGGTCGCGTCCCAAACAGAGGGCGGCGGAGACGTGGCTGCCACCAACGTCATACACCAGGATCGGTGAGTCCGTTACATCGACCATCTGCTCCTCACTTTACCTTTCATGATAGCGTTCCCATTGTATACTTGATTGTACTAATTTGTCGCGTAAGTGGAAAGGACGGAGTGGTTCATTGGACCAAGAACTGCCCGAAATAGCACTGGAAGTGTCGATTCTGTAAATTCCGCTTGTTACGTTCTATCCGGATTCCAGTCTGGCAAAGGCGGATGAATCGTACGAGGAGAGTTAAGAATGATAACGTTATTTCAGCCTATGATTAATGGATGATAACCGGAGTGCGATGCTTGCAGCCGCAGGAGCGGCGCAACACAATCTCGACGGGCAGGATGATGCGGTTGCCGGTGTGTGAGGTTTCACTGCGCGCAATGCGGTCGAAGAGTAGGTTTGTCGCCACACGTCCCATCTCCAATGCAGGCTGGCGGACTACCGTCAGTGGCGGCGCGGTGAATTCGGCCATATCGAAGTCATCAAATCCGGCAAAGGCGAGATCACCGGGGACTTTGATTCCCAAGCGCATGATAGAACTCAACACGAAGCGCGTTGCCAATGTGTTCGAGGTTAAAATCGCTGTAGGAGGGGTCGATCCTTTGAGCTTTTCACTCAGAGTTTGCATTGTTTCATCCTCCGTCATGCAACCGAAGAATGCATCCTCCTTGAGTCCCGCATCCTGTATCGCGCGGCGATAGCCGAGGAATCGTGCATTAATAGTAAACAGGCTCCGGCTGAGTCCCATAAAGGCGATGTGCCGATGCCCATGTTCAATTAAATGTTCAACGATGCGTCGAGCTCCGAAGGTGTTCTGTACCAAGACGACATCGACTGCCGGGTCGGGGACCGGGCGGTCAAAGGCCACAACAGGGGTCTTTCCGAACAGACTTTGCGTAAGGCGCGTCTCGCGAAATTTGGTTGGAATGACCATCAGGCCGTCAACGTGTCGCTCAAGCATCTGCTCCGCATCGGCGAATTCCGAATCGGGATCTTCATCAGATGTGGTAATAATTACAGAATAGCCGTGCTGCTTTGCGACCATCGTCACGGCATGTGCGCAATTGGCAAAGAACGGATCGTAGAGGTAAGGGATAATTAGGCCGATAGTGTGGCTTCGTTGGCCTCGAAAAGCTCGCGCCAGAGCGTTGGGGCGGTATTTCAACTGCTCGATCGCAGTTTGCACGCGTTTGGCCGTATCCGCCGAAACGCTGGCCGATCCACTGAGCACTCGTGAGACAGTCATGGTGCCCACTCCTGCCAGACGGGCAACGTCGCTCATGGTAGGTTTTCTCTGCACAGTCGACGCAGCATCCTTGTGCTTCGCGCTGAGTGCAGACTGACTTCCTGGCAGTTTGGGCAATTCGTACTCTCCATTCTTAGTTTACGTTAGAAATGCAAAATCGTATCAAATAATTACTTCAGAGTGTAACTTTCAGTTATTGAGCAGTTACGAGGGAAAGCTCATTCAGGCTCATTTCGTAATCTCCCGCATTGCGCCATCGCAGCACGGAGCTTCCTGGGTGAGCGTTCCACCAGCCACGGGGACGAGAAATAGGCTGAACGCGTATTCTCATGGGGCATCTGATTTCAGAATACGAGGCGTTGCCTGATTTTTTTACAAATTCGAAGCCGGCAGAACATTTGATTGTGCTCTGGTCGCGTAATCTGTTTTTATGGCCATGTCTGATTTACCTTCCACGGGGGAGCGGTCCGCAGTACCGGAGCCGATGATCTCTTTCAACCATGTGGGCATTTCATTTGATGGACGCTCGGTTCTAGAAGACGTGAGCTTTTATGTCAACCGCGGACAAACCCTGTGCATCCTGGGGCGCAGTGGTGTCGGCAAGTCGGTTGCGTTACGGCTGCTTATGGGCTTTCTCAGACCAGATGCAGGTTCCATCCGGGTCGAGGGCCAGGAGATTACAGCAATCAGCGAGGAGGAGATGCGGGCGGTTCGCAAGCGAGTCACCATGGTCTTTCAGAATGGGGCGCTCTTCGATTCGCTGAGCGTGCGTGAGAACGTGGCCTTTCCGTTACGCGAACGCGGTGGCATCACAGAAGAGCAGATCCAGGAGAAGGTCTCCCAGTTGATTAATGTGGTTGGCGCGGAAGATGTCGTCGATGCCTTTCCTGCCGGACTCTCCACAGGGCGGCGGCGGGCTGTGGCGATTGCCCGTGCCCTTGCCGCTGAACCCGAAGTGGTGCTCTATGACGAGCCGACGACCATGGTAGACCCCATCATTGCCCGGCGTCTCGGCGATCTGATCGAGATTCTCAAAGTTCACCTTGGCAAGACCAGCATCGTGGTGACCCATGATATGCGCTTTGCCGAGAGGCTTGCCGATCTAGTGCTCTTTCTCTATCAGGGGCGCGCCCAGTTTTTTGGGTCTCTGCGCGATTTCATGGTCGCCTCCGATCCACAAATTCAGCAATTTCTCGCCCTGGATGCATATTCATTACCTTCGGAATAAGCGGCGGTTCATACGTAACTGCGGTTAGCGAGTTTTTCCTTGCGATGAATCCGCGCATTGAGTCATTCTGACATCGTCGGTTGGAAGTACAGCGGCCGAGGGGATCTCCGGGGAAAAATACCCAGAAAATGGGGCTTTGGCGGCCGGGAAGTGCTGTATAATCATATTTTCCTCTTGTTCTGCGCTTCACCGCCATGTTCCCGGCGAAGTTCATTTCCCCTCACTGGCCCGAAGACAATATGGAATGTAAGTTGGGCTGAACCTGATCATTTTGCCTCATTCGCCAATGAGCGCAAATTGAGATCGTAAATGGGGTTGGAATCCTGTCGCGATCCGCGACGGGATGACTGGTATTTTTATGCTCACTCTGGCTGAAGGAAAGTATCTGTTCAGTCACTGCGCGGCACTGATCGTTACATCGGCAAACTCAACCATGGAAAAGCGCATGGGGAGTGAGTGGCTAGTATCTCAGCGGCAATTGATTATATGAGGTCTGCGATCACTTATGGCTACATCTGATTTTTGGCAAAGAGTCTCCGCTTCGGTATCTTCTCCGCTGGAGTGGCAAGCAGTATCAGATCGTAAACGTACACATGCGCCGCAAGGCAGGGCCAAGATGTATATGGCCCTGGACACGATGACGATTCTCGCCTCCGCCGCTATCGCAACGATCTATAGAAAGAAAACAGGGCCGCTGATGGCTGCACGGGAACTTTGGCACGGAACGCTCGTTCATGGGCGCCCTGTGTGGATATTGCTTGGCCTTCTCTGTTTCTTTGCAGTTTCATTGATAGTGACAAGCAAGCGCTTGAACCTTTATATGCCAGTCCGGCTGAGCAATATTCTCCATGAGCAGCGCCTAAGCATACAGGCCTGTCTTACCTCAGGTTTGCTACTCACTGGCGCGCTCTATCTGGTTCATGCCGAGGATATTTCCAGGATCATTGTGCTGGTCACCATCGGATTGACAGCCTTGTTGCTTAGCCTGCGCCGGCTGTTCTCGCGACTTTTACTCTACCGCGGTTATAAACAGGGGGTGGGAACGCGCAATGTGCTGATCGTTGGCACCGGACCCGAGGCGCAGGCCTTGCGCCATCATCTGGAAAGTATTCGTCACCTGGGATACTCCTTCAAGGGCTTCATTGAACTTCCTGGCGCCACGCCTTGCATAGCCGCAACCCCCAGCAATGTAGTAGGTTCACTTGATTCACTCTTCCAGCAAGTCCGCAAGCAGTTTGTGGATGAGGTATTCTTCACGACGCCCTATGATCGGAGCCTCATTCAAGACGCGCTTTCTCAGGCGAGAGTGCAAGGCGTTGACCTGCGCATTGTCCCTGAGATGTATGACGGCTTGACCTGGAACAATCCTGTCGAGTACATTGGGCAGTTTCCAACCATCCCTTTGCACCGTGGCGAAGTGCCAGAGGTTCAACTGGTATTCAAGCGCGCTTTTGACACAGTCGTATCTGCAATCGTCTTGGTTCTCATCTCACCGCTGCTGCTGGTCGTTGCCGCTGCTATCAAGATGGATTCAGCCGGCCCGGTCTTCTATCTTTCCGAGCGTATTGGCAAGAAGGGCCGTGCATTCCGCTGCATCAAATTTCGCACCATGGTTGAGGACGCGGACAAGCAGCGCGCCAGGATGATGCACATGAATGAACGCGAGGGCATTTTGTTTAAGATCTCCGACGACCCGCGTATTACTCGCCTGGGAGGTTTTCTGCGCAAATATTCGCTGGATGAACTACCCCAGTTCTTCAACGTGTTGCGCGGTGACATGAGCATCGTCGGTCCGCGCCCGCCCATGGGCAGCGAAGTGCGCGAGTACAAACTGAGTCACTTGCGGCGGCTGGACGTGACTCCGGGAATCACTGGTCTGTGGCAGGTACAGGCTCGCCAGGATCCTTCCTTCGACAGCTATATCTCGCTGGATGTGACCTATATTGAAAACTGGAGCATTTGGCTGGACCTCCATATCATCCTGCGTACCATCGGTGTGGTCTTTGCCGGAACTGGAACTTAAACCCCGTTCAATGCGCTACGAACAGGCCGCATTTCATTTTGAAGCGGCCTCTTCTTTTTGGTGGAGTTAAACTGGAAGAGTGAAGATCGCTCTTGCCCAAATTAATCCTACCGTCGGGGATTTTACCGGAAATCTTGAAAAGATTGTTGTTGCCAGCCGGCGTGCCGCCGCTCAGGGCGCGCGGCTGACGGTCTTTTCGGAGCTGGCCCTCTGCGGTTATCCTCCCGCGGATTTTTTGGAGAAGCGCTCGTTCCTGGCCCGGTGCCGCACTTCTGTGGATGATCTGGCAGCCGCGACGCGTGATTTACCGACTGCTGTATTGGTTGGGGTTGCACTGCCTTCCGATCCACAGACTGGGAAACCAGCTGTCAACGCCGCTGTGCTGCTGGATAGCGGCCGCTTGCTTCTCGAACAGCACAAACGCCTTTTGCCCTTCTATGACGTCTTCGATGAGCAGAGGTACTTTGCCTCGTCCAGGCCACAACAGGTTGTTGAATTGGACGGTCTTCGCCTGGCCATCACTATCTGCGAGGACGCATGGAACGACAAGAACTTTTGGCCGCGTCGTCTCTACAGCGTTGATCCAGTAGAAGAACTGATGTGCCAGAAGCCGTCGATTCTGATCAACCTCTCTTCTTCGCCCTTTTGGCATGGCAAGCGAAGATTGCGCCGCCAGATGCTCTCGGCCATTGCAGCGCGGAACGATGTGCCGGTTTTACTCGTCAATCAGGTGGGTGGCAATGACAGCCTGATCTTTGATGGTTCCTCGCTGGCCTTGAACGCACGAGGCGAACTTATCGCCCAAGCCATTTCTTTTGAAGAAGATTTGACTGTCGTGGATCTTTTCAATGCAACCTGCTTCGATGCGCCGGATGATGATGATGATACCGAAGCTGCCTACCGCGCGCTGGTGCTGGGTACGCGGGACTACGTATATAAGTGCGGCTTCAAAAAAGCCCTGGTGGGCTTGAGCGGTGGCATCGACTCAGCGCTGGTGGCGGCTATCGCGGCCGAGGCCTTGGGGGCAGAGAACGTCCTCGGCATCGGTATGCCCAGCCCCTACTCTTCCTCCGGCTCCATCGAAGACAGTAGGAAGCTGGCGGCGAATCTCGGCATTCGCTTCGAAATCATCGGGATCAGTGGCCTTTTTTCTGAGTACACGCACGCTTTGGAGTTGCTTTTTGCAGGAACCCCACCGGGAATAACCGAGGAAAATATCCAGTCCCGGATTCGCGGCGGTCTGCTGATGGCGATATCCAACAAATTTTCTGCATTGGTGCTGACCACCGGCAATAAGTCGGAGATGGCCGTTGGCTATTGCACGCTGTACGGCGACATGGTTGGTGCTCTGGCGGTCATCGGCGACTTGGTCAAGACCCGCGTTTACGATATCTGTCGCTGGATCAACCGGGGTAGGGAAGTGATTCCAGCCGCGATACTGGAGAAGCCTCCCTCGGCTGAACTGCGTCCCGATCAGAAAGATACTGACTCGCTGCCGCCGTACGATGTTCTCGATCCCATCCTCGAAGCCTACGTTGAGCGCTATGAGACGCCTGAGCAGATTGCCCAGGCAAACGGATTTCCATTGGAACTCGTCCAACACATAGTGCATCTGGTCGAGCGTAGCGAGTACAAGCGCCAGCAGGCCGCGCCTGTCCTCAAAGTTACCAGCAAATCCTTTGGCATGGGGCGCAGATTTCCCATTGCTGTTAAAGTTCAGGTGTAAAGTCAATCTTCCGGTATAAGCTAGAAGTCGGGAGTCTTCCCTGAGTTCTGCTTGACTGCATTGAAGGAGAAGTAGCTTGATCCGTCCGTACCTTCGTTTCACCAGTGCATTGGCGCTGGTTGCAATCTCTCTGCCCGTCCTCCAGGCTGCCGCGCAGAAGGATCTGCCGGCGGCGCCAGCCGCACCGGATTCCGCTCAGGCCGCGCAGCCGCCAGCCGCGCCGGTCCCGGCGGCCAAACCGTTTCCAATGCCCAAGACAAGTCCGGCCAACTTTACCGCTGCCTTGCCCACCAAAGAGTCTGTTGACGCCTTTTTACAGGCCAATTTAGGGCATGGTGACGAGAAAATCTGGGAGGTGTGGGGCATTGAAAAGACCCAAGTAGAGGGTCTCTCAAGAGTCACTGTTCTGATCAATGATAAGAGCGAAACTCAAAAGCCCATGGGTGTCGAGTTCTATGCGTTTACCGACGGCAAGCATTTCATCATTCGCAGTGAAAAAGGATTGCTGTTGGTTCCTGCCGCAGCGCAGCAGGATCAGCCGTCAGTTCCTGCTCCGGATGCGGCTGCTGCCAATCCGGATCCTGCCGCGGCGAAAGAGGTTGCCAAGCCATTTTCAATGCCCAAGCCGTCCCCGGCTAATTTCACCGCTACTCTGCCCACCAAAGAGACTGTTGACACATTCCTCAAAGTTCGTTGGGGCTATGACGAAAACAGAATCTGGGAGACATGGGCTATAGAGAAGACCCCGGTAGAAGGTTTTTCAAAAGTCACTGTTTTGATGAACGACAAGAATGAGACACAAAAGCCCATTGAAACGAGTTTTTATACGTTGGCTGACGGGAAACATCTTCTCACTCTGGATCAATTCGGCAGGATCGTAATGCTGCCGTTCGGCGTGAATCCTTTCAAGGAAAGCCGCGAACTGGTTAAGCAGCGCGCGGAAGGACCCTATCGAGGATCGGCCTCGAAGGATCTGGAGATTGTTGAGTTCGCTGACTTTGAGTGCCCTCATTGCAGGGAGGCGCAAGCCAACATGGATAAGCTTGCCGCGGATTTTCCAAAGGCCCGGATTGTCTTTCAGAATTTCCCCTTGGGGAATGCTCAATGGAAGGGATCAGTCCCTGCAGCCGCCTACGGAGTTTGCGTGGCCAAGCAGGGAGGAAGCGATGCTTTCTTTACCTACGCTTCGGCTGTCTTTGATGGTCAGGCGGGGCTGGTCTCCGAGGATGGCGTCACTCTGACTCTGAACAGCGCTGTGGTCAAAGCTGGCCTCGATCCAGCCAAGGTCGCTGCGTGCGCGTCGACTCCCGCAACTGCTGCCGCGATCGAAGCTTCGCGTAAATTAGCTGCGGACTTGAACGTCAACGAAACTCCCACTTTGATCATTAATGGCCGGGAACTATCCGCTACCATTCCCTACGACACGATCAAGAAAGCCATTCTTTATCAAGCTCAGCTTGACGGAGTAACAGCCCAGTAGCATTGTGCCCCACTCATTCCGGATTTCACATGGGAATGGGTGGGGCGTTAATAAATTACCGACAGCATAGTCTACTAGACCTCTAAATACCCGCGCCTTGATCCAGTAGAAGCGCTCTTGCACCATCGTCGTCGAAGAGACGAATGGATTGTGGCCAAACAAAGATATTGTCGCCAGGAACCAGCGCCAGTTCTTCATACCGCCTTCGATCCAATTCCGCACTCGCCGGCCTGCCACTTCCGGCAATGCTTAATTCCACGCGCACCTGAGGGCCGGCCGCATGAATGCGCACCACGCTGGCCGCTACCGCCTTCCCGTCCGGCGGAAGGGTTCGCGAGACTTCCAGTTCATGCGGGCGCACAAACCCGATGGCGGATTGAATTGAATCTTCCGTGTCACCTCCATGCCCTTCCGAGGATAGGTCGGCCAGCAAACGCCCATGAAACAAATTCACATTGCCCAGGAAGTTGAAGACAAACGGCGAGGCAGGATGGTCATAGATCGACTGCGGCGTTCCTATCTGCTCCAGCTTGCCGCGATTCAAAATCGCCACACGGTCGGAGACCTCCAGCGCTTCTTCCTGATCGTGCGTCACCAGCACGGTGGTCACGTGCAACTCGTCGTGAATGCGGCGCAGCCAGTCGCGGAGTTCTTTGCGCACCTTGGCATCAAGAGCGCTGAAGGGTTCGTCGAGCAGCAGCACCTTGGGCTTGACGGCCAATGCGCGCGCCAGCGCCACGCGCTGCCTTTGTCCGCCGGAGAGCTGATCGGGATACATCCGCGCAAATGAATCCAACTGAACCAAACGCAGCAACTCCGTCACACGTTCGCGAATCTCGTGGCGCGACGGGCGGTGCTTACTCGATTGCACACGCAGACCGAAGGCGACATTTTCGAAGATCGTCATGTGACGGAAGAGCGCGTAGTGCTGAAAGACAAATCCGATGCCGCGCTTGGATGCGCTGTGACCCGTGGACTCTTCGCCATGCAGCAGAATCGATCCACGATCGGGCGATTCAAGGCCGGCAATAATCCGCAGCAGTGTGGTCTTGCCCGATCCGGATGGACCCAGCAGCGCCACCAGTTCGCCGTTTGCAACTGTCAGGCTGACATCGTCCAATGCCGTGAATGAGCCGTACTGCTTGCGGATATGTTCAACCTGTATACTCATGATTCGTCTTCCTTCTCCTGCACGTGTTGATGCACTCCGGTGGTGGCTTCAATGGATTTCTTCAGCACCAGTGTGACAATCGCGGCCAGCGTCAGCAGCGACGCGGCGGCAAAGGCGGCGGTGAAGTTGTACTCGTTGTAGAGCATCTCCACTTCGAGCGGCAGCGTGGTGGTCAACCCGCGAATGTGGCCGGAGACCACTGAGACCGCGCCGAACTCGCCGATGGAGCGTGAAGCCGCGAGAATCGTCCCATACAGCAGCGCCCATTTGATGTTGGGCAGAGTGACGCGCCAGAAGATGCTCCATCCGTTCGCTCCCAGCACCACCGCTGCGACCTCTTCATCGCTGCCCTGCGCCTGCATGAAAGGGATCAACTCCCGAGCGACAAACGGAAAAGTGACAAAAACTGTGGCCAGAACAATTCCCGGCACGGCAAAGATGATATGCAAGTTGTGATCGCTCAGCCAGGGTCCGAGCCAGCCATGCAATCCGAAGACCTCAACGTACATCAAGCCTGCAACGACAGGGGAAACAGCCAGCGGAATGTCGATGAGAGTAATCAGAAAACTCTTGCCGCGAAACTCGAAGCGCGTGATCGCCCAACTGGCGCTGATGCCAAATAGCACATTCAATGGAACAGCAATGGCGGCGACCAGGCCTGTCAGGCGCAAGGCCGAGAGCACGTCCTCTTGATGAATTGAGTCGCGATACATTGCCCAGCCTTGTGCCAGCGCCTGCGTGAAAACAGCCGCAACGGGCAGCAGAAGAAAGACTGCAAGAAAGACCAGAGCCGCGGCGATCAGTGATACGCGGCCCACTCGCTGCCCGTGAGATGGCTTCAGGAGTGCAGAAGAGGAGTTACCACCTCGGCCGCTCATACGCGCTTCCCCTCTTTGCGCTGGATGCGCCACTGAATCAAATTGACCGCGAGCATGATCGTGAATGAGAGGGCGAGCATCGCAGTGGCAATCGCCGCCGCTCCTGTGTAGTCGAACTCTTCCAGTTTGGTCACAATCAGCAGCGCGGTAATCTCCGTCCGCATCGGCATATTGCCGGCAATAAAAATTACCGAGCCATATTCGCCCGCCGCGCGTGCAAAGGCCAACGCCGTTCCCGTCAGCAGTGCGGGGAGGGCTACCGGCGCAATCACGCGCGTGAAGCGCTGCCAGACTGTGGCGCCCAGGCTTGCTGCGGCCTCTTCCATCGCCGGATCCAGATCTTCCAGTACCGGTTGCACACTGCGGACAACGAATGGAAAGCCGACAAACGACATGGCCATCACAATGCCCAGCGGAGTAAAGGCCACATGAATTCCATGCGGCTCAAGATAGCGGCCAATCCATCCACTCTCCGCATAGAGCGCGGTCAGTGAGATGCCAGCAACTGCCGTGGGCAAGGCAAAGGGAAGATCAACCAGCGCATCAACAATACGTTTGCCGGGAAAGTTGTAGCGCGCCAGTACCCATGCCAGCAACAACCCGAAGGCCGATGAGAGCAGCGCCGCCGCCGCCGCTGAACCAAGCGTGACGCGATACGAAGCAAGCACGCGTGGCGCCGTCACTGTATGCAAGAAAACACCCCAGCCGCCGCGCGATCCATGCAGCAGAATCGCCGCGAGAGGAATCAGCACAATAACGGTCAGATAGATCAGGGTGAAACCAATGCTCAAACGAAACCCCGGCAGGGGCGAACTCTGCGTTATAAAACTCCAAGTTTTTCGTGCTTTTGTTTCCGGCATCTTCACCTGTTACTTTCCGTAAATTTGATCAAATGTTCCGCCATCGCTGAAGTGCTTGGCTTGCGCGTTCTGCCATCCGCCGCAACCTTCGGCCACAGTGAATGTATTCACCTTGGGAAAGACGCCCGCGTACTTGTCGGCAACCGATTTGAGCCGCGGACGATAGTAATACTTCGCCGCAAGTTCCTGCGCCTCAGGCGAGTACAGATATTCAAGATATGCCTGCGCCACCTTCTCCGTGCCATGCTTGCGCGCAACTTTATCGACCACTGCAACCGGCGGCTCGGCGAGGATCGTTGCCGAGGGAACGACGATTTCGAACTTGTCCGCGCCAAACTCCTTCAACGCCAACTGCGCCTCGTTCTCCCATGCAATCAGCACATCGCCCACGCCGCGCTGCACAAAGGTCGTGGTCGCGCCACGCGCGCCTGAGTCCAGTACCGGCACATTGGCAAAGAGCTTCTTCATATACGCGCGCGCGCCGGCCTCATTGTTGCCGGATTTGCGCAATGCATAGCCCCAGGCCGCCAGATAATTCCAGCGTGCTCCGCCCGAGGTCTTCGGATTCGGCGTAATAACTTTGACTCCGGGGCGGATAAGATCGTCCCAGTCGTGTATGTGCTGCGGATTTCCCTTGCGCACCAGCAGCACAATCGTCGATGTATACGGCGTGCTATTATCGGGCAGCTTCGATTGCCAATCCTTGTCCAGCAGCCCTGCGTTCTGCGCTATGGCGTCAATGTCGTACGCCAAAGCAAGTGTGACCACGTCCGCCTCCAATCCATCAATCACCGCGCGAGCCTGCTTGCCGCTGCCGCCGTGCGATTGGTTGACCACCACATCCTGCCCTGTGGTCGCCTTCCAGTGCTGTGCAAAAAGGTGATTGTACTCTTCATAAAACTCTCGCGTCGGATCGTACGAGACGTTGAGCAGATGAGTCTGTGCGGCCAGGGATTTCGTCGACGCGGCCAAAAGTACCGCAATGACAACCAAGTAAGTGATTCTGTGACCTAGGCTTCTCATATTTTCTCCGCCAACTTGCTGTCTTTGTGCAGTGGGCGCTGGCCCGCTGCTTTCACAACATTCTTTGAAGTTCTCATAGCATTGACTGTTCGATTGTACTTACTATCGATCTCATGTCAGCTTTTCTGACTGCGAGTAAGTTGGAGCGCCGGGCGGGAATTGAACCCGCGAGTACAGGTTTTGCAGACCTGCGCGTTAGCCGCTTCGCCACCGGCGCATTTTTGAAATTGTTGACTCGCTCTTCAAATCAAGGATAGCCAAAATCTTCGCTGCATAATCAAAAACCCACCGCGCCTTCAGGCGGGTGGGTCACAGGGGAATCGAGATTCTTGCTTCGGAATCTAGCCCACCGAACACACCCGCATACCGCAGCCCTGACAGCAGCAGCACGGACACATCGCGGGTGTAAAGAATTGGGTCATTGAATCCTTGACCGGTCGAAGGGCAAACTCTCCCGAAACCGATTCTTCGTAGAGTAAATCCAGAGTTTGAGTCTGTCAAGCCGTGCTCGCTCTTGACAAACCCAATCTACCAGATCGACGCAGCCCTGCCCCCTATGCTTGGATTCCTCCTGTACACGGCGTGGACGGCTTGCAGAAGCTCTGCTGGAGTATGGTTCCGCCTCCACGATTTGAGGTGCACTTTCATCTCGGCTTTGGGCGAAGCCGGAGTTCCAGAATCAACGATGAAGGCTATATCCCCCACAGTCGCTATTCAAGAAGGGGTTGCAAAAGCGTAACTCTTTTATTTTCTAGGGTGGGCGACTACCGAATTGGCGTTCAAATATCCTAAATAAATATGGTTTTTGCGAACAATGAAGGGAAAGTTGCCCAAGAGTTGCCCCCAAAAACTCATGCTTGTACTGCGTTATGCATCGACCTGAAGTAAACCGTGCCAGGGCGAAGTGCGTGGGCGCTGCCATCAGGGGCTGGATGTCAGAAAAATATCCTACCCCGGCAGGTCAGTGAAGTGTTTTTTATTTGACATCCCCTTTTATTGAACCCGCCAAAACCAATCCAGTGAATCCCTCTCCTGAAGCAGGATGAGAACCTATTTGATTTGCCCGGAGTTCCAGGAACTGGAAGACCGCATCCGGTTGCAGATCGCCCGATGGTTTGATTCTTCCTCTCCTTTTCATCTCGCAGTCGCGCGCTGGTACAATCGAAATGGCTGAAAATGGCTAAATTCAATTGCTTTGTTTTGTTTGAACGAGCAAGAAGATCGAGTGATGACTCTGCGGCTTTTCAATACTCTAACGGGCGAGATCGACTTGGTGATGCCTGCCGACGGGCAAGCGCTGCGGATGTATGCCTGCGGGCCGACGGTCTATGATTACGGGCACATCGGCAACTTCAGGACCTTTCTGCAAGTCGATGTGCTGCGGCGCTTTCTGCTACTGAGCGGGATTGCGGTGCGCCACGTGATGAACATTACTGACGTGGACGACAAGATCATCCGCAACGCGGCAGCGGCGGGGATTCCTATTAGCCAGTATTCGGCAGTTTATGAGCGGGCCTTTTTTGAGGATTTGGAAGCACTTCGAGTGCGAGCGGCCGGAGGTGATGGCGCGGGCTACCGATCACATTTCGCGCATGGTGGAGTTGGTGCAGAAGCTGGCGGCGGCCGGGGCGGCCTATCAGACGGAGGATGGAAGCTGGTACTTCCGTTTGGCGGCTTTTCCGGAGTACGGGAAATTAAGCAAGAAAGATTTGTCGGGGATGGAAGACGGGGCGCGGGTGGACGTGGACGAGTATGAGAAGGACTCGGCGCGGGACTTTGCGTTGTGGAAGGCGGCCAAACCCGGTGAAACCGCGTGGGATACGGCGATTGGGCGCGGGCGGCCGGGCTGGCACATCGAGTGCTCGGCGATGGCCATGGAGTATCTGGGCGAGAGCTTTGACCTGCACGCCGGCGGCGAGGATCTGATCTTTCCGCACCACGAAAACGAGATTGCGCAGAGCGAGAGCGTGACGCACAAGACCTTTGCGCGGCATTGGATGCATGTGCGCTTCCTGCTGGTGGACGGGCGGAAGATGTCCAAGAGCGAAGGGAACTTTTATACGCTGCGCGATCTGCTGCTGAAGGGCTACAAGGCCTCGGCGATCCGCCTGGCGCTGATCTCCGTGCCTTACCGGCATCAGTTCAACTTCACCTTTGACGGGCTGGTGGAGGCGACGGCGGCGATCGAACGGCTGCGGAACTTTCAGTCAGCGGCTGATTGCGGTCAGTTTGCGCCGGGGATGAATCCCGCGCTGCAAGAGGCGGCGAAGAAGGCGCAGGCGGAGTACATGGCCGCGCTGAGCAACGATCTGAATACCGCCGAGGCGCGGGCGCCGATCTTCGACCTGGTGCGCACGGCGAATACGGCGCTGGACCAGGGGCGAGTTGAAGGCGGGCGACCGCGATGCGATTCTGGCCGTGCTGGGGAGTTTTGACGCGGTCTTTGATGTGATGGAAGATCGCGACGCCGAGCCGACAAGCAAGGCGCTTGAGTGGGCTGAGAAGGCCGGGCGAACGGCCGAAGTGGCGCCTGAGTTGCTGGCGCGGCAGGGTCTGACCGATGAAGCAATCGAGGCTCTGGTGGCTGAGCGGACCGCAGCCAAGAGCAGCGCAACTTTGCCCTCGCCGACCAGATTCGCAATGAACTGGCTGAAAAGGGCGTGGTCATCGAGGACTCCAAGGACGGCGTGCGCTGGAAGCGGAAGTAACGGCATGTTGGATCTCCGATTTTCCCATCGAATGCCGCATTCCGCTTGATAGGGAAGGGAAGTTGTTGATTCCGGAAGTGCCATTTTTTACAGTTCTTGCAATTGCGCACGTCTGCCAACGCTTTCAGGCCAAACCGCGCTATCATGAAAAGGTAGGAGATCGACCAGCGCATGTCCACCGAACCGGAGAATCAAATTGTCGCGGAAACGCCCGCCGCGGAAGAAACGAACGCAGAAGAGCAGACCGGATCCAGCACACTGAAGGTGATCGGCTGGCTTTCGGTTGGAGTCGCCATAGCCGCGCTTGGCGTCTATGTGGGCCGTGAACTTCGCAACCGCTACAAATTCAATCGCCGCACGCCGTATGATTTTTACGACCACGCCAATGCCAAAGAACGGCAGGCTGGGGAGTTCGGTCTGGGCGTATAGTTTTCTTCGCCTCAGCTATTCTCATGGATGGGGGGCGCTCTTTCGGCCTGGTCATCCCTGTTGCACTTCAAACCAAAAAGGAATCCCATGCCACTGTCCGGAGAAGCCATCCGCTTGATGAACTACATTGATGATGTTGCCGTTACCCTGCGCCGGGTACTGGCCACCGTCCCCTCCCTTTCCGACGAGGAGCGCTTTCGCGTTGCGCAACACCTGCTCCATGCCCACCCCAACGCCGAGGACGTAGCTGAGGCTTTGGCTGCCAGACAGCATCTGCCGCTTGCCTGAGATCGTCGCCATTCTGGGAGCCGGACCGCTGGGCCGCTGGCTGGCGCACTCTGCCGCGAGGGCGGGTTTCCGTGTGTGCTGGAAGACGTGTTGCCCGCCAATCTCCACCACGCTCAGGAGGCCCTTCGGGCGGTACTCGGTCCAGAGGCGCTCCCCAATGTCATCTTGGTCTCCACCATTGAAGAGGCGGTCCGCACCGCCGGCCTGGTGATAGACTGCGTACCGGATGAACTGGAATCCAAGCTGGAGATTCTTTGGCTGATGGACCGGATGGCTCCGCCGCGCACGGTCTTCGCCACGCTAACCACGCGCCTTTCGATTACCGACCTGGCCAACTGCACTTACCGCCCGGAGCAGTGCATCGCCATTGTGGCCGAGGCCAAAGCGCTGACCGGTCAGACCGGCGGCGAGATCCTTTTGCGTACCACTGCCCAAACCGCATCAGAGACGATTGCACTGCTCGGTGGCTTCTGGCGGCGATTGGGCTTCGATCCGCGCATTGAACTGGAAATGATCGGGCAATCTTGATTGCACGATACAATCGATCCGACATGCTAACCTGAAAATTCAGCTTTTGGGAGATTTCCTTTGCAATCCACTGATTTTCTTTTTGCCGTCTTTGAGTTTGTCATTCTGCTTTTTTCACTCACCGTGCATGAGTGCGCGCACGCCTGGACGGCCTCGCGGCTAGGGGATCATACGGCCCGTATGCTGGGGCGCGTTTCGTTGAACCCGATCGACCACATCGACCCCATTGGTACGCTGCTCATACCGGGGTTGGCAATCTTTGGACCGCTGATTGGGTTGGGCTTTTTGGGGCGTTTCATCTTCGGATGGGCCAAGCCTGTTCCCATCTTGAGCCGTAACTTCAGCAACTACCGCCGCGACGACATACTGGTCAGCATGGCGGGTCCGGCCTCAAATCTGCTGCTATCTATTATTGCATTCATAGGCTTGGCTGCAATCTTCGTTGCCGGGAAGCGTCTGCCCGAGGGAGTCGATCCTTCCGCTACCATGCAGGCTCTTGAACAGCTTTGCGCCATCGGCTTTCAGCTCAATCTGGTTCTGTGTATCTTCAACCTGCTCCCCATTCCTCCGCTGGACGGCAGCCATGTTCTGCGCCAGTTCTTGCCCTACAACGCCGCGCAGGTTTACGACAGGATCACGGGCATGGCCAGTTATCTGCTGCTCATTTTCATCGGTCCAGCCGTGCTGGGGGTAGTGATGACTCCTTTGCTGAAGATGGCTTATGCGCTATTGTTTCGAATATAGAAAAGCGCAGATCAAGCTGAACAATCAGCTTGATCTGCGCTAAGGAATGAGCGGCCTGCCGGTTGAAGAGACCGCATTGTGCGGAGATGCTTACTGTGTGCTTGTGCCCCAGATGATGCCGCGACCGTTCGTGCCCACGTAAACCGTACCAAAAGTGCGCATATCGCCGGTTACGCAATCCACGCCGCCGCCCCATTGATGAGTTGCGTCATTGATCTGGGTCCAGCTATTGCCCCCGTCTATGGAGCGGTAAAGGTTTTGCGAGCTGACGGTTCCATACAGATAAAGGGTCAAATAGCCCGACCCGGTTTCAGATTTACCGAATCCAAGATAATTCGCCGAGGAAACGCCTGAAACAGCGGTCAACGCGGGAGTGGTTGAGCTGCTGGTATTGTGATAAAGTCCGCTTCCCGAAGCCAGCCACAGGTCGCCCTGCCAATCGGGCAGGATAACCAGGCAACCGGTCTGCGAGTTGCAATTGGTCGGTAGACCGGTTTGCGCCGATGTCCATGTCTTGCCCTGATTCGTGCTGATGTAGAGCGTGCCTCCGTTATAGCCGTAATAGACTCCGGGAGTGACGCGGTCGCTCACCACCTGCGTCAAGGAAGCAGAGGAACTCGCGGGTAAGCCTGTGGCCGCCAACCATGTAACTCCTTTATTGGTTGAGTACCATGCGGAAGCCGTGTCCAGCGGAGTCCAGACCATTGAGGATCCATCCGGCGCAATCGCTATGCTACCGCCGCCAGAGGATGACGTTCCCGTCCAAGTCGGACTGCCGGCAAAGCCCGTCCAGGTAAGTCCGCCGTCGGTCGAGATTGTTCCATATGGCGTGTTGCCCAGCGTGGCGCGCACAACGGTCGTAGGCGTGTTCTGCTCAAAGTCCATATCCGACGGATAATAGCGCGGCTTCTGATACATTCCCTGTGACGGCGATTTGGTCAGATCGGTATGCGCGAAGCCGTAGATGTCTCCCATACCGCTGAGCAAGAGGGTGTTGCCCGAAGGCGGCGCAATCGCCATGCCCAGGGAAGCCTCCTCCAATCCATCGGCGCCGACGCTCCATTGGACGGTCTGGCTGGAATCCGCATCCGTCAAATTGGTTGACTCCCAGATGGTCGCGCCTGTGCCATAGAGAGTGTGGTTGGAGTTGAAGGGGTCGATGACGATACTGCCCACCCAGTTGCCGCTTCCGCCGGGGACGTTTGCAACGTCGGTATTCCAGTCCGCTGCCAGGCCATCCCAGCCCCAGGAGGCCAGATAGGGTGAGAGCGCGGCGTTATGCGTACCGCCGAGGCGAGAGATATCCGTCCAGGTGACGCCGTCGTTCGTTGAGCGATAAACGGTATCTCCCGGGTAATATTGGTCGATTGTGGCCAGCAGCAGAACTCCTGCGTGGCTGGGATCAACCGCCAGGGCGCCGAATCCATCTCCGTTGCCATTGCCGGTGGGGTTGGCCGGTAGTGTGATCTGATTCCATACCCCCGATGTCCAGTTAGACCCTGGGGTGAACTCCCAAAGCTCGCTGGTGGTGATGCTGCCCGGACCCGGCTGATCCGCATACAGCACATAAATGTTGCCATTGGGGCCAAGAATTGCATGAAGCGGCGCCAATGGCGTTGTAGCCGTAGTAAAGGAAGGCTGCCCGGTGACGGCGGTGAAGGTGCTGGTAGCCGAACCAGGGTTGGTGCTCACATAAAAACCTACCGGATCAGTACCCACGCCGGTTCCCGCAACGGCCACGTAGACCGCCTTGGTGCTGCCGCCAGACGTGACTGGCACCACCGAAACCACTCCGCTGCCATTGGCTGTGGACGTGACTCCCAGACCGGAAACCATGCTCCAGCTCGATCCGTGATTCGTTGAGATTTGCAGCCCTGCCAAGCGAGTACCGAAGTAGACCGTGGCCGGTGTGCTGGGATCCACGGCGATGCGCTCACCAGAGTTGCGCCCGTTGTCGTTCGAACCATTTTTGAAGGTCAACGGAACCGTGGTGAAGGTTGCTCCCTGATCGTCTGAGACCAGCATGGCTCCGTCCGAATCCCAGTTTTCTGCGGCGTATTCACCAACGGCGATATAAAGACGATTGGGATCGGTGGGGTCCAGGCCGATGGCCTCCGGACCGCCGTACCACCAATTTACTGGACTGATCCAATCCAAAAGTGGAACCCATTGCGTGTCATTTGGACCCCAGCGGTAGGCGCCGCCAATGTCGGTGCGGGCATACATCAGGTTCTGCTGCGTGGGGTGGAAGTACAATCCGGGAACGTAACCGCCGGCCACAATTCGCACGTTCGACCACGAGTATGAGGGTGTGGTGGGCGTGATTGGCGTTACGGTGAGTGTCACGCTGGCGGTCGCCGTGTTGTAGTCAATCGTATCGCTGGGCGTAAAGGTGACTTTCAGCGTGCTATTTCCAGCCGCGGATTCGACCTTGCCTGCGGCTGGCGTGTAAACAAACGTGCCCGCTACGCTGGCAGTGGCATCAAGCTGTGTGGCGCTGAGCGGTGTTCCCTCCGGAACCGAAGCGGGCGTGTTCCAGGTGATTGCCGGTGTGGTCTTGATGACCGCAGTTACATTCAGCGTCACGCTAGCTGTGGCCGAGTTGTAGTCGGTGGTATCGTTGGGTGTAAATGAAACGTTCAGTGTGACCGGACCCGCTGTGGACTCGACTGTCCCAGCCGAAGGTGAATAGACAAAGGTGCCCGCCACGCTGGTTGTGGCGTCGAGCTGTGTCGCGCTGAGCGCCGTTCCAGCAGAAACCGAAGCTGGCGTGCTCCATGTAATCACCGGCGTGGTTTTGTTGATCGCGGTCACATTCAGCGTTACGCTGGCTGTCGCTGTGGTGTAATCGGCCGTATCACTGGGGGTAAATGTGACATTCAAAGTGACCAAACCCGCTGTGGACTCAACCGTGCTGGCCGTCGGCGAATAGACAAATGTGCCTGCTACGCTGGCCGTGGCGTCAAGCTGCGTCGCGCTGAGAGCGGTGCCCACAACCACCGCCGCTGGTGTGTTCCAGGTGATCACCGGCGTGGTTTTGGCGGTCACGTTCAGCGTCACGCTGGCTGTCGCCGTGGTGTTGTCGGTTGTATCTGTCGGCGTGAACGTGACGTTCAACGTCACATTCCCCGCAGTTGACTCAATCGTCCCCGCCGCTGGTGAATATACGAAGGTGCCCGGCACACTCGCTGTCGCGTCAAGCTGCGTCGCGCCGAGAACCGTGCCCACAACCACCGCCGCGGGCGTGTTCCAGGTGATCACCGGTGTGGTTTTGGCAGATGCAGTTACTGTCAATGTCACGCTGGCTGTCGCCGTGGTGTAATCAGTCGTATCGCTGGGGGTAAAGGTGACGTTCAGCGTTACATTTCCTGGCGTCGATTCTATGGTTCCAGCCGCTGGTGAATATGCGAAGGTGCCTGGCAGGTTTGCCGTTGCGTCAAGCTGCGTCGCGCTGAGCGCCGTACCTGCAGGGACAGAAGCTGGCGTGCTCCAGGTGATCACCGGTGCTTTTTGGGTGGAGACGCCGTTGTTCGAGGAGCCGCAACCGGCAATCAGAACAAGCGATGCAGAGTGGAAAAGAACAAGAACAATCACAGAAAGCTTAATTTTCATTATTGCCTCAGTTGGTCCTATCACCGGTAGTGGTGCGATGCATCTCTTTGCCATTCACGCAGACCACATTGCGCAATCTAAAAGAGGCCCTCAGGCGCAATCGAAAATTTCTTGCCTGAGGGCATGGCCACATGAGATGCCGAATAGATCATCGAACAGAACTCTTCAAGCGGGGAAGTACCAAATTGTGGGTACTTGTTGCATCGGGAGGGAAAGCGGTACGTAACTGAATACAAATAATGTACCGGTTATCTTGTCCGGTATGAAACGCAGCCTCTCACCCGTGAACTCATGCCGTAACCGGTCCAGATAATTCAAGACACCGTAGATTTGAGCAATCCTTGTCTTCGTTGCGCTCGATTTCAAAAGATACGGCCAGCTTAAAGCTTCTTCAATTTGTCCTCCAGGTTTGGGACGTAGCTACTTTGTGCTTCGGGTTCGAGATGCCTGGCGGAGGCCAGTGCGGCCCCCCATGCTCTGCGGGCTTCGTCCTTCAGGCCGAGACGCGCTGCAATATCGCCCAGAGCTGTCTGGCTATTGATCTCCTCCGGATCAATGGCGACAGCCTCTCGCGCCAACTTCAACGCTTCTTCGGTCTTGCCACTGCCCAGCAGAAGATAAGCGATCTGGGCACGGCTCAAGGCTGCCGCCTGGGGGACACCGAAACTTCCGTGAAAAATAAAGATGCTGGAATCAATGACTTCAGTCGGCTGGAGCGGCTGAAATACGGTATAGGAATTCATGCGGCTGCTAGGCCACTCACAGCCGCTCAATTCGCCGGCGCTGATCAGCACATTGCCATGGATGGTTGCAGGAATCACCTCCGCTCCGCCCAGCCAGAAGGTGACGGCGGTTGGCAGGACGTGGCAGTGAATGCCATAGACTGAAGGGTCAATCTCAGGAGAGGCAAAGTAGGCAAACCAGCACTCCTCGCCGGGATGGCGGTCTTGCCACGCCTTTACCTGATAGAGCTGCTGCGCCCAATCCACGTTGGCGTCGCTGAGCAGGTTGTGGACGTTTTTCGGACCTCCCCAGGCTTCGTTGGCGTAGGCCATATCGTTGGGATAGGCGGCGAGCGCGGAGGCAATGTGGGCCAGAATCAGTACCGCGCCCACTCCGGTTGCCAATCTTGCCCATCGACGCCCCGAGACTGCTAATGCAGCCATACATCCTCCGATGAGAATGATCACCAGAACATCCAGCGGCAGCAAGTGGCGCGCACCGATATTCATTCCGGAGAGCATGGCGACAGCCAGATATAAGCCTCCCGGCAAAATCAGGAAGGCCAGCTCGCGCCCTTTGCCCCGCAGGCATCCGCTGAGAATCGCAAAGGCCGACAGCACCAGCAATGCGAGCATGCCGAGGGTGGTCTTGATGACGATCACCGCGGGAAAATACCACCACTGGCCGTTGGCGTAGACCTTGCCCAAAAGGAAAGTGGGGTAAAATTGGGCCATACGCTTCACGTCCACCAGACCTATCAGGTAAGACTCAGGCAACAGATGCAGACGGGCGATCCATAGAACCGCCGCAGCGTTGAAGTGGCTGAGCGGCGTGGCCGAAAATCGTCGCGCCCTTCGCCTACCTGATGCCGATGGGTCCCGCGGCGCTGATGATGCGAAAGATCTCGTTGATCGGCGGCGGGCTGGCCGACTGCGGAATCCAGATCGCGGTGTTCGCGCTCTGGAGCCTGTTCGCGCTCTTCCTCGCCTGGCGCGGCGCGCGGGCGATTCTGGCGCTCGAAGAGGGAGGCCCCGATGCCGCTTAGCGACTGGCTCTTGCTCTGCAAGCGAGAGTGGAAGCGGATGCTGTTCGATATCCGCATCGCGTTCATCTTTATCGGCGGGCCATTTTTCTACGCCATCATCTTCGGCTGCGTCTACTTCAACGGCCAGACACGGCTGGTGCCGATCGTGATAGCCGATCAGCAACAACAACAACTGCTACGACTGCTACTACTGCTACTCCGACTACGACTACGACTACAACAGCAGCAGCAGCAGCAACAACAACAACAACAACAACAGCAACAGCAACAACAACAGCAAGAACAGCAAGAACAGCAACAGCAAAAGCAACAAGGGACTTACATCTGCTTGCCACCGAAGATCAGCCTCTGCTGCGGAGGGGGAATCCCCTCCTTCTCTTCAACATACTCCTTGATGCGAAGAATCTTTCATAAGAAGAAGAAGAAGAGGAAGAAAAAAAGAAGAAGAAGAAGAGAAATGAGAAGAACCTTTGATTTTCTCAGTCGTTCCCAATGTTTTCCAAAGGGAAAAAGAAAGGAGAAGAGTGCTCACCTTATCTGTGGGCTCAATATCACAGTCAATCTCCTTTCCAGTCAAAGCCTTCAAGAAAAGAAAAAGAAAAAAAGAAGAAAAAAGGTGGTCAACAACCTAAGAACGAAGGACCTCAACAGGCCCAAACTCACCTTGATCTTGATCCTCATTGTCGTTCGTGAATATCAAAGTATCCTCACTGATGTCCCGGCTTCTCTGCTTCTCTTTCAGAAAGAACAAAAGAAGAAGAAAAATAACGTTGAATGAAAGGAAGGAGTGAATATTTGCTGCAGGCACTTGTTCCTCTTTTCTCCCAAATTTCCAACATTGACGTCAATTGGTGAACATGATTGGGGGATTCAGAGATCTTCATTCTCTTTCTCCTCTTCCATGACCAGTCACCCAGTGTTCTTCTTGTGATTGGCTGCTTCTTCTTTTCCTCTTTTGCCTTTCTTTTGCCTTTCTTTTGCCTTTCTTTTCCCTTTCTTTTTCCTTTCTTTTCTTAGTTTCCTCTTTGTGATTGTCCACTCTCTTTCTCCTCTTTCATTTGCAGTTACTCGGTGTTCTTCTTGTGATTGACTGCTTCCTTCTTTC
The DNA here is from genome assembly GCA_963804315.1 of uncultured Acidobacteriaceae bacterium. Taxonomy (GTDB): domain Bacteria; phylum Acidobacteriota; class Terriglobia; order Terriglobales; family Acidobacteriaceae; genus Telmatobacter. The sequence continues at coordinate 73,093 of CAWDQB010000048.1, forward strand.
TCCTTTTCCTTCTTCTTTTCCTCTTTCTTTTCCTTTCTTTTCCTTCTTTCCTTTCTTCTTCTTCTTCTTCTTCTTCTTCTTCTTCTTCTTCTTCTTTCTTTCTTTCTTCTTCTTCTTCTTTTCTTTTTCCTTTCTTTTCCTTTCTTTTCTTCTTTCTTCTTTTTCTTTCTCTTTCTTTCTTTCTCTTTCTCTTTCTTTCTCTTTCTTCTTCTTCTTCTTCTTTCATCAATGGATGATGATGACTTGGTGTCCTCATCTGGATCTGATTATCTTCTTCTTCTTCTCATTTTCTTCTTCTTCTTCTCTTTCTTCTTCTTTCTTCTTTCTTCTTCTTTCTTTCTTTCTTCTTCTTTCTTTCTTTCTTCTTCTTCTTCTTCTTCTTTCTTTCTTTCTTCCTTTCTTTCTTTCTTTCTTTCTTCTTCTTCTTCTTTCTTCTTCTTCTCTTTCTTCTTCTTCTTCTTCTTTCTTTCTTCTTTCTTCTTCTTCTTCTTCTTCTTCTTCTTCTTTCTTCTTCTTCTTCTTTCTTCTTCTTCTTCTTCTTCTTTCTTCTTCTTTCTTCTTCTTTCTTCTTTCTTCTTTCTTCTTTCTTCTTCTTCTTCTTCTTCTTTCTTTTCTTTCTTCTTTCTTTTTCTTTCTTCTTCTTCTTTTCTTTCTTTCTTCTTCCTCTTCTTCTTCTTCTCCTTCTTTCTTTCTTCTTTCTTCTTTCTTTCTTCTTTCTTCTTTCTCTCTTTCTTTTCTTCTTCTTCTTCTTCTTCTTTTCTTTTCTTCTTCTTTCTTCTTCTTTCTTCTTTCTTTTTCTTTCTTCTTCTTCTTCTTCTTCTTCTTCTTCTTCTTCTTCTTCTCTCATTTCTCTTTTCTTCTTCTCTTTTCTTTCTTCTTCTCCTTCTTCTTCTTTTCTTTTCTTCTTTTCTTTCTTTTTCTTCTTTTTCTTCTTTTTCTTCTTTTTCTTTCTTCTTTTCTTCTTCTTTTTCTTTTTCTTTCTTCTTTTTCTTTCTTCCTTTCCAGAGTTCTTCCTTCTTCTTCCTTCTTTTCAATGATGTCGTTAGATAGTGAATCTTAAACCATCGTCTTCTAACTCTTCTTCACGTTCTTTGTTTCTTCTTCTTCTTCTTCTTCTTCTTTTCTTCTTCTTCTTCTTTTCTTTTCTTCTTCTTCTCTTCTTCTTCTTCTCTTTTTCTTCTTCTTCTTTTCTTCTTCTTTTCTTTTCTTTTCCTTTCTTCTTTCTTCTCTCTTCTTCTTCTTTCTTTTCCTTCTTTCTCTTCTTTCTTTTCTTTTGATTTCACTCTCACTGTTTTCCCCCCTTCTCTTCCAATCTCTCTCTTGTTTCTTGTCACCAGAGATTGGGATTCGCTGGATACGTGGAAGAGGTGAAGAAGGTCATGGCTGATCACAAGGCCAAGGTTAGCCTCACTTCATTTTTCATTTGGGATCTCTCCCTGACCACGGTTTTTCCTTTTGATTTTCCTTCAGCCCACAGAGAGAAAACTGTCAAACCTTCAGCAATCAGGGCTAACGCAGGAGGAGCTGATTGCGCAGCAGGATATGTTGTTGAACCAGGCGAGACAGAAGTATCAGGTATCACAACACCAACATCAGGATCCTTCAAATTCTGTTGCCGCCGCTGCTGCATCATCATCTTCTTCTTCTTCTTCTTCAACGGCGTATGCAACATCATCGTCATCGTGAGAAGGGCCTGCGGTGTGTGAGAAAGAAGAAAGACAAAAAGAAAAATTATGGTCACATTCTTTTCCCCTTCTCTTTTTTCGTCAATCTTGTTTCAGGTGTCTCCGAATCAGCCTGGGCTTCAGCACAAACCGGTAGAGTACAATAACAAGGAGCAAGGTGAAGCAGAAGCTCATCACTCCAAAGAGAAACATTGGGAGCTTCTCCAGGAGCCAGCGTGAGAGGGCAAACCCGGAGGAAGAAGAGCCATGAGCACCACCCTCCTCGCCTCCGACACCTCCACTTGTTGGCTTTTGCTGTCTTTGCTGCTGCTGTTGCTGCGGCTGGTGTGAGGGCTGGAGCCGTTCCGCCATCTGAGCCATGGGAACAAAGGTGTGGCCTTGGAACCACCGAGTTGGGCCATGCAGGTTCATCTGTCCACCCTCACCAATAGCATCAGGCCTGTCACGGACTATCATCACCGTTCAAAACATTGAAGAGATTTGAATTCATTTCATCGAAGAATGAAAGAAAGAGTTGGGGCGAAACCTGGATAAGCAGAGGCACCCAAGATAAACCCTTCCTGAGCATGAAAGAGGAAATTCATGTGGGGGATAACATGAACATGGCTGGGCTCAACGAGGCCCCACAAGGGAAGAGAAAAGGGCAGATAGTTGTGGCGATCCAGGGTCATGGGAACTCGGCAGGTCCATGATGCTGCATTGTCAGGTGGTGCAAATTTTGAAAGAGAAGAAGGAAGTGAAAATGTGGACGAAAAATGAGAGAACAAAAGAGAGAAAGAAGAGGCCAGAAAAAGAAAAAGAAAAAAGAAGGGATTACCATTCAAGTCAACAACCTCCCGAATCCACTGATACATCTGCTGATCGATCGATATAGTACAATGAAAGAACATTTCTGTTCCATACTGAAACCTCAGGGGTGACCCTGTTTCACGGCAAATCGGGCCTGGGCCCCATTTACCCGAAATGTCCTTGCATTCGATCTCCACGGCTGCTCCTAGAGTATAGACTGAACAAAGAAGAAAGGAAGGAAGACAAAAAAAGATGGTAAGAGGTTGTCTTATTTCATGACACCGTTGCTGGCTCCAAACAGATCTGACCCTTCCTGTATTATCTGACTCCCTCACATCCATTCCAGCTAGTCAGTTGAACTACCAACAGTGTTCAACAATCTTCCTCCGACTGCAAACAAATTCTTCCTCTAGATGACCTGATTCCAACTCCAAACTGATCCTTCTTTCCCATCACCATCATACATAATCCCTCACATCCTTGGCGATCTGTTGAGATAGATAGATGTTGAATGCTGAGCCGGAGTGTAGCAATCTCTGTCGGCAAACTCCAAAGCAATTCTTCCTTTCGATTCCAAAGTGATTCTTCCTTTCGATATTCTTCCTTTCAATCCCAAAGAGATTCTTCCTTTTGACTCCAAACGAATCCTTGACTATCTATTCAGATGCTGTATTCCAATTGGAGTTCAACTGTCCTCCTCTGTTAGAAAGTGTGCAAAGTCCTTTCCAAGTCTCAAAGTGAACAACAAAAGAAGAAAGAAGAAGAGTGTAGAAGAACAGAAGAAGAAGAAAGAAGAAGAAGAAGAAGAAGAAGGGAAGAAGAAGGGAAGAAGAAAGAGGAGTTACTTTTATGTGGACCAACATCAGCTGTGACGTATTCGAACAAGAAGAATATCAACTATCACATGAAAGAAGAAGAAGAAATAATTAGATTGAAGAAGAAGAAGAAGAAGAAGAAGAAAAGAAAGAAAAGAAAGAAAGAAGAGAGAAAGAAGAGAAGATGAAGAAAAGAAGAAAAAGTTACCAGAGAAAGGGACCGCAAGAACACTGAAGATCTCATTGAAGAAGAAAGAAGAAAGAAGAAAGAAGAATTGAAGAAGAAGGAGGAGAAAAAAAAAAACCTGTTCCCTTTTGTCTTTTCCTTTACACTGCAAAATACGCACAGGCTGTGACAGGCCTTTTGAGAAAAGATGAGTCACGGGTGTGTCAAAGGAGGGGTGAAGGGAGGGACTGACAGAAGCGTGACGTCACTTTTGAGGAAAGGGCTGTGACAGAGCCGTTGAAGGGCACGTGACCCGCCGATCACTCACCCCTCCTTCACATTTCCTTCCACTCTTTCTTTCCCTTCCCTTCGACATCCCCCTTGCTGGGCTGTCCGGGGGTTGCCTTCACAGGACTTTCAACATTTCCTTTCAGTTTCATTTGGTAACTGGGCTGTCAAGCCTTGGTTGAGGTTTGGGTGACTGCAGTGTGAGCAAGTGGGTCACCTCTTCCTTGTCACCAATGTCAGGCCATCTTGCACCCTATGTCAGGAACAGTTCTACACCACCTTCAGGCCCCTTGTCACATGATCTTCATGTCCGTGTGGACCCTTGCCTCAACTCCAATTTGAGGCCTTTTTATTTCGATTCTGGTGACCATTTTTCTTTTTGAGCTGGAATGGACATCATTGATGAACAATTCACGTGATCCATCACCACCACACCCTTTGATTATATTTGATTTCCTTTTTTTTCCTTCACTTTTTCTTTTTTTTCTTTTTTTTCTTTTTCTTCTTTTCTTTTTTTCTTTTCTTTTCTTCTTTTCTTTTTTTCTTTCTTCTCTTCTTTTTGTTCTACACAAGTCTTTCTCTCAACTAGCAAGATCTCGGAAATTGCAATCCAAGGAAAAGAGCTTGTCTGGTTGGTGGAAGAAGGCCACCCTCGAGAAGCTGCAGGATTCGGCGCACCCTTGTGAGTGCAGGGAACAGAACCTCCTGATCCCGCACTGGCCCTCACAGCTGTGCGACACCAAGGCATGTCGCCGGAGACTGTCAGCGGGGAGCCATTGGGGATCTCCCAGGGTGAACACTTGCCTCCCTGTCTTGGGGTTCCTTTTCCCGGTGTCGTGGTACTCCAAGCCCCGCACTGAGGTCTTCTCGTCGATGGTGACTATTTTCTCCAGCTTGATCACCCTGGTTCTATTGCAATAGGGAAAGTGTGAGTTGAGTTAATCTTGAGAATTTCGAGGAAAAGGGCTTACCGATCACCGTCTTCAGCAACCACAGCATCACCGAGGGCAAAAACCTTGTTCTGCACCACCACCTGCTTGCTGGGGACGCACGGCTCTCCCACCTTCACAGTAACAATCGGTGTGATCTCCTTGGCCAGAGCGTCGGTGACCACATCGACCACCTGCCTCTTGTTGGCGTACAGGAACTTGCGCGGGAAAGGGTCCTCCTGATGTTTCTCCTTCCCTCCGTAATTGGTCAGGGACAGCAGCAGGGGATGGGGAGCGTGGGGATTCCCCGGATGAGCGAGCTCTCGAAATTCCTTGGAGATCCCCAGGCCATCATAGGTTCCACCGTGGAGCAGGAACCTCAGGCCCGAAATGATCCTGTCCCGCTCAATCAGCTGTCCCTCAGGGTCGACGCCGTTGGTGAAGGTAACGCCACCTTTGAAGACCTGGTGCTTATGCTCTTCTTTGGCTCCAGAAATTAGGTACGCTGAAACCCAGATCTCCATGTCCATCTCCAGGAACTCGAGTACATTGTGGAGGTTTTGCGGACTCCTCGACTCGGCGTCAGGGAACACCTTCTTGCCAGTCTTCAGCGTGCTGATGAATTTTTCCCTGACGGTCGGGACATCCTTGGCCTCAGTGTTGGTGAAGACGGCCCTCACACACTCGTCCAGATCGAACCAGAACGTGACAACCTCTTTCCTGGCTCCAATGAGGTTGAGAGCATACCCTAGAACGGCGGAGATCTGCTGCATGAAGGACATGGAGAAGTTTTTTGACACAGAGGTAATGTCTGAATAAACACAAGGTGGTTAGTGCTTGCTTGTTGTGAAAATAAAGGGAAGAAAAAGAAAAAAAAAAAAAAGAAAAAAAAAGTTCTCCTTTTTCTTCTTCTCTTTCACACAGCAACAATGTTTTATCTTTGTGATTGTAATCATTGCTGTCATGTGTCTTAGACTGGCGGTAGCGTTGTCATGACGCTACTCCTAAAACTGCTAAGAACAGAATAGAGAGAAGAAGAAAAAAAAAAGAAAAAAAAAAGAAAAGAAAGAAAGAAAGAAAGAGAAAAAGAAATTTAAGAAAGTCACGTACCAAAGTGGATCTGGGGCAGGTGTCCGGGAAACTTGTAGGACTTGTAGAAGTCATTGAGAGCGTCGCGCTGAATGGGGGCGAGCTTCTCCACAAGTCTTCTGAAAAAGAATTTGAGGATCCCAAGGAAGAGCAGGTGGTAGGCCTCACAGGGGATCTGCATGAAGGGGTCAAAGGTGAGTTCTCGAAAAAGGTCTCCCTTTCCATGAAACCCGTATCGGCCACAGATTTCCGCAAACTCCTCGGGTTTCCAAGAGCCCTTCAAGGGGTACAAGGCCTTGGAAAATCCAACCCTAAAGTGCTCCTCCCTCTTGAAGCAGAGATCCCAGATATCGCACTAAACAGAAAACAAAGAAGAAATGAAAGAGAAGAGAAGGGAAGAGAAGAGAGAAGAAAATTAGAGACCAAAGACACACACAAAAAAAAAAAAAAAAAAAGAAAAAAGAGAAAAGAAAAGAAAAGAAAAGAAAGAGAGAGAGAAAGAGTGCTGAGTACCTTGTCACTCGGGCATCTAGGGCAGCACTTATTGGCAGTGACACCTTGGTGATCCAGTAAATCGCATCTCTGGGGGCTGTCAGCCTTGAAAGTGGCCATCCTTACCTTGTGGACCTTGCCATCAACCTTCACACCCTCGGTCTCCAGCAGCTTTAACTCCTTCCTATACCGCTCCCAAACCAGAAAAAATGGTGCATTTGGGGGAACCAGGGAAAGCAGGAACACATTCTCCAGTTTCCTCTGATCCTCTTGTCGCTGGTTCGCGATGCTGAGGTACAGGCCCCCAGTTGACTTGTACCTAGTCGGGGCTGAACAATACCCATCGTAAAAAATATTCACAAATAGCTGGGTCTCCGGGTCCACCTGCAGCCCTCCTGAGAAGAGGGATTCCCTTTCAACACCTGCAGAGGACGGGTCCCAGGGCTGCAGTTTTTCCTCGAGCCTGCAGGAGCCGCAATAGTAGCCACCTTTGTCCAATGGAGTGACATTGATGATATCCACAAGTTTTCTAAAGATGAAGTGAGAAGAATTAGAATTGAAAAGAAAAAAAAAAGAAGAAGAAGGAAGAAAAAAAAACTGACCTGACAGGCACAACAATGGGGGCTCCTTCGAGGACAAGTTCCCTCTCTCCAATGGAGCTGTAGGGGAGGATGGTGCAGTGGGGTGCAATTGTCCTAGCAGAGGTGGTCTGGTAAAAGAAGTTGAAGATCCTCCCAATCTGGCGCTGACCATCGTTGTCGAAGTAGGAGCAATCCTGAAGAACCTCGAACTTGCCTACTGACAGGAGGCGGGAAAACTTGTCAGGGGTCTTGGCGAATGGAGAATCCCTGAACTCCTGAACCTTCTCTGTTGTTGAGCGGCCGAAGAGCAGTGTTTTCTTGATCTAAGAGAAGCAGAAAAAAACACATGAACTCGATGTTGAAGTTCAAAACAAAAAAGGAAAAGAAAGGCATACCAAAGGGTCAGTAAGGGCAGTCTTGAGACGACTGGCAATGGTGAACCCCTTGACGGAGATCGGCTTGGCTGGCTTCCTGGTGCTCTTGATGGCCTTGGCTTTCCTAGCGGAATTCTTGGTGGTCTCAGGCAAAACTGACATCGTGAACACGTCATCCTTGGTGTGCTCCTCAATGATGGAGTTCACTTTCTTCAAGGCTGTTGCACAATACAAAAAGAGATTGGATGAGAAACCTGAAGAAAGGGCTAAACAAACCCGATGTCGATTTGGGGAACTTGGACCTGTCAAGCCGTGTATCGCGTAGAAGACCAAGAACAAGGTTCATGTTCCTCTCTGATATCCGATGCGCACCCTCTTGTTGGAAGAGGAGGTAGGTAAGTAAGCTCTCGATGTTCGGGAAGAGGCCGTTTTCTGAGGTCTTGAGATCGCATTCGTCATCACTGTCAGGATCCTGGCTCTCCATTGTCAAGCCTGCCTGCTCGTATAGAGAGGAAAGTAGCTCGGTGTCCAGAGTGAGATCTCCCAAGGTGAACTCCTTGCCATTCAGGGTGAAGTCCTCGTAGTTTTGCCTGGGCTCTTCAACCTGGAGCAGTTCCACCGGAGCAGCCCTCTTCAGAGGATTGATGACAGTCACAGCTGGAGTACCAGGACAAGATCCCTCGTGGGCAAACAGATGTTGGGCACGCTCAAACCTGAGTCCGCATTTGCACTGGAAGACAAAGTCCGTTGCAGAGGGCTTGTGTTTTCTCTCGTGCTTCTCAAAAGTTGAAGGAGCAAAACTTCCTGCGCAGTGTGGGCACTGAATAGTGGGCATGATGACAAAAAATGAGACAAGCTGAAAAAAAAAAAGGAAGTGATTGGAAAAAAAAGAAGAGGATCTCAAGGGAGGAGAGGGAGGGAATAAAAAGGAAAAAAAGAAAATTTTCTAAATTTTCGAGAATGTTCTGGAAAAAATGCTCATCTGATCGCACATCACCTGACTCCTCCCCATAAAAACCGAATTTTCTTCTCTCTGGGTTCTTTTTCTTCTTTCCCGTTCAATCACTCATTTCTGCTCCTTCTCTTCTTCAGCTTTCTACAAGGTTTCATTTTATTCTTCTTCTTCTTTTTTTTTCTTCTTTCAATCATGTCTGTGACCAACGAGAAACTTCTGCAGGCCATTCTTCTCTCTTACAGTGAGTCCACCAAAAACGCGGTGTCTCTGCAAAAGGAAGTGGCTGGCCTCCGAGATGAACTCAAGGTTCTCAAATCCAGGTTTGAGCAGTCCCAGGCCAACCCGGTGGCGCGTGCTCAGACCCTCTATGTGGAGCACAGCAGGGTAAGACCTTTTTCTTTTCTTTTCTTTTCTTTTTTTTTTTTTTTTTTTTTTTGATTTTACTCACCTCCACTTCTTCTGCAACCAGACCCTCAGGGAGGGAGCAATTCAATTAGTATTAGAGTGTTTTCCCCACTTGTGGTCCGAGAAGGAGATACGAGACAAAACTCTCGCGCTGGCTGTCTCGACCTGCCCGTCTCAAACCCCTCAAATCCACAAGGAGCTCGAGAAAAGGATCTGGGTGAGCCTCTTTTCTCTTTTCTCTTTTTTCATTTGTGATTGCTTCTGACACTCCCTCGATCTATCTGTCTTTCTTCTTTCTTCTAGAACTTCATTGAAAACTTCAGGGGAAACACCTTCAGGGGCAGCTGGAACAGGGTCTCCGCCTCAACGTTCGGCAAGTCCCTGAAGGCCTTCAAGGAAGTGGCCATTCAGAAGGGCTGGAGTGAGACTCAGGTGGAGAGGGGCTCCTCAGACATTGACGACGTGATTGCCAACTTGATTGTCGACTACCTTGGAAAATATGTCAGGGACCACAGTTCTGTTCCGGTTAATGCCAGGGATCTCATTGCTGACAGGAAGGCGGAATGGCGCGAGGTCTTCGCGCTGGCGTTCACAGAAGGCGAAAGCAGTGTGCGGGACAAGGTGAAGACCCTCAAGAGGAGTGCGGCCCAGGCTTTCACAGATGAAGCTTCCCAAGAAACGACCACCACCCAGGCCTACACTCTCCCCGGTTTCTCGCTTCCTTAGTTTCTTTTTTGTTCTCTTCTCTTGTATTCCAATGTAAATAATGCAGAAATCAGGAAAAATTAAAATCACTTGTTGGTGGGTTGGGAGAGGGAGTGGAGGTGGGATGGGAGGGTGTGCAACAGAACAGAGGAAGGGGGAGTCCAGAGAGCGACAACAATGACAGAACATGACCTTTCCAGCCCCCGTTGCTGTCCTCTCCAATGGCAGCTTACGGGCCAGCGGCACAACCACTCATTTCCCCGCCGACGAAAATGTTCCACCTGTGTTGTCTTCCTTGTCATGGTCCCTTCAAGCTGTCATTCAAGGGCAAGAGCACGTGTCTGTGACGGTCATTGGGGAGGGAGAATAAATGACGTCACTACGGTAAACAAACAGTCACGTGGACAGGGTGTAACCGAGGATCCGCCCGGATCCGAAAATTCGGTTAAATTCCCCGTTACGTTCAGTAGCTTACGTCATCTTTACAGTCTCTTCTAATGTTTCCCACAGGCTGTCAACAGGTTGCGGTATTTTGCAGTGAGCTCTCTCCACAAAAAGAGTTCACCTTTCATTCAAAATTCAAGATCAAGACACCCGGGTAACAACACAAACAAACAACAACAAACAAACAAACAAAAACAAAAAAAAAAAAAAAAAAAACAATGAAAAAATCTAACACAAAAAGAGCTCTTCACACTCTCTTTCGCCAGGAAACAATCAGCGCTGGGAGCCATTCGGATCCTGTGGACGTGGGGCAGGGGCAGGAACTGAGCCAGGAGGTGCAGGCATCATCTGATGCCGGGGCATGTGCACCAACATCGGCGTGCCGTAGGGAATCTTGGATGGATCCGCCCCCTGCTGGGGAAACACGTGGGTGAGAGAAGGGAGGAAGGAGGAGGGCACTAGGCCGTACCCAGGTGGGATGGCAGACTGCATGACAGGCTGCACATTGGCTGGGAGCCCCTGTGGAGTGACGGGGATGAGCTGGTAACCCCCAGGAATGGCGTAAGGTGAGATCACGTAGGCACCAGGTGGGTAACCAGGCGGGGCGGGGTACGCGGCGGCCCCTTGAGGAGTGAAGGCAGCTGCACTTGGAGGTGGGGCAGGGTAGGCAGCCAACTGCGGATGGCGATCCCGCTGAGCCAGTAGTTGGCGTGCACCGCGTCGAAGGGCAGGTCGTCGTCGGAGGCGATCGTCCCGGCCGTGGTCATGGACTTGAGCACTCCGTCGGTGAACTCGTCGACCACACCGAGGAGGGCCTCCTTGGCCAGCGGGGCCGGAGGCCCGGCGGTCACATGGTGCACCCGGA
>CAWDQB010000049.1:0-14476 GCA_963804315.1 uncultured Acidobacteriaceae bacterium
CTCCGGTTGTTTGGCTTGTAGCAATGCAAGATTCATCAGCTTCCAGCGGATTGCCGGAAGGTTGGCAACGTCCAGCAATCCGAGCAACTCCCAGTCAGGTTTCAATTCATGAAACGAGAGCAGGAACCGCATAAAACGCTCATTCAGGCGGGAGCGGATCTCCGAAACGAGTTGCTCTCGCGCAGCAACCAGGGCGTCGAGGGATGTCTCATCGGTGGTCATGCCAATGAATTCCTGCTCGAATGCCTGCCGAATATCCTTCAATCGCGGCTGCAGGACTTCGTGCGCCGGGCGATTGTGGCTGAGGATGTAGGCGAGAAAAGTCTGAAAGAGGGAGTCGTTGATGCCTTCATTTGCGAACAGGTATTGCACGTCAAACAAGTCCCGCGGATGTTGACGATCAAGCGCCGCAACCATCTTGCCGGCATAGAGATCGGCAAATGAAACCACCTGAATTTCGGCAAACCCAAATCGCTCTTCGGCGGCTGGATGCACAGTCCTCAAATCAACCGGATGAACCGTCCCTCGGAGGACCGGAGTGACTTCAATCTTGATCTGTGCCGACCGCTGACGAATTACGAGCCTGGTTCCGTCAGCGGCGGCATTTTCAGTGACTACGCTGCCGGGCATCGCTTTGCGCACGCTTTGGGCAATGCGCACAAGCGCGGATCGCATTCCAAGAAGCGAGGTTTCGCGGTCCTCGATGGGCAGGTAAACCAGATCGATATCCACGGAGAGCCGAGGAAGATTTCGGACAAAGAGATTGATTGCCGTGCCACCCTTCAGGGCAAAGCAGGTCTCCGCCGCCACGTAGGGCAGCGCGCGCACCAGCAGCGCGGCTTGTGCTTCAAAAACCTCACTGGGCATCGTGATCGTCTCCTTTTACAAACAATTCCGCTGGCAGCGTGATCTGGTAGCGGGCGTCAAAGCGGCCCGCGGGAACCAGTTGACGCTTTCCGCGACCGAGATCGATCGCCGACCGATCCAGATGCTTCAGCCAGGAGTGCTTGTGCCTGTCCGCGTACCAGAGAAAGAGCCGCTTCACTTTCACACTCTTGCATTCCTGCAGGAGTCTTCCCAGCAGTTGCGGACGAAGATTGGCCATGCCTTCCATGACGGCATCGACCTGGTGAAAGCTCTCCTGCTGAGGAAGTTCATCCATCATCTCCAGGATCGCTCGCTCTGGAACGGACATCATCAACGACCACTCCCAGGGGCTTTTTCGTTCGGCGTCCCTGGTGGGGGCGGACGCCTCGCCGGAACGCAGATCGAAGCGCCTCATCTCAACCCCTGTTCCAGAGCCTGCAAATAGACGGTCCGGACGGAGTTCAAATCGAGCCGAAGATGGAAGCGCCGTCAGCCAGGACGGCGCCCCCTGACCATACAGATATACCGTGGAGGTTTCGCCAGCTTCCAGATAATGGGCGTAGCCTGCGAGTTCGACTGACGTTCGGCCACCCACATGAAGGGCTTTGTGCATCACCTGCTGAAGTGAAAGGACAACGACATCCCAACGGAGCGGGTCGTTGGCCACTTGCCTGGGGCGCCGATAAACCCTGGAGGCTATCTTTTCGAGCCACCCCCGGTCCACGTAGTCCCGTATCGACGAACGCGAGAGGCCCTGCGCCTGAAGCCAGGCGCTGTCTGCCAGGAATCCCTCTGGCAGGGCAAGCAGGAACCGGTTTAGCAGTGAAAATCTCTGTGCGCTCATGACGCACATATCATACCACATATAAACCTCTATTTAGTTCATGTATTTTGATAATTGCGCGTCCATAACGCACACTTAATAGAAATTAAAAACCTAGATCAGGCGCGAATTCAACGCAACAAGCCGCTCACGCCGTCGTTTTTCAACCCCATTTCAACCCCAAATAAAAATACCGCAAACGTATTTTCAACTACTTAGCACTCTATGAAGCCCCCAACCGCGCTGTCTAACTCGTTGATAATACGTTAGTTACGCCACTCATAACCCAAAGGTCGCTGGTTCAAATCCAGCCCCCGCAACCAATCAAATCAATAACATACAGATGATTTTTGACTGATCGCTAATCAAAATCCACTCCCACTGACTCCCATTAGCAAATTTCGCGTTTTCAGGCGCTCATCCGTGCTGGCCTGAGTACCATTTCCACGATCTTGCTGTTGGCCTCCCGCTTCGAGCTCGACATGGCCTGTCCATAGACGTTCATCGTCGTCTGGATTGAAGCGTGCCGCATCAGTTCTTGCTGCACCTTCATAGGCGCTCCGGTCTCGTCCAGCCACGAACGGTACGTGTGGCGGAACGTATGCCAGCCAATGCGGGCGAACTTCCCGGCGACAGCCTTGCGTTCCTCATGGATGAGCAACCGCTTGCCGTTCGGAGTTGGTTTCACCTGGCTGCACCAGACGCCGACGCCAGCTTGGCACTTCGGGCATTCCACCAGACAGCACCCTGCTGGATGAATGTGCCGCTTCTGAATCTCAGTCGGGAAGTACGGCTTGTTCGAGAGAGGACTTGCGAAGACCCAGCCTTCCTCGGTTGGCAAGGCTTCCTTCTCCCATGCGAGCAGTACGCCGACTAAAGAATCGTGAAGTGGAACATAGTCGCGGGAATACTCCGTCTTCACATCGTCCACATGCCCGCTCACGAAACTCCGTTGAACGAGCAGTTGGTTCTTCTCGAAGTCGAAGTCGTCCCACTGAAGCGCCGCGATTTCGCTCACGCGAAGACCGAGGCATTGCGCAACAATCACCATCGTGCGGTACGGTTCTTTCAGTAATCCGAGGATGGCTTCGTATTCCTGCACAGTCAACACGGTCGGGCGCTCACGCCGCTTTGTCCCGCCCTTCACCCGAACCATCTGAATCGGGTTCCGGCGATCAGTGAAGAGTTCCCAGCGGGCCGCGCACTCAAAGATCACGTGCATGACGCCGCGAATATGGGCTTTCGATTTCGGAGCCATAACCGCGCCTTTCAGGAGCCCAGTAGAGACAAACGCAGCAGCCATCACGATTGTTTTGCTCGGTACGAACCATGACTTGCCCTTGGTATTCGACAAGGAGGACAGCTATGGCACTACCGGAGATGCGACTTTTGCAGGCGGCGATTGCGCTGGCCGAAGAACTGAATTATTCCCGTGCAGCCGCGCGGCTGCGCATCGACCAATCGACGCTGAGCAAGCGGATTGCCGAGCTTGAATCTCAGATCGATATGCGCCTTTTCGTGCGGAACCATCAGACAGTGGAACTGACCGACGCTGGTCGGCACTTTGTGAAAGATGCGCGCAGCGCCGTGTTGTACGCAGAGCGTGCAGTCGCTGACGCAAGGGCCGCGATGCAGGGAGCGGACGAAGTGCTTCACATCGGCCGCTCCGTCTATGCCGATCCCTACCTGGTCACTGCGATCCAGTCGATACAGCTTTCCCTCTTCCCCGGCCTGAAGGTCAAGCTATGGAGCAACTTCTCGCACGAACTCGCGCGCATGGTGGCTACCGGAAATCTCGATCTGGCGCTGGTGGTGGCCGTCCCCGATACTTCCGCGCTGAGCTTCTTGTCCGTTGCCGAGTCGCCTGGTTATATCGCGCTGCCGAAAAACGATGCCGTAGCCGGGAACGCCAAACTCAGTCTCAATGATCTGCGCGCGCACGAGTGGATTCTGCCCGCGCCGCACATCAACCCATTCGTTACTGAGATGATTCAAGCGGAGGCCTCCGCAAAGAATATCGTCGTACCGGACACGCATACCTTTACAACAGCCGAAGAGGCATCGGCGCTCGTATTGGCACACAAGGGCGCAGCGTTCCTGACGCGCGAGGCTGCGTGGCGAATCTCCAGCAACGAAATTGCAATCCGGCCATTGACGGAGGAACACCCGAAACTCGTGACCAGACTGGCGATGCGTGCTGACGACAAAAAGCGGTTGACGAGCGAGTTCGTTCGCGCCGCCGGGCGCAAGCTGGTCAAGGCGCAATCTCCACAGCAGCGAAGCACCGCGTTAGCCTGCTAAACCGCTGGAAGCGGAGTCGCTTGTGCTAGTCGAGGCGGCATCCACGTCTCGAATGACTATATTGAGCGGTCCATCTTGGCCGCACTTTGTGCAGGGATAAATTCCGGTGGTGACAGCCGTTCCGTCGAATTCATCTCGACGAGAGACGTTGCCACAGTGAACACAAGCATGAAAGTGCGACAATTCGCGCCGGGAGCGATCCGAGTTACTTGCCATCTTTCCCCTCGTTCCTTTCCAGTGTCCCGCTTCAGGACTAGCGGTATCGTATTTGACGCGCGATTGTGGATTTTGGGTCAAGAAGAAGGGGGAATCGGTGCCAAAGATCTCTCAGTCCGGGGAAATCCGGAGCAGAAAGCCCGTTTTCGAGAAGCGATTCCAGGGTCGGAATTCAACCCACGCTCAGTGAGCGATTTGCCTTAGAAATATCATAGGGTGCTCAGAGTGGGGTTGCCGTCTGGCGCGAATGCGCATATGCATCTTTGGTCCCGTGGCAATCGTAGATAATATCTTTACCGAAACCCGGCGATTTCGTGTTGCTTTTCGATTCGTCCAACCACTGAGGGCCATACGATCTCGCAATCGCAATAATTTGCCGGTATTTCCAATCACAATGGGTGACGAGAGAGGTGGAGCACAAGTGTTCGATCCGGAAATTGAATTCCATCGGTTCTTCAACAGCGGAGAACTCACAGAAAAGGAACGTCAGAGGCACCCAGGAAAACTCGATCTGGATAAAATCGACCCAAACTTGGCTCGGCATCTCACGACTATTAAAGCATTGATTAACGAGATGCTCACTCGGAATTCGCCAATGATCCAAACAAGATTCGGCCCTGCTAACCTTCATTTGGATTACATCGACAAGCCCCAGCCACCGTTAATTCGCTTTCCTAATGCGGTTTCATTTAGATACAGCGGTTTCGACTTTGTTGGACTGACCTATGACTTGGTAGATCTGATGAATTTCATCTGCGGATCGTTAGCTAGGCACTTTGCTACTGCTTCCCTGCTTGGAATTAAAGCCGATTCTCCCGATCAGCGCGACAATTTGCTTGCAGTCCTGTTCTTAATACAGATTCAATTCGCCATTGATCACGAACTGGGCCACCATTTTCATGGTCACACCGCAGGTAATAGTGAAACGGAATTCTTTTCTGAGTACCTGTGTAGCGACTCCTGCGATGATGGTGAGCATTTGGAGGATCAGGCACGCGAGGTGGAAGCCGACGGTTATGCCGTTCACATGATGGCAAAGAATCTATTTGCTAACGGGGGCAATGACTGTTTCCGCATCCTCGGATTCACTACTCTGAGTTCCGATGAATTTCTCGTCCGATTGCTGCTTCTGTGTATAACTTCGTATTTCGCTCTGCGTCCACAAAAGCCCTTCGACTCCGACAGCGTGCGCAACCCGCGGCATCCTTTTGGAACAATGAGGGTTCACGTTGTCATGACAGATTTTCAGGGTTGGGCGTCCGAGTTCAAGCCGGAAGTGGGCCGATACATAACACAGCAGACTCTGGATGAAATCTCGCTTGCAATCAGTGCCGCAACTGAATCGGAGCGACAACTCGTCGGAAATCTGGAACTCGAAGCAGCATTTGTCAGCACAGATCGAGGGCTGAAATACAGGGATGACCTGTACGAAACGAGAGAGGGTGTACGTGATCGGATGAAGTCTAGGGCCTGGAAACTGCTTCCAGATATGCCGTAGGCAGAGATATTCCTTGGTGCTGAAGAATGACAAATCCCCATGCACTTATCGGAATGTTGTGAATCCTCGGCAGGCGACCGTCGGGTGGGCCAAAAGAGTCTGGCGCGAAGCGGCAGCACATTACAGGGCGGGAAGACGGGTGCTGGCAAAAAAGCGGGGCCTGCCTCTCTCAGCAGACCCCACGTTTCAAGGTTGATGAATTGACGTTATGCGGCTTTCGTCTTTTTGGCGGCCACGGTGTGAGGCTGGTTCGGCTTTGCCTTGTCCGTTGCCTTCTGGGTGGCTTGCGCCTTCTCTTTGGCGGCGAACTCCTGCTTGACCTCGGACGTGATCGCGGCCACATCCACCTTATAGAACTCGGCGGCTTCGCGCAGGGCTTTCGAGGATTCGTTGGAACTGTGCGCCGTTTGCAGAACGGTGATTGCCACCAATACCCGGCCAAGGGTGCTCTCGTCGGCCTTGCGAAGAAAGGACGCGAGCAATTTTGCCGGGGCGTCTCCGGCTCCGCCGCTGGCCTTGCCGATGCCGTGAAGCCGAAAGATGATCGCCAGACGGCGTTCGTCCAAGACGGCGGCAAGGCGCTCGGTAACAAAAAGCAGGTCACGTTTCATCAGGCGGACGGGAACCGCGTCACTGGTTGCTTTCAGGACGTGGAGGCCGGTCGCCTGAGCGATGGCCTCTTCGCGGCGGCGCTTCTCCTGCTCTGCCTTGAATGCCGCATCCGTCGCGGGCCGTTGCTTGCTTGCGTGGTGAATCGGGCAATCGGGGTTCGCGCACACTTTGTGAATGGTGCCGATGTCGCTTCCCTCCGTGATGATTGCATCGGTGGCGAACTTGCACACCTTGAACTCCGGGCGCTGCGCGTCTTCCTTTTTTGTTGGCTTGTCAGAATTGGACAAGGGGCGAATCGCTGTGTACTTGTTGCGCGGCAGTACCGGACTGCCTTCCTTCTGTGCGCCGTAGGCCGTGCTGATCTGCACAAGGCTGGGCTTGGCGGCGACGGCCTTCGCAACGTGCGCCGCAAGTTTTGCGTTGTAGCAACGGGGATCGGTGCATTGGTCGCCCTGCTTGCCGAGGTCGTCGCCGAAGAGCAGCTTGTTGTGGCCGGTGCGCTTGGGGCAGTCGGCGCAACTGCCCGCCGTGGAGACAAGCTGCGCGTCGCGCTTGTCGAAGGGCGCGTCTTTCAAGATGAGCAATACATTTGTCTCAATCCAGAATTGCAGGTTGCGCACCGGCAGAAGAATGCGCGTCGGTGTTGCTCCCCCGCTGTTGTATGCTTCCTTGAAGCAAGCTGCGAGAGCCTGTTGCTGCTGGTCGGCGGGCAGCTTTGCCAGTAGCAGTGCATGGCCCACGCCGATTTCGTTGGCGTAGAAGGCATCGACGGCGGCGGGTACAAGGTCAACCAATTTCAACCTTGAAGCTACAAACGAAGGATGCTTGCCAACCTTCGCCGCAATCTGTTCGATGCTGTACTTCGGTTCCTCCAGCGCCAAAACCCGTCTTGCTATTATAGGTTCGGAAAATTGTCTATCAACGGGAGCACGATGAGTAGCCCCACTTCGACAGGACCGGCCGGCGCGCATTTCGAGGGAAAGGTCGGCGCGCACCACCTGCTTTCCTTGCTGGTGGGGGCACAACCTCGTGGCTTGCGGGGAATGACCATCGACCGCGTCGAACTACAGCGGGCTTCGCAGGGAATGTATTTGGATGACGTGATCATCCGCGCGCATGACCGGGCCGGTAATGCCGCTGTGCTCGAAATCCAGGTCAAACGCACAGTCACTTTTGCGCCGAAGGACGAAGTCTTCCGCTCGGTGGTCGAGCAGATCGCCCAATCCTGCTCGAAACCCGGCTTCTGGGTCGCCAACCACCAGATGGCGATCGCTACCTCCGCGGGATCCCGCAAGATCGATGGCGCTTATCAGGACGTGCTTACACGGGCGCGCCAAATCGGCGACGCAAAGACATCCATGGAGCAGCTCAGGCGCTCAGGTTCGGCCAATCCAGACATGCGCACTTTCGTGGACACTTTCCGGTCCCACCTTCGCGATTTCGGGGTGGCGGATGACGATGAGACCGTGTGGAAAATGCTTCGCCGTTTGCAGATTCTTGTCTTCGACTTCACGGCGCAGGGATCCTTAACGGAGGAACTCGAGCGCGAACGCTGCGCCCGCGCTCTTAAGCCGGAGGAAGCTTCGAGGGCCGGAGAGCTTTGGAGCGTGCTTACGGACCAAGCGATTGAAATTGCGGCGTCTGCCGGCGACCGCGACCGGAAGGGGTTGCTGGATGACCTCCAGAAATTCTCGTTCGGACTGGCAGCTCTCCCCGGCAATGATTCTGCGCTCCGTTCGCTTGCGGAGCTTTCCAGGGATTCGCTCGCAGACATCGACGACAGCGTCTGCGGCGTGAAGCTGAGCCGCCTCAGTCCGTTGTCGGCTTTACGTTCCGCGCTCGATTCAAGCCGCTACGTCGAGTTGCGAGGGGACGCTGGGGTCGGAAAGTCCGGAATTCTGAAACATCTGGCGGAGCAGATCGCAGTCGAGTCCGAGGTATTGGTGCTGACGCCGGATCGAACGCCCACTGGCGGCTGGTTCGAACTCAAGAGCAAGCTGCGATTCAACGGAGAATGCAGGGAGCTGCAGCAGGCAGCCCCTCGGATCGCATGGCTTCTAAGCGACAGCCACCCAGCGCGGAACGTAACGCGAAATCTTTACAGGTTGGCCCGGCTATCGTCGTTGTCACCTAACGAATCCGTGCCTTTGTCCGAAGCAGAAATGGCGATCCGATGGTGGGAAGTCGCCGACGGAAAGAAGGACGACGGGTATATCGACCGTGCTCGGCTCCTACGGAGTCTCGCGTTACAAGTCATTCGTCGGGCCGACCATCTCGACACGAGCGCGAGCCCGGCGAGTGCGATCACCGCGCTGATCCAGAGTGAGACGCTACGCATGCTCGGGATCGACCGCGTAGCCTTTCGCCATGATGTGCTTCGGGAATGGGCCGCCGCGAGTCTGCTCTTCACCGAGCCGGCCACCGCCGACCAGCTTCCCCTTCATGATGTGCCTCCGACCGATCTCGCTCTGTGCTGTCGAGCCTCTGTGCCAGGATGAGCATCGAGCGTAGCGAGGACAGCGCGAAGTGGGTGGCCTTCTTAGAGCGAATGAGCGTGGAAGGAGCAGGATGAGTATGCAAGCCACGAACCCGTTATGGCGCCGGGCCGTTGTGCTTTCTCTCGCGCGTTCCGAACTCGCTGGCGACCAGCTCACCAAAGCCTGTCGTGCCCTCTTCGAGAATGACGGGACTTTGCTGCAGGAACTCATTCGGACAGTAATGGCCGTTGACACGGAGCCCGCTTCGAGTCTGCTAACTGTCCAGGATCCGGCCTATCAGAAGATTACAGAGGGATTCTATGTACCAGGCGGCCCGTCATGGTCCAGGCTGGTCCGGTGGCTGTTGA
Source organism: uncultured Acidobacteriaceae bacterium (assembly GCA_963804315.1). GTDB lineage: Bacteria > Acidobacteriota > Terriglobia > Terriglobales > Acidobacteriaceae > Telmatobacter. The sequence continues at coordinate 9,163 of CAWDQB010000049.1, forward strand.
TCGCGGCCGAGTACCTGCCCGTGCCGGCTATTCCAGAGGTCGCCAAATTCTTCAAGGCATGGTGCCTCGGATTGATGGGCCAGCATCATCTGACTCCGGCAATCCTCCGCCAGGTCTATGCCTGGCTCATCGAGATTGAAATGTCAGAGGAACAAGAGCAAGGCAGGATTCGGAAGGAACTCTCGCGCGACGAAGTGAAGGCTCTCGCGTCAGACCTCAGGGACACGTTCCTCTGGTTCTGCCATCGCACACCGGAACTCGCCTCGGAATATCTCCATTCCTTCGAGGGCAGGAGGGATCGAGAGCGGTCGATGTTGGCAATCCTGAAGCTTCAAAGCTCCCTCGCACAGGCGGCCCCTAAGGATTACGCCGATTTCACCATCAAGGCGCTCATTCCGGAGCAGAGGTCTCGCCGATCCAGGTCATCTGGCATGGAACGAGAGGAAGTTTTCGAGTCCTCACGTACCGAGTTTCTTCCGGTGTCGCCTGCCCAAGGTCCGTTCTTCAGTTTGCTGACCAGCGATCCCGCTGAAGGATTGCGCTTGATCCGGAGGCTTGTTGATCATGCCGTGTCGTTTTTCAGCCGCGGCCGCGAACCCGGACACGATGCCGTCACGATTCAGTTTCCTGACGGCCCTCGCACTTTTCCCTGGATGATGTCGTACCCATGGTCAAGGGAGTACACGGACGCGCCATACGTAGTGACATCGGCATTGATGGCGCTTGAAGCATGGGCCCACCGAAGAGTAGACGCTGGCGAGACGGTCGAGGCTGTGATCCGCGATGTGCTGGGAGACCAGATTGCGCCGGCCGCCTTTCTGTTGATTGCTGTGGACCTTTTGATCTCGCATTTGCCGAAGTCGCGTGCCGCTGCCGTCCCGTACCTTGCCTGTCCTGAACTTCTGGTGATGGATCGGCACCGAATCGCGCTCGACATGCAGGAGATTCCTGATCTCTTCGGAATACGAGCGCTGCGTCAGGAGCCGATGGGGCTGGTTAGCCTTCAAGAGCTAGCGAATCGACCGTCCCGGTCTCGGCTGCTCGATCAACTGCTCGACGACCCCACCAACTACCTGGACCATGTTCCCAACGAGGCGCTTGACGAACTTCGGCGCCTGCTCGAATCTGCAGCTACCAGGGTGGGCGCTCCACAAGAGGATTCAACGCTGCTCGATCCACGCTTGATGGTCCGCTACGCGCTGAATCGCCTCGATCCGGCCAACTGGGGCCCGGCAGAAGTGCAACTTGAGGACGGCACAACTGGGACCAGACTTGTGTATTTTTCGCCCACTGAAGAGGCCGAACAGCAGTCGAGCCTTGAGCGGAAGACGCATCAGCGTCGACAGGATGCGCAGGTAAGGATTCTCGCAAACAAGCTCCTCGAATTACCAGGACGCGCAAATCCAGAGCTGTTGACGTTCCTGGCTGAATGGGCTCAGAACGAGTTCGAGCTACCCCCGCCGGATCAGGACGAGGAAAACCTGGCTTGGATGCACGAGCAGGCAGTGTTAGCGATTGCGCTGATCGTAGCTCGCGATGGCACTCCGGAATTGAGGGTTCGTCACCGCGACTGGCTGCTGCGGACATTCCGGCAGGGGCTGGCGACGCGAGAGGACAACGTCCACCGAGTGCGTGGTGGATTGAAGTTCAACCCAGCCGCGATGGGATTTTCGGGGTTGATCTACCTGATGCAGGAAGAAAGATCGAGCGACGATATTCGAGAACTCCTGCAGGCGGCAGGAAACCGGAATCCGGCCGCTTCGCACGGAATGGCACAGGGAGCCTACCTTCTTTCGACTCTTGACGAGAGGCTGCCGCGCAGTGTGCTACGCATCGCATTTCGGGCGATGAACAAGGCTGATCGGGACTGGAGCTTCAGGCCTGGCATGGATTCCTACCACGAAAAGCAGGACCATGAGCTTCGTTTGGCAGCGTGCGCAGTTAAGGTTCTGGAGCACATCGAGACTGAGATCGGTTGGCTGGAAGGTCGTAACCTCACTGTGCTGCGGCAGTCACCCAGCGTGTTGCGGAAGCCTTCAATCTCGGCCGTCAGCTTGTGATCGACAGGCCCACGCGCATCGACGGCTTGGTCGTTTGCTGGAGCCATCGTCACTCCCGGCGGCAGCGCCCACGCCGGCAATACGGGGATCGCAACCGGTTCTCCGCGCTGATCCAAATGCACCCAGGTTTCCTCAAAGCGGTAGAGATACCGCCCAATGCCGAAGCAACTGCAAGCGCGCTTGAAGGCCTGCGCGTCCGCCGCGGTCACGGCGTTTTCCTTGTCCGCCCACTCTTCTCCGGTACCCGTATGGCTGCCCAGCCGAGTGATTGTGACAGCGGTAGCAACCAGAACCTTGCTGGTGACAACCACTTTGCCCCGGTCTACTCGAGTCAGCGATGGCACGGTCGAGATGGTGTACTCGCGCGTCCATCCCGCCGGCGTGAAGAGTTGGTTGAGCCTGTCTGTGTACGCTCGCGGATCGGCGAAGGGAAGTATCGCGCCAGACCGCCGATCATCCGATGTGCGCATGACGCGCCATTTGATCTGAGCCGGATCGAACGGCTCTTCGAGCTGAGCGAATAGTTTCTCCCGCTCCGCTCCTGCGAATTTTGCTGCTATTGCCATAGTTCAACTCCTTTTGTGCGAAACCTCCAGTGGGCATTCTGTTGAACCCAGACGCACCGAGAGCACCCCGTAAGGCGCTCTCGGTGAATGCGTGAATGCAGCGCAACCCGGCTTTAGTAGGGCACTTCTGATGCCTCAATCTCGTGCTCGGCGCTGAACTCCTGCGGTACGAAGCTGTTTCCACTGGCATAGTGCTCCGTTCCGTTCGAGCCGTTAGCGGCCGGCGCGTGCGAGAGGAGGCTGACCTCATGCACGACAACTTCCGTGCGAAACTTCCTTTGGCCTGACTCCCGGTCGTCCCAGGAGCGAGTCCGCAACGCGCCCTCGATGTAGATCTGCGAGCCCTTGCGAACGTAGTCGCGAAGGATCTCGCCGATCCGTTGAAAGCCAACCAGGTTGTGCCACTCGGTGCGCTCTTGCCATTCGCCTCGGATACCCAGTCCGAGGCCGCGAGTATCTTGCCCTCGTGCTCGACCAGGATGCCGTCATCTGCCAGCGCAAATGCCGGCAACTTGAAGCCGCCACTCGTCAATGTGCGGAAAGCCCAGCGAGCAAGTTTGCGGTTGATCTGGTTCGACACATAGGGAAACCGAATACTGTTCCCACTCTTGTCTGCCAGGAGAACTGCTTCCGCTGGCTCCCACTCTTCCGAAGGTGAATTGCTTCCGCCTTCCAGAGCCTCGGGATCGAAGCTCATGTCGAACGTGGCATCCTCTTCAGACTTGCCCAGAACGCGCAGCAAGCCTTCATAGTCGCCATCGTCCCAGGCCTTTCTCACCTTGCGAACTTCCTCGATTGCGCGAGGCATGATCTCAAGTTGGTCGCTCCCAGCGGCATCAGCGAGATCACCAGCGGTCCAAGGATGTACAGGATGCTCCCATAGAGGATGTAGAAGAATCCGAAAATTACGATCACCAGCGGATAGAGAAGATAGGCAACAATTATGAGAAGGGCGTCGATCAAGCCAGCAGCTGAACCGGTAACCAAACCCCACAAATTCTGAAAGCCTATCTGGCTGAACTGCGTCTGGATGTCGGTCCTCCAGTTATCCAGCAGGTTGAGTCCCCCTGAAGCGTTGCTTATCCAGTTACGCATTTGCGCGGACCACCCAGACATCCGCCTCCGCTTCGAGAATCGGTGCGCTCCCCGGCGCGGCGGCAGAGATCTGCTGGCCCATCCTGTCCGCCTCAGCCAACTCCGCATCAGCCAATGCGTCGATCTGAATGGCGCGCTTCATGGCGTCCTGCGCCTGCGCGTCTGTCATGTCGGTCATATTGCGAATCTGCAATGAGGCGGCATTCTGCGCCATCACTACGCCATACACGTTCTGAAATTGCGGAGAGACGGTTGAAAGACTCCTTGCATTGCGAGAAAGGAGAATCGATTCCAGATTCTGCGACTGCGGCAGCGTCGCGCTCGATACATTGCCCTTGAACAGGTTGTCCACCTGGCTGAACTGGTTCTCAAACTGCGTGACGGAGTTCCGGGCCTGATTGATTGCCGCGATTGGGTAAATGACTTCCTGCTCGTACTTGGCTACAGTCTGCTGTGTCTGGTTGATCGTCTTCAGCGGTGCAGCCACATAGGTGCTCATCAACGACTCCACTTTCGACAACGCCGCTATGATGGCTGCAATGTCGATCCCGAACTGTCCGTTGGCACGGCCAGGGAGAAGAATCAAGGCAACCACCGCCAGAGCAGCCACCTTCCAAACCGTTGGCCGCCACCATGGATGATTCTTTGGTTGATCAGCATCAATAGCCGGTGCCATCCGTGTTGTTTCAGCGGCAATCGGCTCTCTGCGGCACCAGAAGAAAGGCTTCCGCAACTTGTTCGTCTTGTTCTGCATGTCTGCCATAGAAGTTCCTCCTTACCGGCTCAATGTGCCGGTGATAAGACTGTTGATTGCGCCAGCGGCTGTCGATTTCCGCTTCACCAGAACATTGTCATGAGCGATGCGCCCTGCCTCCTGACGGAGTTCCGCTGCGAGCATCTTCTGCATAAATGCCTGGCAACGCAGGTTGGCGACCTGTGCCTGAGCGGTGATGAACGGTGCGGAACCTGGAGTGCTCAACGCAACCTGGTTCTCCATCTGGTTCGCGGTCGCAAGAATCACGTCCTGGCCCTGGTCAGCAATGAGTGTCGTCTTCAAACTCTGCTGGCCCAAGGCATCGTCGATGTCCATCATCACCCGGTCCTGTGGAGAGGCCGCGTTTACCGCCGGCACTGTCCCGTAGTTCGCTGCGAAACTCGCCTGAAAAGCGGGAATCTGCGCCGACTGCCGGCTGTGCAAAATCGCCTCCAGTTGCTGCGGGCTGGCCAGCGTCGCACTGGGCGATTTCAGCGTGAAGACCTGCGTCATGAAACCGCGATAGCTGTTGATCGAGTTCGATACGAAGCCTCGTGCCTGATTCACCACCGCCAGCGGCCACACGATTTGCTGGTGCAGCTGCTGCATCTCTTGCGTCAATGCGTTGATCTGGCTGAGCGCAGCCCCCATATCGTTCTGAATGGTGCCGAATATCTCGCCGAAGATGTCGAAGATGCCAGCATGAGCACGCGATGGAAGCATCACCGCCATTGCCAGTGCCAAGGTTGTTGAGGCCAGCCACCGCCAGCGTCTACTCTTACGCGTCGATTCACGCCCCGACTGGTATGGAACACCATTCAGCAAAGAGTCGTCTTGAA
>CAWDQB010000050.1:0-53008 GCA_963804315.1 uncultured Acidobacteriaceae bacterium
GGGCTACGAGACGGACTGCCGGTTTGTCTACACGCTCAAGAACCCGGTGAACCGCGCGGTGACGGCCATGCTGCGCTTTCCCCTGCCGTTGGACCGGGCCATTTTCAACGATCTCGAGGTGAAGCTCAACGGCGCCAGCGCGCCGGACCACCTGCAGGTCGCCGCGGCTGCCGCTCCAGCCTGCCCTCGCGGCCGGCGAGACGGTGACCGTGGAGGTGGCCTTCAAGAGCCGTGGCCTGGACTACTGGTATTTCCAGGTGCGCGAGGCGCGCGAGATCCGCGACTTTCAATTCCCGCTGCACCTGCCCGACCTCGCGAATACCGACCTGAACTATCCGGAAGGCTGCATGACGCCGATGGACATCACCCCGACCGCCGACGGCAAGGGTTGCACCCTCACCTACCGGCTGAACCACGCCCTGTCCAACAAAGGCATGGGCATCGCGATGCCCACCCAGCGCCAGCCCGGCGCCACCGCCGACGCGGTGCTGGCCCAGACGGAAAAAGCCTGGGTGCTGCTCTTCGCCGCCATGCTGCTGGGCCTCACCCTGGGGGCCGACCCGTCCGGGCCGCGCTCGGCAGCGTGCTCATCGGCAGCACCGCCGCGCTCGGCTATGCCTTCATCGGCGACCTGAGCGACACCTTCATCGGCTTCTGGGGGCTATCTGTTCGTCGCGCTGCCCCGCTGGCCCTGATCGGCTGGCTGTTGACGCGGACCGTGACCGGATCCGCCGGACGGTTGCTGGCGGCAGAGCTGCTTTTGTTCGGCCTGAGGCTTCCCCTGTGCGGCCGGCTTCGACGAAGTCCGCGAGAGATGTACCCAAATCTTGCCGCGTATCTCCTCCTCGCGGCGACAGCCTGGCAGTCCGCGCGGCGGGTGGGCGTGGCACCAATCCCGCCGGCGAAGACGGTCTGAAAAAGGGGCGTGTCGTCCCCGACGCGCCGGCTCCGTTTGGAGAGGCCCGTGATTTCCAGACGAATGCGCGGAAGGAACAAACCCGCCCGGTGCCTGCGCGCGAGCGGCGGCCCCATCCCCCTTCGCCAATAGCTTCGGCAGACAAAGCGGTTCCGCCCTACCCGCAGAAGCCGACCCGTGGTCGAAATCTTATGGGAGGTTGGGATCAATCATTCCCCGCCGCATACTCCGCCAGCACCGCCGGATCAGTCTCCGCCGCGGGGGCGGCGGCGAGCCCGTCGCCCCCCCCGAGCCGAAACACCGCCCACACCGCATGCGCCCGCACCACCGGCAATGGGTGCAGCGCCAGCCGCAGCAGCGGCCCGAGCAATTCCTCCGTGCTTCGCCCTCCTGCTCCTGCCTCCTCACTCCTGGCTCCTGACTCCTGCCCTCCGCGCCCCGGCTCCTGATTGCCCGCCACCACGCAGGCGTTGCGCAGCAGCCCCGCCAGTTTCAGTCGCTTGACCGCGGTGCCCCGGAACACCTCCGCGAACCGGCCCGGCGTCAGCTCGAGGATTTCGCGCAACGTCAGCGCCGCGATCCCGCCGCGCACCTGGAGCAGCACACGCCGGCCGGCCTGCGCAAAGCGGTTCCACGGACACACCTCCAGGCACACGTCGCAGCCAAAGATGTGGTCGCCGATGCCCGCCCGCAGTTCGCGGAATGACGCCCCGGTTCTCAATCGTCTGGTAGGAAATGCACCGGCGCGCGTCCACGACTCCCCGGCGCGGCAAACGCCCGCGTGGGGCACGCGTCAGGCAGCGCATGCACCGGCCGCACAGCAGGCCGACGTCGCCTTGGGCCCGCGGCCCCGGGATTGCTTGCGCAACTGGTTCGTCGGGCTCGAATTCCAGCACCGTCAGGATGGCCGAGAGCAGGAGCCAGTTGCCGTGCGGGGGGAGATGAGCATCGCGTTCTTGCCGAGAAACCCGAGTCCCGCCCGTCCGCCCAGCCGCGCTCCAGCACCGGGCCGGTGTCCGCATAAACCGGTAGTCCGCCGGTCCGGCGCCCGCGACTTCCTCCAACACCCGCCCGGCGGCCACGAGCGCGGGCTTCAGGGTGTCGTGATAGTCCGCGTGCAACGCGGAGCGAGCCGAGAGAGGATTCTGGATTTTGAAATTTGGATTTTGGATTTTGGATTGCATCCCCATCCGATCCGCCACTCCGCCCTCCGCCCTCGTCCTCCGCCGTCCGGCTTCCGGCCTCTGGCCTCCAACCTCTGACCTCTGATCTCCGGCTTCTGGCTCCTGACTCCTGGCTCCTGACTCCTGCCCCCGTCCCTATCCCAACCCCCGCCGCTCCGCCCTCTGTTCTCTGCCCCTCTGGCCCCCTCCTCTCCTTTGCTCCTTCCCTCCGTCCTCCGCCGTCCGGCTTCCGGCCTCTGGCCGGCCTCTGACCTCGACCTCCGGCTCTTGACTCCTGACTCCTGGCTCCTGACTCCTGCCCCCGCCCCCATCCCAACAAATCCCCCCAGGGATGATCACCCGGCGCGTGCCGGGCAGGACGCGCCCGGGGTCGGCGCGCTTGTCGGCGGTGCGCTCCATCCACGCCATGTCGGCGTGCCGACCGGCGTCCAGCCAGGCGCGCAACGCCGCCGCGCCGGCGCCCGCCCGGCGACAGGGCGAACCGCACCTCGTCAAAGCCGAGCGCGCGCAACCGCGCCCGCACCACCTCGCGGTCAGGGGCCATGCGCCTTTGCGAGACGGCGAACTCGCGGGTCTCCTGCTGGTAGGTGCGCAGCACATGGGGCACCAGGTCGCCAGCGGCCGCCCGTCGGTGAGGATGACACTGCCCGCCCGCCGGTAGACCGGCTCGCGCTCCGCCTGGAGTTGCCCCTTGTTTCTTCCGGACTGCTACAAGCGGTGCTATAAAACCAGCAGTTTCTGCCCTCCGGTCTTATCCCTAGTCCCTGCCTCGATAGATTGGTATACTGGAAGTGTGACTACAACTCTGCTTGATCCCATCTCGAACGGCTTCCGCTCCGAGACTTCCCCTAGTCAGAAGAGGGTGTTGTTGCTCAAACCGCGCGGCTTTTGCGCTGGAGTGGTGCGTGCGATCGACATTGTTAAGATCGCTCTGGAAACCTTTGGCGCGCCCATCTATGTGCGCCGTGAGATTGTGCATAACCGCTATGTGGTGAATGAGCTGGCGGAAAAAGGCGCGATCTTTGTTCATGAAATCGACGACGTGCCCGACGGCCAGCGCGTCATCTATTCCGCCCACGGCGTTTCGCCGGCTGTGCGAGAGTTGAGCAAGGGCCGCAATCTGCGCGTGATCGATGCCACCTGCCCGCTGGTGACCAAGGTCCACATCGAGGCCGTCAAGTTTGCCAAGCAAGGCTATTCGCTGGTCTTGATCGGCCACCGCGATCATGACGAGATCGAAGGCACTCTGGGCGAAGCACCGGAAGCGACGCAGGTGGTCTCCAATGTCGCCGAGGTTGCTGCGCTGAGCGTGCCCGATCCCAACCGCGTGGCGTATCTTACCCAAACCACGCTCTCGCTGGACGAGGCGCGGGACATCATCCACGCCCTCAAGGAAAAATTCCCCAACATTGCCGGCCCTCATTCGCAAGACATCTGCTATGCGACTGAGAATCGCCAGGTGGCGGTGCGCAACGTGGCGCACAATGCGGAGCTGGTGCTGGTGGTGGGTTCAACCAACAGCTCCAACTCCAACCGTCTGGTCGAGGTCTCGCGCAATCTGGGCACGATCGGCTACCTGATCGACAACTCTCAGGCCATTGACCCGAAGTGGCTGGAAGGCGTCAGCACGGTTGCGGTGACCGCAGGTGCTTCGGCTCCTGAAGTGCTGGTCGAGGACGTGGTCAATTATCTGCGACAAAACGGCTACGATAGCGTCGAAGAGGTAGAGGTGATGCCGGAGAATGTGCGCTTCGGCCTGCCGCCAGAAATAGTGCAGGCAATCGGCGGCGTCAGCGTCGCATAAGTCATGTTGGGCGCGAAGATAGGGAACAGGGACTGAGGCGTATCAAATCGCATGAAGATTCAGAAAGGCAAGACGCAACTCGCCACGCCGCGCTTTGGGCGAATCGATGCAGGCCTCGCCGAAGTCGAATCGGCGATTGCACGTTCGCGCGATTATCTCTTCAGCCGTCAGCATGCCGACGGCTACTGGAACGGCGAACTGGAAGCCGACGCCATGCTCGAAGCCGACTATATCTATCTGCACACGCAACTGGAGAGCGGCGACCCGGGGCGGCTTCATCGCGCGCTCACCGAGATGATGCGCTATCAGAACGAGGACGGGAGCTGGAGCATCTATCCCGGCGGTCCCGGCAACATCTCGCTCTCGGTCAAGTGCTACTCTTCGGCCAAGCTGATGGGTGTGAGCGCCGAAGATCCCCGCCTAAAGAACTGCCGCGAGTGGGTGCTCAAGCACGGTGGCGTCGTCGCCACTAACACATTCACCAAAATGTACCTCTGCGGCATCGGCGAGTATGACTACGACGCGGTGCCCGCGATTCCACCCGAGATCGTTTTATTTCCCAAGTGGTTTTACTTCAATATCTACGAAATCTCTTCCTGGTCGCGGTCCATTCTGGTACCGCTTGCGATCATCTATGCCAAGAAACCCTACAAGAAGATTCCGCCGGAGCAGGGAATCGACGAACTTTTTGTAGGCGGCCGCGCCAATGCGAATCTACGTTTGCGTTGGGACTTCAAACGTATCCTCTCATGGCGCAACTTCTTTCTGGTTGTGGATCGCATCTTGCATTTTGCCGAGGCGGTTCATCTACGCCCGCTGCGCGCGCTGGCCCTGAAGAAAGCGGAAAAGTGGATGCTGGAGCGGCTGGAGATGACCGACGGTCTGGGCGCCATCTATCCGGCGATGCTGAACGCCATCATTGCGCTGCGCTGCCTGGGTTACTCCGAAGACGATCCGCAGGTGATTCGCGCGCGCGATGAGTTTGAAAAGCTCGGCATCGAACAAGCACCGACCGATGAGGTGCCCGAGCCGACCTTCCGCATGACCCCCTGCATGTCGCCGGTATGGGACACCGCGCAGGCTGTCTTTGCACTGGGAGAGGCGGGTGTTGACCGCAACGATCCGCGCCTGCTCAAGGCTGTGGATTGGATACTCTCTAAAGAGGTTCGCCACAAGGGCGACTGGGCCGTCAAGGTGCCCAATGTCGAGGCGGGCGGCTGGTACTTCGAGTTCAACAACGAGTTCTATCCCGACACCGACGACACGGCGCAAGTTCTGATGGCGCTCAATAAGGTGGACAATCCCCGTGAGGGCTACCAGCACAAAGTCGCCCAGCGCGCCATCGCCTGGGAGTTCGCCATGCAATGCAAGAACGGCGGATGGGGAAGCTTCGATAAAGACAATACCAAGATGATCTTCCAGTACATTCCCTTCGCCGATCACAACGCGATGCTCGATCCGCCGACGGTGGACATTACCGGGCGCATGCTGGAGATGCTGGCCAGTTACGGCTACACCCGCGGCGACAAGCGCGTCGAGAAGGCGATCAAGTTCATTCTCAGCGAGCAGGAGACGGACGGGAGCTGGTTCGGCCGCTGGGGGGTCAATTACATCTATGGCACATTCTTGGTGCTACGCGGGCTGGACGCCATCGGCATGGATCACCTGGAGCCGCAGATTCAGTCAGCCGCCGAGTGGCTGCGCATGGTGCAGAACGGCGACGGCGGCTGGGGCGAGAGCTGCGGCAGTTACGACGATCCGGACACACGAGGGCAGGGAATGAGCACGCCATCGCAGACCGCTTGGGCACTGCTGGGCCTGCTGGCCGCGGGCGATGACCGCTCCGACTCCCTCGCCAAAGGCGTGCGCTGGCTGCTGGAGCGCCAACTGGCCGACGGAAGCTGGGACGAGTCGATGGGTGAGGGGCCAACTCGCCAAGGCATCATTACAGGCACGGGCTTCCCTCGCGTCTTTTATCTGGCATACACTCTTTATCGCCAGTACTTCCCGCTGCTGGCCCTTACCACTTACCGCCGAACCATGGAACGCGCGCACTAAGCGCTGGAGGTTATTTCAAAGATGGCTGTTCCTATCTCTCAGATGTGGACGGTGGCCACGTATGTGCTGAAGCAGAGGCTCACCGGCAAGAAGCGCTATCCCTTGGTGCTGATGCTGGAGCCGCTCTTTCGTTGCAGTTTGGCCTGCGCCGGCTGCGGCAAGGTGCAGTATCCGCCGCATATTCTCAAAAAGCAACTAACCCCTGAGGAGTGCTTTGCCGCCGCGGAAGAATGCGGCACGCCGATGGTGGCCATTCCCGGCGGCGAGCCGCTGCTGCATCCGCAGATCGTCGAAATCGTCAACGGACTCATTGCGCGCAAGAAGTACGTCTACATGTGTACCAACGCGCTCGAACTGAAGAAGCGCCTGCATGAGTTCACGCCCTCCAAGTACCTCACCTTCTCGGTTCACCTGGACGGTCAGCGCGAGCATCATGACTTCTCGGTCTGCCGCGAGGGCGGCTATGACATCGCCGTGGAAGGCATCAAAGAGGCCGTCAAGCGTGGCTTCCGGGTTACCCCCAATGCCACCTTTTTTGACGGCACGGACCCCAACAGCGTGCGCGCCCACTTCGATGAGATGATGGCCATCGGCGTCGAGGGCATTGTGCTTTCGCCCGGTTACAGCTACGACAAGGCTCCCGACCAGACGCACTTCATGGGCCGCGCGCGCGTGCGGCGGCTCTTCCGCGCCATTCTCTCCAACCGCAAGCCAACATGGAAGTTCAACATGTCGCCGCTCTTTCTTGAATTTCTCATGGGCGACCGCAACTACGATTGCACGCCCTGGGGTCTCTCCGGCTTATAACATCTTTGGCTGGCAGAAGCCCTGCTATCTGCTCCAGGATGGCTTCTCCGAAACCTTCAAGGAGATGATGGAGACAACCAAGTTTGAAGAGTACGGCGTGGGCAGCGGCAACCCGAAGTGCGCCAACTGCATGGTGAGCTGCGGGTATGAACCCTCGGCAGTCATTGATGGATTTGGAACTCTGGAAGGCTTCTGGGCGATGGTTAAAGGCACGTTCAGCCTGTACAAAGACAAGCATGCGCTGGACCTGCTCAATCAGCCTGTTCCGCACGGGCCATCGACACTGGTGCAAATTGCCCAGCCGGAAGTCGCGCTGGAGGAGACCCACGCATGAGCGCTGAGGTGCTGAAATATACACGCGAGCAGGTTGAGTCGCTGGAAGTGGCTCCAGGTGCGGAGCATGAACAACTTGAGGGATGGGTTCCTTCGCTGGCCACGGACGATGAACTGCGCGAGGTGCTCGAAAAAGCCTTCGATTATCGCGGCGACGTGACGCTGACACTTAAGTCCGGTGAGCGAATTGAAGCTTTCGTGTTCAATCGCCTGACCGGCGCTACACTGGCCGAATCCTGGGTGCAATACTTTACGCCAAGCGCTTCCGACAAACGCAAGCTAAGTTACGCCCAGATCGCCCGAATCGAGTTCACCGGCAAGGACCGCGCCGCCGGCAAGCACTGGGAGGACTGGGTTAAAAAGTACAACGAAAAGAAGGCGGCCGGCGAAACGGACATCGCGCTCGCGCCTGAAGCGCTGGAGTAGCCCGGGTCAAACTGGGAGATGTTTTGCAGGTCACTATAGGTGTTCTGTTAGATTGAAGATGATTTGGTCCCTTCGCGCAGACCAGATTGGTTTGGAGCAAGTGAAAAGTACACCCTCCCCCCGGGGGTATATTCTTTATTTATTCGCCTTTTTCTGCGCGGCTTGGGAAGTCTGGTAAATACATTTTCCTTTTTGCAAGGCTCCCAGAGAAATTGCTGACAGAGATCGGTCATAGTATATGAATCAGGGAGATGCGAAATGGAAATGAGCATCGAAGGGGAAGATAAATCGGCGCCTCCAGATCAATTGGAAGATGCAGCCGAGGAGGACAAGGTGCCGGGAATAATGCCGGAAGCAAGCCACGCCCACGCGCCGCATGGCCACGGAAGCGGCATTCGCTGGCTGGATGTGATTGTCACCGTCAGCGTCGTTTTCCTCTCCATTCTTTCTCTCGTCGTCTCCATCGAACATGGCAAGACGATGGAGAAGATGGTGGAGCAGAATCAGAAACTGGTGGTGGCCAATACACTTCCGCTGCTCGATATTGACGTCGAAAACAATTTGAACCTGAAGAAGAGCGGATATATACGCCTGTCTGTGAAGAACAGTGGAGTGGGACCTGCCATCATCGACCGTTTTGAAATCAGGTACAAAGGTGTCTCGTTCGATTCGCCGTTTGGGCCGAAAGGTTTACTCAATGCCCTGTTTGCCGACGCGCCGCAACCGAAGTTGAATGCGAATTCTTCCGTTTCAGGAGTGATTTTACCGGCGCGTGAGGCAATTCGAGTCATCGAAATACCCGTAGATTCCGCGCAGACGCTCCGCTTGCTGAACAACGCGGAGCCTGAGATCACCTTGAAAGCCTGCTATTGTTCAGTGCTCGATGAGTGCTGGGAGACTGACTTCGACAATAAGCGCCCGCGGCCGGTGAAGGAATGCAAGGTAGCTCCGGGAGAAAAACTTTGGTAGGGCTGAATTGATAGGTGAACGGATGAATGACAACCGTCAATTGAAGGAACTATCCGGCGTAGGCCAAGCCACCATCGCCGACCTGCGTCTCCTCGGCGTTCAATCGGTTGGTGAACTGGCTTTGCAAGATGGCAAAGAGCTTTACGACAAGCTCTGCCAGCGCACTGGGAAGATCCATGACATCTGCGCCCTCGATGTCTTCCGCTGTGCTATCGCGCAAGCCCGCGACCCAGAGCTTCCCATCGAGCAGAGAAACTGGTGGTACTGGAGCCGCTTGCGCAAAAGTAAACCATCCGAAGGGATTAAAAAGTTAAGCTGAATTTCAAAGGACGATGTTTACGGCGTGACTGAACTCGCGCCCTGTTCCTTACTGGCCGTTCCTTTTTTTGCCAGCCGCGCAACAATCGCCAATTCGCGCAGCACCTGTTTCAGCGGGCGAGCAGGCGTGCCCCAAAAGACGGTGCCAGGCTTCAGTCCGTCGTTTGTGACGGTCTTGCCGCTCAAGACTCCCGCTTGGCCGCCAAGGATCACCCCTGGGCCGACGTGCGCATGGTCGCCAATGCCCACCTGACCAGCGATGACCGCTCCGTTGCCCACGCTGCTGGATCCGCTAATGCCGACCAAAGCGACCAGGATGACATCCTCGCCGATCTTGCAATTGTGTCCGACGTGGACCAGATTATCGATCTTGGTGCCTCGACCAATCTTTGTTTGTTGCAGTGCTCCGCGATCAATGGTGGAGTTTGCGCCGATCTCGACGTCGTCTTCGATCAGCAACGTGCCCTGCTGTGGAAACTGCGTATAAGCGCCTGAGGCCGTATCCGGCACGTAGCCAAAGCCGTCCGCTCCCAGCACCACGCCCGCATGAACGACTACGCGGTTGCCCAGTGTTGTTCCTGGATACAGGACCGAGCGGGGATGGATGCGGCAGTCGTTACCGATCCGCACGCCTTGGCCAATGACTGCGCCGGCATCGATGCAGCTTCTAGCGCCGATGCTGGCCTTTGCACCGACGACCGCGCAAGGGCCAACTGAGACACCCACACCCAGTTCGGCGCTCTCAGCGACAACTGCGGAGGGATGGATGGCAGCCTCTGGAAGCGCGGGCGCAAGCAATTTGGCGGCACGGGCAAACCACAACCGCGGTTGATCGGCCTCGATGACGCACTTATCCGGCGGACAGTATTCGGCTTTGACTTGCCGCAGCACGACCACGCCAGCCTGGCTTGCCAAGGCTTTGGAGATGGAAGCAGCATCTTCGGCAAAGACCAGTTCATAGGCCCCGGCCATTTCAACCGAATAGACGCCTTCGACCGGCCGGTCCGGGTCTCCAGAAACCAGTTTTCCGCCCAATGCCACAATCAAATCATGGACTGTCATAGGGTGTTCCTTTCATTCATGCCTTGATTGAAATCTTGTGCGGCCTGAACGATACTTTGAAAGGAGAACCGCCGTGTAAAAACATCATACGATAAGCATACAGGGGATGGTCATCGAGCAGGAACTGGTCGGATTTCTGGTCTTTTGCGGGTGGTTCCTAGTTCAGGTATTCGGCAATATCCCAAAAAGTGTCATACAGTTCTCCAACAGACGGAGAATCTCTCAGTCAATTTCTAGGTAGCCCTTCGTTCCTCCTGCGGCCCGGGGGCTTGAATCTCCGGCAAGCCCGGTATGGGAGTGGTTGGACCCGCATTCCTGAGCAGGATTGCCAGACCCCTTGCTCCGTCCATCTGACTCTCCCGCAGCAGTTCATAGGTTAGTTCAAGAAACTCTGGGTGATGTTCAAAATGTTTGCTCACGGCTTGGACGGTATGAACCACGGCTGCATCTGAAAAAGTCGCGCGGTGGAAGCCTGCGACTCCGATCAGAAAGCCCTTCATCAAGGTGAACTGCGCGGTTAGCAGCGCATACTCCCGTTCCATCGTGGTCTGGGCGCCTTCCTTGCCGAAGGGAAACCGGCAACGCACGATGGTATTGACCAGATAATTCTCCAGAATGTGCGGCTGACGTTCAAAATACGAAGCGTAAAAATGGTCGTGAGCGTACGTATAGTCTTCTGTCAAGCTCTCTAGCGTTGCCCCCGGCCCATTGCCGATTCCAGCGGTGAAGGCATGAACGCACTCCACGAATCGCGGCCTGACGTGGGAGCGATGCAGCATCATCCCCGCTAGCCGCAACACAATGTCCAATTGTGCAGCTCGGTCTAGCGGAAGAGACTCCATAGCTGCTCGTAAACTACCGGCCGCGACAGCGGCGGCAAAATCAGCCAGATACTCGGCGACACCCCGCTTCAATTCGCCTTTAGTGATCAAATCCAGGCGGCGGCACAAAACGCCCAATAGAAACAGTCTTTGCCACAGAGGATACGTGCGATTGCCGATCAGCGCCAGAACAACCTGACGGACTGGCCAAAAGCAGGAAAGCTGAACCAAGGATCCGTCCGCTGGGGAGGCTCCTATGATCTCCGCGCGTGACTGCTCGGCTACGATTTCCAGCTCTTGCGTCAGCAACTCAGGATTAAGCAGAACTAACCGCGCAGCTTCCGGGCAGGAGAGCGTGAGAGCCGTCTCCCGGATTCCGCCAATTTGATGGTGGATGCGCGGATAGGCGGCACAGATGGCAGGAAGATAGCTCTCTCCCAACTCCAACTGAATGCCGCAAAGACCACTGGAAGTCAGCATTGGGCAATGGTTTGCGCCATCCATTCGAATCTTGGCGAAGCTGTTTGGCTTTGCGCCCTCCGGCATGACCAGAATGTTGGCATCGATCAAGCACCGCAAAGGGCTAGCGGGAAGCTGATGGTACTTCTCGTAAGAAGCCTGGTCGACGGGGATCGTCCATTCCTGGCAGCATGTGTCTTCGCACTCGGAGCCAATGCAGCGAAAGCTGTCGGCGTAGGTCGGGCGGATTGATGGAGATTCAGACAAGGGATTCTCCGCGCAGCGGGTGGACTTACCGCAGCGGATTGAGATCGCGGTGTCCTGAAATGGGGCACTTGACTCGCCTTAGATGAGGCCGCGCTATTGAGAAAATCAAATCTTCTATCCCGGCCAGAGTCTTGGTGGCCATCAGTCATCGGGCTTGGCAGACTGGGCTGGACATGAACCCCCTCATCCGATAGAGTTAGCCTCAGCGTTCTCATCTGGCTTGCAATGCGGCAAAAGGAGCCGTTTTCGTGGGATATTTTTTATTGCTTCTGAGTGTCGCCGGGATCCTCACCTCCACAATCTTTACCCTAATGGCCTTTGTCGCGCTGTGGAAGTATCTCTCCGGAAGGTGCCAGAGACGGCGGCAGAGCATCGACTTTACCCCCCCGGTCAGCATTCTGAAGCCGCTTCATGGTTCGCCGCCCTACCTTGAGGAGTGCCTGGAGGGATACTTCAGGCTGGATTACCCGGTGTATGAGGTGATCTTCTGCGCGCGCCGCGCGGACGATGCGGGGTTGGCGGTGGCGCGCAAGCTGTCCGAGCG
The DNA here is from genome assembly GCA_963804315.1 of uncultured Acidobacteriaceae bacterium. Lineage (GTDB taxonomy): Bacteria > Acidobacteriota > Terriglobia > Terriglobales > Acidobacteriaceae > Telmatobacter. The sequence continues at coordinate 11,969 of CAWDQB010000050.1, forward strand.
CTACCCGCGGATTCCGGTAACGATCCTAAACTCCGGCGAACCGCCGTGGATGAACGCGCGCTGCTACTCTTTGCACCTGATGGCCAAGGCTGCTCAGCACGATCTGCTGGTGGCCACGGACGCTGACATTCCAGTGGGAACGGAGTATCTGCGGAAGATGGTTTCATCCTTCCGCGATCCGCAGGTAGGTGCCGCATTCTGTATATATCGTGGAGTCGCTATCGATGGCGGCTTTGGCGAAGCTCTGGAAGCGCTGGGAATGTCTGTCGAGATGACCTCCGGCGTGCTGGTGGCGGCGATGCTGGAGGGGGCGCGCTTTACCTTGGGTCCTTCATCAGCGGTGCGCAAGGCAACGCTGGAGCGCATTGGCAGCTTTGAACGGCTGGGCAAATACGCGGCGGATGATTATATGCTGGGCTTCTTGGTGGCGGAGACGGGCGAGACGGTAGCGCTTTCAGACCACATTGTCGAGCATCTGATCTTGCGTTCGGGCTTCTGGAAGACCATCGAGCATCAGTTGAGTTGGATGCGCAGCACGCGCTTTTCACGGCCGATGGGCCACTTGGGTACAGTGCTGACCTTCTCGGTTCCCTATGGGCTGTTGGGGCTGCTGGGCGGAGTGTTGGCGGGAAGGCCGCTATTGGGTTTAGCATTGTTCTTATTTACGGTGGCGCTTAAAACCGCGCAATCGATACTGGTGGGCGGGCTGGCGGTGGGCAGCCGTCAGGCAGTGCTACTCAGTTTTCTTTATCCGCTGCGCGACCTGATCGGCTTTTTCCTATGGGTGGCCAGCTACTGGAGCAACAAGCTGCACTGGCACGGCAGGGTCTTTGAACTGGAGGCGGGCGGGACGATCCATTTGCCGAAGTGAGCGATGGGCCTTCTGAAATCCGGCGTCCAAATCGGGAACGGAAAAGAGACACCTCAATGGGACAATGTCTTTCCTGCAGGCAAACGATCAAATTGGATCAAAAAATGAAAGCCGGGTTCGTCCAGTGAAGTCTCCAAAGTGTTGCCATCCGCGGATAACTTCCCCGTCCAAGTAGTCTGACCGTTTGCGAAGGCGATCTGCCGCGTCTGTTGATTGAACGTGACTTTGCTTGTGCGCAGGCCTTTGAACTGCTCTTCCTGGCAATCGGTCCAAACGACAAGGCCGTCCTCGGTGTTAGTGATGTGCAGGGTAAAGTGCAACAGTTGATCTTTTCGCTCGTACTCGATACCAGCCCAATCGCCGTCGAAGATAGTCGGCGGCGCGGGCTTGGGATTTCTTGCCTCCCAGGTCACTCGTTTGAAGTTCAGAGGCCACGAGCCATCCTGCTTCCAAACCCCGGTCATCTCGTCGCCCGACGCGTTCACAGTCGCTTCGTAAGGGGCAAACTCTTCGTCCAAAGTGTCGCCCTTGGCGTTCGGCTTCCAATAAAAAAAGCGAAGGACCAGATGGCTGCCGTCGAAGGAGCCGCCCGTTGCAGGAAGGCCTTCTATGTGCTGGTCGATGCAGTCCAGGAGCGCTGTCATCTTGCCTTCGGGAGTTGTGTTCATGTGCAGCACCAGATGATAGACAGTGCCATGAAGTTCCAAGTCGCCCTTCCAGTCGCCAGCCAGAGGAAATTTGGCCGGGACAGATTGTGCGGCGACGGGAAGAGATAGAACTCTAAAAGCGAGCAGCAGGACGGAAAACAGAATCGTCCGCATGCACCGCCAAACCTTTTGCAGGTCCGGATTCATGTTGGAAGAAAGAGACGCCATGACGGTTCGAAAACCAGCCACAATCATAACATTACGGCAAACTTGGCATTTCGTCACAAGCCGGGAAGCTGGCGTGCTTCAATGAATGCGCAGCAGGGCGCGGCAGCGTTCAGTCAGGGTGGGAATCTCCGGGCACTCGAAGTAGACCTGGCGGTTGAGCGCCATGAGCATCTGAACGGCCTGCAACTGCTCACTCTTCACCGTGAATGCGCGGTCATCTTGCACGAACTCGTCGGTCAAGTATTCGATGGCGTGTCCAAGTACCTGCAGGGCCCGTCCGGCTTCAGGGGAGATGCGGCGGCGGCGATTGGCGGATAGGCTGGCGGTGCGAACAGCGGGCACTGTGGCTGGCATTAAAAAGCCGGAGGTTGTGGTTGCTGCCATGGTTGTATCCTCACTCTGTTCTTCGGCGGTGAGTACTGATCATTCAGATGACGAACGTACTGTTATTTCAGGAGTGGACACCCTAGCCAGTCGAGTCCGATTTGGAATCGAAGTGATCTACATCACGCGATCATCGCTCCGTTTGGTAAGATGATTGCCATGAGTGTATGTGCGATGCGCCCAGGATTTCGTTCACACGGAAGTCATGTTCCTAGCACGCCATCAGATTTTTTCACTAGGATTCAAACCAAGACTCTCACAGAACCACGAGATGCTCTGCAATCGGAATTCTGTCTCAAGTTGCCTTGACGGAATGAGACTGGAAACCTAAGCTCAAACCAGCATCCTGCTGCCTGGAAAGCGTCAACGATTTACAGGCAACGAGTGCAAACTCCCCAAAGATTCAGGATCGGGCGGCGATGATTCCTTATCACTGGCAATACTTACCGCTATTGCTGCAAATACTTGCCGCGTTTGGACTGGGCGCGGTGATGGTGGTGGCCTCGTGGCTGGTGGGGCGGCATCGCAATACGCCGACCAAACTGGCCGCCTACGAGTGCGGCATTGTGGCCGTGGGCGACGCGCGGCAGCGATTCAGCGTTCGCTTTTACATGGTCGCTGTGCTGTTCATTCTCTTCGACGTGGAAACGGTCTTCATGATGCCCTGGGCGGTGGTCTATCGCCAGTTGCACCAGATCACCGGGCAGCGGTTCTTTGGATTCTGGGAGATGGTGGTCTATCTGGGCTTCGTGGCCGTTGGGCTTTTCTACATTGTGCGCAAGGGCATCCTGAACTGGAGCCAGGACAAGGCGGACCTCTAGCATGGGCCAAACACTGATAGGGAAATCCGCGGTTCTGGAAGGCTTGGCCGAAAACCCGGCGGTGAAGGCCGTGCTGGCCTGGAAGCCGGAGGCGCTGCTGGACGCCAAGTTTGACCGCGATGAGCTGACGCTGACGATTGCCGCCGATCAGATTCGCGCGGCGGCGGCGACGGTGCAGGCGGCGGGCTATAACGCCTTCGAGGATGTGACGGCGGTGGATTGGTTTCCATCTGATCCGCGCTTCCAATTGAGCTATCACATTGTTTCGCATCAACATAAGGAGCGCATCCGGCTGCGGGTGATGGTGGGCGGCGACGCTCCGTCGGTCGAGTCGATCACGCCCGTCTGGCCAGCGGCGAATTTTTATGAGCGCGAGGTCTTCGACCTTTTCGGGATTGGCTTCGAGGGCCATCCCAACCTGCGCCGGATCATGATGCCAGACGATTGGCAGGGGCATCCTCTGCGCAAGGACTATCCGGTGGAGGGGTATCGCTGATGAGCAATCCACTTGGAATGCCCGTACTGGAGCCGGCGACAGGCGCGCACGATCAGCATATGGTGCTGAACATGGGGCCGCAGCATCCATCGATGCATGGCGTTCTGCGCCTGGTGGTCGAGATCGACGGCGAGATCGTCGTCCGGCTCTATCCGGAGATCGGCTACCTGCACACCGGCATCGAAAAAACCTGCGAGGCCAAGTTTTATCACCAGGTGGTGCCGCTCACCGACCGCATCGACTACCTCAGCCCCATGGCCAATAATCTCTGCTACGCCCTTGCCGTCGAGCGGCTGCTAGGGTTGGAGATTCCAGAGAAGGCTCAATGGCTGCGCGTGCTGCTAGCCGAGCTGACGCGCCTCAATTCGCATTTGATCTGGCTGGGCACGCACGCCATGGATATTGGCGCGCTGACCGTCTTTCTCTACACCTTCCGCGAGCGCGAAGAGATTCTGCGTATTTTTGAGGGGCTTTCCGGGCAGCGGATGATGACCAGCTACATCCGCATTGGCGGCTTTGGCGATGGAGCCGCCACTCGATTTCTTTGCCCGCGTGCAGGGATTCATCAAGAGCTTTCCGGAAAAGATCGACGAATACGCGAATCTGCTGACCGGAAATCCGATCTTTCGCAACCGCTTGCAGGGCGTGGGCATCTTATCTGCATCGGATGCAATTGCACTGGGCGTTACAGGGCCGAATATGCGCGGCTCGGGGGTGGACTTCGATCTGCGCCGCGATATGCCGTATTCGGGCTACGAGAAGTTTCAGTTCAAGGTGCCGATTGCCACCGAGGGCGATTGCTGGGCGCGGTATCTGATTCGGCTTCAGGAGATGCGCGAGAGCGTGGGGATCATCCAGCAGGCGCTGGACGGGATGCCGGAGGGCGCAATCAAGGCCGACGCGCCGAAGATTGTGCTGCCCGGACGGGAGAAGATGAAGACGCAGATGGAGGCGCTGATTCATCACTTCAAGATCGTGACCGAGGGCTTTGCGGTTCCCGCGGGCGAGGTCTACCAGGGTATTGAATCGCCGCGCGGACAGATGGGCTACTACGTGGTCTCGGACGGCACGGCCAAGCCCTATCGCGTGCATATGCGCAACCCATCGTTCACGACTTTGCAGGCGCTAGAGACGATGTGCAAGGGCCGGATGCTGGCGGATGTGGTGGCCGTGGTTGGTTCGATTGATATTGTTCTGGGCGAAATCGATCGATGATGGGGGGAAATTGTTCAATTACGCAAAGCTGGCAATCTTCGCAAAAAGGAAGCAAGAGGTCGACAAAACGGCCATCGACAAACATAAGGAGTTGCGGGTTGACGACCCATGCTCGTTTTTTGAAAAGGTCAAGAAGCATATTCTGGAGGAGATGAACAAGGCCAATGTGGAGCTGCGCAAACAGGGCGCGGCCACCTTTGACCGGTACTCACTGCCTGGCTTCCAGGATGAGATGTTTTTGACCTTTGGAACGGATGCGCTCTGCCGGGTGGGCTGGGCGTGAAGAACGGAAACTGTCGCGTGACGGCTATTATCAGCGGACCGCCGAATGGGTATGAGCTGTCGCGCAAAGAGTATCTTTGCAATCAGGATGTGGCGTGCCACGAGCCGCTGCCCGCAGTCTTCAAGGAGATACCGGAGGGATCGTGCCCGGAGGAGATTGCGGTGGATATTATCTCCGGTGTATTGCGGGGCGGGTTTTGATTGAGTTTTTGCTCGATGAATCATCGAAAGTAGATAAACTGTCCTTGGCAGGATTGATTGATATGGTGCTGGGGGATATTGATCTGTGGCTGCTATAAAACAATTCGCTCCCTGGGAAGAAGATGCCCGTCGTTCGGGAATCAGCGGTCGTGCTTTGGAGCATTACTACTTTGAGATGCTCAAACAAAAGCGCGGTCCACTTTTGCATTCGACAAAGGCAGCCTTCATTGTGGCAATGGAGGAGTTCAATCAGACTGAGGATGAATCAAAGTTTCGACTTAACATTGGCTCCGATACTATGGATGGATTCAGGATTTATTCAATTGAGAATTCTGGTAGTGAGAAGCGACAAGTATGGTTCACACTTTCCGGATCGACTGAGATTCTTGCTAGTCGACGGGACAGTTTGCAGGGTGATTGTGGCAAAGTTTTGTACCACGCATCCGAATGGAATGATTTAGTACTGGTTGAGAAAAATTCGCATGAGATGAGTTTAAGTAGTATTGCGGGATTTTATTGTAAATGGATGCTTGGAATTAGATCTTTGACTACGACAGAAGTAAATGAATATGCTGCGTACGATCAGGCGCGGGAGCTATGCAATGACCGATGAAACCATGACCGTCTTTAGCCCCCAGCTGGCGGCGCGCCTCGATGCGCTGGTCGAGAAGTATCCGCTGCGCCGCTCGGCGCTGGTTCCCATGCTGCTCTATGCGCAGGATGAGGTCGGCTACCTGTCGGACGCGGTGATTGCCGAAGTAGCCGAGCGAATTGGGATTACCGAACTGGACGTGCGCAATGTGGCAACGTATTACTCGATGCTGCGCTTCAAACCGGCTGGCAAATTCAACGTGCAGGTCTGCACCAACATCAGTTGTATGCTGCGCGGCGGTTATGAGGTCTTCGAGCGCTTTCAGCAGGAGTTGGGCATCGGGCACAAGGGCGTGACGGCGGACGGCATCTTTTCATTGGAAGAGGTCGAGTGCATCGGAGCCTGCTGCTGGGCTCCGGCGATTCAAGTCAACTACGACTTCCACGACGAACTGACGCCCGCACAGGTGCCTGCCATTCTGGCCGGCTATCGCGGAAAGGGGACTGCCCATGCCTAGACTGGTCTCCCATCCCGATGAAGTGAAGATTGTTTCGAAGCGCTTTGGCCAGGGCGCGGCCAAGATCGACCGTTACCTGGAACTCGGCGGATACGCGTCGGCGCGGAAGTGCCTGGAGCAAGGCCCCGACTGGATCATCAACGAGATGAAGGCCAGCGGCCTCCGCGGACGCGGCGGCGCGGGCTTTCCGACCGGCATGAAGTGGTCCTTCGTCCCCAAGCAATCGGCCAAGCCCAAGTACGTGCTGGTCAACGGAGACGAGAGCGAGCCGGGCACCTGCAAGGATCATCTGATCTTTCTGCACGATCCGCACGCGGTCATCGAAGGCACCATCATCGCGGGTCTCGCCATCGGCGCCAAGACTGGCTTCATCTATCTGCGCGGCGAGTACCGCTATCTTCTCGAAATCATGGAGCGGGCCGTCGCCGATGCCTATGCGAAGGGTTTTCTCGGCAAGAACATCTTCGGCAGCGAGACGGAGTTTCAGATCATCACGCAATCCGGCGCGGGCGCTTACGAGGTGGGCGAAGAGTCGGCGCTGATGGAGTCGCTGGAAGGCAAGCGGGGCGTGCCGCGCATCAAGCCGCCCTTCCCGGCGGTGGTCGGGCTCTACGGCGGGCCTACCGTCATCAACAACGCCGAGACCATCGCGACGGTTCCGCATGTGATCGCCATGGGCGGCGCGGCCTTCAGCGAGGTTGGCTCGGTGCGCAACGGAGGGACGCGCTTGTTCGGCATCAGCGGCCACGTTGAGCGGCCGGGAGTGTATGAGCTGCCGATGGGCTACAACCTCAAAAAGATGATTTACGAAGTCGCGGGCGGCGTGCGCGGCGGGCGGGGATTGAAGGCCGTGGTTCCGGGCGGATCGTCTACGCCGGTTCTGCTGCCGGAAGAGATTGACATTGGCATGGACTTCGACCAGGTGGGCAAGGCTGGATCGATGCTTGGCTCCGGCGGCGTGGTGGTCATCGACGACCAGACCTGCATCGTCGAGTTTGCGCTTAGAACCATCAGCTTCTATCAGCATGAAAGCTGCGGCTGGTGCATCCCTTGCCGCGAGGGAACCGACTGGTTGAAGAAATCGCTGACGCGCTTCCATGCCGGCTTTGGCGAGGGCAAAGACATCGACAACATTCAGTACCTCGCGGAAAACATGATGGGCCGCACCTTCTGCCCGCTGGGCGACGCGGCGGCGATGCCGATTCTGGGCTTCGTGAAGAAGTTCCGCAAGGAGTTTGAGGAGCATTTGGGCGGGAAGGCTTGTCCGTTTGCACGGGAAGGTTTACCGCAAATAACTGTGGTCTAAAGACCGGATTAGGAGTCCAAAATGGCAAAAGAAAAGATCGTTGCAAAAAAGCTAGTAAAAAAGAGATCAAAACGCAGAGGGTCTCTTGTACCTTCGGGTGAACAACTTATCGAGGAGCTTAAGCGGAAGCATGGCACCAAAGTAGTGGACAAAGCTCTGGAGGACCAAAACCTCGATATACCACTCTCCGACATGGGACTCATGGATAGCGTTCAGAAGATTACCGCGAGAAATCCTTCGAGATTGGCCAAAGATATGAAGCAAGGTCCGCAAAAGGACATAAGACGGTGAGGTTGGCTGGGGGACTGGTCTCGATTCTGAGACCTGGGGATTGGCGGGTGGCCAAAGCCTGGATCACTCTTTAGTGTCGGAGAGGTATTAACTATGTATTTGTGCAGAAAACCTCACGTTCTATTGCTTGTCGTGATAGCCTTGCTCACGTCCGGTGCGGCAGTCCGTGCGCAGCAAGATGCTGACATGACAGTGATAATTAAGGCGAAAACTAAACCTGCGGCCCTTCCGACGCTGCTGATCTTGTGCGACTTGGCGTGCAACCTGAGACTAAACGGCGAAACCAAGGGCCTTATCGATGCAGGAGGGTCCACTAAAATTAAGGTCGAACCTGGTCAACATATGGTGGAGGCAACCACTGAGGATGGAGTTGATCAAGTCAAGCAACCCTGTACCGTTAAACCGACGGGGCAAACAATGGTCAGCATCGAACTTTGGCCTATTCGTTATGCACGGCTTCTCGACGAGCAGGCGGAACGCGATACACAACTCGCCGCTGAGCAGGAAAGACGCATAGCTCAGTCCCAAGCTGAGCAGAGGGATAAAGAAAAGGTTGCAAATGAGGTTCAAGCCAAGTCAGAGCGAGAGAGGAAAGAAAAGGCAGACCTGGAGGAACATGACCGGGCTGCACATGAGGAAGCAGTAGGACTAACTTGGACTGATATATCGACAAGCCTGATGTGGACAAAGAAGGGCAAGAACAATTTGAACTGGAAACAAGCTACAGCGTATTGCCAGAATCTGCAATTGGCAGGTTACTCTGATTGGCGCTTGCCGATGATCGATGAGTTGCAGAGCATCTATGATAACCACGCCGGTATTGGTATCCGTAATGTGAAGGGTAATCTGCAATTGCCAAAATGGTGGTGGGAGTGGAGTAGCTCTCAGGGAGATTCTTCTAAAGAGGTATTGATATTTGATTTCGAAAAAGGATTTCGGTTCTCCAGTGGAATTGGTCGTGATTGGTCGGAAGTGATGTGGCACGTAGGTCCTGGTACGCTATGTGTTCGCCGGATCAATCAATGATTTCTGGACAGATTGCCCAGGTCTCGATTTTGAGATCTGGGCCTGACTCAAGGAAGTAGGACTGAAATGAAGAAACGCTATTTGGTCGTCTATGAAAAGTGCAGACACAATTTTGCTGGCTATGTGCCGGACGTTCCGGGGTGCATTTCAACAGGACGATCACTTAGACATATGCGTGAGATGATGACGGAAGCACTTGAATTCCATCTCTCTTCTATGCTTTGTGAAGGAGAAGAAATCCCAGAACCGGTCACCACGCAAGTTGACTTTGCGCTCGATTCAGAAGATGAAATCGTGGAGTACTGTATTGTTGATTGGCTTGATGTCAAAATAGTGAAAAGCGTTTATCGAAACGCAAAGAAGATTGAACCCGGCTACTCAATCATTGAGGCTGCTCGGCGCGCCAAGAAGGCCGCATAGGAAAAGATGGCAGACGTAAACTTCATTGTCGATGGAAAGACGCTGACGGCTCCCGCAGGGACGCTCTTAATAGACGCTTGTCGCAAGGCGGGGATCGAGATTCCGGCCTTCTGTTATTACCCCGGCCTCAGCCTGCAGGCCGCATGCCGGATGTGCGTGGTGCGGCAGGAAAAAGTGCCCAAGCTGCAAACCGCTTGCACGACGACTGTCGCCGAGGGGCAGGTCTTCGTTACCGAGTCGGACGAGATCGCGCAGGCGCGCAAGGCGACGCTGGAACTGTTGCTGGGCAACCATCCGCTCGACTGCCCGGTCTGCGACGCCGGCGGCGAGTGCGAGTTGCAGGACATGACCTTCAAGTACGGCGCGGGCGAGAGCCTCTACGCCGAGGCCAAGCAGCACCGCGAAGAACAGCAGTGGTCACCCGCCGTTTACTTTGATCGCCCGCGCTGCATCCTCTGCTACCGCTGCATCCGCGTCTGCGGCGAAGGCATGGACGTGTGGGCGCTGGGCGTGCAGGGGCGCGGCGTGAGCGCGTCGATTGCGCCCAATGGGCGGGATCATCTGGACTGCGAACAGTGCGGAATGTGTATCGACATCTGCCCGGTGGGCGCGCTGACATCGGCAGCTATCGCTACAAGACGCGGCCCTGGGAGATGAACCACGTTTCGACGGTTTGCACGCACTGCGCCGATGGCTGCAAGGTGACGCTGGGCGTGCGGCAGACGAATGACGGTTCTGAGATTGTGCGCGCCGACAATCGCGACAAAAGCGGCATCAATGGCGACTTTCTCTGCGCCAAGGGGCGGTTTGGCTTTGATTTTGTAGAGAGCCAGGAGCGCCTGACCAAGCCGCTGGTGCGCAACGCCGAAGGCAAATTGGTTGAGGCGACCTGGGAGCACGCGCTGCGCATGGCCGCGGGGATTCTGAAGGAGATGCGCGAGACGCGCGGCGGCGCGGCGATTGGCGTCATTGGCTCGAATCAGGCGACCAACGAAGAGAATTATCTGTTGCAGAAGTTTGCGCGGACGGTGCTCAGGACCAACAACATCGACCATGAGCGGACGGCAGATTATGAGGCCTTTGCGCGGGCGCTGGCAGGGCACGAAGGCAAGGCCGCCAGCCTGCGCGAGACTGCGACGGCGCCTGCCGTACTTCTTATCGGCGGCAACCCGACCGAAGAGCATCCGCTGCTCGGCGTGGAATCTGCGGACCAATGTGCGGCTGAATCGCGGGCGGCTGTACGTCGCCAACACCAAGGCGATCAAGCTGGAGCGGCAGGCTGCGGCCACGCTGCGGCTGCCTGCGGACGGCTACGGCGCGCTTGCGGCTTCGCTGGCCGAGGGCGAATCCGAGTTCAGCAAGGCTGTGCTGGCCGAGGAGTCTCTGCTGGTCATCCTTGGGCCGGAGTTGAGCGGCGCGCAGACGGCGGAGTTGGTGGCTTGGGGATTGAAGCGCGGCAGTGTACGATTTGCGACTCTGGGCAGCTACGCCAACTCGCGCGGCGCGGCGGATATGGGCCTGCTACCAAGCCTGCTTCCGGGCTACGTGCCGGTCACCATACCGGGGGCCTTTGCCGAGTACGCGGGAATGCCCGCCGCTCCCGGCAAGACGCTGGCAGAGATTGTGGCGTCGGCGGACCGGGGCGAGTTAGGCGCGTTGCTGGTGATGGGCGCGGACCCTGCGGCGAAGATGGAACTGCCTCCAGAGGCGCTGAAGAAGAGCTTCATCATTGTTGCCGATCTCTTTCTGACGAAGACGGCGGCGCTGGCCGATGTGGTCTTTCCCGCCGCGAGTCTTTACGAAAAATCCGGCACGGTGACCAACACTTTCGGCGATGTGCAGTTGGTGAAGAAGGCCGCGGACCGCGCCGGAGTGAAGCCGGAGTTCGAGATTCTGGTGCGGCTGGCCGGGGCGATGGGCGTGGATGTGAAGACGCTGGTTCCGTTTGGCAAGAGCGGCACGACCTCCGATCTGGGCCAATCACGCGGCGTACAGGCCGGCGAGGCCGACCGTCATGCGGTGTGGCTGGCGGCGAATGGATTGGAGTGGAAGACGAGTCCCTTTGATCCGCTGGCGGTGCTGGACGAGATTGCACGGCTGGTTCCAGGGTATGCGCTGGACCGCTGAATCTGTTGAGTGGAAATGATGTGCCGACTGAGCCGGGCTTTGTGCCGGTTGCGGCGTTGATGAGCGGGGCGAGATTGTTCCCGCGCGCGATGGGTTATTTACCTCTGGAACGCTGGGCGGGCGGAGCGCGCTGCTGAAGGAATTGAAGGCGCATCAGGCGAAGTTTGGTGGGCTGAAGGTATTGTGAGGAAAAGAGCAAGTAGTCCTTCGACGAGGAGTAAAAAGTGAAATCAAAAAGAGTGCGGATAGCATTTTTACTCTACCTTACTTGCTCACTGAGCATCATAGCTCAAGATGCCAGCAATGTCAGCTCATCGAACCAGTTATCAGTGTCAATAGAAACTGGCCTTTATGCTCCAAAAACTGGTTGTAATACGGCGCAGAATGGATGTCTGCCCGAAGCATGGACTCCAACAAGAGAATTTATTACCGGTTCATCGGTTTGGGTAAAGTTTACTGTTGTAAATCACACTGATCAAATTGCTATCGCTCACTATCTAGCAGGTTTTTCTCCTTTTGGTATGCAAGTGAATGAAAATACCTTTGGCATGGAAGTACCGCGAACGGAATTGGGCTGCTGGGTGAGGCCGATATCTTCTTGTCTTGCTCCAAAGGATGGCATGGAGCATCACATAAAAGGCAAATCTTTATTTTTAGAGATTCTGCCTGGCGAATCCAAAGATTTTATTGCCGAAGTTAATAGCGAATATCTGCTTGCGAAACCAGGTAACTATACGGTACTTGCTTCTATGGGCCAGTTGGATATGACGACGCGTGAAAACACTTTTCATGGAATGTATCGTGACAGAAGTATTGTGAAGCGTTCAGATGAAGTTCGCGCAAATGAAATAACATTCATAATCAAGTAGTCAAAGAAGAGGCTGAGAACCAGTGACGATATTGCAATTCATACTATGGAGCGTGCTGAAAGTGGCCGTGGTGACGGTGGTGATGCTGCTGGCCGTCGCGTACACAGTGCTGCTGGAGCGCAAGCTGGTGGGGCGCATCCAGAACCGCTGGGGGCCGATGCCGCGTGGGGCCGTTTGGGCTTTTGCAGCCGCTCGTGGATGGCGCGAAATCCTTCCTCAAAGAGGACATTATCCCCACCGGCGTCTACCGGCCACTCTATCTGATTGCGCCGATCATTGCGCTGGGCTGCGCGCTGATCTCGATTGGCGTGGTGCCTTTCGGCGAGCCACTCTCCGTTGCCGGCAGCCCGCCGCTCTTTCAGATTGCCAATGTGAATGTCGGCCTGCTGATGATTCTGGGCGTGACTTCGATCGGCGTTTACGGCATTGCGCTGGCGGGGTGGTCGTCGAACAACAAGTACTCGCTGCTGGGCGCGCTGCGCTCCTCGGCGCAGTTGGTCAGCTATGAGCTGGCGCTGGGGCTTTCGCTGGTGGGCGTGGTGCTGCGCGCGGGGTCGCTCAATTTGCGGGTGATCGTTGAGCAGCAGGCAACGCGCGGAATCGCAACTTGGAATATCTTTGGCGGCTTCCAGTTCGTCGCCTTCTTGATTTATCTGACGGCGGCCTATGCGGAGACCAACCGTTCGCCGTTCGATCTTGCCCGAGGCTGAGTCTGAACTGACCGGCGGCTATCACACCGAGTACAGTTCGATGAAGTTCGCCATGTTTTTCATGGCCGAGTATGCCAATATGATTACGGTGGGTTGCGTGGCCACGCTGCTGTTTTTGGGCGGTTGGACCAGTCCGCTGGGCAATCTGATTCCGCCCTTCGAGAATGTTTTTTTCGATGCGGGTCTATCGCTCTTCTGGTTTGTGCTCAAGGTTTTTTGTTTTCTCTTTTCTATATGTGTGGGTGCGCGGGACGCTGCCGCGCTTCCGTTACGACCAACTGATGAACTTTGGCTGGCGCTGGCTGATGCCGCTGGCCATCCTAAACATTGTGGCGACCAGCGCGTTGCTTGCGTATAGGTGATGAATCGATGCACCTGATTTTGTTTATCGTATTTGCCGGATTTTGCGTGGCGGGAGCGGTGAACCTGCTCCTGCAGAGTCATCCCATCAACAGCGCTCTGTCGCTGATTGTGGTGATGACTTCGCTGGCTGTGCTGTATCTGATGCTGGGCGCGGAGTTTCTGGCCATTGCGCAGGTGATCGTCTACGCCGGGGCGATCATGGTGCTCTTCACCTTTGTGGTGATGCTGCTGAACGCTGGGCGCGAGGCGCGCACGCGAGGCAGCAAGGCGGCTTGGGCCATGGGCTTTCCCGCAGTGGTCGCGATCTTGGCGGTGATCGCCACGGTGATTTTGCAGGCGCAGGGGCTGGGCACGGCGCGGCTGAGCGACGGACTCACCGACGTGAAGGGCCAGACCAACCTCGACCAATTGGGCGCAGTGCTCTTCACCAAGCTGCTGCTGCCCTTCGAGGTCACTTCGGTGCTGATTCTCATTGCGATTCTGGGCGCGGTGGCGCTGGCTAGTCACGAGGGATCAGGGGTCAGGGACAGGGATCAGCGGAAAGGACGGGCGAAGAATGAGTGCTCATCTTTCAGCAGGAAGTTCCACTCTCCTGGTATCTGCTGTTGAGTGCGGTCTTGTTTTCGCTGGGCGTGGTGGGCTTTCTCATCAAGCGCAATCTGATTACCGTCTTCATGTCGATTGAGCTGATGCTCAACGGCGTCAATCTTTCTTTTGTCACCTTCGCGCAGCAGTGGCACGCGGTGAAGGGGCAGATCTTCGTCTTCTTTGTGATGATGGTGGCCGCGGCCGAGGCTGCCGTGGGATTGGCCATCATCATCGCCGTCTTTCGCGCCCGCGCAACCCTCGACGTCGACCGCATCGACCGGATGAAACTATGATGTTTTTCTTTGCATTTATGGATGATTCCGCTGTTGCCTTTCGCCGGGTTCCTTATCAATGGAATCCTGGGACGGCGGCTGCCTAAGTGGCTGGTAACGACGGTTGCAATTCTCGCGCCGTTGGCGGCGTTTGGCATTGTGCTATATGCGGCGGCGGGCGTCTATTTATTCACTCACATTCAGTGCGAACCGGGTTGCCCCGTTTGTGGGCCTTGCTCTATTTTTCAACCGTACGTCGACTCATTCGGACACTGGATCAGCATTTCCGCTCTGCACGTGGACTTCAGCTTCGTCCTCGATCAGCTTTCTCTGGTCATGCTGCTGGTCGTCACCGGCGTAGGCTTTCTGATTCACGTTTACTCCGTCGGCTACATGAGTGACGACGAAGGCTACGCGCGGTACTTCTCGTACTTGAATCTCTTCTTGTTTTTCATGACGGTGCTGGTGCTGGCCGGCAATGCGCTGGTGATGTTTGTCGGCTGGGAGGGCGTCGGCCTCGCGTCGTACCTGCTGATCGGCTTCTACTTCCAGAAGAAGTCGGCGGCCGACGCGGGCAAGAAGGCCTTCATCGTCAACCGCATCGGCGACTTCGGATTTCTGATCGCCATGTTTCTGCTCGTTGCCAACTTCGGCACGCTGACCTTTACAGAGATCGCCGCCAAGCTCGGCATGGACCCCGGATGGCAGGGCGGCGTGGTCACCGTCATTGCGCTTTGCCTGATGCTGGGTGCGGCGGGCAAGAGCGCGCAGTTGCCGCTGTACATCTGGCTGCCGGACGCGATGGAAGGCCCCACGCCGGTCTCCGCGTTGATCCACGCGGCGACGATGGTTACGGCGGGCGTCTACATGGTGGCGCGGACGCACGTGATCTTCGACCACTCGCCCTTTGCGCTGTCTGTGGTGGCGATTGTCGGCGCGGCGACGGCGCTCTTTGCGGCGACCATCGCTCTGGTCCAGAACGACATCAAGCGCGTGCTGGCATATTCGACAATCTCGCAGCTTGGCTATATGTTTCTGGGCTGCGGCGTGGCGGCTTACTCGGCGGCGATCTTTCATCTGATGACACACGCCTTCTTCAAGGCGCTGCTCTTTTTGGCGGCGGGTTCGGTGATTCACGGCCTGAATGGTGAGCAGGATCTGCGCAAGATGGGCGGGCTGTGGAAGAAGCTGCCGGTGACCTTTGCGGTCACGACGGTTGGCGTTTTGGCTATCGCCGGAATTTTTCCCTTCGCCGGATTCTTTTCCAAAGATGCCATCCTATATGCGGCGTTTAATCAGGGAATCAATGGCAAGATTCTCTATTCTGTTGGTCTTTTAACGGCGCTTTTGACGGCGTTTTATATGGCTCGGCTGTGGTATCTGACCTTCATGGGCGAGTCGCGCAGCGAGGAAGTTCATGCACATGAGAGTCCCGTTTCAATGCTGGGGCCGCTGGTGATTCTGGCGCTGCTTTCTATTTGCGGCGGATGGATTGGGATCGAGCGCTTCGGAGCTTTTCTCGCGCCTTCGGTCGGCGCGCGAGTCACCGAGGCGGGCGGTTGGTACCTCCTCATTCCCGGAACGCAGTACTCGCTCTCATTGGAGATCGTGCTGAGTATTGTGGCTGTTCTCATAGCGATCGAAGGTATTTTGATTGCGGACAAATACTATCGCCGCAGTCCAGAACGCCCAGCGCGTTTTGCCGCGCTTCTACCTGGCGGCTACAGGCTGCTGGCCAACAAGTATTTTGTGGACGAGTTCTACGGCGCAACCATCGTCAAGCCGCTGCTGGGCTTCTCGAAGTACATTCTGGAGTGGGTGGTGGATGTGGGCATGGTGGGCGGCGCGGCTTGGCTGATCGGCGGCGTGGCCACTTTCGCCGGAGCGATCTTGCAGCGCTGGCAATCGGGCAATCTGCGCTCCTATGCGGCGTGGCTGGCCGCGGGCGCAGCGGCGGTGCTGCTATTTCCTTTCCTTCAATCGATCATGTTTCCATTAATTCACCAGATGTACATCTTAAGATGGGGGAATTGAGAGAAAGGAGTGTTAGTGATGCAAGATGAAGAGGTTTCCCATTTTACAAACGTCCTAACAATTTTGTTTTCGATCATTTTGGTTGTAATCATAATAGTCGATTTGTGGATACGACATGATTCGTCGAATCTTTTGCTCCATTTATCCCTTTTGATCAATCTCTTTGTTTTGATTTGGTTGATTAATTGGTTTTACCCTAGATGGAAGTATTCAAGAATTTGTGCCTATGCATTGCAAACAATCGGTTTTGGAGGGATAATCTTTCACCGCTGGATTGTTGGAGGTCGTTGGGAAATTGTTCTTCCTGCGTTTATCTGTGTTATTGGGTTGAGTAGCTTCATTTTGGAGGCAAAAAGATTGAAAACGCTTGCCAAAACCCAGAAGGCTGTTTTTCAAAAGATGGAAAATGTTTGACTTTGGTGAGATATTCCGAAGAACATCCCGCAGGGGCTAAAGCCCACGTCTTTGTTGCAATTTTAATGTACGGGCTAAAGCCCGTACCCTTCAAGCTCAAGGCTATTTGCAGGTTTCCAAAGAATGATTGGATTTGGAATGGATGTAATTAACAACTCGATTCTTACGCTGATCCTGCTTGCGCCGCTGGCCGGGGCGGTGCTGGTTTTGCTTGCACCTGACCGCTGGAAGCTGCCCAACTGGATGGCGCTCTTGACGACGCTTGTCACCTTCGGCCTGACGCTGCATCTGCCTGCGCACTTCGACCACGCGCAGACCGGCTTCCAGTTTGTCGTCAATCAACCGTGGATTGAAAAGCCTGCGATCTTCTATCACCTGGGCGTGGACGGGCTGAGCCTGTGGCTGGTGGTGCTGGTTGGCTTGCTTGCGCCCATCGGTGTCGTCGCCAGTTGGAACGCCATCCGCGAACGGCGCAAGATATTCTTCGTACTTTTCTTGGTACAGCAGACAGCGATGCTAGGTGTCTTTCTCTCGCTCGACCTGATGCTCTACTACGGCTTCTGGGAGTTGTCGCTGGTTCCGATGGCCATCCTGATTGCCATGTATGGGCGCAAGGACGGACCCAAGGCCGCGCTTAAGTTCTTCTTGTATACTTTTATTCCCTCCGCGCCGCTGCTGGTGGCGATTCTCTGGCTCTATGCGCGGACGGGCAGCTTTGATTACACAATTCTGCGCGAAACCATTGCGCTGGGATTGATTCCGGGCGGGCCGCTGTGGCTGGTTTCGCTGGCATTTCTCTTCGCATTTGCGGTCAAGGTTCCGGTCTTCCCACTACACGGCTGGCTGGCCGACACCTTCAGCGAAGCGCCGGTGGCCTTGGCAATGGTGGTAGCGGGCAAGCTGGGGCTATATTCGATGCTGCGATTCCACATCGGCCTTTTTCCGGCGCAGGCGCGGATTGTGGCTCCGGTGCTGGTGGGCCTCGCGGTCATCGGCATTCTCTATGGCGCGTGCCTTGCCCTCGTGCAGCGCGACTTCTGGCGGCTGATGGCCTTTGCCGCGCTGAGCCATCTGAGCCTCATCACGCTGGGGATTTACGGCCTGACGCTGACCGGTTGGGAGGGTGCTGTTTACCAGATTCTCAATCACGGCGTGGTGGACGGCGCGTTGTTCCTGCTGCTGGGCGTGCTCTATGAACGTTACGCGACCAGCGAGATCAACGCCTACGGCGGGCTGGCCGCCAAGCTGCCGCGCACGGCTACGTTCTTTGTCCTCGCGACGCTGGGGATGATAGGGCTGCCGATACTGGGCGGCTTTATCGGCGAGTTCATGATTCTGCTGGGCACATTTACCGGCGTCAGCAAGGGCTGGGCAATTGCTGCGACGCTGGGTGTGATTCTGGGCGCGGCCTATATGCTGTGGCTGGTGCAGAGCCTTTTCTTTGGGCCGGAGAGCCGCTTGATTGCAGCAAAGCCGCCGGAGGATCTGCGGCTGGGGCAGATCGCCGTGCTGGCGCCACTGGCAGTGCTAATGTTTGTTATGGGCGTGGCGCCGATGGGCTGGCTGCCGTTGATCGAGATGGGTGTGCATTCTCCGCCACTACCGCGGCAAGCAGCGACGACGCAATATCCAGCCTACCTGCATGGAGGCTGTGCAGCGGCTATGTATGAAGCGCCTGAACTTGTAGCTACACCTGAACTAGCTGCACAATGTGAATCGATTGAGGAGGGCAAGCGGTGAATCCTGTTCCTGACATTTATCGCATCCTTCCTGAAGTGATTCTCACGCTGACCGGCGTGCTGGTCATGTTGCTGGACGCGGCGTTCCCACCTTCGTGGGCGCGACGTGGACTGGGTTGGGTTGCGGCCTTTGGAACCGTTGCCGCTCTGTGGGCCAGCCTGGGCCAGCTAGCGCTGCCCGATGGGGACCGGCTTCTACGGCACAATCGAGACCAGTGCCTTCACCGTCTTCTTCCACGTGCTGATCTGCGGCATCGTGCTGGTGGCGCTTTTGCTCTCCTTGGACACGCTGCCTGAAGACAGCCATCATCAGGGCGAGTTCTATGCGCTCATTGTCTTTGGCGCGGTGGGGATGTGCCTGCTGACCGGCGCGGTCGAGCTGCTGCTGGTCTTCATCGCGCTGGAGATCTCTTCCATCGCCACCTATATTCTGGTCGGCTATCGCAAATACACCGCGCGCGGACCGGAGGCGGCGATCAAGTACTTTCTGCTCGGCTCCTTCGCAACAGCCTTTCTGCTCTACGGCATTGCGCTGATCTTTGGCGCCACCGGTACGACCGAGATTTACGAGATCGCCCGAGCCGCGCCCATCGCGCCGAATCACGCGCTGATTCTGGCCAGTCTCGGCTTTATGCTGGTTGGCATACTCTTCAAGGTTTCGGCTGCGCCCTTCCATGTGTGGACGCCGGATGTCTACGAGGGCGCACCGTCGCCGGTGGTGGCGCTGATCTCCACCGCGCCCAAGGCCGCGGCCTTCGCGCTGCTGCTTCGCGTGCTCTACGAGATGCTGCCGACGCTGCGGCCTGTCTGGTCGCCGTTGCTGTGGGTGGTGGCCGTGCTGTCGATGACCGTGGGCAACTTGGCCGCGCTGCGCCAGAAGAATGTGAAGCGCATGCTGGCTTACTCGTCCATCGCCCATGCTGGTTACTTGCTGGCGGCGCTGGCCGGACTCGACCGGGAAGGCGTCATGGCGGCCAGCTTCTACATTGCGGCCTACGCGGCGATGAATGTGGGCATCTTTGCGGTGGTCACGCTGGCCGGCGGCTACGACGAGCAGCGGCGGCAGATTGACGACTTTCGCGGGCTGATCTATCGCTCGCCGCTGCTGGGCAGTTTGCTGCTCTTCTTTTTGGCTTCGCTCGTCGGCATACCCTTTACTGGCGGATTCTTTGGCAAATTCATCTCGTTCTCGACGGCGCTGGACGGAGGAGCGATTTGGCTGGTCATCCTCGGCGTGGTGAACTCTGGACTGGCGGCTGCGTATTACCTTCGGCTGGCGCTGGTCTCGGCGCAGAAACCAGAGATTGATGTCATTGCAAACCCTGCAACGCCGCTGGAGCCGCCACGGATTGGAGTTGCGGTTGGCGCGGCGTTGCTGCTAGCTGTGGCGGCGACGCTGCTGCTAGGAATTTATCCCGTCAAAATACTGCGTGCTGCCGAGGCAAGCGCGCATACGCTGCAAGCGCCGCCCGACGGGAGCGACCCAGTTATCAACGCAGTTGCGCCGCAGCATTGAAGTCTTGATGGATTATCTGTGGAAAAGAGGGTAGAATTAAAATTGACAGGAGAAAATTCCTGGCGCATCATTTTCCCAAAATGGCCTTCCGGGCGGCGTTTACTAAACGCGGAATCCGTACTTCGAATTTAGTGAACCGGAGTGGGCTTTCCTTGACCTGATTCCCTAGACTGACTTCATTCGGCGTTGATAGGCAGGTTCATATGGTGGTCAAGACACAAAGCAAAGGTCGCGGAGTCACTGGACTCCATGTGGGCGCGAATAACGTCCGTCGCTATTTTCCCAAGCAGATATCCAGCATTGAGCTGCAACTGGGACATTTGCAGATCGAGTGTGGTTTGAAACCAGATTTTTGGCTGGGAGAGCCGGAGATCTTTGATCCTCGCCTCTGCGCTTGGCTGGAGTCACGTCATTTGCATCCAAAAATTGATCGGGCGAGTGTACCGCTGGCTATGATTCCGGAAGGTAAAAACTGCTTCCGCCTTCAACCGGTTCGCATGAACCGGCAGATCGATACCAAATCGCCTGTGGCTGTAGCCTGATCGATGCCTCTTCGCTTCATCGTGCGGCGGCACAGCCCTAATTTTCCGTTCCGCCGCACTGAAACCTGAAAGTGTTCCCTGCTTCCTGTTCTCCTTACTTGATAAAATTAAAATCGAATGACAAGCGCACAATTGCAAAGCACCATTGAACGTCACTTCGCCGCCGGCCCTAACGCCATCGGGGATCAATCCGCACAGTCGGCCTTCCTTCTGCTCCGGGCTGCTTTGGAGAGTGGAGAAATTCGCGCCGCTTCGCCTGATGCCACTTCGATCACAGGCTGGCGGGTCAACGCCTGGGTCAAGCGAGGCATTCTGCTCGGTTTCCGTTTAGGTGTCTTACAGAGCTTTCCAGCCTCAGGCTTCTCTTTCGTGGATAAGAGCACCTTTCCAATGCGCCACTTCACTGCGGCCGACGGCATACGTGTAGTTCCCGGCGGCTCATCTGTGCGTAGTGGCGCGTATGTGGCCCGCAGCGTTGTCTGTATGCCCCCCATGTACATCAACGCCGGCGCTTGGGTGGACGAAGGAACGATGGTGGATTCGCACGCCTTGGTCGGCTCCTGTGCCCAGGTTGGCCGTCGTGTTCATCTGAGTGCCGCGGCGCAGATTGGCGGTGTGTTGGAGCCGATTAACGCTAGCCCGGTGGTGATCGAGGACGATGTCCTGGTAGGCGGCAACTCCGGTGTCTATGAGGGCACCATCGTCCGAAAGGGCGCTGTTTTGGCAGCCGGAACCATCCTCACGCGGGGAACCCCGGTCTTTGATCTGGTCACGGGAGAGATCCGCCGCGCGCAGGGCGAGACACCGTTGATCATTCCTGAGAACGCTGTAGTGGTTCCTGGCTCCCGCGCCGTCAGCAAAGGCAAGGGACACGCGCTGAGCCAGGAGTGGGGACTGAGTCTTTATGCGCCGGTTATCGTCAAATACCGTGACGATAAGACGGACTTGAGTACGGCCCTGGAGGATTTACTACGCTAGGAGTCTGTTAGCACTTTTCGCGCTTCCAAAGATATAAAGCAAATCACTGCCGCACTTGCCACTGCCGATCGATGCGGCTTTGCATCTATGCTCTATCTATCGCGATAATATCTGCCTTGGGCCAGAGCAAGGCACATCCTTGGGAGGGGCTACTCCAAAGCACTCCTGGCATCCGACGACAAGTAGCTCATCGCCAAGTTCTCCGTGCGCACCAACATCTACAACGTCGCGAAAGCTGAGTATGCCGCAACGCGGCTGACAAGTTTGGCGGGGCTTAATGTCGCGGAGTACAAAACAAACCGGAAAAATGCCCACTACGAGCGTTTGTGAGAAACTAGAAGAGCGACAAAATCTCCCGAAATCTCCACCTGCGCGGTTCAAAGCGGCCGCGCACCCACTAGGAACCAAGAAAAACCATGATCAGTGTCAGCAATGTCTCCATGCGTTACGGCTCGAAGGTACTCTTTGAGGATGTCAGCGTAGCCTTCATTCCCGGTCGCCGCTACGGCCTCACCGGACCCAACGGCTCCGGCAAGTCTACCTTCATGAAAGTTCTCACTGGCGAACTGGAAGCCCAAAAGGGCACAGTTGTCCGCCCTCGCAAGCTAGGTGTCTTGCGCCAGGATCAATTCGCCTTCGATGCATACCGCGTCATCGACACTGTCATCATGGGCAACAAACCCCTCTGGGCTGCCCTCGAAGAGCGCGACCGAATCTATGAGAAGCCTGAATTGACCGACGCCGACGGTATGCGCCTGGGCGAACTGGAAGGCATCATCGGCGACGAGGACGGCTATACCGCCGAGGCAGATGCCGCAATTCTGCTCGACGGCCTGGACATCCCCGAATCCATCCATGAGCGCAAGATGGGCGAACTGCAGGGCGGCCAGAAGGTGCGCGTCCTGCTCGCGCAAGCTCTCTTCGGCCATCCTCAGGCGCTGCTCCTCGACGAACCCACCAACTACCTCGATCTGGAATCCATTCATTGGCTCCAGGACTTCCTGCAAAACTACGACGGCACGCTGATCGCCATCAGCCATGATCGCCACTTTCTCAACTCCGTAACCACCCATACCGCCGACATTGACTACCAGACCATCATCACCTATACCGGCGGCTACGACGAGATGGTGATGGCCAAGACGCAGATCCGCTCGACCCTCGAATCGCAGAACGCCCAGCGCGAAAAGAAGATCGCCCAACTCAACGACTTCATCGCTCGCTTTGCCGCCGGAACACGCAGTTCACAGGTGACCAGCCGCCGCAAGGAAGTTGAGCGCCTGCAAACCAACGACCTGGCCCGTTCCAACATCGCGCGCCCCTTCATCAAATTCGATCAGGTGCGGCCCAGCGGCAAGCACGTTCTTGAGTTCAAGCACATCACCAAAACCTATGGCGAACGAACTGTTCTAGATAGCTTTACGGCCAACATCTTGCGCGGCGAGCACATCTGCCTGATGGGCCGCAACGGGGCAGGGAAGACCACACTCCTCAAGAGCCTGCTCAACAACTACCCGGGCCTTGCCGACAAGGAGTTTTCGCTCGATAACGGCACCGTATTCTGGGGCCATGAAGCGCAGATTGGCTACTTCCCGCAAGACGTGGGCGCCACCATCGAGCATGGCACAACGGTGGCCGAGTGGCTCCATCGCTGGAAGCCTGATGCCCACGTCGAAGACATACGCGGTATTTTGGGCCAGATGCTCTTCAGCGGAGAAGAGGGCGACAAACAGACCAAGGCTTTGAGTGGCGGCGAACAGGCCCGGCTGGCCTTCTGCAAGCTGATCCTCACAAAGCCGAATATTCTCATCTTTGACGAGCCGACCAATCACCTCGATCTGGAAGCCATCAACGCCCTGAACATTGCACTTCAACGCTACGAGGGAACAGTGCTATTGGTCACCCATGATCACGACCTGATCGACGAGGTTGCCACCCGCCTCTGGGTCTTCAAGGAAGAAGGCATCGAAGACTTCCAAGGTCCGTATGCTGAGTGGAAGGGCAAGCACAACTAATTACGGGGATTTGATCTACATTGCAGAGCGGAGTTCACATCAAGGGAACAGCAGACCCTTTGAGGATTAAAGTTCAATGAAAGCTTTGGGGGCTGGGGTCAACAACTGGCCTCCGCTTCGGGTGACGGCCACCATATCTTCAATGCGAATGCCAAATTGATCGGCGAGATAAACTCCTGGCTCAATCGTGATGACCATTCCGGCCAGCAACCGGGCTGTTTCGTTTGCCCCGATGCGCGGCGATTCGTGAATCTCCAGGCCAACGCCGTGTCCGGTGGAGTGGGAAAAAGCCTCCGCCAAGCCTGCCTTACGCAGCACATTGCGCGCCGCTTCATCCACCTCCGCGCAGCTTGCACCCGCATTTACTGCGGCAACCCCGGCCTCCTGTGCCTCCAGAACCGCGTCATAGACTGCTCGCTCCTTTGCCGTGGGCGAGCCCAAGTGGACGGTGCGGGTCATATCCGAGCAATAACCCTTATGTATGACACCAAAATCCATGGTCACGAAGCCCCTGCGGGGCAGTTTGGCGGCAGTAGCGCGACCGTGCGGCAAGGCCGAGCGCGCGCCGGCTGCAACGATTGTCTCAAAGGACATTCCCTCGGCACCCAACAGGCGAGCTTGATGCTCCAGCTCGGCTGCGACCTCCAGTTCTCTCATCCCCGGCTGAATAACGCCCAAAATATGGTTGAAGAGCTTGCAGCCGATCAGCGCGGCTTCCATCATTACCGCCAGCTCGTCCTCGTCCTTGACCATGCGCAGCGGTTCAACCAGCGGGCCGCTGAGCGCGGTGAGAAAGTTGCGCCGGAGCCGTGCGGGTAGAGCGGCCTTAAAGCGCGCCAAATTGGCGACGGTTGTTTTAGATGGATCAAAGCCGGCAAACTCGATGCCGGGCTGCGCGGCCAGCCATTGGACTGCGGCCACAGACGGTGAGCTGGCGACGATCTGCACCTCGGCGGCTGAAACCTCTGCCGCAGCCTGGGCCACGTACCGCCCATCGGTGAAGAGTCGCGCGGAGCGGCGTGTGATGGCCAATGCGGCGCTCGATCCAGTGAATCCAGAGAGATAGCGCAGATCGGGCAGGTGGGTGACGAGAAGCCCATGAAGCCCGGCTTTGGAGATGCGGCGGCGTAAAATGCCGATTCGGCGAAGGTGATCCACGATTTAAGGATAGCAGCAGCTTCAGACCACCGCGCCCGCCACGTTCATTGAAGGATCAGAATCCCATTACGTTGTATCCGCAATCGACGTACATGATCTCGCCGGTAATGGCGCTGGAAAGATCGCTGGCCAAAAACAGCGCCGCTCCACCTACTTCCGCCTGATCGATGTTGCGATGCAGCGGGGCGCGCTCGGCATGGGAGCGCATCATTTCGCTCAAGTCGCCGACGCCGCGCGCCGCCAGTGTTTTGATCGGCCCTGCGGAGATCGCGTTGACACGGATATTCTTGGAGCCGAGGTTATAGGCTAGATAGCGGACTGTAGACTCCAATCCGGCCTTGGCCACCGCCATTACATTGTAGTTGGGAACTACCTTTTCGGCGGCGTAATAGCTCATGGTCATGATGCTGCCGCCCTCGGTCATCAGCGGCGCGGCACCGCGCGATACGGCGATCAGCGAGTAAACGCTGATGTCGTTGGCGACACGGAAGCCTTCGCGCGTGGTGTTGATGAACTCGCCGCGCAACTCCTCGGCCGGCGCATAAGCGACGGCATGGACCAGAATATCCAGCTTGCCGAACTTTTCCTTGAAGGTGCCAAAGACAGCCTCTATCTCATCGTCATTGGCCACGTCGCACTGGTAGCCGCTGGCTCCCGGCAGCTCGTCGATAAGGCTTTGCGCCTCCATCTTCATGCGCTCATTTTGATAGCAGATGGCCAGAGTTGCGCCAGCCGCATGCAGTTGTTGGGCGATGCCCCAGGCAATGGAACGCTTGTTCGCCAGCCCAAAGACGACGGCTGTCTTACCCGCCAAATTGATCATTCTTGCTTCTTTCCTCCAGGTTCCGCATTTTGGGGAAGCGGAACCCACTTTCATAGAATATCAGCAACAAAGAAGATATTGTCCACCCAACCGCTCATATCCACCAATTTTACTTTTCCCGTAGGTTGACCAAGAAACTTGGAGCCAAGGCGCTCAAACTTCTCCACCGAATCGGTAGCAAAGCAGGCAATCTGCGTGTTGGCGGGAGGATCTACCTGCTCTTGAAGGCCGAAGAGCCGCGCAGCAGCTTCCGAAGCAGCTTCGGCGGAGTCAATTACGCGCATACCTGCCGGAACGGCGCGCTCAATCAGTGGCCGCAGCAGCGGATAATGCGTGCAGCCTAGAACCAGCGCATCAGGATTCATCCCCAATGCGGCAGCTTCAGCGGTCAGTTCAGCCAGATAGATGCGAATGACCTCGGCAGTGACGGCCATTTGTGGCGAGGTAGCCACCTGCGGTGGAGCAAAAGTGGTTTGCGCGGCCTCGGCTTCCTTGCCGAAAGAACAGGATTCTGTCCAGCCCTCTTCGACCAAAGGAACTAATAGCGGGCAGGCTTTTTCCAGCGCGCGCAGTCCCCGTGCGCGGCAAGCTTCGGCATAGGCGTGACTCTGCACCGTTGCATCAGTGGCGATGACTAAAACATCCCCGGTGCGGGAGGCAGCGCGCGCGGCCTCGGCTCCCGGCTCAATCATGCCCAATACCGGTACGGAGACAGCGGCTTGAATGGCATCCAACGCCAGCGCGCTGGCTGTGTTGCAGGCAATCACCAGGAACTCCGCACCTTGTTCGCGGACCAGAAACTGCGCGCTCTGCGCGGCATAGCGGGCGATGGTTCGTTGTGACTTGGAGCCATACGGCAGCCTTGCGGTATCGCCAAGGAAGGCAAAACGAGTGTCCGGCAAACGATTTACCAGTGCACGCAGTACCGTCAAGCCGCCAAATCCGGAATCGAAAACGCCAATAGTGGGTGTCATGGTTCTCAAACTGCTAGTTTAGTCTTGTGAATCCAGTCCGCAAGCAGAAAAGACAAGCTGCATAAATCCATGAAAACGCTTCGTTCGAATGGATTATTCGTCCCGTTATTGACAAGAATTGAATTGAGTGCGCTCTTGGCTACGCTAACATATCTGGCACGGACGGAGAAAGGTCACGCTTTAGAGCTTTGTGGAGTTCGTGAAAGACTCCCTCCACCGATCTTCCGACAAGGAAAAGCCGTGACATCAAATTATGGTTGCCTGAGTGTACCTATCATCTTGTACCATCGTGAGTTGGATCAAGAAGCCGCTATGAATGACGCCGCCAGTATTCGATTTCGCCGCTACCGCACCGCTCCCAACCTTCTGACGTTGTTGCGCATTTGTCTGGCCCCATTTCTTGTGGCCGCTATCCTGGAACGTCACTTTGCTTTGAGCTTCTGCCTCTTTGTGGCCGCAGGACTCACCGATGCGCTGGATGGCCTATTGGCGCGCCTGCTCAAACAGCGCACTCTGCTTGGCGAATATCTGGATCCAGTTGCCGACAAACTGCTATTGAGTACGCTCTTCCTGGTGCTGATGCACATGACGCTGATTCCGGTTACCGTCACCGTTTTGGTCTTTGGCAGGGATGTGGGTATTCTGGTGGTATCCGCGATTCTTTATGCCGCAACGGGACGCAGGGAGTTCTCACCCAGTCTTCTAGGCAAGGCCAATACATTGGTTCAAGTTGCGGCCGTGGCCGCCGTGCTGCTACAAGCCATGTTGGTTCAGCGCAGGGTCACAGTAGATTGGGTCGCCGTGATTGAGGCATGGGCGCTTTTAGCAACCATGGCATTGACCGTCGCTTCAGGGCTGCATTACTCATGGGCTGCGGCGCGCCGTGTCGGCGCTCAAACCGGCAATGGGCACAGCGCCAAGTAACGCGAACCGCCTGAACTTCAAGCGTCTTCCAGGCTGGATTCCGTATCGGCGCTCTCTTCAATCTCCATGTCGCGAAACTCGTCGGAGTCAAAGACATCGCCACAATCCAGGCACTCGACAAACTCGCTGTCTTCATGCCGGGAGACGATTCGAACTTTGGGATGCTTGCAGATGGTGGTCATCGCTTGTTGATTCGGTGCAACAAAATGCCCCTTTCCGCAGATTGTATCGAGATTCCCATCTTTTTCCTACCGAAATTTATTGAATAATTTGGTTCGCCGCAGAAAATTATCCTCTTTCAATGCAGCCGGATCAAAGTCGGATTCTGAGTTGATCTCAAAAAAATAACCAAGGGCTTGTAATCCGGACAGAAACGGTCGTATACTGAATACGGACCGAAGAAGTCGGATATTCAATGCTGAAGTTGACTAAAAAAGCGGATTA
This sequence comes from uncultured Acidobacteriaceae bacterium, assembly GCA_963804315.1. GTDB lineage: Bacteria > Acidobacteriota > Terriglobia > Terriglobales > Acidobacteriaceae > Telmatobacter. The sequence continues at coordinate 39,756 of CAWDQB010000050.1, forward strand.
CGGATTGATGGCGCTCAAGTTCCTGGCCGAGCACCCGGAAAGGGTTGCTCTCAGCGCCAAGGACGTGGCCGATGCTTATGGGATTCCGGCCCAGTTGCTGGCCAAGATCTTGCAGCAGTTGACGAAATCCGGTTTATTGCGCTCGACTGCGGGGATGAACGGCGGTTATGCACTGGCGCGAGAGGCGCGATCGATCTCGGCCTACGAGGTGATTCTGGCTATCGACGGGCCGTTTTTCATTACTTCGTGCACAAAGGGCAAGACGGGCTGTGAACTGGGGTTGAGTTGCACCATCAAGGAGCCTCTGGCGCGGGTAAATGAAACCATTGCGGGAGTGCTGAAGAGCATCAGTATTCAGGATTTGGCGGAACATGAACAGCCTGCGATGCGCGAGCGCCAAGCGAGTGAGCTGGTTGCATTGAGGCTGTAATGGTTTTTCGAGAGCTTGTGGCTCCCCACCTAGCCGCAAAGACAAAAAACGCGGCGAAGGTTGGGCAGCCAGAGACAGATGAGGATGGAGACAAAGATGAGCACAGTTGACAGCCAAGTTGAAGTGCCCGCGGGCGTAAGCCTTCCGATTTACATGGACAACCACGCCACCACGCCGCTGGACCCACGCGTGCTGGAAGCGATGTTGCCTTACTTCACCACCAAGTTCGGCAACGCAGCCAGCCGCAACCACTCCTTTGGGTGGGAGGCGGAGCAGGCCGTGGAGACTGCGCGCGAACAGATTGCGCGGCTGATCGGCGCCACAGCCAAGGAGATTATTTTTACTTCGGGCGCGACGGAGTCCAACAACCTGGCCATCAAGGGCATCGCCGAGATGTACCGCGAACGCGGCAACCATATCATTACCCAAGTGACCGAGCACAAGGCGATTCTAGACACCTGCAAGCGCTTGGAGAAGCATGGCTACCGCGTCACTTATTTGCCAGTGAAGGCAGATGGGCTGATCGACCTGGACGATTTGGCGCGGGCGATGGATGAGAAGACGATCCTGGTTTCGATCATGGCTGCCAACAACGAGATCGGCGTTCTGCAACCGATCGCCGAGATCGGCAAGCTCTGCCACGAGCGCGGCGTGCTCTTCCACACCGATGCGGTGCAGGCCGTGGGTAAGGTTCCCGTCGATGTGCTCGCTGACAATATTGATGTGCTTTCGTTGAGCGGCCACAAGATCTACGGGCCCAAGGGCGTGGGCGCGCTCTATGTGCGGCGGCGCAATCCGAGAGTGCAGATTGCCGCGCAGATTGACGGTGGCGGCCACGAGCGCGGAATGCGCTCCGGCACGCTGAACGTCCCCGGGATCGTCGGCTTGGGCAAGGCTTGCGAGATTGCGCAGCAGGAGATGAGCGCGGAAGCTGTACGGGAAACGGCTCTGCGCGACCGGCTGAAAGACAAGCTCGAAAACAACCTCGATTACGTTCACGTCAACGGTTCCATGGATCACCGGCTGCCGGGAAATTTGAACATGAGTTTCGTGTACGTCGAAGGCGAATCACTGCTGATGGGCATCAACGACATCGCGGTATCGAGTGGTTCGGCCTGCACCTCGGCGACGCTGGAGCCATCGTATGTATTGAAGGCTCTCGGTCTCGGCGACGATGTAGCGCATAGCTCGATTCGATTTGGATTGGGTCGCTTCAACACGCAAGCCGAAGTGGATTACGTGGCCGACAAAGTCATTGAAGTAGTCAAGCATTTGCGCAAGCTGTCACCGCTTTATGAGATGGTGCAGGAAGGTATCGACCTGACCAAGATACAGTGGGCGGCGCATTGACAGGTTAGCAAGTTGACAGGTTAACAGGCAGGCAACTTGTCAACTTGTTAACCTGTCCACCTCAGAAAAGTTTCCGCGGCTTCCCCCGCAAAAAGGAGCAAACAACATGGCATACAGCGAGAGAGTGATTGACCATTACAATAACCCGCGCAATGTGGGCCAACTGGACAAAGCATCGACGGAGGTCGGTACGGGTCTGGTGGGCGCGCCGGAGTGCGGCGACGTGATGCGCTTGCAGATTCGCGTCAACCCCGCGACGCAGGTCATCGAAGAGGCCAAGTTCAAGACCTTTGGCTGCGGCTCGGCGATCGCCAGTTCTTCGCTGGCGACGGAATGGATCAAAGGGCGCACAGTGGATGACGCGCTGGGCATCAAGAACACCGATATCGTGAAGGAGCTATCACTGCCGCCAGTGAAGATTCACTGTTCGGTGCTGGCCGAGGATGCCATTCGCGCGGCCATCGGCGATTGGAAGAAGAAGAACGCCGCAGCGCAGCCGACCGAGGCTGAAGCAGTTGCAGTGGCACAGTAAACTCCTGCGGTGAGGCCAATCGTCTTCGGCATTCGATCGACGATTGGTGCCTGTCTTGTGATTGTGATGCCTGAAAGAGTTCGGCTCTATTCGTGCCGCTGAATGAACAAAATGTAAGGGGGCATTAGACCCTGGGTAAAGTTTACTGACGGATATTCAATTTCCTCATCGGAGCAAGGAAGAGTGTGTTATGTCGAAGATGGTGAGCATCGAAGCACCAAAGACGCCGGACGCAATCATCGCGCAGCCGCAGGTGGCGCCGCAGCAGGGCATTCAGATCACCGATAAGGCTGTGAAGCGCATACGCATTGCACTGGCCAAGGAGGGAGTCTCGCCGGAAGAGGGCGGAATGCGGTTGGGCGTGATGGGCGGCGGCTGCTCCGGGCTTTCGTACTCGATCAAGTTCGACACGCAGCCCCGCGAGCGCGACCGCATCTTCGACTTCGATGGCGTGCGCGTCTTCGTCGATCCGAAATCGTTTGTCTATTTGCACGGCATGACACTGGACTATGAAGAGACGCTGATGCGCCAGGGCTTCAACTTCATCAACCCCAACTCGACCCGCTCCTGCGGCTGCGGATCATCGTTCTCCTAGGCAGAGGAGAGCGCTGCAGTTTGAGCGCTACAGCATTGCGGCGACTTTTTATTTTGCATTGTATCCCCAGCAATTCTTGAAATGTTATTGTTCGATCGGGTGGAAAGATGAACATGGCAGTTCGTAAGGTGAGATTCGTTTGTCTCTTGTTAGCCATTCTTTTTGTTTCATCGTTTGCGCGGGCGCAGTGGGCGGAGATGGTCTCCGACAAGGACGCGGCGGCACGCATCGCATGGTGGCGGGATGCGAAGTTTGGCCTCTTCGTGCATTGGGGTGTTTACTCGATTCCTGGGCGTGGCGAATGGGTTCAATGGCAGGAGCAGATTCCAGTGGACGAGTATGCAAAACTCGCCGATCAGTTTCATCCCGACAAGTTTGATCCCGATGCTTGGGCCGCACTGGCTAAAGAAGCAGGCATGAAGTACACAGTGTTGACAGCGCGCCACCATGATGGATTTGCGCTCTTTGACGATCCTGAATCCAATTTCACGGCGGTCAAATCCGCCGCGCACCATGATTTTGTCGCCGATTATGTGACTGCGGTGCGCAAGGCGGGGCTTCATGTCGGGCTGTATTACTCTCCGCTTGACTGGCGCTATCCGGGCTTTTTCTTTCCCGGCATCTACCGGCCCAGCGCCGATGAGATGCGCGCGCAGTATCATCGCCAATTGAACGAATTGGCCTCTCATTACGGCAAGCTCGATATTCTCTGGTTTGACGGCGGCGGCGGCGATTGGCTGGGCTTCGGCGGAGTTCGCTTTACTGGCGGCAAATGGACCGCGCGTCCCAAGGATCAGCGCTATTCCGGCTCCTTCAGTTGGCAGGATGATGAAGCAGTTAACAATTTGAGAAAGTTGCAGCCGTCGATCATCATCAACGACCGCACCGATGCAGCGGCGGATTACCGTTCCAGAGAAGGCGACCGCGCGCTCGGCGATTTTGAAAACCGTTCTCCATGGGAACTCTGCACAACTATAACCGATGGGCCATGGGGGTACCAGCCGGACGCGAAGATCAAGCCTTTGAACTATCTCATTCGCCTGCTGGTCTCCGCCGTCGGACGGGATGGAAATTTCATTCTCAACGTCGGTCCCCAGCCTGATGGGCAAATTGACCCGGCACAGGCAGCGCGGCTGCGCGAGATTGGCGCATGGCTTCATCAGAATGGCGCGAGCATTTATGCTACGCGCGGCGGCCCTTATCTGCCCGGCGATTTCGGAGTTTCAACCTATCGCGGGAACAAAGTATTTTTGCATGTTCTCAATCCCGCCGGCGCAACGCTCACGCTGCCCGCCCTGCCGGCCAAAATCCTCGGCTGCTCTTATCTAGGCGGCGGAGAAGCCTCTTGCAAGCAGGGCAGTGATGGAGTGGAGGTTGCTCTTAGGAAATCTCCAGATGGAATCGACACGATCATAGAAATCACGCTCGAAGGTCCGGCGGCCGAGATCAAGCCGATTCCCACGCCACACACGCCGAAGGCGGCAGCCGGAAAGCAATAAGGTTTTCTGGAGTCTGTCAAAGTTTATTTTCCTGAGCGAATGCTCACCTCACTCCTCGACATTGGTTGGGAAAGATCGTACGAGTTCAATTATGTTCAAAGTCCTCGATTCCGCGGTTCCCATCGCCTGTTGGTCATGCTCCATCGGCCATAACGACTCGACGTTGTTTTGTCCGCATTGCAGTAAGATACAGCCTCCTCCAGGAGGCGATTATTTTTCTGTCTTCGGATTGGAACCGAAACTCAATCTCGACTTGCCCGCGCTGGAGCATGAGTTTCATCGCCTCAGCCGCAAGCTGCATCCTGACCGCTTTGCCCGTGCCGAGGAGAATGAAAAAGAGTGGAGCCTTGCGGATACAGCACTGCTCAATGATGCCTACCGCACGCTGAAAGACCCGCTGCGCCGCACCGAATACTTGCTCAAACTATTGGGAGCGGTGGACCCTGAGTCCAAAGATGAAAAGAGCGCACGCGTTCCAGCCGATCTGCTCGAAGAAGTCTTCGAGTTGAATATGCAGATTGAAGAGATGCGCATGAATCGCAAGATGAGCGTTGAGGATACGGCTCTGGAAGCGAACTTGACGCAAGCCAAGATGAAGACGGAATCGCTGCTCCGCTTGGTCGATGAGGATCTTCGCGACGCATGGCAGGAATGGGACTCTGGTGACATTGTCACGCGGCAAGCTTCGCAAAAAAGAATGGTGGCTCTTTTGGACCGGCGGCGCTATTTGAGCAATCTGGTCCGTGATGTAACTGAAACCCTGGGAGCATAGAAAGAAATATGGCGGAAGGACGCGTAGTTGGAATTGATCTGGGAACCACCAACTCCCTGGTCGCATTCATGGAGGGGGAGACGCCGGTGGTGATTCCCGGTGTGGACGGCTCGAATTTGGTGCCGTCGGTGGTGGCGCTCGATCCCATCCCTGCAGATGGCGGCCGGCCTACGGTCACTGTGGGCAACAGCGCGCGCAAGGCGCTGATTCAGACGCCGGAGCGCGTGATCTACTCCGTGAAGCGGCTGATGGGCCGCAGCGTGGAAGAGGTTCAGGAAGAATTGAAGCTCTTTCCTTTTCATCTGGCCAAAGATGTAGAAGCCGGTGAGGTCCCGCGCATTCAACTCGGCGAGGTTCGCTTCACGCCTTCGGAGATTTCGGCGTACATTCTCCGCCAACTGAAGCGCAACGCCGAGCGCTTCTTCGGCTCTCCAGTCACGCAGGCGGTCATTACTGTTCCGGCTTACTTCAACGATGCGCAACGCCAGGCCACCAAAGACGCCGGGCGCATGGCTGGCCTGGATGTGCTGCGCCTGGTGAACGAGCCGACCGCGGCCGCATTGGCTTATGGCCTGGACCGCGCCAAAGTTGGCACGATTGCTGTTTACGATCTGGGCGGCGGGACTTTCGACATATCGATTCTCAAACTGCGCGACGGCATCTTCGAGGTGCAATCGACCAACGGCGATACGCATTTGGGTGGCGACGACATCGACAACCTGCTGCTGGCGATCGCGCTGAATGAGATTCATGCCGAGCATGGCGTTGATCTGCGGCTGCATCCCGGTGCGGTGCAGGCCGTGCGCAAGGCTGTGATCGAGGCCAAGATTCTGCTCTCCACCGAACCGGTAGCGCAATTGAATATCGAACTGCCCAACGGCGACAATTATCAGCGCGAGATTCCCCGCGAGGTCTTTGAACTGCTGATTGAACCCGTGCTCAAGCGTACCGAAGGCCCCTGCAAGCAGGCGCTGGCTGATGCTGGTATTACTCCAGAGCAGATTGACGAAGTGGTACTGGTCGGCGGCTCCACGCGCATCCCCGCCGTGCGCCAGCTTGTTGACCGGCTCTTTCACCTTAGCCCGCGCGGCAAGAAGCCCCACACGGAACTGAATCCGGATGAAGTCGTTGCACTGGGCGCGGCGGTGCAGGCCGATATTCTGGCCGGCGCATCCAAGTCCACCGAGGAGATGCTGCTGCTTGACGTGACGCCTCTCTCGCTAGGCATCGAGGCGCTTGGCGGGACCGTGGCGCGCATCATTCAACGCAACTCGACCGTCCCCGCCTCAGCCACGGAGCACTTTACCACCGGCGTGGATGGCCAGACCAACGTCGCCATTCACGTGGTGCAAGGCGAGCGCGAGTTGGCCTCGGATTGCCGTTCGCTGGCGCGCTTTGATTTGAAGGGAATTCCGCCGATGAGTGCTGGCCTGCCGCGCATTGAGGTCAAGTTTCTTATCGACGCCGACGGCATTCTGAACGTTACCGCGCGCGAGCAGCGCTCGGGACAGGCCGCCCAGATTGAGGTCAAGCCGACCTACGGATTGACGGATGAGCAGGTCGAGAGCATGATCCTCGACTCCTTTGACAATGCCGAGGCGGATTTCGCCAAGCGCCTGTTGATCGAAGCGCGCAACGAGGCCGAGACGATTCTGGCCGCCGTCGAGCGCGCGCCGCGGAATGCGGCATGGACGCAATTGACGAACGATGAGCGGACGGCGATTACCCTGGCACGCGACTATCTGCTCAAGGCCAAAGAGACTGAGGACTCAGCGGCGATCCGCGAAGCGACTTTGATCCTCGATCATGCCACACGACGCTTTGCCGAACTGATGATGGAAGCCGCCGTCTCTACGGCTTTGACCGGTAAAACGATGAGCGATGCCGGCGAGGAACTGGCCGAGGGCGTCACCGCGCCGCACGCCATGGCACCGGCGGAGTTCAAATAGGACTCGCCAGAACAAAAGGAATGATTTTATGAGCGGAGCAACAGAACCAACGATTCCCGCCGAAAGGCTCGTCCGTGTCACCTTTCTTCCCGAAGGGGAAACGGTGGAGTTTGAGTTTGGCAAATTGCCCTATAAAAATCACGGCAAGCCGATGTCGTTTCTCGATGTAGCCGAGAACTATAATGTCTTTCTCGATCACGCCTGCGGCGGCGTCTGCGCCTGTTCCACCTGCCACGTGAAGATCAAATCCGGCGCCAGCGGCTTGACTGAAGCTGACGACGATGAACTGGACCGGCTGGATATGGCTGCTGATCAACAGTTGAATTCACGCCTTGGCTGCCAGGCGGTCATCACGCGCCCCGGCGAGTACGTTGTCGAGATTCCAGAGTGGAATCGCAACTACGTCACCGAGGGCAAGCCGCTCAACCTGGCGGAAGAGAAGTAGGCCCGTGCGGAAAATGCAGGTCCTTCGACTGCGCAGTTCGCATAGAACGCGCCCTGCTCTGCTCGGGATGACATATTGAGTGATGCAGAGATAAAGGCATAACAAGGAGAGTGATAACCATGCCCCGCGAAATCTTATGGACTGACGCAGAAGAGATCGGCATTCAACTCGAAGAGAAGTTCCCCGGCGTTGATCCGCTCACGGTGCGCTTCACGGACCTGCATCGTTACGTGACCGAACTGGAAGGCTTCAATGACGATCCGGCCAAGTCGAATGAATCGCGGCTCGAAGCGATTCAGATGGCCTGGCACGAAGAGTTCGAGGAGTCGCGAGGGTGATTTATTCCTTGCTGCGCATCTGTGTCAATCTCCTCAGAAATGCGCACCGCTTTCAGTACCGTTACCATTGCACCGCCATCGTCCACAGTTTCCTCCATGTCTATCCGTAAACTTGCTCAGCGGGGCCGAGTAGGGCAGTATTGAATTGAAGGGCAATGAAAGCGACTCAGGGAGAATGGAATGACGACAGGGATCAGGTTTGGCACTTCTGGCTGGCGGGCGATTGTGGCCGATGAGTTTACCGTGGCCAATATCCGGTTGGCGGTGGCCGGGATTGCCGCCTATGTGAAGACGCAACCGGAGCCGCATCGCGTGCTGGTGGGCCGCGATCCGCGTTTTCTAGGCGAAAGCTTTGTGGCCGAGGCGGCGCGCGTGCTGGCCGGAGCGGGGATTACACCAATCATCATTCCTGACGCTGCGCCAACGCCGGCTATCGCCTACGCGGTGCGCACGCTGAAGACCTCGGGCGCGATCAACTTTACCGCATCGCACAATCCGCCGGAGTACAACGGCATCAAATTCTCCACACATGATGGGGCACCGGCATTGCCGGAAGTGACCAAGCAGATCGAGGCGTCGGTTGCGGCGCTACAGAAGAGCGGGACTGTGATTCCCACGGCTAATCCTCCCGAGGGTGGCTTTGAATCCGCCGATGTGAAAGCTGCCTTCCTCAAGCGATTAGCCGAGTTGGTAGACCTGAAGGCGATAGCAGACTCGAAGATCAATGTGGTCTATGATCCCTTCTGGGGCGCGGGGCGCGGCTACAGCTCAGAGATTCTGCGCTCGGCTGGTGTGGCCGTGGAGACGGTTCATGACTTCCGCGATGTGCTCTTTGGTGGCCATGCGCCAGAGCCGGACGATCACCTGCTGGGAGACGCCAAGGCCAAGATGAAAGAGACGGGCGCTGCCTTAGGCATTGCTACCGACGGGGACGCGGACCGCTTTGGCGTGGTCGATGCGGATGGTACGTTCATTCAGCCGAATTACATTATTGCGTTGCTCTTCGACTACCTTGTGGAAACGCGCGGCTGGCGAAACGGCGTTGCCAAGAGCGTCGCCACAACCAACCTAATCAACGCATTGGCGGAACATCATCAAGTAAAACTTTATGAAACCCCGGTAGGATTCAAGTATATTGGCGAATTGATCAACCAGGATAAAATCGCTATTGGCGGTGAAGAGTCTGCGGGACTGACCATACGCGGGCACGTGCCGGAGAAGGATGGCGTGCTGGCAGGTCTGCTGGTGGCCGAGATGGTGGCCAAGCGCGGAAAGAGTTTGGGCGCACAGCTCAAGGAGCTATTTGCCAAGGTTGGTTCCTTCTATCCGATTCGGGCCAACTTCCGCTTGACCCAGGAGGGTATGGCGGCGTTCACTGAGAAGTTGAAGATCGACCCAGCAGAGTTGAGCGGTCGCAAAGTGTCGAGCGTGGTGCGGACCGACGGGCTAAAGCTGATATTGGAGGATGGATCGTGGGTCTGCTACCGGCTTTCCGGAACCGAACCGGTTGTTAGGGCCTATACCGAGGCGCGCAGCGAAGAGGACTCTGAGACACTCCAAGTGTCGGCTAAAGCTTTTGTTCTCGATTAAAAAGGCGGTTAAGAGTACATGCAGGTCAAGAACGTGCAAACAGGGAGAAATGCCGAGGCGGCTGGGGGCGAAACTGTTCAGCCCCCACGCGCCGAACGTGCGTTGATCTGGATGCAGCGTGCTTGGCGTCCGGCGGCTTCGGTGGTTGCCGTGCTACTGGCGATGCTGCTGCTTTGGCAGTCTGTAAACGGTAAAAATGGCTTGCGTGTTTGGCTTGAAAGGCGCGCCGAGGATCGTCAGTTGCGTAAAGAGATCGACGCGTTGAATCAGGAGAATGCTCAACTTCGCGACAGGGTAGAGCGTCTTAAAACAGATCCAGATGCCATCAGCCAAGTGGCGCGAGAGCAGATGCGCTACGCCAAGCCGAACAAGGTGATCGTTCAGTTGCCGCCAGAGAAGAAGACTCTGAATGCTGGTACCGGCAAGTAAATGAGTCATTGCGAGTTCAATCGAGTTCTTCTTGCGCATGATGAGGCAGGCAGTCATTCATGCCGCATAGGAATGAAATTTCATATATTTGGTCGTTGACTCGCTTTTACAACAATGATAAATGTAGCCGTATATTCTTCCCCGGAGATTTTGAATCAAGTGAAAATTTCACGATTTACCCTCAAATTTGTTGCATCGGTTCCCTTGCTGATGCTATGCGCTGTCCCTTCTTCCTTTGCTGATCCAATCGTAGCGAATGGCTCCTTTGAGAGTCCTGTAACTTGGAACGGCCCTTTGGGATGCTGCTACACATATAACCCCACGGATCCAGGCGTAGACTGGACGTTTTCTATTGCGTCCGGTGTAGCGCTAGTACCTTCGATTTGGGGTTTCACGACGGCTCCCGATGGTGTTCAGGTTGGTTTCCTTCAAGGTACGTCCTCAATTTCGCAAACGGTTAGCCTGGTTGCGGGTGACCTGTACGACCTGACGTACTACGTGGAGCAGCGCCCCGGTTACGGCGTGGATCCAGTAACGGTGAGCGTGGGCGGAACTCAAACCAATTACATCGCCAATCCCACTGCGGATTGGACCCTCTACACCGATACATTCACCGCAAACAGCACTGCAGAGCTTCTTGAGATTTCGACGACCGAGCCATTGTATGGCGGAGACGATGATGCAGGAGTGGATGATGTTTCAATCACTCTTGATTCCTCGCCAGTTCCGGAACCGGGGACGATGGTGCTATTGGGAAGCGGTCTGCTAGGGCTTGCCGGCATGGTGAAGTGCCGATTCAGTACTAACAAATAATATTCTCTCAAGAACAAAATCAATCCCTGGCCTGCTGCCGGGGATTGCCCTTTGGGTGCACATATGGTAGATCGCGTACTGAGTCGGCGCACGCGGTGTTGCCGACATGCCGCTCTTCAGAAAATGGATGATCTGCATCAGGAGACTGAGAGCCTGCGCGACTGAGTTGAGCGCCCAAATCCGATCCGAAGGGCAACAGCCATATGGCGCGAGAACGGATCGCACGCCTGACCGAATGAGGTCACAGTGCAAGCGCTTCTAAAGAATAAAGCCCAGCCTGAATCAGCCGAGACAGGGAAGTGACAAGGAAGTGGCAGCCCGTTTGCCTTTGATCAAATGTTCCTCATACACAATCCTGCAGATTAAAAGCGTTCTTGGGTGTAGCCATAGCTGCGCATGAGTCAGTCTTTTCCAATCGAAGGATGAGCCTGAAGGGAGTGTCTGAGGCGTGCAGCTTCTAGTGGCTTCTTTTCGGGATTTTTTCATAGATGCCTTGTCATTGTTGTGGCGGTGGGAGTGCGGGAACCCGCAGTCCATCAGGCAATTCAACAGTGATCGATGGCGCTGGCACACTGATCATCCATCTTCAGTTTGCCCGCTCCGACTCCTTAAGGCTCATCTTGCGTTGGAATCAGATCCCGACATCAGGCTCATCTTGTGTTGGAAGAGAGTGGAATTTGACACCATGAGCCGCATTTGCGAAACTCATAACTGTTGCAGGTTCAGCTGGAACGCTGAATCTGTGAGTTGTGCCGAAGTGGCGGAATTGGCAGACGCGCGTGGTTCAGGTCCACGTACTCGCAAGGGTGTGGGGGTTCGAGTCCCTTCTTCGGCACCAAATGTCTAGCGGCACTCGCCGCAAACCCCTGAAAACAGACTGAAAGACGCATGAACACTAGCGATTAGGCTGTTCATGCGTTTTCTGCGTTTCCCCCTATTTTCCAGGATTTTCCGCGTTGTACACCGTCTTCCCTCGATTTCGTGTACAAAGCCGAGACCTCTGTACAAAGGGCTGTTCCGGTCGCCAACTGCCACCTCTCCCGCTCATGCGGGCTGCCCGGATTCTCCGTCAAATTCGGCCCCTGGGACGCTTTTTGCCTGACAACGAGCGGGGTGCATGACATCGCATTTCGCGCAGGTCGGCTTGCCGAGGCAAAGTGCCGGCTCACACTGCGCGACAGGCTCAGAATACCGGCGACCCGAATTCCAGCTAGCACCGGTTCATGCGAGTCGGCCTTCGACCCACTCGCCCATCATTTTGCTGGACTCGGAAATATCAGTGATGATTTGCAAGGGAAGCGCACTGCCAAGCCACCAATTGCCGCCCAAGAGCCTTTTCACAGCGGGCCACCTGCCAATATAAGGGGAAACGATCCATACCCGATGCTTTGCCTCATCGGACATTTTTCTTAATGTCAATCCGAGGTCGGAACCTTTCAGAACTTTCATGGCCGAGGACCAATTCCCTTTCAGCTCTTCGTCTCCGATGACTCGTCAAATATAGCGCCACCAGGTAGCTCGTTCAGCATCGCTAATCGACAGTTGGGTTATTCCATCACGCCGGCCTTCTTCAAGTGCCGCTAATATCTGGTTCCCTTGCGGGGAACCAACGTCGTAGATTTCATAAGCGATTCCATCTGGTCCTCGCTCGAAACGCGCCACTGGCTGGACAAAATCCCTCATCTCGGGGATTTCAAGCTTGATTGTATTGAGACCGCCCCTCGCGACCGCGCGGATAATGGCGTGTGCCTGACCGTTCGAAGTGCTCCGTACAGTAGCCGTATTCTGGAAGAAGCCACCCCGAACAACGCGAATCGGTATTTGTGTCTGCGTGGGACGATCCGTTACATGAGCTTTTCTCAAACGCAGTCAATACCCCCGGCAAAGCCGGGGGCTTGATGATGTGAGCCGCTCAAAGCGGCTTGAGCGGGGACGCTGACGCGGCCCCGGTTGGGTTGAGCCACCTATTCGGTGGCTGTTTACTTCCACAGGTTCAGTTGGTCCAAGCGCTCATCTTCCTGTTCCTGGTTGCGGATGTAGTCACGAATCACGACTTCATCCCGCCCTACCGTTGACACGAAATATCCCCGCGCCCAGAAGTTTTGCCCAGCGTAGTTCTGCTTGCGTTCACCGTAGGTTCGAGCCAGATGGATCGCGCTCTTTCCCTTGATGTACCCCACCACGGACGACACCGCATACTTGGGCGGAATCGAGATCATGATATGCACATGGTCGGTCAGAAGATGCCCCTCTTCAATGCGGCTCTCCTTCTGTTCGGCCAATCTGCGAAACACCTCGCCCAAATGCTGTCGCAGGGTTCCATAAAGCACTTTTCTGCGGCATTTCGGGATAAATACAACGTGGTACTTGCACTCCCATTTCGAGTGGCTTAAGCTTTCATACTCGTCCATCCGGATTCTCCTTGATGTGTGCTTGGCGGCTCACATCGAAGAGTTTCTGGATGGACTCCCGTAAATGTCAAACTGCTGCTGCCTCCCCGGCAAAGCCGGG
>CAWDQB010000051.1:0-74255 GCA_963804315.1 uncultured Acidobacteriaceae bacterium
TCACTAGTCGGTAATATAGGCGACACTCGGGGCATTAAAAAAGGCTCTGACCAAACTGGGCATTTTCTTGATTGCGGCCAGTTGCATTTCAATCTTCTCGCTCAGCTTTTCACCCTTGCGTAGCGGCGTTCTGGATACCCCAGTCCGCTTTACATGACTCCAGACCAGTTCGTCCGGATTCAGTTCCGGCGCGTAGCCGGGCAGAAAGTGGATCGTCAGCCGCCCTTCGGTCGAGGCCACATACTCCTTTACCAGTTTGGTTTTGTGGGCAGGAAGTCCATCCACCACCAGATGAACGGGCTTGGTGCGATGGCGCATCATCTGCTTGAGCAACGTGACGAAGAGTTGGGCGTTGAGGCCGCCCTGATAGGTCGAATACCAGAAGGCACCCTTGGAGTTCACCGCGGATGCGGCGCTGATCGACTGCCGCTGACCGGGCCGCGCGATGACCGGCGTCTCGCCTTTTTTGCCCCAGGTCTTGCCATGCACGGTGTCGGCGCGAAAGCCCGATTCATCCCAGAAGTACACTTCGCCGCCTTGCGCTTTCGCCGCGCTGGCTATGGACGGGAAGGTCTCTCGCTTCCATTTCTCAATCGCTTCCGGATTGCGCTGATAGGCGCGTTCGAGTGGCTTCTGCGGCGTGAGTCCGAGTTTGGCGAGCAGTTCGCCCACCGCTGTAAGGCCAAGTTTCACACCAAGCTTCTGCTCGATCAAACTGGCGATCATGGCCCGCGTCCAAAGGCCGAAATCCAAACCGTACTGGCGCGGGTCTTTGCCGTTGACCCAGGCGAACACCTGCTTCTCCTGACGCGGAGTCAGTGTGCGCGGACGCCCGGTTGCAGGCCGCGAGCGCAGCGCTTTCAAACCCTTGCCAAGACTGGAGGCGACAGCAAGCCACTTGTAGATCGTGGTGCGATTGAACCCGTAAGAGGCGATCACTGACGAGGGCCGTTCGCCTTCGCGAACGCGTTCAACAGCCATCAAACGAATGGATTCAAGAGTCTTGTGATCGAAGGTGCGCCCATCTCGCTGCATGACTCATGATACGAAATTGCGGGCTTGATTACTACAATAATGTCGCCTTACTTGCCGACTTGTGAGTAATTCGCCAAACATCAAAAAACTTTTCATTATTCGAAAGGCATTTGCCTTCATCATCGGCAATCAGAATTCCATCCAGAGAGACCTCTTGAATGGTTCTGATCAGAGAGTGCTGAAACTGGCGCGCCTGCTCGGCTTGAAGGCGATCCGTGATGTCGGCGGAGAGTCCGATGTGCCCCATGTAATCGCCGCCTGGAGAGAAGCGCGGCTCGGCGCGAGAACCCAACATGCGCCATTCTCCATCGGCTCGGCGCAAGCGTGCCTCGGCGCTGAAGCGTGTGTGTTCTTTGATTGCGCGGTTAAAGAGTTCGAAATATCCGGGCGCATCCTCCGGATGAACCGGCATGTGCCAATCGCGTGGACTCAACTCATTACAATCGCTGCACAAAAACTCCCGGCAGGCCCGGTTGATGAACTCGACTTCTCCTTCCGTGCCGGTCACCCACATCATCGACGGGCTGCTATCGGCCATATTTCGGAAGCGGGCTTCGCTTTCGCGCAGCAATTGCTCCGAGTGCCGGCGCTCTGTGATGTTCTCCACATGGGATACGGAGCAGAGCGGAGATCCATCGCCGGCGGTCAGAAACGAGATGCTCACACGGCACCAGACTACAGATCCATTGCAATGAATGTAGCGACGTTCAAACTCAGTACGATTGACCTTCTCCTTCCAAAACAGTTCCTTTCTTTGCAAGGCAGTGGCCATGTCGTCTGGATGGCACAACTCCAGCCAATTCATGGCCAGCAATTCCTGCTCGGTGTATCCCAACATCCGGCAGAACGCGTCATTGACTTTGGTTAGCCCTCCCTTAGGCTCGGCTACATACATACCAACCGGTGCGTGTTCAAAGATCTCGCTGGCGCGCGCCTCGCTCTCGCGCAAGGCCTGCTCGGAGCGCTTGAGTTGGGTGATGTCTTCGGCATGGATCACGGCGTAGCGCGGAGCACCATCGGCGTTTCTGATCAGCGCAACCTTCATCCGGCACCAAACCGCGCTTCCATTTCGATGAAGATAGCGCCCTTCCACCCCCGAGCCGCGCGCTGATTCCAGCCATAACTTTCGCTTTGTCTCACGAGCAAGGCACAAATCCTCGGGGTAGCACAGCTCGGTCCAGGCCATGGCGAGCAGTTCCGCTTCGGAATAGCCCACCATCTTGCAAAAGGCCTCATTAACTTGAACAATCCGCTCATCTGGACTTGAGACATAGATACCAACCGGTGCTTCGGCAAAGACCTCGCGGAATCGTTCTTCACTATCGCGCAGCTTGCGTTCCATCTGCAAGCGCTGGCCGATCTGGCGCGCAATGCCTGAGACACCTTCCACTTCGCCTTTTGAATTCCGAATTGCCGCAATCGAGAACGAGACTTCAATCCTGCTTCCATCCTTCGCCACTAGAGTCGCATCGTAGGGACTAATGATCTGTCCCTGTTGGACGGCTTGCAAAATAGAGAGCAGCTTCTCCTGACGCTCAGGCGCCACAATCAGAGACAGATTTTTTCCTATAACTTCTTCCCTGCGATAACCAAGCAGCTTCTCGGCGCCGCTATTCCATGTGAGGATGCTTCCGTCCAGGCGCACTGAACTGATTGCGTCTTCGTTGGATTCCACAATTGAAGAAAGCAGGCGTTGCGTTGCCGCAACTGCAATGCGCTCAGAAATATCCGTATTGATGGCTATGTAACCGGTGAGCTTTCCCTGTGCGTCCCGCATCGGCGAGATGCGCAGTTCCCCGTTGTAGAGGGAGCCATCCTTGCGTCGGTTGACCAGTTCGCCTTGCCATGCCTTGCCGGCGCTGATCGTCTCCCACATCTCTCGATAGAATGCCCGCGATTGCTGCCCGGAGTTGAGAATGCGAGGATTAGCACCCGCGACTTCTTCGCCCGAGTATCCCGTCATGGCGGTAAATGCCGGATTGACGAACAGTATCCTTCCTTCAGCGTCTGTGATGACAACGCCGGCCGCAACCTGATGGATGGCGTCAAACAGTCCGGAGCGCATTAGACTCTCACGATCCATTGACACACCTCACCTTCATGCCGCCAAGGACTCTCGTGTTGTTATCGGCATGAACAAAGAGTTGTTTAACCCCGCGCCAGCTTTCGGAGACCCTTTGGATACAACCGCGTCTTGGCAATAACCCGCATACCTGCTCTCTGGCTTCGCCGCGCCGCCTGTCAGCAGGTTTGGCTCATCGCCCTGCCGTCCTTTACACTCGTTGATAGCGCCCCATAGACAAGCGCCGCTTTTGGCGCAAAGGATTTCCGCAACCAACTGTCATGCCGACCATCCAATCGATTGCAGGACAACTCGAAGAGCATCCAGACGTAGCCCTGATTGCCAAGGTGCGCTCTGGGGATATCTCGGCCTACGATACGCTGGTCCGCAAGTACGAGCGCCAGCTCTTTCGTATCGCTCAGCACATCACCCAGAACCGCGAGGATGCCGAGGACGTTATGCAGGACGCCTTCCTGAAGGCGTACGAAAAGCTCGAACAGTTTCAGGGGAATTCAAAGTTTTACACTTGGCTCGTGCGGATTGCGGTGAACGAAAGCCTGATGCGGCTGCGCAAGAGGCGCACCGGCAAGATGGTTTCGATTGATGAGGATATCGAAACCGAAGAGGGTAGCGTGCCTCGCGATCTGGCCGATTGGGCTCCTGATCCTGAGCAGAACTATAACCAGTCCGAGCTGGCCGAGATTCTCCGCAAGACCATTCAAGGGCTACCCCAGGGGTTTCGTATCGTGTTTGTGCTGCGGGATGTGGAAGGGCTTTCGACCGAGGAGACCGCGGAGACGCTGGGGCTGAGCATTCCCGCCGTCAAGTCGCGCCTGCTGCGCGCTCGCCTGCAACTGCGCGAGCGCCTTAGCCGCTACTTCCGCCGCAAAAAGAGTCCAAGGGAAACGGGGATAGCCAAGTGACCTGCAAAGAGTTTCTCGCCCTTCTCGATGATCTGATCGATGACTCGGTGCCCGCCGGGACGCGCGCCGAACTTGAGTCCCACCTCGGCAACTGCTCGCACTGCGAGGTCATTTTCAACACCACCCGCAAGACCATCCAGATCTACCGCTCGCACGAGATTTATGCGCTTCCCTCCAGCATCCAGGAACGCCTCCACGCTGCCATCATGGCCCGCTGTAAAAAAGGCCAATGATCCCCCTGAGCCGTCACTCTTGCCACGCATCCCCAGTAACGTCACTGGTTCCTCCCAGCCGGTTGAGGAAAAAGGCCAAGGGTTGCAGGCTATAGTAAATTCTGGCGGCTCTCACGACCTTGCTCGGGCGTGACGATACTCACCAGCAGCAACCGAACCCGTTCCCAAGCATGGGAAGACGAAGCGCCCGCGGAGCCTATCGCGCGGCGTAGCAGGCAGAGTGCGCCTTCCACCAGCCGCGCAACTGAAAGCGCAGCTCTGGACAAGGACGCCTCGCCGGCTGTCGAGGAGCGTAAAGGCAAGTCCCGCTTGCCCGGGAGCCGTATCGAGCGCCAGCGCAATCCATGGTGGCGTCCGGCGACTTCGGCGGGGCGAGTGCTTCTGCTGCTGGCTGCGCTTTCCCTTCTGGGTGGATTCACCGCATCTGCCTACCTTCTCAAAAGTTTCCTGGGCCGCGACGCGCGCTTCCGTATCAGCGGGACAGGCAGCATCGATGCCCGCGGGTTGACCGAGGTCAGCCGGTCAGAGATGCTGCCGGTCTTCGGTGAGGATATTGGACGCAATATTTTCTTTGTTCCGCTGAGCGAGCGGCGTCGGCAATTGGAGCAGTTACCCTGGGTGGAGCGGGCGACGGTGATGCGCCTTTTGCCGGACCATATCCGTGTCTCGATTGTGGAGCGCCAACCCGTGGCCTTTGCCCTTCAACCCAACGGACTGACTGGCCTGGTCGATTCGGATGGTGTCTTGCTTACGATGCCAGCGGCAATGATGGCTCAGCGCCACTACTCGTTTCCGGTCGTCAAGGGCATCAATAGCAGCGACTCGCTGGAGGCGCGTAGGGCGCGGATGATGGTATACCAGCGCCTCTTATCCGATTTGGATGCTGGCGGGCAGAAGATCTCCACCCAGATTTCGGATGTGGATATTACTGATCCTGTCGATCTGAGCATCAGAATGCAGGATGATCCCGTTCTATTGGTGATTGGCCCTGAGCATTTTCTGAAGCGTTATCAGATATATAAACAGTACAGCGCCCAGTGGCGTCAACTGCATCCGGATCTGGTATCGGTAGATTTGCGCATTGAGCAGTACCCGGTGTTGTCGATGCCTTCAGGAACCAATGTGGCGCAGGCCGCGGCCGAAGAGAATATCGCGGCGGCAGACGAGGCAAGTGGATCCAACCCCAGCGACAAAATCAAAGGTGTCGCCAAGCTTGGGCATCCAGAGTCCGACACAAACATTGGCAGGCCGCAAGCCAATGTCATGGGATCAAAGAGGGCAGGGAATAAGCCGACAAAAGCCTCCATGACAGTTAAAAAATCCCTCAAAAGCGCCAAAGTCAGGATCAAGAACAAAAGGCGCGCGGCGGCCAAACGCGTCGTGCTGAACCCTGGCAAACAGAGAAGCAAATCAACCAGCCGTCCGGCCGCAGTTGCCGCGATGGGTCAGTGAGCAAGATGAGCCAGAAGAATGACAATCTGATTGTAGCGTTGGATATCGGCAGCAGTTGGACCCGGGTGCTGGCGGCAGAACTGTTTGAAGGCGCGCTGCGCTATTGCGGACACGGCGTGTCCGCTTCGGCAGGAATGCGCAAGGGGCTGATCGCTGACCTCGGGCCTGCAAGTAAGGCCGTGCGAACGGCCCTCGACCAAGCAGAGTTCACCTCAAATCTTTACATCGGCGATTGCGCGGTGGGCGTTGGTGGTCCGCACATTCGCGGACTCAACACCAATGGCGGCATCGAACTGGGCGGCCGTATGCGGGAGATCGACGCGGAGGATGTGCGCGGTGCGGTCGAGCGTGCCCGTGCCGTCGAGCGCCCGCCCGACCGCGAAATTCTGCACCTGCTGCCTCGCCAGTTCATTCTCGACGAGCAACCCGGCATCTTCGATCCGGTAGGTATGGTGGGCAAAAGGCTGGAGGTAGACCTGCACATCGCTACCTGCTCCGGAAGCGCGTTGCAGAGCGCCGTGACCTGCGCCAACCGAGCCGGACTTGAGGTGACTGAAACCATTCTGGAGTCGATTGCCGCCGCCGAGGCCACCCTCACGGCCGATGAAAGGGAGCTGGGCGTCTGCCTGGTGGAAATTGGCTGCCATTCCACCGACCTGGTGGTCTTCTTTGAAGGCGCAGTGGTGCACACCGGCTCCATTCCGATTGGCGGACAGCATTTTACCAACGACATGGCAGTGGGACTGCAAACCACCGTGCCTCTCGCCGAGGAGTTGAAGCGCCGTTACGGGAACGTTGTGGTGACCGATGTGCCGCAACACGAAGAGATTGAGATCGGCCATCCAGAGCCGCGCATCCTGCGCCGCCGCCGGATCGCCGAGATTCTTGAGCCTCGCGCCTGCGAGCTGATGCAATTCGTCAAAGAGAATCTTCGTCAGAACGGAGTGCTGGATGCATTGGGAGCGGGTTGCGTGCTCACCGGCAGCGGGTCGGTTTTGCCCGGAATGCTGGAAGTGACCGAGAGCCAGTTGCGCGTTTCAGCGCGTGCCGGACTCCCGGTTCGCATCTCGCGGATGCCCGCCGAATTGGTCGATCCAGGATTCTCCGTGGCGGTTGGCATGATTCTTTATGCCCATCGCACCCGCATGAAGCGCGCCGCGGAGAAGCCCTCGCTGGTTTCCAAGATGCGCGCCGTATTCGCGGGCAGCTTTTAACCGCTATCATTTGATGTGGTACGAATCTGGAGGATGGAGCGCCAATGGATCAGCAGAAGAGTGAAGGGGTAGAGATGCGCATTCAGTATCACGATGAACCCATGCGCGGAGCGCGCATCAAGGTGATCGGAGTGGGCGGCGGCGGCGGCAACGCCGTTAATCGCATGATTCAGGCTCACATGGAGGGCGTCGAGTTTATTGCCGCCAACACCGATGTGCAGGCGTTGAAGGCCTCTCAGGCGCCGGTCAAGCTGCAATTGGGCGTCCGGCTCACCTCTGGCCTCGGCGCCGGGGCCAACCCCGATGTGGGGCGCCGCGCCGCGCTGGAAGACTCGGAGAAGATCATCGAGGCCCTCGAAGGCGCGGACATGGTCTTCGTTACTGCCGGACTGGGCGGCGGAACGGGCACGGGCGCGGCGCCTGTGATCGCTTCGCTGGCCAGCGAGATGGGCATCCTGACTGTTGCTGTTGTCACCTGCCCCTTTGGCTTTGAGGGCAAGCGCCGCCAGCGCCAGGCCGAGCAGGGACTGAATGAATTGCTCGAAAGCGTCGACACCATGATCGTAATTCCCAACGAGAAGCTGCTGGCCGTGGCCAAGGATGCCGGTTTCTTTGAGAGCTTCCGCATCGCCGACGACGTACTGCGCCAGGGCGTGCAGGGCATCAGCGACATCATTACCATTCCAGGCATCATCAACCGCGACTTCGCCGACGTGAAGACCACCATGGCCGGCATGGGCCACGCGGTGATGGGAACAGCGGTTCGCTCCGGCAACAATCGCGCCCGCGAGGCGGCGCAGGCGGCGATGGCTTCGCCATTGCTCGAAGAAGGCGCTATCGACGGCGCGCGTGGCATCCTGATCAACATCACCGGCTCCAGCACGCTCAAACTCAATGAGGTCAATGAAGCTTCCTCGCTGATTCAATCCGCCGCTCATGAAGACGCCAACATCATCTTCGGAGCTGTACTGGATGAAACCATGGGCGACGATGTTAAGATCACCGTCATCGCCAGCGGCTTCCGCGACCAGAATCAGGAGCGGCGCAAGCGGTTGCTGGATGTGGCAGAAGCATCGGTTCTCTCGGTCCCCGATGATTCCGGGCCGATCACGACGGTTTCGCTGGTATCCGCCACGCCGGTCTCGATAGCAGATTCTTCCGCACCTTTGGCTCCAGTTCCACAAACTAAACCCGGCAACTGGCTGCGGGAACCTGATCCAGAACCGGTTCTGGCACCCCCAGCTCCGCCGCGCTTCCTCTCGCAGGAAGAAGAACCCGAAGAGGAGCAGAACGAGGCGGTCGAACCGCATGAAACGCGTGGCGCGGTGATTGAACCAGCCTACAACTCTTCCTCCTCCGCGGCAGTCACCTTTGAACCTACTGTGCCGGAGCCTGTCGAGCCGGTAAGAAATTATCAAGTAGAAGAGCCGGAGCCTGTGATCCCGGCCTACCGTCCGAAGTTTGCCGAATTAGCCGAAGAGCCAGCTTACATACGGCGTGAGGAGTACGCACCGCGCTATCAGCGAGAGGATCATTCCCAGGCAGAACCGGAAGCGCAGCCCGCCGATCCGGCCCCAATACCATACCGCGAAACCAATGAAGCGACGCAACCGGATCTGGACAAGCCAACCTTTCTGCGGCGGCTTGGCTTTTGAGTCAGTCGCGCGGTACGGGTGTTTCCGTGAGGAGAGATAGATCGCGATTCATTGCGCCAGACGGCTCGAGCCTGTGCTATGGAGTCGGTGTGGAACGGATCTGCTGCCTCGCGTAAACTGTTTTTATGACGCCGCATTCGCCTCGCGCCCTAGTCCTTAGCCACGTCGCTTTTGAAGACCTTGGCTCCCTGGAAGCTCCGCTCCTTGAGCGGAACTTCCAGATTGAGAATGTCCTCGCATCCAAGGCGCAATTTCCCTTGCCGCAGGCAGAGAGTTGTGATCTTCTCATCGTTCTTGGTGGACCGATCAGTGTCTACGACGAGCAGGATTATCCTTTTCTCATCAATGAGATCGCTTGCATTCGGGAGTGGCTCACAGTGCGCAAGCCAATTCTTGGAATCTGCTTAGGCGCTCAGATGATGGCCGCGGCCCTCGGCGCGCGCGTCTATCCTGGCCAACAGGGCGCCGAAATTGGCTGGTTTCCTTTGCAAGCCGCGCCTGGCTCGAAGACCCCCGCTTGGTTTGCCCCGTTGCTGGCTCCCGAGCTTTCCGTCTTTCATTGGCACGGAGACACCTTCGATCTACCCATCGGCACGTACCATTTGGCAAAATCGAAACACTATAGACATCAAGCCTTTACAGTCGGAGACTTCGCCTTGGCCTTGCAGTTTCATCCCGAAGTTTCAGCCGAGGGGTTGGAGAGCTGGTATGTGGGCCACGCCTGTGAACTGCAACAAAAGGGCTTGGATGTGGCTGCTCTGCGCCGTGCCGCGCAGCAACACTCGCTGGCGCTCACAGAGGCTGCCGGGCGTTTCTGGAGGTTGTGGCTGGACTCGGTTCTGTAGCGTTTGGATTTAGAACATTCTGAGCATTACGTCCTGAACTGATCTTCGGTACTCAAATCTGCGTCCGAAAGTCATTGAATATAGGCCAGAAATTCCGTTGCACCTCTAAATAATTTTTAAGCATCGCCGATGCATCCGTTAGTGAGGACAAAGAAGGATGCTCGCCAATTCCACTCCCGTATACCTGCTCGCTTCCGCAGAACCTGCGCTGCTCTCCGCCTTTGAACCTGTGCTGGCCGCAGAGGAGGCACACGTGGAGATTTTTCTCTCCGCGGAGGCTGCGCTGCCGGCGCTGACCGCGGCTCATGCGCCGACGTTGGCGCTGATTGACGTCCAAATGCCAGGAATGGAGATGGGCCGCCTGCTGGCTGCGGCGCGGGCCGAGGCCACAGGCCGCCGCTTCCCGATCATTCTGATTGCAGATGTGGTGACTCAAGAGTGGCGCGACCGCCTGGCCGAAGGCGTCATCGATGACTTGTTGCCGCGCTCGATCGAGCCTGACTTCCTACGTTTGCGCGTGGAAGCAGTCCTGCGCCAGCATCGCCACACACGCGAACTGGAACTGCTGCGCGAGGCGGCCCAGCTCAACGCCCAAACGGACAGGCTCACTGGCGTCTATAACCGCGAAACCATGCTCTCGATGATCTTCCGCGAGACTGACCGTGTGCAGCGGATGAACAGTTCGCTGTGCATGATCCTCTTTGACATCGATGATTTCGGCCATTGGAACTCCCGGCTGGGTACCGACGCCTGTGACGATCTCCTTTGCCAGGTGGTCGCTCGCACTGCGCGTCTGCTGCGCAGCTACGATATTCTGGGACGCCCAGGCATGGACGAGTTTCTAATCGCCCTGCCCGGCTGCTCGACTGTGAACGCCGTCATGCTGGCCGAGCGCCTGCGTATCGATGTCTTCTGCACACCCTTCCGCGTGAATGGAGATGCGGTTCGGCTTTCTGCCTGCTTCGGCATCGCCGCCAGCGGAGGACGATCCCCGATAGTTGTCTTGCGCGAGGCCGAGCAAGCGCTGCTGGTAGCCAAGGCCTCAGGCCCTGAGTCGATCCAGTGTGCCGGCGACTTCCCAGAGCCTTGTGCCGCACCGGTCGCCTTTCTCTCTTCCACTTCAGGTGATGAACTGTTGGCCTGGTAGCCGACAGACGGCGGTGCTTTAACTTGACTGTTCCATGGCACGCAGCGATTCGGTGTAGGTCGCCCTTACGACACCTCGCTCAGTGATGATCGCCGTAATGTACTTGGCCGGCGTTACATCAAAAGCCGGGTTGCGAATGCCGACGCCGTCGGGTGTGAGCTGCTTGCCGCCGTGGTGGGTTACCTCGACTGCCGGCCGCTCTTCGATGGGAATCAGACCTCCGTTCGCCGTGGCCATATCGATAGTGGACCAGGGCGCGGCCACGTAAAATGGGATGCCGTGTTCTTTGGCCAGGATGGCCACACTGTAAGTGCCGATCTTGTTGGCGGCGTCGCCGTTCGAGGCGATGCGGTCCGCGCCCACGACGACTGCCTGAATCTTGCCGGCGCGCATCAGGCTGGCGGCCATATTATCGCAGATCACAGTAGTGGGAATGTGGTCGGCCATCAGTTCCCAGGCAGTCAGTCGAGCGCCTTGCAGAAAGGGCCGCGTTTCATCGGCGTAGACGTTGATTTTCTTGCCCAGTTCAATGGCAGAACGGATCACGCCCAAAGCGGTTCCGTAACCACAGGTGGCCAGCGCGCCGGCGTTGCAATGGGTGAGTACGCCTCCTTCGGTGGGTAGCAGCACACCGCCAAAAGCGCCCATCGCCTTGCAGGCGGCAATGTCTTCCTCGTACATAGTATGCGCTTCTTCCAGCAATATTTGTTGAATTTCGCCAAGTGCTGCGCCCGCGGCAGTCAACCGTGCGAAGCACCTCTTCATGCGGTCAATGGCCCAGAAGAGATTGACGGCCGTTGGACGCGTTCCAGCCAATCGAGCGCAGATGCGCTCAAATTCCTGCGCGAACTCTTGGCTGGTGGAAGCCGTCGAACGCAGTGCGCCCAAGGCTACGCCGTAAGCGGCCGAAACGCCGATAGCCGGCGCGCCGCGGACGACCATGGTGACAATCACATCGGCAACTTGCTCGTATGTTGTAGCAAGCACATAGCTCTCCTCAAGTGGGAGCCGGGTCTGATCAATGAAGCGGACGCCTTCCGGGGTCCAGGCCAGTGTTGGAATCATGTCAATACAGTGTAAACGGTGAGGCGCTGGAGATAGGCGCGGAATCATCCATTCTTAGAGTCAGCGACTGATCCTGCAACAAAGACTTTATCGTTCGCCCCAACTGAGTTTGCTCCGCAGTGCCTCAAAAAAGCCGCCCTCATTCATGCGGATCAGGTTGACCACATGGCCGGATCTCCGGCAGCGGACCTCATCTCCCAATAGAAGTTCGGTGGCCTTTTGTCCATCCACGGTCAGCAGCGCGGGGTTGGCGACGCCCTCAAAACGCACGATGAGCAAAGCATCGCCACGCACTACGATAGGCCGGAGCGTGAGCAGATGCGGACAGATGGGGGTTACAACGAGCGCGTCCACGTTGGGCGTCAGGATGGGTCCGTTGGCGGCCAGTGTGTAGGCTGTAGAGCCTGTTGGAGTGGAAACGATGACGCCGTCGGCGCGGAAGCGGGCCACGCTCTTGCCGTCCAGATCAATCGCAAATCCACCCATGCGGGCAATCTCGCCCTTGGAGATGACTACATCATTAAGCGCCTCATAGCTGGAGAGCATCGTGCCCTCGCGCCAAAGCTCGGCGCGCAACATGGCTCGGGAATCGAGATCGTGGCAGCCGCTGTGCCAGCACTCCAGCGCCGGGTAGAGTTCAGCTAGGCGAACCTCGGTCAGAAAACCCAGAAAGCCCAGGTTCACGCCGAGGATAGGCGTGCCCGTCGCGGCAAAGATATTCGCCACGGAAAGCAGTGTTCCGTCGCCGCCCAGAACGATGATCAGGCCCGGCGACAGTTCCGGCATCGCCATGCGTTCAACAACCTGGCACTCGGATGTATACACTCCACCCTGCTGATCCAACAGGGGTTCATAGCCATGCTTGCACAGCCAACCAATCAGCTCCGGCAGCAGCGAGGCCAACTCTTGTTTATCGGGTTTGCAGACTATCGCGACGCGCGCCATGCGGCTCTAGTGTACCGGAACGCCCACGGAGCGGCCAAATATCAAAGTTTCGGACAAGGATTCAAGTACTGAACTTGCATCGGGATTGGGTGTGGAATCAGCATTCTGCAGACCGAGAGTTTGGATCACCGAGATCCGCCGCAGGCACCCACTCTGACGTTGACTGCGGAGAGCGGAGATGTGGACCCGCTGACGCGCACTGGCGGCGAAAAGCGCCTTTCGGATTTTTTCTGTGGGAGTCCGCCTATGCTTCACTTCACAGACCTTGTGTGGCCCGACTTTGACGAGGCTGATCTGGAAGCAGCAGTGAAAGAATTCGGCCGCTGGGAACTCCACTTTGGTGGTATTCCCGAAGCAACTGCGTTTCTGCTTGGAGGTGTGCAATGATCGTTCCCGTTTCGCAGTGACTCTCTCGCTCAAGCACTATCGACGCCAGGTTCATTTTGCTTGTCCTGGGCGCACATTGAACGCCGCGCGCAATCTGCGAAGCATCGGTGCGATGTCAGCACTCCTTCGCGATCTTCTCGAGGCTTTCGCTCATATTGAAAATTCACGCTTGTCTTTGACAGAAGTAATCGGATGCGAGACAGGATCATGACTCTACCGGACAGCCGTGAAAATCAATATTAGCCACTTAGTAAAAAGAAACCTTGAAGGTTTTCATAAAATTCACATATTTGCGCAACTCGCCCAATCAAAGGTCCTGCCCGTCGCGACTCAAGATTCTTGTTGCAATTCATTAAACCGGTAGCCGACGTATGCATCTGTCAACAAATACTGCGGGTTCTTTGGATCGTCCTCGATTTTCTTGCGAAGCTGGCGGACAAATGTGCGCAGATATTCCAATTCGTTCCCATACTCCGGTCCCCATACAGATTTCAGTAAACGCGCGTGTGGAATCGGCTCGCCCGCGTGCATCATCAAGTAATGCAGAACCTCGAACTCCTTGGGTGTCAGATGAATCGAGTGTCCACTCTTCAGTACCCGGTATTTCACCGGGTCCAACTCTAGCTGGCCATGGCGAATCGGTGAGTCACGGTAGGAGTCCTGAGCATTTCTCCTGCGCACCGCCGAGCGCAATCGCGCAGTCAACTCCCTTACCTGAAAGGGTTTCGTGATATAGTCATCAGCGCCGGCATCCAGTGCCAGCACTTTGTCATCCTCACTGTCCATGACAGTCAACATCAGAATCGGCAAGCGCGCCACTGCCCGCCGAATAAGGCGGCAGGCTTCAACTCCGCCCATCCCCGGCATATCCACGTCCAGCAGCACGGCATCGAACCAGGTTACGCGAGCCAACGACAGCGCTTCCTCTCCGCGAGCCGCTTCCACGACCGTAAAACCCATGCCCGTCAATGTCACACGCAATGCTCGCCGAGTGGAGGCGTCGTCATCCACCACCAGAATAGTACCTTGCACAGCATTCGGCTGCTCCGTATTCAATGCGTCCTCCTTGCTTCCGTGGGAAGGGAAAGATAAAAAGTCGTTCCATCCTTATCATCACTGATGACCCACACATGCCCATGATGAGCCTCCGCTGCCTTCCTTACTACAGATAGCCCAATGCCAGTGCCGGCAACCGCATCCTTAAACTCAGACGACCGGTAAAATCGTTCAAAAATCCTCTCTCTGTCTTCAATCCGAATCACCGATCCGAAATTGCGAACTGAAAACGTAACCTCGTTATGGCCCGCGCGCGCGTCAATCTCAATTGGCGTTCCTACTGCCGAATATTTTAGCGCGTTGTCGATGTACTGGGTGAGAATCATGGCAAGTAATTCGCGATCCGCGCGCACAGTCAAGGAAGAATCCTCCACCACCACACGAATGCTGTTTCTTCCCGCATCTGCCGGATGGCTGGCCAATACCTCATGCACCAAATCAATCACCTTTATGTCGTCGGCTTGAAGTCCTGTCTGCTTCGCCTCCAGCCTGGCCGCTTTCAGAAGCTGTGTACATAACTTGTTCAACCGCACTGCTTCGCCGTCGATCAGCATCACCAAATCGCGCTGAGACTCCGTCAAACCTCCCAGTTCAAGCAAGCCGGAACTTGCTGTTTGAACTGCGGTCAGCGGCGTTTTGAGTTCATGCGCAAGCGCATCCATCACTGCCGCCCGCAACTGTTCGTCCTTTTTCGCAATTTCGGCTCGCTCCTCCTTATCGAACCACTGATGCCTGTCCATGGCAATTGCTGAAAGAGATGCCAAAGCATCAACAACGAGTGGACTGATCTCCCCCCGCACCACCAAGGCACCCACGGGCTTTGCTCCAGTTCTCAGAATGCGCTGCCTCGTCTTAGTACTAGCGTCATCCAGTGAAGCATCGCGCAAATAGCATTCTTTAGCTAGACACTCTTCGCCCGCCTCCCAATCGCCCATCCTGTCCAGACGGCTCATATTCACATCGAACAAGGCCACCGCACGGGTGTTGAATATGCGATGGATCAACACTGCAAGCTGTGGTCCCTGCGGCTGGCGCAAATCCAGCAAAAGAGAACTGCGGCTCAACTCATACAACTTCTCCATCTCCGCGCGATTGATAGCGGCCTCTTTTGCCTCTCGGATTCCACGCCCATGAAATCTGCTTATGATAAGCGCTGTGATCTCGAACGTTACAAGCGCAACCAATATCCCGGAACTGGCAACTTCAAAGCTGAAAAGAGGCGGTTCAAAAAAATAGTCGAGCAAGAGCACTGCCAAAATCGAAGCAAAAGACGCTTGCCAAAAGCCAAACTGTGAGGAAACTGCCACTACAACCAGCAAGTAGAGAAAACTGATCGTCAGCAGGTTGATCTGAAGCTCAAACCCGCCAAAGGTCAACAATGCGATGGCTGCACTGGCAGCCAAACACTGCGCCAGAGTCCGAAGTCTTCGCGGCAGTTGCGCCGGTTCCAGAACGATTGTATTTGTCATGTGACGTATACCTTGCTGAACTGGATTTCCAGGCAAGCTACAGCTTAACTGGAGTGTCGTGAAGATACTATAAGGATTTCATTTGTAAGAAATATAAGCAAAGCAGGGAGCGGGCCAACCAACCCCACTCCCTGCCGGCCAAACTGCTTTTCTGGCAAGATACAGATGCGCAAGGCGCTAATCCGCATTTACTGGGGAATTTGGCACTGCGAGCCGATTGTACCTTGCTTCGAGTGTTCTTGCCTCGGAAGCCTTGTACATGAAGTACTCGTAAAGATTCCGTGCGGAGTCTACGGGCTTTGGGTATTTGGCAAGAACGCCTGTAATGTTCTGACTTCTCCGTTCCCACTCTTTCTTCTCTGCGGCAGCTTGTTGGAGATAGTCCACCTTACGGGCACCGTAGTAACTGGCGAGAGCCGCGTATTGTGCCGGCGCATGAGCGTTCGACGCCAACTCATTCACCTGCGCCTTGGTGTAATGGGTTCCAGATTCCGCGGAAGCCGCCGTGCCCTGTGCGCTGGCGATGCCCGCGAAAGCGAGGGCCAGTATACATGTTGCGAATAGGTTGCGATTCATGTGCTTATTACCTCCCATGCTTAGATACTAAGGAGATAACATGAGGGGCGCATGAGGAGAATGGTAGGAAATAAATTGTTTTTTGATCCGTATCCAGGCTTATCAATGCGTGACTGGAATCATGTCTTAGTAGTAAGTATCCCGCAGCGCCCGAGCATCCTTCACCAATCCAAGGAACCTTTTAGCCAGCTCATGGATGCGATCGACCTGGCGAAAGTGCAAAGCTTCTTTGGGGAACAATTCTCCTCCCAGGCCAATAGCGGTTGCCCCTGCTTGAATAAAATCGAAGGCCGTCAGTTGATTCACTCCGCCTGTGGCAATCAACGGGATTTGTGGAAGAGGCACCTTGAGCGCGCGCACGTATTGGACGCCGCCTATATGACCTGTGGGGAATATTTTGACAAGATCCGCGCCTGCCTTCCAGGCAGCAATGATTTCCGTAGGTGTCAGGGCACCCGGAAGCACCACGACATTGACTGTGTTTGCGTAGGCAAGCACTTCAGGAACTAATCCAGGACTGGTCAGAAATCTTGCGCCGGCTTCGACGCACAATTGCGCCGCTTCCTCATCGAGCACAGTGCCGGCGCCCACCGCCATATCCGGGTAGCGTTTTGCGAGGTCGTCGATAACGTCCAGCGCGCCTGGAGTGGTCATGGTAATCTCGACAACGGGAATGCCTGCCGAGTAGACGGTTTCCGCCGCAAATCGAGCAAGTTCCCGCGAATTTACACGCACGGAAGGCAGAATGCCAGCCTCCTCAATGCGGGTGCGAACTTCATGTCTTTTCATAGATTCGACCTCTCGATTCCCGTATTTGAATTCGCCTGGAAGTTAGTCCAACCCGCAAGTTTTTGACCCATTATTGAATGACTTCCTGTCCCACGGAAAGATTCAATTGGCCGGCAGCAGTCATGTAGGCACCGATCAACTGCAGATAGGCCAGTTGTACCGCCCGATAGTCGCTCTGCGCATTGAGAAAGTCCATCAGCGATGCTCCTCCATGCTCATAGGAGAAGGTTACAGTGTCACGCACATATACCGATTGATCGAGATACTGCGCCTTGTAGGGCTTGATCAGAGCGATATTGCTTCGCACTAACTCGAAAGCATTATCGACATCGCTGAAGACTTGCGCCTTGGCTGCTTCGGCGGCTTGCTGGCTCCTGTCAATGTCGATCAGCGTGCGTTTCTTCTCGCCCTGATTCCTATCAAAAATCCGTAATGGAATGCTAATGCTGAGGCCGAGCGTGTCATAGTCGTTGGGATTGTTGAAAGACGGATTGTGCGTCCACCACGCGCCGAAGGTTGGATCGGTCGATCCATTCGAGATAGCAAGCTTATGATTGGTCTGTGATTGTTCAATGGTCTGAATGGCCGCACGCAGATCCGGCCGGTTGTCCAGCGCAATCTGATGGTAATCGCCGAGTGGTTGCAGTTCTGGACCTAGCTCGAAGGGGCCAGTTACATCGAATTTGTCAACCGGCATGCGATCATCGAGCAAGAGTAGCAGTTGAATCTTTTGCTGACGCAGATTGACGATTGCGTTTTCTATTTCCGACTCGTATTGCACGCGTTGAAGTTCGATTCGGGACAGATCGATCTTGGCCAGATCGCCAGCGTTGAAGCGGGCGCGGCTAATCTCGATGATCTTGTCGTAATACTCCAGATCGGCCTTGGCCAGGGCCAGCACAGCCTTGGCCTCAAGAGTCTGCACAAAGGCCGAACGCAAGCCGAAGATCAGATTACGCTCCAAGTCAACGTGCTGGGATTGGGTAATCTCCGTGCCTTCCTTGGCGCTCTCCAGGCGTAATTCGCGCTTGCGCTCGCGCTCGTGCAGGTAGCTTAAATTGGGTTGATACTGTGTCCCGACCAATGGTTGCCATACCCCGTTGCGGCGCGTGAGTTGAGTTCCATCCGCCGAGAATGTGAACTGAGGATTGGGCCGGAGAAAAGCTGTAATCTCCTCGGCCTTCATCTCGTCTACATTGTCTGCGTCCGTTTTCAGTACTGGATTGACCATCTCGAACTTCGCTTTTACCTGATCCCACGTGAACTCCTGCTGCGCGCTCGCGGAACTGGCGAGGAAAGCTAGGCACAGAACAAAACTGCCAATAGTTTGTGTCAGAGCAGATGCTAACTTAGACAGCTTCATTTGACCCCTCCGGTTTCGGGAGCGTGTCCCCTTCTTTAGCGATCCAGACATACAATGTGGGTAGAAGGAAGATGCTCAACAGTAGGTCTGAGATAAGTCCACCCACGATGACAATCGCAAAGGGACGCTGCGAGTCTGAGCCGATGGCGTGCGACATGGCGGCGGGAAGCAATCCAAGGGTCGCCACCAGCATTGTCATCATGATGGGGCGAAGCCGCAAGACCGCGCCTTCGATTGCAGCGCCCTCCGGAGTGTAACCTCGTGCTCGAAGCTGGTTGATGTATTCGAGCATGATAACTCCGGTTTGAACCGAGACTCCAAAGAGCGCTAGAAATCCGACACCGGAAGATACGCTGAAGTATGTGCCGGTTAAAAGGAGGGCGAGCAAGCCTCCAACGCGAGCCATGGCCACGTTGAGCAGAATCAGCAGCGCCCATTTGATAGAACGAAACATCGTGTAGAGAATGATGAATATCAAAAAGATCGTTAGTGGCACGATCATGAGCAGTCTTTTTTCAGCGCGCGTTTCGCTATCGTATTCTCCCGACCATTCGAGGTGATAGCCACGGGGCAATTGCACATTCTTGGCGATTTTATCGATGGCTTCTTTGACCGTGGTCCCCAGATCGCGCTCGCGTACCTCAAAGCGTATGGCCACATAGCGGGAACCGTCTTCACGGTAAATATCGTAGGCGTCATCGCGTACTTGGACTTTGGTCAACTGAGCCAGTGAGACGCGCTCTCCAGAGGGCGCGAGCAACCGAATATTCTGAATAGCCTCCTTGGTGTCGCGATATGGTTTCTGATAACGCACAACCACGTTGTAGACAGCCTCACCTTGCAGGACCTGGCTGACAGGATTACCGCCGACGGCAGTCTGAATGGCATCCTGAATGTCAGCCACATTGATGCCGAAGCGCGCCGCTGCCTGTCGATCAACGGTAAGATCGATATTCGGCTGGCCTGTGTCGCGTTGAATTCCGAGATCCTTGATGCCGTCAATTTTCCCCATGACTTCTTTGATTTGTTCGCCCTTGTCTTCAAGAACGTCCAACTCCGGCCCGTATAACTTGGCGCACAGTCCTCCTTTTGTGCCGGTCATCGTTTCATCCACGTTATCCTCAATGGGCTGAGAGAAATTCCAGAAAGCCCCCGGGTGTTTCTCCAGTTCGCGATCCATGGCCGCGATCAACTCTTCTTTTTTCTGATGAAAGATGGGCCGCCATTGCTCCTTGGGCTTCAAGTCGACAAAGTATTCCGTGTTACCGAATCCTCCCGTGTCAGTTCCATCGTCGGGCGCTCCGGCTTGCGAAACGACCTTGGTGACCTCGGGGAATGAGGCCAAGATATAGCGGGATTGCTGGGCGAAGCGAGTGCCTTCCGTCTCTCCTACGCTATTCGCCATAGCGCCACGGGCCCAGATGGCGCCTTCGTCAAGATGCGGCAGAAACTCAGATCCGATGATTCCGCTGAAGGTCAGGAAAAGAGCGCCGGCCATCGATGCCAGGCCTACGCCAACGGTGATCCATCGATTTTCTATAGCCCACTTAACCCCTTTCCTGTAACGCTCTTTCAAGAACTCCATCACCGGGTTGCGCCATTCTTTGACGCCACGCGGGAATGAGAAGGCAGCCAGCACAGGCACGATGAAAATGGAGAATACGATGGCGCCGAACAGCGCGAAGGCAACGGTCCAGGCCATCGGCCGGAACAATCTTCCTTCGACTCGTTGCAGCGTGAAGATAGGCATGTAAGCAGTGATGATGATAGCGATGGCATAGAAAACCGGTCGCTGGACCTCGTGCGCGGCATCACGGATCATTTCTACCGGCTTCTTCCAACTCATCGTGATTCGGCCTGATTCCGCCGAAATATTTCTTCCATGATGGCTCAAGTGCCGCATGATGTTCTCGACCATCACAACTGCTCCATCCACAACCATTCCGAAATCAAGCGCGCCAAGTGAAATCAGGTTCGCGGGGATATGGCTCAGATTGAGAAAGATCGATGCGAAGAGCAAGGCGAACGGAATAGTGAGGGCTACAATGATTGCTCCGCGGACATTACCGAGAAACAGAAATAGAATGATCGTTACCAGAATCATTCCCTCGCCCAGATTGTGCAGCACAGTGTGCAATGTGTAATGAAGCAGATCGCTGCGGTCGAGCATGGGCACAACCTTCACACCAACTGGCAGGATGTGATTATTTAGCTCATCCACCTTTTTATGAATCCCATCGAGCGTGGGGCCTTCTTCGGCTCCCTTGCGCATCAGCACGCCGCCCTGGATGACGTCGGCCTCGTCTACAATAACGCCATCTGGACGATGATCGGCTCTGGCCATGCGTCCCAGGCGAATTCTAGGACCCCACTCGACGGTTGCGATGTCCTTGACGCGAACCGGAGCGCCATTTGATGTTGTCAGCACTGTGTTCTCGATATCCTGCACACTGCGAAAAAGTCCGAGCGCGCGAACGTTCAGTTGCTGCAAGCCTTCTTCGACAAAGCTGCCGCCGGCGTTTATATTGTTGGCAGCCAACTGACTCTCTACCTGGCTAATGCTCAAGCCATAGGAGATGAGTTTATTCGGGTCGATGCGTACCTGATATTCGCGCGCGGTGCCGCCGAAGTCGCTTACGTCCACTACGTTCGGAACTTTCCTGAATTCCTTGTACAGCGTCCAGTCTTCGATACTCCTCAAATTCATCAGGTCATATGCCGGATTCGTGCTCCGGATCGTGTACCAATAAATCTGGCCGGTAAGGCTCCAGTCTGTACCGATTTGAGGTAGTACACCCGCCGGCACATTAACCTGTGTGAGCCTTTCGAGAACTTTCTGGCGGTTCCATTCATTCACCGATTGGTCGTCAAAGATCAACGTAACCAGAGAAAGTCCGAAAATAGATTCCGACCGCACAGTTGTGAGATGCGGAATCCCGAACATCTGAATCTCGACGGGAACCGATACTTGCTGTTCCATCTCTTCGGCGGAACGCCCGGCCCATTGGCTGACGATGGTCACGTAATTATCGGCGATGTCAGGATAGACTTCGACGGGCATTTGGTGAAACGACACCGCACCCCAACCGAACAACAGCAACCCAATCGCCAGCACCAACCACCGATTATTGAGAGCAAAATCTACGAGCTTGCGAATCATGGCTTCTTCCTCAAGTCCAGGAGTTGAACGTCATTCATTGTCGATGGCATTTTGGAGATTGATCGCGTTGGTCACCACCTGCTGGCCAGGCTGCAACCCGGATGTAATCTCCTGCATATTGTTCGGCAACTGTTCGCTACTGACGACCTGAATCCGCTTGAACTTCCCTTGCTCCGGGACAAAGACCCAATCGCGGTCGTGCAGATGCACGATCGCCGAAGCCGGGACAGCCGTGTAAGTCTTTTTCTCCTTGCCGTACAAAGTGGCTGTGGCGAACATTCCCGGCCGCATCATCTCGCCTGGATTGGCCACCTCAATACGCACCTTCGCAGTGCGGATATTCGGATCGAGAATCGAGCCGATATTGCTGATGGTGCCTTTGAGAACTTTGTCCGGATAGGCGTTCAGCTTGATCTCGGTCGGTTCTCCGACGCGCACACTGGCCATATCGCTTTCATAAACGTCGCAGACAATCCACACGGTGGACAGATCCGAAATGGTGAATGGGTTCGGCGTGGAGTAGGCCTGAACCGCCGCGCCGTTCGTCACTTCCTGATCGGTGATCACGCCGGAAACCGGGGCAAAGATATCGACAATTCCCTTCGGATTCTCGGGATCGCTGCCCAGAAGGCGAAGATGCTCCGTGGCGGTTCCTAATGTGGTTTTAGCATCGTCCTCTGCGTCCTGCGCCACCTCCAGGTCACCCAGTGCGATGGCCCCGTGCTCGTACAGTACCTTCGCGCGATCCAACTGCTTGCGTGCAAGCAACTCATCGGAGATGGCTTTCTGGTAAGCATCGAAGCCTCCCGAAATATCGTCGCTGCGCACACGCAGCAGGAGTTGGCCCTTTTTTACTGTGTCGCCAAGTCGAGCACGGATGTCCACAATACGACCGGAGGCAAGCGAGATCACTGGAACAGTGCGCGCAATGTCCGGAAACACGGTACCGGTTACGAATAATTGTGAAGGGCCCTGGTACTCGGTTGCGGTTGCGATCGGATATAGCTCTGGATGATCAACCGCAAAAAAGGTGACGTCCACCCCGGAGATCACCTTGGCTGGCGGAGGTGCCTCCGCGTCCGCATTGACCTTTTCACTCTTGCAGCCACTGACAGCCAAAGATGCCGCCATCACCGCGAGCAGCAGGCCGGAATTGACAATTATGCTCTTCATGCAATTTCTCCCACCCCTTGACGCATTTCAGTTTCACGAGTTCATTGTGCGGAATAACTTTTGCTCCGCTTCATAAATTCATGCTTATGCGAAACCTATAAAAAATTCGCAAATGAAATGCGTGAGATTAGTAAATTTCAGTTAGCGCGGCTTGCAAGGCGCACCATTCTTCCGGCCGCGATTGGCGCTAACTACGGCTAGGTTTCTGTATAACTTTCTCGCGATTTCCTTCATGTTATTTATTTCAAGTGAGTATCGCATGAAGAAAATCGCAAGAATTCATTGAGAATGTTTGCGTTTCTACATCACGTCCGACGAGCGGCAATAACATGAGATGAACGCGACCAGCGCCGGCGATGCAGTGATCCCCGGAGCTGGTCGTTGAGTTTAAGCGTTCATTTGCATTAAATGCCTGCGGTTTCTTGGCTAGTGCTAAAACCTGACCTTGATGGCAATCGTGGTATTGGTTTGGTTTTTTGTCAGGTCAGGCCACCAGATGGCATTAGTGGAATCAGTCGTGCTGATCCAGCTATTTGGACCGCCGCAGGCAGCATTGACTGTCGCCAGCGGTGTTCCATAGCCCAGGTTCGAACTCGCGCCGCTGAGGCAGGCGTAATACTGCGGAGAACCATTGTTGCCGAGCGGAGGCGTGATGCCGGTTCCGCTGCCACCAAAGCTGCCACGCTTGCCGGTCCAATAAGGCACATCGGAGTAACGATAGCCTTCTTCAATGGTGAATGTGATGAACTGGCTAGGCATATAGTCGAAGGTGATGGTTCCATCATGCATCTGCGAGCGGTCGCCTGCGTTCTCGGTGAAGTATGGTGTTCCACTGATGGCGGTTGCGCCATTGATTGGTGGTAGCAGAGTCAGATAGCGCCCCGGGTTATTCATCTGTCCGCCGCCGAGGGTAATTGCGTACCTATCCTTCTTGAACCAGTAGCGGTTATACATCATCCAACCGATAAACGCCTGCTTGGGCCTGCCGTTATGAGAGTTATGGCAATTGACTCCGCCATTGTAGGTGTCGGTGGTGCCTGTCATCGGAGATTGGCCATTTTGATTCAATGCTCCATCCGGGGTGGCGAATGAGGGGCCACCGCCGCCATATTCGCAGCCGGCGTCACCGGTGATAGTGAAGGCGATCTTGTCCAGCATTTTCTTCGGCTGGTCATACACCTTGATCTGCGCGCTGTAATCGGCATGGATGCGCGAGCGGCCTGGGTACCCGGCGTCGTCTTCACCCAGACCGTAATTGTTCCACACAAAATCCAGATACGGTTTGGGACGCCACAGAATTTGTCCGCCTAATCCAGGCTTGCCGTTGTATCTGGCATACGACTGCCAGCCATTGATGATCCATGGTTCGATCTTGAGATTCTTGGTGGGGAACCACTGAATGCGCAGGCCGTTGAAGAACCAAGGCGTGTTCGAGGAGACGAATGAAGGCTGGTAGGTCCAGTTATCGAAGTTGTAATAACTGAAAAGGCCTATGTAGGAGACGAAGATGCCCGCATCCACATTCAAGCCGTGGCTTACATCAAAGTGATAACCGCCCCACCCCTCGGAGATGTACTTGTAAGCGCCGGCCAGATCCCACTGTCCGCGGTTGGGACTGCCATCGTTGCGCGGCGTGGTAGTGGCGAACAAGCCATCCATGGTGAGGAAGCGGCCGCGCACATTGTCGATACGAATGTCACCGCCAAAGCTGAGCTGCTCCAACTGCCACTCGTCGGAACGGAAGCTCTCCGTAGCACCGCCCATCGTATCGTCCGCTGGATGGTTGTAGTCGAGAATATAATTGGCGTCAGCGCGGAACTCCGGTGTGAAGTACTTGGTGGCCATAGGGCTGTCCACCGCATGCCCATTGCTGTTCAGCCAGGTCCAGTCGCCTGGGAATGGCGCTTCTTTGGTAAGTCTTTCGGCGCTGATTTCTGGTGGGGCGGGAGGCGCTGCGGGGGGTGGAACAGACGCCGGAGCAACTGAAGGAGTCTGCGCTTCGGTCACCTGGGAAATTGCGAACGAACTGTTGCTCTCGCCGGTTATGGCATTTCGTATTGCATTGGCATCCTGCTCCGCTTTTGCGGCATCGCTGACTCCGTGCTGTGTCTTCAGTTCCGCCTCCAGCAGCGCGATGCGAGCCTTCATCTCCGTGATTTCTTTCAAGACCGCATCCTCTTCAAGTTTCGGAGTAACATAAGGGGAAGTATCTGGAGCAGCGGTCGTTGTAACATCTGCTTCCACTGGCTCCGTCGATGGCTGTTCCGGCTTTGCCGAGGCCAGTAATGTCATAGCCGACCCGGCATGCCGCGCCGCATTTACACTCCGCAACTTCGTGGCATTATCAGGGGCTGAAGATGCGCTTTGGGCGTGTGACGCAACCTGTACAACAAGACCACAGATTGCGACAGTCAGAGTTATGGCGGATTTGAAGTTCTTTGTCATCGGTATCTGACCTCCTCGACGTCTTGCGTCGCTGGGTTAAAATGCGTTGGCTCTCGCTGAAGTATGGCTAGCCCGTCGCTTCCGCCTACCTCACCCCAATTGTTAAGCAGAGCGACATAAAGGAGTCGCAAGGAAATTGCAGTGTTTTCGAAAATGTCAAACGTTTTGACGTCCTAGGACGAACGTTTTATGAAAACACTTGCGCCGCCGCATCCTCGAGCAGTAGCGGCTTACATTGACATTAGAGCTATATCTATAAAGAGTCCGTATGTATTTCTCAAAAAGTTATGAGTGGTACGTGAGGCTTGCATAATGAAGTCATGAATTTCAACTATTTCAATTAATTCGCCATCGATGATTGAAGAATTAATTTCGTGGATAGACCGAACCATATACTCACGGGGCGGAAAACTGTCTTTATCTTATCTTTATCTTTGCTTCAATAATATGGAAGCAAGCCGATGCGTCTGCTTCATCGGCCCTGACGCCAATGATGATTCGATAAGGCACAATGCAACATATTCCAGCCGACCGATAAAGCTACAGAACGAGCCGGCAAATCAAGGCAGATAGATTGGAGAATCGAATGTGGCAAAGGAGATTTGCACGGATTCTACTGGGATTGATTGAAATCTGTGTCCTAGACCAACATGCACTGGCTGCGTGTCTTACGCTCCATCAGACTCCTGATAAGGACAGAGCGTACTACGCCGGTCCCGAGATCACAGTGCCCCGGTTGCTGAGCACCATAGATGTTCCGTACCCTTCTGGCGTATCAGCGAATGCGATTCGTGGCATGACTGTGTTGGCTATGGTGATTGAGGCTAGTGGAAACCCCGCACACATTCAAGTACTGCATACCCATGGCGAAGCCTTCGATCAGGCCGCCATTGCCGCGGTAAAGCAATCGAAATTTGAGCCGGGCATGTTGGCAGGTCATCCTGTGCCTGTATGGATAGATGTGCGCACTGTCTTCCGCGCCAACCGTAGCGAGACTATTCCCGAAATTCTAATCACCGAAAGAGACCTTCCCTTGCCCGATGCGTCGAAATTCGAAGACAAGCATCACAATCCTTTGTCATATACACCACCCTTCCCGATCCACACGGTAGATGCGGATTTCGTCGATCCATTTGTGTTGCATCCCTGGGTCCAAGTAGCCATTGTTTCGGTGTTGGTGGGAGTAGATGGCTTACCCGCCGATGTCCATGTTCGGCGCGGGCTTGGCTTCGGATTAGACAAAAAGGCCGAAGCCGCCGTATGGCAGTACAAGTTCTTTCCCGCCACAAAGAAGGGTCATCCCATTGCCGCACGCACAGAGGTCATGATCGATTTCGCAAAGTTCTGATCGCTGAATTCACGCGATCTTCATAGACAAGAAATCAGGCGTAAGTGGAATGGCAGCCATGCTCCCAGCAGCAACCGCGCATATGTTCTTTCGCCGCTGTTGCATTGTACGTATTTTCATGGCGGATGTCTGTAACCGGTAAGTTCAATAATTCGCATCTGCTCATCCGAAAGACGAAATCAGAGGTCCATTGTTAGGTGGCAGACAACGCAACCTCGCCCAGCCGCCAAGGACTACTGGATCCGCGAGTCCTCTGTTAAAATAGCCGTAGCGATGTGTTTCAAAATATGAAAAAATCTTATTCTGAATTCGAGGCAATTGGTTTTGCTTTGGCTGGATTCACCTGCTGGGTGTTGGCCGACAGCATCATCAAAAAGATCGGAAGCTCGCGGCTGCCTGCTTACGAGGTAATTGCATTTCTCGGCCTCTTCGTTGTGGTGTTTCTGCTATTGCATGGCCGGTGGCGCCACCAGGTAAAGTCTCTCTGGCCGAAGCAGCCCCGGCGGCAGATCCTGCGCTCGTGCCTTGATCTGGCCAACAACTTGTGCGTGGTCGTCGCCTTGCGTCATCTACCCTTGACTTTGTTTTACATTCTCGTCTTCATGTCTCCGATGGTCACCGCAATCCTGGCCGCATTATTCCTCCAAGAGCGCCTTGGATGGCGCAAATCGCTGGCAATCCTGGTTGGCTTTGCCGGAGTTATTATCGCTGTCGACCCCTTTGGCTCTGCGCGTCAGGGGGACTGGATCGGCATTGCCGCCT
The DNA here is from genome assembly GCA_963804315.1 of uncultured Acidobacteriaceae bacterium. Classification (GTDB taxonomy): domain Bacteria; phylum Acidobacteriota; class Terriglobia; order Terriglobales; family Acidobacteriaceae; genus Telmatobacter. Next base: position 27,105 of record CAWDQB010000051.1, read on the forward strand.
GCATGGTCTGCGTGGCCTGTTTCTCGGCCAATATGGTATGGTCGCGCGTCATCACGCAAACGGAAAAGTCAGAGTCCTTCGTCTTCTTTTCCGGAATCGTGATGAGCGCATACGGCTTCGGGCGGATGATTGGGCACGCAGAACCGCTTACATGGAGGCTCACCGCTGCTCTTGGCGCGACAGGATTTTTCTGCGCTCTGGGAAGCGTGTGCTTCTATGCGGCCTTGAAGCATTCCTCCGCGGCCAGCGTCTCGCAATATCACTACACGCAGCTACTTACCGGCGCTTTGATCGCTTATCTCTTCTGGCATGAGATACCGACGATCTCGATGCTTCTGGGCGGGATTTTGATCATTGGTTCCGGATTATTTATTGCGATGGGCGCCTCACGCGAGCGCATCGAAGTCTGCCCTCTCTCTCCGCTGCTCCCAGAGGAATAGATAAGATGCATCTCCAGCGCTTGGAGGGGGGATCGCCGACTATCATGATAAGGTGACTTCGCGTCGCTTGCCGTCGGTGATAACTCTGTTGCATGACAGCAGGCCGCCTGATCTGCCATCAGGTACAACTTGGCAGCGCCATTGGCGAAGCGTAAGCGCACACTGTCGAAAGTAGTGGCGTATAACTCGATGGTGGCGCCGCCGTAAGCGTAGCGCTCGGTTGCTTCGAAGCAGGCGCGCGGAACCAGCTTCGATATTTGGGAGAACATGCTTGATACTTTGGACAAGGCTGCTTGCAACTCTGACGCTGAGATCCTGACAAACCCAAGCCAATAGATCGACGCGGCCTTACCTCAATGCGTCACTATCGCAATAAATATCTGCCTTGAACAAGAGTGTGTTTGGATATCAAATTGAAATGGACTTGAGTCGCCCACGCCATCCGCAATACCCGCATACGCCGAGTTGTTATAATGGGCTGTGTAACTCCAAATTCCCCGCGGTTGCGACAAGACAGGCATTTTTAGGAGCAAGAGTATGGAAGTCGCTTTTCCCGGCACGAGCGAGTCCCTGTCGGCATCCTCCGGCAGACTCAGCCCCCAGCAGTTGATCGAGGTCTACCGGTTGATGGTCCTTTCGCGGCGCGTGGATGACCGCGAGATTCTGCTCAAGCGCCAGCAGAAGACCTTCTTCCAGATCTCCGGCGCGGGCCACGAAGCGCTGCTGGTGGGCGCGGCGCTGGCTCTGCGTCCCGGCTACGACTGGTTCTTCCCTTACTATCGCGACCGCGCTCTCTGCCTCACCCTGGGCGTTACGCCAACGGAAATGCTCCTCCAAGCCGTAGGCGCGGCCACGGACCCCGCCAGCGGCGGCAGGCAAATGCCCACCCACTGGAGCAGCCGGACACTGAACATTGTCAGCACCTCCTCAGCCACCGCATCGCAACTTCTTCACGCTGTCGGTTGCGCCGAGGCCGGACGATTCTTCAGCAACCACCCAGAAGCCGCCACCGCTGAGCCGGGTGATTATCGCGCCTTCCGCGAAGTGAAATTCCATGGTGACGAAATTGTCTGGACCTCGCTTGGCGAAGGCTCCACTTCACAGGGAGAGTTCTGGGAGGCGCTGAACACCGCCTCCAACCGCAAACTGCCGGTAATCTTCTGTGTGGAAGACAACGGCTACGCCATCAGCACGCCGGTTAAGGTGAGTATGCCGGGCGGCAACATCTCCCGCCTGGTAGCCAACTTCCCCAACTTCTATTTTGCCGAAGTTGATGGCACCGACCCCGAGGCTAGCTTCCGAGCCGTTCAATCCGCCGCAGCTTACTGCCGTGCCGGTCTCGGTCCCGCGTTTATTCACGGCCATTGCATGAGGGCTTACTCCCACTCGCTCTCCGATGACGACCGGCACTATCGCACCCAGGCTGAGAGAGAAGCAGATGCCCTGCGCGATCCTCTGGTCAAAATGCGTGCTCGCTTGCTGGCCGAAGAAATCCTGACTGTGGAAGAGCTTACGGCGACGGAGCACGCGCTCGATCAGGAGGTCGCCGCGGCCGCTGAGCATGCCCTGGCTGCTCCGCTGCCGCTGGTATCGGAGATCACCAAGCACGTCTACTCCGAAGTCCTAGACCCCACCGAAGTCAGCTTTGCCACCGAGCATGCGGTCGCCACTGACCCCAAGCCCAAAACCATGGCCGACCTCATCAACGCCTGCCTGCACGACGAGATGCGCCGCGATCCGCGCATCGTTGTCTTTGGTGAGGACGTGGCCGACGCCAGCCGTGAAGAGGCACTCGCCGAGGTCAAAGGAAAGGGCGGCGTCTTCAAGCTCACCGCCGGCTTGCAAACCGAGTTTGGCTCGGAACGCGTTTTCAATTCACCTCTTGCCGAGGCTAATATCGTCGGCCGTGCGCTGGGTTACGGTGTCCGTGGCATGAAGCCGGTCGTCGAAATTCAGTTCTTCGATTACATTTGGCCAGCCATGCACCAGATTCACAACGAGCTTTCCGTCCTGCGTTGGCGCTCCAACGGCGAATGGGGTTGCCCGGCGGTGATTCGCGTGCCCATCGGCGGCTACCTCACCGGCGGCTCCATCTACCACTCGCAATCAGGCGAGAGCATCTTTACCCACATCCCCGGCCTGCGTATCGTCTTCCCGTCGAACGCTCTGGACGCCAATGGCCTGCTGCGCACTGCCATCCGTTGCGACGACCCGGTGCTCTTCCTCGAACACAAGCGCCTTTACCGCGAAACCCACGACCGCGCGCCGTATCCAGGACCCGACTTTGCCATTCCCTTCGGCAAGGCCCGCACAGTCCGTAGCGGCGCAGACCTGACAATTGTGACGTATGGTGCGCTGGTCCCGCGCAGTTTGCAAGCTGCCGAGCGCGCCCGCCGCGAGCACAACATCGACGTGGAGATTCTCGACCTGCGGACGCTGAATCCCTACGACTGGGAAGCCATCGCCGCATCAGTCCGCAAGACCAGCCGCGTGATCGTCGTCCACGAGGATATGCTCAGTTGGGGCTACGGCGCGGAGATCGCCGCCCGCGTCGCTGATGAGCTTTTCGACTTTCTTGACGCTCCTGTCCGCCGCATCGGCGCGATGGACACCTTCGTCGCCTACCAGCCGATTCTAGAGGACGCAATTCTGCCTCAGCCGGAATCGATTCTCAATGCAATTGTGGATTTGAAAGCCTATTAGTTTGGAGAATGATGGAGACTTCCAGATCCTCGATCCATTGCAAAAATCGTAGAATCACACCCTTTCCGCAAAAGTGGAATGGCCAGGGCAAGATATTTTTGACTGTTCATTCCAGATCGCAACTTGCAGCGGCAAGTCGATCTGCTCCACAAGATCGAATACAATAGAGAAGAGTTAAGCGCATTCAGCGGCGCGGTTGAAAGGCGTATGCTGCTGAAACAGTTCACGGTTAGCTCGGTTTAATCCTCAAAAGACCATGGGTTCGATTCGTGAATTGTTTTTGGCTGGCCTGCTAATTTATTTCATTGCGGCATTGGCTGGGCTGGCCGCTCATCTTCGCAAGATTACCGCGACCTGGATCTCGACTTTGCTGTGTCTGGCAAGTGCGGCGGCTGCGGTGCTTGAGTTCTGCACATCGGCTGGAGCGCTGATCGCCGGCGCGGAGTTCAACTGGGCATTGCCGTCCGGAGTGCCTTTTTTACTGTATAGTGTTCGCTTGGACCCGCTCTCGGCGTTTTTTCTTCTTGCGCTCTCTCTGCTGGCCGTGTGCGTGTCCGTCTATTCCATAGGGTATTTGCGTCACGGCGTAGCCGCGCGCAGGCCGGGAATCTTCTTCTGCTTTTTCAATCTGATGCTGCTGGCCTTGACGCTGGTCTTCACGGCGTCGAATGTGATCTTCTTTCTGGTTGCCTGGGAGTTGGTGGTCGTCACCTCATACTTCCTGGTGATTACGGACCATGGGTCGGCCGAGGCGCGCGAGGGCGGAATGCTTTATTTGCTGATGTCGCGCGGCGGGACGGGAATGCTGTATCTGGGCTTTCTGCTGCTGGCGACGGCCTCCGGAAGCATGGAGTTCCAAGCTTTGCATGGCGTCGGTGGGCGGCTCAATCCGGTTTTCGGAGCGGCTGCCTTTTTGCTGCTCTTCTTTGGTTTTGGCGTCAAGGCAGGCATTATTCCTTTACATATATGGCTGCCGGCCGCCCATCCAGTCGCGCCCAGCAACGTCTCTGCGCTGATGTCCGGCATCGTCATCAAAACCGGCATCTACGGCATGACGCGCGTCTTCTTCGACTTTTATGGCGATGCGCCGGTATGGGCTGGAATGCTGGTGCTGGTGGTTGGGGTTATCTCGGCTTTGCTGGGAGTATTGTATGCGCTGATGGAGCATGACCTGAAGCGGCTGCTGGCCTATCACAGCATTGAAAATATCGGAATCATTCTGATGGGCTTCGGCTCGGCGCTGCTCTTTCGCTCCTTCGGGCATCCTCAACTGGCCGCGCTGGCGCTGGTTGCGGGACTCTTTCATACCCTCAATCACGGCGTCTTCAAGAGCCTGCTCTTTATGGGCGCGGGCAGCGTCTTGCATGGCGCGAAGACACGCAACATGGAAGAGATGGGGGGCTTGATCCGGCGCATGCCCTGGACGGCCTTCTATTTTTTGATTGGCGCCGTCGCCATCTCCGGGCTTCCTCCGCTGAACGGCTTCGTCAGCGAGTGGCTTACGTATCAGGGACTGCTGGCTGGCTTTGGGGCCACGCCGACCTTGACCCGCGTTGCTTTTCCTATTGCTGGCGCACTGTTGGCGCTGACCGCGGCGCTGGCTGCGGCTTGCTTCGTCAAGGCATTTGGGATTACGTTTCTCGCTCTGCCGCGCAGTGAAGATGCCGAGCAAGCCACGGAAGCGTCACTGTCGATGAATGCGGGGATGGCCGGGCTGGCCATTGCGTGCGTGGTTCTTGGACTTGGAGCGACCTGGTTGATTCCGCTCTTTGCGCCGATTACGCAACAGGCTCTGGGCGTGCAGATCAACGGGCAACTGATCAGCGGCAATGGGCTGTTGCTGACGGCTGGCTCGGTGCAGAGCGGCAGCGTTTCGCCGCTGATGATTGCGCTGGCGCTGATTACCCTCAGCCTGGTCCCGCTGGGGCTTTGGCTTGTCTTGGGACGCCGGAATGGAGCACAGAGCCAAGAGCATCAAGGGTCCCACCTGGGATTGCGGCTTGCCAGGCCTGACGGCTGCCAATGAGTACACTGCGACTGCATTTTCCAAGCCACTGCGCATGATCTTCGCGGCGCTCTTCCGCCCCAAGCGCGAGATACAGGCTGACTTCGATGTCTCACGCTACTATCCCAAGTCGATCCACTTCGAGTCGGAGATTCAGCCGACCTTCGAGACGCATATCTACGCGCCCATCCAGAAGGGCATTCTGGCTCTGGCTGAGCGGATGCGCAGAATTCAAACCGGCAGCATTCATGCTTACCTTGCTTACATCTTTGTCACGCTGATTTTGCTGCTGATCTTTGGAGTGCGCCCATGATCGAGAACATGACCGCGCAATTCCTCCAAACCGTCTTTCAGGTCGCGCTGGTGCTGCTGCTTGCGCCTCTGGTAACGGGTTTGAACCGCCTCTTGAAGGCGCGCGTGCAGACACGGCGCGGACCGGGACTGTTTCAGCCCTACCGAGATCTCTACAAGCTGCTAGGCAAGGGAATGGTGATTCCCGACACGGCTTCGTGGATCTTTACCGCGACGCCCTTTGTGCTCTTCACCACAGTGCTGCTGGCCAGTCTGCTGATTCCCACCATCTCCGCGCAGGCCCCGCTGAGCCTCTATGGCGGCGTGCTGGCGATGGTCTACCTGTTGGCGCTGGGCCGCTTTTTTCTCGCGCTGGGCGGCTTGGACACAGGCAGCTCCTTCGGGGGATTGGGTAGCAGCCGCGAGATGACGATCTCCGCCATTGCCGAACCCGCGCTGATGCTGGCTGTCTTCGCGGTGGCCATTGGAGCGGGATCGACGAATCTCAGCCTTGTGGCGCAGGCCGGGCTGGGGCAGAGCTGGCGTTTTCTTGCTCCATCACAAATGCTGGCCTTTGCCGCGCTGTTTATCGTGCTGATCGCCGAGACCGGGCGGATTCCTGTGGACAACCCATCGACGCATCTTGAATTGACGATGATTCACGAGGCGATGATTCTGGAGTACTCGGGACCGTATTTGGCGCTGATCGAATGGGCGGCCTTCATCAAGCAACTGGTACTGATGACCCTGCTGGTGAATGTCTTCTTCCCCTTCGGCCTCAGCGCAAGCTGGACGCCGCTGGCGCTCACGGCCAGCCTGGGATGGTTTCTGCTGAAGTTGTTGGTGCTGTCGCTGATGGTGGCGGCGGTTGAAGTGACCAACGCCAAGATGCGACTCTTCCGCGTGCCGGAGCTGCTGGCGATTGCTTTTGTGCTGAGCGCGTTGGCACTGGTTTCAACATTTTTGTTTCAAGGGTAATTTGTCATCGGTGAGTAAATGGAGAAGTTATGGTTGAAAGAAGATTGATGAGTGGAACATATCAGCCCACGCGATTCGACCGAATAACGAAGGAAGCTATGTACTGGTATTTGATGGTTCTGAATATGTGCTCGCAGTTCAATGGGCGCTCGCGGCGCAAAGAATTCTGGATATATGAACTCGTAAATATTTTGTTCATGCTTGCGCTTTTTGTCGGAGGGTACGCAGCCTTTGGGACTAATGTACACCCTGACGGCGTCGAAGCAGCTCAATACTTTCCACTTGCGCTTTATATTCTGGCTACCATCCTTCCAAATTTGTCCGTCACAGTACGAAGGCTTCACGACACCGATAAGAGCGGCTGGATGATCCTGCTCTGTCTGATGCCGATCATTGGCGGAATCACCGTACTTGTATTTATGGCGCTTGATAGCGATCCAGGATCGAATCGATACGGTCCCAATCCCAAGTTAGAGCAGGTGGCCGAGCTATCAGAATCACATTGAATTGTTGTAGTAAAAGGCAAAAAATGCACTTTTGGCAGGACGCGCAATTCGGGAACAGGATGATTACGCTGATGGCGGCGCTACTTCTTGTTCTGCAAATCATGATGGTGACGCAGCGCTGGCTGATCACCAGCATCCGCAGCTTTGCGCTGCAATCGTTTCTGTTGGCCTGCATCGCCAACACGATTGCATACTACAACAACGCTCCGCACATCTATGCCGCCGCCGCGTTGATGCTGGTGGTCAAGGTGATCGCATTGCCGGTGCTCTTCGAAAAGTTGGTGCGGCGGATCGAAATTCACCAGGAGATTGAACCGATGGTCAACGCGCCCATCTCGGTTATCACCGCTGGCCTGCTGACGCTGTTGGCTTATGTGGTGGCCGAGTCCTTCCACCGGCCCGATGAGCCGCTGGGTCCGGCAAGCCTGGGCCACAATACACTGGCCGTTGCGATTGCTATTTTCTTGATTGGCTTTTTCATGATGCTGAACCGCCGCAAGGCGTTGAGCCAGGTGCTGGCTCTCTTGTCGCTCGAAAACGGAATCTTCCTCGCGGCCATTTCCCTCACCTACGGAATGCCGATGATTGTGGAAGTGGGCATCTTCTTTGACGTGCTGGTCGGGGGCGTGGTCCTGGCCATTCTTGTCTACCAAATCCGCGATACCTTTGATTCGATGGACGTCAGCCGGTTGAGCCGGCTGAAAGGCTGACGCTCAATGATAATCCTTCTCCTCTTGTCGATCCCCTTGCTGGCCTGCGGCCTGACGGCCATCGTGCGCAGCCGGCGATCGATGGAGGCAATCCATCTGGCGTCCGCCGCTTCGTCGTTTTTTGCCGCCGTCCTCATGGCCGAAGAGGTTTTGCGCCTGGGAAGCGTTTCCATCGGCAACGGCTTCCTCTATGCGGATCAGCTCAGCGCTCTGACGGCGCTGCTCACCGCATTCGTGGTTCTGGTCTGCGCGCCGTATGCCGTTGGCTACCTGCGGCGCGAGGAAGCGGATCACCATCTGGCTCCAAGCAACGATGCACACGGCACGGACGCGCTGCCCAAGCTGCGCATGTATTACACGCTGACGCCGCTCTTTGTCTTTTGCATGTTTCTGGTGGTTGTGGCCAACAATCTTGGCGTGATGTGGATTGCCGTTGAAAGCACCACGCTGGCATCGATCTTTCTCGTCACATTTTTCGGGCGGCCCACCTCCATCGAAGCAGCCTGGAAGTACGCCATGATCGGCAGCGTTGGCTTGTCGATGGCCCTCTTCGGAACTGTTCTGACGTATTACTCGGCGCGCATGGCTTTGGGCGGTGACAGCGTGAGCGCACTCAATTGGTCCGTGCTTGTGCTACAGGCTCCGCACTTCGACAAGAGCGTGATGCGCCTGGCCTTCATCTTTATCTTGCTTGGCTTCGGCACCAAGGCCGGCATGGCGCCCATGCACACCTGGAAGCCGGATGCCTATAACGAAGCTCCGATTCCCATTGCCACGCTGATGGCGACGGCGGTGTTGAATTGCGCGCTCTACGCTCTGGCGCGCTTTCATGTGCTGACCGTTCTTTGCCTTGGCCCCTCCTTTTCGTCGAATCTGCTTGTCCTCTTCGGGCTTCTTTCTGTCGGAGTTGCAGTGCCCTTCATTCTGGTTCAGCGCAGTTCGCGCCGCCTGCTTGCCTACTCCAGCATCGACAACGGCGGCTTGATGGTTCTCGGACTGGGCTTCGGCGGAGCCTTTGGCGCGCTCGCCATGCTGCTGCATATGACCTATCACACGGTGACCAAGCCACTGCTGTTCTTCTGTGTGGGCAATGCTCAGCAGCACACCAAGAGCGACAGCTTGCGGGCAGCCGCGGGCGGGCTGATTCATGCCCTGCCCATCACCGCGCCGATGTTGATGCTGGGCGCACTGGCAGTCACCGGCACGCCGCCCTTCGGCCTCTTTCAAAGTGAGTTCATGGTGTTGCGGGCGGGTTTTGCAGGGCCATATAGGGGCGCGGCAATCCTGCTTGTTGTCTTCCTGGTAGCCATCTTCTGCGGCATCTTTCATCAGTTTTCGCAGATTGTCTTAGGTCCTCCCCGTGGCGTGCCACGTGAGCCGGTCTGCCTGTGGAAGATAGTTCCTGTGGTTGTGCTTTCGCTGCTCGTGCTGGCAACCGGATTCTGGCTGCCCACTCCGCTGTATCAACTGATCGACGGCGCGGCGCGCATCCTGGCGGTGCACCCATGACCCTGCCCAACACTCGCATCCAAGCTCGCGCCTTCGACAAGATCCGCGCACATTGCGGCATAGCCTTTGAGAACTGGACCGAGGCCAACGAGGCCGAGGTCCACGCCGCCGTGGCGCTCTCCAGTGTGCGCTCCATGGTGCAATACCTTATTGAAAATGGCTGCCGGCTGGCCTGTGTCTTTGCCGAGGACCGAATCGCATCGGAAACCTCTTTTCTGCTTTATCATCTCTTCGACCATCCGGGTGACAGCCGCTATCTTCTTGTTCGCAGTTCAGTCCCTGCCGAGAATCCCAACTTCCCGTCGGTCTCCGCCGAGGTTCCCGCCGTCAACTGGCAAGAGCGCGAGATTCAAGACTGGTTTGGAGTGACTGCCGAGGGCCATCCCAACCCGCGCCGCGTTGCCTTGCACGACAACTGGCCCGATATTCATCCCCTAAGAAAAGACTTTCCCATCGACACGGTTCTGCCGCCTTTCGAGGGAGAACAGCACGTCTATCGCCCCACGCACGGCGAAGGCGTCTTTCACATCCCAGTCGGCCCGGTTCACGCAGGCATTATCGAGCCGGGCCACTTCAACTTCGCCGTCGCCGGTGAGCCAATCCTCTATCTCCAGTTGCGTATGTTCTATACCCACAAGGCCATCGAAAAGCGCTTCGAGCAACTGCCTGTGCGGCACGCGGTTTATCTGGCCGAAAGCATTTCGGGCGACTCCAGCTTCTCGCACGGAACCGCCTTCTGCATGGCGATTGAGCAGGCCGCGAGCATTGAGATTCCCCAGCGCGCACGGCGTATGAGAACGATTCTTTTAGAGTTGGAGCGGCTTTACAACCATATCGGCGACATTGGCGCTATCGCTACCGATGTAGGATTCGCCGTGGCCAATGCACACGCGAGCCGGCTGCGAGAATACATTCTCAGCGTCAATGAAGAACTCACCGGTAGCCGCCTGCTGCGCGGAGTGGTCTGCCCCGGCGGTTTGCGCCGCGATTGGACCAAGCAACAAGTCGATGTTTGCCTTGCAGCTCTAAAGCACTTCGAAGCCGAGTTTGCTGATCTGATGCGCATCATTAAAGGCTCAGATTCCACCCGCGACAGGCTAGGCCGTACCGGAGTTCTGCACCCCGATCAAGCCAGCGATCTAGGAATCGTCGGTGTTGCCGGGCGCGCATCGGGGATCAATCGCGACCTGCGCCGCGATCATCCCTACGCTGCTTATGGCGAAATCACTTTTCAGGTTCCCGTCTACCAGGAGGGCGATGTCCTCAGCCGGATGCGCGTGCGCGTCGATGAGGTAGAGCAGTCGCTCGTCATCCTTCGCGAGATCGCGGCGCGGCTGGTTCCCGGATCTCACCGCATCGTCCTGCCGCCCCTGCCGCCGGATCGCACGGCCCTCGGTGCGGTCGAGGGCTGGCGCGGCGAGATTCTGCATTGGATTCGGACTGGCTCTGATGGCCGTCTGGAGCGCTGCAAGATCAAAGACCCGTCGCTGAGCAACTGGCCGGCGCTGGTCGAGGCCGTGCAAGGGAACATCGTGCCCGACTTTCCTGTCATCAACAAGAGTTTTAACCTTTCGTACTCCGGAACGGACCGCTGAATTATGTTTCACATCTTTCAAAAATCCGCGCAAACAGGCTTGGTCACCATCGGCTACCCGCTGAAACCGGAGCAAATCTCCGCTCAATTTCGCGGCGCGCCGGCCTTTGATTTTTCCGCGTGGCGGGATGCGCGCCCCGCGGCAGAGGCCTGCCCAACCGGTGCGATTCGGATTCAGGATACAGAAGCGCAGCGCATGGTCACAGTGGATTACGGCCTCTGCAACTTTTGCGGAGAATGCGCGGAAGCAGAGTTGAGTGGCGCGGTCGAGGTCACGCAAAACTTCGAGTTGGCTGTTCGTGAGCGGAGCGACCTGATTCTATCTGCCGAGTATTCGCTCTTGCCGGATGGGAGCCAGGGCGAACTCGTTGGAGTGAATAGAAACCTGCGTGGACCGGGAGATCCACACCGCAGCCAGCCAGGAGCCCAGCGCCACAGTTCCATGAACAGCGGATCTGCGGTTGCCCCCGGTCTGGATATTGAGACCGTGGAGACCACAAACTCCAACCCTTCGGATTCTGAACGTAAGTCTTTAGAGAGCAAGGTACAGCAGAAGATTCATGCGCTTCTGGGCCGTTCTCTCGCCATCCGTGAGGTCGATGCCGGTTCCTGCAACGGCTGCGAGATGGAGATCGGCGCGCTCAACAATCCCATCTACGATCTGGAGCGGCTGGGCATTCATTTCGTTGCTTCTCCGCGCCACGCCGATATGCTGCTGGTCACCGGCCCGGTCACACGCAATATGGAACGGGCGCTGCTGAAGACTTTTCAAGCCACACCGGAGCCTAAACTCGTCATCGCCTCTGGAAGCTGCGCTATCAGCGGCGGCATCTTCGGCCTCAACTACGCCACGCGCGGAGCTGTCAGCGCGGTGATTCCAGTGGATGTATTCATCCCTGGCTGCCCGCCGCGCCCCCACGCGCTGCTGCATGGAATTTTGCTGGCGCTGGGGCGGATGGAGCAGCGGGAGTTGAATCCTCCCTTCTCTCTCGTTGTACGATAGGCAGTGTAATCCTTATTTCTTTGGAGGAACGGAAGATGGCAGGAGTATGGAGAGGGATTCTGCGTTGCATTCTATGGATGGGGTTGGCAATTGCGCCCGGCGCGGCCTGGGGACAGTTGCTCCTTCCCGACGCGAATGCGCCCGCCGCGCCCAATCCGCTCTTCGATACGACGGTGAAGCCGGGCAAGATGCTGCTCTATGATCTGGAAGCGCGCTTTGCCAAGGATGTGCTGGAGCGCGGTGGGGCGGGCTTTGCCGCCTGGTTTGCAGAGGATGGCGTGGCGCTGGGCAACGGCGCTCAGCCGCTGGTGGGCAAAGTGGCCATCGCCAAATCCGCCAACTGGGACCCGAAGGTCTATCAACTGACCTGGACGCCAACCGACGCACAGATGGGTCCATCGGGCGACATGGGCTATACCTGGGGACACTTTGAAGGCCACAGCAAAGACGCAAATGGCAATCCGGTGACTACCAAGGGGCGGTTTATGACGATTTGGCGCAAAGGGGCCAACGGCGATTGGAAGGTGGTTCTGGATGCCGGTGCCGATGAGCCGGTGGCCGCCGGGGATTGCTGCAAGCTGCCGCCCGGGGAACATTGAGAAACTGGTTCTAGTTCTCCCTTTCGACCAGATAGCGGGCGACAGCCTTCAGGCCATCGGCGCGAATGCCGTAGGGCGCGAGTGCGGCAAAGGCCTCTTCGATCAACCGCGCGGCGTCGCGATTGCTTTGATCGATCCCGTAAACCGCCGGCCAGGTAGCCTTTTCCGCGGTCAGATCTTTACCGGCAGTCTTGCCTAAATGGGCCGAGTCAGTTGTCAGGTCGAGTACGTCATCAGCGATCTGGAAGGCCAGCCCTGCCTTGCGTCCGAATGTATCCAGCCGGGCAGCGTCCGCTTCTGACGCCCCGGCGTAGACACCGCCTGCCACCACCGCCACGCGGATCAGCGCGCCGGTCTTGGCGCGATGAATGGCTTGGACCATCTCTGGGGTGGGCTTTTTATGTTCGCTCTCGATGTCCAGAACCTGGCCGCCGATCATGCCCTCGACGGTACCGACGGCGTTGGCGATGAGGCCGATGATTTGCACCGTCGCCGCTGGCGGGCACTCCAGCCCCGCCAGAATCTCGAAGGCGCGAGTCTGCAACGCATCTCCGGCCAGAATGGCGATGGCCTCACCGAAGACCACGTGGCAGGTAGGCTTGCCGCGGCGGAGATCGTCGTTGTCCAGTGCGGGCAGATCATCGTGAATCAGCGAGTAAGTGTGCAGCATTTCGAGCGCCGCGCCGAGCTTGGCGATCCCGGCTGGCACGCTCCCGGCGATAGTGACGGCAGACTGATAGGCCAGCAAAGGCCGCAGCCGTTTGCCGCCGGCGAAGACCGAGTGGCGCATAGCGCCGTGAATCGAGGCTGGAACGGTCTGGGCGCTGGGAATCAGATTCTCCAGCGCCTGGTCTGTTAACTCCGTGGCTTCTTGTTTCAGCAATCTCACATCGGTAGGCATTGCTCTTATGATAAATGAGCATCGCAGGTTTTTTGTTTCTGCGTCTCCCATCTTCGGGAGAGAATTACGCCGCGTCATCTTTTCAAATTAAGCGCAATCCGACTCAGTTGCCGGATGTGCTGACTGGGGCCATCATCAGACGCTCCGATAGAGTGAAGACCAGGGTGGTGCCAGGCTCCAAGTTGGCTTGTGGATGGCTGATCAACAGGTGGGCCGAGACTACACCGGCACCGATCAGACCACCAGTTACAGCTCCGACCGGACCGCCAACAATCGCACCAGTAGTTGCGCCGCCGCCTACTGCTCCGCCGTACTCGATACTGTCCCGCTTGATACGCGAAGCTGGCAGAACAGTGCCCTCGGAGCCAACTTTCGTTTTGGCGCCGGGCATTTCGCTCAAGACGGCATGCAGTTGATAGCGCGAGCCATCGGCGAGAATGAGCGCTTCAGGGCGCAGCAGCATGGAACCGTGGCCGCCGGGATGCCCGGTGGAGACTTCGGCGATGCGTCCGTCAATCTCCGCGCCTGCCGGGATCAGTACCTGGCCGTCGCGCACCACATCCAAGGCCACGCGGCTTCGGAAGGTCTCGCCTTTTTCACTGCGCGAAGTGGAGAGTTCATCGAGCAGCTTGACGCTGATTGTAGCCCCTTCCGGCAACTCCCCGGGACGCAGTGGAGCCGGATGAACAATGTCGCCATCGGGATCTGCGATCACACGCTTCGCCAGGGTTGGTTCAGTGATATGCGATTGTGCCGGCACAGCCTCGCTTTCCGCTGCCGGTGCAGTCTGCAACGGCTCCGGCAGCGTGGCCGGAGCTTTGGCATGGGGAGTGCTGGCGGTCACAATCGTATTGTCGGGCGGTGGAGTTGAAACCCCTTCGTAGGGGTTGGCTTGGCTTGCCTCCTGCGCTCCCAAAACAGAGGAAGCGGCGAGCAGAATGGCGCAGATCAGAATAGGCCGGTTCATCCAAGTCTCCTTGCAATTCGAGGTGCGTCAGGAACACCTCGATGCTTTCAATCTCACTGAATGGATCAAGATCCATAAAGCTCATCCAACAAACGAAATCGTCACAATTCAAGGCTATCGCGGAAAGATTGCGAATGGCCCGATGAACGGTTCGGACGTGCCTCGGATAGCACGAATCAATTTAAGCAACCCTATGTGTGGCATAGAGTTTTGTGCCTACGCACTATCTCGTTGCCGTATCAAGCGTAGTTGTGTGGGCACAACCAACCCAGCCAGAACTCTGGCGGGCATAACCCTCTATATATTTAGACTCTGTAACTTCGAAAACGTATTTTTATTGGAATAATTCCAGATGGCGCAGAGTGCGGCGCAAGCAGGGTGGTCCACGCGGCAGCCGATCAACCGCACCAACAAACTTAGAATGCATCAATGCTTGAGTTTTGTCTGATAAGGTCCGCGCGCGGATCAGCCGCGCAAGAAGTCCTTGGCCTTCTGCACCAGCACATCGCGGCTCACATCGGAGATGGTATTCGTCAGAGGGATGCTCTTTGGGCAAACCTCGACGCAATTCTGCGCGAAGCCGCACTCCTGGATGCCGCCGTCGCCGGCCAGCGCGCGCAACCGCTCTTCCTTCAACACGCGCCCTGTCGGATGATTATTGAAGAGCTTGACCTGCGCAATCGTCGCCGCGCCCACAAAGTTCGTATCCTCGTTGAACTGCGGGCAGACCTCCATGCAGCAGGTGCAACTGATGCAATTCGAGAGCGGATAACTCGCCTCCTGCTCTTGCGGAAGAATGCGTGGACCTGAGCCTAAGTCATAGGTTCCGTCAATGGGAATCCAGGCTTTGACCGCCTTCAAATTCTCGAACAAAACCGAACGGTCCACTTGCAGGTCGCGGACCAACGGGAATTTAGAAAGCGGCTCAACCTTGATTGGCTGGTCAAGATTGTCTACCAGCGCCGAGCAGGCCATGCGTGCGCGCCCGTTGATGCGCATTGCGCAGGAGCCACAGATCTCCTCCAGGCAATTCGAATCGTAAGTTACCGGCGTGGTCACGCGGCCATTCGCCGTCACCGGATAGGCGGCGATCTCCATCATCGCGGAGATCACATTCATTCCGGGACGCCAAGGAATCTCGAAGCTCTCCCATACCACCGGAGCATCGGGGCTGGCCTGGCGCTTGATTTCCAAAGATACGGTCTTGTCTGCCATTGTCAGTCTCCCTTAACTGGCCGCATCGTAACGGCGCGGGCGCGGCTGAATGAATTGAGTATCGACTGCCTCATACTCGAAGCGCGGACCAATAATGTCTCCGGTGTAACCCGCCTTGGTGGTCTTCAGGAAGCGCTCATCGTTGCGGTCGGGAAAATCCGGCTTGTAATGCGCGCCACGCGACTCATCCCGCAACGCCGCACCCTGCGCAATCACCCGCGCCAACTCCAGCATATTTTTCAACTGGCGGGCAAAGGCGAAACTGGTGTTGGCCCACTGGCTCTTGTCGCTCAGGTTTACTTTCTTGTAACGATCCAGCAGTTCGACGATCTTTTCGTCGGCCTGCCGCAACCCCTTGTTATAGCGAATCACCGTTGCATACTGTGTCATTGTCTCGCCTAACTCGCGCCATAACTTGAAGGGATTCTCCGTACCTTCATTCTTGAGAAGTTTGCCATTGATCTCGGCCTGTCGAGTTACTTCCGCTGCGTGGCCACCGTCACCCTCTTGCGCAGGTAAACTCTTCGCATAACTCAACGCATTTGGCCCGGCGATGAATCCGCCATAGATGCAACTGAGCAGCGAGTTAGCGCCCAGGCGATTTGCGCCGTGGTATTGAAACTCGCATTCGCCCGCCGCAAAAATGCCAGGGACATTGGTCATCTGGCTGGAATCGACCCACAACCCGCCCATGGTGTAATGCATTCCCGGAAAGATTTTCATCGGGACATCGTGCGGGTCGTCGCCGACAAACTTCTCATAAATGTCGAGAATGCCGCCCAGCTTGCGGTCGAGCGTGGCGCGGTCAATGTGCGATAAGTCAAGATAGACCATCGGCTGGCCGTCGAGGCCAAGGCCGTTCTCGTAGACCACCTTGTGAATCGCGCGCGTGGCAATATCGCGCGGCACAAGGTTGCCATACTTGGGATACCATTCTTCCAGAAAATAGAATCGTTCGGCTTCGGGAATCTGCTTGAAAGGCCGCGCGTCGCCGGCTTTGCGCGGAACCCAGACGCGGCCGCCCTCGCCGCGTGCCGATTCCGACATCAGCCTCAGCTTGTCTTCGCCGGGGATGCAGGTGGGATGCACCTGAATAAACTCGCCGTTGGCGTAACTCACGCCCTGCTGAAAGACCGCCGATTGCGCCGAGCCGGTGCAGACCACTGAGTTCGTGCTCTTACCAAAGATTGCGCCGATGCCGCCTGTGGCCAGAATAATCGCGTCCGCCGCAAAGCTGCGCAGTTCCATCGTGCGCAGATCGAGCGCTGTGATGCCGCGAGCGACGCCCTTGGAATCGAGGACCGCGGAGAGAAACTCCCAGCCCTCATACTTTTTCACCTTGCCTTCGGACTCGTGCCGCCGCACCTGCTCGTCGAGGGCATAGAGCAGTTGCTGGCCGGTTGTTGCGCCTGCAAAGGCCGTACGGTTAAAGAGCGTGCCTCCGAAGCGGCGAAAGTCCAGCAGCCCCTCGGGCGTTCGATTGAAGGTGACGCCCATGCGGTCGAGCAGATCGATGATCGCCGGCGCGGCCTCGCACATCGCCTTCACGGGCGTCTGGTTGGCCAGAAAGTCGCCTCCGTAGATGGTGTCGTCAAAGTGCTTATAGGTGGTGTCGCCTTCACCCTTGAGGTTCTTGGCCGCGTTGATGCCGCCTTGCGCGCAGACCGAGTGCGAGCGCTTGACCGGCACAATCGAGAAGAGGTCAACCTTGCCGCCCGCCTCGGCGATCTTGATGACCGCTGAAAGCCCGGCGAGTCCTCCGCCAACCACGATGATTCTGGGTGTTGCCATTGTCAATCGAGTCCTTTCATTCGAACCGCTACTAAGGTCAGGTGTCAGCCGACGAAGGCCCAAATGCTCCACAGTCCCATCACGCAAAGCCCCAGCCCTAGCGCCGCGCAGACAAAGCCAAAGCGCTTGCGAGCCTTCGTCCCCGGCGTAATCCCCCACTTGGCGGCAAAGAGCCATACGCCATAAGCGAAGTGCCAGCAGATGGCGATCATCGCAATCACATAGACGGCCAGCATCCACGGATTGGCCAGCTCATGTTGCACTTTGGCGTAGGCCTCCATCGGATGCTCCGGCAAACTCACGCCCAGGAAGCGCTGCCGGATGACGTGCTGCGTAATGTAGGCGAAGGCGATCAGGCCGGTGTAGCGCTGCGCTGTGTAAAGCAAGTTGCCCGCCCAGGGATAGTAGACGATATTCGACTTGCCGCGCAGCCAGATCCAGAGGCCGTAGCAGGCATGATAGAGGATCGGCAGAAAGATGAAGACCCACTCCAGCACGCGCACCATCGGCAGGCTGTTGAGGAAGCGGACCTGTTCGCCGTAGGCAATCGCCCCTTTGGTCGCCTCGAAGTTCGAGAGCAAGTGCTCAATGAGGAACGCGCCCAACGGAATGATGCCCAGCAGCGAATGCAGCTTGCGCCAGAGGAAGGTTGAGCCTTCACCCGCGCGCAACGGCTGAATACCAGGACGAAGTTGGGGCAAGTGAGGGGATTCAGCGGTGGCCATCGGTTTGAACTCCTAAAGGCTTGCAGGCGTGGATTCCGGAGGACGGCGGTCTCGAACCGAAGAATGGAGATACGCATCCTGATTTTGATTCATTATTCGTGTTCCAGGTCACAATCGTCAACCCGCTCCTCCATGATCACTCTGATTCCCCGCAATCTTTGCCGCTTGTCATTCGCGCATTGGTAATACCAGATCATCTAGAAAAGAATGTATAGTGCCATTTCTGGTGAGACTCCGCGAAGAAAAAAGGTAAGGGGAAAACCCCATGGGGATGAATTGCGCCGTAAATATTCGCATGCCTACGATCAGGGTGAGGGCACGCACGAATCTTTGGCTGACAGTTTCTTTGTAAGCTTGGCTTGGGGCAAGAAGTTTTCCGCGCAACGCAAGCGGACAGCCCAGGCCGCGCGAGTTCCCCACCATCCAGGACGCAATCCGGCAGTCGGCATAGAGATGCACCTGTAGATAAAGGTTTGGTTTGCGGCACAGCATGTTCTAACCTTGGCCGAAGTGCAACAAGAGTTACAAAAAGAAGCCGGCATTTCACTCAGCCTTTCCCAGATCCGGCACTGATTGAAGAAGCAGAAACTGCGTTTGAAGAAGAGTCGCTCCACGCCGCTGAACGAGATACTGAAGCCCACCGGAAACGGTGCGAGGAGTTTGTAGCTCGCATGGCAGAGATAGCGCCGGATCGCCTGATTTTCCTGGATGAAAGCGGTAGTGACCGCCTCGCTGACGCGTCTGTTTGAGCGCAGCGAAGGAGATGACCCCCTCCATGAAGCCATCTCCGGCAGTCGATGGAAGGTATTGACGATCATCGGCGCCATGATGCTCCATGGTGAAAGTATCGCTCGTGACATCACATCGATTGCGCAAAAATCCCAACGACAGCCACGCACACCACAACGATCCACGGCTGAACTTTCCAAAGCGTTAGAAGCGCAAAAGCTGAGAGCGCAATCCAGAAATCGCCTGATGTGTGAATGGTCGAAGTCCAGATGGGTTGGAAGAGAGCCGCGATCAAGATGCCAACGACGCTTGCATTGATTCCTCGAAGGGCTGCCTGCGCATAATGATTTCTACGCAATGCGCTCCAGAACGGCAATACCGCGGTCATCGCGAGCAGGCCGGGTGCGAAGATTCCTAGCAGTCCGAGCATGCCGAACAGAATCGGGCTGCTGCCGGGGCGGATGGCAGCGCCGAGGTACGCGGCAAAACAAAACAATGGACCGGGGAGAGCCTGCGCTGCTCCATACCCCGCCAAGAAGGATTGCTGGGACACCCATCCGGGGGCCACCACGGAACTCTCAAGCAGCGGCAACACCACATGCCCGCCGCCAAATACAAGCGCACCGCTGCGGTAAAAAGATGAAAATACCGTTAGTTCAAAGATCGGGAGGAAATGGCCGAGGATCGGGAGAAGGACAAGCAGCACAACGAATGTTGCTGCCGAAACCATCGCTGCCGACTTGGGCAAGGATAGCGCGACAGGTTCACTCGTTCCAGAATCCATCGAACGAAATAGATAGAGTCCGGCCGCGGCCCCGCCCGCGATGACGATGAGTGTGGCCATCTGTGCAGGCAAAAACAAGGTGAGGCCCGTTGCGGCAATAGCCATTGCAAGCCGTGTTCTGTCCGGGGCCAGCGACCGTTGCATCGCCATGACAGCCTGGGCCACAACCGCAACTGCGACAAGTTGAAGCCCGTGGAGAAGCCCCTGGCCGACACTCCCGATAAAGAGCGAGTGGCCAAATGCGAAAGCAAGCATCAAAAGAGCAGATGGTAAAGTAAAACCGATCCAGGCTGACATGCCTCCAAGCCATCCAGAGCGTAGTATGCCAAGTGCAAATCCGACTTGACTGCTCGCGGGTCCTGGAAGGGACTGAGCGAGAGCAATAATCTCGGCCATCGTACCTTCGCTGCACCATTGCCGCCGCTCAACGATTTCTTTGCGGAAATAGCCGAGATGGGCTATCGGTCCTCCGAAAGATGTGCATCCAAGACGAAGAAAGACGAGCAGCACTTCCAGAAGGGAGCCACGGGGCAGCGCGGATTCTGCTGCTGCAGGGGATGAATTATCAGGCACGTTGCCACCTCTCATCCAACGAAAGGCTTCCGGCGCCCAGCAGCATCATCGCAATCAGACCAGCGAACATGCACAAGTCTGTGCGCCCCTCATGCATCGCGGCCCAGAACCCTTGCTTCAGAAACATCGGAACCTTAGTGGTTGCGATTGCGACGGAGATGTTGATGAGCAAAGCGCCTCCCCAGAAAAGGATGGTGTGCAGTTGCACTCTCGGCATTGCGCCCCAGTAGAACTCTACGGTTGGTGCGGTTGAGTCGATTTCCGCAGGCGTACCGTCAACGCCGCCAAAGATGTAGAACTCATCGTGATGGAGATCCACCGGCACAGGATCGACAGTTAATCCGTAGTGGAAATTTAGGCTCATGGTTTGAACGAATTGTTGCAGACGCTCAGTGCGCATCCGTGTGCGGATCGAGTTTTCCGCGGAATTTACTGTAGACGAAAACGATGTAGCCGATGGCCAAAATCATGCCGAAGCTCCACCAGACCAGACCGACAGCGAGCGTGTGCGGACCAGAGATGGCGCGGCTGAGAGTGATGTCGTTGGCCGTGCCGGTGGTGGCTGGAAGCAGTGTGGGATACAAGCCCCAACAGGCTCCGGCCAGCATGAAGAACAGGTAAAGGCACGAGGAGAGAAAGGCTTTAACTGGCTGAAGTTTGCGGTTGAAGAACCACAGAGCGGCGAGGGATGCGACGACGCCGACAGGAACGATGAAGGTTGCTGGGTAATTGAAGTAATTGTTCAGACTCGCCGGACGCACGGCGATAGTGGCCAGGAGGCTGACCATAGTGAGCGCGACCAGAACAAGCCAGAGTGGAGTGACGATATGGCGAGCGCGCTGTTCCAATTCTCCAGAGGTTTTGATAGTGAGCCAGAGAGCGCCGTGCACGGTGAGTGCGACGAGCGCGACCAAGCCGCCGATCACCGTGTACCAATCGAGGATGCCGGGTTGCGGGCCGGGTTGCCAATTAGTCCAGAGAGGCAGAAAGAAGTAGCCGTCGGCTTGCAGCGGAACACCGCGCAGCACGTTGGCCAAGGCGGCGCCGAAGAAGATGGTGAGCAGAGCGCTGGCTAGGCCGAAGAGGCCGTCGAGCAGGGCGCGCCAGACGCCGACATCGATGTGGTTGCGCAACTCCAGAGTGATGCCGCGAAGAATCAGAAGCCAGAGGACGATCATCAATGGCAGATAGAAGCCGCTGAAGGCCGAGGCATAGAGAAGCGGAAAGGCGAAGTACAGCGTTCCGCCGCCTGCGAGCAGCCAAACCTCGTTACCGTCCCAGACCGGGCCGATACTGGCGAGAGTAGTGCGGCGCTCGGCTTCGTTGCGGACCAGAAACAGATGCAGCACACCGACGCCCATATCAAAACCGTCCAGCACCACATAACCGACGATCATCACCGCAACCAGCCAAAACCAGATGAAACCCATCATGACGAAACTCCTTTGCTCTCAACATTTCTGCTGGTAGTAAACCGCATCAATCGGCGTGTGTGGCTGCAACGGCCTTCGGTTCCGGTCCGTTGCTGATCTCGCGATAAATCAGCACGGTGAAGAGAATGCCCATCAGCAGGTACAGTCCCATGAAGCCAAGCAGCGTAAAGAGTCCATTACTGGCCGAGACGGTGCTGGAAAAGCCCTCGCTGGTGCGCATCAGGCCATAGATGATCCAGGGCTGGCGGCCGAGTTCGGCGGTCATCCAGCCCGCGGTGTTGGCGATGTAAGGCAGCGGAAAACTCAACAGCAGCGCCCACAAGACCAGACGCGTGGTGTATAGACGTTTGCGCCAGAGCTGGAAGGAGGAGACGGTCATCAGCAGCAGGAACCAGCTTCCAAGGCCAGCCATGATGTGGTAGGCGTAGTAGAGCAGAGGCAGTGCTGTGGGCCACTGGTCATGCGGAATCTGGTCGAGTCCTCTGACTTCAGCTTTGGTGGTTCCATAGATGAGGAAGCTCAACAGATCATTGACGACGATGGGATTGTCGATTTGGCCGGTCTCTTCGTTGGGCTGGCCCATCAGCACCAGGCCCGCGCCTGCCTCGCTATGGAAGAGGCCTTCCATTGCAGCGATAGCGGCGGGTTGATTGCGCGCAACGTATTTGCCATGCAGGTCGCCGGTGGGAAAGATGATGAGGATCGAAGAGACCAGGCCCGCGATGACGCCGACCTTCAGGAAGATGCGGCCGTAGTTTTCCAATCTTCCTTCCAACAGATAAAATGCGCCCGTGGCGGCCATGACAAACGATCCGGTGATCACCGCGCCGGTCATGTTGTGCATGTATTGCAGCAGGCCCCAGGGATTCATCAGCAGTTGCCAGAAGCTGAGCACCTCGAATTGCCCGTTGGGCAGGCGGTCATAGGCGACGGGATGCTGCATCCAGGCATCGGTGACGATAATGAAGAAGCCAGAAATCCACGATCCGACGAAGACCATCACGGCTGAAAACCAATGCATTAGCTTAGAGATCCTCTTTTCTCCGTAGAGAAACAGACCCAGAAATGCCGATTCGAGGAAGAAGCTGAAGACGCCTTCCATAGCCAGCGGCTGGCCGATCACTCCGCCCGAGAGCCGTGAGAAGCGCGCCCAATTCGTTCCGAACTCGAACTCCATGGGAATGCCGGTGACCACGCCGAAGACGAAGTTGATGGCAAAGATGCGGCCCCAGAAGCGCGCTGCGCGGTCCCATTGCTCGCTGCCCGTTTTGAGCGCCACAGATTTGAGCACCACGATCAACAGGCCCAGACCCATGGTGAGTTGGGGAAACAGATAGTGGAATGTGATGGTGAAGGCAAAGTGCAGTCGATGGATCAATTCAGCGGTCATTGAGACGCTCCTGTGTCAGGACGGGCGTGGGGGAAGTGCTGCACACTTTTTGCGAGGAATGAGTGCCGAGCAGCAGGGCATCTCAAGGATAGTACGAAATTACGGATGGCGCACGCACGGCAATGCATAGCGCTCTGCATCCCAGTTTGGGAACCATTCAAGTTCCGCCCGGAATTGTAGGTGCACGTTCCTACTACCCAGGCGTACCAAACGCTCATAAACCCTGAGGAATGAGTGAATGAACGAATAAGGTTGATGAAACTGAATGAAAACAGCAGCGATTTGAGCGACTTGGATTGTGGATATGCCCTGTCAGACCAGTTCGGCTGGCAGAACGATTGGATGATTTTGCGATGTTGCAAAAATAATTTCGTAAATCCTGTAACGAATCGTTCAGTTCATGACTTTATTCAGATGAATGTGCAAAAAGAATAGTCAAACAATGAATCTGAACCGCAAACCAGCGAAGTGGCTCTTGGTCCTCTGTTGCATCTGGAGCAGTGGAGCCGGAGCGCAGACGGCGCAACTGACGCTGCGGCAAGCTATTGACCGCGCTTTGGGACAAAACCCGGAGGCTGCGGTTGCTGGTGCCGACGAAAAAGCCGCTGGCGCTTCGGCGCGTCTGGCGCGTACCTATCTGTTGCCTCAACTCGGTTTTACAGAAGACATTTCGCGCGGAGACGATCCCGTCTACGCCTTCGGAATGCGTTTGCGGCAACGGCAGTTCACTCAGGCCAATTTTGCCTTGAACGAACTGAACCGGCCTCAGCCAATTGGCAACTTTTCTTCGCGCTTCTCCGGCTCCTGGATGGCCTTCGATTCATTCAAGACGCAAAAGGCGATTCGTAGCGCCGGCCTGATGCACAAGAGTGCCGAGTCCAGCGCCAAGGCTGTCGATCAGAAGATCATCCTCGATGTTGTGCAGGCTTACGAGTCGGTGCTTTTTGCTGAGCGCGAAATCGACGTTGCTCAGCATGAGCAGGAGACGGCCGTGGCGCTGCTGAGCACGGCCGAGGATCATGTCAAGGCCGGGTTGGCGGTGGAGTCGGATCGCATGTCGGCCGAGGTGAACGCGGCTGCGCGCAAGCAGGAGTTGATTGCCGCTCAGGGTGATCAGGAGTTGGCGTGGGCGCAGTTGCGAGAAGCGATGGGCGCTCCTGATCTGCCGATGACAACGTTGCGTGCAATTGAGCCGCACAACTTTTCTTCTCAGGCGCTCGATCAAGAATTGGCTACGGCCACAAAAACGCGGCCTGACCTTAACGCCTTGAGAGCCGCACAATCGGCTAAAGGCGCACTGGTTGGAGCGGCGCGGTCAAGCTTCGGTCCGCATGTAAGCGCATACGGAAACTGGGAGGAAGATCGAGGCTCGCTCAGCTCTTCGGGCGGCAACAATTGGGTTGCAGGCGTGCAGATCGGCATCGACATTCTGCCTTTTGGCAAGCGCGCCGAGTTGGCAAGAGAAACAGCGATGAAGCAGCGCGTCGATGCGCAGTTGGCGAGTTATCAGCAGCAGGTGCGGCTCGCGGTGAGTCAGGCTCACATTCATCGCAAGACCGCAGAACTGTCGATGGAGACGGCGCGAGCGGCGATGGATCAAGCGGCGGAAAGCCTGCGCATTCTGCGCAATCGCTATACAGCGGGCCTGGCCACCATCACCGATTTGTTGCGCGGCGAAGACGCATCGCGCGAAAGTCAATCCAACTACTGGCATTCGGTTTATGGAAATGCCGCGGCATATGCTGAACTGCTTTACGCAACAGGGACTCTGACTCCCGATGCGGCAGAGGAATTGCAATGAAAGTGTTTTTATCTGGATGTTTGTTGGCTGTTTCTTCGGTCCTCTTCACGGGGTGCCACTCCACCGATTCCGCATCACCCGTAGCGGTGCAGACTGTTCAGGCACGTCTGGTGGAGAGTCATCAGCAGGAAGCTCCGCTCTTTGTGAACGCGACAGGAACGCTTCACGCACGCGAGTCAGCGACAATCTCGGCGCAGGTCATGGGGCGCATTGAACAGGTCTTTGTGCATGAAGGCGACAGTGTGCGAGCGGGGCAAATACTTCTGGTGCTTGACGACGGTACTCTGCGCGCCTCAGTTGATCAAGCGCAGGCCGCGGTGAAGGCAGTTGAGAGCCAGGAGGCCGCGGCGCAATCGCAATCGGATCTCGCCGCAAGTACGCTAGCTCGTTACAAGCAATTGCAAGCGGAGACGAGCGTCAGCCCGCAGGAGATGGATGAAGTGACGCGGCGAGCCGAAGCTGCCGCCGCCGGCGTGGATGCAGTGCGCGCGCAACGCGATGCGGCCAAAGCGCAAGAGAG
This sequence comes from uncultured Acidobacteriaceae bacterium, assembly GCA_963804315.1. Classification (GTDB taxonomy): domain Bacteria; phylum Acidobacteriota; class Terriglobia; order Terriglobales; family Acidobacteriaceae; genus Telmatobacter. The sequence continues at coordinate 52,272 of CAWDQB010000051.1, forward strand.
TGGCACCCGCGCCATGCTGGGCTTTACGCGTTTGAGCGCGCCTTTCGCGGGCGTGGTGACGGCGCGCATGGTCGATCCGGGAACGATGGCTGCTCCCGGAGTACCTTTGCTGCAAATCGAAAGCGCGGGTCCATTGCAGCTTGAGGCCGCGGTCGATGAGTCAATAATTGGAAGCATTCGCAAGGGAATGAGAATCTCTGTGACGATCGATGGAGTCTCCAGAGGCCCATTCAACGGCACTGTTGCAGAGATTGTTCCAGCCGCCGATCCATCAAGCCACAGCTTCCTGGTCAAGATCGATCTTGCTCCTTCCGCGCAACTACATGCCGGAATGTATGGCAGCGCGCAGATCGCGACCGGCGCACATCCGGCGATTCTGATTCCGCGTTCGGCGGTCGTTCTTCGCGGATCACTCTCCTGCGTTTATGTTCTCGATGCAAACGGCATGGCGCAACTCCGCTCGATCACGCTGGGCGCGGCGCAAGGTGAGTTGGTTGAAGCACTGTCTGGAATTTCATCCGACGAAAAGCTGGTTGATCTTCCCGGCGACCGCGACTTGGCTGGCAAGAGAATCGAGGCGGAATGATGAACACCGAACCCTTGCATCCTGACCTCGGCATTGCCGGCCGCTTGGCGCACAGCTTTCTCAACTCCAAACTGACACCGCTCTTCATCGCCGCGTCCCTGGCGCTCGGAATCTTCTCGGTGGCCATCATTCCCCGCGAAGAAGAACCGCAGATTCTCGTTCCCATGCTGGACATTGCGACGGCAATGCCCGGCGCATCTCCGGCAGAGGTTGAACAGCGCGTCACATTGCCCATCGAAGAGTTGGTGCATCAGATCTCCGGCGTCGAATACGTCTATTCCACTTCGATGCCCGGACAAAGCCTTGTGATCGTCCGCTTCCTGGTTGGGACTCATCAGGAAGACGCGCTGATCAAGGTCTACAGCAAGCTATATTCGAACTTCGACCGCATGCCGCCGGGAGTTTCGCAGCCGCTCATCAAGGCCCGCTCCATCGATGATGTTCCTATTCTCTCACTCACGCTGTGGGGCGAACACTACGACGGCTATCAACTGCGCGCCATCACCGGCGAGGTGCAGCACGATATCCAGCAGGTTGACAACGTATCGGAGACGACGATCATAGGCGGACTCCCGCGTACGATGCGCGTTGTGCTTAGCACCACAAAGTTGAATGCGTATGGGCTCTCGCCAATGGCCATCGTTGGACATCTACAAGCCGCCAATGCAAGCGTTCAGGCTGGGAGCTTTGCAGAAAACAACAGCGAGATTCGCGTTGATGCGGGAAATCTTTTTACTCGACGTGAAGAATTGGAGGCAGTTGTAGTTTCTGTCGATCACGGCCGTCCCGTCTATCTGCGCGATGTGGCGGACAAGATTGTGGACGGCCCTGCCGATCCTGCCGACTATGTTTTGTTTGGAACGTCCAACGCAAGCGCAGGCGTGCATCAGGCGCCGCAACAGTATCCTGCCGTGACGATCACCGTGGCCAAACGCAAGGGCACCAACGCTACTGACATTTCCAACGCCGTGATGAAGCGCGTACATGGGATGCAGGGCGTAACCATCCCCGCGGGTGTGACGATCACAACCACGCGCAACTACGGCGAGACGGCCAAGGCCAAGTCGGATGAATTGCTGGAACACTTGCTGCTGGCAACACTCTCCGTCACATTCTTGGTTGCGCTCTTTCTTGGCTGGCGTGAATCGGGCGTGGTGCTGCTGGCGATTCCCGTCACGCTGGCGCTCACCATGTCGGTTTTTTATTTGCTTGGCTACACCATCAACCGCGTCACGCTCTTTGCATTGATCTTCAGCATTGGCATTCTGGTCGACGATGCGATTGTCGTCGTCGAGAATATGGTGCGCCACTTCCGATTGCCTGAAAATCACGGCAGGCCCATGAGTGAAGTTGCAGTCGAGTCAGTAGCGGAAGTCGGCAATCCAACCATCCTCGCTACCTTCGCGGTCATCGCCGCAGTGCTGCCCATGGCCTTTGTGCGCGGCTTGATGGGCCCGTATATGCGGCCCATTCCTGTTGGCGCTTCGGCGGCTATGCTCTTCTCTTTGATGGTGGCCTTTGTTGTTTCTCCCTGGGCCGCGCTGCGCTTGCTCGGCAAGCATCTGCAAGGCGCCAAGCTGCTGGAGCCGGAGACCGAGAACTGGCGCACGCGCATCTATCGCCGGGTGATGACGCCGCTCATCCAGTCCCCGCGCAATCGCGTCCTGTTCTTTGTTGGGGTGGCTGTGCTGTTTCTTGTTTCGGTAGCGCTGGTGCCACTGGGACTGGTGCGCGTTAAGATGCTGCCCTTCGATAACAAGAACGAGTTGCAAGTGGTCATCAATATGCCGGATGGCACACCGCTGGAACAAACAGCTCGCGTTGCGCAGGCATTGGGAAGCGAACTCGCGAGGCAGCCGGAGGTGCTTAACTACCAGGTCTATGCGGGTACGTCCGGCCCCTATAACTTCAACGGGCTGGTGCGCCACTACTATATGCGCCGCCAATCAAATCAAGCCGACATTCAAGTGAATCTGCTGCCTGCCAAAGAGCGTAGCGCGCAAAGCCACACGATTGCCAAGCGGCTGCGTCCGCTGCTTCTCGCCATCGGCAACCAGTATGGGGCGCGCATTCAGGTCAGTGAGGTTCCGCCTGGACCGCCAGTCGTGCAGACTCTTGTCGCGGAGGTCTACGGTCCCGACCTCGACGGCCAGACACAAGTCGCGCAACAAATCAAGTCGATCTTCCAACGCACTCTGGGCGTTGTCGATACAGACTGGTATGTCGAAGATCCTCAACCCACGCTGGTGATGCGTGTGGATGAAGTCAAAGCCGCACAGCATGGCATTGCAGTCTCTGATGTAGCTCATGCTCTGGCGCTGGCTCTTTCGGGAACTCAGGTCGGCCTGCTCCACGATCCGTCAACGCGCGAGCCAGTGCCTGCAATTGTCGAAGTGGATCGTGCGGATCGATCCTCCGAACAGAATCTGGAAAATATCCGCTTGCCCGGTGTAGATGGTGGGATGGTCTCGCTGCGCGAACTGGTGATCGTCGAACACAAGACGATTGAGCACAGCATCTATCACAAGAATTTGCGTCGCGTTGTTTACGTGACAGGAGATGTGGCTGGCGCGGAAGAAAGTCCGGTCTACGCGATTCTCAAGATGAACAAGGCGCTGGATCATCTCGCGCTGCCCGCCGGATATACGCTGGCCCGTTACAATTCGACGATGCCGGAGTCCACCGATCATTACTCGATGAAGTGGGATGGCGAGTGGCAGATCACCATCGAAGTCTTCCGCGACATGGGCCTGGCCTTTGCCGCCGTGCTTGTGCTGATTTACGTGCTGGTTGTCGGCTGGTTCCGCTCCTTCATTGTGCCGCTGATTATCATGGCGCCGATTCCGCTCACGCTGGTGGGCATCATGCCGGCGCACGCGATGATGGGCGCGTTCTTTACGGCAACTTCGATGATCGGCTTTATCGCGGGCGCAGGCATCATCGTGCGCAATTCGATCATTCTCGTTGACTTCATCGAACTGCGCATACGCCAAGGAATGCCCTTGGCCGAAGCAGTGATTGACGCAGGAGCGACGCGCTTCCGCCCCATGCTGCTGACCGCCGCCGCCGTGGTGGTGGGCGCCAGCGTGATCCTTTCCGACCCCATCTTTCAGGGGCTGGCCTTGTCGCTGATTGCTGGAGCCGTCGCCTCAACCTTTCTGTCGTGGCCGACGATTCCTATCCTCTACTATATGGTTCACAAGTGCCCGGACTCTGAGATAGCGTGTGAACCCAACACCATTGAAGGAGAAACCCTATGACCATTGAACGCGCTTTACGGCTGATGGCAGGATTGATCATTCTGCTTTCGCTTGCACTCGCCTATTACGTTTCACCAAACTGGCTTTGGCTGGCAGGGTTCGCCGGACTGAACCTTTTGCAGTCGGCATTTACCAACTGGTGCCCCGCCATGACCATCTTTCGCGCCATGGGGATGAAGGAGTCGTAGCAGTCTAACAAAGCGGCCGCTCGTTTGGAATGCATCAAGACTTCTCGCTATACTGGTCATAAGCGAAAGAGCCTTTCATGCGCCCCGAACTTAGCCAAGCCGTCGATCTCTTGCGCCGCAACACTCCTGAAGCCATAGGAGAAGCGATTGGCTTGCTGCAGAACACGGTCTATTCATTCAGCATGAAGGTCTGCGGGCATGCAGAAGATGCAGAGGATACAACGCAGGAGGTACTTTTCCAATCACTGGATCACTTGGCCAAGATTCATGATCCGCAGGCTCTCGCTGTCTGGCTTTATACCGTAACCAAGAACCGCTGCTGGCGCATGCGCAAAAAGCCAGCACATGCGCCCAGTCAGGCCTTCTCGCTGGATGAGTTGATGCCCGATGCAGCAGAGTTGGGACGGTTGTTGCAAGATACAGGCGAGAGTCCGGAAGATCATCTGCTTCATGCCGAGCAAGATCATCTTTGCACCAGGCGGTCTTGCAGATTCCCGCGCAACTGCGCATTGTTCTTGTACTTTGCGACATGGAGGAACTGACGACCGAACAGGTTGCGCAGGTACTCAACATTCAATCGGGAACCGTTCGGGTCCGGCTGCATCGCGCGCGCCTCTCTGTGCGCAAAGAGATGAACAGGCTTCTGGAGGCCGCACCCACCACGGCGGATAGCCGCAATCGCGTAAAGAAAAAGTCCAAGGATATCCTGGCTCATAATGAGCAGCGTTCGGCAGAGTGCCGCGAATTGTTTGCGAATTTGTCCGAGTATCTGGATGGCCGAGTTGAACCCAAAACCTGCGAAGCAATGCGCGGTCATATCGAGGCGTGCCCAACTTGCATTGCGTTTCTTCGAAAGCTACGCGCGGCTATTGATCAATGCCGCTCGTTAGCAATTCCCTGCGATCCAGCCGTTTCTTCTCGCCTGCGCGCCATCCTTACCAAGGAGTATATGAGACTGCTAGGGATGACAAGTGCAGAAAAACCTCAGGCAAGACTTTAGCAAGAACCGCTGATCGTCGATCTGCCAATCAGCGGTTCGAAGACCAAACTGCAAATTGATATCTGCTTACTTGCCGGCGATGATCTGTGCCGCTCTACTGTATGCCCCAAGATCAAAGACATTGGTGTACCCCATGCCACTCAATAATTTTGTGGCCTTGGCGCTTCGCATCCCGCCCTGGCAATGCAGCAGAAGCACCTTGTTCTTGTCCTTCAAGGGCAAAGGCGATCCAGATTCAATCTGTTGAAGCGGAATGTTGATCGCATTCGGCAGATGGCCTGCGCTGAATTCAGCGGGAGTGCGCACATCGATCACCAACGCACCTTTCTTGAGATACTCCTGCGCGGCCTCAGGTGAGATCTGGCTAGATTGGCCATGCAATAGCACGCCTCCCGCAATTGCCGATACCGCCAAGGCTATGATCCAATTCATTGTTTCAGCTTTGATCCAAATCAATTTGTTAACCCTCCATTGTCAATTTGTCCTGTGAATGAAACATGCGAAAGGTGCTATATCCGCCCGAAAGGTTTCGCGCCCGCCAGCCGTGCTGTGCGAGGATGCGGCATGCGTAGTAGGCGCGCTGTCCAACGCCGCAGTTGATCCATATCTCTCTATTTGTTGTGGGTAACTCGCCCACACGCGACCGCAGTTGGCCCAGCGGAATATTGACCGCGCCAGGAATCGATCCCGCGGCAAACTCGCTCGGCTGACGTACGTCCAAAAGAAACGCTTCCGTTGAGTTCAATTTATCCCAAGGCGCAATCTGCGCATCATTGCGAACCACATTGGCCGCGATTATCCCTGCCATATTCACTGGATCTTTCGCCGCGCCGTACTGAGGCGCATAGCAGAGTTCAGCCTCTTCCAAATCGAAGACTGTGGCTTTCATTTGTATTGCCGTTGCGATCACATCGATGCGTCGTGCGACGCCTTCTTCACCCACGGCCTGCGCGCCTAAGACAAGGCCATCCGATTTGCGAAAGATCAATTTCAAGTGAATCGCCTGAGCGCCCGGATAATATCCGACGTGATTTCCAGGGTGCAGATAGATGCTTTCAAAGTCGTCCAGTCCGGCTCGGCGCAGAGACTTTTCTGTCGCGCCTGTCAGCGCCACTGTCAGATCAAAGAATCCGCAAACCGCTGTTGCCTGGACGCCATCGAAATGCGCATCGCGTCCGCAGATCGCATCGGCAGCCACGCGCCCCTGACGATTGGCCGGCCCCGCCAGAGGGATCAGCTCCCATTGGCCAGTGACTCGATTCCTGACTTCAACAGCATCGCCAACAGCCCAGATGCGCGGATCACTGGTGCGCATTTGACGATCGACGCGGATGCCGCCTCGTTCACCTAACTCCAGACCAGCCGTGCGCGCGAGCGCTGTCTCTGGACGGACGCCGATGGCCAGCACTACAAGTTCTGCCTCGTAAGTCTTTCCACTTTTCGTTTGCACCATCAAGCTACCGTGAGTGCCTTGCCCAAACTCAGCCACGGCATCGTCCAGCGCAAGCGTTACTCCGCGAAACTCCAGCCGCTGCCTGGCGTACTCGGCCATCTCTGGATCAAGCGGAGGCATCACATGACTGGCCAACTCGACGATCGTTACGGCGATTCCACGATGGGCAAGGTTCTCCGCCATCTCAAGACCGATGAATCCGCCGCCTACGACAACTGCGTTGTGCGGTTTCTTCTCGTCGATCCAGTGCCGGATCTCCCTGCTATCCGGAACTGTGCGTAGCGTAAAGATACCCGGCAGATCGATTCCCGGCCACGGCGGGCGAATCGGCGACGCGCCCGGAGAAAGCACCAGTGCATCGTAGGGTTCGCTGTACTCGCTCCCGGTCACCAGATCGCGGACAGAGACAGTAGAGGCGGCCCGGTCAATCGCGAGGACTTCGTTCCGCGTGCGCACCTCAACGTTGAAACGCTCGCGGAACAACGTTGGCGAAGCCAGCAAGAGCTTGGACTCTTCCTGAATCACATTGCCCACATAGTACGGCAAACCGCAATTGGCAAAGGAGACGTAGGGTCCACGCTCCAATACAAGAATTTCCGCGTATTCGTCCAGCCGCCGAAGACGCGCGGCGCAGGTAGCGCCGCCAGCCACTCCTCCAACGATGACCACTCGCTTTTTCGCCATGCTCACTCCCTGAACCCTATGCTAAATCGGACGACTCAGTGACTGCAGACGTGCTCACAGAGGTGCTCGACCGATAACTGCATTCCCTCCAGAAACTTGCGGACAATATCTGCGTGAAATCGACATACCGGAAGTTTGGATGCATCTGGCAATTCATGAAACATCTCATCTGCTACAGGAAACTTCAGGCGAAACTCCGACATCTTTTGAATGAATAGATTTTCTTATGAAAGATAAAAACAATCATGCAACCATTTGACTGATCAAGCAGTCAAATAAATAAACTGCTACAGGCGTGCTGGCGCCTCGACTTCTGGAGCGGCTGGCTCAAAAAGGATTCTTTCAGGTTTGACGACTTTGCATGGCCCGGGCAAAATTCGGAAGTTCAGTCTCTTCGGGAGCCTCGCGTTCCTTGGACTGGCCATGTGCGTTTTCGGATGGGGCTTTGGATACAAGTTGTCTCTCTACGACCAACATCAGGCGCCTTCCCATCAGATCCCTAAGGCCAAGCTTCTGTCAGGCAATGAACAATCCAGTAACACGAAATGTCCACTGGTCATCCGAACTAAAACCGTCACAAAAGTCATTTACACCCCGCCGACTTCAATATTCTTGATTCTGTTGCAGGCTATCAGCCTCTTGAATGCGCCGACACTCACAAGAGTGAACAAACAGGCGAATAAGCTATTCCATCTGCATCGCGCTATCCTCAATACCCTCTTTGTTCGTCCCCCTCCCGTCCTCGCCTAGAACATTCTTCATCACAGATTTTGGAACATTCGATAGATCAATCGTCGAATGCTGCACTGCATATTCTCTTTTGGAGAACGTGCCTTGTCGTCGTGAGCCGAGCAATCACAACTTCATATTGAGGTGCATTCGACCTATGCGAAAGCGAACCTCCTTGATCGTCGCCGCGGGAATCGCGTCTCCTGTTTTGGCCGGCATCGTTGCGTACACTGTCCTGAACCAACACCCGAAAGCGCATGCGGCTGAGGCACCGACAGCGAAGGTGGCCGTGGCTGCCACCGGAGACATTGCGCATACCCTGAGCCTTGCCGGACAGTTCCAGCCTTATCAAGTTGTTGATGTTCATCCCAAGATCACCGGATTCATGGTGAAGATCAATGTGGATATTGGCGACAAGGTGCACAAGGGCCAGACTCTAGCGGTGTTGGAAGTTCCTGAGTTGAATGCGCAGTTGAAGGGCACTGTCTTTGAGGTGGAGCGCGCCAAAGACGACCTGCTGCGCGCTCGACATGAGATCAAACGAGCAGAGGCAGTTCATTCAGCGCTGCATGCTGATTACCAGCGGTTGCTCGAAGCATCCAAGGTACAGCCGGGTCTGATCGCGCAGCAGGAACTGGACGATGCCGAAAGCAAAGACCTGTCATCGGCGTCGCAGGTGGATGCGGCCAAAGCTGCTGCGGCAGCTGCTGAGCAACACATGGAAGTGGCTCACACAGACAACGATCGGGTGCAAGCACTCAAGAACTACACCAATGTGGAGGCTCCGCTGGACGGCGTGATTGTCTGGCGTTATGCCGACACGGGCGCGTTGATTCAAAGCGGCACGAATTCAAACGAGCAAGACATCCCAATCGTAAGACTCTCACAGAGCGGCCTGTTGCGCCTGCGGATGCCGATTCCAGAAAACGATGTACAGTTTGTTCATATTGGCGACCCGATGCAGGTTCGCGTCGATGCCATTGGACGGTCATTCACCGGCAAGATTGTTCGATTCACACGCGACGTGAACTTTGAAACGCGGACGATGGAGACCGAGATCGATGTCGAGAATCAGGATCTTTCGATCTCCCCAGGTATGTACGCCAATACCCAGATGCAACTTGCGATTGCTGCGAATGTGACCACTATCCCTGTAGAAGCACTCGTGCTCAAGGGAAATCGGGAATCGGTTTACATACTCGATGCCGCAAATAAAGTTCACATTCGCAATGTAGAGGTTGGCCTTCGTGGATCGAAGCTGGATGAAATCAAAAGCGGTCTTCAGGCTGGCGACAAAGTGATTCTGGGAGGTCAGGAGAACTACACCGAAGGCGAAGAAGTCTCACCTATTCTCACGCAGACACAAGCTTCCGAGGTGATGCGCGAGTCAGGGGGCGTGATCGATATGAAGGCAGAAGCGGATGAGAACAGCGGGGGAGCGAAGTAATGCCAAAGTTTGCTCTCAGGTATCCGTTCTTCATCGTCATGCTCTGCCTGATGGTCTCGCTTGTCGGTGTTGTGAACATCGCGCGTATGCCGGTCGATCTCTTCCCCAAGATCGATATGCCTGTCGTTGTTGTGGCAACGTTCTACAACGGTATGCCGCCACAACAGATCGAAGCAGACATCACGAATACCTTTGAGCGATTCTTTACTCTGGGCGCAAATATAGATCACAGCGAATCGCGCTCGCTTACCGGCGTAAGTCTGATCAAGATTTTTTTCAAACCAGGCACTGATCCCAATGCGGCGCTGAGTAACATTGCCAATCTGGCGATGGCTGATTTGCGCCGCCTGCCTCCCGGAACATTGCCTCCCGTAGTGCTGGGCATGGATGCCTCAACGCAGCCAGTTTGCCTGGTGACATTGAAGGGCCAGGGGCTGAATGAAACCAACCTGAAAGACATGGCGCAATTTCAGGTACGCAACCAGATATCCAACGTGCAGGGCGCGTCGGTTCCGCAGCCCTATGGCGGAACCTACCGGCAGATTCAAGTCTATGTTGACCCGGTAAAGATGGAGGCGCGTAATCTCAGTCTGAATGATGTGGTGGAGTCAGTCAACAGTTCGAATCTGATTCTGCCGGCTGGCGACGTACGCATCGGCTCGAAGGATTTCAATATTTACGCGAACAGCCAGTTTCCCGATGCGAACGCGATGAACGAGATGCCCCTGAAATCTGTCGGCAACGCCTCAGTATTGGTCGCTGACATCGGCAAAGCGGTGGACTCGGGTGCGCTCCAGTACAACATCGTCCGGATTGACGGTCAGCGCTCCGTCTACATTCCTGTCTTCAAGCAAGGCGGTAATAGCAACACCATCACCATCGTTAATGGCATGAAAGCGGCCATCCAACATCTGGTAGATATTCCTGCTTCATTGAAGACCGCTGTTGTCTTTGACCAGTCGGTCTTTGTCAAACTCGCCATCAAGAACCTTGTCAAGGAAGCCACCATCGGCTTGGTGCTGACCGGCATTATGATTCTGGTCTTCCTCGGCAGCCCACGCGCCACCTTCGCGGTACTTCTGTCGATTCCGCTCTCTGCTTTGGTCTGTCTGTTGCTAACCAGTGCAATGGGGGGATCGATCAACACTATGATTCTGGGCGGACTGGCATTGGCCTTCTCGCGCCTGATCGATGACTCAGTGGTAGTTCTGGAAAACATCTTCCGTTATATGGAGATGGGGTTTGCGCCGCGTGAGGCTGCAGAAAAGGGCGGCATGGAAGTATCGCTCGCGGTGCTTGCCGCTACCTCTACCACGTCCATCGTCTTCTTTCCCGTTAGTTTTCTTTCCGGAATCAGCAAGTACATCTTTACGCCTCTCGCACTCGGCGTAGTGCTTTCGATCTTCGCTTCGTACTTCTTCGCTATGACTGTAGTGCCGCTCTATTGTGCAAATTTCATTCACTTCTCAGACGAGGAATCGCATCAGAAAAGCGAGAAGCCCGGGCTATTTCTCCGCTTCGAGCAAAAGTTTAACGAGTACTTCCAACGTTTGCTTACATGGTATGAAGGCCTCGCGAACCAAGCGATGAAGCGTCCAGGATTTACAGCGTCCGTTATTCTTGGGGGCGTCGCGCTGACGATGCTTGTGCTTCTTCCATTTCTAGGCCGCGCCTACTTTCCGCGGACTGACCCTGGCCAATTCGTCATTGACGTGCGTATGCCCAGCGGAACGCGGCTGGATACGAGCAATGAGTATATAGCGAAGGTTGAAGCCATTGTTCGCAACGTAGTCAAGCCGTCCGATCTGGATATGATCGTCTCGAATATTGGTGTTTATCCAGACCTATCGGCAATCTACACGACCAACGCCTCAATGAACTCGGCCTTCGTGCAGATCAGTTTGAAAGAGGATCATAGCGTCGCAAGTTACGAGTACATGCGGCGAGTACAGGATAAGCTCTCCCATGAGATGCCCGAGCTTACCACGTACTTTCAGGCTGGCGGTCTTGTAGATGGCGTCGTCAATCAAGGCCTGCCAGCTCCAATCGATATTCAGGTCAGTTCCATGGACATGGATGGTGCGTACGCCCTGGCCAAGGACCTATCCCAGAAGATCAAAACGATGCCAAATGTGAGCGGAGTATACATTCCACAGGACATCGACTACCCTGGCATCGCCCTGAACATCGATCGCGAGAAAGCCAACCTGATAGGCCTTTCGGCAAAGGATGTGGTGCAGAACGTGATTACCGCCATGACCTCGGACGGCATGGTGGCTCCGAGCTACTGGATCGATCCGAAGAGCGGCAACAACTATATGGTGACGGTTCAATATGCAAACAACCTGATCAACAATATGTCGATACAAGACCTGGAGAATATTCCTCTGCGCGGAGTTCATCCAGCAGGAGACAACCCGATGCAGGATGCTCAAGATGCCGCCGTACAATCGCGCGAACTTAAGAGCGGGGACCACATTGCTGGATATACACCGTTGAGTTCGGTATCAGAGGTGAAGCAGATCACAACGCCAACCGAAGTGGACCATTACCAGATTCGGCGTGTAATCGACATCTATGTATCCACCAAGACGGAGGCGCTACAGCGGGTGGGCGGAAGCATTCATACGCTTTTGGCGAACACCCGAACCGACAAAAACACGGTTCTAAATCTGCGCGGAGCTGTGGTCAGTATGAACAAATCCTTCGAGGAATTCGGAATTGGAATTCTCATTGCGATTTTGATGGTGTATCTGATCCTGATGGCGCAGTTCCGGTCTTTTGTTGATCCATTCATTATTCTTATGGCGATCCCGCCTGGATTGGCGGGGGTTGTAATGATCCTTCTGGTTACTGGCAGCACTCTGAACATCATGTCCTTGATGGGCGTGATCATGATGACCGGCATCGTCGTGTCGAACAGCATTCTAATTGTCGAATTCGCCGGCACTTTGCAGAAACAGGGACTTCCGCTGCTTGAAGCAGTTGTTCAATCTTGCAAGATTCGGCTGCGTCCGATCCTGATGACATCGCTGGCAACCTTGCTAGGCATGATTCCGATGGCGCTTGGAATGGAGGCAGGCAGCGAGCAATATGCTCCGTTGGCGCGGGCTGTCATCGGTGGCCTTGGAGTTTCGGTAGTCGTAACCGTCTTTTTGGTTCCGGCTGTTTACCTGATCATTCACGGCAGGCATGAGTCTAAACCAGCGCTTGCGGGGGAGGTATAGAAGATGACCAATCGTGCGAAAGGCCTGCGTTTCCGCTCCATGCCTCTTCTCTCTCTTGCAAGGGGATGCTCTGCTTCCTTGGGCAGACTGAAGGAGACAGAATCGTTGAAGGGACGAACAAAAGTGCTAAAGGATGCTGCCAACATCGAAGGATCGCATGAAAACGACAGAAGGTTGCAGATCGAGAGTACAGAGATGACAGATAGCGGAGGTGGCCGGTAATGCCTAAGTTTGCTCTCAGAAATCCGTTTTTCATCATCATGTTGTGCTTGATGGTTTCGCTTGTGGGTGTAGTCAACACTGTCCGTATGCCCGTTGATTTATTTCCAAAAATCGATATGCCTGTGGTGGTTGTGGCGACGTTTTACAACGGAATGCCGCCACAGCAGATTGAAGCCGACATTACGAATACCTTTGAGCGTTTTTTCACACTGGGCGCCAATATCGACCACAGTGAATCGCGCTCGCTGACGGGCGTCAGCCTTATCAAGATCTACTTCAAACCAGGGACCGATCCAAACTCGGCGCTCAGCAACATTGCCAACCTCGCCATGGCCGATCTGCGCCGTCTACCGCCAGGTACGTTGCCTCCGGTTGTGCTGGGTATGGATGCCTCCACGCAGCCAGTCTGTCTGGTGACATTAAAGGGGCAGGGGCTGAACGAAACGAATCTGAAGGACATTGCACAGTTTCAGGTTCGTAACCAAATATCGAATGTGCAGGGCGCTTCGGTTCCGCAGCCGTATGGTGGCACCTATCGGCAGATCCAGGTGTATGTTGATCCATTGAAGATGGAGGCGCGCAACCTCAGCCTCACCGATGTCGTCACGTCTGTAAACAACTCAAATCTGATTTTGCCTGCCGGCGACGTTCGCGTAGGTTCGAAGGACTTCAACATCTACGCAAACAGCCAGTTTCCCGACGCCAACTCCATGAACTCGATGCCGCTCAAATCAGTGGGGAACGCCTCTGTTCTGGTCGGAGACATCGGCAAGGCAGTGGATGCGGGAGCACTCCAATACAATATCGTCCGCATTGATGGACAACGCTCGGTCTATGTGCCGGTCTTCAAACAAGGCGGCAACAGCAACACCATCACAATTGTGGACGGCATGAAGGCTGCAATCAAGCATCTGGTCGACATTCCGCAATCGTTAAAAACCGCAGTGGTATTCGATCAGTCGGTCTTTGTGAAACTGGCAATCAGCAATGTAACGAGAGAAGCAGCGATCGGGCTGGTGCTGACTGGGCTGATGATCCTGATCTTTCTCGGCAGCCCGCGCGCCACCATTGCCGTGCTTCTTTCAGTGCCTCTTTCGATGCTGGTTTGTCTGCTGATCTCCAACTACATGGGCGGCTCCATCAATACCATGATCCTCGGCGGACTGGCGCTTGTCTTTTCGAGGCTTATTGATAATGGCGTCATTGTACTGGAAAACATTTTTCGTCATATGGAGATGGGAGAATCCCCTGATGTTGCTGCGGAGAAGGGTGGTACCGAAGTCTCGATGGCGGTTCTAGCTGCCACGTTCACAACGTCCATTGTGTTTTTCCCGGTAACATTTTTCAACGGCATCAGCAAATACATCTTCACTCCGTTGGCGCTTGGTGTAGTCCTTTCGATTTTCGCGTCGTACTTCTTTGCCATGACGGTGGTCCCGCTCTACTGCGCCAAGTTTATTCGTTTGCGCCCAAAAGGTGAAGATTCGAAACAGTCAAAACCTGGATTCTTTGGCAGGTTTGAGCATACATTCAACGAGAAATACGAAAGGATGTTGAACTGGTATGAACATTTGGCCAAGCGGGCAATGCAACGCCCCGGTGTAACTGCAACCGCGATTTGCACTGGCGTCGTGCTGGTGCTTGCGGGAACGTTGCCATTCCTGGGACGCGCGTACTTTCCCCGCACGGATCCTGGGCAATTTGTCATCAACGTACGAATGCCCAGTGGCACGCGACTGGAAGTGAGCAACGAATACATCGCAAAAGTAGAGAACATTATCCGAAACGTTGTTCCTCCCAAGGATCTGGACATGATTGTCTCCAATATCGGTGTTTACCCGGATCTTTCCGCGATCTACACGACCAATGCTTCCATGGACACCGCATTTGTCCAGACCAGCCTCAAGGAGAAGCACAGCGTCGGCAGCTATGAGTATATGAATCGAGTGCAGGAACGGCTCTCACGTGAGATGCCGGAGCTTTCCACTTACTTTCAGGCAGGTGGTCTGGTGGATGGGGTCATCAATCAAGGACTGCCAGCTCCGATCGATGTCCAGGTAAGTTCAATGGATATGGATGGAGCCTATTCATTAGCCAAGACCCTCTCAGAGAAAATCAAAAACATGCCCAATGTGAGCGGCGTTTACATTCCTCAAGATTTGGACTTCCCAGGAATTGCGCTGAACATCGACCGTGAAAAGGCTAGCCTGATCGGCCTCTCTGCAAAGGAAGTTGTGCAGAACGTGATTACCGCAATGACCTCCGATGGCATGGTAGCCCCTAGCTACTGGATCGATCCGAAGACTGGCAACAACTACATGGTCACGGTCCAATATGCGAACCGCTTCCTAAACAATATGTCGATGGAGGACTTCGAGAGTATTCCGCTACGCGGCATTCAGCCTGCGGGCTACAACCCCATGCAGCAAGCCCACGATGCATCCAGCGATGCTCGTGCATTCTGGAAAGGCGATCACACGGCCGGTTATACACCGCTCAGTTCGGTTGCAAATATCAAGCTGATCAACACGCCGACAGAAGTGGACCACTACCAGATTCGCCGCGTGATCGACATTTATGTCTCCACGAAGACAGAGGCTCTACAGGGAGTTGGTAGCGATATTAACAAGCTTTTGGCCAACACAAAGACCGACAAGAACACTGTGCTCAACCTCCGCGGAGCGGTGGTCAGCATGAATAAGTCGTTCGAGGAATTTGGAATTGGTCTCATTCTTGCGGTGCTCATGGTCTACCTGATCCTGATGACTCAGTTCACCTCATTTGTCGATCCGTTCATCATTCTCATGGCTATCCCGCCTGGACTGGCGGGGGTAGTCATGATTCTACTGGTGACTGGAAGCACACTGAACATCATGTCTTTGATGGGCGTGATCATGATGACCGGCATCGTTGTCTCGAATAGCATTCTGATCGTAGAGTTTGCAGGGCACCTGCACGACCAGGGCCACAGCGTAGCCGATGCAGTCGTGCAGTCCTGCAAAATTCGGCTACGCCCAATTCTGATGACTTCGCTCGCCACACTGCTCGGCATGATTCCCATGGCACTCGGCACGGAAGCAGGCAGTGAGCAATATGCCCCGTTGGCTCGGGCAGTCATTGGCGGCTTGGCCGTTTCGGTAGTCGTAACCGTTTTTCTGGTTCCAGCCGTTTACCTGATCATTCACGACAAGCAGGACAAAAAATCTGCGATTGCTGGGGAGGCGTAAGAAGAATGAAACGACTTCGGAGTCAATGCCATTTTGCACAGACTACGTGTTTGCTTGTTGTTTTCTGTTCCAGTTCTCTCTTTGGACAGACAACGAACGCGTCACCTCAGTTGCCTGATGCGCCGCAAGCAGCGCTCGTTGCTCTTGCACAACAAGGAGCGACACCGATGGAGCAGGGATCCAGTGATCTTTCATCGACACAAGCGGAGGTCGCAGCTTCCGGTCAGCATCCGCGCCTGACGCAGTCTGATGCCGAGAGACTTGCCATCAAGAACAATCCGCGGGTCAGTGTGGCCCGGTTGCTTGCATTGGCACAGCATCAGGTTGTGCGTGAAACAAGGTCCTCTGAGTTGCCAACAGCTACAGCCAACATCACCGCTGAGGATGCAGAAGATGCAAGCCGCATCTCTGCGGGATCGCTCACTGCCTCGCGTCTCTTTGAGCACGCAGGAGCGGGAGGTGGATTTACCCAACTGCTTACAGACTTTGGAAGAACCGGCAACCTTATAGCCTCTTCGAAACTTCAGGAGAAAGCTCAGAATGCAAATGCTCTTGCCACAGTAGAGGATATTGTCCTAGCTACCGACCAGGCGTTCTTCAACGCGCTTCAGGCTCAAGCTCTTCTTAGAGTGGCACAGCAGAATGTCAGCACACGCCAAACCACAGAGACACAGGTCAGTGAGTTGACAAAGAACAAACTCAAATCGACTCTCGACCTGAGCTTTGCAGATGTCAACCTGTCGCAGGCCAAGCTGCTGCTGCTCGATGCCCAAAACAATGTTGATTCGACGATGGCAGCATTAGATGCGGTCTTGGGACTTGACCGGCAGGTGACATATGAACTGATTGGGGACGATGCAGCTGTGATAACTCCTCCAACCGATGCAGATCAACTTGTGCAACTCGCATTTCAGCAACGACCGGACCTGCAAGCCTTGACCTATAGCCAACAAGCTGCCATCAAGTACATCCATGCGCAGCGCGATCAGATGCTGCCAAGCATCAGTGCCGCGGGAACTGTGGGAAGCGTCCCAATTCGTCCCGCTGCGTATTACCTTACGAATTGGTGGGGCGGGATCGGCGTGAACATGAACATTCCGATCTTCAATGGCTTCCTCTATTCAGCCCAGGCAAAGGAGGCGTCGATCCGCGCCCAGGCTGCCTCGGAACAAAGCCGCGACTTGCGAGACAGGATTGCCCGGGATGTTCGCACTGCGTGGCTTGCCGCCAATACTGCCTATCAGCGCGTCACGGTTTCCGAAGAACTCTTGAAGGAAGCGAATCTTGCTTTGACCTTGGCACAGACACGCTATCAACTGGGACTCAGCTCGATTGTGGAATTGAGCCAGGCGCAGTATCAACAGACCGACGCCACAATTGGCAACACCGATGCGCAGTACCAATACCGGCTGTCACTCGCGACGCTGAACTATCAGACAGGAGTAAATCCATGATCGAAAACTTCAAGCTGAAGGTCTTTCGCGTGGTCGCGGACAACTTGAATTATCGCAGGGCTGCGGACGAACTTCATATCATACAGCCTGCGGTCACGGCGCAGATCCCATTGCCTTTCTGAGGTACATCAGTACGTCATCCTCGTTTTCAAGGGTATGATTCCATACACCGAACTGGATGAACTTTGGGGTCAGGTCAGCGGGAACCACAGGGGGTCTTGAAGTTGTTGAAATGCCTAACGTCAGCTCCATCACAAAGACGAGGCCGCACGTACGACTCCATTCGTGCTTGCCATATAAAGATTTTGTTATCAAATATATAACCGCATCAATGCAGGAACGATGGTAAGCTAGAAAGATTTTAACATGTTACTAATGAAATCCTCTTGACAACACAAGAGGTAATCAGACAGACTCCTCCTAATCAAGCTCCGGCTTCATTCAGCGTTTTATTGTGTGGTCTTGCCGCGAGGGCAGCCACGCACAGCTAATCAACTCGAGGAGTACTGCCAACAGTATTCGATCCTGCGGCATGTACAACTGGCCGAGCAGTTGTGTGCCAAGAAGGCCTGTGCTTTCTTCGTCCAGGACCAAATATCTGCCGAAGTAATGAAGTCGGTCTCAATGGAATTTTTCAGAGCAAGCAGAGTGACTAAAACTTTGGAAGTGTGTGCAAGAAACGAAAGCGAGGCGTATTGATGAGATATGCGAAAGACAAGCAAGATGGAGCCGCAAGAGGCGTAACCACAGGATACCTAATCGCTGTGCTGCTCTTCGTCTACGTTACATTTGTAGTTGGTGGCGCTTATGGGCAGACCACCAGTTACAGCCTCACTGTGGGTTCCGGCACACTCTCCTTTCAGCAACAGATCACGACCAGCCAGTGTCCGACCGGACCCGCTTCGGGCGGACCGCCGCCGCTGGGCACACTGACCGTGTATTCATATTCAAACTTCTCTTACACCTTGTCTGGCTCGACCCAGACGTTGAGCGGTAGCACCGCATACCTCTCCTCGCCCGGCGGCAATTACGGTTGTCCCGCGAGCGGATGGCAGACCGCCATTCCGCTATTGCTTACTGGCACGGGCTATACCATCTCCTTCACGCCCTCACTGGGCGGCTCCGGATCGGCAACGATTGTGTCCACGTCCACGATCGGCAGCATCTCGCCGGCCTCTGGAGTGGTTGGAACAACGGTTGCGATCACGGGCACGAACTTTGGCGCGGCGCAGGGTTCCAGCACGGTCACGTTCAACGGCACGGCGGCCACGGTCACCAGTTGGAGCGCGACTTCGATTGTTGCGGTGGTGCCCTCGGGCGCGACGACCGGCAACGTAGTCGTCACCATCAGCGGCGTCGCGTCGAATGGCGTGGCGTTTACGGTCATTCCCACGCCGTCGATCAGCAGTGTGTCGCCGGCTTCGGGACCTGTGGGTATATCGGTGACGATCACGGGAGCCAATTTCGGCGCAACGCAAGGCTCCAGCACGGTCACGTTCAATGGGAGTGCGGCCACGATTTCCAGTTGGAGCGCCACCTCGATCATTGCGGCTGTTCCTTCGGCGGCAACGACCGGCAACATCGTCGTCACGGCGGGTGGCCTCGCGTCAAATGGCGTAACCTTCACGGTTCTTCCCACACCGTCGATCAGCAGTGTGTCCCCAACTTCGGGTCTGGCGGGCGCATTGGTGACGATTACGGGAAGCAACTTTGGCGCGGCGCAAGGTTCCAGCACGGTAAAGTTTAACGGCACGGCGGCCACAGTCTCCAGTTGGAGCAATACGTCGATCGTTGCGGCGGTTCCTTCCGGAGCGACGACCGGCAGCGTGGTGGTCACGGTGAGCGGGGTGGCGTCGAACGGCGTGGCGTTCACAGTGCTGATTCCGCCAGCGATCAGCAGCCTGTCGCCGTCATCAGGCTCCTGGGGCGCCTCGGTGACCATCACGGGCGCGAACTTCGGCGCGGCGCAAGGCTCCAGCACGGTAAAGTTCAGCGGCGTTGCGGCCACGGTCACCAGTTGGAGCAATACGTCGATCGTCGCCTCGGTTCCATCCGGCATTACGACCGGCAGCGTGGTGGTCACGGTCAACGGCCTCGCTTCGAATGGCGTAACGTTTGCGGTTTCGGGAGCCTATAGCCTCGCTGTAGGTCCGGGCACGCTGGTTTATCTGGAGCAAACCACGACCGGCCAGTGTCCGACCGGACCTGCCTCGAGCGGACCGCCGCCGATGGGCACGATTACCGACACTTCCTTTGGGAGTTTTTCGTTCACGGCGGCTGGCGTCAATCAGTCGTTGGGCGGCAGCACGGCCTATCTCTCGTCGCCTGGCGGCAATTATGGATGTCCGCCGAGTGGATGGCAGGGTCCCATTCCCCTGCAACTGACCGGCAGCGGTTATACCATCTTGTTCACACCATCGCTCGGTGGCTCCGGATCAGCCACCTACGTGCTCACGCCATCGATCGGCAGCATCTCGCCGGCCTCTGGAGTGGTTGGAACAACGGTTGCGATCACGGGCACGAACTTTGGCGCGGCGCAGGGTTCCAGCACGGTCACGTTCAACGGCACGGCGGCCACGGTCACCAGTTGGAGCGCGACTTCGATTGTTGCGGTGGTGCCCTCGGGCGCGACGACCGGCAACGTAGTCGTCACCATCAGCGGCGTCGCGTCGAATGGCGTGGCGTTTACGGTCATTCCCACGCCGTCGATCAGCAGTGTGTCGCCGGCTTCGGGACCTGTGGGTATATCGGTGACGATCACGGGAGCCAATTTCGGCGCAACGCAAGGCTCCAGCACGGTCACGTTCAATGGGAGTGCGGCCACGATTTCCAGTTGGAGCGCCACCTCGATCATTGCGGCTGTTCCTTCGGCGGCAACGACCGGCAACATCGTCGTCACGGCGGGTGGCCTCGCGTCAAATGGCGTAACCTTCACGGTTCTTCCCACACCGTCGATCAGCAGTGTGTCCCCAACTTCGGGTCTGGCGGGCGCATTGGTGACGATTACGGGAAGCAACTTTGGCGCGGCGCAAGGTTCCAGCACGGTAAAGTTTAACGGCACGGCGGCCACAGTCTCCAGTTGGAGCAATACGTCGATCGTTGCGGCGGTTCCTTCCGGAGCGACGACCGGCAGCGTGGTGGTCACGGTGAGCGGGGTGGCGTCGAACGGCGTGGCGTTCACAGTGCTGATTCCGCCAGCGATCAGCAGCCTGTCGCCGTCATCAGGCTCCTGGGGCGCCTCGGTGACCATCACGGGCGCGAACTTCGGCGCGGCGCAAGGCTCCAGCACGGTAAAGTTCAGCGGCGTTGCGGCCACGGTCACCAGTTGGAGCAATACGTCGATCGTCGCCTCGGTTCCATCCGGCATTACGACCGGCAGCGTGGTGGTCACGGTCAACGGCCTCGCTTCGAATGGCGTAACGTTTGCGGTTTCGGGAGCCTACAGCCTCGCTGTAGGTCCGGGCACGCTGGTTTATCTGGAGCAAACCACGACCGGCCAGTGTCCGACCGGACCTGCCTCGAGCGGACCGCCGCCGATGGGCACGATTACCGACACTTCCTTTGGGAGTTTTTCGTTCACGGCGGCTGGCGTCAATCAGTCGTTGGGCGGCAGCACGGCCTATCTCTCGTCGCCTGGCGGCAATTATGGATGTCCGCCGAGTGGATGGCAGGGTCCCATTCCCCTGCAACTGACCGGCAGCGGTTATACCATCTTGTTCACACCATCGCTCGGTGGCTCCGGATCAGCCACCTACGTGCTCACGCCATCGATCGGCAGCATCTCGCCGGCCTCTGGAGTGGTTGGAACAACGGTTGCGATCACGGGCACGAACTTTGGCGCGGCGCAGGGTTCCAGCACGGTCACGTTCAACGGCACGGCGGCCACGGTCACCAGTTGGAGCGCGACTTCGATTGTTGCGGTGGTGCCCTCGGGCGCGACGACCGGCAACGTAGTCGTCACCATCAGCGGCGTCGCGTCGAATGGCGTGGCGTTTACGGTCATTCCCACGCCGTCGATCAGCAGTGTGTCGCCGGCTTCGGGACCTGTGGGTATATCGGTGACGATCACGGGAGCCAATTTCGGCGCAACGCAAGGCTCCAGCACGGTCACGTTCAATGGGAGTGCGGCCACGATTTCCAGTTGGAGCGCCACCTCGATCATTGCGGCTGTTCCTTCGGCGGCAACGACCGGCAACATCGTCGTCACGGCGGGTGGCCTCGCGTCAAATGGCGTAACCTTCACGGTTCTTCCCACACCGTCGATCAGCAGTGTGTCCCCAACTTCGGGTCTGGCGGGCGCATTGGTGACGATTACGGGAAGCAACTTTGGCGCGGCGCAAGGTTCCAGCACGGTAAAGTTTAACGGCACGGCGGCCACAGTCTCCAGTTGGAGCAATACGTCGATCGTTGCGGCGGTTCCTTCCGGAGCGACGACCGGCAGCGTGGTGGTCACGGTGAGCGGGGTGGCGTCGAACGGCGTGGCGTTCACAGTGCTGATTCCGCCAGC
>CAWDQB010000052.1:0-10451 GCA_963804315.1 uncultured Acidobacteriaceae bacterium
ACTGGACGCGGCAAAGGTTCCATTGAAGACCACTTCGACCATAGCTTCGAATTGAACGCGACGCTGGAGCGAAGCGGAAAGACCGAGTTACTGGCGGTCTCGCGCGGAGTATCTTCACTGGCGCGGATCAGTTATGTCCGGCAGAAAGAGCCGCTCGGTCTGGGGCATGCGGTACTATGCGCTAAGAATTTGGTTGGCGATGAACCTTTTGCGGTGATTTTGCCGGACGATGTGATCGAATCAGAAGTGCCATGCCTGAAACAAATTATGGACGTTTTTGATGCGCGCGGTAATTCTGTGCTGGCAACACAGACCGTTGAGGGCGAGGCGATCAGCGCGTACGGCGTACTGGCCGGTGTGCCAGCCCAGGATAACTGTCGGATCTTCAACTGCACCGGTATGGTGGAAAAGCCGAAATTCGTCGATGCACCTTCGAAGCAAGCTATCGTTGGCCGCTACATTCTTACTCCGCGCGTCTTTGAGTTATTAGAGAGAACCGAGGCTGGCGCTGGCGGAGAGATACAACTTACCGACGGCATCAAGTCATTATTGAAGCTGGAAAAGGTCCTTGGCTACACCTTTGAAGGCAAGCGGTTCGATGCCGGGGACAAGCTGGGTATGTTGCAGGCGACGGTAGAGTTCGCGTTGAAGCGCGATGATCTGGGGCCGCAGTTCCGTGCTTACTTAAAAGGATTGGCGTTATAGATGGGGTTCTTGGTTGAATTGCAGAGCTTCACTCCCATTCGCAACAAATGCGTATGGATGGAGCAAGCTCATTATAACTAACCGGTAGACTTATGACTTCCACTTGATATTGCAACCGATCGAAGGCCGCTGATCCGTAGGTACCGGTTTGCCCGCAAGCACAGTGTCGATGGCAAAGCGCAAATCTTCTCCAGAAACCGGAATACCATTGCCGGGACGGCTCGAATCGAACTGGCCGCGATAGACCAAGTGGAATCCGGCGTCGAAGAGAAAGAAATCTGGCGTGCAGGCGGCTTTATAGGCGTGAGCCACAGCCTGCGTCTCGTCGTACAGGTAAGGAAAAACAAAGTCAAAATTCTCCGCTTGGCGCTTGAGTCCGGCTGGATCATCGGCAGGATGCGTGATCGCGTCGTTACTGCTGATGGCCACGATTGCAATGGGCCTGTCGGCATAGTTCTTGCCCAGGGTGGCTAGACCTTCGTTGATGTGCTTGACATAGGGGCAGTGGGCACAGATAAACATGACCAGCAGAGCCATCTGGCCACGGAAGTCATCACGACTGACCAGCTTGCCGGTGACAACGTCAGTGAGGGTGAAATCAGGGGCAACTGTACCCAGCTCGAGCATGGTGGATTCGGTAAGCGACATTGTTTTCCTCCTTGGACGCATAGATTTCTGATATCCAACCCGTTCGCGAAGTGCGCACAATCATCTTAGATCAAGAGCATAGGGAAGTGGAAGGCGCGAGTTATATTTACTTAACGTAAATATAACTCAGTAAATTTCATTACGAGAATGACACTTCTCCTCCCCCTATGTACTATGACACTGTAATCCATCGACTCCCTTGCTCGGGACGGGTTGGAAAATGCCATTACAACTCTCAAAGCTTTTGAAACTAAAGGAAAACTCACTCCGCTGGAGCTATCAAATACTGTTCCAGCTTGCCATCGGGATAGGTGTAGGTTGTCAGGCGCAAACGCTTGCCGGGATAGACAATCTCGAAGCCCCTGAAGGTCATGCCACCGCGCAGTTCTTCGCTGGTCTGGCGAAGGCTCAGCGGCTCGCCCAACGGCGCCAGGCTCGTCTGGAAGTCCGCCAGCGCCTCCTGGGTGAAGTAGTCGCTGAGGTTGGGAGCTAGCAGACCACGGTCGATGCGCCCTTGTTGCAATCCGTGGAAGATCGTCAGGGCTTGCTTTTCGGCGTCCTTGAGCGGGTAGCCCGCAACCACCGGTGCGGCCAGATGCGCGATTGTCGATGCAGCGCCGATGGCGTCTTGATTGGTGAGGACAACCACCGCCGCGCCGTCATCGACCAGCACCACGTTATCAGCGACAAAACCGGAAACCTCTCCGCTGTGTTCAATCGACCTGTGGCCGTTGCGGTCAACCACCTCCACGCCCAAACCGTATTCCGCGCCCTTGCCGTTCTTGAGCTTGACCTCGGTAAACATCTGCTTGTAGCTCTCCGGCTTGAGGATCGACTGCGCAACCAGACTCTCATCCCACAGCGCCAGATCATGCGCGGTCATGGCCAACTCACCGGCGGCGAACATCCATCCGCGGCCCTCCTTGGGCGCGGGACGCAGCGGACCAAGCGCGTGGCGATAATAGGCAGTTGCATCGGCCGGCGTAAGCTTGGTTTCATCCGAGTTCCAGACTGAGGTCATGCCCAACGGGCGAAAGATGCGCGCTGTGAGGAAGTCCATCAGCGGCGCGCCTGTCACCTGCTCGACGATGCGCCCAGCAATCACAAAGTTGGTGTTCGAGTACTGCCATTGTGTTCCCGGCTCAAAGTCCAGCGGCTTCTTGGCCCAGCCGTCCAGAATCTGCTGCGCGCTCACGTTGGGCAGCATGGTGGTCATCACGTAATCTTCGGGCCAGTAGTCCTGATAGCCGGAGGTGTGGGAGAGAATCTGGCGGATGGTCACCTCGTTGCCGCGCGTGAGGCCGGGGACGAACTTGCCCACCGCGTCGTCCAGCGACAGTTTTCCTTCTTCCTGAAGCAGCAAAATCGCCGCGGCGGTGAATTGCTTGGAGATCGATCCAATCGAATAGCGCATCTGCGGCGTGGCGGCCACAGCGGGCACTGAGCCATCGGCCAGGCGCGCGGAGCCGTAGGCGTGCGTATACACCAGCTTGCCGTGCTCGACCACGGCCAACGATGCCGACGGCACGCCGGTCTGCTCCAACACCTGCGCAGCGATGCGGTCGATGCGGGATTGCTGCGCGGGATCGATGGCTTGAATCGTTTGCGCCGTGAGGGTGAGTGGAAAGACGATAGCGAGGCATGAGTTGAGCAGGATATTGGATCTCATGGGCAAATTGTGCTCCTTGCAATGATATGCATTCACTGTAGACAAGAAAGCCGGATTCAGCCGGTGCGAGCCAGAGTCAAGGCGGTAATGTCGTCGTCCTGGCCAAATGCCTGAGCAGCCTGAGCAATGGCTTCCGCAGACTGGGTACTTAGCGCGGCGGTACGTTCAAAGCCCAATAGCGCCCCTGCCTTATCGCGAGCCTCCACCACGCCGTCTGTCAGCAGTGTCAATTGCTCGTCCTGGGCCATTTGGAAAGTAGAATCAACGTAGAGAGTTTCAGCAATCAGGCCAAGCGGAAGGCCATTTTCGAGGGGCAGTTCCCTACCCCCGAGGTACGGAGAAAGGTGCCCCGCATTGGCGATGGTCAGTTTGCCGTCCCGATCCGCGCGCAACACCAGACATGTGGTAAATCCGCCATTGCTGCGCGTCAGCATTCGCTGGTTCATCGCGGCCAAAATTTCGCCAGGGCTTTGTGTGTAATGCGACAGTGTACGCACGGTGCCGACGAGCAGCGAAACGGTCATGGCGGCGGGCAAGCCCTTGCCGCTGACGTCGCCGATGACCATGAGCACTCCGCCGTTCTGGATCGGCAGAATCTGGAAGAAATCGCCGCCCACCTGGCCTGCCGGTTTGTAGACGCTTTGCAGAACGAAACCGGGAATGGCGGGAATCTCGTCGGGAATAAGAATCTGCTGAACGGTCCGGGCGGCTTCCAGCTCGGCGGCCACGCGGTTGCGCTCGCGGGCGATGCGGACGGTGCGCTGCACCAGGAAGATCAGAATGAAGATGACGAAAAAGAAGTCGCCGACGCGGTAAAAATTCACCTGATAGCTTCCCAGGGCAATGTTAAAGGGCAGATAGGGCAGCAGTGCATTCAGGTGTGCGTAATCGGCCAGATGCCGGAGGAAGTACCAGTAGTCGGCCAGGCTGCCGATGAGAATTGCCGGCAGTAGCAGGCCAGCCTCCCGATTACCCTTGAGCCGTCCCCTGATCAGCAGCACCGGTAAAACGACTTTCATTACCAGAACAGGCACAAAAAAAGCTGAATTCAGTGTGTTCGAAATGATTCCCAGAGTGTTCAGCGGTGTCGCCAAGAAAACCAGCGAACAAACCACTTCCAGCGCCAAAAGCCAGCGTGCGCGCGGCAGATGCAGCACCAACCGTACGAACTCGATGAGCGCAATCGTCAGTGCACTTAGGAAAACAAAGTCGAGACAGTGGATCGGAAAGGAGAACGTGCCTACATAGAGCCAAAGCTGCAGGGCCATCATCACACTGTCAGCCAGCAGATAGATGCCGATTGCCAGATACTCCTGCTGACTGCGCAGTGCAAAATAAAGTGCGAAGGAGATCAGGCCGGCAATGAGGGCCAGAATGCCGAGCAGCAACTCCGGTCCGCCAATGTGGGCTGCCACGAAGCTGGCGATCAGCGGCGCAGATTCTTGGCCGAGGAGAAAGACTGAATCGGGATTGAGGGGTGTGCTGGCGCCGCGGCCCATGTTCGACCCCCAGTTGACCGCGCAGCGAACGGCAAGGACAAGATCGCCCCGCGCCCCGGCCAGATTGTCGGGAACGGCGTAGGAGACCAGTGACTCTTGCGCGTAGAGCAGCCGCTCGGTCATCTTGCCGCTGCCTCCAAGGCGAACTCCGTTGGCATAGACCTCGTAGTTACCGGCAATCTGCAGAGTCCCGATCGTCAGGTTGCGCGTGCCGGGGCGCAGATGAATATGAATCCGGTACCAGGCGTAATGGAAGTCGCGATAACCGTAGTCGGTCAGCGACTTTTCCGTCGAGATCGTCTTCCAGCCGCTGTCGTCCAAGGTAGGCGAGGCCCAGGCGGGGTCGTCACCAGGAGCAAAAAGCCAGTCGGGACCAAGACCGACGATGTCACCGAAACTGGTGGCATCCACATTGCGCGGATTGGCGCGGCCCGGGTCGGGCGTGGAACCTTGGGCGGGCGCTAACACGGCGCAGCCGACGAGGAGCAGCAGAATGATTGCCTTGAAGACGCGTGAAATCATCCAGTTAACTATATCTCAAGGACGATGCGTTAGGCTTGAGAGAGCGAGCGATTGCGTCGCGGCAAAGGAGCGGATGAAGCGATGAACCAGTTGATTGCAGGTCATAAAAAGTTTCTGAAGAATGTCTTTCCAGGCAGGAAAGACCAATTTAAGTTGCTTGCAGATAGTCAGGCGCCAGAGTATCTGCTCATCACCTGCTCGGACTCTCGGGTGGTTCCAGACCTGATTCTGGGCACCGGACCCGGCGATCTCTTCATCACCCGCAATGCAGGCAATGTCGTGCCAGTCTCCGGCAACGACGTAGACGGCTGCACCGCGACGATCGAATACGCCGTTGAAGTCCTCAAAGTGAAATACGCCCTCCTCTGCGGCCACTCCGACTGCGGCGCCCTGAAGGCCGCGCTGAACCAAAAGGATTTGGAGAATCTGCCCAAAGCGCGGCGCTGGCTGAGCCACGTTGAGGGCGCCTTCACTCATCGGCAGCCGTTGGACCCAGCCGACGGCGAACACGCCGAGCTGGCCTCGCTGATCCGGGGCAACGTTGTGGCCCAGTTCCACAATCTGCGCGCACAGCCATCCGTGGCGCGGGCGGTCATCGAGGGCCGTCTTACAATCTGCGGCTGGTATTACGACATCCTCACCGGGCGTATCGAGCAATATGACGAGCAGGCCCGGCGATTTCTGCCGCTGGGAGGATGATGGACTGGCAATCGTCATTGAAATCCAATCTGCATTCAAGCTTGATCGCGGTCCATTCAGCGTGTTGACTGCCGGATTTGGTGGAACAGGAATTCAAGGCAGGGAGGTATCTCGAAAAGGCAACTATCGAGCAATTGGGACCTGAGACATTGCAGCGGTTTTGCTTCCAGGTTACAATGAAGGAGGATAGAAATATTACCTAAGTACCTCGATATTGCCACAATGGAACCACTCGTAAGTGTTAAGATATGCACACTATTTTGTAAATATTCGCTGCGTTACCATTTTTTTGCCTCCCTCGATAGCAGCGCGTATCGTATACTGTGCAAAGAAGCTACATATTTGCGGCTCGCAAGGGCGCTCACATTCGTGCAAGCTCCGTCTTCAAGCCGGTGGAGATTTTGATCATTGTGACAGTCGCCGCAAATTGTTCCGTTACGAACCGTAGAGCAGTTCATCTTTCCCTCACGGAGGAACTTGTGCGAACTTCCCTAGGTCAAGCATTAAGCAGCGAAGCTGTGGAGACCTTCGAATACAATCTTGTTGATTTTGATAGTGACTATTTTGCCCCTTCGTTTGCGCCGTCGGTTGCACTGTTGGACAATCGCCGATACAAATATTTGAAGCGCGCAATTGATCTCCTGGGGTCACTATTTTTGATTTGTATCTTCCTCGTTCCTGGATTGCTGATTGCAGCCGCGATTGTGCTTACCTCGCGCGGTTCAATCTTTTACCGTGAAGAGCGGCTGGGCCGTGGTGGAAAGCCTTTCAGAATCTGGAAGTTCCGCTCTATGCACCGGAATGCTCACCGGAAGAAGCATGTCAAGCCGGCGCAACAGGGCGGTGTCGTGCTCGAGTGGAGAATGTGCAAGGAGCGCTGCGACCCTCGGATTACAACGGTTGGCCGTTTTCTGCGCCGTTGGAGTCTTGATGAACTCCCGCAGTTGTTGAATGTGGTGCTTGGTGAGATGTCGCTGGTAGGCCCTCGGCCTATCATTCAGTCGGAAACAGTCCTCTATAAAGAGCTATTACCGTACTACTTGGCCGCAACTCCGGGGCTGTCAGGAGCATGGCAAGTCTCGGGACGGAGCAAAGTTGGTTATGATGACCGGGCAAGGCTGGACGCGATCTATGTTTCCATGTGGAGTATAAGAACCGATCTTGGCATACTGCTTCGCACTCTTCCGGCAGTGCTGAGCCGGATAGGCGCCTACTGACAGATTCTATAGAGGTTTGATCGGGGCAGAACGCGCCTGATCCAGGCTACAAAGAAGCATCCTGGATCAGGGGGTTCTGCTCTGGTAGGTGGCTGACGCTCCTTGAGGATTTTATCTATTGGCATTCAGTACCTCCTTTTATATACCCGCAATAAATACTTGCTTAATTCGTGGGCTGCTACGCGAGATATCAGGTCAGCGGGAACTCTGTTGCGCACCGAGGGTAGAATCCTTGAGAATTGAATTCACATATGCAAATGCCTCGTCCCGCATCCATCGCGTTCTTTCTTCTTGCAGCATCCCCTGCGCTACTTTCTCAAAGCTTGACCGGGAGTGATGCCGGGCAAACTCAGCAAGATCCCATGGTGAATTGCTCCGATCCTTCCTCGGCGTCGGACGCGGGATGCTCCCAGGATACACAACAGAATTTGCAGCAGCGGAGTCAACAGCCTAATAACCTGGATGGCACTCTTCTGAACGCCCGAAAGACTCTCGGAACATCCACTGCGGACGATATCTCGATCAGCGGACAGCCGGGGAACAGAACGCAAAAGCAGAGGATGGAACTGCCTCCTGACCAGCCTACCGAGTTTCAAAAATTTGTCGCTGCCACCACGGGCCAGTTTCTGCCGATCTATGGGCAGGATCTTTTTCGCGATGTTCCTTCCACCTTTGCGCCCATTGATCTTTCTCCGGTCACCTCCGATTACGTCATCGGGCCGGATGACGAACTGCGCATTCGCATCTGGGGGCAAATCAACTTCAGCGGCAATGTGCGCGTGGATCGGTCTGGCAATATCTATCTGCCGCAGATAGGTTCGGTGGGCGTGGCTGGGTTGCAGTTCTCCGCTTTGGATCACCATATTCGTGAGGCCATAGCCGCAACCTATCGCAACTTCGATCTTTCTGTCGATATGGGAAGGATCCGCTCGATCCAAGTCTATGTCACCGGTCATGCGCGGCGTCCCGGAGTTTATACCATCAGTTCGCTCAGTTCGCTGGTTGATGCGCTGTTTGCCAGCGGCGGGCCTTCACCGCAGGGTTCCCTGCGCCACATTCTGGTCAATCGTAACGGAAAGACAGTTGCCGATTTTGACTTGTATGCGCTGCTCCTGCACGGGGACAAGTCCCATGACGCACGCTTGCTTTCCGAGGATGTCCTTTATATTCCGCCGGTTGGCCCTCAGGCGGCTATTACCGGAAGCATCAATAATCCCGGCATTTATGAACTGCGTGATGGCGAGACGATCAAGAATCTGATCGATGCCGCGGGCAACACCAGTGAAGTCGCCTCCAGTTCCCGCATCTCCCTGGAACGCATTGAAGGAGCACAGCACCGTCAGGCCATGGAGTTTGGCCTGGACGCAGCCGGTCTCTCCACGCCGCTTGCGGGCGGTGACATCCTGCGCATCTCCGCCATTCTCCCCGCCTATGATAAGACCGTCATCTTGCGGGGAAACGTGGCCAATCCCGGCCGTTTCGCTTTTCGCCCCGGCATGCATTTGACCGACCTGATTCCCGATCAGGACTCCCTTGTCAGCCGGGATTACTGGTGGAAGCGCAGCCATCTGGGTTTGCCCGCGCCTGAATTTGAGTCTGCAGTCTCAACCATCGGGGAAGGTCAGCGTCCTGCGGAATATGACCGGAGGGGCCGACTGACAACGTCGGTGACCCAAGAGACTCTGACCTCTGCCTTGACGCCACCAGAGAAGCAGAATTCCGATTTGCCCAACTCAGAATCGTCCAACAGTGATGCCCTCCAATACGGTCAGACAGTTCAGACAGGACAAGCGGGTCAAACGGGCCAAGTGGGTCAGACTGCGCAGACCGGGCAAACCGGGCAAATGGGGCAGATGGGGAACAGCGGATCGCTGGGTTCTCAACCTGCGCAGAACTCGTATCAAGGCAATTCAGCAAAGCCGAAACTCAACAACATCCGTCTCGCGGCTCCTGAGATCAACTGGAACTACGCGGTCATCGAGCGCACCGATCCGACCACCTTGCAGTCCTCTTTGATTCCCTTCGATCTAGGCAAGCTGGTGCTTAACCACGACGCCTCTCAGGATCTCGCCTTGCAACCCGGCGACACGATCACCATCTTTTCCCAAGCCGATATCCGCGTGCCGATTGATCTCCAGGTCAAGTACATCAAATTGGAAGGCGAAGTCACGCATCCCGGCTTCTATAGCGTCATGCCCAACGAGACCTTGCGCGATCTAGTGCGCCGGGCAGGCGGGCTGACGCGCAAGGCCTATCTCTACGGCTCGGAGTTCACCCGCGAATCCACTCGATTGCTCCAGCAGCAACGGCTGGACGAGTACGCCCGGACGATCAGCATGGACGCCGAGCGGGGTACCCAGGAGTTGGCCTTGACGGCGCCCGCCTCGTCTTCCAGCGCCCAGGAGCTGGCTGCCTCCCGAACCGCCTCTCAGGATTTGGTTGCCCGGCTCGCCCAAATTCACGCCACGGGACGCATCGTGCTGCACTTTCAGCCCAATGACTCTGCGATCGAAGCCGTGCCCGCTATCGAACTGCAGGATGGCGATAAGTTCGTTGTGCCTGATTTGCCTTCAACTGTGAATGTGATTGGCGCGGTCTACGATCAGAACTCCTTCCTCTACCAGAAGGGGCATACCGTCGGCGAGTACTTGAAGATGGCGGGCGGGGCGAATCGCAATGCGGATGTTCGCCACTCTTTTGTGATTCGCGCCGACGGTTCGGTAATCAGCAGCGTGGCCGCCAAGAGCGCGAGCTTCTGGGGCAATGGCTTTTACCAACTGCGCTTGCAGCCCGGCGATACGATTATCGTTCCGGATAAGACGTTGCACCCAACCGCGCTGCGAAACTTTATGGATTGGTCACAGATCTTCTCGCAGCTTGCTTTGGGCGCTGCCGCCATCAATGTTATCTAACCGCAACGCTCTCGCGGCGCCTATCTTGTTTCGTTCCCGGCCGGCTTCATCTCCAGAGGCGGTCGGGAAGTTGATTTCCAAAGAGCCTTTGGAATCATGAAAGCTTTTTGTCTTATCTTTTCAAACCGATTCGGGGAGTGAAAATGAGAGGTCATTTTGCAGCAGTACTGCTTGCCGGAGTTTCCTTTGCAGGACTGGCGCAATCGCCATTGCCCGCTCTCCAAGCCGGCTTTCCAGGCGAGCCGCAAACGATGCGCGGCTCGCCGTGGAATGCGGAGCCATTTCCCATGAAATTCGGTAACCAAAGCTCCTCGATCGGCCTGACTTTAGCAGGCTTCGACGGTCAGACGGCTTTCATGAACAGCGTTCTCACGCCGGACTCGATGGAAATGGCCTATGGGTTCCCCAATCCGTTTCATCTAATTCATGTGGGGAGATCTGGGGCAGATCCCATCAAATCCGAGATCGAAGAATCTTCGAAGACAAAATTCAAGGCATCCAGTTACGTTCCGCTGGATAGCTGGATCTATCCGGCCTTCGACCGCCTGGCGGCAATGGGCTACTTTCCTGAAGCTTCCGC
>CAWDQB010000053.1:0-9249 GCA_963804315.1 uncultured Acidobacteriaceae bacterium
AGCACCACCATCGAGTCATAATTGAGCATGTGTGTGCCGACCGACATTTCTTTGAAGTGCTTCCCTCCTTTAATGGGGATCATCACAGCGCCGTCCTCGTCCATAATGTCGACGGGGCAAAAATCCCAGCCGTTGATCTTAAGGGTTTCGCGGTGCTCGGCCGTTGTGTTTCGCTCGCCCTTATAGAGCGTGTTGGTTTCGACCAGGCAACTATTGGGAATGTGCTGCTGCAAGGCTCTTACCATTTCGCGAGGGAGAATGTTGGGACCGTGCGGTTCGCCGGTATGCAGCTTGATGGCGACCTTTCCACCGATTGTTGCATTGATCTTCGAATAGACTCTCAACAGTCCATCGCTATTGAGGTTCGGAGTGAAGAAAACCTGCGATGGCTTTGCCCGCGTGGTGGCAAGAGCGGTTGTGGTGCCGAGATAGCCTCCGGTCGCGTGGCCCGCCGCAAGGGCGCTTCCCTTGGGAAAAGTTCGGCTTTCAATTTTGTCTGTCATGCTTGCCCCATCGTCGACCGCCGATAAAACGGACCATTAACACAGTCGTATCCGGCAGTTTCTAAACCATGTTAGATCTTCGGCAAACAGCATACTGTGCAGATAGGGACACTCTACGAGCGCAATCCGTCCAACCCAACGAAATCAAGAATTTCGCCTATATTTGGGCAACGATGATGCTTGCTTCTCTCTATTTGGGAGCAAGGTCGCCGAACCAATAGGCTGCCGTCACGCACCATCCATAAGGATGTCGCTGCCGGTGATGATGGCACCGTCAGGACCCATTAGCAGCGCACCTACTATCCCTATCTCGTCAGGTGTGCCCGTACGTCCAGCCGCAGATACCTCAAGTATGCGCCGATATTTAGGCGCGAGCGGTCCCTTCATCTCATCGTTCGCTAGAGGAGTGATGTTGATGCCGGGGCTAATGGTGTTGATGCGGGCACCGCGCTTTCCCCACCGGACAGCCCCGGCCATCACGCGTAGGGAGTTGCCGCGCTTTGATATCTGATAAGCGTGCAACGAGTCTTTGATCTGATCCAGTTGAAGCATCGGCAGTCGTTGCTCTCCGCCGGCGTCTGATTGAGACGGATAGGCATGACCCTTTTTCCCACACAGATTCGTCAAGGCTTTGCTTCGCTCACGCCGTTGAGAGGTTCGGCTCTTGCCTCCTGACTTGCCGTTTGGCGCACCACATCTTCCATCTTGCCCATCAGCAAACTCAACTGGTGCGAAAGCGACTGAATCTCCGCCTCAGCGCGCCGGTTCACCTGGAAATCCAACTCGCTCCGTACGCGGTCTTTCAAGTCCTGGCGGTTCTGGCTCATCATGATCACCGGAGCCTGAATCGCAGCCAGCATCGACAGGAACAGGTTCAGCAGAATGAATGGATATGGATCCCACGCACGGTTGTGTAGCGCCACGTTTATCGATGAATACGCCACAAGCACAATCGCAAAGAGTATGATGAACGACCACGAGCCCCCAAAGCGCGCCACCAAGTCCGCAAGATGCTCACCAAAGGTCGACTCTTCCTCGATGACTTCGTTAGGATTGCGGCTGGTCCGGCTCCGCACCAGATTCTGCGAGGCATGGAGCTGCCGCGCCTGCATGGTCAGCATATCCATGCCCGCCATCGGCATATGCATCACCAACTCGGTAATGTCATCGCGCCCAACCTCCAGGCAGACCGTCTCTTCGATCGCCACCGCCGTCGATTGGTGCTTGCTCTGCTGCAGCATCGACGCAAAACCGAAGAACTCCCCGTGAACCGGCTCCTCAACCACGACTTCTTGCTGGTCTTCGTCCGTCATGGCTACTTGCGCCTTGCCCGACATCACCACGTAACCATGTTCCGCGGGGTCGCCGGCCTGGAAGATTCGCTCGCGCGGCGCAAATCGTTTGATTTCGACCTGCGCCGCCAGAACTTCAACTTCATCATCGTCCAGAAGTTCGAAGAGAGGGACGTGTCGCAACTCGTTGGGATTGCATGGCATGGCTTGCCTCATTCATGACGTGGATTGGGTCGGCTGCATCTGGTCGTGAGTGGCATTATCAGACCTGACTATCAACCGTGGCCTCAATCATCATGATATGCGTTCGACGATTCTGCAAAGAATTGGAAGATGGATGTCTCAGGCCGCGTCATCCAGTTCTTCGGTCTCCTCGATTGGCTCATCGTCGTCGATCTCTGCAAATCCGGGGTCATCTTCCGGTTCGGCGGGCGCGGTTGTGGGAGTGGCCACCGGTGCAGGCATATCAAACAGGCTTGCGGGTTTCTGGGGCGCTGGCTTTACTGGTTCGGCGGCCTTGGCGGTCGGAGCATACTGAGTGACTTCCGTATTCGGCGGCGCTGTCTTGGCCGACGTCTTGGGCTTTGAGCGCGCATCGGCCTGGGCAGCCTTGGAAGCCGCATCCATCTCGGCCTTGGCCTTCTCCAGGGTGTTCTTCATCTGGAGATGGGAGCCGACGAAGCTGATGATGGTCGAGGCCAACTCGGCATCGAGATCCTGGGCTGTGCCGGTGACGCTGAGTGGGGTGGTAAGAGCGTCATTGTCGCCGTCTTTAAGCTTCTTCGGCACAATGTTCACCCGTATCTGATCTGCATCGACGAGCGTGACCGTGAGCAACACCGCGCGGTCGCGCAGGACTGGTACAAGTTCTTTGAACATTGAAAATCCTCCTCATGGATTGTGAGTTTCAGGAAGGAATCCCCTTCCGCGGGGTTCCTTAATTTCTGGATCATCCCAGCGCGCGGTGTATCGCTCCCCCAGCGCCATGTTTTTTAGATAGTGCTCTGAATCGTTCTCTCGCTGCCAAAGGAGACGGTAAACAGTATCTACGGCAGACTTCATGATGGCCTTCATCTCCTCGTTTGAGATGTGAGAGACGGTCGAATCGCCGGTGCATGCAGCGCACGGTTTCCCTGCGTGCAAGGCTTCAATGGGACCGTTGCGAAAGGCCAGCGCAACCATCGCTTTTGCCTCGCTCGCAAGAGTATGGTCGAGAGTTATCTTCATGGCGAACCTCCGATACTCTCCAAACATACATCCTGCACGGGAATGACGCATCAATTCCTTTTGAACAATGTTGGCGTGAGCCGCCCGCGCCTCTTGGTCTTCGACCAGAGCTGCGGATCGACAGGCAAAGGACTAATAAGTCCACTTTGTGCGTTAAAGAAGCCGCCGTGGTGTGTGAGCTTTCCATAGCGAAAGAGTCGCGCCAGCATGGCCAGAGCGGCCGATGCCAAAGTCTGGTTGATGAAGGGTTCCTGACGATCCAGCGCCTCGACGGCAGAACAACTGGGCAGCGGATCTTCACCAGATTCAGTGTCGATGATCTCGGGGTAGAGTTCACTGACCGTGCGCAATCGTGCGGCCTTCCTGCGATTGCGCGCGTTCAATGGCTGGCCGAGAACGAATTGGCCGCTGGCCGCGTTGTTGCCGAAATCGAGCCAATACGCAGTGCGGTTCCTGGTCTTGGTCAGCGCGCGCGCAATGACGCTTCGCGCCGCTCTGGTGTCCACGCAGCCGATCAGTAGATCGATGGACCTGTCATTGATCCGATCAAAGGTTTGCTCATCGAAGTAAGTCGGTTCGGCACTCGCTCCCGCTCTCTCTCTAATTCACGCCACATCTGATCGGCGCTGGCCCCGACGCCGGCCTTCTCGACCAATTCGCGCGCCATGACGCTCATCAAGTCTTCGTCGGTGTCGAGCGATTGCAGCCCTTCACCAGAGAACTTGCCCTCCATCATCAGCGCAACGAGCATTTTCTTGCCCATCAAACGGAGGCAGGTCTCCTGCATCGTCTCCGTATAGGTAACGAACTTCACGCGCACCGCGTGCCGCTGGCCGATGCGCCAGGAGCGGCGACTGGCCTGCCGCAGCGTATGCAGCGAGTAGCCGGTCTCATAGAAATAGAGCGTCGGAAAGGCCAGAAGATCAAGCCCAGTCTCCACCAGCTTCGGGTGGCAAATCACGACTTCAACCCCAGCCTTCAGTTGCCGCTCGTACCAATCCTCGCGTTTGTCCGTAGCAACCGAAGAGCGCAGCACGGCAACCCTGAATCCAGCCTGCCTGAGCACAGACTCCAGCCGCAGCGTAACATCCCTCTCGCCCGTGTAGGTCGCATAGACCTGGCAGCGCCGCCCCTGCCTGAGTTCCTCACTTACATCAGCTATGAGCGCGCGTTCCTTCGCGTAGAGACCGTCCTCCTTCAAGTTCTGAGGCGTTGTCACCAGGAACCGCACATACTCTTTGGTCTCCGGGTCAAAGGCCCGTGCCCAGATGTCCTCAAATCCATACGGGTGGTCGGGATAGAGCAGCAGCGTGTTGAGCAGAATGCTCATCAGACTCTTGTTGCCCCGATGCGACCGTATGGCAGAACGGATGTCCTCTTCGAGTTCTTCGTAGGCTTTGGCAAGTTCCTCGTCCATCTCGATCGAAAGCACACTCTCGTCGTATCGCGGCAGGTTGTCCGCAATATCTTCGAGCGAAAGAAACGCCGTCGTGTTCATCAGAAACTTGCCGAACAGAAGCGGCGATGCGCCCGGCTTCTTCAGCACCTGGATCGTCTTTTTCGTCGCACGTGAGCAGGCGTTGTCTGTCTCCCGCACCTTCTCGATGGTCTCCAGCACACCATACTGCTGTTGAAAGTCGCGCCGTCCCTGGCCGCCATACGCAAAGCCCTCGCCAGCCATCGTGCGCGGCTCCATGCGGTAGAAGATGTTGAACAGGTCATCGGCATAGCCGCCCATCAGCGTGCCGGTAAGCGCGATCAGCCGCTTTGCTGCTCGTCCAAGCACTCCAAGACCGTTGCCCTGTGCCGTGTCGCCGGCCAACTGGTGCAATTCATCTGCGATGGCAAAGTCGAACCAACCGCCCATATACCGGCCTATGTATTCAATCGGCGCCATACGTTGAATGCGCTCGCGATCAGCCTGCCAGAGTGCGGAGTAGCGTGTCGTTCCATCATGCGGCAGAGTCAGCGATTCAAAGAGCTTGACCTTGTCGACGAAGTCGAGGTGGGTGAGTTTCTGCCGCTCCGAGTCCAGGATCGCGGCACCGGTGTCGGGATTAATGATGCCCCCAAGATTCGGCCCGGATTTTGCTTTGAGGTAGATGTGCTCCCAGTAGTAGCCCAGCTTCCCCTTATCCTTGCCGGTGATGAAGATGGCTGGGCCGGAGCAACGCTTGCCCCACTCCTTGCGGCCCATGCTCCGCAGTTCGGCGAGAGACAGGCGCATCCCCTCGTACACGATTTTGCCCTTGCGCAGCTTGACTTCGCAGATGCCGTGCGGCTTCTTGGGATCGCCGCCGTTGCGCATATCCTCGATCAGAAAGGTTCTGGCGCGCGGGACAGTCAGCAGAGCCTCACGTGCCCACTTGTGCGTAATGTGCGAGGGGCACATCACCAGCGTTGTGCTGGGCCGCTCCTCAGCCAGCACATGGATCGCGCCCAGTGCCATGTAGGTCTTGCCGGCCCCGCATTCGGCGACGATCCGCGCTGACTTGGCTTTGCGCAGGTACTTCGCCGTGCCTGTGATTGCGAGTGCCTGAGCGGGGAGCGCCTTTCGTAGCAGAGTCGCAATACGTGGCGCTACGGAGTCCTTCGTGCCCTGAAGAGGCGGATAGGTTTCGAGAATGCGGCTGCCCGAGCTCGCTCGCGTGGGTGCGGAGATAGTCGAAGGTTGTCTCCATAGACATGCCTCACGGGATAGGTTTGACTGATTTTGTAAAAAGATTGGCCAAGCCAGTTGATGGCTTCTTAGCAACACTGATTGAGATTCGGCCTCGGCTTGCCAGTCGATTGTTGTCAAACATGACGATTACAACCTGAGCCGATCAGCCATTCCCCCATCGTCCTGCTATGAGCACAATTGCTCGGCCTGTTTGATGTCGAAACCGCAATATACTTACAGGTGCCCACACCAAATGCGGGGGCAGTGATGCCAGATGAGATGGCTATATCCCCATGAAGGCAGCACCCCTTCTACATTGCCCCCGTTCCTCTCCTTGGTACTTTTATCTGCGTTGCCCTTCTTGTAATGAGCAAGAATGAGCAGACACTGTTTCTTGGATGGAGTAGAGTCACCGCAAGATGAATCAAATTCCCGGTTGCATTCTCAAACTCGCGCAGAATATGCTGGCTCTATCAGCGTCTGCTGTCGGATGTTTTGTTTTTGCGCCTGGCTTCAGTATGGTCGCCAACGGATACGGAGAATCGGTGGCGATATCTGTGCGTGGCAATGGTGCGGTGCCAAAGCTGTATGCAGAGGCACGAGTTACACTATTTCATCTGACCTCAGCTATAGCCAAAGCGATGATGATAGTTCAGACGTATTATCGATAGCTGGATAGTATATTTATCCTTGAAGGCCGCTCGATCATATCATTGACACTGTGGGTTTTCTTCATGACCGACGCGAAGCTGACTTTGTCCTTCGTGAAGATGCCGGATTCAGGGTGACAGGCTTCTGAGCGTTGTGCTCCGGCAATTGATCGAGCAGAACCACATTGAGCAGTGACTTGTGTACCTGGATGCGGCCGTTGTAGTCGATGAAGCCAAGCTTGCGAAAGCGGTTCATGAAATAGCTGACGCGGGATCGTGTTGTGCCGATCATCTCCGCCAAAGTTTCCTGCGAGATCGGAGGAATGAAGGTTTCCCGTTCGCCGGCTTGCCAAACTCAGCCATCAACAAAAGAATCCGCGCCAGACGTTTCTCGCTGGAGTTGAAGAGTTGATCGACAAGATCGGCCTGGGTTCGCATACTCCGTCCCAAGAGGAACTTCAAGAAGAAATCGGCAAATACAGGTTCATCATGCATCACGCGAATCATTTCATGCCTGCTGATTTTGAGCGCTGTGCATATTTCTACTGCGGAAGCCGTTGCCAGGCGCATTCCAGAGATTGACGCCAGTGACTCTTCACCGACGAAATCGCCAGATGAAAGGAGTGTGATCGTAGCTTCTTTGCCAACCGCGGAAACGACAGTAAGTTTTGCGCGGCCCTTCTGAAGATAGAAGACTGAGTCTGCTGGATCGCCCTGGGTGAAAAATGTCTGTTTTGGCTTCAATTCCACGATCTTCCGACCCAGACCAGCATTTGCTAGAAATGCCGCGGAGTCAAAAATGGATCGCTCTGCTTCTCTGACAAACATAGAACCTCGTGCAAAACGGCTTGGAAGCGGATAGTGGAATGTGTGGAATTATCCAACAGACCCATAAAGCATGATTCGAGGATAAAAGTGAATATCTTCTTGCAAAACGACATCCACAATGCATTCCCGGAGTGAATAATACGAAGCCGGCGCGACAATGGAGCGAGAATTAACCCCTCTTGAAAGCAACTCGACTCACGGCCCTTAATGATTGATCGTATCCGAAGCTGTTGTATGTATTGTTTTGCTCACCGCAGAAGAATATTGATTGCCTCGGTTGCATTGAGTGTTGGGTACTATATGACCATTCCTTCAGATTCCGTAATTGGATTCAGGCAGGTCCGCCAGGAAAATTGAGGCCACGCAATCAAACCATTCTTTTCGGGAAAGCGCAGAGTTCGAGACTTTAAGCCATCTCCGATCCATTCAAGCACTTCCTCGGTCGTCGCCGAGATCAGCGCAGGTTGGCATCCGATGCCGTCGAGTGGCTTGATGCGCTCTTCCGCCTCGACGACGCCGAGAACGTGGTCGGCCCACGACGGCTCGGCAGGGAGTCCAAGAAAGCTCACCAGCGTCGCCCATGCCTGATCGCGCTGGTATCCCAGCAGGATTGTCCGCCCCACGCCGCCATTGGTATACAGTGCTTCCGAGACAGCCACCAAATGCCGCACGGGATGCTTTCGGTCCTGCAAGCTCACAGCTCCCTTGTAGCAGGAGGCGTGTTCGCCGAGTGAGACCTCCTTCACTTCGCCGTCCGGGAAAGTCAGCGTGAACGTGGCCCTCTCGTGAACCGCTGCGGTGATCGCGCCCACGTCGGAGTCGTTGCCGAAAACGCTGATTAGGTGCGCCTGTTCGTCTTCGCCCACATAGCGATCCACCCGCAGTCGAATCCGCGTCGAGGTCTTCTCCGTCATGCGGTGATACTCAAGCAACCCGAGCCTCAGGTGCGCATTCTGCATCGTCTTCTCCTTCCTGCTTTGCCGGCGTCTCGGTCAGCTTCAAGGTTCTTCCGTCGGAATAGACCAATCGCAGTTCGTTGGCCCACCGTTCCCGGTGATGGATGATCTGCTCATTGCCGTCCTCTTCAACGAAGGTCGTCACATGCTTGACCGACCTCCATCGCGCGATGTGCCGGTCATCGCCTTGGCCGAAAACTCCATTTAGTAGGCCCGCCGTGCAGAGCAGACCCACATGGCCTCCATGCAACGGCGTGATCGGCCGCCCAGTGGCCACGTCCTCGCGCGGCATCAAAAACGGCAATGTCTGCTTCCATGCGCCCGACAGCGGTAGCAAGTCTTCCAGCAGGTCATACGGCAGCCCGCGGTAACTTAGCGCGGCCTCGCCTGATGGAGGTATCGGATAGGGTTCGCACGCTTCGGGCGCCAGCTCTGGCAACGCCTGAAAACTGCCATACGGGCTGATACGCTGAAGCTGCCGCCTCGCCTCTTCAACCGCCGCGCCCCGCACATTGCGGCGCACTCCCAGGACCGCGATCTGCCGGAAGCGGACCGATTCATCGTCGGTCATGCGAAAGATATTCAATCTGGCGAAATGCGAACTGAGCACCCCGGCGCACTCGTGCAAGCGCTCGAAGGGAATGACCAGCACCAGCACGCCCTCCATCACCAGCCAACGGAAGGTGTGCTCCAGAAATAGGCGTTCCATGCGGCTATTTCCAATCGATCCGATTTCAGAGTCGTAGGGAGGATTCAGGTACAACAGCGAGAAGGATTCCGGCTTGGCAACGGCGTCGAAGGTATTGCCCTGGATAGTCTCGATGCCCGTGGCGCTTGCGGCCAGCGCTCGCTCGGCATCGAGTTCCACACCATAACGGCGCACATCGGTGCCGTGGGTAATCAGGTTGAGAGCCACGCCTTGCCCCACGCAGGGATCGACCACCGATGCCGGTCCTGTGAAGCTGAGAAGCTGACGAAGATTGGTGCCTTCACTCACTGGGAGCGGGTAGAAGCCCATCTTAAGTTTCGCGACACTCCTGGCCATTTAGCCTCCTTTCTGTCGGGTTTTGATTGAAATGATTGGTAAATGCGAAGCGCCCGATGACAACGCATGGCAAGGTTAGGTGCCAG
>CAWDQB010000054.1:0-74022 GCA_963804315.1 uncultured Acidobacteriaceae bacterium
CAAACTGCCGGCAATATACGGCAGCGCGACCAACGCGATGGCTGTGTCCAGCACCTCCATGAAGGTGGCAGCATCACCGAGAGCGTCACCAGCCAAGGGTTCACACCCTGGGTGAGCGGATAACGGGCTTGGGCGGCGGCGTCAGGCATGGTAATGAGACAATTTGAGATTAAATGATCAGCGAGGGGAGTCGCAGCCGTTTTCCTGTAAGACAAACAAAAATATAGTGAGTCTGCTGTAAGACAATTTGTAAGACCATAAATCTGCTCTCTGAACGGGTGACCGTATGGATTCTCAGGTTACGGTTGATTCAGAGTCAACCAACCACAACCTGAGAACTTTGAAACATGCACTATTGAATGGACTTCAGGTAGGCCACCAATTGCCAGCGCTGCGCCTGAGGCAGGCTGGACCACGAGGGCATTCCGTGGCGCAGATCGCCCTGCCGCAGGAACCACTCGATGTCGCCGTCGCTGGCGTTGCGGATCTGTGGGCTGCGCAGCGAGGGACGCTTGTGGCCGTCGCCCTCGGCGTTGGCCTTGTGGCACTGCTGGCAGTGTTCGCGATAAACCAGCGCTCCGGCGTGGATCGCCTCCGGCTGGCCGGCCAGAGGATTGGCGCGCGCATGGTCCTTGGCCGGAATCTGCTCCCAGTGGGATGCGGAGGCCGCGCCCAGGGCAGCCATGGCGCTCGAAGTCAAGAGAAGAAAAGCTGAGGAGGCGCATCATTGTCCACCCCCATTCGAAGCATGAAACCACTGGCCAACCTGTTCAAATTCAAAGGCCAAGCCTACGCGGTAGACCCGTGCAAGGCTTGAACCGGTCAGGCCAAAACCGGGCGAAAAGCTGAAGCGCGCGCCCTTGGGCAGTTGCCAGCCAATCAGCGGCGCAATGTAGTGCGAGGTATCGCGCATCGTCAGCGCAAAGGTGTCGCCCAGGCCGCCGTAGGCCTCCGCGCCGGCGATGAACTTCTCCGCGCAAAAAGTGCATTCCCGGCTGCTCGCGGCGCTGCGCAAAGGACGCGTGGCCCCAACCGCGTAGCCAAACTCCCAGGGGGCATGGCCCAGATTCTTCTCCGCGATAAAGTTCTCGCTGACGTTCCAGTCCTTGACGTTGGAGGAGAGAATCAGCTTCAGCTCCGCCTCGTGCTGATGGTCGCGGCGCAGCTCTGCCGTTGGGCGGCGCCAGGTCGGCCTGGCCGTCGTGGCCGACAAACTCCAGAATCGTCTTGTCGGCGCCGGAGGTATTTTCGTACTCCACGTAAAGACTGGATTGATGGCATGATCCCGCATCAGCGGGCGAATGCGATTCTCCAGCCGCCAGCCGGTAAAGACCGTCGAATCGCCGCCGGTGGCCTGCCCGTCCAGATAAAGCTCGGTCGTCCACCAGGCGCGCGTGCCATACTCCAGCTCCATTGCCGTGGCTCCATAGCGGTTGCCGCCGTCGGGCTGGCCAAGCGCGGTCTTGGTTTCGATCTCCAGGTTGCCCGGCTCCTCCAGATCGTGCGAATAGGTCACAAAGTAGGGCTTGTCCTGCGCCCGGCCACTGTGGGAGATGCAGAAGTAGCCAGCAAAGCCAGCCAGCCAGACAGCCGCGCTGGAACATCTGATGCGAATCAGGTGAAATCAATGCAATCCTCCGATGAAATACGACTAAAATCAGTCGCATATTTGAATATAAGACTAAATCAGTCCTGATATAAAACGCAAAGCCTCAGTTAGATCGTGAGAAGTCGCATCTGCTTATGAAGATACAATCATATAAAGTTGACAATAACTCACTCAATGTGCCATGCTGGAATAGTCAGAAATTCTATTCACAGGCAGGTTTATCTCATGGCAAAGATTATCGGCATCGATCTCGGCACCACCAACTCGTGCGTCGCGGTCCTCGAAGGCGGCGAACCCAAAGTCATTGCAAACGAAGAGGGTGCGCGTACTACCCCCTCCGTCGTCGGCTTCAGCAAGAGCGGCGAGCGGCTCGTCGGCCAGGTGGCCAAGCGTCAGGCCATCACCAATCCGGAGAACACCGTCTTCTCCATCAAGCGCTTCATGGGCCGCCGCTACGACGAAGTCAACGACGAGATGAAGATGGTGCCTTTCAAGGTCATCCAGCAGGGCGATCACGTCGGCGTCATGGCCCAGGGCAAGGAGTACACCCCGCCGGAGATCTCGGCCATGATCCTGCAAAAGCTCAAGAAATCCGCCGAAGCCTATCTGGGCGAGACGGTCACCGAGGCGG
Source organism: uncultured Acidobacteriaceae bacterium (assembly GCA_963804315.1). Taxonomy (GTDB): domain Bacteria; phylum Acidobacteriota; class Terriglobia; order Terriglobales; family Acidobacteriaceae; genus Telmatobacter. The sequence continues at coordinate 2,241 of CAWDQB010000054.1, forward strand.
TCATCACCGTTCCGGCCTACTTCAACGACGCCCAGCGCCAGGCCACCAAGGACGCGGGCAAGATCGCCGGTCTCGACGTCAAGCGCATCGTCAACGAGCCGACCGCGGCCGCGCTGGCCTATGGCCTCGACAAGAAAAAGGATGAGACCATTGCCGTCTACGACTTCGGCGGCGGCACCTTTGACATCTCCATTCTCGAAGTCGGCGAAGGCGTCATCGAGGTCAAGTCCACCAACGGCGACACCCACCTGGGCGGCGACAACCTCGACCAGCGCATCGTCGATTGGCTCATCTCCGAGTTCAAGCAGGAGAACGGACTCGATCTGACCTCGAAGGGCAACGAAATGGCCCTGCAGCGCCTCAAGGACGCCGCCGAAAAGGCCAAGATCGAGCTTTCGACCACCATCGAAACCGAGATCAATCTGCCCTTCATCACCGCCGACGCCAGCGGCCCCAAGCATCTGGTTCGCAAACTCACCCGCGCCAAGCTGGAGCAGTTGGTCCAGGACCTGCTCTTCCGCTCGCTCGAGCCGTGCAAAAAGGCCATCGCCGACGCCGGCGTCTCCATCAAGCGACATCGATGAAGTCGTGCTCGTCGGCGGCCAGACCCGCATGCCCAAGATTCAGGAGATGGTCAAGGAGCTCTTCGGGCGCGAGCCGCATCGCGGCGTCAATCCCGACGAAGTCGTCGCCATCGGCGCTGCAGTTCAGGCGGGCGTGCTGGCCGGCGAGGTCAAGGATCTGCTGCTGCTCGACGTGACGCCGCTGACCCTGGCCATCGAAACGCTCGGCGGCGTGGCCACGCCGATGATTCAGCGCAACACCACCATCCCCACCAAGAAGACCGAAACCTTCTCGACGGCGGCCGACAGCCAGACCGAGGTCGAGGTTCACGTCCTGCAGGGCGAGCGGCCTCTGGCCGCGCAGAACCGCACGCTGGGCAAGTTCAAGCTCGGCGGCATCATGCCCGCCCCGCGCGGCGTCCCGCAGATCGAGGTGACGTTTGATATTGACGCCAACGGCATCCTCAACGTCACCGCCAAGGACAACGCCACCGGCAAGGACACCCGCATCACCATCACCTCCAGCTCGGGCCTCAGCAAGGACGAGGTCGAAAAGATGGCCAAGGAGGCCGAGGCCCACGCCAGCGAGGATAAGGAGAAGCGCGAGGAGATCGACGCGCGCAACTCCCTCGACGGCATGGTCTATAACATCGACAAGATGCTCAAGGACTCCGGCGACAAGCTCGGCGGCGCGGATGCCGCTCCGGTCAAGGATGAGGTCGAGAAGATTCTGGCCGAGTCGAAGAAGCTCCTCGAAGGCACGCCCAGCTCGAAGGAGTTAAAGGCGCAGCACGAGAAGCTGACTCACGCCTCGCACAAACTCGCCGAGATCGTCTACAAGGCCACCGCCGCGCAAGCCGCGGCAACTCCGGGAGCAGCCCCCGGCGCCAGCCGAACCCGCCGCCGAAGCCAAGAAAGACGAAGGCGTCATCGACGCCGAGTACGTGGACGTGGACGACAAGAAGTAAGTGTATTCCACACAATCTCCCCGGTCACTAAAAACGAGGGGCTGGGGAGATAGTTATCTCGGAAAATTTGACGCATGAGATTGGTGCCACCTGTCAACAACATGAAGGGATGGCAATGATCAGGGAAAAAGTGAGCCAAATGGACCACGAAAGCATAAAAATTGAGTTGAAACGTGCATCTGATGATGCGAGCGTAAACGAGCCAGGATTCCAGAATGAACTACGGGAGTTCTCCAAGTCACTTCGCAGTGTGGGAGTCACATTTTCCCAGCTTGCTATGGCTTTCGACTCAGTCGATACTCTCGGTTTTCCTCTCGCAGAATTTATAATCAAGACACTTTCTCCGGCTGTCATACCCGGTGCAGCTGCTGTATGCGGCGCTTGGGTTCAAGCACGATACGGACGGAAAGTCCGGCTCAAGATCGGCGATGTAGAAGCCGAAGGACGAACTACAGAAGAAATTGAAAATCTCTTGAGGCAGGCCAAGAACTTTCGTGGCAAGGTTCACAGCCGACAACCGCAATGAGTCATCGCTAACGACCAGCTAATGGCAATCTCAGGGTCGCTCTCACGAATTCGGCATAAGAAACCGAACTTCTTACCGCACATTCGCGGGCATGTCTCAGGGCAATATAAGGCAGAGGATGCGGAGATACGCATTCGCGTTAAGCGCTGCATCGGAGAGTTAAGAGCGGCCTCGGCTCAGAAAATTCTGAACGAGTGTAGGAATTGATAGCCTTGGTCGTTTGGTAAATAATCCTTCGCGGTGCATGCAAACAACTGATAGAGGCGGTTTCCGGCCAGGTATTCATGCACGGTGCAGGAGCGTCCATCGGGAAGCATGATTGCGTAGTCGCGGCCGGGGACGCCATCGAGATCGATGTCTTGGTCCCTGAATAAAGTTTTGCCGGCGGCGTCACCTTTTTCCGCCGCTTGCAGGCGGACTTGCGGATCGCTGATCGCGTTGTCCGCCGGGTAGCCGTTCACGTAGTCCGCCGGGTAATTGATGTACTTCACGGCGAACCAAGTGTTACCGTTCTCGGCAGTGACAGAGAACACGTAGAGTGTAGCTGTTTCGCCGTTCTTCGTGTGGAAAGGCTGCAAGGACTGCTCCGGAACTCCGGGAAACATGACGCTGAAACGCGCGTCAGTGGATGTGAACGGCTGCATGGCGTCGGATCGCGTTGGCTCGGCAATGGAATTGTTTTGGACCGGTTGTATTTGTTCGGCAGTGGAATTATCTGGTATCGGTTGTACTTGTTCCGCAATCCTTGCGGAAGGTGTAGAGGTTTGGGTACCAGTCTTAGCAATGACGAACGCCCATATTGCTATGGTAATACCAAGGATGAATAATACACCGCCAATAACGTTTCTCACGCTCACCGTTCTCCGTTCAGCCTGCAAGAAGATTGGAGATACAGCATTTACAACAGCGCCGCAGTAACCACACTGAAGAACATCTTTCTTCATGATGAGGAGCCAGCCCAGCAACCCAAAAACGAAGCAGCCTATGCCGCCGGATACCATTGCTATGCTCCATGTGCCAGCGAATGCGGTTGCGAAGGCACTGTCATGAGCGGCACCGGCAACACTGGCAAGCAGGCTGATGACGAGTAGAATTGCGCATGCTGTCATTCCTAGAATCGATGGAATGAGGAGAATGTAGCCGATTGCAACTGCCGGTCCGCTCAATCTGCGTATCTTTCTGGGCATCAGCGTTCCACGGTCACAAATCTTGCATGTGGGGTACGCTTTGAGATCATATTCTTTGGGAGCTTCCATCTTGATTCTCCGGTTTGTAGCAAGTTTACACCCGGCCGACTGCCCCATCCATCCACGCTCTTTGCGGATGGGTGGGAACCACGAACCCAAATCAGCCATCATCGCCTGCGCCGTAGGTGCAAGGTTGATTAGCCCACCGTTTCAACGGTGGGGAAGGACCGTCCATCATGCCGCCGGAGTCCCGTAGGGACGGCGCGAAATCCATTGCTTCCCCATCCTGCCGCGCCTATAATCAATTCATTCCGGCTGGCGGCGGAGCGCGCATGGACTACTCGCAGATCATCACCATCGAACCCGGCAAGCGCAGCGGCAAGGCTTGTATTCGCGGCCTGCGTATCACCGTCTACGATGTGCTGGATTATCTGGCCGGCGGCATGAAGCCGGAAGAGATTCTGGCCGACTTTCCCGACCTCACCGAAACCGACATCCGCGCCTGTCTGGCCTTTGCCGCGGACGCCGAGCGCAGATTCGAGATCGTCCCGCTGTGAAGCTCCTCTTTGACGAGAACCTGGCGCCGCGTTTGGCGCGTGCCCTCTCCGATGTCTACCCCGGCTCTGTACACGTTACGGATTGCGGGCTGCGTGGAGCAACGGACGTCGAAATCTGGCAGTATGCCAGGGACAATGGCTTCGTCATCGTCTCCAAAGATTCCGACTTTTTTCAGAGAAGCACTTTGCTTGGCGGCGCTCCCAAAATCATTTGGCTGCGTATCGGCAACTGCACCACCACGCGCGCCGATTTTGTTCTGCGCAATACCGTCGGACGCATTCAGGCATTTCTTGCCAGCGACGAAGAAAGCTGTCTGGTGCTGTCCCATCCTCGCCAGCGACCTTGACGATCCAATGATTGGTGAATCAGCCGGCGTTCGCTACGAGTGACCCTGATCGCAACCCAGAGAAAAGCTCAAAGCTGCACATATCTCGTTCATGCGCATGGAACTCAGATGGCCCACCCGCGCGCCCAGCCTTTCCTGGCTGACGGTAACCGCATTGTGCAAATTCACCGCGCAGGAGGCCTTCACTCCATCTTCTTCATTCAAGACAACCTCGGAGGGCACGCCACGGATCGCGGAGGTGATGGGCGCAACCGTGACCGTCGAGAGATAGGCGATGGCGCTCGTGCGCGTCAGAACGACCACCGGCCTTTTCTTATCTGGCTGGGCAAAGCTGTACAGGCGAATATCCCCACGGTCTATTCTGCCGGCCATGCCGCCTCCGCCTCCCAAAGATGCGCCTCATCCTGCGGTTGCCGCTTGTAGCCCTCGCGGTCACGTTCTTCACTGGCAAGCAACTCCAGTCTCCTGAGATGTTCCCGCAACGCATCGCGCACCAGCGCGGAACGGTTCTGCTTCATTCGCCGCGCGGCCAAGTCGGCTGACCGCAGGAGGTTCGTATCAAGAACGATCTGAACAGTCTGCATACTGTGGACTCCACTCCACAGTATACTCCACAACCGGCGGATGGGGGGAAACCACGAACCTGAATCCTCCGCTTTGGTTCAGTCGTCCACCGGCCTTCGCCGACCCGCCTGGGATGAAACGGGCAACCTTGGCTTCTATTCACCACATTGCCAAGAGTCAGCCCATCGCCCGCGCCGTAGGCGCAAGGTTGATTAGCCCCGCGCTTCAAGTTGGAGTGAGCGCTAGAGCGCCTCTGTCTCTGCTTCAATCAGCTCTTCTTCCAGTTGCTGCTTCTGGTAAAGGCTGGCGTAGTAGCCGTTGAGGGCGAGCAGTTCCTCGTGGCGGCCCAGCTCTACGATCCTTCCGTGGTCGAGCACGGCGATCTGATCGGCGTTACGCACGGTGGAGACGCGGTGCGAGATGAGGATGGTGGTTGCGGCGGCGATGTAGCTTCCCAGGCCGCTGAGGATGCGCTCTTCGGTATAAGTGTCCACACTGGCCAGCGCATCGTCAAGAATCAGAATCGACGGCCGGCGCAGCAACGCACGCGCGATGGCCGCGCGCTGCTTCTGCCCGCCGCTCAGCGTGACGCCGCGCTCGCCCACCATGGTTTCAAAGCCCTGCGGAAACTCCTCGAACTCTTTGCGGATATGCGCAGCCTCGGCAGCCTTCAACAGTTCCTCGCTGCTGGCGTCGGGCGCGCCAAAGGCCAGGTTCTCGCGGATGGTCGCACTGAATAAAAACGTCTCTTGCGGCACCATGCCGATGTTGCGCCGGAGCACGGCCAGAGGATACTCGCGCAGCGGCCGGCCATCGATGAGCAGCGAAGCTTCAGGGGATTCGTAGAGGCGGGCAATCAGATTGATGAGCGTGGATTTTCCGGAGCCGGTTGGCCCGACAATTGCGAGGCTTGAGCCGGCGGGAATCTTCAGAGAGATGCCGCGGAGCACCGGGGTCCCCACGGACGGGTCTTTGTCCGAGGGGTGGAGCACCGGGGTCCCCGCGGACGGGTCTTTGTCTGTGGGGTGGAGCAACTGCACTTCGCCGTAGCTGAAGTTCAAGTCGCGGAATTCAATTTCTCCGCGCAAAACGGTATCGGGCGCAATCGAGGCGTCGGCGATGCGGTCGTCGATCAGCGGTTCGGCCTTCAGCAGCTCGTCGATGCGCTTGACCGAAGCTGTGCCGCGCTGGTAGATATTCACCACCCAACCGACGGCGATGATTGGCCAGATCAGCATGATCATGTAAGTGTTGAAGGCGACGAACTGGCCCACCGTAATACGGTGCGTGACGACCAGATGTCCGCCGGCGAGCAGCGTAATGATCATGGAGATGCCAAGGATGAATTCGAGCGTCGGCCAGAGCATTCCCATCAACTGGACCAGCCGGAGCGAGCGCGCGATGTACTCGCGATTGAGCCGTTCAAAGAGTCCGATCTGCGACTCTTCGCGGGCGAAGGCACGGACCAGGCGTGCGCCGGAGTAGTTCTCTTGCGCCTGCGCACTGATCTCGGAGAAGCTGGCCTGGATACGCTCGAAGCGGTCGTGAATGCGGCTGCCGAAGTATTGCACCAGGATGCTGGCGAGAGGCATCGGCGCCCAAGCAACCAAGGTGAGCCAGGGACTGATACGCAGCAGGAAGAAAAGTGCGCCGATGGTGAAGAAGGCAGTGTTGGCCGAGTACATGAGCGCTGGGCCGAGAAGCATGCGTACGGCGTTCAGGTCGTTCGTCAGGCGCGCCATGATGTCGCCGGTGCGATAGCGCTGATAGAATCCGGTGTCTTGCTTGGCCAGCTTCTTGAAGAGGTCGTTACGCAGATCAAATTCGATCTCGCGCGAGATGCCGATCAGAATCCAGCGCTGGGCGTAAAGAAAGACGCCCTTGACGAGCGCAATGCCAACCAGCAACCCGGCAAAGAGCAGAATGGTTCCCCGCGCCGCGCCGTGGCCCATGGCGTCGATAGCGCGTTGAATCACTTGGGGAAAAAGCACCCAGATGGCGTTGGTGCAGACGCAAGAGAGCGTGCCCCACAGGTATCCCCAGCGGTAGCGGCGCAGGTAGCTGGAGAGAGGGGCGAGATCACGGAACATGATTTTATTGTACGGGGAGGGGCAGGGCGCAAGATTTCGGTGTTACCCTGAGATTGCTCTTTTTTGGGAGATTGAAACCAATGAGAGGTTTAACCCCGGTTATTCTGTCGTTATTCGGCGTCCTCACCTCTGACAGCTTCCGCGCAAACTTCGCAGACCATTCCTGCCGAAACCGCGCGAGCCTATTTCGCAGAGGCGCAAGCGCTCTGTCAGGCAGATCATGGCAAACTGTGGGGCATCTCGCTCTGCGGACCGATGATCTTTGCTGAACCGAAAAGTCATTTTGCCGTCGCCAACCAAGCGGACGCAAATGGATTCCTGAAGCCACTAGACGGCGTTTTTAGCGGCATATTGCCAGTCGGCATCAATATCACGAACTCCCCGTTTGAATGGTCCGGTGTGCTTTGGACGATGATGGTGTGGCCGCTTCCCGCTGAAGTAGGCCAGCGCAAGACATTGATGGCGCACGAACTCTTTCACCGCATTCAGCCTCAGCTCAATTTGCCCAAGCCTCAGAAGGGCGAGAATGCGCAGCTCGATACGCTCGACGGGCGATACACACTGCAACTCGAGCTGCGTGCGCTCAGCCGCGCGCTGCGTGCAACGAGCGATGAGGAGCGCAAGAAGGCGGCCGCCGATGCGATCCTGTTTCGTGCCGAGCGCTACCGGCTCTTTCCCGATGCGGCCGCGCAGGAAGAGGCGATGGAGTGGAATGAGGGGCTGGCGGAGTTCACAGGCATACGGATTGGCAACCCAACCCAAGGGCAGCGGATTGATGAAACTCTGGGCGACATCTCCCGGCTCGGTGAGGCCAGCACATTCGTTCGCTCCTGTCCCTACGCTACCGGTCCGGCCTACGGATTGCTGCTCGACCGCTATGTGCCCGGTTGGTACCGCAAGCTGAAAATTGGGGATGGCTATGGCACCTTGCTCGCGGCCGCTCTGCACTTCCATCTGCCCGCCGATCTTCATCAGGCTGCGGAGAGGCAGGCAGCATCGTACGGTGGCGTTGCGCTGCGCGCGACGGAGGTAGAGATAGACAAAAAACGTCAGCAGATTCTAGCGCAGAATCGGGCAAAATTTGTTGACGGACCGACGCTCACTCTTTCATTCCGTAAAATGCGTGTGCAGTTCGATCCGCGCACGCTGCAGCCGCTGGAAGGCGCAGGAACGGTATACGGCAAGATGCGCATCAGCGACGAGTGGGGCATCCTGGAAGCATCAAGCGGAGCGCTGATGAAGACTGATTGGAGCGCCGTGATCGTTGTCGCTCCAGCGGTGAGTGAAGGCAGCAGCCTGAAAGGGGATGGATGGACGCTTGAGTTGAAACCGGGATGGAAGATTGCGCCTGGCGCTCGCAAGGGCGACTATATACTCATCAGCGGATCGTAGCAGTTTTTACGTCGGCGTCCTTAGCAGCAGATAACTGCCCACCAGGCCGAAGAGGATATCCGAGGACCATGCGGCCATCAGTGCGGGCAGGTAATTCACATCGCCCAGCACTCCAAAAAAGCTGTCGATGACAATGTAAGCAAGTGTGACCGCGATAGCCATCGCTACGCCGGTGAGTGAACTGCGGCGTCCCATCAAGAGCGCGAAGGGAATGGCCAGAATCGACATGATCACCGTCATCATCGGGTAGGCGAGCTTGTGCCATAGCTCGACCTTGAGGCGCATGGTGTCAAAGCCGCTCTGCCGCAGATCGTCGATGTAATCGTCCAGTTGGCCGAAGTTCATCTCCTGCGCTTGCCGCTTTTCCTTGGTGAAGTAACCGGGGGCCTCGTGGATTTCAGTGAAAGTGGATTTGAGGAATGGGCGGTATTCGGTGACGTTGGCGGCGGAGATGTCGCGCTGCCAGCCGTTGGTGAAGACCCATGCGCCGCTCTCCGCATCCCACGCGGCGCGCGCGGCAAAGATGCGGCGCGAGAGGGAAAAGGTCGAGGGATCAAACTCGAAGATGGAAATGTTGGCGAACTCATTGCTCTTGGAATCAAAGAACTGGTAGTAAAAGATTCGCCCCGGTTCGCCTTTTTGCGGTTCGCCGAAGATCCAGTTCTGCTCCGGATTCAACACGGTTTGGGGTGGCCGGCCCTTGATGACGTTGTGCAGTGCCTCCTGGCGGCGGTTGGCCTGCGGCAGATAAAACTGATCGAAGAGAAAAAGGCTGACTGCGAGCAGCGAGGCGATTGCTACGATGGGAATCACTAGCCGGTAGAGGCTGACGCCGCAGGCCTTCATGGCGATGATCTCCGAGTTGCGATTCAGTACGCCAAAGGTGACCAGCACGGCAATCAGCACCGCCAGCGGGGTGATCTGGTAGAGCATATCCGGCGTGAGATTGAGCAAGTATTCGCCGATGATGGGGATCGCGATGTGGTTGCGCAAGATGTCGCCCATCAGCTCGAAAAAGGTGAAGACCAGCATCAGCATCACGAAGCCGAAGAGCACCAGCAAGAAGATGCCGAGGAATTCGCGCACCACATATTCGTCGAGAATGCGCGGAAAAACGTTGCGGGCCTTGGCGCGTTGCGGGCGCGCGGGAAATCTGTTCAACAGAGCGCGAATCGGGTTGCCGCGTGGCTTGGCCGGCGTGATAGATTCAGCCCTCTGCAAGCGCTGGCTCCACGCTGTGATGGCATTCAGAATCCGTCCGCCGGAAGCCATCTGCCAGAGCAGAAAAATGCCGCCCGCGGCAAAGAGCAGGTTGGCCGACCAGACCGCAAAGAAGGCCGAAATCCAGTTCTGCTTGCCCAGCGCAATGCCGGTCGAAGAGAGCAAGTAGTAAACAAAAACCAGCAGGATAGTGAAGATCCACGCAAAGCTCTTGCCGCCGCGCCGCGAGGTCACGCCCAGCGGAACGCCCACCAGCATCAGCACCAGGCAAGCCGCTGGATAGGCGAAGCGTTTGTGCATCTCGATCTGAAAGCGCTTGCCGTCCTTCGCCCGTCCGCGCTCGCGCAGCGCGCTCATCGGCATGGCGTAGATGTCCGTATCCAGGCGGCCCAGATGCAGATCGCTCTGCTGGCCGGGCATCAGCGGCATATCCGTAAAGTCAAAGGCGGAGATGTTGTACTGCTCCGGCTGAAGAGCCACCGTCTCATGGCGCGCTCCGCTGCGCAAGCGGACCAGCAACTGCTGCGAGGAGTCGTTGGATACGGTGGCCGAGGCGGCGGTGGTGACCTGCGGATTGATTTGATCCGTAGTGTCGGCGATGAAGACCTGATCCCAATGTGCAGCGCCGGTTCCTGAGCGCACATCTTGCACGTAGAGGACGAAGTTATGAAAGTCTTCATTGAAGACGCGCGGCTCAATCTCGTAAGAGGCCTGCTGCGCCAGTTCCTTGTTCATGGTGAGGATGGCCTGGTTGGCCAGCGGAGCCAGGTAGAGCGCGTTGACAAGACCCATCAGCGTGCCGCCCACGGCCACAATCGAAGCCACGCGCACAAAGTAGCCGATGCCCAGCCCCGAGGCGCGCATGGCAATCACCTCACTGTCCGCGGCCAGCCGGCTGTATCCCAGCAGCACCCCCACCAGCACCGCCATGGGAATTGTCAGCATGAAGATGTTGGGCAGCATGAAGAGAACAATCTGCACCACGGCGACAAAGCTGGAGCTGTTGTGCACCACCATCTCCAGAATGCGCGGCAACTCCCTCATGAAGAGGATGAAGGTGAAGATCACGCACCCGATCAGTGCGTGGGAGAGAATTTCGCCGAGGATGTAGCGGGTCAGGATGCGCACGAGATGGCTCACAAACAGTTTATCGCGCCGGGGCTTTACGCGCCGCAGCTTCTGGAATGATTTCTTCGCATCAAGATTAAAAACCAATTCACATGGACTTGCAAAGGCCAGACCCCGGCTGCATAGATTGCGAACGGTTGCGCTCATCAAACACTCAATGAACAGTGAACGATTCGATCTGTTCTAGCAATCTCCATCCGGCTTAAGGGAGTCGAGACTCTCATGCAATCCGCCCACTTCTCGCCCTGTAAGATTTCCCATTGAATCGGTTTCTATGAGTTTCCACCCTGGCGCATGTGCATCGGCATCACGATCTTTCCCCTCATCTATGCGATTTATGACATAAAATGCTGTTGAGTGAGCCACATTTCGAACAAGTTTTGAAATGTCTTCATCTAATTTTGTAATATCTTCAGATGAAATGCCGGCAGCTTTCATCCTATCCAAAGCACCTCTGATCACCTTGGAGGTGTGAAGCTTGGAGAGGTACTCAGTCCATATCTTTCGTAAAAATAGAAAGCGCGCATATTGTGCTATGTTTTCACCGATCTCTGATCTGGCCCAACTCTCTGGATTGTCACATCCATGGGCCCGAAACTTCTCAACAAGCGCAAGTGTCTTTTCCCTCTTCTCATCCGATAGATCGTTGAACCATTCTTCATAGGTTGGATAATGGCGTGCCATAAAAACACAGTTCTCCTCTCAAAGTCAAAGTGAGTATACCATCATCAAACCATATCGATCTGATCGAGTAACAATCCATTTAGCCGCAAGCTGTTTCCCAGTACGCTCACCGAACTGAGCGCCATCGCCGCCGCCGCCAGCCACGGGCTGAGCAGAATATGAAAGCCCGGATAGAGCACGCCCGCTGCCAGCGGAATGCCCAGCAAGTTATAGCCTGCCGCCCAGATCAGATTCTGGCGCATCACACGGAGCGTGGCGCGGGCCAGTTGCAACGCTGCCGGAATGGCGGATGGCTGCACGCGCAGCAGCAGTACATCGCCGGCCTCCTGCGCCAACTCCGCGCCGGAACCCATCGCAATACCCGCGTCCGACTGTGCCAGCGCCGCCGCGTCGTTGATGCCGTCACCAACCATCGCCACGCGCAGGCCGCTCAATTGCAGCGCGCGAATGCGGGCCAGCTTGCCGGCTGGGTCCAGACCAGCTTCAATCTCAGTGATCCCCGCCTGCCGCGCAATCGGCGCAGCCGCCTCGGCTGAATCGCCAGTCAGCATCAGCACCCGCAGCCCCAACCTCCGCAGCGCGATCACGGCCTCCGCCGCGTCTGCCCTCAGAGCATCGCGCGCGTCAAAGTATCCCGCAGGCACGCGGTCCAGAGCCATCCACAGCCGCGTCACTCCCGGCTCCGGCGGCGCAATCTCCGCGGGCAGAGCGATGAAAAACTCCTTGAAGAGCGCGTGATTGCCTAGCAGGCAATCACGGCCTTCGACGCGCGCGCTCAGCCCGCGCCCGGGGAGAACTTGCACGTCCTGCGCCGACTGCCAGTCAAGTCCCCGCGCCCGCGCCTCATCGACAATAGCGTGAGCCAGCGGATGATTCGACCGCTCCTCGGCCGCCGCGGCGATGCGCAACAAGATATTTTCGGTGCTGTGATGGGGTGCGTCAGTAGCTGCGGCCCTGGAGTTGTTGGCGTAGCGTGCGGCGTGGACCGGGAGGTCCACGCTACAGCCGGCCAGGAGGCCGGCGCTACCTGTCGTTGCATAAACCCCGCACAGCACAGGCCTACCCACGGTCAGCGTACCGGTCTTGTCCAGCACGATCACATCCAGATGAGCCAAGCGTTCCAGCGCCTCGCCACCCTTGAAGAGCACGCCCAACTGCGCTCCGCGTCCCACGGCAACAGTGAGTGCTGCAGGTACGGCCAACCCCATCGCGCAAGGGCAGGCCACCACCAGCACGGCGACGGTCGAGGCCAGTGAACGCTCCAGAGAGTGCGTGGCGACGAGCCACACCACAAAGGTCAGCGCGGCCAACAAGAGCACAATCGGTACAAAGATCGCGCTCGCCCGGTCGGCCAGCCGTTCCATCGGCGCTCGCGAGCTTTGCGCCTGCTCGACCATGCGCGTAATCTGCCCCAGCATCGTGGCTTCGCCGAGCGACTCCGCGCGGCAGGTGACAGCCCCTTCATAATTCAGTGCCCCGGCCAGCACGCGCCCGCCCGCCGAGCGCTCCTGCGGAGTCGGCTCGCCGGTCAGCATCGATTCATCCACTGTGGTGCGGCCTTCGGTGATCGTTGCGTCCACCGGAAAGCGCTCTCCAGGCAGCACCAGTACGCTCTCGCCCACTTGAATCTCTGCGAGAGGGACCATCTCTTGTATCCCATCGCGGATGCGCCGCGCCGTCGCCGGCCTCAGCCGGGAGAGCGCATCGAGCGCCGCCAGCGCGCTCCGCTTGGCCCGCCCCTCCAGCGCCTTGCCCAAAAGCAGAAAGCCAATAATCAATAGAACTGCATCAAAGTAAACCTGCCGGTCGGCCGCGGGCCAGATCGTCGCATAGGACGAATACGCAAAGGCCACGCCGGTACCGAGACTGACCAGCGTGTTCATATTCGTCGTTCCGTGGCGCAGTCCGCGCGCCGCGCTCAAATAAATTCCGCGCCCCGCCCAAGCCATCATTCCCGCAGTCAGCAGCAATAGAAACCACCGCACCAGGCCAGGCGGCAACTCGAAGAGCCATGGCATCAGACGCATCAGCAAGTGATCCAGCGCGCCCATATTTTCGCCAAGCGGCATGGCCAGCAGCATCGCCGCCGCGCCGGCAATCAGCGTTGTATAGGCCTTGCGCGCGGCTCCATCATCACTAAACTTTTTTGTCTCTTGAGCCGAACCATCGGCACGCGGCATGACCGCATCGTAGCCTGCTGCGCGAATCGCCTCCACCAGTTGCGCGGGCTGCGTCAGTGCCGGATCGAAGTCCACAGTCGCCCGATGCGCCATCAGGTCGACGCGCGCCGATTCCACGCCCGCTGTCGCCCGCAACGCTTCTTCCACATGATGCTGGCACGAGGCGCAACTCATGCCCAGCACGGGCAACGTGATCGATTCAGTGGCAGATATGGCCATGAATTATGCTTCTACGTGCGCGGCAAAACCTATCTTACCCAATGCGGCAACAGCAAACTCCACCGGCGCAGGCTCCAGCGCAGAAGTCAGCTTCGCCACGCCCACCGTCACCTCGTCGACCGCCACTCCCTCCACCGCGCTCAGCGCCTGCGTCACCCGCCGCACGCAAGCCCCGCAATGCATTCCATCAATCTTTAGCGTAAATTCTGCCATCGCTTTCTCCTGATTGTTTTGATGATACGCCGCGCGGAAAGGCGCGCTATCGTAAGAATAGGCAGAGAATCATGCAAAGAGAATTTCCAACTTCGCCGCTCATCGGCGTGGGCGCGGTGATCGTCGATGATGGCCGCGTGCTGCTGATCCGCCGCGCCGCCGCGCCGCTCAAGGGCCATTGGTCGCTTCCCGGCGGTCTGCTGGAACTGGGCGAGTCGCTCGTGGACGGCGTGAAGCGCGAGGTCCGCGAGGAGACCGGTCTCATCGTCGAGCCGCTGGAATTGATTGAAGTTTTAGATAGAATTCATCGCGAGGGGCTCGCGCGTCCGCTACCATTATGTGATTGCCGATTACCTCTGCCGCGTGACAGGCGGCGCATTGCAAGCCGCCTCGGACGCCGATGCCGCGCGCTGGGTCGAGCGTGCGGAGTGGATCGCGGACAATGCGCTCGTGCTCGATCCCATCACAGTACGTGTAATCGAGGCGGGCTGGCAAAGGGCGCAGGTATTGAAAGGGCAAGACGAAAGATGAGTTGGAAGAAAAGACTGGCGATCATAGTGGGCTTGCTGCTGGCGGCGGGCGGTTTGTTTTTCTGGATGCGTCCGGTCGCTTTTTCCAGAGAAGCCCTCTATCTAGGAGAGTTTCTGAACGGTGTGGAAAGCCGCAGTGTTCTTGTTGGCGGCCATCGCCTGCACTACGAGGCGCGTGGTCCCGCCAGCGGGCCAGTGGTGGTGCTGGTGCATGGTCTGGGCGGCAGCGCTGAGGACTGGCGCAACCTTGCGCCATGGCTGGTCAAGGCTGGCTATCGCGTCTACACGCCCGATCTGTTCGGCTTTGGCCGCAGCGAAAAGCCTGCTGATTTTTCTTACTCCGTGCGGGATGAGGCCGAGGCAGTGGCTGGCTTCATGGATGCTCTGGGCATCCTGCAAGCCGATGTGGGCGGCTGGTCGATGGGTGGTGGAGTTGCGCAGCACGTCGCTCTCAAACATCCCGAACGGGTGCGCCGCCTGATGCTCTTCGACGCGATCGGCATCTACTTCAAGCCCGCATGGAATGTCCGGCTCTTTGCGCCCAAGACGCCAGGAGAGATCGATCAGTTGGAAGCGCTGCTGATGCCGAAACCGCCACGCGTTCCCGCTTTCGCCGCGCGCGACATCTTGCGCGTCTCGGATCACAATGCCTGGATCATCAACCGTGCCGTGGACTCGATGCTCACCGGCCAGGACGCCACTGACAGCCGCCTGCCGCAATTGAAGATGCCGGTGCTGCTGGTCTGGGGATCGGTCGATCAGATCACCCCGCTCAGCTTGGGCGAGACGATGCACCAACTGATTCCGCAATCGCAACTGGAGGTCATCCCCGGCTGCGGCCATCTGGCGCCCGCGCAATGCACGGATCAGATTGGCCCCAAGGTGGTTGCGTTCCTCGGGCGATAGCCATCAGACTTGAATGACCAGCTCGCTGTATGGCTGCAATTGCGCATCCACTGTAAGCAGATGCAGCGGCTCACTGATCGCCTGTGCAATGAGCAGGCGGTCAATGGGATCGGCGTGATGCATCGGGAGCTTGGCCACCAACATCGCGTGCTTTGACCAAAGAGGAAGCTCATGGAAGCCATATACGATCATTTGATCATAGAGCCGCTGTGGGTCAGCATCGATCTTGCCCAAACGAGCCTTGATGGAAATCTCCCAGATAGAAGCCGAAGAGACATAAACCGCTTCTGCTTCGCTGATCGTTTTGAATGCTTTGGGAGAGATCCGCGCAGACTTGGTAAACCACCAAAAGAAGATATGTGTATCCAGAAGAACGCGCATTATCGCCCCTCGAAGAGCGCCAGAATCTCATCGGGCAGCGGAGCGTCAAAGTCTTCCGCGATCCAGCCTTGTCCTTCGAGCGATCCCAATCCAGCGAGCCGCTTTTCTTTGTCAGTTTTTAGCGTGGTCAGCCGCGCCGCCGGCTTCCCCGCGCGCGCAATCACCACGTCCGTTCCGCTGGAGGCCAGATCAACCAGCTTGGAGAGCTGCGTCTTGGCCTCATAGATATTCACCATAGGCTCTTCTCTTAATGCAGGCATGACCGCCTCCTCAACTTGACTAGGTCTAGTCTAGTCTTATTTCTCTCAATTCTCAAGCATTCCCATTCGCAATCAAGGGATAAAACCAAAGAGCCTGCATCCGAAGATGCCGGCTCTTTGATCGAGAAATGATTTTCAAACCTGGGAGATCAGCTCTTCTACCACCCCAAAACAAATGCGAAGACCAGCGGCGCGACAATCGACGCATCCGACTCGATGATGAACTTCGGCGTTGCCTCGGCCAGCTTGCCCCAGGTGATCTTCTCATTGGGCACGGCGCCGGAGTATGACCCGTAGCTGGTGGTGGAGTCGGAGATCTGGCAGAAGTAGGCCCAGAGTGGCACATGCGGACGCTGCAAATCCTGATGCAGCATCGGCACCACGCAGATGGGGAAGTCGCCGGAGATGCCTCCTGCAATCTGGAAGAAGCCGAGCGGCGTCTCGGCGGTTGTTTTGGTGTACCACTCGGCTAGTTCCATCATGTATTCAATGCCTGTCCGTACCGTGTGAACGTTCTTCACGTCGCCGGTGATGCAGTGGCCGGCATACATATTGCCCAGCGTCGAATCCTCCCAGCCGGGAACGAAGATGGGCAGGTTCTTTTCCGCTGCCGCCAGCAGCCAACTGTTTTTAGGATCAATCTGATACGAAGCCTTCAAATCCCCTGAGAGCAGAATCCGGAACATGAACTGATGCGGGAAGAGCCGCTCGCCCGCCTGGTCGGCGCGCACCCACTCCTTGAGCACCTCATTCTCGATGCGCCGCATCGCCTCCATCTCCGGGATACAGGTATCCGTGACGCGGTTCATATGACGTGCCAATAGCTTGGACTCGTCGGCGGGGGTCAAATCGCGGTAGTGGGGAACACGCTCGTAAAAATCATGCGCCACCAGATTGAAGACATCCTCCTCCAGATTCGCGCCCGTGCAACAGATGCCGTGAATCTTGTCTTGGCGAATCATCTCAGCCAGCGAAAGGCCCAGTTCTGCGGTGCTCATCGCTCCGCCGATGGTGACGAACATCTTGCCGCCGGAGGCCAGCAGCTTGTTATAGGCTTCCGCGGCGTCCACCAGCGCGGCAGCGTTGAAGTGGCGATAGTGATGCTTGATAAACTCTGAAATCGGCGGCATATATTCTGCTTTTCTCCCCTTTTTAACCTACCACAGCCGCATCAAAACGCGGTGATTGCGCGGCGCGCAGGCAGGGGAATTGCACTTGGATTCTTGAAGGGTACGGGCTTTAGCCCGTATATCAAAAAAGCATAGGATCACGGCTTTAGCCGCCGAGGGAATCGAAACTTAAGGCAATCATTGTTGTTCTATCGGCAATGACTCCAAACAACACATCCGCTCTTGAATAGAAACCACAATCAATGGTCCATCAGGGGCTAAAGCCCTGCGATATTTGCATTGCTGATGTACGGGCTAAAGCCCGTACCCTTCAAGCCCGTACCCTTCAAGCTAGATCAAAATTTCAAGTGCGATTGCCCTGGCGCGACGCGCTTCGCTCCCGTTAGCCCTCGCCAAATCTATGGGAAAATAGAAGGAGGAGACTAAATAGCTTGAGCGCCTTTATCCGCGGCCGGTTGCGGGCTGTGCCAGTCTTGGTGTGGATGGCGCTGATTGCGCTGCTTCTCCGTCTGGCCGTCATTCCTTTCAATAGTTATCTCTTTGAAGATCTGATGGATGCTCAGCACATCCACGCTTGGGAGCAGGGGAATGTGGCGCGCGCCTTGCTCGCCGGCCAAGGCTTCGGCAGCCCTTTTGTTTCCACTCAGCCCTCGGCGATCATGCCCCCGGTTTATCCGCTGATTGTCGCCTTCTTCTTCCGCACCTTCGGCATTCACACTGCGCAGTCGATCTTTGCCATTCACGCCTTTGACTGCCTCGTCAATGCGCTGGCCTGCATCCCGGTCTACCTGCTGGCGCGGCGCAGCTTTGGCCCGCGCGTGGCGCTGTGGGCAGGCTGGGGCTGGGCCTTCTTTCCCAACGGCATCTACTTCTCCGCCGCCTGGGCCTGGTCCACGCATCTTCTGTTGCTCTGCCTGCTCTGGCTGCTTTACCTGGCGCAGGAGATGGAAGTATCTTCGCGCCTGCGGCTCTGGGCCTGCTTTGGCCTGCTCGCCGGATTCACGGCGCTTACAGAGCCTTCGATTCTGATCGTGGTTCCCTTCCTGCTCTTGCTGGCTGCCTGGAGGCTGGCGCGCGACGGAAAGCGCTGGCTGTTGCCGGGGCTTGTTGCTTCGCTCGCGCTGGCCTTTACTATCTCTCCGTGGATGATTCGCAATGCCCTTGTCTTTCATCGCTTCATTCCCATGCGCGACAGCATGGGGCTGGAGATGTGGATGGGCAACAACGGCAACAGCCTGCATTGGACCAGCGACGCCGCGCATCCCCTGCACGACGCCGGGGAGCTTGCCTTGTACAATGCCGGAGAGCTGGCTTACATGGACCACAAAGCCCGGCAGGCGCACGACTACATTCATGCCCACCCCGGCTGGTACGCAGGTATGTGCGCCCGCCGCGCCGTTTATCTTTGGACCGGCTATTGGAGCTTCGATGCGCGCTATCTGGCTATGGAACCGACTGACCCCGAGAACATTCCCTTCGCCACCGGCATGACGCTGCTCGGGCTTTTAGGTCTGTTTCTGGCAAGGAAAGAGAAGCCCGTCGAGGCCGTCCGCTATGCTGGAGTGCTTTTTCTTTTTCCAGTGATGTATTACTTCGCCCATCCGGAGCCATACCATCTGCGACCGTTGGACCCGCTGCTGGTGATTCTCGGCTGTTACGCAATCCTGTGCTTACGCGGGCGGCTTGGAGAATCCGCTCCCATCGCTTTTGCAGCCGGTCTCTCCGCGCCTGCGGCGCGAAGCTCCACGAGACTTCCAGAGAAATAACGCCCCTCACCCCTGCCGATAGATTGGCCGCGCCGCGCTGAAGGCAGGACGTTCGCTGCGTACCGGGCGCTTCAGTGAGGCGCGCACCTCGGCTACGCTCAAATCCAGTTCAGCCATCGTACGGCTTAGTGTGTTGCGGTGCATCCCCATCTCTTCGGCGGCCTTGCACTGGTTTCCACGGTGAGCCAGCAGTACTTCGCGTAGATATTGCTTTTTGAACTCACGCACGGCTTCTTCGTAGCCCACGCCGCTGGAATGCATTTGCGTCACCAGGATGTCCAGTTCTCGTCTCACGTTCACCTCATACCCATCTATTTAGTTTGCCTGGTTCGGATGCCTTGAATCATCGCCCGGCTCATTTGCGAAAATCAAGCACCTCTGCCGCTGGGATGCATCCACTGTGGTGATTCACTCTCCATGATGCTGAGTCCATGGCGGATGCGCGTTGCCAGCTCCTCCGGACTCATGCGCGCGGTCACATGGCAGGCTCCAAAAAACAGCCGGGGCAGCCTTGCCTGCTCCATCCAGCGGACGCGTGGAAAAAAGGCAAGCACCACCACAAGTGCTATCGTCACCAACAATCCGCCTTGAATCAGGCCAAAGATCCCTCCGGCCAGCTTGTCCAGGCAACCCAAACCTGCCGCGTGCAGGGTCTTGGAGAGAAACTTGCCCGACATGCTGGCCACGCCCATCACAATAATTGCAATGGCAATAAAAGCAATGGTGTTGGCAGCCGCCTCAAAGCGGAGAGAGAACATCATCAATCTTCCCAGCCAGGCATAGTTCCAGACGGCCAGCGCCAAGCCCATCGCCAGCCCGGCGAGGGAACAAACAGAACGAAAAAAGCCGTGCCTCAGGCCATCCAGAATGGTCAGCACGATGACCAGCACAATTACCAGATCCACCCACGACATACCGCGCCTCATCCACGCTTTACAGATTCAACTCCCGTCCGGTCAAGCGTTGAAAGGCCTCCAGATACTTGGCCTGTGTGCGCTCGACTACCTCGTCCGGAAGTCCCGGAGCGGGGGCCTGCTTATTCCAGTGGATTGTTTCAAGATAATCCCGTACGAACTGTTTGTCGAATGAGGGCTGCGCGCCGCCGGGCTTCCAGGCCGCAGTCTCCCAGAATCGCGAGGAATCCGGGGTCAAAACCTCATCGGCCAGAATGATCCCTTCCGCCGTCCGGCCAAACTCGAACTTGGTGTCGGCCAAAATCAATCCGCGCGCCTCAGCGTATTCGGCGGCCTTCCGATAGATGGCCAGTGTCAGCCGCCGCAGCTCCGAGGCATCCGACTCGCCGATGGCCGCAACCGTGGCCGCATAGGAGATATTTTCATCATGCGTACCGGCCTCGCCCTTGGTCGAAGGAGTGTAGAGCGCCTCCGGCAGCCGCGAGCCATCCAACAGGCCCTCCGGCAGCGGAATCCCGCAGACCGACCGGCTCGTCTTGTATTCTTTCCAGCCCGAACCCGTCAGGTAGCCTCGCACCACGCACTCCACTGGGAACATTGTTGCCCGCTTGACCAGCATCGAGCGGCCTTCCAATTGCTCAGCGTAGGGTTGCAACGACGCGGGGTACTCGGTCACTTCAGCGGTAATCAGATGATTTGGAACCAGATCCTTGAGCAGATCAAACCAGAAAAGCGAGATCTGCGTCAGCACCTTGCCTTTGCCCGGAATCCCCGTGGCCAGCACATGGTCGAAGGCGGAGATACGGTCCGAAGCCACCAGCAGCAGCGCGTCATCCACCTGATATAAATCGCGCACCTTACCCCGGCCAAGCAAGGGTGTCGCGCCCAAATTCGTTGATAAAAGCACTGCCATGTGGGGTAATACCTCGGAGGGAACTGAACTTCGATTCTCAAATCCAGAGCGTACTTTGTCAACCCTTATCGAATAACCTGCCGGAGAATACGTTTTCCGTCTCACACTGTGAAACAATCGGCGTGGCCTTGTCGAAAGAATTCCGTGTTTTTTGAGGGAAATTTGCAGTTCTTAAAATGGAAGTATCGATTTCCGGAATGCAACACAGCTGTGTGATGACCGTCACGGTACGGCAATCTGCAGATGAGAGACACTCCAATTGTCAACATGGTTTGGGGGGCGAGATTCGAATGCTCCCTTTGAGCCGGGCGACACGAAGTAGCTGTGGAAAGGGGAAGCCGCTGCTCGCTTCGTTTGTATAGGGATCGCCAGTAGCCGTGTACTACCGACCTCCAGTGCCGGCTACTGGTTCCCACATATTGCCTTGTGAACCGCAAGCGCCTCCGGAGAGACGGCCTCCTTCGGGGGTGTATTTTTTTGTCAGCCTTCCAACGCGCCCCGCCTTGAACCGGTCTTGACTGAATGTACGGTGTCAACGCACCGCAGATCAGCATCTCACGATATGGGCGGCATCGATCCCCTTGGTCGCGTTGCGTGTGTCCACCACCAGCTTTGCGCTGGCTACGATCTTTGGATAATCGTATTGGGTGTGATCGGTGACGATCACCACACAATCGAACTCCGGAATCTTTTCAAGGGGCGTGCTGCTCATGTTGAGCGCATACTTGCGCCCCTGGCCCACGGTGGCGAAGAATGGGTCGTTGTAATCCACCAGCGCCCCGCGCTGCTGCAACAGTTCGATCACGGTGAGCGAAGGCGACTCGCGCAGATCATCGATGTCGCGCTTGTAGGCCAGCCCCAGCACCAGCACGCGCGCGCCATTGAGCGCCTTGCCCCGCCGGCTCAGGGCTTCCATCACATTCTCGACCACAAAATACGGCATATCGGCGTTGATCTCGCCGGCCAGTTCGATGAAGCGCGTCCGGAAATCGAACTCTTTGGCCTTCCAGGAGAGATAAAAGGGATCAATGGGAATGCAATGGCCGCCCAGGCCTGGTCCTGGATAGAAGGCCTGAAAGCCAAATGGTTTCGTCCGGGCCGCGTCAATGATCTCCCACAGATCAATCCCCATGCGCAGGCAGAGGCGCTTCAGCTCATTGACCAGCGCGATGTTGACGCAGCGGTAAATGTTTTCCAGCAGCTTGGTCATCTCAGCCGCGGCAGGCGATGAAACCGGAACGGTGCGATCGAAGATGGTCTCGTACACGGCAGAGGCCAACTGGAGCGCCGCCGGTCCGCAGCCGCCCACCACCTTGGGAATATCGCGCCGCGCAATGCTCTCATTGCCCGGATCTTCCCGCTCCGGGCTGTAAGGCGACATAGATTCCTGCGCTGGCCTCATCGCGTGCTACCTTGAGTCCGGCGGGATTTCCCTGCTCCAAGCAGCGGAACGACCACTTCTTCCGTAGTGCCCGGATAGGTGGTGCTTTCAAGAACGATGAGCTGCCCTAGCCGCAAATAGGACGCCATGGCCTTCACCGTGCCGGTAACAAAGCTCAGATCCGGCTCATGATGCTCATTGAGCGGCGTCGGCACGCAGATGATAACCACATCCATCTCTAGAATGCGACTGTAGTCGGAGGTCGCTTGAAAGCCATTTCGCTGCGCGGATTGAATTTCCGCGCTGGAGATGCGCACAATGTAGGAGTTGCCGTTGTTGAGCGTTTCCACTTTGCTGGCATCAATATCAAAGCCGGTGATGGCAAAGCGCTCCTCGCTGAACAGCAGCGCCAGCGGAAGACCCACATAGCCCATGCCCACAATTCCGATCCGAGGCCTGGCGCGCTTCGATCCGCTGCTTGATTTGCCGCAATTCATCTACCACCGGAACAGTCATCGCTACTCCTCACATTGATCGAATCAGCCGGCAATACTTTTGTACCAGGCGACGGTGCGTTCCAGGCCTTGCTGGAAGTGCACGGAGGGCTGGTACGCCAGGCATTGCCGAGCTAGCTCAATCTCAGCCAGCGAGTGCTTAACATCGCCGCCGCGTTCCGGAGCATAAAGAACCTCGCCGGAATAACCGGTAGCCGCTTTGAGATACTGGACTGCCTGATTCAAAGAGATTCGAGTTCCAGTCGCGATATTGAAGACTCGGCCGGAGACAAGCTCCGCTGGGGCGGTGGCCGCCAGCAGGTTGCCATGCACGACATTGTCGATGTAGGTGAAATCGCGGCTCTGCTCTCCGTCGCCGAAGATGGTGGGCGTCTCGCCGGCCAGCATCTTGAGAGTGAATTTGGCCAGCACGCCGGAGTATTCCGAGGTGGGATCCTGATGAGGGCCAAAGACATTGAAGTAGCGAAGGGTCACAGTCTCCATTCCGAAGACTTGTGTAAACGATTTCAGATAATATTCACCCGCAAGCTTTGAGACGGCATACGGAGAGATCGGTTGAGGCGGCATATCTTCCGACTTCGGCAGCGTGGGGGTGTTGCCGTAGACGGCCGAGGAGCCTGCAAAGACCACGCGGCGCACGTGGGCCTCCCTGGCTGCAACCAGCAACTGGACCGTTCCGGAGACGCCGGCGTAATTCGAGCCGACAGGATCTTCGACCGAGCGTGGCACGGATGGAATGGCCGCTTCATGAAAGATGCAATCAACCTCGCGGCAGGCTTGGGCGACGGCGGCCGCATCGTTGATGTCGGCCTCAATCAACTCCATTGCCTCAAGGCCGCGCAAGTTCTCCCGCTTGCCGGTGGAAAAATTATCGATGCCGCGCACGCGATTTCCCTGTCGCAACAACTCGGCGGCAATGGACCGGCCAATGAATCCAGCCGCGCCGGTAACCAAGAACGTTCCCATCTGATCCCTTTCACTTCGAGCACTGAATGGAGCCATTTATTGACTAGTCTCTCATGAAACGCCGCTGCAAGCCGGAACCATCCCTGACCACGTTTGCCGCGCATCAGAAACGCGCGCGGCAAGTTGCCTTGGAGTGATAGATATGGAAGCTCGGATCATGTGGATGCTATGAAAGGGACGACAGTAGAACCTTGAATTGCGTCATTCCGCAGATAGAATCCTTTGGAACACTTCGCGGGCTTGCCCATCGTGCTCCAGTTGTGCGTGGGAACTCCACGGAGCAAGGCGAACAATCTTCTGAAGCAGTCATATTGCAGCCGCTGGTTTTGGATCAAGCTGGTCTGCTTTAATCGCCCCGTTCAGATTTTTTCGCTGCACTCACTTGAATCATCGATGTCCGATTCCAAGGCACCAAAAAAAATTCAATTCGGAGCGCCTCTCCACGTAGTATACTTCCGCTATTGGATTTATATTTGAGTTGCTTCCCGTGTCTTAGGAGAATACAAATGCGCTTGAAAATCATTTTTATGGGACTGTTGCTTGCTTTAGCCGCTCCGGCCTTCCCCCAGGCCAAGCCGGCAGCGGAATTGCGAAGCCCACAGCTCCTCATTGGAGCTGGTTTTACTGATTTTAGTTCCGATTGGGCTACCACTCGCGACATGTCCTCGGCCGAATGGATCGACTGGAAGCCAAATCTGGGGCCATCGGCTTTGAAGGGGTTGGGAATAGAAGCGGAGTACCGCGAATACCAATATGCGCAGATCGGGAGCCAAAGCCTCACGCAATCAACGGTCGGCGGCGGACCGATCTATACCGTGCAGCACTGGCCGGATATTCATCCATATGCAAAGTTTCTCATCAATAACGGTCAAATGATTCACACGGATAATTCAACCATTCCTACCACCTACCCGACGACAAGCTGGCTCACATGGGCTCCGGGAGGCGGCATCGAGTATCGAGCGTGGGGAAATCTTTGGGTGCGCGAAGATTACGAATACCAGTATTGGCGAACCAACCTCAAGCCCGGAGACAATCATTTCCTTAACCCCAATGGCTTCACCATCGGCATCTCATACGACCTTGGACGCCTCCATCGAGGACATTGACGCATCTCTGTGGATGGATCGTTCGTCTAGAGCAGGAAAGCGAAAAACCGCCCCGGATGCGCTCGCGTATCCGGGGCGGTTTCTTCCATCAAGGACTTCCGTCCTGTAGGTAGGGAAGTCCTTGATGGAACTATCTATTCTCTGCCTTTAGCAGTGCATTCACTTTGTCCATCACCTGGAAGGCATCGGCAACATAGACTACGTCAGCCTTGCCGCGCGTCCAGCCGCAGTTAGGGTCCAGGCTGATCGCCCGCCGCGAGCCGATGAAGCGCCAACCAACGACGTGCGGCTCTTCACCATGGCAGCAGGTCGAGAGGCCCTTCGCGTGGCGCGGCGTTGAGCCGGTCTGTCCGATCTGGTTCATGTGGGTGAGGAAGGGCAACACCGGTTCGCCTTCGCTGCCCTGGTCTACAAGCGACTTGCTGCTGCCCAGTGATGCGCCGGTCGCTCGCAGAAAGCTGAGAATCAGCGCACCCGCCTCGGCCGAGTGCGTTTGGCCGTCGGGCTGTTTCTTGGTCCACCCGGCTCCGGCTACAAAGAGCATCTTCGCATCGGGGCGGATCGTCTGCGCATCCTGCGCCGGTGCGCGGAAACCGCTCACAGTGGTGCGTAGCGGCGGAACTTGCACGGCCACACTCTCCACCTGTGCCCCGCCCGCAGTGCCTGCAAAGGCCGCGTGCGTGCCCGCATCCAGCAGCAGGAACCAGGGGCGAGTTGTGCGCCTGATCATGGCCTCGATTCGTTGACGATAGAACCAGCGCGAGGCATCTACGTCTTCACCGTCACCGAGCGCTGTTATGTGCGTGTCAATGAATCCGCCCAGCCGATGCGCCACTCCAGCCGCAATGCGCATAAATCGCGAGGAGCCGGGAGCCAGAACAATCGTGGCCTCGGCCGCGCGGCAGAGAGCCTCCACGGCAGCGGCGTCCGTGGCGTAGCGCGCCTGTGCGAAGGCTTCGCCAGTGACGGCTAGCAAACGTACGCCTGCGGAGGGAAGGGCAGCGGAAACCGCAACCGCATCGGCGGCGAGGACGCCAATGGTCAACGGAGCGGAGAGCCGCGCGGCCAACTCCAAGCCTGCTGTAACCGCTTCCAATGAGGCCTTGCTGAGCGTGGAACCGCTTTCATCCGTATGGGTCAAAACGAGTATCTTTTCCATTATTCGGCTCCAATCCATTCGACCAGCTCGGCGGCAATCTGCTCCGGCGACAAATCCTTTACCACGCGAGTTTCGCGTTGCTGCTTGGGCAGGCTGACGGAGACATAGCTCAAGCCATTCGCGTCGAGCTTGACCGCTTTGGCCTTGGCCAGCGCGGGCATGATCGTGCGCATATTCGCCATGCCAATCTGCGGATTGTTGCGTGGCTCGGCCAGGTTGCCGGTAGCCCATCCCAGAACAGCGGGCACTCCGGCGCAGACCGAAAGCTGGTGCTTGCCGCCCTCCACGCGCTCCAGCACCTCAAAGCTGCCATCGTCGCGTAGATCGATCTGATCCACGCCCTGGAACTGATCCATGATGCCCAGCCGCTCTCCCACTAGCTGAAGCGTCACGCCCGCCCCGCGCGTCGCTGATTCCCAGCCGCCAAACAGCAAGCACTTCGTGCGGTCCAACCCTGGGATTGCATTGATCGTTTCCGCCAGCACAGCCGCCGTGGCGTGTGCATCCGGGAAGCCGCCGATTGGCCCGTCGATAGGAACCAGTTCGAAGGCCACCTTCTGCGCCACGGTCATCATCACTTGTTGCAGCTTGGCCTTGGGTCCCAGCGAGACCAGCCACAGCTTGCTGCCAGGGTTCTTCGCCGCCAGAGCAGCAGCTTCATAGAGCGCGCTCGCCGCCCAAGGGTCCAGCACCGCAGGCAAAACCATCTCATTCTTCAGCCCCGGACCCGCAAGCCCGCTGACCGGCTCCAACGTTTGCAGCGGATCAGGCACAATCCCCGCGCAAACCACGATGTGCAAACCATTTGCCATTCTTCTTCCTTTTCCTCTACAGGAGTGCTTTCACTATTCTAAAACCTTCCACCGCTTCCAAGTTTTGTCATCCGATGCGCCAAGCGGAGTCGAACGATCTGCGTCTATTTCTCGGCGGAAACGCCTGATGAACTAGGTGCCCCCACCCTCGCCGCGCATATGTTTCTACGGCTGGGGTGGGATACAGATACTCTCGACCGGCACAGTTCATTCAGTCATAGATACTGTCGTTGAACTTAGGCAATCGATACCATTCCTGACGTATTATTGAGCCAACTTTTTCTGATTCATCTTTCATGATCCGGATTTGATGATCTCCAGTATGTACAGGTATAAATTCGATGCCATGTGATTGAGATGCAGAGGTTTTCTGTCGGCTTGAACATCGGGAGCGCAGATTCGATCAGGGCATGTCCGTCATGGCAGATCAGGAAGCAGCAATCCTTGGTCATCACTGCCGGTAATCTGCGGAAACTCAGCCGACTTTAGTAAACTCAACGGCAGATGAATTTTTTCTCCCAGCATCTTCGCCGCTCCCGTTTTGTCTTCCGCAACTCTGCGCTGACCGTGGCCGCGCTGGCCCTTGCCGCACAGCTCGCGCCCGCACAGGGTACGCACCTGTGGACGCAATCGCGCCTGGACGAGTTTGAAAAAGGCACGCCACAAGGAGTTGCGCTTACCAGCGATGGCCACCTGACCGAGGGTCCGAGCCTGATTGACGAGCGAACCACTCCCTCGACCTACGTCTGGTCAGTGGCTACGGGCAAGGATGGCCTAGCCTATGTGGGAACCGCTTCGCCAGCAACGGTGCTGCGCATCGGCGCGGACGGCAAGCCATTCACGCTCTTTGAGAGCAAGGATGTGGCCGTGCAGGTGGTGCGGTTGGGTCCGGATGGCGCGCTTTACGCGGCCACGCTGCCCAGCGGCAAGGTCTACAAGCTGAATCCCGGCGCGGATAAAAAGCTGGACGAGAACAGCGCGACGGCAGTTTTTGATGCGGCGGCCTTCGACGAGAGTGATTCCAAAGACAAGGCCGACAAAAGACCTCATTACATTTGGGAGATGGCCTTTGACAAGGCCGGGCGGCTGTACATTGCCACCGGCGGGCCGGGTGCGGTTTATCGCGTGGACGTGAGCAAGCAGGGCGCAAAGCCAGAAGCATTTTTCAAGAGCGACGAAGAGCATATCCGTTCGCTGGCATGGGATGCGAAGGGCAACCTGATCGCCGGTTCGGATGGCAGCGGCCTGGTTTATCGCATCAGTCCCGACGGCAAGGGCTATGTTCTTTTCGAAGCGCCACGGCGGGAGATAACATCGTTGGCCGTCGGCGAGAATGGGACCATCTATGCGGCCAGTGTGGGCGACAAAAGCCGCAATCCTCTGCCCCCATTGCCGGTGCAGGGCGCGGCGGCAATGCCCATGATGATCGTGCAGCCGGGATCAATGCAGGCCGCCAACAACAGCGCCTCGGTTCCCGAGGGCAGCGAAATATACGCGATTGCAGAAGGACAAGCTCCGCGCAAACTGTGGAGCGGCAAGGATGAGATCGTCTATGCACTGGCGATGAGTATGGAAAGTGTGATTGCGCTGACCGGCAATCGCGGGCGCGTTTTCGCCATTCACGATAACGGGAACTACGAAGACATCGCGCATCTGGGTGCGCAGCAAGGGCTGAGCCTGGCACATCTCCCCAGCGCGGAGAATACCGGCGGATTCCTGATCGGCACGGGCAACACCGGCAAGCTGATCAGGCTCACTCCTTCGCCCGGGAAGCACGAGTACGCCAGCGACGTGCTGGACACAGGCGCAGTGGCTCGCTTTGGCCGAGTGGAGGTTGAACCTGGTTCGGTCAATTATGAACTGCTGACGCGCAGCGGAAACGTCGAGCAACCGGTGCGCGGATGGACCGATTGGCAGCCGCTCAAGGATGGCGCCGTAGCTTCGCCCGCTGGACGCTATCTGCAATGGAAGGCCGTGCTGGGCGAGCATGGAAAGCTGGGCAGCGTGGGCGTCAACTATCTGCCGGTGAATGCCGCGCCGGTTGTGGACGATCTGGTGGTGGTGACCGGCGCGCGCTGGAGCGCACAGTTCAGTATGCCGCAGCCGCCTATGGTCAATATCAACTTTCCATCGGCGGGACAGAATGCCGTGACCTCCTTTGACGGCGGAGCTGCCGCGCCATTGCAAGCGGCCAAGGACCGCACCGCGATTACCGTTCGCTGGGCGGCGCATGACGACAACGGCGACGATCTGAGTTACGCGCTCTATCTGCGCGGAGACGGCGAGACCGTCTGGCGGCTGCTCAAGGACGGCGTTACGGACAAGGCTTACAGCTTTGATGCGGCGCTGATCCCCGACGGCGGCTACCAGGTCAAGGTCGTCGCGTCTGATGCGCCCTCGCACACGCCCGCCGATGCGCTCGCAGGCGAGAAGGTCAGCGAGCGCTTCGAGGTGGATACTACGCCGCCGGTGATTAGCGGGCTTCATGCGGCTTTGGCCGACTGTCTCCATCAAGACTGTCATCCTGAGCGAGCGCAGCGAGTCGAAGGACCTGTGTTTCCGTTTGTTCACGTCACCTTCGATGCCGAAGACGCCTTCTCGCCCATCGCCCGCGCGGAGTACTCGCTCGACGCTGGTCCCTGGAAGTACATCGAGCCGGTGGGTTCACTCTCCGATGCGCGGCGCGAGCATTACGATGTGCAGATTCCCGTGCAGGCGCAGGCCAAAGCCAGTGAGCATCTGGTTGCCGTGCGCGTTTATGACCGCTACGAGAACGTAGGCGTCGCCAAGACGGTGATCCCCGCAAACGCGAAATAGGACAAGAGAAGCCGTCGCGCAAGTAAGATAGAGAAGATGCGATTCGAGCTGTACATTGCGGCGCGATACTTGCGGGCCAAGCGGCGGCAGGCGGTGGTGGGCGTGGTCACGGCCATCTCCATCGCTGGGGTCGCTGCAGGTGTTGCGGCGCTGATTATTGCTCTGGCCATCACCAACGGCATGAGGCGCGACTTGCAGGACCGGCTGCTGGGGGCCAGCGCGCACGTGGACTTGATGCGCGTGCAGGCGGACGGCATCCGCGACTGGCGGCCGCTGGTCGAGCGCCTGCGCGGCGTTCCGCACGTCACCGCTGCGGCGCCGGGAATCTATGGACAGGTGCTGGTCTCGCGCGGCCCGCGCGCCGGCTTCGCTCTGATCAAAGGAATCATTCCCGCCGAAGAGCGCACCGTCAGCAGCCTGCTCTCCACCATCACCACCGGCTCGGCCAGCGACCTTGAACCCGAAGCCGCCAGTAATATCACAGGCCAGCCCGAAATCAATGCGCCGTATCCGCCGCTGGCGCTGGGCAATGACATTGCCGAGACCATCGGCGCGCAGGTGGGCGACACGGTCCTCATCACCAGCCCGCAGGGCGAACTGACGCCGCTCGGCCTTGCGCCCAAGTATCAGCGCTTCCGCGTCGCGGCCATCTTTCACTCCGGCTTCTATCAGTACGACGCAGCGATGGCCTTCATGCGCCTCAGCGACGCGCAGCAGCTCTTCAGCGAGCCAGACCTGCTCTCGGTGATCAGCTTCAAGGTGGACGACCTCTACCGTGCGCCGGAGATCGGCAAGGCCATCGAGCAGGCCGCGGGCAAGGGCTTCATGACCACCAACTGGATGGAGGTGAACCGCGAACTCTTCCGCGCGCTCAAGCTGGAACAGGTGGTCACCTTCATCGTTATCGCGTTGATCGTCATCGTGGCCGCGCTGAACATTCTCATTGCGCTCACCATGATGGTGATGGAAAAGACTCGTGACATTGCCGTGATGATGAGCTTCGGCGTGCAGCCCTCTCAAGTACGGCGCATCTTCCTCTTGCAAGGCTTTCTCATCAGCATCGTCGGCACCGCGCTCGGCTTGGTGGTGGGCTATCTGGCCGCGTGGGCTGGCGGGCATTATCACTTCATTCACTTGTCAGCAGAGGTTTATTCCATCGACACGCTGCCCTTCGCCCCGCGCTCGCTGGACGGGCTGATTGTTTCCGTCGTCTCTATCGGCATCTCGCTGCTGGCCACGCTCTATCCATCGTCAGCGGCCGCGCGAATATTACCGGCTGAGGCGCTGCGCTATGAGTAAGAAGCGCGCTGGTGCGCGATCACGTGAGCTAGCGAGCTTCATGCCAAACTACTTGGCGATTGCAATAAGTGCCAGGGCACGACTTTAGTCATGCCGTAAATGACCCATAAAAACGACGGGCTTTAGCCCCTGAGGGATGATTTTTCGGTACTTACGACTTACAACACCGACCAAAGGGAAATATGTACAACAAACGAGGAATCGAAGAGCACGATCCCGGCGGAAAGGTTCGCCTTGCGCTCTCGGCTGACGTGAAAAGCTGGGCCGAGTTTGGCGGCGACAACAAGGAATATCGCTACACTCTCAAGCGCGTCTGGAATGCGTCGCTCGGCTCGGTTCTCTTTGTCATGATGAACCCCAGCACCGCCGATCCTTATGTGGACGATCCGACGGTGGCCAAGTGCCAGCGCTATGCGCGCGCCTGGGGCTACGGCACGATGTGGGTGGGCAACACCTTTGCCTATCGCGCAACCAACCAGAATGAATTAATGCGTGTGACTGACCCGGTGGGACCGGAGAACGATGCGTGGCTGCTGAAGATGGCCGCCGAGGCTGGAATGATTGTGCTGGCCTACGGCAAGCCGCATAAAAACCTCTGCCAGCGTGGGCGCGATGTGACCGCGATGCTTCGGCGCGCGGGGCATGAGCTTCATGCGCTGAAGCTCTGCAACGACGGCACGCCCTCGCATCCGCTGTATTTGAAGGGGACGCTTAGGCCGAGCTTGTTCACGGAGACCAGCGCATAGATATTGAGCTTTTGAAGTGCTGCATTTTGTGTGAATAGATATGGGAGCGGACACTAAGACACCATTCTATCTCGCCAAGGAATTGCTTCTGGAAACACGCCGAGAGACTTCAATATATGTTGATCCTGTTGCTCCAAGCCGCTAAGAAATTCACGAGCAAACCAAGCCCACTTGGCAAATTCCTTTAGTTTACCTTTGTTTTCAAGCTCTTGAAGCTTTTTGTCAACAATACCAATTACGTCTTCAAACCACGCCTTCACGTTTGAAGCATAACTTTCTCCGCGTTCAGCCGAGGAAAGCGCCAATGATTTGAAATAGTTGAAATGGTACAACCCATCACCGCTCTGAATGATGTCTGTTTGATTCTCGATCCATATTTGCCTATTCGTAATCTGGTGCGACAAAACCACTCGTGGATAGATAGAGGTCTGAGATTCGATTTCATAAGCATCGACCAGCGCTTTACCGAAGACGACACCTTTTGTATGATAAAGTTTATCAATAGTCGCTCCACCCCTTACTAGGAACCCAATGCGGAGAGCTGCTGCAGCAATACTTGTAAGCAGTTGATAAAAGTGCATCCTGATGAAGTACGCAGTATTGCGCTCGTCGAACCCTGTATCGGCTGAGATTGGTTTCGTCGGATAGCTAATTACAATATGATCTGAAAATGTACTAATCGCAGGTCTAATTTGCCTTATTTTGAAATTTTCTGGACCAGTGGATTGTACATCGAACTCGCCCCGAAGCGTGGACAGCGATAACAGAAGGTCTAGAATCTTCAATCTGGTACTTTCATCTGTCTCAGTTGCGACTTCTTTGAATCCGAGAAAGTCAATAAATGCAGTGAATTGCTCCTCATATTTTGGTTCCATAGTCAACTCCAATGACACAATAGTAATCATCTCATCCTCACTTGTCCTGGATTTTCTCTAAGTGAATGCCCTTGCGTCAGTAAATAATGTTAGTTTGACAACGTGCCACAAAATGTGTCACATTGTATCCATGCCCAGCGTAAACGTGCGCCAACTCCGTGATAGCCGACAACTCTTCAAGTGGCTTGACGCCGGTGAAGTGGTTGAACTCAAGAAGCGCAATCGCGTTGTGGCGCGCATTGTGCCCGAGTCGCCTAGAATCCAGCCTGTCGAGTGGCCGGACTTTGAGGCCCGCGCTCGCGCCATCTTTGGCGACCGCATGATTCCTGCGGTGGAAATGCTGATTGAGGATCGAGAGGATCGGTTTTGAAGATTTACGCCGACTCAAGTTTTCTTGTATCTACCTGCGTTTATGATGCGCACACGGCCGAAACTGCATCGCGCATGGCGAATCATCCCTTCGTTTGGATCACCATTTTCAACCGGACTGAAGTCGCAAATGCGATACACCGGTATGTCTATCGCGGAGCCATCACTGCCGCCGATGCCTTGTCTGCCTGGAATCACTTTGAGCAGGATTGTGCGAATGGAATCTGGACTTTGGTAGGCTTGCCGGAAAGAATCTGGAATACGAGCATCGACCTGACCAGAAGGCATGGTCCCACCCTCGGCGTGCGCACGCTGGATTCGCTGCACGTGGCCTGTGCGCTGGAGTTGAAGGCGGAACGCTTCTGGACCTTCGATGACCGGCAGGCGCGGCTGGCCGAGGCGGTGGGGCTGGAGACCAACGCATGATTCTTATTGCGGTGTGATGATGCCGCCCAGCGCGTGACGGCGTGGCAGGACGATGCCGCGATGATCGACCTCCTGCGTTAGGGGCGCTGCATTCGGCGGACCCGGTTGAAGTTCCTCACGCTCCAGCAGAGCGCCGCCGCATGCCGGACACCAGTCGGCGATTATCTCTTCCGCCAGCACGGCGCGGCAATGGCTACAGAACTGCTCCATAGCTTCCAGATTACCGGATCGGCGCGAACGACGGTGAAAAATCCTCATTGAGTCTGCAATTGATCAGCCCTGGAGCTACCTCCCTATTCACCCGCTTTTCACAAGTTTTTTCTTTTCAAAAGATTATTTGTATCCAAACGGAGCATTGCACTGTACAATTTCCACGAGGAGACCCATGGCCGGAGATATTCAACTTACGTGCAGCGATTGCGGGCAGGACTTCACCTTCACCGCTGCGGATCAGACGTTCTTTCAGGAACGTGGTTATTCGACCCCAAAACGTTGTAAGAGTTGCCGTCAGGCAAAAAAGAACGATCAGGGGGGTTCCGGCTACCGTTCGGCTCCGGCACAGGGTACACCTGTGATATGTTCCGGTTGCGGCCAGCCTACAACAGTGCCTTTTGAACCGCGTGGCGACCGCCCGGTCTTTTGCCGGGATTGTTACACGGCGCGCAAGGGCAGCGGCGGCGGCGGCGGAAGTTCCCGCGGACGAGGCCGGTAAACGATTCGGGTCTGAAGCGCGGATGGCGCGTTGGACCCGTTTTCATTTGAGCCATAATCCATAAAGATTTATGTCAGTAGCGGCTTAGGCTGTATTGGCTTTGGTGGATCTCTGTCCATTCAAACTGCGCGAAGTTTCATCTCACCATCAAGCTCTGTGAAAGACCATATACCTTACATTCCCGCTCATGCAATCAGGTTTGCACGGTACAGTTCCTCCCACTGGTCGGCTTTGGCTTCTATGCTGAAGTGTGCGGCGATCCGCTCACGCCCCGCCTGACCGGATCGCGCACGCTCTTCCTGTGAACTGCGCATTGTCGCCAGCATCGCTTCGGCCAGGCTCTCAGGATTTTTAGCCGGCACAAGGATTCCCGCACCCCCTACCAGCTCGCGCACCCCACCCACATCGGTGGCCACGACCGGCTTCTCCATGGCCATTGCCTCGCCCAGAACGAGCGGCATTCCCTCCCAAGCCGAGGCCAGCACGAAGCCGTCGGAGGCATCGAGCAAGGCGGGCATATCGCGGCGCACTCCCAGCCAGCGTACCGACTCGCCCAGCTTCGCAGAATGCACTTGAATCTCCGCGGACTCAGCTCCGGAGGCCGCGCCGGCAATCCACAGTTGGGTACCAGGAAACTGTTGCAACACATGCGCAAAGGCATGCAGCAGGTTGGGATAATCCTTGGCGGGAACGATGCGCCCCGCCGTGAGCCAAACAAATTCATTAGGCGCTTCCATCTGCGCTCGTATCTTTGCACGGCGCTCTCGATCCGGTATGAACTCCGCGCAGTCGATGCCGTTGGTCAGCACGCAGGCCTTGCGCGCAGGAATGGCCTTAAGGTGTACATAGCGTTCCGCCGCGGCCATACTGACGGCGATGGTGCGGCGGGTGAGAAAGTCGGTCAGGCGATAGGCCGTCATACGCACCCAACCGCCTTCATAGACGTTGTGAACCGTGGAGAGAACCACCGCGCCTGGACAGAGCAGTTTGAATAGTCGGCCCGCAATGTTTGCGGGGAAGACATGACTGTGGATCAGTTCCGGACGGAAGCCTCGCAGGAAGCGGCGGGCGCGAAAGAGAGCTGCGAGGATACCGGCTGGTGTGAGGCGCAGGTCAAGATAGAGAAGATCAACTGTGGCGGGCCACTCTACGGCTTGACGGCCGAGCAGCAAGATGAGCGCCACCGTATGGCCGCGCGATCGCATACGCTCGCTGAGCTCCACCACCTGTCGTTCCGCTCCGCCGATGCCGAGCGAAGGAAGCACATATACGATCCGCATGAGCACCGCACCTGCATCATCGTACCAAGGATGCACGCGAGGGCGGTAGGAGGAGCAGGCCGGGAGTTTTCCTGATTTGAATCAGAACAAGCGAACAGCGGTTCTGAATTCTGGGTCTTGGTTCACATCGTGGTGCAGGGGGAGATTCGGTCAACCCAATCTTTGATTATCTGCTAAACTGAGTGTGCTTTCGAGGAAGGCGGGAGGTTTCGATGGAGTTAGGCGAGTGGGTAAAATCCAATGTCGATTATGGCAAGCGGCTGGTAGGTTCCGGAATTGAAGGAGCGCGCTCCGGCCAGGAAGAGTTTTTGAATGGAGAGCCAATCGGTCCTTTTCTCAGCGATTCGATGAAGGCCTCGATAGCGCCGGCGGCGATTGGCGCCTGCGTGGGCGCGCTGGCGGCGTATCCCTTTTACCGCAAGAGGTCCTCGACGGCCCAGATCACCATGGCTTATGGTTTGCTAGGCTGCGTGGTTGGGTTGACGGCGGGGCTGGCATGGAAGAGCCGCCATCTGAGCGCCTGCGTGGCCAGCGGCGCATTGAAGGAGATCGGCAAGGTGCGCGACGAGAATTGGCTCAACAAGAATCCCATCAACTACGCATAGAGTTCTTTCATGTTATTGAAGCGAAGAAGGGCGCGGCCAGAGATGGCCGCGCCCTTCTTCGCTTCAACAACCCAAAGTTACTGCACGTCCGAGACCTTGCCGTTCAGGAAGACGACCTTCAAGCCGTTGTAGTAAAAGATAACTTTTGGACCGAGCCGTGCGACGCGCTGCGGCGCGCCCAGAACGCTTTCCACTTGGCTGAAGTTCTGGCCGAGTGTGACCGTCGGAGGAGTTGCCGGAGCAGAGTCAGCCAGAGGCGCGCCAGCTGGCGGTGTGCTGTCTACAGGAGTTTCGGCAGCAACTTCTTTCACTGCTTGATCGGCCTGCTGATCCTGCTGCTGCAAGGCAGTTGCGTCCTGGGCATCGGGCGGCGGCGCAATCGCGGCATATTCTGCCTGCTTCGGTGGGATCTGCGCAGAAGCAGGCGCGGGCGGCAATCCGTCCTTGCCCTGCTTGGCCTGCAACTCCTGCAAGCCCTGGTCGATGGTCGCGCGCATTTGGTTCTGCATCTCTTGCAAATCGGTCAACTGCACGCTTACCGAACTGAACTTGGCGCACTCCTTGCCGCCCTTGCTGGCCAATACGACCAGGTTGGCTGTGGTCGAATCGGAAGGCGGAGGAGTCTTCAGCAGCAACACGTCGCCGTCGCTGATGGCGCACTCCTGGCCGTTTGAATCCACCAGATCCAAAGCGTCTCCGGCGACAAAGACATGTTGGCGTCCGTCGCTCAGCAGACGCGCAATACCGCTGGAGCCGGGATCCACGTCCTGATTCTGCGAGGCCTGCACTGCCTCGGAGTTCTCCAGTGCCAGTTCATTTTTCACCTCGTCGGCGATCTCCTGCTTCACTTCCGGAGTCAGTTCAGTGGCGCCATCCGCGGGCGCTATCGGAGCTGCGCCCAGGTCGCCGGCAGCCTGCTGCGCGTCGTAATCAGCTTGCAAGTCCTGCGCGATCAGATAGTCGGTCAGCCAGTAAGTAGCGCCGAGATACTCCGGATAGGGGGCAAAGTAGCCGCCATAATATCCGTACCAAGGCCTGCCATGCCATCCCCAACCAAAGCGAATGGGCGTGGGCCAGGGATGGTAGGCCCAACCGTAGAAGCCGGGAGCATAGTAGAAGCCGGGGGCGTAGACATTCAGAAATACCCCATGGAAGCCATAACCGCGATAGAAGCGGTTGTATTCATGGCCGTTGTAGTAATAAGCCCTGCGGTTGAAATCCTGGCCATGAAAGCTGTAGGGACGCTGTGCGTATCCAGGACGGCCCCGCTCGAAGACCATTCGGCTTCCATCCGCGCGCGTGATGGAAACCTGGCGACTGCCGTTCAACCCATTGTGAACGTCCATCCCCCGCCTAGCATCATGGAAGTCGCTCACTCTGCCGTCGGGGCGCGTGTGAACCGTACTACCGTTGCTTGTGATGTGTTCGTTTCCCGGCCGACTCACAGGAGTCCGGAACCCGGAGGAACGCTCGGCTGCAAAAGACTCTGCGGGACGTTCGGCTCGATTGGCTGCGGCTGGCTCACGATTGGCTGAACCGCCGAAGTTACCCGCTGGCCGGGCGGCGGGTCTGGATGCCGGACGGGGCGCTGGCGCCGGTCTGCCCTCAGATCTGGTGGGAGGGGAAGAAGATTTATTGTTACCGGCAAAGCAATGCGTGCCGCCCAGTGCCGCAAACAAACCGAGAATCGCTGACAGCGCGCTTATTCGAATCGATTTGCGGAGAAGTTGAATCGTCATAGAGGCCTCATTCCCTTCAAATGGCACATAAGCGCTTAGATGAGATCTGCTCAAAAACGCGCGCCTTCAGAACCCATGTCCTTTAAGACACGACGCACGAACAAATGTTTCGCTCATTTTACCTTTTTTAAGGAACAGGTGTTCCACCACCCTTCGCCTCGCCGGAATGATCGGATATGGCAGGGGGCGTGTCAGTGCCGGTTTCTACCAGCGTCTCGGCATCCAGCGCGTGCTCGTGCCGATAGTGTTCGACCCCCATCTTGCCGTCCCACCAGGCCCAGTTCATGGGGTAGACATCGGGATCGAAAAAGACCTGATAGAAGTGCCAGACGAGGATTGCCAACGTGGCGAGAATTGCCTCGTAGAAGTGGATCGAGGTAGCCACATCGACCCACCAGCGGGCGAGCAGATTGCCGACCCAGACCTTGGCCCACATCATGATTCCGGTCACTGCCATCAGCGCGGTGCCCCAAACCAGCGCCCAGTATTCAGCCTTTTCGGCATAGCTGAAGCGGCTGAAACCGGGCCTGACTTTACTGAGGCCAAGGTAGTAGCGCATTGTGCCCATGGCGTCAAAGGCGTCCTGCGGGCGCGGGGCTAGGTCGCGGATCAGGCGGCGGCCCTCGCGGGTGATAACAACATAGAAAAGATGATAGATGCCCGCGGCGATCAATATGACTCCGGCAATGCGATGGACCAAGCCGCGCAGCTTTTCGCCGTTGCCCAGAACTTCGGCAATCCAGGAGTTGGGATACTTGAGCGCGAAGCCGGTAATAACCAAAACAATGAAGCTCGTCAGAAGAATCAGATGCTGCCAGCGCTGCTGCGTGCTCATGCGCGTGAGGCTCGGATTCTGCATCGTCCGGCGCGCGGCGGCCTTGCTGCGCCAGATGATCGCGTTGTGCAGGAACATGGCGCCGATGACCACGAAGATCAGCGGGAGATAGATCCAGCGCACCCATCGTGTGGCGATGGAGCCAACGTCCCGCGCTCCAACGCCCTCCAGATGAACTTTGGTCAAAGTAAATTTCTGGGTCGCGCCCTTGTGGCACTTGCCGCAGGTGGCGTCGAGGTTGGCGCGGTTGATCGTTGAATGCGGGTCGCTGGATGGCAGGATATTATGCACGCCGTGGCAACTGGAGCAGTTGGCCGCGACCACTGAGCCGCCCTCGGTGGCCAGTCCGTGATAACTGTCCATGTAACTGGTCACGCGGCCTCCCGGCACGCCGAACTCCTGCGAGAGGCGCACGCCTTCATGGCAGCGGGCGCAGGTGTCTTTGGAGATGTTCTGTTCCGAGACCGGTGAGCGTGGATCGTTATGCGCCTTGATGGAGTGGATTCCGTGGCAATCGGTGCAGACCGGCGAAAGGCTGTTGCCGCGATTGATGCCTTGCCCGTGGATGCTCTGCATGAAGGTCTGCGAAATCTCCGCGTGGCACTTGCCGCAGGTAGCCGGCACATTGAATTTATAAATCGGCGACTTCGCGTCATTGGCCGGAAGTATCTCATGCGCGCCGTGACAGTCGGTGCAGACGGCGGCCTGTTTCGACCCTTTCTCGACGGCCATCCCATGCACGCTCTCTTGATAGGAGACAAAGCTCTGCGCGCTTTCGCTGTTCGATTCAATCAGGAACTTCTGCCCGTGGCAGCGGCCGCAGGTATAGGGAATGTTGGCGTGATTGACGGGCGACTTGGGATCATCCGCGCCCAGTATCTCATGCGCGCCGCCATGGCAGTCCTGGCAGTTGGCCGCGGCCACGCCGTTCTGGATTGCCTTGGAGTGCAGGCTGCGCAGATAAGCATCTTGAGCATCGGCATGGCACTGGGCGCAGAGAACTTTCTTCGGGGTTGCTTCGTGGATCAGGCTCTTTACGTCCGTATGGCAATCGACACAGGAGAGCATATCTCCATGGATCGAATGCTTCAGCTTGGCTGGGTCGACGGTGAGGCTGATCGTCTTGCCGCTGATCTCCGTGCTCAGAGTTGCGTCAGAGTGGCAGGCAAGGCAGTCGGCGTCCTTGGGCTTGCGCTCGGCGCGAACGGTGAAGGTGGACACAAACAGCAATATAGCTATTGTTGAAACGAAGCTGAAGCGGGTTTTGTTCACGCCTATGAGGAGATGCTTCTGTGAAAATATCCGCAGTGACTCTAATCACAAGGCTATTGTTTCGCGTTTGGACCTCTGTGTATGTTTCTCATCGACTGGCCAATCAGGTAAATCCCATGGCTGGGTGAACCATTTACTTGCGGAATGCCACCAATCCCTGAACCACTTCGGTTCCCCCAGTCTTTCATTCGGCCAACGCGGTTCAGCGTTCTCCAGGGAAAAAGTTGCGCGATAAACCTGAGGTAACTTCTTCCAATACAAAACCTGAAATTCCGAATGAGTCAGCAACTCGATTGTATTGATATCAATTCGCGCAGCCGCAAGTTCGTTAAACCATCCGAGACGCGCGAGCAAGAGGGTTAAG
This sequence comes from uncultured Acidobacteriaceae bacterium, assembly GCA_963804315.1. Taxonomy (GTDB): domain Bacteria; phylum Acidobacteriota; class Terriglobia; order Terriglobales; family Acidobacteriaceae; genus Telmatobacter. Next base: position 42,161 of record CAWDQB010000054.1, read on the forward strand.
TCTTGTGAGATCAACTCACCGTCTTCATCACTACTGCTTTGACCGAAAAAACGGAACCAGTTCGGTTGGGCGATTTCTTCCCATGCCTCACCGCCTTTCTCCGTCAGCGCAAAATTAACCTTCAAATCTGGCCGAAAAACATATTGAGTGTCGGGGAGTGTTCGGCTATTTCTTCGATACAGTCTTGCGTCTGGATTCTTGTCAGTAAATTCAAGATATCGATCTAGCATTTGAAGGATGCCGGATCGCGTTTTTACGTCACTTTCAGTTGTTTTGGAGTTGAACTCGATCAATTCTCTATCGAACAAAACGAGAAGTTCTCGTGCATAATCAGCTGCAATGCATCCGGGGATATCCCTCATATTGAGAGGACCCCATTCAAACTTCGGGAAGAAGCAGCAAAGGCTAACTGCATGGTCTATTGCTGAGGTAAGCAGCCAGTAACGGAGGAGTTCTTCTTTCGAGGTCGTTGGCATTTTCAGGCGCACCTGAACACAAGTGCGGTTTTGCGATCAATGTAATTGAACGCAAAACAATCATCTCACAAATGTGAACCACCGCCAAATTCAAACACACGGCACAGGATCGAAAATCCTGATCTCCATGCCTGTTTAACGCTACTCCCTAAAATAAGCGCTCAACGTCAGCACCAAAAGCACCAGGCCTATGAGAATGGCGGTGAAGCCTACCACTTTGGAGAAATTGATCTGCCAGATTCCCGGCGCTTCGGCCAGCCGCGCCTCCAGCTTGCCTTGCGCCTTCAGCCGCTCATACTCCAGCGGGCGCTTGTGCTTGAACTCTTCCTCGCTCTCGACGCCGGTAAAGACCACCATATCCATGGGAAAACTGTCCGGGCGCAAATGGGTGTTCACGAAATGAATGGAAAAGATGAACAATATTGCCAGCAATCCCTCTTCGCTGTGGATCACCAGCACGGCGTTCAACGCCCAGCCGGGAAGGAAATGCGCAAAGAACGGCGCGAACCACATTGCATAACCGGAGAAGCCGATCACGATCATCCCCCAGAAGACCGCCCAGTAATCGAACTTCTCCCAATAGGCGTAGCGGTCAAAGTGAGGTCTCGGCCCCAGTCCCAGGAACCAGCGCAGATGACCGAAGAGATCCTTGACATCCTTCCAGTTGGCCACCATGGAGTTCGGTCCCCAGAAGATGCCTTTCTCGCGATGCACCAGCGAGCGAGTGACGAGGTCTTTCACATGGATCAGAAAAGCCACCGTCAGCACCAGGGCGCAGAACTTGTGAAAGAAAAGAATCGCGCCGAAGCCGCCCACGGCCCGGGCCAATCCACGCGCCCAGATGCTCTCGCTGAAACGCAGCGGCAGGCCGGTAGCCGCTAGTCCCAAAAAGCTCGAGAAGAGCGCCGCGTGCAGGTAGCGCTGCCCCCGCGTAAAGCGCATGAAATGGCGGCTTTCGGGATGGTCTTTCACTCTGGCTTCTTCGGCGGCTTGCTCGAGATCACTCATGTTTGCCTCCCTCAGCGGCGTGTTTCTTGATCTGTTCAATGCGCGCACGGATCAGCCACAGGATGGTATGAATCACAAAAAAGCCCAGGGTTCCGGCCAGCAGAAGGTTCATGAACAAGCGAACAAAGTAGAGGGCCGGATTGAGCTTGCGGTTGCGTGCGTTGGCGTGCGGTTGATACTGCACAAAGCTCAAATTCGCCCCGGTGTGGCACTTGCCGCAGGTCACCACAAGATTGGCCTTGTTCACAGGCGAATTGGGATCGGAGGCCGGCAGCACCTCATGCGCACCGTGGCAATCCCAGCAGCGCGCCGTCTCCACATAACCGCCCAGCGACCCGAGCTGCGAGTGGAAGGTGTCGCGATAGGTGGAAAGTTTCTCTTTGTGGCAGGAGCCGCAGATCGGTGTGGACTGCATGCGGAAGGCGTCAGCCGTGGGTTGCAAGATCGCGTGCGCCGTGTGGCAGTCCGTGCAGACCGGAGCCTTCATGTTGCCAGCCGCCACGGCCTTGCCATGCACGCCGCTCATGTAGCTGGCGTTGATTCCCGCGTGGCAGGTGCCGCAGGTCTTGGGAATATTCGCCTTGTTGGTGGGGCTTTGCGGGTCGGTATGGCTGAGAATGTGATGCGACCCATGGCAGCTATTGCAGTTGGCCGCCACCAGCAGCCCCTCTTTGCTCAACGCAAAGCCATGAATCGAGTCAAGATAGAGAGGGTAGACATTGGGCAATCCATGCTTCCTGGCCATGTCTCCATTGCCATGACAGGCACCGCAGGTACGCGGCACGTTCAGCGGATAGACCGCCGAGCGCGCGTCCGACTTGGGAAAGATCTTGTGCGCGTCGCCATGGCAACTGGTGCAGGGGTGCTCGGCGCGGTTGGCGTGAACGCTGCCGGCGAGGCCAGCCGCCTGATCGGCGTGGCAGCTCTCGCACTTGACCGGCGTGATCTGATCCGGGTGCGGATAATCCTTGATCGTCGCGTGGCAGTCACCGCATTTGAGGCTGCCGTGGATGCTCTCGCTGAAGGTGTGTCCATCCACGGCGATGCTCTTGCCCGAGGCGTCCTGTGCTCCCGCGTCTGCATGGCAGGCAAGGCAATCGGTCTCCGCCAAGGCAAGGCGAGGCGCGGAGAAAACCAGCAACGCTCCCAGAATGAGCGCCATCGAGGAACCAGTCTTCATGGAGACTCCCATTCTTCCTATCTACTTCCAGCTACTGCATTGTGCCTACTTCTGCAGCATTCGGATAAACGCAACCACATCCTTGATTTGCGCATCGGTCAGCTTGCCCGCATAGGCCGGCATCTTGTTCTTGCCGTTTTTGGTCGAGGCGATGAATTGCGCCTCGGAGGCCTTAAGCATCTCCGGAGCTTTGAAGGACAGGACCTTCAGGTTCTTGGCCATAGGCGTAGCGGCCAGTCCATCCGCACCGTGGCACATGGCGCACTTGGCCTTGTAGGTGTCTGCTCCTGGAGCCTGCGCAGCGGCAGCTCCCGCAATGGCCGCGGCCAGCACAAGAAGAGCCGCTGTTCGAATGATTTGCTTCATGCTTCTACTCCTTTGCCTGGACAACCAAGGAACAGCAGACTGCCAGACGCACTAGGAGATTTCCCAGCTAAACCTTTTCATACAGCTAAACTTGCGCGTCTACAAGTGACGCAGATCACCGTTCCAATAGATAGATCGGCATTTGAATCGATTCCTCTACTCTTTCATTTGGAAAAGTCGCTGCGGCTTCTGGTTGAGCGCACCAAAACTGCATTGCGCCAAAGTGATTCATGTCACATCCTTTGGCGGGTCTAGTCCTTCACAATAACTGCGCTGCTAGAGGAAAAAAATGGCCACGGAAACCCTGACGGAAACGAAATCCATGTTGACACTACCTGGCGATGCCGTTCGACAAATTCAATGGCGCTTTGCCGACCGCTTTGACCTGCAAATGCTGGTTCAGTCAGCTCGTGGCGTGGCACGGGGAACCGTTGCCCAGCTCGTCGCCGCCGGCGAGCGCAACACGCACGAGTGGACCCCCGGCAAGGCCGGCATGATGGAAGCCTTTGACCGCGCGGGCATCACCGCGGCCTTCATGGAGCCGGAAGAGGGCGGCTTCATCGCTGGTCCCAAGAACATGGCGTTGTCGCTGGCCGCCTTCGAGCTGGCTTGGGTAGACGGCGGAGCGGCGACAGCCAGTTTGGCCGGCTCCCTGGCTCTCTCACCGATTCATGAGCGCGGCACGCCGGAGCAGATCAAGCACTACAAAACTCTCTCCGCTCCTGCGCAACCCGGAGAAGACCGCAAGACCTGGCGCGGCGCCTTTGTGCTGACCGAACCCATCCCTTATGTAGGCGTGGACACCGGAATGCTCAGCGGCAAGATGCGCATCGCAGAGTGGAAGGACGGCGAAGAGCCATGGCTTCAGGTAGACAAGCGTGGCCGTTTCATCACCAACATCGCCTTTGCCAATTTTGTCACCGCTGCCGTCGGCTCGGATGACGAGCGCATCAAAGGCAGTTGCTTCATCATTCTGGAAGAGACCGACGAAGGCATCTTCGACCATGGCACACCCACGAAAAAGCTGGTCCATCAGCTCTCCTCCACCGGCGACCCCATCTTCAACCTCAAGGTTCCCGCCAGCCGCATCGTTGGCGGCTATACCGTCAAGGACGGCATCATTGTTCCCAACTTCAGCCACGCCGAAGTTCTGGATGCGGTCTTCAAGCGCACTCGCGTAGGCGTGGGCCTGATGTCGGCCGCCAAGCTGCTCTCGGCCGTCGAGCCGGTTATCCGTTACCAGCGCCAGCGCTTCCGGGGAGCCGAAGGCGCCAAGCCCGGTTCCGTCCGCTATGAGCAGGGCATTCAGCAACGCGAAGACGCACTGCATCGCTTGGTGGATGTCTGGGCCACAGGCGAAGCCGCTGCCTCGCTCGGTTACGCCACTGCTCGCCTCTTCGATGAGTACGAACCGATCGAAAAGCAGAAGTCGTCGATCCTCGCCGAACGTGGCGTCTCGGGCGGACGCGCGGAGATGAAGGCGCTCAAGGAAAGCGCCGACCGCGCCATTGAACTGCTTACGCTCAAGGAAAACGATCCCCGCCGCGCCGAACTCGCCGCCGATCCACTCGTCCAATACGTCCTGATGGACGCCGAAACCAGTGTCATCTGCCCGGCCACCAAGCTCTGGAATACCGGCCACGGCACCAACATGCTGCGCGAAGCGGTCAGCCTGATGGGCGGCTACGGCATCACCGAAGATTGCCCCGGCTTCCTGGGCAACAAGTGGATGGACGCGCAACTGGAAGCCACCTACGAAGGCCCCGAGGCTGTGCAGCGCCGCCAACTTACCGTCACCATGACCAGCGAAGTCTTCCTGGCGCTCTTTCGCTCCTGGATCGCCGAGATGCGGCGCATCGCCAGCGAACGGCCCGGAACCGGCGCTTGCACGCTGGCCTCGGCGATGAAGATGTGGCTCTGGACCCTCGAACATCTGCAAGTGACCAAGGACCCCAGCGGCGGCAAGCTCTACCATGGCCAGCGCCAGGGCGTAACCTTTTCGTTGGCCGACGCGCTCTGCTGGCTGCTCGCCTCGCGCTATCAGATTCTTGACGTACTGGAGCTGGAGAAGAACGGACCCAACGATCCAGTCGCCGCCGAGGGCCTGGACGGCACGCTGCAATTCTTCAGCGACCTCTGCCACACACAGACCGCCGCCGCTGCCGGTGAAGTCAGTCGCATCTGCGCCGAGCTTGTCTTCGGCTATAACCGCCATCCTTCGTGGAACGACGAGGGACACACCAACTGCTTCCTGACCAGCGAGTTGGAGGAGCTGGAAGAGATCATCCCCGGCATCTCGGCGATGGCTCTGGATGTTCTGTCAGAAGACGGCACGCATCCGCGCAAGGCCGGACCCTGCGCCGGCTGTGGCGGCAACAACGACTTCCTGCGCCTGCAAGGCAAGCTGGTTCACTGCCTCAGCGGCTCGCGCCTTGCCAAGGACCGCGCCGCCGAAACAGTCAGCAAAGTGATGATTCCGGAGGCGCTGGATTATCCAGCGTAACCACCTGCGGTGGGGCCAATCGCTCGCTTTTCGCTCGCACCTGTTTCATTGCGCATAAATCTGGGTGCCCCATCCATCCGCGTTCTTTGCGGATGGGTGGGATACCACGAACCCAAACCGTCCACGCCATCTCGCGAACTCGCCATTTCCGCGAAGCGGAAGCTAACTTGCTGCCTTTGTCAATAAAGAGAAAGGAAATTCAGGTTCAGTCCAATGATGAAAGAAAAAGAAGCATATCCAAACCAACGAATTTATGAAAGAGATAATTTTACGTGTAGATATTGTGGTTGGGATGGCCGGAAAGACTTTGAGAGTTGGTTTATCGCCAACTTTAATATTGACCACATTAAACCGCAACGTCTTGGCCGCAATGATGATGACAGCAATCTAGTGCTTGCTTGCCGTGCTTGCAATCTTTACAAAGGACAAATCGATTGCAACTCGTTTGAAGAAGCTATGGAAGTGGTCAACCGCAAGAGAGCGGAAGCAGAGAAATGGTATCGCAAGTATGTACTCAAGTTAGAGTCGTAGGTCAAGGGGTTCTCTGTCGATGCCCTGGAATTTAAATTGGAGGCCAGCATGAGCGAGGAAACAACCAACACAGAAATCCCGGAGATCGACCGCGCGTCCATGGACGTGGACATCGCCTGCGCGGGCTTTGGCCCTGCTACCGCCGGTTTTCTCTCCACGCTTACCAAAGCCTGGACGGAAAACCCCGCCGATCCCGCCTTCGAGAGCAAGGTCGCGCCGGGAATGCCGCTGCAAGTTCTCTGCTACGAGCGCGCCGACGACATCTCTTCCGGCGTCAGCGGCGTGGTCAGCCGCGCCCAAGCTATCCGCACCAGCTTTCCAGAGCTGAATCCGGCCGAGATTCCCATGGCCGTGCCGGTCAAATCCGAGCGGGTGATGTATCTGCTCGACCCCATCGGCGCCAGCCGGCGCTCCTTTGTCTTACGCGCCGCTGATTTTGTCTTACGGGCAGTTGGCCCGCTCGTCGGCCTCAAGAACCATGCCTTCACGCTGCCCTGGACCCCGGCCTTCCTCAACAAGCACGGCGGCTTGGTACTCTCCATCGGCCAATTCAATCAGTGGGTTGGCTCGCAGTTGATGGCTACAGGCCTCGTCCAGATCTGGCCCGGAACTCCGGTCAGCGCGCCGCTCTTCAATGGCAACAAAGTCGAAGGCCTGCGCCTTGCTGATCAGGGCGTGGACAAATCCGGCGCGCCGACCGACGGCTTCATGGCTGGAATGGATGTGAAGGCGCTGCTGACGGTCGTCGGCGACGGGCCAGTCGGCGCGGTTGGTCAGGCGCTGGATGATAAGTTCGGTCTGCCCGAAGGCCACCACAAGCGCGAGTGGGCGCTGGGCATGAAGTTTGTAATCGAGCTGCCCGAAGATTCCAAACTCGAAGCTGGAACCGTCTGGCATAGCTTCGGCTACCCCGAGCCGGAGATCTTCGGCTTCCTCTATGTCCATCCGGAGCGGCTGGTCTCGGTGGGCATCTTTGTGCCCTCGTGGATGAGCGATCCGAGCCGAACAGCCTATCGTTATCTGCAGCACTACATTCAGCACCCGGCGATCTGGCCATTCCTCAAGGACGGAACGCTGCGCTCCTGGGGCGCAAAGTCATTGGAAGAATCCGGCAGGCACGGCGAGCCGTTCCTCTGCGGCGACGGGTATGCGCGGATCGGCGAAGGCTCCGGCAGCACGAACATGTTAACCGGCAGCGGCGTGGATGAGGCCTGGGCGACGGGCGCGCAACTGGGCGAAGCTGTCCTCGAACTGCTGCGCGCGGGCAAGCCTTTCACGCAGGAGAATCTCGACGCCACCTACGAAAAACGCCGCCGCGCCAGTTGGGTCGAACTGGGCGCGCGTGAGGCCGAGAACGCGCGCAATGGCTTTCAGGACGGCTTGGTCAAAGGCATGATCGGCATGGCGCTGGCTGGACTCACCGACGGCAAGCTCTCGCTTGGCACGCACATTCCTCCGGCGCACAAGCAGATTCATCCTTTTGCCACCAACTCCGCAGATGCGCTCAAGCTCAAGGACGCAGAGAAGTTGGCTCAGGCAGAGGGTCGCTCGCTCCACGATGCTTTGCTCAACGCGCGCGGCTGGCCCGAGATTCCGCTGGATGGTCGCTTGCTTGTCACGCAGCAGGATGCACTGCTGCTCGGCGGCAAGGTGCAGGCGATGCCCGGTTTTGCCGATCACGTTATCTTCAAAGATATTGCCCTCTGCAAAGAGTGCGGCGAGAAGACCTGTGTGGCGATGTGCTCGGGGCAAGCGATCGCCCAAGGCGAAGACGGCCTTCCCGCCTTCGAGCGCGAGAAGTGCATCCACTGCGGTGCGTGTCTGTGGAATTGCGGCCATTCGCCCGACGGTGAGCACTCCAACATCGCCTTCCGCGCCGGATCGGGAGGGCTGCACTCGGCTGAAAATTGAGTCAGAATCGTTACAGGAATGTTTTCACTTTTTACTTATCCATGAGTTAGAAGATAAAAGCGAAGAAACAAAGATCGCACACAGGGGGAAGTATCAGCTTCTCCGTCCGGTTGCTCGCTTTCTCCTCCATTGTCAGTATGCACGCAGAATGAATAGTTCTGCGCAAGCATCTGCGGTGCGGCCAACGGCTCGCTCTTCGCTCGCTCCGGGTTCGTGGATGTCCCATGTATTCCACGCAGGGCGCGGAATACATGGGACATCCGGCTACCGAAACGGCATTGACTCCATTCGATAAATAGTCGCTGTTACAACATCCGCAGGCGCACCCCGGCCCCAAAGCGATACACTCACTTCATGCCCACCCGCACCACAGCTCGCGTCAGTTTGACTGCCCTGCTCGGCACTCCGGTGACCGATGCGCAGGGCCACTTGCGCGGGCGGCTGAAGGATATTGCCGTGGCTACCGGTGCGGATGCGGGCAAGGTTGCCGGGCTGGTACTGAAGACCAAGGCAGGGCTGCGCATTGTGCCGTCGCATGAGGTAATGGAGACCCCCGCCGGCACACTCGAATTGCGCAGCGTCAAAGCGCTCGCCCCGCTTGACGACCAGAGCAATTACCTCTATCTGCAACAAGACCTGATCGACCGCCAGATCATCGACATACATGGCCGCAAGGTGGTCCGCGTCAACGACGTCGATTTGGAGTGGATGGGCCAGGGCGCGGCGCATCTGCTGCGCGTGGCAGAGGTCGAGGTGGGCCTGCGTGGGGCCGTTCGCCGCGTATTCAAAGGTCTGTTGCCGCGCGCCGCGCTGGAGACGCTCTCGCGCAAGATCGCCGCTCGCGGCATCCCCTGGCAATTCGTCGACGTGATCGAAGTCGATCCTGCTCGCCGCGTCAAGCTGCGCATCGAGTATGAGCGCCTGGGCGAGATGCACCCCTCCGATCTGGCCGATATTCTGGAAGATCTGGCCCCGGCCGAACGTGAGGCCGTCTTCACCTCGCTCGATGAAGAGGTGGCCGCAGAAACGCTGGAGGAGGTCGAGCCGAAGCTGCAAAAGGCGCTTCTGGAAAAGCTGGGCGAAGAGAAGATCGCCGACATCGTCGAGGAGATGGATCCCGCCGCCGCCGCCGACTTGCTGGCCGAGCTATCCGAAGAGCAATCGGACGCCATTCTGGACGAGATGGAGCCGGAAGAGCGGCAGGATGTCGAGGAGTTGCTGGAGTTTGACGAGGACTCGGCCGCCGGGTGCATGACCACCGATTTTGTCGCCGTGGGCAAAGATGCCACCGTCGCCGAGGCCGTTGAGGCATTACGTGCCTTTGACGGTGATCTGGAGAGCGTGACGGAAATCTACCTGCTGGACGAGAAGCGCGTTCTGCGCGGTTGCATCCCGCTGGCGCGTCTGGTGATGGCCCAGCCCGAGACGCGCCTCTCCGTGCTGGCCGAGGCGCGCGTCCTCTCCTGCCCCGTTGGGCTGCATCAGAATGCGCTGGCTGAGTTCTTTGACAAGTACAACCTGCACGCGCTGGCCGTGATTGATGCCCAGGGGCGCATGGTGGGCGTGGTCCAAGCCGACCACGTCATCAGCTTCCTGCGCGACAAACTTTAAGCGCCAACGGCGATTGGACCTGTCCGTCAAAGGCTTTCTTGGGCTGCTTTGGGACAACAGCATTTTCAAATTTCACTGGACGCGCCTTGGTCCCGATGCGTAGAGTGGTTTGGGTACGTTTTGCGGTTTTTTGTTTCCCTCCGGCGCGCTTTTTTGCACCAGCCGCGGCTTTTGAGACAAGTCCGGTTCAAGGGAAGATCAGCCAAAATCAGCAATTTTTTTCAAAAGGAAACGGGGAAAATCTTTCATGGCTAAGCAGTCCACAGCTCCGGCGGCCTCCAATGCGCCCAATTACCTTATGCCGTTCATCATCGTTACCGCGCTGTTCGGCATCTTCGGCTTCCTCACCAGCCTCAACAACCAGTTGGTGGGCAAACTGAAAGAGATCTTCAATCTGCCTTACGGGCCATCGATGCTGGCCACTTCCGCCTGGTTCTTTGCCTATCTGGTCTTTTCGGTTCCGAGCGCGAAGCTGATTGAGAAGATCGGCTACAAGAGCACCATGGTGACTTCGCTGTTCATTATGGTGGTAGGTGCGCTGCTCTTTGTTCCGGCAGCCAATCAGGTCAGCTTCAATCTGACGCTCTTCGCCATCTTTGTGCTTGCCACCGGCGTCTGTGCCTTGCAGACCTCGGCCAACCCGTACGTCGCGATTCTTGGTCCGGAGTCCAGCGCATCTGCCCGGCTGAACCTGGCGCAGGCCTTCAACTCTGGCGCCTCGGCCGCCGCCGGCTGGTTTGCCGCCAAGTTCATACTCGCCGACACCACCAAGGTATCCGATTCCACCGCCCAGGCTCACATGCTGGAGATGCCCTACGTCTACATAGCCGCCGGATTGCTGGTGTTGGGTTTTGTGGTGATGTTCCTGCATTTGCCCTCGATTGCCTCAGCCCGCCCTTCTGAAGACTCCCCCGCGGAAGGCCGCAGCATCTGGAGCTTTAGCCACACAGTGTTGGGGATGATAGGAATCTTCTTCTATGTGGGCGTTGAAATCGCCCTGGCATCGATTTGTATCTCGTATTGCAAGAAGGAAGGCATCAGCAGCATCGAAACTGCTGGAATCCTGGTTACGGTTTACTATCTGCTTATCATGATTGGCCGCTTCGCCGGAAGTGCGCTCATGAGCGTCTTCAAGGCCGAGAAGATGCTAGTTCTATTGGGCATTTTGGGCGTGGCGCTGATGCTGGTCTCCATGTTCACAACCGGTAATATCGCCATCGGTAGCCTGGTCCTCTGCGGTCTGGCCAACTCCATCATGTATCCGACAATCTTTACCCTTGGGATTTCGGAATTGGGACATATGACGAGCAAGGGTTCTGGCGTCATTACCATCGGCAATGTAGGCGGAGCGATTGTTCCGCCTCTGTTCGGTTTCTTGGTAGATAAAATTGGCATTCATTATGCCTTTGTGCTGCCCATTCTCTGCTACCTTTTCATTACCTATTACGGCCTGTCGGGCTACAAGCCGACGCCGGCGAATGCGAGTTAGGGCCTGATGTAGTGTTAACAGGTCCTAACTATAACTCATTGTTGCCAAGGTCATCGCCCTCCGGTTTGCCCCGGAGGGCGGTGGTATCTAAGGTTCTCGCGCTAGTACGCGAAGATATTTGAGGGCTTTCATTGGTTCAAGCATTTTTTCCCGGAAAGGGAAACTCCATAGAAACCGGATCATGAGTACTTTGGTATTTCAATGAAGAGCAGTGGGGAGCTTCATGAGCATTGATTGCCGTGCCAACAATACCTATAATTTCACTATCACTGTGCGCATTCTGGAGATTTCAAATTGACAAACAAGTTTTGCGCCTTTTCACAAATTGTCTTATGGATTGCAGTATTTGCTTCAGTTTGCCTGTTTCTTTCCGGCTGTGCCGCAGGCGACAAGGCTATTCCTCAAATTACCTGGGCAACGCCGTCCCCGATTCCTTATGGCACGGCACTGAGCGCAACGCAACTAGACGCTAGCACCAGCGTTCCTGGCAGCTTCGCCTACACGCCGTCACTGGGAGCGGTTCTCGATGCCGGTTCGCGGACTCTATCCGTTACCTTCACGCCGACCAACACAGCGCTTTACGCCACTGTCACAGTTACAGTGACGCTTACGGTGCAGCCGATGGCCTCGCCCGCGATTGTCTGGACCCCGCCGGCGGCCATTACTTATGGCACGCCGTTGAGCGCAACCCAGCTCAATGCCAGCGAGAGCATCGCCGGCACCTTCGCCTACAAACCGGCTTTGGGCGCCATCATTCCAGCGGGCACGGACACGCTCTCCGTCACTTTTTCTCCACTCGACACGAACTACGCCGTTGCCAGCAGCAGCGTCCCGATTACCGTGCATCAAGCAACTCTCACGCTGAGTTGGCCGACGCCTGCCGCGATTCCTTACGGAACGCCTCTGGGCACGGCTCAGTTGAATGCCGCGTCAGGCGTAGCCGGCACATATGTATATACACCCGCACCTGGCGCGCAACTCTCGCTTGGTCCGCATCTGCTTTCAGTGAGCTTTACTCCAACAGATTCCAACGATTACACCGGCGCTTCCGCCAGCGTCACCATCAACGTCACCCAGGCAACGCCGCAGATCAGTTGGAAAACTCCGGCTCCGATCTCCTATGGCACAGCATTGAGCGCAACCCAGTTGGATGCCAGCACGATTACACCGGGGGTTTTTGTCTACACACAGTCTCCAGGGACGGTGTTCACTGCCGGTCCCCATACCCTCTCTGTCAGCTTTACTCCTACGGATACGGTCGATTACACAGTAGCGCAAGCCAGCGTGCAGCTCATCGTGAACCAGGCCACACCTGCGATAAGCTGGCCCGCGCCCGCCGCCATCCCCTACGGAACGGCGCTGAGCGCGACGCAACTCGACGCAAGCTCTTCAGTGGCGGGAAGTTTCAACTACTGGCCCGCTTCCGGGGCATTGCTGAACGCGGGGACGCAAACGCTTTCTTTGACCTTTATTCCAACCGATACGGTCAACTACACCAGCGCTAAAGTTGCCGTGCCACTGACGGTGAACAAGGCCACGCCCGCGATCAGTTGGAGCGCGCCGGCTGCCATTGCTTACGGAACGGCGCTGAGCGCGACGCAACTCGACGCCAGCTCTTCGGTTGCTGGAAGCATCACCTATTCGCCCGCCTCCGGCAAGGTTCTGAACGCGGGGACACAGACGCTGACAGCCACCTTGACTCCCACCGACTCGGTTAATTATGCGACAGTGCAGTCTTCTGTTCAACTAACTGTGAATCAGGCCACGCCCACGATCAGTTGGAACGCACCTGGCGCCATCACGTACGGCACTGCGCTGGGCGGTACGCAGCTTGACGCCAGCTCTTCGGTAGCAGGATCTTTTAACTATTCGCCCGCATCTGGTACGGTACTCACCGCGGGCCTTCAAAATCTGTCCGCCACGTTTACTCCGGCTGACAGTACTGACTACGCCTCCACCGTGGCCAGCGTACCGATTACCGTCTATCAGGCGACACCCAAGATCAACTGGACACCCACGGCGCAACTGGCGGTTGGCTCGCCTTTGGGAGCCGGGCAGTTGAATGCCTCAGCCACCGTGCCGGGCGGAACAACGCCGTTAGGCGGATATTTTGTCTACACGCCTCCGGCCGGGACCGTCTTCAACTCTGCCGGGCCGCAGAGTCTTTCAGTCTCATTTACTCCTTATGACACGACCGACTATGCCTCCGTGCAGAGTGGCATCACAGTCACAGCATCTGTCTTTGGCATCGCGGCCTGGGGTGATTCGCTCACCTGCGGCTGCTCCGGTGCGACTGACATCGATCCTTATCCCAGCGAACTGCAAAAACTGATTACCCTGCCGGTTGTGAACTTGGGCGTATCCGGAAATACCTCCACCCAGATCGGCGTGCGAGAAGGCGGAGTTTCTGCGGTTGTTTCCGTCAATGGCGGAGTGATTCCGGCTGTGGGAGGAGTGACCGTGACTTTTCCCACATGTTCGGCGGCCAACTGCCCAATCTACACTCCAGTCACTCCGTACGGTCCGGCGGGCGGGGTCTCCGGCACGATACTCGGAGTCCACGGCACGGTCACGATTGACTCGACGGGCACGGTCCTTACCTTTACGCGGACGGCATCGGGAAGCGCAGTTCCTGCCACAGGGACTCCCGCGTTCGTCGTTGACACTCCTTATGCCAACTACATTCCTGTCTTCTGGGAGGGCCGCAACGATTTTGAATGGGCAGACCAGATTCTTTCCGATTTAGCCGGGCAAGTTCAAACGGTTGCGCACGGACAGGACTATCTGGTCTTGTCGATCCTCAACGAAAACAGGCCGAGCGAGTGGTATGGTGTTTCTGGAAATGATTTGTACCAATGGCTCATTCCCTTTAACCAACAGCTCGGGAGCATTTACGGTTCGCATTACATTGACGTAAGGAAACTACTTGTGGATGCGTACGATCCGACCCAGGCAACCGATGTCTCCGATTATCAGCACGACGAGCCGCCGTCTTCGTTGCGCGCAGTTGACCAGCAGGGAACGCTTTTGGTTGCTGTCGGCTCCACGGATACCAGCATTGCGATCAAGACCAATACAGGCAATATTCCCGGTGCAGGCTCAATTATAAAAATCGACAGCGGTGCGAATGCCGAGAATGTTCTGGTCACTTCGGCCTCCGGCAATACTCTGACCGTAACCCGAGGCTTTGGTGGAAACCAGACATCGCACGCTGCCGGCGTACCGATTGAACAGAACGACATCATTCATCTCAACGCGCAGGGCCACCAAATCGTGGCCAACGCCGTGGCCCAATACTTCTCCGCGTACGCGCAATGACAGGACCTGGTCAATCGATACGTTCATATGGCTGGTACAAGGGTTCCCAGACATAAGCGCGAATCCGCTCGCGCAGCAGAGTATCCTCGACGGCCTCGGCCGTTCCGTCTTGAATGGCCTGTTTGGCGACGGCTTCGGCGATCACCAGGCTCACCTTGCGGCAGTCTCCGATGGGCGGAAGCAGTGGAGCGCCAGGGTCGGCGACAGTCGGCGAAAGCCGAGAGAGGGCCTTGGCCGAGGCCATGATCATGGCATCGGAGACTCGATTGCTCCGCGACACAAGAATGCCCAGCGCCAAGCCCGGAAAGATGAAAGAATTATTGACTTGCGAGATGCGTACCGGCTTGCCATTGACTTCGACCGGATCGAAGGGGCTGCCGGTGCCGACCAGCGCCCGGCCCTCCGTCCAGCGCAGCAGATCAGCCGGCGTAGCCTCAGCCTTCGAGGTGGGATTCGAGAGAGGAAAGACGATGGGCCGTTCCGTGTGGCGAGCCATTTCACGCACAATCTCCTCCGTGAATGCCCCGGGCTGCGCGGAGACGCCCACCAGAATACTGACCTTGGCATTGCGCACCACATCCAGCAGGGAGATCGCGCAGGTGTTGGCGGATGAATCGAGCTTCCAGCCTTCAACCTCTGACCGCTTGCGCAGCAGCGCCTCCTGTCCGGGACGAATGCCTTGGCAGCCTTCGACGAGCAGGCCATAGCGATTGAAGGAGTAAATGCGCTGCCGGGCCTCGGCTTCCGTCAGTCCCTCCTCCATCATTGCGGCGATCAAAAGATCGGAGATCCCGATGCCGGCCGATCCGGAGCCGTACATGGCAATCGTCTGCTCTTTGAGCGGACGGCCAGTGGCGCGCACGGCGGCCAGCAGTGTGCCGGTGGTGACGGCGGCGGTTCCCTGGATGTCATCATTGAAGGTGCAAAGCTGGTCGCGGTAGCGCTTCAGCAAGATCGCCGCGTTCACGCCGGCAAAATCTTCCCATTGCAGCAGAATATTGGGCCAGCGGCGCATGACAGCAGAGACAAACTCTTCGATGAACTCATCGTACTCCTGACCCCGAACGCGCTTGTGCTGCCAGCCAATATAAATCGGATCGGCGAGCCGTGCTTCGTTATCCGTGCCTACGTCGAGCAGAATTGGCAGGCAATGCTCCGGGGGAATGCCGCCCAGCGCGGTGTAAAGGGCCATCTTGCCGATGGGTATGCCCATGCCGCCCGCGCCCTGATCGCCCAGGCCGAGGATGCGCTCACCGTCTGAAACTACAATGCAGCGCACCTCGTCAAAGCGCGGGTCAGAGAGGATCTGCTCAATGTGATGGCGGTGCGTGTAGCTGAGGAAGAGGCCGCGCGGCCGGCGCCAGATCTCGCTGAAGCGCTGGCAGCCTTCGCCCACCGTCGGCGTATAGACAATTGGCAACAGCTCCTCGGTATAGTGCTCGATCAGAGAGTAGAAAAGTGTCTCGCAATTATCTTGCAAATCCCGCATATTACTATATTTGAGGAAGTTCGTATCGCGCCCGTCCAGCACCCTTTTGCGGCGCTCGCGCTGGTCTTCCAGCGTGCCGATGTGGGGTGGCAGCAGCCCATGCAGTCCAAAGGCTGTGCGTTCCTCTTCGGTGAAGGCAGTGCCTTTGTTGAGCCGTGAGTTCAGCAGCAGCTCGATCCCGTAAAGTTTCGTTTGGACCACGCCACCGTTCGCCCGCTTTGCCTGCAGTTCCTCACTCATCGCGCTTCTCCTGATTCAAAATTCAAGGCTGGAGGTTTGATCTCCGCTTCAAGGACAGAACTCTATGCTATCGCTGAAGGAGGGCGCTTCATTGTTGCTTGCGTCACAGATGATCGAAATGCAGCACGGCAAGAGATGTCTTGATCACTGGCGAACAGTGCGATCTTCCTGACCCCGGATGTTGTGTTCTTCACCGCAACATTAATTTTTAATCCGTGCAGATGAATTCTCTGCGATAAGCTGTATTTGCGCCCAATATTTCGTCTTCTCTTCACTCTCAAAAGCGGCTGTAGCGAAGAGATTGAGGGTGCCGAAACCCTGTTTTCCCAGGTCACACTTCCGTATTTCTTGTCGAGATGAGGGAACGAACTGGTTGCTTGATGCGTAGTAACCGGTGAGTGAAGGGGCGCGCCGCCGGCCGCAGGCGATAATAGAAAGGGAGAATCTGAAATATTGCGTCCGGGGAGGGTTCCCGTTCGTCTTGTAGAAGAACGCCCATAAGCCTCAGAGATTTGTGGAGAGGAAATATGCATTTGTTTGGCAAGAGTGTGTTGCAGAAGCAGGAAGTAGAAGCCGCAGGCAGAATGACACAACCGGCGGGTAACCGGCTGCGCGCCGCAGCGGCGCTGATGCTGGCCTTGACGACGGCACTGCCCTCCGGGTTTGCCCAGCAGGCCGCGGCCACCGCGTCCGACAAGGCGGCCTCCGAACTGCCAGCGGCTCCCGCACCCGTGCAGACCGAACCGCTTGATTTGCGCCAATCCGCGCGCGACTTTTCCATCCCCTCCGGCACGCTCCTTGGCAATCCGATCAACAAGTACCGGTCGACCAGCATCGCTAAGGCCGGCTTTGCCAACTCCGTGCGACTGACCGATCTGGTCAAGGATGGTAAGATCTATCTGAGCCTTTCAGACGCGCTTGCGCTGGCTCTTGAAAACAATTACGACATCGCCATTGCGCGCTATTACATGGACATAGCCGACACGGATATACTGAGGGCCAAGGCAGGCTCCGGGCTGCAAGGCGTGGGCGCATCGGTTTTGCAGAATACGCTGGGGGGCAGTTCCCAGACCCTGGCCGCCAGCGGCGCTCCGGGCATCACGGGCAGCGCGGCGACGACCGGCACCAACGGCGTAACCCTGACCACGGATGGCGCAGGACCCATGCCGGAGAACCTTGATCCGAATGTGACCGGCACACTCCAGTTCGAGCGGTCCGAGTCGCCGCAGACCAGCGAATTCGCTCCTCGCGCCTTTACGAATACTGACCAATACAATTTCACCTACAATCAGGGCTTTGTTACCGGCGGATCACTGGCCCTGACCTTCAACAACTCGCGCATCACTTCCAGTAGCCCTTTCAATGTTTATAGCCCGGAGCTGAGTTCCAACTTCAGGGCTACGGTGACGCAGAATCTGTTGCAGGGAGCAGGAATCTGGGTGAACAAGCGCTTCATGTATGAGGCGATTCTTGACCGACGCATTACCGACTCGACCTTCCGCCAGCAGATACTGTACACCGTCAACCAGGTGGAGAATATCTACTGGGCGCTGGTCAGTTCCTACGAAGATGTACAGGCCAAACAGCACGCTCTGGAACAGAGCAGCCGGCTGCTGGAGGACAACAAGAAGCAGTTGGAGATTGGAACCTTGGCTCCGCTGGACGTAGTCAACGCCCAATCCACGGTTGCCAGCGACAAGCAGGCTCTGCTCAGTTCGCAGAACAATTTGAGTTATCAGCAACTGGTTCTCAAGCAGGCTATCGCGCGCAACCTGAACGATCCTGCCCTGGTAGCGGCTGCGGTGATTCCCACCGACCGTGTGAGCCTGGAACAGATTCCCGAAGAGAAGCAGCCGGCGGACGAACTGGTTCAATTGGCCTTCCAGAACCGTCCGGAGCTGGAACAGGCGGAGCTATCCATCAAGAAGGATGAGATCACGCTGAAGGGCGCGCGCAATGCACTGCTGCCCACGCTGAGCGCCTATGCGTTTTATGGCGCCAGCGCGGCGGGCGGCTCGCAAAGCCCGGATTGCCTGAACCTTTTGCAAGGCGTCTCCTGCGCTCCCGACTCTTATCCTACGATTAGCTATGGAACCACTTTTGGCAATCTTTTCAACAGCAGTTCGCCGGACAAGGGTGTGGGCTTCAATCTGAATGTTCCTTTGAGAAACCGGACCGCGCAGGCCGTCCAGGCGCGCTCGCTGATTGAGTATCGTCAGGCTGAGCTTCACCTGGAGCAACTCTACACGCAGATTCATATGCAGGTGGTCAGTCAGCAGATTGCGTTGGCCAATGACCGCGCGCAGGTGCAGGCCGCCATCGCCGCCCGCGACTACAACCAGCAGAGCCTTGATGCCGAAGTAAAAAAGCTGCGGCTGGGCGCTTCCACCACAGCCAACGTGTTGCAACAGCAGCGCAATCTCTCCTCGGCAGAGAATAGCCTGATTGCCGCTCAAGCTACCTACGCGCAAGCGCGGGCAGCCATGTACCAGATAATGGCCTCGACCCTGCATCATTACGGCATCAACCTGAATGAGGCAGCGAGCGGCAATGTAGCATCCGCGCCGGTGGTGCCTGGACTCACACCAGCCAAGGCAGTCAGCCAACCTGAAGCCTCGCCGGCCGCACAGTAAGAGCGGCTCGGCTTGCCGCGTCAACTTACCTCCAGAAATGAACGAGCCAAACGATAGGGTGCCCCATCATTCCGCAATTTTACGGAATGGATGGGGCGCCGCTTTACTTTAGCCAATCTGTTTCATCGGAAGCCGGAATCATTGATAACTCAATCTAAAGTTCGAATCCTGATTCTCGCCTGCGGCAATACACTGCGCGCCGATGACGGGGTGGGGCTTTGGCTGGCCGAGTGGGCCGAGCGGCGCTTCAATGGACAACCTGATCTGCGCGTGATCGTCCGGCAGCAATGGACGCCCGAACTGGCCGAGGTGATTGGCCTCGCAGAATCGGTGCTGTTTATCGATTGCTCCGTCGCGTCTCCGCCAGGATCGATCCGCATGAGGTCTGTTGAACCTGCTGAGGCTGGAACCGGTATCGCCACTCATCACTCTGACGCCGCGGAACTGCTGGCAATGGCCCGTGACTA
Source organism: uncultured Acidobacteriaceae bacterium (assembly GCA_963804315.1). Classification (GTDB taxonomy): domain Bacteria; phylum Acidobacteriota; class Terriglobia; order Terriglobales; family Acidobacteriaceae; genus Telmatobacter. Next base: position 61,383 of record CAWDQB010000054.1, read on the forward strand.
CTATAAAGCATGGCCACGCACTGCATTGCTACTGACGATCGGGGCGGGTTCAACCGAGTTGGGCGAAGAGTTTAGCGAGGCGGTTAAGGCCTCGCTTCCCAAAGCGTGCAGGCAGATAGAGGAAGTGGTGCATGAACTGCTGGTGAATTGATTTTGCTCTCTGCGAATCTTCCTGAAAGATTTGGAATTCTGAACAAAACTGGACGGCAAGAGTCGGGCTGCTCAGATTACCGGCTTGGAGCGAATCTGCGCAAAGGGCCACTGTCCCAGCCTTCGCGCGCGAACCAAATAGATCAACGAGCCGGAAAAGGCGATTCCAGCCGCGACGGCCAGTCCGTCCAGCGCGTAGTTGCGATGGATCAGCATGAAGATAAAACCCGCTACGGCCACCAGTGGAGGCAGTGGATAGAGCGGAATTCTGAAGGGCCGCTCCAACTCTGGCCTCCGCACGCGCAGCAGCATCACGCCCAGGTGTTGCAGAAAGAATTGCAGCAGGATGCGCGTCACGACCAGCATGGTGATCACTTGCGCAAGCGAGAAGAAGCAGAAGCCCGCGGCCACTACACCCAATGCCACCAGCGAGCGGTGCGGAATCCCGTGGCGAGGATGAACGGCAGCCAAAAAGCTGAAGTAGTTGCCGTCGCGCGCAGCGGCAAAGGGCACGCGCGAGTAACCGAGCAGCAGCGAGAAGACCGACGCAAAGGCCGTCCAGAGAATCAGCGCGGCCATCAGCCGCCCGGCCAGGCTGCCAAAAGCGGTTTTGGCGATCTCTGCCACCAGTTGCAGGCGAACTGAAGCGGCCGCGCCGGTGTGCGCCGCCGCATCGCGCATCGATGGCAGCGCTGCCATGTTCATCGCAATATAAAACGCCGCGACAAAGAGCACCGAGAGCAGAATCGCGCGCGGAATCGTCTGTTCCGGCTTGCGCACTTCGCTGCCCAGAAAGCAGATGTTGTAGTAGCCCCAATAGCAATAGGTGGTAAGCAGCGTGGCCTGCGCCAGTCCGCCCAGCGACAAACTCAACGGCAGGGCGGGCGAAGCGGGCAACTGCCAACCGTCATGCGCAAAACCGGAGGCAATCACTCCGGCAATCGCCGCCAGAACCCCTGCAAAGAGCACCCACGCGAGGCGGGTGACGGAACTTAGATTGCGATAGAGCAGCGCGGTCACAAGCAGGCAGGCCCCCGCGGCGGCAAAGTTCGCACCGTGTACAGAGGGCAGGGAAGTGATGGGCGCGCGATCCAGCCCCGGACAGAACCAGGCCAGAAAACTTGACAGGCCTATGCATCCCGAGGCAATCGAGAGCGGCGCGGTGAAACTCACCTGCCAAACATAGAGGAAGCTGAGCCAGTTGCCCGCACCTTTGGGTCCGTAGATCTCGCGCAGGAAGGCGTAGGAGCCACCGGCGCGCGGGAAGGCCGCACCCAGTTCGGCCCAGACAAGCCCGTCGGCCACGGCGATGACCGCGCCCAGCACCCAGGCCCAAACCGAGAGCCGGTATCCCGCAGCGGCAATTACAAGCGGCAGCGTGATGAAAGGGCCAACGCCGATCATCTCCAGCATATTGAAGGTGACCGCCGAGCGCAGTCCGATGCGGCGCTGGAGAGGAGTGGCGGCATTCTCGATGGTCGTGTACATGGTCAAATCATTTCTTTGAAATCGAGAAGAATCTCGATTCAACATTCAAAACTGCGCCCCGTTCTCTTTAAGCCTACTTGATTTTCATCAGAGCATGAGCAGCACGGCCTCCGAGGCGCGAGAGCAAAATGCTCCGCATCTGCTGATTGAGGCATTGCGGTTTACGATGGAAGCGTGGCGCAAAAGAAACTGAACTGGCAATCGAAGCTGGTGCTGCTGCTGACGCTTCCCTTTGCGGGCGCGGAAGTAGTGCTGCAAGCCCACGGGTGGGCGGTGTACTACGCACCGGTCGTAATCTGGGCCTTGGGACTCAGCATGATCTTCGCAGCTGTGGTGCTGAAACTGCGCGCCGCCACGCCTGTGGGTGCTTTGGCGGGAGCAGTTGTTGCTGCCTGCATGATATTTTCCACGACGACTCTTACACCCGGCGCAGCCATTTTGTACGCACCTTGGCGCTCGGCTCTGATTCCCCTGCTGGCTGTCGTGGTCCTCACATTTGCTGCCACACGTCTGGGCAGGATGCACAAGGAGATCCTGGGAGTCGCGGAAAGACGCCATGGGCGCACGGAGGCGCAGGTGGCGGCCAATCTGGGCGTTGCGGCGATTGCCTTCAGTGGGTTTGTGCAGAGCAGCCTTTTCGAAGGCGGCAGGTTCCACGCCCCGTTGATTCTTCTCGCTGTTCCTTTGGCGGCGCTGGCCGAGGCGGGATCGGACACGGTTTCATCGGAGATCGGTCAGGCTCTAGGCGGACAGCCAAGGATGATCACTACACTTCATCCCGTTGCGCCGGGCACCGACGGCGGCATCAGCTTGATCGGCACGCTGGCAGGCGTGGTTGCCGCTGCGATCATTGCTGCCGCCGGGGCATGGGCGCTGAGTGGCGGGTTAAAGATATTCTGGGTCAGCGCGGCAGGCGGTGTCTTTGGACTCTTCTTCGATAGCCTGCTGGGTGCGACTCTTGAACGGCGCGGCTGGCTGAACAATGACGCGGTGAACTTCCTATCGACCACCAGCGCGGCGCTCTTCGCGCTGGGAGTGCTTGTGATTTGGACGGGTTTTTAGAGAGTCTTTGTAAAAAGTGTTGGCCAAAGAGGAGACCGGCGAGTGCGGGCAGCGGCGCTTAATGCATACGACGGAGGCCGAACAGTACTATCGCTCGCTCTGCTGGACCGGCTTGAAGAACGGATTGCGCCGCTGGACAAGGCGGTCAGCCAGGCTGCGGCGAGCAACGCGGAGGCTTGCCTGCGGATGACGCATCCGGGCGTGGGTCCGGTGATCTCGCTGGCCTATATGATGACGATCGGCAACTGGCAGCGCTTTCAGCGCGGCAAGCAGGTGGGCAGTTATCTCCCACCCCAGCGACGAAGACCTGTCGCCGGGGACCCCGGTCTCGGGCTGATTCCTGCGGAGGAATCGAGCGGAGAAAAGCGCCGTCTGGGCCACATCAGCAAGCAGGGCAACACACTGCTGCGCTGGCTGCTGGTGGAGGCGGCGAGCACGGCGCAGAGGTACGATCCGAGCTGGCATCGGCAATACGTGCGTCTGTCGATGAGCAAGCATCACGGCGTGGCCAAGGTGGCCCGGTCATCGATTCTACTCTCTTCAATGATAAGGTAAAATCAAAAGCTGTGCCCGTTCATCGCGGTCTTTGCGATGAGCGGGCGGGTTGGGTTTCGTGGTCTCCCACTCATCCACGATAAAACTGTGGATGAATGGGGCACAGTGGTTCTCGGTTATTTCATGATCGGGCCACCTGCCTCTGCCCTTGTGGCAGGAGCAGGATTGGCAGGGGGGGGCGGCGGGGCCGCGGCAGCGGGTGGCGGAGGAGCGGCAGCGGGTGGCGACGGGGCGGCAGCAGGTGGTGGGGCAGCGGGGGGCGGCGGAATTGCTGGAACTACCGGTACCGTGTCCATCGATGAGATAGACGCGCCCGTTACTTATACCGTATCGGGAGTGCCTGTATTCGACCGCTCCATAGCGACGGTTCACGTCAGCTCAGGTGTGACTGCAAGTGTTTGGGGAAAATATAGTATTGCCTTGCCTTTGTCTATGGAACCGATGTTTACTATGAAGGTGACTGTGTGGGGACACCTACCTGGCAAAACACCTTGGTACAAGAATCCGTGCATCATGGGCGCTCTTGGCAGTGGAGCTGCAAACATTGGCGTTGACGCACTAGGGGCGATTCCAGGCGAGAAACTTGCAAGTGTGCTTTTCAAAGAAGCAGAGATCGCTAAGGGGATCAAATATGGGCAGGGTGCGGTTGCTGGTGGAGGCATTGGCAACGCACTGGCAGATGCGGATTGGTGGGGAGTCGGCCTTGGTGTTGTGGGAGCTATACCTAATGGCATCGGACAATTTTTTTCAGCAGTATCGTTGGGCCGTGACGGATCGAAAACCTGGCAGGCGGTGAAGAAATGCAACTAGTTAACGACATCAAGAGCGATATTGCAACCCTCAAAAAGCTGCGCCTGCCTTGGTGGATCATACTGTGTACGGTGATCGGCGGGTTCCTTGGTGCCTGGTTCTTCGATTCCATAGGACACGATAGCATGGAACTGCCGACTTTGGATTGCATTGGGGTATTTGGTTTCGTGGTTGTTTTAAAGTGGAAACTGAGGCGGCACATATGGTTCTGGGCTATTATGACCATCGTCGCGTCACTTCACGTTCTGTTGATCTTGTTTGTCCCTTGGACTGACAAATGGGTTCCAGCCTTTGTGTGTGCCGTCATTGGCTTAGCGGATTTAATCGTGATTCTCGCTATTTTTTCAATTGTCGGAAAGCTCATGGAAGGGACGAATGCTGCTGAAAGATGAACTAGTGTGCAAATGTGATAGTGGGGCATTGCCGGGTGCCCCATCCTTCAACAGTACTTATCGTGGAATGGGTGGGAAACCACGAACCTCAACCCGCCCGCTCATCGCAAAAAACCGCGATGAACGGGGCACAGCTCTTATGAATCAGAATGATTTTGATGATCGGGCCACCTGCCCTTTCTTCCTTATCGAAGGGCCACCTGCCCCTACATGAGCTTTCTTACAATTTCAATTACAGTTAACAAGACGCCACCTGCCATCAACAGCGGAGCAGGAGCAAACCTCCTTTTACCGCCGATTAACGTCGACAACCACAAAAGACTGAAAAACATCATAAATAAGCCGACGGGACCACGAAGGTTTGGATCAATAACATGCCATCGTGTAATCAGACGGAAAAGAAAGCGCGCCCAGACAATCGCCAAAACAAAGTTGGCAGCGACGTACACAGCTTTCTCGCTTTTATCACCCATAATCTGTGGCATCCTTTACCTTCTTTCTGATTGAATACGATAACCTACGGACAAACTTTTGCGGCGATGAAGGCTTCTATAACAGCCGCCCCACCGAACGTCGCAGATACTGGATTCCAATACTTCCCAGCCCCGGAAGTTAGGTAAGAAATAGCCCCATCGCTCGCTGCCCATAGTGTCCACTGATGGCATGTGGGCGGAGTAAAAGGATGAGACCAGGAATTCCCCTGCTCTGGGGTTGGAGTCGGCGTAGGCGAAGGCGTAGGCGTAGGCGTGCCGTTATTTGGGGCCGGAATACTGGCGTTATATCCTCCAGACGAAAGGCTAAGAGTATAGGTCATAATATAAGAGGAATCATCGGAGCCATCGACAATGACCGATGCGGACGAATATATTGATCCGTCCGGATTGATCAAGTCTCCATCGGTTGTCAACGCCACCAGATCTCCGTTGCTGTCCTGACCTACAGCCTGTACATTGCTGGAGTCAACATAGACTCCATTGTCCGTAGGATTGCCATTTGCGTCAGTTGGGCAATCGTCATTTGTCCAACTCGATATTCCTTGACTTGGATCGTCATTGTTATAATACACGCAAGCCAAACCATTCGCATCAATCAAACTCATCGGATTGTTCTGCACATACGCATACCGATTCAGCGATTGCGGAGCCTCCTGCGAAACCGAACCCCACCCAGCCGGGTCCGGCGACAGCCACCGTCCCGCGGCCGTATCGTATTTGCGGAAGAGGTAGTCGTAGACGCCGGGAACGGTGTCCTGGTCCTGGCCGGTGAAGGAGCGATCGGGGGTTCCGGCCTCGTTGTAAGTCTCGCCGAAGGGCGCGTAGGCATCCTTCGAGTAGACGCCATGCGCCCACGTCGTCGCCAGCCGCGAGCTGCCGAGCCAATCCTTGTGCCGAATGAATTCCTATCCACTTGCATTATAGATCGCCGTCTCGCCGCCGGGCAGTGGAATCTTGCTGCCCGGCGCGTCAAGCCATAGACGCCGGTTCCAGGCAATCAAAAATTGGAGTGGCAATTCGCTCCTCGCGTTAGGAGAGAATTTTTTCGAGGCCGCCGGTCGCCTTCATTTTGCTGCCATTCTTGGCCGGCGCTTTCCAAAGGTCTGACCACAGAACTACAATTATGGTAGACCTGCTGAATGCAGTGAAACAGATTGAAGAACCCGGAGATTCTATGCCAGATGCATCGTGCGACATTGGCCTGATCGGCCTCGCAGTCATGGGACAGAACCTTGTCCTCAACATGAATGACCACGGCTTCAAGGTTGCCGTCTTTAACCGGACTGTCTCCAAAGTGGACGATTTTGTGGCCAACGAAGCCAAGGGGACGAACGTCGTGGGCGCTCATTCGTTTGAAGAACTGGCCGCTTTGTTGAAGCGTCCCCGCCGCGTGATGCTGATGGTCAAGGCTGGCGATTCAGTCGATCAGACCATCGAGCATCTGCTGCCTTATCTTGAAGCGGGCGACATCATCATCGATGGCGGCAACTCTCTCTACACCGACTCGAATCGCCGCACCAAAGATTTGGCCGACAAGGGCATTCTCTTTATCGGCACCGGCGTCTCTGGCGGCGAAGAGGGCGCTCGCCGCGGTCCATCGATCATGCCCGGAGGCAACCCTGCCGCATGGCCGCACGTCAAGGCCATCTTCCAGGCGATCTCGGCCAAGGTCGAGGATGGAACTCCTTGTTGCGATTGGGTCGGCGAGAACGGCGCAGGCCACTACGTCAAGATGGTCCACAACGGCATCGAGTACGGCGATATGCAGTTGATCTGCGAGGCCTACGATCTGCTCCAGCGCGGCCTGGGACTCACTGCCGACGAGCTGCACGATGTCTTCGCCGACTGGAATAAGGGCGAACTGGACAGCTATCTGGTCGAGATTTCGCGGGACATCTTCGCCACCAAGGATGAGGATGGCACGCCTCTTGTCGATAAGATTCTGGACACAGCCGGCCAGAAAGGCACCGGCAAGTGGACGGTCATCAGCTCGCTGGATCTGGGCCAGCCGGTCACTCTGATCGGCGAATCGGTCTTTGCGCGCTGCCTCTCGGCGCTCAAGAAAGAACGCGTAGAGGCAGCCAACATATTGCAAGGGCCAGGGGCAAAGACGCTCGATGTGGACCGCGCGGCCTTCATTGAGAATGTTCGCCGCGCACTGTACTGCTCCAAGATCATCTCTTACGCGCAGGGCTATATGCTGCTCAGCGCCGCAGCCAAGGAGAATGGCTGGAATTTGAATATGGGCGGCATCGCGCTGATGTGGCGCGGTGGATGCATCATTCGTTCGCGCTTCCTGGGCAAGATCAAAGAGGCATTCGACAAGAATCCGGCGCTTGAAAATCTTCTCCTGGACAGCTTCTTCTTCAGCGCGCTCAACCAGTATCAGGCATCGTGGCGCAAGGCGCAGGTTCATGCGGTTGAGTTGGGCATTCCCACTCCGGCCTTCTCCACGGCGCTGGCCTTTTTTGATGGCTACCGGACAGGCCGTCTGCCCGCCAATCTTCTACAGGCGCAGCGCGATTACTTCGGCGCGCATACCTATGAGCGCATCGACAAACCGCGTGGCCAGTTCTTCCATACCAACTGGACCGGGCGCGGCGGCAAGACTGCGTCTTCAACGTATACTGTTTGAAAAAAGGCAATGGGCGCGCTCAGTCTCCTGGGCGCGCCATTGAAAGCCGGCGAAGTTATTGCGGCTGGCCGTAATGGCTTACCACATAGTTGTCGAGGATTTGTTTGAACTCCGCGACAATGGTTTCGCCTTTGAGCGTGGTGTAGAGTTTGCCGTCCACATAGACGGGGGCTTTGGGTTCCTCAAAGGTTCCCGGCAGGCTGATGCCCAGGTTGGCGTGCTTGGATTCGCCGGGTCCGTTGACGACGCAACCCATTACGGCCAGCTTCAGCTCCTCAACTCCGGGATATTTCTTGCGCCACTCGGGCATTGATGTGCGCAGATAGCTCTGTATCTGCTCGGCCAATTCCTGAAAGTAGGTGCTGGTCGTGCGCCCGCAGCCTGGGCAACTGGTCACCTGCGGCATGAAGCTGCGAATGGAGAGCGACTGCAAAATCTGCTGTGCGGCCTGCACTTCCTCGGTCCGGTCGCCGCCGGGCTTGGGAGTCAGGCTGACGCGAATGGTGTCGCCGATGCCAGCCAGCAGCAGCGGCGCCAGACCAGCGGTGGAGGCGATCAGCCCCTTCGCGCCCATGCCTGCTTCGGTCAAGCCCAAGTGCAGCGCATAGTTGCAGCGTGCGGCGAGGTTGGTATAGACATCGATCAGGTCGCGCACCCCGCTGACCTTGGCGGAGAGTATGATCTGGTCGGCGCGCAGGCCGTAGCGCTCGGCGGCAGCGGCGGAGTCCAGCGCGCTGCGCACCATCGCTTCCATCATCACTTCGCGCGCCGGAAGAGGCTCCGGCAAGCGGCTATTCTCGTCCATCATGCGCGCCAGCAGTTGCTGATCCAGCGAACCCCAGTTGACGCCGATGCGCACCGGCTTCTGATGCTCGGCGGCGCACTCGATCATGACCTGGAAGTTGTCGTTATCCTTCTTGCCGATGGACGCGTTGCCGGGATTGATGCGGTACTTGGCCAGGGCCTGCGCGGTTGCAGGAAACTTCTTCAGCAGCAGGTGGCCGTTATAATGAAAGTCGCCAACGATGGGGACGCGCAGGCCGCGCTTGTCGAGGCCCTCGACGATGGCTGGAACCGCTGCCGCAGCCTCTTCGTTGTTGACCGTGACGCGCACCAGCTCTGAGCCGGCAAGCGCCAAGGCGGCAACCTGTTCAATGGTGCCGTGAATGTCCGCCGTGTCGGTATTGGTCATCGATTGCACGACGACCGGAACCTCCCAGCCGACGCGAACCTTCCCAATGGTGACCGTGGGTGTTTTTCTGCGTTGAATCTGCGCCATGCTTCTAGTTTATCCGCAAATGGCCCGGAGCTGGTCAAATTGGCAAGCCTACACGCCGATTCCGCTTACCTTGATCAGCAGCCGTTCAAGAATACCGGAAGGCAGAAATTGCTTGAGCACGAGGCCCAAGTGCGCGTCGTAACCAAAGACGTAGCGCAGGCGAGGATGCGGATCGTCCAGAATCGCCGCGATACCGTCCGCGACTTTCTGCGGGTTGGCCTTCAGCTTGGCTTTTTCGCGTTGCTTTAGCAGTGCCGCGAGACGGGCGGCATTAGGTGTGGCTCCATCCTGCGTCGCGCTGGAGACGAGGGCGTTGCGCGTCCAGATGTCGGTTTCAAAGGAACCCGGTTCGACCAGCACAACTTGAATCCCCAGCGGCTTCATCTCCAGACGCAGAGTCTCCGCCCATCCCTCCAGCGCAAACTTCGAGGCCACATAACTGCTGACTACGGGAAAACCCATCCGCCCGGAGATGGAAGAGAGCATCACGATGTGGCCGGATCTCTGTCGCCGAAGCTGAGGCAGAAAAGCGCGCGTGACTGCAGCTGCGCCGAAAAAATTTGTTTCGAATTGGTTGCGCAGCTCGGCATCGGTCACATCCTCGGCAAAGCCTGCCATGGCGAAGCCTGCGTTATTGACGACGGCGTCCAGCGGCTCAGACCGAGCAGCAACCTCCGCCGCCAGAGATGAAATTTGCCGGCTATCGGTTACATCCAAAGCGATAAACTCGAAGCGGTTCAGGACGCCAGCTTCCTTTGCCGCCGCCTCAAGCCTTTCCTTCCGTGAGAGATCGCGCATGGTAGCCAGCACGCGCCATCCACGGCGCGCCAGTGTGACGGCCGTCAGCAAGCCAAAGCCGCTGGATGAACCGGTAATCAGCGCAGTCTTTGCCATCCTCATCAATTCTGGCGCGGGAGCACGATGTCGGTGATGGTGTAGGGCGGTATGGTCACTTCCAGTTCATTGCCGGTTGCAGTGAAAGGAGTTACCGATACCGGCGCGCCGGCGTTGAACTGCGCCGTGCCATACTCGATGCGCTTTCCGGTTGCGCCGATGCTGCCGTTCTTGAAGGTCACCTTAACCGTAGCCGGAGACTTGGGGTCCTTGTTGACCAGCATGACTCCGACATTGCCATCGCGGCGATAGGTGGCGTGCGCGCCGACAAGGCCACCGCTCGAACTAACATCAAGCAGCGCATCTCCTGGGGAGTGCGCGATGGCGTGCAACATCTGCAAGCCGTAGTAGGCGGGACCGAACTTCTTGCGGTCGCCGGAGAGCATCGAATCGCCATACATCTCATTCCAACTGATATTCAAGGTGCGAGACTCGATCAGCGTGGCATAGAAATCGGCGATCCAAAGGGCTTTGACCACGGGGTGCTCTACCTTGGGCCAAGAGGCGATCTCGGCCGGTGCAAAGGCCAGAGGGAGAGTATGGCCTTTGGGACAAAAAGTACTATAGTCGGTGAGCATGGAACTGACAATGTTGCTGAACTGGCCCTTGGAGTTCGCCAGCAGATCGGCCTCATTCAAGGTCTTCCAATCGGGCGGGAGAAGCGAGTTCAAAGTCCATTCGAGGGTGACAAAATCAAGGCTGCCACAGGCGCCTTTCAAGACATCCTTGTTCCATCCGATGCCCCACTGGACGTTGGCCCACGCCATGGTGTCCGCGTGTTCGCCGGTATTGTCCCAATAGGTTTTTGTGCGCAGGCTGGGATCGGGTGGCGTGACGAGCGCGGTTCCGATCTGAATCGATGGATCGACTGCCTTCATTGCCTTGGAGAAGACAATCAGATTCTGCGCATAGGCGGAGGGCGAGAGCTTGGCATTGCCCTTGAGCTTGCCGAAGTCCTTGAGCGCGGTAGGCGCGGGTCCATGGAGATCGGGATTGCCGACGTGATCGCCGCCGTAGTAGCCGTCGTTGTAAACCTCGTCGCCGATCTGCCAGAGCTTGAAGCCGAAGGGCCGGGGATGCTGGATGCGCAGGAAGTTGAGGCCATCGTCGCTCGCTAGCGGGGCCTGGCCGCGGAGATTAGCCCAGTAGCCAACGGTCTGCCAATCCTGCCCGGAGGCGTCCTTCCCAAGTGGTTGCGTGTTGGCGGGATCTCCGTTGGCATAAGCGACCCAGGCCGCTGCTTCTACAGGTTCACCGCCGCCGTCGCCGTCAAAGTTGGTGCCATAGTTGACCACGATGATCGCCTGGCCGAGCTTTTCCGCCAGGAGCGCGAAGCTGGGGAAGGTGGCTTCAGGGGCGAAGTAGCCGGCTTCCGCACCCTTGTAGCGGGTGGTGGTTTTGGTGGACCAATGATAGAGGTCGGCGACGCCGTGGTTGCCGGGGAAGCGGGCGACCGAGATGCCCGCCGAACGCAGATAGGGTGCGCTTGCCGCATTAAAGGAGTTGCCGTCGTAAGTCGGGGATGGAACACCCAGGGAAGTGTCGGTCAAGACGCTCAAGCCTTTAGCGAAGTCAACCACCACATTGGAACGGGTTTGGCCGATAGCTGGAGCCGCGAGCAGCAGGCAGAAAAGGGCTAGCAGCATGAGATAGTTCCTGGTGTGATTCATAGGACGCATCTTTCTAATTTTCCACTGATTTTTCATCATCATTTCCCCATCCATTTCGCAAACCTTGCCTAAAAATCTTCTGGATTAACCGATGAAATCATACCAAAGTGAGGATGCCCCCTGCTTGGAAATCGGCTCCGGCAGCTTATGGGAACGCGAACGCATTCCCATAAGCTGTCATTCTTTGCCCTTTTGCAACTCTTGCTCGCACAACCAAGTGAAGATCACAGGGGTCACAATCAGCACATGAAGAAGAGAACTCAGCATGCCACCCAAGACAGGAGCGGCGAGCGGCCTCATGAACTCCGCGCCGGTTCGCGTGGACCACATCAAGGGCAGCAGGCCCGCAACGACCGTGGCTACTGTCATTAGCTTGGGGCGAAGGCGGAGCAGAGTCCCTCCATCACGGCTGCGTGCAGGCCGGCGCGGCTAAGGTGGCCGTCAAGTGCGATGCGCCGCGTTACCGCTTCGCGCAGATAGATCACCATGACCACGGCGGTTTGCACGGCGGTTCCAAAGAGTGCGATGAAGCCAACCCAGACCGCAACGGAGAAGTTTAGACCGAGCAGTTTGACGAGGAAGATGCCGCCGGAGAGTGCGAAAGGCACAGCCAGCAAGACGTGCGCCGCTTCTTTGGCGGAGTCATAGGTGCGATAAAGCAGGACGAAAATAATTATCCGACGCCGAGTTCGGTCCAGAGTCTTCCATGTGCCGTTCTTGTCTTTTCCCCAAAGCCAGGCCGGTAGATGAGTCTGAAGATTGCCATCCGCCAGGTTGGCCTAGGGTCCAGTTCACACACGGTAGAAAGCGCGCAATAGTTATCGGCCAGCGCAAAGAACATGGCATAGGCCTGCCCTTCGGAGGTGCTGTGCGCGTCTCCCTGGGGATCGAACACCCGGCCCTGTGCGTCAATAAACCGCGCCGAGTAGGAGTTCCACAGTTGCCATGGACTCTGCTTGCACCCGCCCGTAGCGCAAAGCAGCGACAGGAATACGATCGGCAACAAACGCTTCCCTGGCCGGGATGTCCGAAGGCCCATCGCTGCTGCTCTCCAACAAGGGGTTGCGTTGCCTTTCCAATCGCTGCGCCGGATCGCCACCGGAATTCAGCATTTCCACAAGTCCAAACGGCTGCTGCATGACCCGGAGGTTCTTCCCTGGCAGCCGGCCTTGTTGAAGAGCCGCCTCGCGTGATTTCAACGGCCCGAGTAA
>CAWDQB010000055.1:0-22911 GCA_963804315.1 uncultured Acidobacteriaceae bacterium
CGATCAGCGTGGCGAGTTCAGGAACACCTTCAATCTATGGAAATCCAGTGACCTTCACGGCCACTGTGGCCAGCACCGACACGAATACGATCACCTTTTACAGTGGGAGCGCGTCTCTCGGGACTGCCACGCCAAGCAACGGCGTGGCGAAGATAACGACAAGTAGCCTGCAGGCTGGCACGTTCAGTATTACCGCTAGCATTGCAGCTGGCGTGAGCTATGGAATGGCCACATCCAGCGCGATTTCGCAGGTAGTGAATCCGGCGACGCCAACGATCAGCATCAGTAACATTCCGTCTAGTTCCGCCATCGGCGGAAGTTACACGCCGCTGTACAGCTACTCAGGCGTCGGCTCGGCGATTGAAACCGTGACATCAAGCACGACGAATGTGTGTGCGGTGACAGGGGCGGTCGTTAACTTCGTTGGCACTGGGACCTGCACTTTGACCGCCTATGTTGCTGCGGTTACAAACTACACGGCGGCGACAGGCTCCCCTCAGAGTTTTCCTGTAAGTCAAAATGCCACTACTACCTTGGTCACACTTTCTCCCATTACCTCGTGGCTCGGTTATCCGGTCCTTGTCAATGTGACTGTAACCGGACCAGGGGGGTCAGTTCCAACGAGCGGAGGGGGGATCGCCTGCACTGCGACACCTCCATCTTTGGCCGGCAATCCGATCAACATTACCGGAACGCTAAGTGCGAACACCGAATTTGCCCAAATTTCCTTGGTGGGTCTGCCGCTCACTCCGAACGGAACGTCCTACTCGGTTACATGCGCGTTTACATCCAATAATGCTGTTCAGTTCTCCAATAGCAATTCCATTGCGACACCTGTTTATGGCACGGTAATCAATCAGCCAACTCCGGTTGAAACAACCTCCGGTGGGCAATTGATTACGCCTCGTGCCGGTCATCAAGCGACAATGCTTGATGACGGAACAGTCCTCGTCACAGGCGGGGTGTCGGGTCATGTTGGAAGCGATAACAACACTGGCGCCAACCCAGGCGGAAACAGCGTGCTTGCTTCGACGGAGCTTTACTCCAACGGAACGTTCGTCTCCGGAGCTCAACTTACCACTCCACGTTTTCGCCATACCGCAACTCTTCTCGCGAATGGTCAGGTGCTGATCACGGGCGGATTCAACGGAGGCTCTTACCTGGCTACGGCGGAGTTGTATACGCCAGGAGGTTCGCCCGGGTCTCTCGGGAGCTTCGCCCCGACAGCCGAGTATGATTCTTCAGACGGGATGTACGACGGTGCTCAAACTCAGATGCAATCGCCTCGTTATCTCCATACAGCGACGTTCTTACCGGCTAGCGGGCAAGTTCTCATTGTTGGCGGGACGAGTGATGGCAGTACCGCTCTGAATACGGCTGAGCTATACAACCCTCTGACAGGACAGTTTACACTCACCAGCCCAATGAACACTGCGCGGTGGATGCACACAGCCACGCTGCTTTCGGATGGCACGGTGCTCATCGCAGGCGGGGACGATGGTGCCGGTAATACGTTATCAAGCGCGGAAATCTACAACCCTGGTACGAATAAATTCACCCTTGTTCCCAGTTCGATGCTGATTGGACGGAAGTTGGCGCAGGCCATTGCGCTTGGTGATGGCACGGTTCTGATTACAGGCGGTGCCGGTGCAGGCTGCGGCGCGGGTTATCCAAACATACGCACCGACCCAGCCAACGGGTCTGTCAATACTCAGGATTCCTGTTACCTGAACGATGCTGAAATCTACAATGCCGGAACCTTTGTTGAAACCGTAACTCCGATGAATAAAACCCGGTATTTGCACAGCGCTACGAACTTGCCCGATGGCACAGTGCTAATCGCCGGGGGAATCACTTCTGTTCCGGATGATGTCGACGGCACGGAGGAAATCTACTATCCGAATACGAAGCAATTCAAGCTTGTTGGAAACCTTGTGCAACCCCGTTGGGGACTTACAGCGACTGCCATCGCCAACACCAATCTTCCTGGAGGAACAACCAATGTTGCCAATGAAGTCCTGCTCATTGGCGGCGAGCAAGGCCAAAGGATTGGATACACTCCCGTCGGATCGACTGCCAGTACTTACCCTTCCGTCGAGGTATACGGATCCACATGGATTAGCGGTGGACTGCACCCAAAATACATGGTGCTCGGTATAATGTATGCTCCTCCCGGATCGGCAAGCTCTGTGAACTATAGCAGGGGGTCTTCTCTTCAAAACACGACCTCAACTACCAACTCTTTTACGAGTGCCATGAGCGTGAGTTTAGGTTTTGCCAATATCCAAAATAAAAGCAAATCGATTTCAAGCAGCGGCGACTCGATCCAAGGAAATTGGACATACGCAACTTCCGGATCTGCCAGTTATACCATGACTGCTGCAAACACCGACTCAATCAACGTCCCAGGGCCATCGAGTTCTTCATTGGGGGTCGATCACGAATCAGATATAATTTGGGTTTGGCTCAACCCTGAATCCGACTACACGGCTGGTTCCGATTCAGCTTTGGTCTGGAATGGATTCTCGACGAATCCCGACGATACGAACGTTTCCCCCGACCAGATGGATATTGTTCCCCTCACAGTCAGTCAGTTAGACGGAACGTCTCCGATTCCTCCCGATCTTCAGGATATCCTTGACCGAAATTGGGATCCAGCAACATACGGCGGTGCTGGAGGAATTACTGCAGCAGACCTTGCGACCATCCTAAAGCGCGATCCGTTTGCGACAAATGCTTCGACGACGAGCTACGGCCAGCGCTCGACGCTGCCTACGAATTCCCCAGCAGTCCCAAGCATCCCGATCTTTGATCCAAATATCCCAGAGCACGACCCCAGTAGTTCCGACCCGAATCAATGCGGACAACGCTATACGTTTGATCCCATATCGGGGCAGACCTTTTCTTTTAGTCCGCTCAGCAGCCAAAATCAGGCGGATACATCAACCTTTACATTGAACACTCAGAACACGCTGACCAAGCAGCAGACTACAACGGACACCTATAAAGTCGGGATCAGCCTTTGTCTCGGTAATAGCATGAAAAGCTGTTCGAGTTCCGGCGGCGGAGAGGGTGGTTCTGGCGGTGGCGGAACGGCGCTTCCTATAGCATCTCTAACTCTTGCCGACACTCTTACTTTCGTGAACCAGTGGAACCCGCAGACGGTCACGCAGAATACGAGTACGCAAACGCTCACGATCAAGAATCCGCTGCCACAGGATAACTACAAGGGCCCTAGCGAGATGCAGGTCTGGCGAGACAATCTCTACGGAACCTACATGTTCTATCCCAAGCCCAACGACACAACTGTCAATCTTACTACGTCGCAAAGTATGTTGCAGGCCGGCTCGTCGGTTACTCTGGCTGCAACGATTATCCCGGACCCAAATATTCAGCTATACACAAACCAAACGGTACCGGTACCAAGCGAGAATGTAAGTTTCTATGACGGATGTAATTTGCTAGGGACACAACCAACAGTTGCCGGCACAGCTACGCTAGTGTACACATGGCCCACGACCGCGAGCGGAACCCATACAATTCGGGCTGTGTCTAGTGGAGATGCGAATTTCTTTCACAATGTCAGTAATTCTCTTACGCAGAACATCATCTCCGCGGCGACACCTAATATTGGTGGAATAACTCCGTCTTCTGGTCCTATTGGCACCAAGGTAACGCTGACCGGAATCAACTTCGGGGTTTCCGGGACCATCACATTCAACGGTATACCTGCTACGAGCGTCACCTGGATTTCATCAACAAGTGTTCAGGCTGTGGTTCCTGCAGGCGCGACAACCGGCCCGATTATCCTCACTGCAAATGGCTACGCTAGCAATAGTTTCCCATTTATTGTTACGGAGGCGAGCAGTATTTCTACGACAACTACGGTCGAACTTTCACCTTCATCTTCCTGGTCGGGTTATCCAGCTGTAGCGACGGCCCTTGTGACGGCGGCGAATGATACATTGCCAGCCGGTCAGGTGAGTTGCGTCAGTTCTCCATCAACTGGGGTGCTCAATAGCGCTGTAATGGTGAATTCATCCACTGGAATTGCTCAAGTCTCGATCATGGACGCCCCGATTGTTCCTCTTGGTTCGTCGGCGTCAATTCCATATACAGTGACATGCACCTTCACCCCTAGTAATCTGACACTATTTGCCAGCAGTCAATCGAATTCTGCAAGCGGAACAGTAATCCCCATACCGTCTGCAACAACGGGTGCAACGGGCAGTCTGAATATGCCGCGCGAGAATCATCAGACCACTCTGCTTGATGACGGCACAGTGCTCGTAACCGGAGGGGATGCAGGAAAATATGCGGGCGCAAATGAGGATGGTCCCTATGTCGTCTATCTTCAGTCGTCGGAAATCTATTCGAACGGAGTCTTTACACTCTCGGCGCAGATGACGACTCCGCGTTCAATGCACCAAGCCACGTTGCTGAGTAAGTCGACGGGGCAGGTCCTTATAACTGGAGGTGCGAACTGCGAGGACGATTCGAGTTGTGATACTGCGACACCGCTCGACAGCGCGGAGTTGTTCACGCCAGGAGTGGTACCCGGTACGCCAGGAAATTTTGCGCTGACGACGCTGTACGATCCCGCCGCGGGAGGCTTCACAACCACTCCGAGTAAGATGACTACGCCGCGCTTCTGGCACACAGCCACGCAATTGCTCAATGGTAAGGTTTTGATCGCAGGTGGTACGAGTACGAATGGGAACTATAACGCCAGTAACGTTTCTTTCATGGCAACGGCCGGAGCAAACGGCACGTCAGGAAGTTCCTTGGCGTCAGCGGAGATTTATGATCCTCTTACTGGAGCATTCACACCGACGAATGGTCCGATGCTGACGGCCCGGTCCAGGCATACTGCTACGCTATTGGCAGATGGTACCGTACTCATTGCTGGCGGCATAGACGCGAACGGGTATTCAATCGATACGGCGGAGATCTATGATCCTTCAAAGGGAACCTTTCATGCAACGAACGGGCTTATGGTACATGGAAGAATCCGCGCACAGGCGACACGTTTAGGAGACGGTACAGTTCTTGTCTCTGGTGGTGCATACGGCGCGGAGCTATCGGGTGGTTCAAATGGCCCGTGTCCACTATTTAGAACCTCTGGTCAACTTGGCTGTGCCAGGATCGACGCCGAAATCTACGACCCAGTCTCGGGAACGTTTACGGCCACTCCCACCAATTTAAACACTGCGAGATACTCGCATACCGCGACACTGCTTTACGACGGCACAGTTCTGATCTCTGGTGGTTTCACAAATGGATCCAATGACACGACTGGGTCCACTTCGACAGAGATATATAACCCAACTAATAAGTCGTTCACTCAAATCGCGGATTTGATCGGCTCACGTTATAACCACACCGCGACGTTGCTCCCCGGCTTGGGCGTGCTCTTTGTGGGAGGCGCAGCGGGCAGCACAATAGGTGCGGTCCCGCTCGGTTATCCAGGAAATAATAGTTCGAATGCGGAGTTATATTCGGTACCGCTGCAAACCACGGGAATTCATCCGAAATTCATGGTTCTCAATGTAATCTATGCGCCACCGGGTGTTGGAAGCACGGTGACATATACAGATCAAACGCAGGTCGGCGTGACTTCGTCGATCGGAGGAACGATTCAAAACGAACTGGATCTGTCAGTCAGCGGCACAGTTGGATCGAATAAAATAGGTTTCACGGGTTCGGCAAGTGGATCTTGGACCTATGCCCAAACCGACTCTGGAAGCTACGCTGTCAACACCACGACAAGCAGCGCTATGACAGTGCCTGGACCATGTGATTTGAATGCAGGAACCAATACTCCGTTAACCAATTGTCCGACAGCGGCAACAGTTCCGACGAGCGGCTCCATAAAGTCTCCCGGTGTCAATCATGAAGCTGATGTGATCTGGGTCTGGCTTAATCCAGAAGCTGACTTTGCTCTGCCGACACCTTTAAGCGTAGTTTGGAATGGATTTGCGACCAACCGGAACGACACCAACGTTGCTATCGGGGAGATGGACATCGTTCCCCTAACCGTGGGCCAGTTAGACGGTACGACACCTATACCAGACGACTTGCTATCAGTGCTGGATCGAAATTGGGATCCTGTTTCCGCTGGGGGAGCAGGAGCTTTGAATCAGCAAGATTTTGTGACTATTTTGCAGCGAGATCCATTTGCGGTTAATTTGAGTGGAACCTCAACGGCTCCAGCGGCGGCTACCGTCCGCACCGATATACCACCGGGAACCACATATTCGAATGCGACTTCCGGATATGCGCTTATGGATCCGAATATCCCGGTTTCGGTACCTAATCCAGATAGTCCTGGAACCTATCAGTGCAGTCAGCGCTTCCAGTTCTCACCAAGCAATGGTCAGACACTGCAATTTGCTACGCTTGGAAATACAAACCAGGCATATAGTCAGAGCTATTCGTTGCAGTCGAATACTCAACAACAGAACCAGAGTTCATTTAACGATCAATACGATGTGGGTCTTTCACTCTCCGCCTGTTTTCCTATAGCATCCTGCGGTTCTGGCGGTTCTGATGGTTCCAGCAGTTCCAGCGGTTCTAGCTACAGCATATCGGCCAGCATCGGCGACACATTCACATGGGGAGAAAAGAAGGGTTCCCAGACAAGCAACCAGACAATGGTAACGCAAGCCCTCACGATCAAAAACCCTCTTCCCAGTGAGCATTACACGGGTCCAGTGCAAATGCAAGTATGGCAGGATAGCCTCTATGGGACATTCATGTTTTATCCCAAGGCGACCGACACAAGTATAATTCTATCTTCATCCCAGCCGATTACGCAGGCTGGCGATTCGGTGACTCTGACCGCAACCGTGATACCCGATCCTACAATCGTGACATCCTCGGGAGCCATTCCGACGGGAACAATAACATTCTTTGATGGATGTACTCAGATTGGCAATCCCGTAACGTTGACGAATGGAACTGCGGCGGTTACCACTTCTTGGTCGAACGCTTCACCGAGCAGTCATGCTATCGAGGCTGTATATAGCGGCGACTCGAACTATTTCAATAATGACGCTTCTGTACTGAATCAGACTGTGGCAGCGAGTACGACCGCCATTCCGTACATTAGTGCAGGTGGAGTTCAACCGTCCTCGGGAAGTGTTGGAACGATTATCAAAATAAATGGTCAGAACTTCGGAAGCACCGGTATCGTAACGCTCAATGGGATTTCGGTTTCGACCACCGCGTGGTCCACAAGTTCGATCACAGCAACTGTGCCAGCGGGCGCGACGTCGGGTCCACTGGTAGTGACTTCGAATAACTATGCAAGTAATAGTGTGTATTTTGCAGTGAATGTCGCGCCGGCACAGACTACAACTTCGCTCTCGCTTACGCCGGTGGTTTCGCTATCAGGAAAGCCGGTTGATGCTCACGTTTCGGTGACTGGAACTGCTGGTGAGTCCATCTCGGGTTCCGTTTCTTGCACCGTATCGTCGCCAACTGGAAATTCATCGATCTCCTCCACGATTGCAGCGACAAGTTCTCCCGCGGAAGTGACTCTCACACCTCTCCCAGGTTTGCCGACGGTATCTGGCAGCGGGACATCCAGTGTCAGCTATTCCGTTTCATGCAGCTTTACAAGCGCCAATCCGAGTTATAGTGGAAGCCAATCGAACACAGCGACCGGGACGGTGACAAACGCGGCGGCATCGACGCGTACGCCGACCACGGGCCTCAATGTACCGCGTGAAAACCAACAGGCAAACCTGCTGCAGGACGGTACCATTCTCATAACAGGCGGAGATAACTCGAACGGACCGATCTCCACAAGTGAAATTTTCGGAGGTAACTCATTCGGTTTGGCGGCTTCCATGGCTGTAGCGCGGACTGGGCATCAGGCAACCCTGTTGAGCAATAGTACCGGACAGGTCTTGATCACCGGTGGAACAGACGGACTCGGAGACGTATATTCCAGCGCCGAACTATTTACCCCAGGACCTGTACCGGGAGATCCAGGAGCATTTGGCCCCACCACGCTGTATGATGCGGTGGCTGGAGCCTTCACAAGTACAGTTTCATCGATGAACGTTGCGCGTACCTCCCATGCGGCTACGCAACTAATAAGCGGAAAAATTCTCATAACCGGAGGTTTAGACGCCAGTGGAAATCCACTTAATTCCGCTGAACTATTCGATCCAACAGTTGGTACCTTCACCTACACATCAGGGGCAATGGTAGCCGCAAGATATGGACATAACGCAACCTTACTTTCAGATGGAACTGTTCTACTAACTGGTGGAACCGGTGACAACACAGCTGAGATCTATAATCCTGCGACGGATTCCTTTACTGCAACAAACGGAGCAATGAAAGTAGCCCGGACTGGCGCTCAGAGTGTTTTGATAGGTGGAGGCACAGTCTTGATTACGGGGGGCCAGGACAGTTCCGGCAATATCGAAAACAGCGCAGAGCTTTATTCGCCGACGACAGGCACATTCGTGACCACGGCAGACACGAATACGAATTCGCCCACAGTGATGAATTACGCAAGAACCGCGCACACGGCCACAGTGCTACCCGATGGAACGGTTCTGATTGCAGGCGGACGAGGAATAGGCGAGACAGCACTTTCCAGTGAGGAGGTTTATGACCCTGGAACAGGCCATTTCAGCACCGTAGCCGCGAACATGATTGCCGCGCGCTCAAACCATACTGCAACACTCATGATTGGTGGGAGCGTCTTGCTTGCCGGTGGTCTAAATGGCACACCTCAAAGTGCGGCAGAGGTATACTGGCCGAGCTTGACAACCGGCACTCTTTACCCAAAGTTCATGGTTCTGGATGTACTCTATGCTCCACCGGGCGCTGGCAGTACGATGACATATACCGATGCAACGATGGTCGGGACAGCACCTCCACAGATAATACATTCAAGAACGAGCACACTGTTACGGTAAAGGCTACATTCCCTGTCCCATACATTAACGCTACGCTGACGCCTCAATTTGATTGGGGCCACACCACCACACAAGACGGCACTTCAACATTCAGCTTCAATACCACCACAACAAACACCTTGGTTGTCCCTGGGGCCGCCGCAGTTGGAACTGAAGGCACTAAGAAAGTCATCAGTTCCGGCGTAGATCACGAATCTGACATTATCCGAGTATGGTTGAATCCAGCGGCGGTTTACACTTTACCTCCAACGGCAAGCAACACGCTTATCTGGAATGGTTTTGCAACCAATCCGAATGATCCGAATGTCGTCGCTGGTGCGATGGATATTGTTGCACTCACCGTGAGCCAGCTAGATGGGAGTGCGTGTAATTTCACGAGCATTCCGTGCATTCCTGCGGAATTGCAGGCCGCATTAGACCGCAATTGGGATTCCGCGGGTGCTGGGGGACTGCAAACTGCGGATTTCCAGACCATCCTCCAGCGAGACCCATTTGCGACAAATATTTCGCTAAATGGTTCTCCGGCCGTACCGCCTCCTCATACTACGGGAACTTTCTTCGATCCCAGCATTCCGGTATCCGATCCGGTAACACAGCAATGTTCAACTCGCTATAACTTCGATCCGGTGCTCGGCCAGACATTCGCGTTCGGGCAACTTGGAAGTACGAATCAGGCTCTGACGCAGAATTATTCGCTACAGTCCACTACTTCACATGTCACCGGAAACACCACGACGGATATATATTCAGTCGCGAACACCTTTAGTGTAACGCTCGGATTGCCTAATAAACTCAGTGTGTCCTTTACGAATGCGAATACATTTACTTGGACCAATAACTATTCAAGTACCAAGACTAACAATTCAATTATCACGCAGGCTCTATCGATCAAGAATCCTTTAGTAACCGATAAATATAGCGGACCCACCCAGATGCAGGTGTGGCAGGACAAGATCTACGGTACTTTTATGTTCTACCCGCACGCAACGGACACTTCTGTATCACTCCTATCATCACAGAGCACCGCTGGGCCGGGCGAGTCAATAATGCTCATGGCCACTGTAATTGCTGATCCTAAGCTGGCTGCTTCCGTCAATCCACCTCTAGTTCCATCTGGTACAGTCACTTTCTACGATGCTTGCACTGTGCTCGGATCGGCGCCTGTCAATGGTTCAACTGGAATTGCATCGATTACGGTCTCATCGCTTGCAGCTGGCAGCCACAGTATTATTGCGTCATACAGCGGAGATACTAATTTCCTGCACAATATATCGGAAGCACTCACTGAGAATGTTGTAGCTTCAACTGCATCTGTGCCGTATATAAGTGGACTTTCACAGGCTGCCGGAGCCGCTGGATCGACAGTTATTATCAGTGGTGTGAATTTTGGTAGTTCGGGCACGGTGACCTTCAATGGAGTCGTTGCGTCCGCGACACCGTGGACTCCGAGCAGCATTTCAGCTGTTGTTCCATCCAGTGCGACATCGGGTGTTGTGGTTGTGACGGCTAACGGAAATGTGAGTAATGGCGCATATTTTGAGGTTACTCAGCCAGCGGGTAAGACAAGTACCACAGTGAACCTGAGTCCGGCAAGCGCGATCTCAGGATACCCTGTCACAGTGAACTTAATTGTGACAGGAGCAGCAGGCGCGGTTCCATCGGGAACCGTGAGCTGTTCCGTTCAGGCCTCGGGTTCGTCGGGAGTACCGACCAGCGCGAGTAATGCGGATGCGACTTTAGATGCGACTGGCTCGGCGCAACTGATTCTTCCGCGAGACCTCCCAAATCCATCGGATTTACCAGTAGTTGCGCAGAACGGGGCTTCGGTACCGTACTCAGTTATCTGTAATTTCAATGGCAGCGCAGGATTCGCCAATAGTCAGTCAAGCCAGGTAACTGGAAGCATCAGCGCTGTTCCTTCTGGAATCGATGCGGCTGTGGGCAGCCTGAATGTTCCGCGGGAAAATCAGCAGACAAATCTGCTTGCCGATGGAACAATCCTTGTGACTGGAGGCGATAATGGCTCATCGCCTTTATCGAGCGCAGAACTCTATTCTAGTGCTGCATTTAGTCTCCTCGCGAACTCGATGACCACGCCGCGAACTGGTCACCAACAGACCGTCCTGAATTCACCCTCTGGCCAAGTACTGATTACGGGGGGAAGTGACGGCAATTCTGCGCTGGCCTCGGCCGAGTTGTATACGCCGGGCACATCAGGGATGCCCGGAACCTTTGAGCCAACTACTCTCTTCAATGCCGAAGCGCAAGTATTTACGCAAACTGTAACTATGATGACAACGGCGAGAACTATGCACACGGCAACGCTGCTCACGACTTCGCAAGTTCTAATCGCTGGTGGCAGTGATCAGAACGGCAATGCACTTTCCACTGCGGAGATATTTAACCCCAGCACAGGACTCTTCACTGCAACAAAGCAGCCAATGATTTATGCGAGGATCGGTCATCAGGCGACGCTGCTCCTTGATGGAACAGTTCTGATCACGGGGGGCATCGATCAGAATGGCAGTCCAGTTACAGCCGCGGAAATCTATAACCCGATCACCAATGTATTCACGCAAACTACCGGATCAATGTTAATTGGCAGGGTGAATTGCCAGGCGACTCGTTTGGGCAGTGGAATGGTGCTAATCTCCGGCGGTCGTAGCCTGGCCGGTACGGCCTTCAACTCCGCGGAGTTATATAACCCAGCAACCGGAATATTTCAGTTTACGAAGAACTCCGCCCAAGCGCAGACTTATATGACAGCGGCCCGGTTTAATCACACCGCAAATCTTTTGGCAGACGGAACTGTGCTGATTGCAGGTGGCGAAAGTGCCGCGACAAACACCATTGCAAGCATAGAGATTTACGATCCTATTGCTGGAAGCTTCACAGTTGCCGCTTCGGGCCTCCAGGTGCCGCATCACAACCACACGGCGACAGTGCTTCCGATTGCGGGGGTCCTAATAGCGGGAGGAGCAAACACGACCGCGAGCGGCACTATTGTCGAAGCGAATGCGGAAGTGTACACCCCATATACCATCCTTACGGGCCTTCACCCGAAGTATATGGTTGTCAACGTTCAATACGCCCCGCCCGGAGCCGGCAGCACAATGACCTATAGCAATCAAACAACGGTGGGCACAAGTTCCGGCACGGAGAATTCGTTCACACATACTGAGAGTCTCACTACGTCTGTTGGGATCAACCTGGGTATTTTCAAGCTCACGGATTCCATCGACCAAACATGGACCAACACGCAAGACAGTTCATCGAGTTTCTCACTCACTAATGTAACGGCAGACTCCGAGGTCGTTCCTGGGCCGTGCAATGTAACGCCAGGCACACAGACTTGCGCGCCTAATGGAGCATCAGATCAGTCTGTCGGTGTAGAGCATGAGTCAGATGTAATATGGATTTGGCTCAATCCAGTTTCCGACTATGTTATTACCTCTCCAAACAATTTTGTATGGGGCGGGTATGCCAGTGATCCAAGCGATCCAAACTCACCGGATGGCGGTATGGATGTAATCCCGCTCTCCGTAAGTCAACTGGATGGGACGTCGACGATTTCGCAGGCGGAATGGGATGTCCTTGATCGGAGTTGGGATCCAATATCTTCGGGCGGAGCCGGTCCGATCACCCAACAAGATCTGCTGACTATTCTTGCGCGCGATCCATTCGCAACCAATTTATCAGGTGTGGGAAGGGCCACCGCACCCACAATTGCGCCCACGGGAAGTCAATATACAATCTTCGATCCGAATATTCCCACCTACGATCCAGTAACGAGTCAGTGCGGCAATCGTTACAACTTTACGCCCGGATACGACATGACTTTCCCCTTCTCGCCATTGGGGAGCACGAATCAAGCGATAACACAGGACTATAAACTCTCCACAACAACCGCTCAGTCGAGCAGTTCATCAACCACAGATACCTACCAAGTGGCTATCAGCGCCAACTTGCAGTTTAAGCAGAATCCTGGCACAAACTTCGGACCTTTGGGTGACTTAATATGTGCAACGGTAGGCACCGGGGATACCCCGTGGGGAGGAGCGTGTGACGCTATTGCCTGGAAAACACCTACGGCGAAAGGTACTGAGCCAGGCCAAGAGAATTCGATTACGGAATCGTTGAAATTCAAGGGATCCATCCAGTGGACTAACAAGTGGAACTCTTCGAAGAACAACGCTGTCTTGCAGACCGAAGATCTTTCCATCAAGAATCCACTGTCCACGGACAACTACACGGGTCCGGAACAGATGCAGGTCTGGACGGATAACCTGTATGGGACCTTCATGTTCTATCCGAAACCGAGCGATACAAACTGGGTGCTTTCGTCGTCACAGTCTACTGTCAGTTCCGGCAGCACGGTCACCTTATCTGCCTATGTTATGGCTGACCCGCATATTCCGGCAACTCCTACTGGAACTGTCACCTTCTACGACGGATGCACTATTCTAGGAACCTCGATCGTCAATGCAGCTACCGGAAGTGTGTCAATCAATGTCACGCTACCGGCCCCGACTGGACCTCAGACGACCGGATCGCATACGATCCAAGCCATCTATGGAGGAGACACGAACTTCTTTCACAACAACTCGAATCCAGTGGTTGTTACGGTGCAATAGTAGTTTGAGTGAATGTATCAGTCCGAGCAAGTACTCGGTTGATTGGGCCGTTGCGGGATTGGCAGGTTAGTTTGTCTTGCAAGAATTTGGCGATACAAGCTCAGCTCAGTAGTCTCGAAGACGTCAATACGGCTCAGTGTCTGCAAAATCTGCATTTCATTGTCAATACCCCCGGCAGAGCGTAAGCGTGTGGTCCGCCCATATTGACGTGTGAGGGTTGGATTCGCTGAGGAGCTGGAGGCCTCATGAAGTTTAGTTTTCGTCGAAGAGCTTCGACTGCCGTGTGTATCTGTTCTTGGGTCTTGTCCAATCGCGAGCGATCTCTTCCATGGTTCTTCCTGAGCGGATGCTATTTGGCTGCTTTTCCAGGATGCTCTTGTCGGTGGTGCTTTCGGCAAACGAATCGGCTAGCTTCGAGAATCTCCAGACAGGTCGCGGCGCATTTCTATTCGTCCTGGCAAGCATCCATCCACCCTTTAGCTTTTCTCCGTAGAGCGTAAATCGCAAGATGCCCTTGCGCAGACAGCTTTCGATATCTTCGAATTCCGGGTGTGGTTCCCAGGTTCCGCGATCCCACAGCATGATGGGGCCCGTTTCAAGTGTATGCGTCCGACCAACTACACGGTTGACCGAAGCGGCGGCGTTCAGATAGGTTACTTTGCTTTGCTGGCCGCGTAGGCTGCCGGGGTAAGTTGGTCGAGGCTTTTCACGGAACGGTCGGCAAGTCCAGGCAGGACGGTTGCCAGGTATTCGCGGATCGGCAGGCCAAGTCTGCGGCAACTTTCGACGATGGAAAAGATCGCCGCCACTTTTGGCCCGGCTTCTTTGCTGCCAAGATGCACCCAGTTCTTGCGGCCGATCGCAACCGAGCGCATGGAGTTCTCGGCCAGATTATTGGATAACTCCAGCTCAGGATATTCGAGGAAGATGGTCAGCTTTTTCCATAAATCCAAGGTGTATCGCGCGGCCTTGCCCGCGGCGCTTTGGGGCAGAACCTTGCTCTGCGCGGCCTGTATCTGCTTGCGCAGTTCGGCCACGAGCGCAGGCGCGCTTGCCATGCGCAGCGCATGACGTTCGGCGTGATTCATCTTCTGCGCGCGCGCCTCGGCATCGATGGCGAATAACTCATCCATCAACGCGACGATGCTTGCCGAGTCCTTGTCTTTGGGATCGACCTTGATGGCATCGATATACTTGCGGCGCGCATGCGCGAGACAACAGGCATGCACCATCGCTGGCCCGCCGATACCGTTTTCGTAGGCGGCGTAGCCATCGGTTTGCAAAATGCCGCTGAACTGGCCGAGAAATTGTTTTGGCCCTTCGCGCTCGCGGCCCATGCGGAAGTCGAAGATGACCGATCCACCCGGCGATCCATATTGCCATAGATAGGCTTGATGATTGCACCCGCGCTTGTCATGCGTCTGCACATCGACGGGCGTTTCGTCAGCCTGGATGTAGTTACCATTTAATAACTCACTGCGCATCACGCGGACGATGGGCTGAAGCATCTCGCCGACTTGCATCACCCAGCCGTCCATCGTGGAGCGGCTGATGTCAAGGCCCGTATCGCGCTTGAGAATCGCGCTCTGCCGATAGAGCGGAAGGCTGTTGCAATATTTGGCGACGACCGTGCCGATGATGATTTGATCGGAGACCAGTGACTTGGGGATGATCGACTCAGGCACCGAAGCAACTGCCACGCCTAACTCCTCGCACCGCTTGCAGGCGCGCTTTTCGCGCTTCGTCACGCGCACGAAATACTCGGCGGGCTTCACGTCGAGCACTTCGCTCTCTTCGTAACCAATGACCGCAGTTTCTTTGCCGCAGCCGCCGCAGATGCACTGATCGGGCGTGCAAACGATGATCTTCTCGACGCGAGTCAGATGCGCGGGCAGCGTCTGCCGGCCCGGATGCTTCTTCTTGTCTCGCTGTTGCGGAGAAGCACTTTCGTTATCGATTGCCGGCGATGATTCCGCGAAAGGATCACGCTCACTCTCGGCAATAACTTCTTCGCGGCTGACTCCGGGCTCAGCTTCGAGTAGTTCCAGTTGAAGATCACTGAGCTTCTCGCTGGCCTTGCCGTACTTGGCGATGCGCATTTGCCGCAGACGCTCTTCGAGAAACTGGATCTTCAGTTGCGCATAGGCAAGCTCGCGTTGTAATTGTGAGATGACTTCGACGGAGAGAGGATCGGAGTGTGGCGAAACAATCGGTTGGAGAGGCACGCTCACCATGCTTCTTTTGTAACATATAACGCTGTGGATAAGTATGGAAATCAACAGTAATCATGCGGTCATTCGTGACATATTTGATTCCTCGCCAACAGGCTTGCGATACCACTTGCGCTTGCTTGTTTGCCCGAGATCGATGCCTCCCACAAGCAGCGCAAATTCTTCACGGCTCAACACCACCTTGCCTTGCTCGGCATCATCAGAAGGCCAGTGAAGGCGGCCTCGCTCGATTCGTTTCGCGCAAACCCAAAGTCCCGTGCCATCGAAAAACAATATCTTCAGCCGATTCTTTTGCGCGTTGGAAAACAAAAACACATGGCCGCTCATCGGGTTGCACAGCAACTGATCGCGCACCAGGCCATACAGGCCATTGAAGCTTTTGCGCATATCCGTAGCGCCAGGCGCAAGGTAGATGCGCGTCGCCGCGCCCAGGCCGAACACGCGCTACGCCCGATCCAACAGACTCACCAAACGCTCCAGCGTGGGTGCATCAAACCCGCGCCCCACTGCGATCCGCCGCCCGTTGGTGAACTCCAGCCACAAATGACTGCACGGTTCGTCCCCGCTTGCCGTAACTGCCGAGTTATCGTGCAATAACTCCACCGGAAGCAAACGCTTTGCAGCTCGCGCGGTCGGTTGGCGATAAAGCCGCCGATACTTATCCAGCGCCGCCACCGACACTCCGCGCCGCGAGCAAAACGCCTTCCGCGTCAATCCGCTGGTTTCATACTCGGCAACCAACTGCGCGGCTTCCGCACGGCTCCGGCGACGATGCTTCAAACTCACCGCTCCCGCTTCACTCATAAAGAAAGTTCATCACAAACTCAGCCCGCACAACAGATGCGGTTGCTCTGACGGATACGAAAGAGCGGCTGAAATATCTGCCGGCTCACTTCTCCGTGCAGTTTGCTTACGCCGTTTACACGACCACTTCCACGCAGAGCGAGATAAGCCATGTTGAATGGTTCTGCATTGTCACTGGGTTTGTGCCTGCCAATCTTCAACAATTCGTCAAGCGAGATGTGGAGTTCATCCTTCGCATAGTGGCCAAAATACTGCCGGATGAGTTGCGGATCAAATCGGTCGAATCCTGCGGCAACAGCAGTATGTGTCGTAAAGATATTTCCGGCACGCGTAACAGCGAGAGCAAGATCAAAAGGCTTCTTGTGATCTTCCATATAGCAATGCGCCCTTTCGAGCACTGCAAACGCCGCATGGCCTTCATTGAGATGGCAGACTTCGGGCTGCAAACCAAGCGCGCAC
This sequence comes from uncultured Acidobacteriaceae bacterium, assembly GCA_963804315.1. Classification (GTDB taxonomy): domain Bacteria; phylum Acidobacteriota; class Terriglobia; order Terriglobales; family Acidobacteriaceae; genus Telmatobacter. The sequence continues at coordinate 17,068 of CAWDQB010000055.1, forward strand.
AGCAAACGCCATCCACCAATACCAAGAATGATCTCCTGTTTTAGCCGCATCTCCGCATCGCCACCATAGAGTTCACTGGTGATTCCACGATGTGCGGCTGTGTTTGCGAAATCATTTGTATCGAGCAGGTAGAGCTTTGTTCTGCCAACGGAGACCTCCCAGCAGCGAAGCCAGATCTGTGCTCCCGACAGGTGGATCTGCAGCCGCAGCCACTCCCCGTTCTTCTGTCGCAGCGGTCGTATGGGAAGCTGGCCAGGATCATTGACCGGATAAAGTGCCTGTTGGTGACCTTCCGAATCGAAATCCTGACGAAAATATCCTTGACCATAGAGCAGCCCAATGCCAACGACTGGAACGCCCAGGTCGCTGGCCGCCTTCATCTGATCGCCGGCCACATTGCCGAGCCCGCCAGAATAGATGGGCAACGCCTCGCTCAGCATAAACTCCATGCTGAAGTAGGCGACTGTCGTGAGAGCCTTGTCTGGATGTTTGTGTTGATACCATGCGTCAGCTTGATAGGATTCCCGATTGCGTTGAAGCAAGCTGACTAGACGACCTCGGTACTCCGCATCGCTCAATGCAGCGCTGATCTTCTCTTTCGAAACAGTCTGCAAGATAACCCAGGGATTCTGCGTAGTTTCCCAAAGTTCAGCATCGAGTTCTTTCCACAACTCATCCGCGGCATGGTTCCATGACCAGTGTAGATTGAGCGCCAACTCATTCAGTGCGTCAACACACTCTTCTTTGGGCAGTGTCTTTGCTGTCTCTGATTCGCTCAACCCATCCTCCTTGCACAAAACAAAGAAGCAGAGGTCCCAGTTTGTCGAATGGCCTCTGCTTCTTCGTTGCATTGTTGCTTAACTATCGGTAAACATTGCTTTCTCAGGATGGCCCTTGGCCATCGGAGCCGGCGCGGTGGCATCGCTGAAGTCTTTTGTCCACTGCCAGTCCCTGATCTCAGGCATATCTTCGAGGTGCTCTCGAATATAGTCGTGATGGCGCTGCAATTGCTGATTGAAGAAGTTGATCGCATTCTCTGCTTGCAGACGAAGACGGGGGATATGCTTCAATGCATCCAGAGCCAGTTGGAAGCGGCTCATCTCATTCAGAACCACCATATCGAAGGGCGTCGTGGTTGTTCCTTGATCCATATAGCCATGAACGTGGAAACGGGCTTCATTGGCGCGCCCGTGAACCAATGTGTGTATCAGCCATCGATTGTTGTGGAAGGCGAAGATCACTGGCGCAGTCTCGGTAAAGAGTGCGTTGAACGACATTTCGTCCATGCCGTGAGAATGCTTATCGGGAAACATCAGAGTCATCAAGTCCACGACGTTGACCACGCGCACCTTGACGCCCGGCACATATTTCTGCAGCAGCCACGAAGCCGCACAGATCTCGATGGTTGGCACATCGCCAGCGCAGGCCAACACAACATCCGGCTCAAAGCCTTCATCATTGGTTGCGAACTTCCATGTGGACGCACCGCGTGAGCAGTGTTCGAGAGCCTCGTCCATGTTCAACCATTGAAGTTGCGGCTGCTTTCCGCAAGTGACAACATTCACGTAATCGCGGCTGCGAAGGCAATGGTCGAAGACACTCAGAAGGCAGTTGGAATCTGGTGGATAATACACGCGAATCACTTCACTCCTGCGCGCCAGTGCGTTGTCTACGTATCCTGTTGCCTGATGGCTGAAGCCATTGTGATCGTTGCGCCATGCATGACTTGTAAGCAGAACATTGAGCGACGCGAGCGGCCTGCGCCAGGGATACTCGCGGCATTGTTCGAGCCACTTGGCATGTTGGGTGGTCATCGAATCGACCACCTGCGCGAAGGCTTCATAGGAGGACCACATGCCATGGCGGCCCGTGAGCAAGTAGCCTTCAAGCCATCCCTGACAAAGATGCTCGCTCAGTACTTCCATGACGCGCCCATCTGGACCCAGTTCATCATCGATTGATACAATCTCGGCCATTGAGCAGCGCTTCGTAGCTTCAAAGATCGAGTTGAGACGATTGGAATTTGATTCATCGGGACAGAACATACGAAAGTTTGTCAGGTTCATCTTGAAGATGTCGCGGAAGAAATCTCCCAGCTTGCGCGGAGCTTCTGCAAGTACCTGTCCTGGACCAGGAATTTCCAAAGCATAATCCGTGAAATCTGGAAGAGCGAGTGTGATCAGGGATCTTCCGCCATTCACATGCATCCATCTGCGCCAACAAGATTGCAGGTGTGCGCGCCGGGCTCATCCACGATGTGTTCTCCGCTCATCAGGGCGTGGAAGACGACGATATGAATGTATTTTCGCTCGGCGGTCAGGTGATCGGGCCGGCACTGGCATGGGAATTGATTCAAACGTTCTTGAAGGCTCGCTTCAGTGGAGCGGAGCGGCACCAGCGCAGAGTCGATAAAGTGAAGGCGCTCGAAATGCCTGAGGTTGCGCATCGACAGTAATCTTGGATCTGGCCTTATTCTGATGCGAATCAGGAGCGGTCGACAGTTGCGGTTTGCGGGTATCGGGCTTCACTTGGTCAGGATGGCGAAACCTGGATGCATCCGGTATTGACCGTGAATTAGCACTTACGAAGTGCGCAATGGAGGATGTTTCATGATCGAGATTCTGAAAGACTTTCCCGACAATGTTGTTGCGATTTCCTGCGAAGGGCAGGTCACGAAAGAGGATTACGAAGGAATCTTTGTTCCGGCAATTCTCAAGACGCTCAAGCGGCACGACAAGATCCGACTCTTCTACAAGATTTCTGCAAACTTCACCGGCTACGACCCAGGGGCCATCTGGGAAGACATGAAGATTGGCCTCGAACATCCCACGCGCTGGGAGCGAGCCGCTGTAGTCACCGACGTTGACTGGATTGTGCAAACGATGCGCATTTTCAGCTTTCTAATACCTTGTCCATCGAAGGTGTTTCCGCCTTCAGAGGTCGCAGAGGCGCAAAGATGGATCATCGCCTCCAGTTGATATCGGATGGACACAAGCAACCATTGAATGAAAAGCAGCGCCGGAGGAATGAAATGAAAGCCACACAAAAATTGCATGAAATCGGCCAAAGTATCTGGCTCGACAACATCACCCGTGGTCTGCTGGCCAGTGGGACGCTTCAACGCTACATCAATGAATTCTCTGTCACTGGGCTTACTTCGAATCCGACAATCTTCGATCACGCAATCAAGAACAGTCATGACTATGATGGCGCCATCGGCCAGAAAATGGAGGAGGGCAAAACTGGTAAGGAACTCTTCTTTGAATTGGCGATCGAAGATCTCAGCCGGGCCGCAAAACTCTTCCAGTCGATCCACAACCGGACGGATGGCGTCGACGGTTGGGTATCACTGGAGGTCTCGCCTCTGTTGGCCCACGATACGGCTGGAACGCTGATTGCAGCCAAGCAGATTCACGCTCGCGCAGATCTGCCCAATCTTTTCATCAAGATTCCAGGCACCAGCGAAGGACTTCCGGCAATTGAAGAAGCAATCTTCGCCGGCGTGCCCGTCAATGTGACCCTGCTTTTCAGCGGCGCGCAGTATTTAGCTGCCGCTGAGGCATACCTGCGGGGCGTCGAACGCCGTATCGTTGCCGGTTTGAATCCCGATGTTGGGTCAGTGGCTTCTCTATTCGTCAGTCGATGGGATGTTGCGGTTGCCGACAAAGTCCCTGAGGAACTGCGCAATCAGCTTGGCATCGCCATCGCCAGGGACGCCTATGCGACGTACCGCACGCTGCTTGACTCGCCGCGATGGCAGCGCATCTTGAACGCTGGAGCCCGCTCACAACGTCTTCTTTGGGCCAGCACCGGAGCCAAAGATCCAAAAGCCTCCGCGGTGTTATACGTTCAGGCGCTCGCTAAGCCATTCACGGTGAACACAATGCCTGAAGGCACACTGAAAGCCCTCTCCATTCATGAAGAATTCGGCGAGGCCTTGCCAGCGGATACCAATGAGGTGTTAGCTGAATTTGCCAAGGCCGGCATCAATAGGGAAGCTGTTGCCGATCAACTTCTTCGTGAAGGGGTTGAATCGTTCGCAAAGTCCTGGAAAGATCTTCTAGCCTGCATTGCATCCAAAGGAAAGATGCTCACTGCCTCTCTTGCTTGAGTCCAGAATCAGCCGCGCCCTGATCCTTGTTCGCAATTGCTCAGAATCGCACCCTTCACAATGAAACACTTACTGGGCCAACGATTCGTGGCTTGGCTATGGATCGTTATGCGGGCAAACTGGAGTTTGTTAGATCGGAGCCAACAAAGGCGTTCGCGGTCGCATTACCGTGTGGAACCATTTCGCTCGCGGGAGCAGCCGTGCAAACCAGGTCAAGTCAACCATGGAAAAGGAGAACCATATGAATTCCAAACATTCAGTCGCGGCAATTTATGACACCCACGAGCAGGCGGAAAAGGCTGTCAAGGAACTCGAGCAGGCAGGTGTCGATATGAAGAGCCTGTCGATTGTCGGGCGAGGTACCCACACGGACGAACACGTCGTCGGCTATTACACTGCCGGCGACCGCATGATGTATTGGGGCAAGGTCGGAGGGTTTTGGGGTGGGTTCTGGGGTCTGCTTTTCGGATCGGGTCTCTTCTTCATACCGGGACTCGGACCGATTCTTGCCGCCGGTCCAATCGTAGCCTGGATTGTGGCTGGCCTCGAAGGCGCAGTTGTCGTTGGAGGCATAAGCGCAATTGGGGCGGGCCTGGTCAGCCTCGGCATCCCCAAGGACAGCATTCTGAAGTACGATGTCGCCCTGAAGACAGACAAGTATGTGCTGGTCGTCCATGGAACACCTGAAGAGGTTGAGAAGGCCAAGGACATCATTGCAGGCACGGAGCAAAGCCATTACGCCGTTTATGGCCAGGCAGTACTCGTCTAAGATGCAGTAGGTCTGCGCTGCGGCTGTGGTGGATTCCAAACATCCTTATGGAAGTATCCAGTCGCGGCGTGGTATGTACAGACTTCCGCTAACGACTCAGTGAGAGAAGTAACCCCAAAGGAGATGTGATGCTCATCAAAGCAAATGCACTGCAAGGCTACTCGCTCAAGAGCCTCGATGGAGACATCGGTTCGGCCAGCGAGTTCTTTTTCGACGACCAGTATTGGGCAATTCGTTACCTTGTCGCAAATACAGCAGCCTGGCTTAGCGGCAGGAAGGTATTGATCTCGCCGTATTCACTCGATGGTGTCAATACTGCTGAAGAGAAGGTGTTCGTTCTGTTGAACAAAAAGCAGATCGAGGAGAGTCCGTCCATTGATACCGACGAGCCGGTGTCCCGTCAATATGAAACCTCCTACAACGGATACTATGACCTTCCGAACTATTGGGGTGGGCCATATATGTGGGGAAGCTATGCGCATCTTAAACTCGATCGCACCAGTCAGGTCCGGCCTGTCTCGGAAACAATCGAATGGGACCGTCACCTTCGCAGTACCCACGAGGTAACGGGATACCATCTCCTCACGATTGACGGCGAGATTGGCCATGTCGATGACTTCATTATTGATGACGAGACATGGGCAATTCGCTACCTGGTTGTGGCAACAAAGAACTGGTGGCCTGGGAAAAAGGTTCTGATTTCACCAAAATGGATCGAGAAAGTGAGTTGGGAAGAACGGGAAGTCTCAATCGGCCTAACTCGCGAGACCGTCAAGAATGCGCCAGAATACACCGACAAGTCTCTGCTCACGCGGGATTACGAAACAGGCTTGTATGGGCACTACAACCGTGAAGGATACTGGGTCGACGAATTCGCAGCCGTGTGAGTGCAATGTAACAAGCTGCTACTTTTCGCCCTGCCCGCATCGGCAAGCGACAGAGCAATGCGGATGACGGACGACTG
>CAWDQB010000056.1:0-82956 GCA_963804315.1 uncultured Acidobacteriaceae bacterium
AATACGAAATCTCCAACTTCAGCCAACCGGGGATGGAATCGCGCCATAATCTGCGCTACTGGCAGCGGCGGCCATATCTTGGAGTCGGCCTCGATGCTTCCTCTATGCTGCGCAGGAACTCCCACGGCGGATTGGCTCCAGCTCTTCGCTCAACCACCAGCCACGAGCTGAAGAAGTATCTGGAGGTTCATGCACTGACTGAGAGCAAATGGCTTACCCCCGCCGAGCAGCACGAAGAGGCCTGGTTCCTCGGCCTGCGCTTGAATGCTGGCGTGGATGTGGCCGCGGTGCAACGCGAGTTCGGTCCAGCCATGGTTGATCCGGCTCTCCTTGCTGTCGAGAAACTAGCCGAAGCTGGCATGGTGGTTTCTGACGGCCAAACAGTCCGCCTTACGCCCCGCGGGCAGCTCCTCTCCAATAATGTCTTCCAAGAGTTTTTGGGGACTGAGTCAGAATAGAATCGGGCCGGTCTTTTCTGTCCTTGGAAAACTACCACTCTTGGTGACCGACTTTGATCCATAGCACCACACATCCTCATTAAGTTCTCTTGTTACTTAAAGAATTCTTGTCCAAACTCCCTTGCGCCGATAAATGAACCGTGGCTGCCTTGGAGCCTGCTCATCGTCCTCCTTAAATAACTCCAAGGCAAGCCAGCAGTCCTTGCTTGGAGCGCTCTCCGTGTCCGACTTTCATCTCGTCCGCAAACGCCGCACCGCAGTTTGGCTCTTCGCCTTTCTGCTCTTACAGGTGCCCATGGCGCTTGCCGGGGGACCCAAGTACGTGGCCGGAGTCAGCTATTTCAACGCGGCGGTCGTCGGCCAGCCGGTTCACTGGGCCAATGGGCAGTTACACTACTACGTCGATCAGGGTCCGTTGAACGGCACGGTCAATAACCAGCAGGCCAAGGCCATGGTGGACGCTGCAGCCGCGCTGTGGAGCGCGGTTCCCACCGCTGGGGTAACGCTCACAGACATGGGCGCATTGAATGAGGATGTGAGCGGTGCCAACCTCGTGGCCAGCGGCACAGGCTTTACGGTCACCAACGAGCAGACCAGCCAGTTGGGCGTCATTACGCAGCCGGCTGACGTGGCCCCAGCAGCCACCCTCTACCCGGTAGGGGTGATCTTCGACGCCGATGGCTCGGTGATTAACACGCTCTTTGGCGCGGGCGTCGCAGCGCAAAACAGTTGCGAGAATAATGGCGTCTACGTCTGGATCGACAACATCAACCCGAACGCCACCATCGCGCATGGAATCATTGTGTTGAACGGCCTCTGCGCCACCAGCACCGCCTTGCTCGATATGATGAGTTTTGAGCTGGAGCGGGCCTTCGGACGGATTCTAGGCCTGGATTACGCGCAGGTGAATCCAGGCGCGCAGACCAATGGCGAACTGAACGGTAAACTAGGCTGGCCAGTGATGCAGCCCATAAGCGGACTCTGCGGCTACACCGGCGGAGATTGCATTCCCAACCCCACGGTTCTGCGTTGGGACGACATCGCCGCCCTCAACCGCATCTATCCCATCACCGCCGCTAATCTAAGCAGCTTTCCCGGCAAGCAGATTACCGCATCCAATACCGTCTCCATTCAAGGAACGATCACCTTCAGCGACGGCGTGGGGATGCAGGGCGTCAACGTGGTGGCGCGACCGCTGGACACCAATGGAAATCCGCTCTACCAATACGCGGCCACGTTTGTCTCCGGCTCCTACTTCTGCGGCAACCATGGCAATCCAATAACCGGCACAACCGACGCGCACGGCAATCCCCTCACGATGTGGGGATCAAATGAGTCGGCCATGCAGGGCTACTTCGATCTGAGCGGTGTTCCACTGCCGCCCGGCGTGACGACGGCCAATTATGAGGTCACCTTCGAGGCCGTCAATCCAGAGTATTTCCAAACCAGTTCCGTCGGCCCTTATCTGGATGGCTCGCCGGAGCCGTCTGGGACGCTGGTCGCCCTCTCAGTGCCGTCCATGTCGGCAGGTAGCACGCAAACTCTCACCGTCAAATCCACCAACTCAGCGGCGAATGATTCCGACGACGGCATCGGTAGCGTGGCCAACCCGCGCATGCTTGCGGCCAGCGGAATGTGGAGCGGACGGTTGAGCCAAATCGGTCAGACCGACTGGTTCAGCTTTCCGGTCCGCGGCGGGCGCACCTTTACCGTAGTCACACTGGCGCAGGACGAAAGCGGTACGCCCACAAACTTGAAGGCTATGCCCGCGATGGGTGTCTGGGATGCCTTTGACGCCGAAACTTCCGCGCCCGTCGGCTTCAGCGCTGGACTGAACGGTCTGGCCCCCGGCGAGAGCTGGCTGCAGGTCTCCGCATCGGGCGACGACATTGTCCGTCTGGGTATAGCTGATCAACGTGGCGATGGCCGCCCGGATTACGCTTACCAGGGCTGGGTGCTTTACGCCGACACCGTGCAGCCGCTTCGCCTGCCTGCCTCCGGCGGAGCCATTGTGATTCACGGCATGGGCTTCCGCGCCTCGGACACAGTGCAAGTGGGCGGACAGCAGGCTCTGATTACCAGCATCTCCTCGAACGAAATCACGGCCATTGCACCAGCCGCGGCCGGTGGCGTTACCGGCTCGGTCAACGTAGAAGTAGACGATCTGCCTGCCTACGGCGCGGCAGCCATCATCACCAGCGGTATCAGTTACAATTCCGGCTCCGGCGACGCACTCACCATGGTCTCTGCTCCGATGAGTTCCGTACCCATCGGCGTGCCGCAACCCTTTTCCGTGATTGCATTGGGTTCTGACCTGACTCCCGCGGGCGGCGTCTCTGTCCTCTACACACTTGTCAGCGGAACAGCAACGCTCGGCTGCGGCCAAAACACCTGCACTGTTACTTCCACCGGCGACGGTCGCGCCACCCTGAATGTGACGGCCACCAACAGCGGCTGGTCGATTGTGATTGCATCGCTCACCAACGGCTCCAGCCTCAAGTCCGAGTTTTGCGGTGGTACTCCGCCAACGATGACTTCCCTCTCGCCCATGCTCTCTCTGGCCGCCGGATCCACGGTCAACTGGACAACACAGAGCCTTGTCCTGAGCAGCGGAATACCCGCGAGCAGCCGGACGGTGATTTGGCAATCGAGCAGCAGCAGAATAGCTCTTCAGAGTGGTTCCGTAACGACCAACACAAACGGTATCGCCGCCAAGACGCTGACTGTAGGCCCGCTGACCGAAGGTCAAACCGTGACCGCGCAAGCCTGCCTGAACGGAAGCTCACCTTGCATCACCTTCACGGCCTTCGGCGCGCGACCGGAGTACGCCACCCTGGAAGCCGTCTCCGGCACATCGCAGAGCGTATCCGTCGAGGGAACAGCCGGCCAGGTTACACTACGCGTTCTGGACATGGACGGTAATCCTATGGCTGGCGGCGTGGTCACGCTCTATCAGGCGCTCTATGCCTGGGCGCCGCCCTGCCCGCCGCATGGCCGCTGCGCAACGGCAGAACTGATCGCCTCGCAAGTGGCCATCGCGATCTCCGCTTTGGATGGAACCGTCACCTTCACCCCGGCATCAATTCCCGGCGTCGCAACGAATCTTCTTGCCCAGGCTGTCACCGGCAATAACGGCAGTGTTAACATCGCCGTCGAACAGCATCCGTAACCCTTGCCTTTCCCTACCCGCAAAATCTCAATGAATGCGTTCTGAACCCATCGATATTTAGCCCCCTCAGCTTTCAGCATGGACTGAAGTGCGTCCTGGAATCAACGCTGCATTAACAAATCGTAAAAGGTCATCAACTACGATACGCGGAAGAAGGGAGTTGCAACGGATGCAAAGTGCGATATCACTTCAGATAGGCATGTACAAGATCGATCAGATCTTCGGCAAGCTCCGGAGCAATCTGCTCTTTTGCTCCATCGGTGAGATGAAACCGGATGTGATCCTCCAGCACCTCTCCCATCAACCCGTTGATGCCGCCGCGCACCGCCGCCAACAACATCAATTGCCCTCCGCAATCTTCATCGGCCTCGAGCGAGCGCTCTACGGCATCCAATTGCCCGCGCAACTTCCTCAATCGCAACAACAATTTAGACTTTTCCCGTTCATGCCCGGTCATGATGGAAACCTTCCTCTTGACTATACCCACCCCCGGTATGGTATCAATAACGTGGTGGCTCTTTGCGTCTTCATTCTAACGCTCCTTGCCCACCGCTCGCCCGATTCAAGACTCGCCCGATTCAAGACAAGAAAGGATAAGCATGCTCCTCTACAGGCTCAGAAGCACGGCGCGCCACTTCTCACGACACGCAATTCCCTGTTGCGTGCCCATCTTCGCGATCGCGCTCTCTGTTGGCTTGGCGTGCGCCCAGTCTTCCCTTCCCTCCGCGCCGCAGCCTAAGGCGCCGCAGCCCGTTGTGGCTTCTGAGACTGCGCAGACAACTCCCGTCACCATGGCTCCCCATCACGGAAACGACCGTTGGTGGCTCTCCGGGCAAGCGAATATTATCTTTCAAGGAAATCTTCCCTTTCACTCGCCTTACGTTGGAACCAACAGCTTCCGCGGGGCCTCGGAGTACAAGACCTCGTTGCTCGGTACGCTCTACTCTGTTGTCCGGCCGACCTCGTCCATCCGGTACAACACGGATTTGATTGTCGATTTGGAGAGTGCCGGAGGACGCGGAGTCAGCCAGGCTCTTGGATTGGCAGGTTTTACCAATTTGGATGTGGTGCGCAATCCCACACTCAGCACCGCGCCATATTTAGCCCGCTACCAGATTCATCAAGTTTTTGGCCTTACCGGCGAAACCACCAGCCAGGGGCCAATCTCGGCCTCGACCTTTGGCCTAGCATCAAGCATGCCCGTACGCCGCTTTGAACTGCGACTGGGAAAGCTGACCCTGCCTGACTTCTTTGACGCCAATAGCCCAGGCTCCGACAGCCACTTGCAATTCATGAACTGGACGGTGGACAATAACGGCGCATGGGATTACGCCGCCAATACGCGCGGCTATACAGTGGGTGGCATAGCCGAGTACGATGACCGGAAATGGAGCCTCCGCTATGGCCTCTTCGCCATGCCCAAAGTTGCCAACGGCATGGATCTGGAGTGGAACTGGCGCAATGCTCATGGCCACAATGGCGAATTCGAGCTGCGTCATAGCTACATTGCCCAGCGAAGCGGCGTCACCCGCTTGCTCTTCTACGCCAACCGAGCCCATATGGGCACCTATCGCGAGGCGATTCAGGATTTTCTCAACGGCACGGACACTGCGAATTACGGTGTCACCGTACCCACGATTACCCTCCACGAACATATCAAGGCACTTAAATACGGCTTCGGTTATAACACCGAACAGGAACTGACGGAAGCTCTGCGCGTCTTTGGCCGCTTCGGGTGGAATGAAGGTCAGCATGAGTCCTTCGCCTACACTGAGGTAGACCAGACCGTAGAAGCCGGCGCCGACTACGCGGGCAACCGCTGGCATCGCCCGGCAGACAAGGTAGGCTTTGCCACAGTTTCCAACGCCATCAAGAGCGATCACCAGAACTACTTGAAACTGGGTGGATTAGGATTCCTCTTAGGCGACGGAAAACTCAACTATGGCCGCGAAAATATCGTGGAATGCTATTACAACTGGCATGCTTGGCGCGGACTTTTCTACTCCGTCGATGTACAGCACATCAACAACCCAGGCTACAACCGTGACCGTGGTCCTATCTGGGTGGGAGCTGTCCGCGCCCATGTGGAGTTCTGACAAGCTTGAATGCAGCACTCCTCATCTCATTCTCAGTAGCTTAACTCCAATACATTGATCGAGTACGGGGCGAACTTCTCGTCGAACTTCGGTCCGGCCACGTCAATCTTGGTCTCCACCGGAACCACCGCGTCAGGATGTGTAATGCTGTTGGTCGCGTTGGGCGATTTGCCGCTCAGCGAAACCAGCTTCCCTTCGCGCGCCACATGGCCCACTCCCGCCAGATCGATCGACAACGGCAGTTCCTCCGAATTGGCGTTGACTACCTTGATATAGAGCTTGCGCTGTTTCTCGTCGCGCGTGGCCGAGGCGTAGACTCGCACTCCAGTATTCGCCAGTGTTGCCGGAACTAACTCCGTGCCCAAATATTTTCCGAACATTACCTGCGCCCAGTAGCTCGGCGAGCCGTAGCTTGTCAGCGCGTCGTATCCGATCAAATCGGTCTCCCATTGCATCCCGCCGGGATTCACGTTCACAAGCAGCGGCGCGTAACTGGCCATCACAATCAAATCGCTGTTGCGTTCCATTCCGGTCATCCATGCCGCGTCGCCCAGCGCCCCCTCCAGGTTCGGAGTCGGCTCGCCCTCGCGTGTAGCCCACTCCCCCACAAAGATCTTTGGCCCCTTGCGGTTGGCCTTGTCATAATGACTGGCCGCGGCGAACGACTCTTGCGCCGACATATAAAAGTGCTCATCCAGCAGGTCCGGGATCACCGTCTTGACCGGAGCGGTGGCAATCAACTGCAACTGCGGATAGCGCTGCTTGAATGCGTGGAAGTACTGCGCAAAGCGTCCATCATATGAACCCGAGTGGTCGAACTCATCCTCGTTGCCGATCTCCACATAACGCAGCGCGAAGGGCGCGGCATGGCCGTTCTTGATGCGTTCGGCGCCCCACTTGGTCTCCGGTCCGCCAGTCACGTACTCAATCTCATCCAGCGCATCGTCGATATATGCCTGAAGCGCTGGACCCGGCTCAATATGCTCCTGGTCCATCGAGTAGCCGGCATAGACAGCCAGCACCGGTTCGATCTTCAAATCCTCGCACCACTCCAGGAACTCCAGTAATCCCATCCCGTCCGACGAGCGGTAACGCCATGGACTGGGATGCGTCGGCCGGTCCACCCACGGCCCGATCGTCGTCTTCCATTGGAAGCGCTCCCGTGTATGGTCGCCCTCCAGGTAGTTGCCGCCCGGCAAGCGCAGGAACTTGGGATGCATGGCCGCCAGCTTTTCCATCAGGTCGATGCGATTGCCAAAAGGCCGGTCATGATAGGTGGGCGGAAAGAGTGAAACCAGTTCAAGCCAAAGAGTCGCAGGACGGGGAATCGTCAGGATCAAATGATTGTTCGCGCTCGGCGCAAGCTCGCCGGTCTTCAGCGTAAAGTGGTACTGCTTCCACTCGCCAGTCACCCCGGCCACCGTCGCCGTAGCCGCTGTCACGCCCGTCTCATCGTTCACCAGGCTCACCGTCACAGGTATTCCAGCGCTATCCGTCTTGGCATAGAACGAACCGACGTAGGTGGAGTTCGGACGCACCGCCATCCCCCAGTAGCCTTCGTTCTGGACTCCGGCGGGAGCTGCCGCCGTGGCCGCCGTCACGTTGACTTTGATGCTGCGCGGCAGAGCCACGCTGGGTCCAGTCGTCTCATCTTCCGTGACTATAACCGAAGAGTTTCCTCGAGCGACCATCGTCCAATGGATCATCGATCCCCAACCTGAGCCGATCGCGCGGTCGCGCACCATCTCCGGGTAGAGTCCGCCGTCATAAGAGAAGTTGATCTCCTCGGTCATCAGCCCATAAAATGACGGGCTGACCTGCGCGGTTGGATGATCCACTTGTACTGCAAGAGAGGGTGCCTGGGCATTCAGGCTGAGTGAGAGCAAGGAAAAGGCAAGCAATAGGAGCGCGAGAATTCGGATTTTCATACGCTCTAGAGAGTATCGGAAAACGCTTTCTGTGACAAGTACGCACCCGTGTGAATCAATCTTCAATCTCCGCGCATGTAGTATCCGGCAGCTTTGGCATAGCTCCAGAGTGCGAGGCAACCCATGCTCCCCAGCGGTTGCCAGCCTCGCTCACAGCAGCCAGAGAAGCGCCGCGCAGTAGTGAATGAGTCATCGCCGCGGTAAACGCGTCTCCCGCACCGATGGTGTCGGCTACCTTAATTCGGATGCCGGGATGCTCGTGAATCTCGTGGCGCGTAACCAGCAGGCTGCCTTGACCGCCCCGTGTCACGGCAACCAGTTCCAACGCAGGAAACTCCCGGAGCAATCGCTCCGCTCCCATCCTCAACTGTTTCGGCACGTCCTCAAGCGGCAGTCCCAGCAACGCCAGAATCTGAGGAAGCTCAGCATCGTTCATCTTCAGCACTGTAGCCAGCTCCAGCGACTGCTGAATCACTTCAGAGCAGTAGAACGGCGCTCGCAGGTTCACATCGAAGACCCGTAGGCAGCGCGATGAACTCTGCGCAACAAGGCTCTGGATCGTCTTTCGTGAAACCGGAGAGCGCTGCGCCAGCGAACCAAAGCAGAGCGCATCGGCACTCGCGGCTAGTTTCAACCAAGAATCGGTAAGCTCTAGAAAATCCCAAGCTGCTGGCTGATGAATCGTGTAGCGCGGCTCGCCGGCTTCAAAAGCTACCGTCACCCGCCCCGTCTCGCGCGCCTCGTCCAACTGAAAAAACTTGGCGTCCGCGGGAAGCGACTTCAACTTCTCAACAGCTTTCTTGCCCAATTCATCCCGTCCAACGCGGCTCAACAGAACAGCGCGGTCGCCTAGTTGCGCAGCCATGACCACGAAGTTGGCGGGGGCGCCCCCCAGTCTAGGACCCTCCGGCAGCAGATCCCACAACACCTCGCCGATCCCAAGAATCAGATGCTTCTCAGCCATAGCTTCACTCCGTTCGCTGACCCCTGAACCCTGTCTTACCCCACCCAGCGCCACATCGAACAGTCTTCGTAATTGGCCGACGTATACTCGCCGTCCGGCTGGTTGGCCAAAATGCGATGGTCGGCAATCGCATCTGCTTTGGAACGTGGAACTTTGCCCAAATATAGTCTTGTAAATCCGGCCTGCCGCTCCAGAATATGCTCCTGTTCATGATTCACATAAATCAGGTCCAGCTCTTGTAAAGCCGGGTGCACCACCCTCGCGACGTGTTTATCTTTGTCGCTAGGGTGGGAATCCAAGATCTCTCGCCGCGTGGCCAGCACTTTGCTCCAACTCTTCAGCAGCCGCCGCATTACCGTCGCTCCAAAGGGGTTGAAAAGAAAGGCAAGGCAACGCCCTGCCGGTAGTGGATACTCGACCGCGTCACCGCAAACAAGACGAACTGGTGCCTGAACCCGTCCCAAGCTCCGCCAAACCGTGAGGTTTTTCCGCGCAATCCCACTCAGTGTAGGATTCAGTTCCACGCCCACCGCCCGGCGAAAGGGCATCTCCGCCGCCAGCAGCAAGGCCCTTCCCATCCCCGCGCCCACATCAATGAAGCTGACTTCCTCGATCGCCAACCCCGGTAGGCTCCTCTGCCATCGCTTGATCAGCGCCCTGAAGACCGAGGGCGCAACGCCGTAGTAGGCCGTCGCATGGCGATCATGCCGGTGACCGCTCTTCAAATCACGCCCGGCAACCAGCCCGCTGGTTCGCACGCCAAACTCCAAGTCAAAGGGATGCCGCATGAACCCTTCTGAAACCTTGAGTCCCGGCAGCAGTCGCCGTCTTTCATCCGTCATTGCAATCAAGCCAGAAATCTCCATCCTGCTCTGCATACACAAGAACCTCCCGCAAAGGGAGGCTCTTGTGTGTTGTTTGCCAATATCTGGTTTAGCGCGGACGAAGCGACTTGATAGCTGCCGGCAAACGCTCTTCAATCAGCCGCGCACGCTCGACGGCAATCCCACTTAGATAGGTAGGAGCGGGCGTGGTGGTAAGCACCAGCGCCAGCGCGATGACCGAGAAGCACAGCCCCGCAATCCCAGCAGACAGGAGCATATGATAGGCGTCATAAATATCCAGCCCAAAGACATTAAAGGCCACGTGCTCCAGCGGCTTGATGTGCTTGAGAACCGCCAATGCAAAGAGGAAGAAAAAGATCGCAGTCGAAGTAAGAACGGTCAGCGCCACATCCAAACTGCGATGGAACTTCTGCCTTGCACTGCAATGAGTGCATTCGGCGAAATGCTGCTCGTAGTCCTTGCGCATCTCGGGTGTTATCCCCGAAATGTCATAACGCCAGCTTGCCAAGATGGCGCCAGCGACTCTATCGATGCATCGCGTTTTTGCCATACGGTAACGACTCACCTTGCAAAGGAAATGTTCAGCCGCCTGAGCGAATCCGCCCAAGCACTTTCCTGGCCAACTTAACCTGGTACAGAGTGATGCCAGTCTCTAAACATTGTAATCGACTGAACTTAAAAAGCAATAGGAAAAAGTGGTTCGTGCTGTGCGGCCAGCAACAGGCGGTTGGCCATCAGGCTTAGCCTGCCACGCAACGCGCGTTCAGCCGAAACCCTCGCTAGCTCTGGAAGATTATTGCTTTCAGAGAGATGCGCTAGAATCACGTAGGCCGCCTGACCGTCGTAATCGTTCTCCAGGAATCCCGCCGCCGCCTCGTTCGATAAGTGTCCTACGCGCGAAAGCACCCGCTGTTTCACCGACCACGGGTACGGCCCATCCTTGAGCATCTCCAGATCGTGATTGGATTCGAGCAGCAGCAGGTCCAAATCCCTGAGTTGCGCCTTCACATTGGGAGAAATGTAGCCGAGGTCGGTGGCGTAGCCCATACGCACACCTTCGCACTGAAAGACAAAACCCACCGGATCTGCGGCATCATGCGGCGTGGTAAAAGGACTTACCGCTAAATCGCCAATCTCGAACGGCTCTCCAGCCTTGAAGTATTCCACTGCCGGCAGCCAGGTGGGATCCTTTGCCTTTACCGGCTCGGCCTCTTCCTCGCTATTAACCTGCGTGAGCATCCTCTCCACATTCTTGCTATCATCCTGAGCGAGCGCAGCGAGTCCAAGCACCTGCGTTTCGTTCACCGGATCGCTCTCGTCCGCTTCCCCCTCGTCCACCGCCGCCAGCACCTCCGCTTGGCGCTCGGCGGCCTGACGGCGCGCCTGCTCCATCCACTGAGCGTAGCTCATCTGCTTGCGCGGTGCGAGCCAACGCATCCAGGCGCGATGCGTCCCTTCGGTAAAGTACACCGGAATGCCCAACTTGCGCGCCATCACAGCCACCCCGCCCACATGGTCGGAGTGCTCATGGGTGATGAGAATTGCGTCCAGCCTCTCCGGTTCCTCGTTGGCCAGCCGCATCCGCCGGAAAAGCTCTCGGCAGCTCAGCCCGCAATCGACCAGAATGCGCGTCCGCCCGCCGCAAAGGACCGTCGCATTCCCCTTCGAACCCGACGCCAGCACCGTGAATCGCACCATCCTTTGAGGATAACGCTTGCAGCCAGCCTTGGATTGCCTGTTTTTTGCCTGCTTCTTCTCCGCCTGAACTTGTCTGCAACTGTCTTCTCAAGCCTTGACAGATCGGGGTATGGATGGAATCATCAATTCGATTCCACCCGCAAAATTTGAAGTCGAATAATCGTCGATAATCGGAGAGATCATGGGCCTATTAGTAAGCAAGAACGGACCTGCATTCATCATCAGCAGCTTGATCGGATTTGTGGTTGCTAGATATCTATTTGAGGGCGCGTGGGCAGCCTATGCATACATTCTTATCTCGTATCACCTCTTTCTCGTCTGGCTTGTGATTACAGCAGAACACGAAACGGGCTTCTCGTTGCCCATCTTATCAACGATTGCAACCCATTTAGCCTGTCTGACTATTGTGATTGGCATAACAGTCGGACGACACTATATTCCATTCTTCGGCTTGATTCGTTACTGCATCCCCGCTATGGCGCCCTTTGAACGAGACTGGGTATTCAAAGGGAGTACAAAGAAAAGCAAGAGTGAAGAAAAGAAGAAACCGGTAAAGCCTGCAAAGCCAACTGCGTCGATCAATCTGGTATCCGTCGATACCGCACTCTCCGAAGCCACATTGGAAGATAATGACGCATGGCTCCGCCATCTTTCGCAGCCCAACCGGCCTCATAAGATCGCCGGCTTGTCCGTCAAGGAAGAGTACGAGCAGTGGCTTGTCGCTCGTGTCAGTGCAAGGCAGTCCTCCCCGCCGCTTGATAACCCAGCCCAAGAAACCCCTGAAAAGGACCTGTCTTGAAGGAAAGATTTAATTCTTTCCCCATCAGACAAAATCCGGAAAACGGCTGTTGAAGTGTGGACAGAATGGTCAACTCATTCAAATAAAAAGGATTAAAGGATGAGGAATACTCCCGCTGACCGGCTGAAGATACGCAATCATAGAAGCCAATCCTGGTCTATCCGGTAATTTGACAGAGCTGGCCTGCCGGTAATAGGTTTCACTGATGTGCCTCTGCGCTGATACACTCTCGTAAGGAATCGGTCAAGGAATCCCCGCCTGCCGGTTCGACATAAAATGACAGAGAAAACACCCCTTTCCACTATCAACGATCTCTTTTGCCGCGTAGCCGCCGCCGACTCCCCCCGCTCCATCCTCTGGCAGGACGAGTTCGGCCTCTGGCAGCCAATCTCCTCTGACCAGATCTACCAGCGCGTGCGCGCTCTCGGCCGGGCCTTTCTCGCCTGGGGCACGCAGAAGGGGGACCGCATTGCCCTGATCGCCGAAAACCGCTGGGAGTGGGCCATCACCGACTTTGCCGCTCTGGCCGTCGGCGCCGTCAATGTGCCGATTTACCCTACGCTTACCGGCGAACAGATTGCCGCTCTACTTGACGATGCTGGTTGCCGCATCGCCGTCGTCTCTACCCGCCAGCAGTTCGACAAGCTGAACGCAGTGCGTGAGAAGACCAAGCTGGAGCACATCTTGATGATGGACCCAGCCGTGCCAGAAGGAGCTGTCGCCTTCAGTGCAGTGCTTGCCGAAGCCGATGCCCGCGGCGCAGAACGCGATCCGCTCTTCGATGCGCTCGTCCGCTCGGTCGAACCCAAGGACGCGGCCACTCTCATCTACACCTCCGGAACCACTGGTGAACCCAAAGGCGTCGTACTGACCCACGGCAACATCGCGGCGAATCAGCGGATCGCCGCCCTTGATTTCAGCTTCACGCCCGACGACGCGCTGATCTCCTTCCTGCCGCTCTCGCACGTCACTGCGCGCGCACTCGACTATGTCATGTTCACAAACGGTGTGCAGGTGGCGTACTGCTCTAAATTCGACAAGCTGCCCCAGGCTATGCACGAGATTCGACCCACCGTCTTTGTGGGAGTGCCCCGCGTCTTTGAGAAGATCCGAGAAGAAGTCATCCGCCGCACCTCGCAATCACCCGTGAAGAAGCGCCTGCTTGCCTGGGCGCTTGACGTCGGAGCGGCCCATCGCGAAACGGTCTACAAGGGGCGCCAGCCCTCTTCGCCCGTCTGGAAGTTGGCCAGCAAGCTGGTCTACTCCAAGGTACGCGAGGCCTTCGGCGGGCGCGTCAGGATCTTTGTCTCCGGCGGCGCGCCACTGGGCGTGGATACCATCAACTGGTTTGCCTCGGTCGGCATCGCTCTTTGGGAGGGCTACGGACTCACCGAGACCTCGCCGCTGGTTGCCCTCAATACCCCCCTCAACCAGCGCATTGGTGCTGCTGGCAGGCCCATGGCAAATCTCGACCTCAAGCTGGCCAAAGACGGAGAGCTGCTGGTGCGCGGTCCTTCCGTCTTCTCCGGTTACTGGAAAAAGCCGGAGGCCACCGCCGAGTGCTTCGATGCAGATGGATTCTTCCGCACCGGCGACATCGCCCACTTCGATGCGGACGGCTTTCTTTTCATCACGGACCGCAAAAAGGAATTGTTGAAGACCTCCGGCGGCAAGCTGGTCGCTCCACAGCCGATTGAAAACAAGCTCAAAAACAATCCCCTGGTCGCACAGGCTGCATTAGTTGGCGACAAACACAAATTTATCTCCGTGCTGCTTGCCCCCAACTTCGCTGCGCTGGAAGAGTGGGCACGCCAGCACTCAGTCGCCTACCGCAGTCGCGCCGAACTGGTAGCCGACAGCCGCGTACTGGCTCTCTACGCCGAAATTGTGCGCGAGGTCAATGCAGGCTTGGCCAACTTTGAAAGCCTCAAGCGCTTCCGCATTGTTCCGGATGAGTGGACCCAAGACACCGGTGAACTGACGCCCTCCATGAAGCTGAAGCGCCGCATTCTTACTCAGCGCTATGCCGCCCAGATCGCTTCACTTTACGAGGACGAAGCAACCGCGCGCGGCGAATAGGATAGCTAAGGCCCCGGCCCAGTTCCTTGCCAAAGGCTGCGCGCTTGCCCCAGATGCGGCCCAGGCTACTGAAGAACGGCGCGCCCCACGCACCTACCGCCAACAGACTGCCAAAGAGGATCACCGCGTCGATCGACAACCGCCCGTCGCGCGACCAATAGGTGTCCGGCTCCAACTCTAGCCAGATGGAAAACTCGTCCAGGGTCAGCGCCGCGCCCACGCCATAACTGATCGACATCAACCGGCTCATGAAGATCGACAGCGGCGTATGCGCCCGACCCAGATCCAGCAGCCAGCCATAGCCCACCAGTAACAGAATCAGAATTCCCCACACCAGATGATGAATATGCCGCCCATGCACCACCACCCATTGAAACGGCCCCTCGTCACTCTCATGCACAATCAAGCGCACCAAAAGCCGAACACCGGCAAAGGTCACCAGAAAGGCCACCGAGGCCAGAAACATGCGCCATCGCGGCCGGTCGGGGATCGTAGCGCGCACCACGTAACCCAGCCGCGTCAACTGTAGCAGTACCAGCAAAACCGCAACAACCAGGCTGGCAAAGGCCAGCAGTATCAGTGCTCCTGTACCAGGCATATTCCGTATTCAAGCACTTCCTGTTGCATTCTTGACAATCAGAACTGATCGGGCAATCGGAGCCTCTTGCATTCCGTTTTAGAGATTACAAGCAAGAATTCTCGCAAGAAGCCGGGGTGCCGTCTTTACAAGGCGCTTTCCACCAAAGGCAGCGCGTCCGGCGCAAGCTTGGCTCGTTTGGCGGTCCAGGCAAGCAGCAGCAGGCCCGCGATGACCGATCCTACGCTGGCCAGTTGGGCGTTTGACAGGCCCCAGAGGACTCTGGGGTTGCGGCGAAGAAATTCGACCAGAAAGCGCGCCGCACCTGTGAGCAGTAGATACCGGCCGACAATCGCACCAACTGCTTGCGGCTTGCCGGCGCGCCACCACAGCCAGGAGCCGATCAACAGTCCCGCAGTCAATTCATAAAGCGGGGTGGGATAGACGGGAACAAAGACCGGCTCGATTCCATTGGGAAAAGCCATGCCCCAAGGCTTGAACGTAAATGAAAAGAAATGAACCGGCTTGATCTCGATGCCGTAGCAACCATCGCCAGAGAGGAAGCAGCCGATGCGGCCAATGCCGTAGCCGATGGCAGCAGCCGGAGCGGCCAGGTCCAGTGTACGCAAAGCACCGATCTTGGCTCTCCAGCCTTGAATCAGCAGCGCGGAGATTCCGAAGACCAGTCCGCCAAACCAGGCAAAGCCCGCCGAATCCCATAAAATCGCCCAGCCAAGATAATGAAATTCGCCTGGGGAATCCAATACGTGCCACAACTTGGCGCCGGCAATGCCAGCCACCAGCGTGATGGCCACAATGCTGATGGCGTCGGCGCCCTGCCCATTGACGGTGACGCGAGCACGGCGGAAGCTGCGGTCCATGACCACGGCTGCAACCATGGAGGCAACCCATGCCATCAGCCCGAAGGTCTTTATATTCAGAAACCAAATGTGGAGAAAAGGAATCATCGCTTCTCAAGTATAGACGCGCGAGCAGCCGCTTGAGTGCCAGCAGTCCACGACGTTGAAACCCTTATCGAATTTTCATCCTGCGCGCTTGCCTTTATCCCCCCGATTCAGGCGATACTACTAATATGTCCGTCATCCTTCAGCAAGGTCTTGAAGTTCTTTATACCCGTCAGCAGATTGCCCAGCGCGTTGCCGAGCTTGGTGAGCAGATTACCCGTGACTTGAACGGTGAAAAAGTTGTGCTGATCGGCGTACTCAAGGGAGCAGCGCCGTTTCTCTCCGATCTGGCAAGGGCGCTCAACGTGGATGCAACCTTTGACTTCGTGGCCGTTTCCAGTTACGGCAATGGCCATCGCTCGTCAGGCGCTGTCAAATTGATCAAGGATTTGGACGACCCCATCGAGGGCAAGAATGTGCTGGTCGTCGAGGATATTCTAGATACCGGCTTGACACTCAGCTATTTGCGCAACTTTTTTCTGCGCCAGAACCCCAAGTCGCTGCGCATTGCCACCCTGCTCGACAAGCCATCGCGGCGGCTGGAGAAAATCGAAGCAGACTATGTGGGTTTCTCGATTCCCAACCTCTTCGTCATCGGATACGGTATGGATTATGCGGAGCGTTACAGAAATCTGCCTGACATCTGTTTAATGACCTCGGAGCACCCAGAGTAAGAGGCGCGCCCGTTCCCTTGGAAGCGATTTGTCCATTTCTGACAGAAAACGCAGCTAGTTAACCAAAATCTCACTTTTCATTAGGGCCGCACTACTTGAGGAACTATACTCACTTGCGGCGAGAGATCCGGCAAACCGCCGATTGAAAAAGGTGCAGGACCGGTAGGAGTTCGACTGAATGGCTGCCAGCATACCAACTCTGGATTTGGAGCAGGAATTTACCAGCGGTTTCTTCGATTCATCGGCATTTGCCGCGCAGACTCTCAGAAACTGGCAATCACTGGCTTCCGTGATCGACCACACCTTGTTGAAGCCGGAGGCCACGCGGCTCCAGGTTAAGAACCTGTGCGAAGAAGTGATGCGCTACCGCTTTGCCTGCGCAATGGTGAACCCCGTATGGGTCTCGACCGCCGTCAGCGCGCTTAGCGGAACGGGCATTCCGGTCGGCGTGGTAATCGGATTTCCGCTGGGCGCTATGCTGGTTTCGACACTGCGTCAGGAAGCGACGGCTCTGCTTCGTCTAGGAGCGCGGGAGTTGGATATGGTGCTGCCTGTCGGACAACTCAAAAGCGGCAACCATCAGGCTGTCGCGCACGCCATTCATACCGTTGCCAAAATTGCGCATGATCGCGGTGCACTGCTCAAGGTGATTCTGGAGACCTCGCTGCTCACCGTGGCGGACAAGCTGCGCGCCTCGGAGATCGCCATACAGGCCGGAGCGGATTTCATCAAGACCTCGACGGGCTTTGCCCAAGGCGGGGCAACCCCGACTGACGTGGCCCTGATGCGCGGGGTGGCAGGCAGCCGCTGCGGCGTAAAAGCCTCCGGCGGCATTCACACTTTGGCTCAAGTCAAAGCGATGCTGGAAGCTGGCGCCAACCGCATCGGTGCTTCGGCCTCCGTGGCCATCGTGCGCGAATTGGGCGCGGAATAGAGTCCTGCCCGCATCGAATTGGGCAATTGAAGATTACCTCTCCATAGGTTCAGTCCTTTTGGATGGTTCAGAATTCTTGTTCGTTCCTCCAGTGTTCGAGGTAGTTGCGGAGGCAGGCCGGTTGAACCACTGCGAATAGACCAGGACGCTGTAGATGGGCAGTCCGACGGCGGACTGAACGGCTGCCTCAAGAGCCTTGTTCACCAGATCTTTGCCTGTCGAGTGGGGCAGGTAGAGAATGTCGCGGTCATGCACCGCCTGATCAGGGTCCTGACCGTGGATCATGCGCTTGAGGTTGAGCGTAGTGATTGTTCGTCCGCTCTTCTGTTCACGGATCAACAGCGCCTTGGAGCTGGCGGCATTCGGCAGTCCACCCCATGCCAGCGAGAGAGCCTGCACAACGGTCAGCCCTTGCGCGGGATCGACTGGGAATCCTCCGGGACGAACGACATCGCCGATGACGTACACCAGACCTGCCCGGCTGACTTGAACGGTGTCGCCGGGGGACAGCTCCGGATTGTGTTCACTGACGGTATCGGTTCCGCCAGGGTCCAGCACCACTGGATGCGGAGTCTGCATATCGTTGCGATGAAAGATGTTGACCAGCCGTCCGGCATTGGGCGCCAGCCCCGAGGCCGCCGAGATCAGGTCCAGCAGCCGATGATGCAGTGTGAAGGGATAAACGCCGGGACGGGCTACCTCGCCCAGCACGCTCACATCCTGCCCGATATAAGACGTGACCAGCACTGTCACCTGCGGATGGAGGAGCATTCCGCGCGCTACCAGAGCGGCTTCAATAGCCCGCGCGGCGGCCGGCTCATCCAGTCCATTCAGCTTCACTTCGCCGGCCAGGGGTAGTGTCACCGTACCGGCGGGAGTGACGCGGACTGCGGAGTGGAACTCCGGTGTGTGAACCTCGCTGATGTCGAGAAAATCTCCAGGAGCGATAGGTGCGGGCATCGGCGACGCCAACGGCAACGGGGCTAGCGGCTGCCCGCTTTGGCTTGCGAGTGAACCTGGATTGTCCCAGACTGCCGGAGAATCCTTTGTATCCGGCAGTTTTTGCGCTGCTGAACTATCAGGAAAACGCACGACGCCGGTAGGAATGCCGGAGGTGCTGGGCGCAGGCGTCTGCCCTTGGACCGCAGACCCGGCCAAAAGGATCGCGAGCAGAACAGCAAGAGTTCGAGGACGGATGGATTCCAGCATGAGTGTGACTCCTACCGCCAGCCAGAGACCTACAAAGAGCGTAATAGCCATGTAGAGCTGTAGATTGGGTGTTACCGGCTTGACCGGTTGCCGCGCCGGGTCCACCACGTAGATGTTGGAGCTTTGAATGCCTGCGGCAAAGCCTGCTTCCTGCGCCTTCTCCAAGACCCGGACATACAACTCATGACCGGCAGTGGACTCCATGCGCAGCGCCGCTTCCTCAGTGGCCGCTTCATTCACTTTCATGCCCTCGCCAGTGAGTTCTTCAAGACTCTTGCGCGCCAGTTGCTCACGGTCCACGGCCGTCTGCCATGCATCATGGAAGCGCTCAGTCAGCTTTGCATCCTCGGCCTGCTTCTGCCGGTCAAGATCTTTCAACTGCTGGCGGATCTCGACGACACGGGGAAAGTTGGGGCCGTGTTCGATGCCGAGCTGGGCCTGTTCTTCTTCCAGTTCGCTGCGGCGGGCGTGAATCTGCTGGAGCTGCGCGGTGGCGAGGCTGCCGCTCTCGGCTTGCAAGTGCGGGTCGGCGGCGAAGATCAGCTCAGGATCGCTGTGTTGCGCGGCGCGATACTCGGCTTCGCGCAGGATGCGGTCGGTGGAGAGTTCGACCAACTGGTGATTCAGATCATCCAATTCCACCAGCGAGGCGGTATGCTCGCTCTCGCCTTGCTGGCCGTTGGCCTTCGTCTCGGGCGTGGTGAGCAGGCCATGTTCACGCTGAAAGGCAGCCAGCCGCTGGTCATTCACTTCCAGACGGGCCTTCATTTCTTTGAGCTGGCTCTGGAGCCACTCCGAGGCCTGCAAGGTGGCCTGCATCCGCGCATCGGTGTCTTGCTGGCCGTAGGCAGCGATCAGCGCGTTCACCACGCTGGCCGACAAAGCTGCATCCCGCGAGCGAAAGCGAATCTGAATCAGCAGTGTGCGCGGCAAAGTCTCGACATGCAATCGTTTTTGAAACCTCTCCAGCAGCCAGGACTGGGCTTCGGGCGAAGGCGATTCCGGGTGGAAATCAGGGAATTTGCTGGTAAATCTACCTTTGAAGCCCGGCGCTTGATAGAGCTTGAGGGTCGAGATCACCTTCCAGGCAAGTTGGTCGCTGCGAAAGACATTGGCCAAAGTCTCCTGCTGCAGAGGCGCGGAGAGGATAGAGGCGGCCATCATCGGCTCCGCCGCTTCCAAGCTGAGCGTGGAAGAGGGTGAAGTGCGCAAGGCCACACGGGCACTGGCTTCGTATTGGTTGGGTGCAATAAGGCAGTAGAGCAGGCAGGCCAGCAGCAATCCACCGACAAGCGAACCAATCAAACGGCGGCGGCCAAGCAGCACAACCCACAGCTCGCGCTGAGTACGGCTGTAGCGCGCACCGTGTGCGGCGGCTTCCAATGGCGAGTTGGATGAAGCAGAATTTGCGTCCGGCACAGCTTCAGAACCTCTGTTCCAACCGTCCTTGGAAGGGCCAACCCTTCACTTGAATCGAGAAAAGACCGCGAAGGAAATCTCCGCCAGTTTGATTCATTGGAATCAATCCGTCAATAGACAAGCTGAAAAAAGAAAACTGGATGTGGAAAACAAAGGCGAATCAAGCGCATCTGCTTCGATACTAAGCGATTCTCCGGCTATCGCTCAAGGCGCTGTTTTGATGACATGGAAGCTCTCGGAAGGTCCGAGAGTGCTACGCCCGGCGCTTGCTGAGAACTCGGATACATTGCCGGCCCTTGGCTGCCGCAATACGATCTTTTCGAGCACGACTCCAGGATCGAGGGCATGAATCTTCAATGTGTGGTAGCCGCGAGCGGGGATAGTAACCGTTGCCGGAAGGTGCCGGACGCCCTCAGTGACCACTTTTTCCCACTCCGCTAGCGTGTTGTTCGCCATGGCATCGAATAATGTGGACGCACCGTCATCCACACCAATCGCAAAGCGAAGTCCGCGACCGGGCTGGACGCTCATTGTGGGAGCCAGAATAAAATCGCCGTCAAATGCGCCCGCGTCGTCAAAATAAACCCTGTATTCAAGAGTGGCGGATCGGGCGGGATCGGCTGCGCTCTGCGCGTCCACTGGAAAGACAGTCATGGCGGAGAGAGTCTCGCCGTAGCCGGGCAAAAGCTCCCAGCGCAAAGGGCCGGTCCCTTCACTCCGGGCGGTGGTGTGCTCGGCTTCGATGCTCAGGCTGCCGCTGACCTCGGCAAATCCGTTGAGATTTTCACGGCGCACTTCGGCCGGTTGATTGGCCCGCACGCGCACGGTGTACGACGCGTCGCCGTCCTGGGTGATGTGAATAGCGGATTCATCCGTACCAGCCGGCGCAGTTGCCCAGTCGATTCCAACCTTCAATGACTCATCTGCATTCACGGTGCCTTGTTTCGCGCTCAAGCGTATCCACGGCGCATCAGCTTTGGCGGTCCAATGAAAGGTTTCCAGGCCCATGTTGAAGAGGGTGATGCTCCGGGTCTGTTGATTGAAACTGTCGAAGGTCGGCAGCGTCAGCGCAGACCAATCCCTTCCATTCATTGCACGCTCCGAGCCTTCAGCCGCTACACCCATTCTCGGCTCTTCGAGGGGCTGGACATACTGCACAGCCGGCATACTGTTCACCGGCGGATCGTTCCATGCTATGTATCCGATATGAGTCTGATCCATCATGTGGTTCCACTTGCCGTTGAGCAGTCGGTGATTGTATTCATCACTCAACTTGGCATCTTCAGCAAAGAGACGGCGCGTCTCTTCGGCGGCATCATTGGCGCTTCGGCGTCCCTGCGCGGCCCACAGTTGATTCCGGCCCGCCGCAATGTACATTTCGTTGACGGTCGCCGATGCCTTCAGGGGATACAGCACCAGCTCGAAGTAAGCGGCTTGCGCCTCTGCCGGAAGCTGGCCTTGCACCGCCTCGGCCTGGGCGACGATGGCCTTCCATTCCGCATCGACGCGTTCGGCTTCGTTGTCCTCGCTTTGGCTCCAGGTGGAGGCATCCACAAGCTCGGGCTTGCGCCTGCCGTTGTATTGCGTATACCGGGCGAGCAGATCGGCAATGGCGTCGGCGTGCTCCGCTCCGAACTGCCGGGCCGCCCAGGCGCGCGTCCATGGTTCGACATCGTTCTGAGTCATTACTGTTCCAAGACGCGCCATATCCAGGAAAAACTCGATAGGCATCTCCATCGGCTTGAGATCGCCGACGTTGACGATCCAGATTCGCCGCGCATCGTAATGAAGCGCTAGATTCATCTGCTCCCAAACCTTGGGAAGCGGATACGTGCCCAGCCACTTATACGAGCGCGGACCTCCGACATAATCGAAATGGTAGTAGACGCCTGCGCCGCCGCTGCGTTTGCGCTCAGCCGGAGTGGGCAGTCGGCGGATATTGCCCCAGTTGTCATCGCACCACAACAGCGTTACATCATCGGGCACGCGCATTCCTTTTTCGTAGTAGCCCTGGACTTCTTTGTACAAAGCCCAAACTTGCGGATCGCTTTTGAGTGTGGGCGTTGCGTGATCGGCCAGGATCTTTCTTTGATCGGCAACAATTTTTTCTAGCAGCGCCACATCCTCGCTGGCCGACATCGGCAGATCGCCGTCGCCCCGCATGCCGAGCGTGATCAAGCTCTCGTAATTCGAGTTGCGTTCGATTCCCTCAGTCCAGAAGCGGCGTAGTTCGTCTCCATTGGCGGCATAATTCCACTCCCCGGTACCGTGGCGCTTCCACTCCTGCTGCGCTCGAATCATCGGCTCATGGTGCGATGTGCCCATCACGATGCCATATTCGTCAGCCAGCTTCGGATTCAGCGGATCATCCTCATTGAAGGCGCTGCCCCACATTGCCGGCCATAGACAGTTCGCCTTCAAGCGGAGCAGCAGCTCAAAGACCTTCTCATAAAACTGGTGGTTATAACCGCCAAATTTCTCCTTGGTCCAGCCGGTCAGCGCCGGAGCCTCGTCGTTTAGGAAGATGCCGCGATACTTGACCGCCGGTTCGCCTTCCACCCAGCGCCCTGCCCGCACGTACAGCGCATCCTTGTGCTGCACGGGTACGTCGGCCCACCAATACCAGGGCGAGACACCGATCTGCGCGGAGAGATCGTAAATGCCGTAAATCGTTCCACGCTTGTCGCTTCCGGCAATCACCAGCCCCCGCGCTACGCCGGGCAACGGATGCTCCACAACCTGAATGAGCGTCGATTCCCACTTGCCCTTGATTGGAATCACATCGATCTTCCGTTCGCGGATGAGCCTATCAATGACCGCGTTTTTGCCGATGGTTCCGATCAGGATCACGTCACCGGCGAGTGTCTTTGCGCTCTCTGAGAACTGCGCTTTGCAACCGCTTACCCGAAAGATATCCGCCTGCAGATCGCGGGCCGCTCGCGCCACGCCGGGAAAGTCATCCTCGTCCACATAAAGCTTGGCGCAGACCCCATTATCCACCAATTGAAAAGATCTCTTCTCAGGGTTTGTTTCGATATAGTTGAGCTGCTCCAGCGCCCTGCAATGCGAAGCGAAAAGGATGACCGCGCCGGCAAAAATCCAAGACGCGATCCAATGAAAAGATTTAGATAGATTGCTCATCTGGCTTTGGCTCCGGCAATCCATTCATAAAAGCACCCAAATATCAAACTTGCCCAAGGCAGGATTCTATAGAGTCACTGAAAAGAAAAGGCTAGGCTCGCCGTACGCCAAGTTTGAATTCGTATAGGCTTCACCAGCATAGAAGTGCAACACACCGTATACAGTATCACTCTTCTCCCAGACAGGAGCGATGTCTATTCAATCATTCGTGCAAGAATTGAAGACAGGGAGAACCGTTTGAAAGCATGGCCTCTGGTGGGAATCGTACTGATGCAGGCTCTACTGCTTGCGGCGCATTGGTTCATCTATCGCACTTGGATCGCCTTTTGGCCGCCTCTTAGCCCGCTGGCCGCGCTGGTGTTGCGAATCGTAGTGATGGTATTGGCCTTCAGTTTCATTACCGCCGCGCTGCTGGGCTTCCGATATTCCAACTTGGCGGTCACACTGCTTTACCGGTTTGCCGCCGTCTGGCTAGGCTTTCTGAACTACTTCTTCTGGGCTGCGTGCCTTTGCCGGATCGTCCGCTTCGTGCTGGTGCTTCTAGGGCTGGCGGCGAACAAACCGCTGCTGGTCGCTGCGTTTTTTGGCTTGGCCGTCGCAACGGGAATCTATGGCCTGGTGAATGCGCGCTTCATCCGCGTTCGCCGCATTTCCGTCCAACTGCCCGGCCTGCCTGAACTCTGGCGCAAACGCACCGCCCTGGTCATTAGCGACATTCACCTGGGCCACATCAACGGAGCTGCATTCAGCCGCCGACTCGCGACCCTGGCAACGCGCCTCAAGCCTGATATCCTCTTTATCCCCGGCGATCTCTTCGACGGCGGTAAAGCGAATGTGGCTGCGCAAGTTGATCCATTACATCAACTTGCGCCACCCCTGGGCAGCTACTTTTCAACCGGCAACCACGATGAGTTTGGCGACATGACCCTCTACAAGAAATGCCTCGCCCGCGTTGGCATTCGCATCCTGGCCAATGAATTGGTTACCGTCGATGGACTCGACATCCTTGGCGTCAACTATGGCGACTCCAGCTCCCCCATGCGGCTGCGTGCCATTTTGGAAAGCCTGAACCGTGTTCCCGGCAGAGCGAGCATTCTGCTCAATCACGTACCCAATCGGCTGCCCATCGTCGAACAAGCGGGCATCAGCCTCCAACTCTCCGGCCACACCCATAGAGGGCAAATCTTTCCATTTACATGGTTTACACGCCGCATCTTTGGCAGCTTCACCTACGGTTTGCAGCCGCTCGGCAGTCTGCAAGTACTTACCTCTAGCGGTTCCGGAACCTGGGGTCCGCCGATGCGGGTCGGAACCAGCCCAGAGGTTGTCCTGCTCACCTTCCAATAAGTCCAAACCTCCTCCGTTCTCTGGGAAAGAAACAATTCCTAGTGAAGTTCGCAAATTATTGATTTCATTAAGATTAACATCTATGGATCATTTCGCACCGTTCTTAAGGGATGGGATACCGGATTCATAAACAGAACCGCTGTGGCATTCCTTCTCAATGAATCGCTTTCAACGATTCAAATTGGAATACAAGCTTTCATACAGGCGAATGGGATAACGGTGCTGGTTCCGATGGGCTGCTTTCATTATGAAAGCAGCTTAAAGTGGAAGTATGACGCTTTCATCCTCCCCTACTTCTAATTTCCGACTGGCACTTCGTGGCTTGGCTGGCCTGCTTTCCGTGCTGTTGGTTGCGCAGTCAGCAGGTGGACAAATGGCCACGGGCACGGCAGCCTTACCTGCCTCTTCGGCTCCTTCCACGGCAAAGAAGCCGACGTTAAAACCTGTCCCAAAGTCTGCGCACACGGCGAGGAATCCCGTTTCGGCAGGCAAGAAATCCGCGAAACAAGCAAAGCGAACCGGCAAGAAGCCGCTCACTTCCGCGGCTCGCGCGGCGCGGCGAGCGCGCACAGCGCGGATCAAACTGGCCTTTCAAGCCTCCACCGAGCTGCGTCCGATGGCCCAGCAACTCGCCACGCTGCGCACTCCGGCGGCGTATGCTGGGGTGACCAAGTACGCCAAGAGTCATAGCGGCGAAGCAGCATCAGCAGCGTATTTGGCACTGGGCCACGCCTATCTGTTGGACAAGCGCTACGCTGAGGCAATTGATGAATTTCGGCTGGCGAAGAAGGCCGGCGCGGAGCTGGCCGATTATGCCGACTTCCTGAATGCCCGCGCCAATCACGAGGTGAGCAATGAGGAGACGGCGGAAGGATTGCTGCACGGCTTTGCGGAGCGATACCCGGAGAGCATCTTTGTCGCCGAGACACCGGAGCTGGAGGCCAGCGTGCTGCTGGCGATGAAAGACGCGGCGGGAGCGCAGAAGGCGCTGGCCGCGGCGGGAACAGCGTCGGTCAATCGCACCGGTTATCAGCTCGCGCTGGCCGAAGTGGCTTTTGCGCTGGGTCAGGCGCAGCAGGCCGAGAGCCTCTACAAACGGCTGCTGCTGGCTCATCCGCTCAGCTCAGAGGCGGAGATTGCGCGCGCCAAACTGACGGCGATGGGCGCGGAGAGCAGCCTGACCACGGCGGAGTTGCGCTCACTAGGCGATGCTTACTACAATGCCGGACGCTATGAAAATGCGGAAGAACAGTATCGCGCGCTCGTTCAGCGGTCGAGCCTGGACACGGTCAGCCGCAATGGATTCGCCGTAGCCGCCGCGAACTGCGACTTGAAGTTGAAGAGACTCACAACGGCCGAGGCTGAGGCCCTGCCGGACACGATGGATGAAAATGGCGCGCGGCGGCTCTATCTGCTGATGGAACTGGCGCGCAATCGAGGCGATCTGGAGGAACAGCAGCGCATTGTCGCCCAGATGGAAACCAGCTTCCCGCAGAGCAACTGGCTGGCCGAGGCGCTTTACGACTGCGGCAATACCTTTCTGCTGCGCCACGAGTACCCGGCGGCGGTGGAATATTATGGCACCCTGGCCACGCGCTTCCCTGACAGCAAGCACGGCTCCGCGGCGCATTGGAAGGCCGGCTGGCTGAGCTACCGGCAGGGTCTCTATGCGGACGCGACGCGGCTCTTCGACGAACAGATTCGTCTTTATCCCAGCTCGACCGAAGCGGTGAGCGCACTCTACTGGCGAGGGCGGTTGTATGAGACGCAAGAGCACAAGCCGGCTCAAGCCGCGGCCAACTATCGCGCCATAGTCCGCGCCTACCCGCATTACTTCTATGCGCAGATGGCGCGGCAGCGGCTGGCCGCATTGGGCAACACTCAGCCCGCGCCTCAACCGTCACTGAACGCCATTCAGCCGCAGCCGGTGCCGACGCTCGCCGAGCGCTTTCCCGCCGACAGCCCGCATCTGGCCAAGGCACGGCTGCTGGCTAACGCCGGACTGAACGATTACATCGCCGAGGAGATTGCCGCCGACCCGGATTCAGCCGACTGGAGCGCGCTGGCCGAGGCACAGATCTATGCGTCGTACGGCGAGGCCTTTCGCGCCATCCGAGCGCTCAAGCGCGCGCTTCCCAGCGCCGCTTCAGCTTCAATCAATTCGATTCCACTGGCTTACTGGCGTATCCTCTTCCCTGAACCCTGGTGGGATACGATCAAGGCCGAAGCGGCCAAGAACAATCTGGACCCGTATCTGGTGGCCGCGCAGATTCGCCAGGAGTCGGAGTTCAATCCATCGGCTGTCTCTTCGGCTAACGCCTGTGGATTGATGCAATTGCTGCCATCCGTGGGAAAAACGCTGGCGCGGGAAGAGGGTATGAGCAACTTTCAGAGCTTTCAACTCTTCGACCCAGCCACCAATATCCGTTTGGGAACCAGATACTTACGGCAAACGCTGAACAAATTCGGCGGCGTCACCGAGTACGCGCTGGCTGCCTACGATGCCGGTGACAGCCGCGTGGAAGAGTGGGAGGCCGCCGGACCCTATCGGGCATCGACGAGTTTGTAGAATCGATTCCCTTCACCGAGACGCGCGGGTATGTCGAGAGCATTCTGCGCAATATCGAAATCTACAAGGAGATCGACGTGGCTGCCGCGCAGGACAAAACGGCGGCGAGCCGGTAGACGGGGAATGCAAGGCAATTTGGCAGCAAGGAGGTACTGCGATCCTTCCGCAGTACTCCGATTCAGCCGGATATGATATATATTGAATTACCTTACTCGCCCATCCGGAGGAGCCAGCGTGACCTCCATCGATGTTGAAGTACTTCTGCCCGTGCATAACGAAGGCGAGAGTATTGAAGCAACCATCCGCGCAATCTATGGCGAATTGGAAGCAGTTAATTGGCTCTGCCTGGATTCTGAAGGTTAGTGCGATATTGATTAGTAGACGGTTGCAGAAAGAGGAATATATGCCAAGAGGGATTACAAGTGAGAACGTGACTGCCCAGAGCGCTATCTTAAAGCGAACCGCGGTGAATCTTGGCATTGTTTGTCCGATGGCGAATGAAGGTGATGAAGCAGTTCGCTTCTGCCAGGCAGTGTTGGCGCAAACTTCAGACTTTCAAAAGGTTACATTCTTTGCGGTTTTTGATCGAGCGAACAAGGATGAAAGCCTGGATCAAATGCGTGAATTGGAGCGCACTGAACCTCGACTGCGCGTAGTTTGGGCTCCGGAAAACCGGTGTGTGGTGGACGCATATCTTCGCGGTTACAAAGAGGCGCTGGATGCCGAATGCGACTGGATTTTGGAGATTGATGCCGGTTTCAGTCATCAGCCGGACGATATTCCACAGTTTTTCAGTGCTATGGAAGATGGACTGGATTGCGTTTTTGGGAGCCGTTTTATCGGGCACTTCGAGCATAGCTCCTTTAAGCGCCGCGTTATCAGTTGGGGTGGAACCTTCCTGGCGAATCTGTTGCTGGGTACGCGCCAAACGGATATGACTAGCGGATTCGAACTGTTCTCGCGCGATACGCTCAGCATGGTTCTCGACCGGGGCATTCACTCCAGAGCACACTTTTTTCAAACCGAAATCAAGACCTATTGCAGGAAGCTAAGGTTTGTCGAAGTACCGATCACTTATCGCAGCGCGAGTCCGCGTCTCGGCAGTTCCGCTGTGAAAGAAGCATTTGCGCAGCTATGGCGTTTATTCCAGCTTCGCCTCAAGGAGCAACTGTGAACGATTCCTCATTCGAAGGGCCTGTCAGTGTTGTCGTCACTTCCATCTCTGCGCCGAACGCCGAAATGCGCGAGGTCGCAAGCCAGTGCAAGGCACGTGGCTTTTCTTTTTACGTGATTGGCGACGTGCCCAGCCCTGAGAATTTCTCGATCGAGGGTTGCGAGTTTTACAGTCTTCAGCGGCAGCGGGAAACTGGCTTTAAAATCGCGCAAATCATGCCAACACGGCATTATTCGCGGAAGAATATCGGTTACCTGCTTGCACTTCGTTCTCGCCCAACCTTTCTGCTGGAGACTGATGATGACAATATGCCGCTCGCAAACTTCTGGGATCCACGGAATGCACGGATGCGCGTGCGGACGCTTGCCGGAAACGGCTGGACGAATGTCTACAGTTACTATACCGAGGCGAATATCTGGCCGCGGGGGCTTCCCTTGGATGAAGTTCAGAGGCAGTTGCCGGAGTTTGACGCGCTCCCCGAAACGGAACTGGACTGCCCAATTCAGCCGGGGCTAGCCGATGAAGATCCCGATGTGGACGCGATTTACCGTCTGCTGTTGCCGCTTCCAGTCACCTTTCGGAGGGATCGCTGGCTTGGGCTGGCATCCGGAACCTGGTGCCCTTTCAACAGCCAGAATACGGCATGGTTTCCCAAAGCTTATCCGCTGCTCTATCTGCCCTCTTATTGCTCAATTCGCATGACGGATATCTGGCGCAGCTTTGTGGCGCAGAGGATTGCGTGGGAAAACGGCTGGGGCGTGCTCTTCAAGGGACCGGATGTCTATCAGAGGCGGAATGAGCATAACCTGATGCGGGATTTTGCCGATGAAGTGCCTGGATATTTACACAATCGCAATGATCGGCGCGCGACTGGATGCATTGAAACTGGATGCTGGGCCGGAGAGCTTGGGAGAGAACTTGATCCGGTGTTACGAGGAACTGGATCAGGCTTGATTTGGTCGGCAAGGAAGAGTTATCTTTGGTCAAAGCTTGGGTGCAGGACTTAGCGGACTTGAATGCTTGAATCGGCGAGCTTGCCGCCTGAATCGCATCATGTCTTGTTGGAGGGCATGATGTGATTTAAGTGGCAAGTTCGAGATTGATCTTCACTCTGCCGCAGACATACCGGGATCATCAAGTTGATTTCGATTCGATGACTGCAACGCCAGTGAAACTATTACAAGAACCGTGCCAATGGGATTGACACAATCGAAGATCCTTACCGCAGACGAAAAATGGAAGTACGAGGAGAATGCCGTCTGCTGAAAACCTACCAAGCAGAATCCAATCAAAAACAGACGGTCTAGGAGGGTTGGCAAGCCTCTCTCCGCTATCTCGCGGCACTTCAACGCCAGCAAGGGAAGCAGTAAAACGCCGGTGTAAGGAAATACTTGCAAGGGCATGGCAGTCATCCAGGCGAGACTATAAATGGACTATACTGTCAGATCAGAGTATCGATTTTTGAATAGCATAAATGCATAGGATGCTACCCAGAGCGCTAGATACACAAGAGTCACTGCATGACTCAAGGCATAGTGTTGAGTCACTTCGGTCACATTGACCGAACTAAGTATTCCAACCGGGCAGATATTCTCTGCCCCAAGCACTTCCGCGGTCCGTCTGGTCTGCGAAAGAAAGAAGTTCCAGACAAGAGCGTGGAAAGGAAGCATGAGAAGCGCCAGAAACAGCATAACTGCCATGACCTGCTTCCAAAGCCGCGCCAGCAAGATCGGAGCAAGCAGCAGGATGCTATAGACCTTGAAGCCAATAGACAGACTAAGGGCAAACGACTTGATAAAACGGTTCTTTGCGAAAATTGACACCAGGATGAGGGCTAACATGATCCCATCCAGATTCCCGCGCTCCAGAAGGAAAATGAGCGGGGAAATAAATTGAAGAAATGGCAAAAAAAAGATTGCTTTCCCGCTGCGTCATCTTGAAGCAACTGCAAATGTAATTGAGCGACGTGAAAATGATTGCCAAATCAATGACAAGAAAGAAAAGACTTCCTAATCATAACCGAAAAACTGAAACGGGAGAGCTGTCAGAAGCGACGGAGGAGGGGTAAAAAACCTGGGTCTAAGATATGGATTGACTCCATGAAGCCAGTCCGAGGTGGCGGTAAAAAAGCCTGTGAAATCAAGCTGAAATACCCATCTCTGTACAAAGACTGGCGATTGCCCTGAAATCAGCAAAATAAACAAGATAAGTAATAATTGTGCAAAGAGAGCGTAAAACACGTAAAACAATACGGTTTCTACGGTGATCTCGCTTTGTTTGGTGTCAGTTCTCCCTGCTGGACTCAACCTCAGCTTGCTCTCTGTCACCTTGCCCCCCTATCAAATCGCGATTGTGCTGAAACTCGAATACGCTGTCCCCGGCTCCATCTTCTGGGAGAGTTGTCTCCCGGAAGATGGCCCGGAGTAAAAATCATTCCAAGTCTATCTCATCAACCGAATACTGTCCATACTTACTTTTTCATTCGGTTTGACTCTATCAGGTTGTCCAGCCACGGCCCAGGCGGTCTGGTATGATTCTTTTTATGCATATGTCAGACGATTCTCCATCTCCGCGAGAATATCTTGTCATCCCAAAGGAGCCAGCCGTGCCGCCCATCGATGTTGAAGAGTTGCTGACTGTGCATAATAAAGGCGAGTGTATCGAAGCATCCATCCGCAGGATTTACGGAGAACTGGCAAAGACTGTATATCCAGGCTTCATCGTTTGCGAAGACGGAAGCAAAGGCAATATCCGAAAAAGAGGCCCTTTCTCATTTACACTTCATTGGCCGCCTGGTATTTATCTTAGGAGTTGACGCTCGTGCAGATTAAGATGTCGTGCCATGTTCCAATGAAAGGATGGACGTAAGAATGCAGCTAGCCGTTACAAAAGATACGGAGGAGTTTACTAGTAAAACTGAGAAGTTCGACCGAATGCTTCTGGCTTTAATCGCGGCGTTCTTCGTGTGGTTGATAGTTTCATTCTTGGTTGTGAAGGCAGGCGCGAGCATTATGGCTTGGGCTTTACTGCCGAGCATATACTTACAAGCCAGATCCCATGCAAATTGGCGGTATTGGCTTGCCGCAAGTCTGTTTGCCATGCCTATACTTATATTCAAAGGGGCATTTTATGCACCGCTGGGACTAGCCGTAGGATGTACCGTAATCTCCACACATCGTGTCATATATGGCGCATTAAATCGATTTTGCATGATGCCTTTGGCTATTATGCTCTTTATGTTTAGTTACGGTTTCACACAACACATTGTCAGAAGACTGGGGGGATATCCCATCGATGGCAGTATGTTGGCCTTTGATAATCAGTGGTTTTCAGGAGTAAGCATCCGAATCTGGCACTATGCTCAGATGAACTTCATCATGGGTAAGTTTTTTGAGATCGTATATCTATTTTTGTCATGCGCGGCGGTAATTGTCATGGAAAGTCTAAACCGAATCGAAAGAATCCGTACCTGTTTTATTCTATTCCTTGCGGGACTCTGCGCTGTCCCTTTTTATATTCTTTTCCCAGCAGTCGGTCCCGTGCATATCGGAGAACCATTTGCAATGCGCAACTGTCTTCCATCTATGCATGTTACCTGGGCGATCCTTTTGTGGCGAGCGGCGATTCCCGGATGGCAGCGAAAGGCGATGGCAATATTTGTGCCGCTGACCGCAATCTCAACTTTAACCACGGGAGAACATTATCTGATCGATATACTCGCTGCTATTCCTTATGCAGCCTTTTGGGCTTTATGGATCAATAACCGCAGCAAGGAAAGTTCGTATCAGGTTGACCGGCTATAGCCGGAGCGTCGGTGCGCTATGATTTTGTTCTAGGCATATGGCAGACGAAACTCCATCTCCGCGCGAAGAACCTGAGTTCGAGGGCGACTACCGCCCGGCGGACGCGGCCAACCCTGGGGCGCATCTGGACCCGACGAATATCCGCGTGGAAGCGGCGGATGTGGCCTACTTGATGCAACTGGCCGAGGCACTGAACACTACGCTGGATCTGGAGACCCTGCTGCGGCGCACTGCGGAGCTGGTGGCTGCCGTGATTCCCTACCGCATCTTTGCGATTCTATTGCTGAACGACCACACGCGCGAACTGCGGGTAAGGTTTCAGATCGGCCACACAGATGAAGGTGGAGCGGCTGAGCATTCCCATGGGTCAGGGAGTGGTGGGGCAGGTGGCGCTGACCCGCCAGCCGGTGCTGCTGAACGATGTGCGCGACTCGGATGTTTACCTCGAAGTGAATGCCGAGGTGCGCTCCGAACTGGCCGTGCCTCTGGTTGCCAAGAACCGGCTGATCGGCGTGATGGACATTGAGAGCGAGCAGCTCAACTATTTTGGCCCGGAGCAGTTGCGGCTGCTGACGCTGACCGCCTCGCGCATCGCCCAGGCCATTGAGAATGCGCGTTTGTATGCCCGTGTCTCGCGTCAAGCGCAGACGCTGACGGTGCTCAATGAGATTGCCACCGAGTTGACTTCGATCCTCGATCTCGATCCTCTGTTGGAGCGGGTGGGCCAACTGCTGCGGCGTCTGATCGACTACCAGATGTTCTCCATCATGCTGCTGGACGAGAAGGGCGAGCGGCTGATTACTCGCTATGCGTGGCGCTTTGGCAGCGCACATACTCCGCTGCGCAGCCTTCCCGTCACCAGCGGGCTGGTGGGCGCGGCGGTGCGCGAGTGGCGGCTGGTGAACGTGCCGGACGTGCGCAACGATGCGCGCTATGTACCGATGAATCCGGAGACGCGCTCGGAGCTGATTGCGCCGCTCTTTCATAAGGGGAAGATCATCGGCGTGCTGGACCTGGAGCATACCCGCGTGGGCTTCTTCAACGAAGAACATGAGCGGACGCTGATCACGCTGGCCGCGCAGGTAGCCATCTCCATCGAGAATGCGCGGCTCTACCAGACGGTGCGCTCGCAGGAGCGGCAACTGGAGCGCGACATCACCATGGCCCGCGAGGTGCAACTGCGCCTGCTGCCGCCCCTGGCGCCAGAGTTACCCAATGCCGAGATGGCGGTGCGCTTCCTGCCCGCCCGCACCATCGGCGGCGACCTCTATGACTTCATCGAGTACAACGCCGGACTGATGGCCATTGTGCTGGGCGATGTGAGCGGCAAGGCTGCTCCGGCGGCGCTCTTTGCCGCACTGGTCAGCGGCAACCTGCGCTCGGCGGCGGCGCAGCAGCCCGCGCCGGCAGAGATGCTCGCCCTGCTGAACGATGCCATCCAGGAGCGCAAGCTCGAATCGCAGTACGTAACCATGCTCTTTGCCTTGTGGGACGATGCCAGCCGCACCCTGCGGGTGAGTAACTCCGGCGCTGTGCAGCCCATCCTTTGCCGCGCCGGTCATGCGTCCACAATTCACGCCGAGGGCTTTCCGCTGGGACTCTTTCCGGATGTGACGTATTACGAACTGACCGTGGCCACTGAACCGGGAGACGTGATCATCTTTGTCTCCGACGGAATTCTGGACGCGGAGAATGCCGAGGGCGAGATGTTCGGCTCGGAGCGGCTGGAGGAGCTTCTCTGCGCTCGCGGCGAGCACACCGCGCAAGAGATCGCCGACGCCATTCTCTCTGACGTCGCCCGCTTCCTGGGCGAGCAGGACCACTTCGACGACGAAACAGTGATCGTGCTAAAGGTGCGGTAAAAGAACAAGAGACCGAGGGACCAGGGGACCAGGAACTACTCGGCGAAGATTTCGCCCAGCGTGGTCAGGGTGGCGCTGAGGGTCTTTGGCGCAAGGTCTCCGGCGCGTTTAACCAGGCGGGTCTTGTCTACGGCGCGAATCTGATCGAGCAGGATCAACCCCTGCTTGCCTTCATGACGGACGGGAATGCGGAAGGGCGCGGAATGGCTGCCGGTCGTCATCGGCGCGATGAGCACGGTGCGCAGATGGTCATGCATCTCCGGCGGGGAGATCACCACGCAAGGTCGTGTCTTCTGAATCTCGCTGCCCACGGTAGGGTCGAGATTCACCAGCCAAACTTCTCCACGTTTCACCATCTCAGTTCCTCATCGCCTTCATTGGCGAACTCCGGAAGAACCAACACATCATCGCCCGTGGCGGCCAGCTTCATGCTCGCTTCGGCCCATCCGCTGCGCGGTTGTGCTTTGGGCCTGCGCAAGACCAGCGTATCGCCCTCGACGCACATCTCCGCCTGATCCACCAGCCCCACCTGCCGCAGCAGCGGCTTGGGAATCAGAATCCCTTGCGAGTTGCCTAAACGCCGAATCGTGGTCAGCATATCGCCCTCCATGTAATAACAATGTTAGCACATAAGCAATCCTTCGCAAACCGGGGTCCCCGACGCACGATTTCTGTGCGTTGGGGTAGAAAACCGGGGTCCCCGACGCACGATTTTTGTTTGTTGGGGTGGAAAGAGTGTATGCGTCCGACCAACTACACGGTTGACCGAAGCGGCGGCGTTCAGATAGGTTACTTTGCTTTGCTGGCCGCGTAGGCTGCCGGGGTAAGTTGGTCGAGGCTTTTCACGGAACGGTCGGCAAGTCCAGGCAGGACGGTTGCCAGGTATTCGCGGATCGGCAGGCCAAGTCTGCGGCAACTTTCGACGATGGAAAAGATCGCCGCCACTTTTGGCCCGGCTTCTTTGCTGCCAAGATGCACCCAGTTCTTGCGGCCGATCGCAACCGAGCGCATGGAGTTCTCGGCCAGATTATTGGATAACTCCAGCTCAGGATATTCGAGGAAGATGGTCAGCTTTTTCCATAAATCCAAGGTGTATCGCGCGGCCTTGCCCGCGGCGCTTTGGGGCAGAACCTTGCTCTGCGCGGCCTGTATCTGCTTGCGCAGTTCGGCCACGAGCGCAGGCGCGCTTGCCATGCGCAGCGCATGACGTTCGGCGTGATTCATCTTCTGCGCGCGCGCCTGGGCATCGATGGCGAATAACTCATCCATCAACGCGACGATGCTTGCCGAGTCCTTGTCTTTGGGATCGACCTTGATGGCATCGATATACTTGCGGCGCGCATGCGCGAGACAACAGGCATGCACCATCGCTGGCCCGCCGATACCGTTTTCGTAGGCGGCGTAGCCATCGGTTTGCAAAATGCCGCTGAACTGGCCGAGAAATTGTTTTGGCCCTTCGCGCTCGCGGCCCATGCGGAAGTCGAAGATGACCGATCCACCCGGCGATCCATATTGCCATAGATAGGCTTGATGATTGCACCCGCGCTTGTCATGCGTCTGCACATCGACGGGCGTTTCGTCAGCCTGGATGTAGTTACCATTTAATAACTCACTGCGCATCACGCGGACGATGGGCTGAAGCATCTCGCCGACTTGCATCACCCAGCCGTCCATCGTGGAGCGGCTGATGTCAAGGCCCGTATCGCGCTTGAGAATCGCGCTCTGCCGATAGAGCGGAAGGCTGTTGCAATATTTGGCGACGACCGTGCCGATGATGATTTGATCGGAGACCAGTGACTTGGGGATGATCGACTCAGGCACCGAAGCAACTGCCACGCCTAACTCCTCGCACCGCTTGCAGGCGCGCTTTTCGCGCTTCGTCACGCGCACGAAATACTCGGCGGGCTTCACGTCGAGCACTTCGCTCTCTTCGTAACCAATGACCGCAGTTTCTTTGCCGCAGCCGCCGCAGATGCACTGATCGGGCGTGCAAACGATGATCTTCTCGACGCGAGTCAGATGCGCGGGCAGCGTCTGCCGGCCCGGATGCTTCTTCTTGTCTCGCTGTTGCGGAGAAGCACTTTCGTTATCGATTGCCGGCGATGATTCCGCGAAAGGATCACGCTCACTCTCGGCAATAACTTCTTCGCGGCTGACTCCGGGCTCAGCTTCGAGTAGTTCCAGTTGAAGATCACTGAGCTTCTCGCTGGCCTTGCCGTACTTGGCGATGCGCATTTGCCGCAGACGCTCTTCGAGAAACTGGATCTTCAGTTGCGCATAGGCAAGCTCGCGTTGTAATTGTGAGATGACTTCGACGGAGAGAGGATCGGAGTGTGGCGAAACAATCGGTTGGAGAGGCACGCTCACCATGCTTCTTTTGTAACATATAACGCTGTGGATAAGTATGGAAATCAACAGTAATCATGCGGTCATTCGTGACATATTTGATTCCTCGCCAACAGGCTTGCGATACCACTTGCGCTTGCTTGTTTGCCCGAGATCGATGCCTCCCACAAGCAGCGCAAATTCTTCACGGCTCAACACCACCTTGCCTTGCTCGGCATCATCAGAAGGCCAGTGAAGGCGGCCTCGCTCGATTCGTTTCGCGCAAACCCAAAGTCCCGTGCCATCGAAAAACAATATCTTCAGCCGATTCTTTTGCGCGTTGGAAAACAAAAACACATGGCCGCTCATCGGGTTGCACAGCAACTGATCGCGCACCAGGCCATACAGGCCATTGAAGCTTTTGCGCATATCCGTAGCGCCAGGCGCAAGGTAGATGCGCGTCGCCGCGCCCAGGCCGAACACGCGCTACGCCCGATCCAACAGACTCACCAAACGCTCCAGCGTGGGTGCATCAAACCCGCGCCCCACTGCGATCCGCCGCCCGTTGGTGAACTCCAGCCACAAATGACTGCACGGTTCGTCCCCGCTTGCCGTAACTGCCGAGTTATCGTGCAATAACTCCACCGGAAGCAAACGCTTTGCAGCTCGCGCGGTCGGTTGGCGATAAAGCCGCCGATACTTATCCAGCGCCGCCACCGACACTCCGCGCCGCGAGCAAAACGCCTTCCGCGTCAATCCGCTGGTTTCATACTCGGCAACCAACTGCGCGGCTTCCGCACGGCTCCGGCGACGATGCTTCAAACTCACCGCTCCCGCTTCACTCATAAAGAAAGTTCATCACAAACTCAGCCCGCACAACAGATGCGGTTGCTCTGACGGATACGAAAGAGTGCGAAGGTTAGGGCACCCGGCGTTGAAGGAATATAAAGATATGGAAAAACTAGGATGCGCCACCCGCCGCATTTGGGCCTTATTCTAAGAGCATAAGATCAGCTGAACAAGAAAGATTATGAGGTAAGGATGATGGACGAACGCCTAGAATTGAAAACTTCCGTTTGGAAATTGGTAAAGGACGAACGGAAACCTATATTTCTTGGGCTGGCTTTCGGCGCTACTGTGTCAGCGATATTCCCGTTGATCAAATCCGCCTTTCAAGCTGGCAACCGCTGGATTTGGGACCCTCTGCTCGTTGATGGTAACGCTCTTCCCATGGTTATCATCTCGATTGCTGGGTTGGCATTCTTCCTTTGGCCCGGACCGGTTTTCTTGCAATGGCTGAAGTCATACTCACAAGGGATCAATCGTGGTTCATTCGTGGTTCCCGCTCTCACGGTATTTTTCACGCTTGGGCTCCGCTATTGGCTACCTCTTCGGTGGTGGTGCATCTCTATCCCTGTTATCAGTGCAGTTGCGTTTCTAATTCTATATCTACCATACCGGCGATCTCAAACACTCGAACTCAACGATGACCGATCTGACGATGAACGAAGGTCGCTAGGAGATGCATGGCCTGAGCGTAGAAAACTCGCTGAAACCATTGCCGATCATATCTTGAAGGAGGGGAAGGCCACATACGCAGTTTATGGTGGATTTGGCGCTGGAAAATCGTCGATGCTGAACTTCATTTCCGAAGCCCTCCGAGGCGATCCGAACCGTCGTGTAGTCATCGTCAGATTCAACGGCTGGCTACCTGGATCACGAGACAATTTTGCTGATCAGCTGCTGAGTGATATTGCGACCCAATGCTCTAGAGAATACTACATACCTCAGTTTCGCCAGACCACTGCGAGAGTAGCAAAAACTCTGACGACAACTGTTCCACATTTAGGATGGTTATCCGAATGGGTTCCCAAGGAGACGCAACAGGACGCCATCGATAGTCTCAGTAAAGTACTCGGACGGCTACCAGGAAGATTGATCGTCCTCGTTGATGAAATTGATCGGATGCGAAAAGAAGAGCTCTTTTGTCCTGCTGAAGTTAATCCGGGGATTCACTTCCCTTCCGCGTGTGAGTTTCGTCTGCGCCCTTGAACGCAATCATGTCGAAAGCCTCATCCAGGCGGAATATCGAACAGTTGACCATACCTTCTATCATAAATTTTTTGTAGAGTCCTTTGAACTGCCTAAGCTCGTTGATTCATTTCTTGAGACCGAGACTCACGATGCACTCACCGCGATCTTT
Organism: uncultured Acidobacteriaceae bacterium; assembly: GCA_963804315.1. Taxonomy (GTDB): domain Bacteria; phylum Acidobacteriota; class Terriglobia; order Terriglobales; family Acidobacteriaceae; genus Telmatobacter. Next base: position 38,239 of record CAWDQB010000056.1, read on the forward strand.
GAAGAGCAGGGATGGTTTGAGCGCGATGATCTGGCAAAGAGAGAATATTCGAACGCTATCCATGAGCATTGGAAGAGCATTTTTGCGCCTCTTTGTACGAATCTCAGAGAGGTAACGAGACTCACCAATTCTGTGCGTACGCTGGCGTGGTCTCTTGTTGACGAGGTACACCCGTTAGATTTGACTCTATTAGCTACTCTACGCTATTTCGCCCTGCCAGCATCGGAGTTGATATGGTCCTTCCGTGACACGCTTTGCGCACATGATATAGACGGCAGTATTTCGGATCCAGATCGAGTTTACGAGGCTAAGATCTCGTCCTTTCTTGAAATTGAAAGCAAGTTACTATCGAGTAGCTTACTTCAAGAATATGTTTTGAGAATACGTCGGATTCTATTCTCTGGGCTAGACGAAATCAAGGATGCTCAGGGGAAAGATTCAAAGCCGAAACTGAACGCAGAGTTGAGGTATTTCGATCTGAACAAATCTGCGTCTAGAACAAAGAGGCTGCGCAGTAACTCCTATTTCCCCGCATATTTTCAGAATATTTTGCCAATCGAGATCTTCTCAGAACAAGAACTATCAAAAATCCTCGATGAAATAAGAAAATCAGATGAACACAAAACCCAAGATATCGTATTCAGAGAGCTTAAAAAATTAGAAGGTAATGGGGACAAGAGGCTCAATTTTATCGATAAGCTAACAAATAAATCGGTTGTATCACTCGATCTGGACAAATGCGGTTTCGTGGCGAATGTCCTAGTAGGTCTATCCAATGGATTTGACGACCCACTAAGTGGGAGGGAATATTCTCAAACCGCCAAATTCGTAATTAGTGTGTGTGACGAGCTTTTCTTGGGGGGGCGTGTTGAGGACCGTATCCGCTTACTTCGCAAATGCATTCTTGGGGCACGGGCCGACGGAGTTGCATTCCAGATATTGCGATGGGCCGTTAGCCGACCAATGCCTGATGCCGTCAACGCAACGCAAAAAGGCATAGATAATGTCCCAAGGGAGGAACTCGAAAGAGCCTATCTGGATCGCATGGAAAGCCGGTATGGACCAGCCGTTGGATTGAAAGAAATTGACCTTAACTTCTCGTATTGGCTAGCATTTAGCGATTGGGGAATGATACTCGAAAAAAGCTTTTGGGCCACTCAACGAGATATGCAAAGGACGTTCTGGATGCGGTATATATCTTCACCCATGCGGATGGCCGACTTCGCTCATTTCGTTCTAGGTCCTATCTTTATGCAGTCAAGTAGCGGAATGCCGACAAGTTTGTTATGGAAAAATGTCCTGCCGGAGGAAGACATTCGCAGTCTGACTCGGACCTTTCCCCCATATCAGGACCAGCTTGCTCTTTCGTATTTGAAGGATCTTCTCGGTGATGACGTTGTTCCCGATCCCATCAAAAAAGGGTCAGCCAAGCCAAACCCGACAAAGAGACCGGAGTCTCTGACGCCTAATCGCGATGAACTCATCGATGAGTGAAAGGTAACCGAAAGTCGTCTTGCGGGAACCATTTCATTCAGGAAACGCGAGTGCTCCAGATCCCGCTTTTGGGACCTGAGAATCCTTGAATTTTTGCACCAATTTACTTCTGCCGCACGGGCGTTTTCTTTTCAAAGAGATTCAGCCGCTGGGTGAGCATCCCAGCTAACTGCGTATTGCCTTGGCGCGTGGCCAGGTCGGCGGCCTTCTGCTCCAGGTCAATGGCGCGGTTGTAGCTGCCGGTTTCGGCGTAGGCCGCGGCGAGGGTTCCGAGCACGGCTGGTTCGCGCCCTTGCGTAAGCTGCGCGGCGTGCTCGGCCAGGGCGACGGCCTCAGTTCCATTGCGTAGCGTCCTGTCCGTGGTCGTTGCCAGTACCCAGGCGCTTTCATTCAGTACCTGGACGTTGTCCGGGTCTTTGCGCAGCGCCTGACGCCAATGGGCCAGGCCCTCCGCGCGCCGGCCTTTCATCACCAGAGCCATGCCCAGGAAGTAGTGCGCTTCAACGAGATTGGGTTCGAGGTGCAAGGCGCGCTCAAAGTGCGGAACTGCCTCATCGGTCTGGCCTTTAACCGCCAAGGCCTGCCCCAGATTGTCTTCAAACTCGGCGTTCTGGGGATCGAGCGCGATGGCTTTTTGCAGGTGCGGAATGGCCTCGTCCAATTTTTCCACGGAGAGCAGCGCGTGGCCCAGGTTGCCTTCCGCCGCAGCGTAGGCCGGGTCCAGTTCCACAGCCTTGGTGAAATCAGCAATCGCTTCTTCCAGATTGTCTTTCATGGCCAGCACGAGGCCCAGATTGTTGTAGGCGTGGGCGTATTTGGGGTCGCTCTCGATGGCCAGGCGATAGTGTTCGACGGCCTCGTCGAGATGACCCTGGCTGGCCAGCGCAAAGCCGAGATTATTGTGCGCTTCGGCGTATTCAGGATTGATGGTTATGGCCGCCTGAAGCTGCTCGACGGCCTCCGGCAGTTGGTGCGCCTCGAGCAGAGCGCGGCCCAGGTTGTTGCGCGCCTCGGCGTAGGTTGGATTGTCTTCGAGCGCCTTGCGGTAGTGCTCGATGGCCTCCGTCTTGCGCCCGGTGCCCTCGAGCGCGATGGCCAGATTATTCTGTGCCTCCGGATAGCGCGGCTTGATCAATACAGCCCTTTGCAACTGTACAATCGCCTCGCTGTTCTTGCCCGCCTTGGAGAGCGTCTGGCCGTAGTTGTTACGCGCGCGGGCATCCTCGGGACTCATGGCGATGGCCTTGGTCCACTCCGGAATGGCGGCGGCGAGCTGGCCTTTTTTGGCCAGATCAGCGGCGACATCGTACTGCTTGTAGAAATCCACAGCCGGGGTGGCGATGTGCTCGATGCCGCTGGGATCCATGTTGACGAACTCCGGAATGTTCACGGCGCGATTGGCGGCGGTAGAGTTCTCGATCAGGATGGCCGGCGTGTCGTGGCCCTCTGCATCGATGTGTGTGAGAAACATCTGCGTGTAGGGCGAGCGGCTCTTGGAGGAAAAGACCAGCCAGCGGCCATTGGGCGAGAAGCTGTGCCAGGAGTTCATCAACGGCGTATTGCAGGTCATCTGGCGGGCGACGCCGCCCTCGGCCGGAACAATGTACAGCTTGCCGTCCGGGCGCATGAGCTGGCCGTTGCGCGCCTGCACAAAGACGAGCCATTTGCCGTCGGGCGAGATTTTGGCAAAGCTGTTGCTCATGCCGTTCTGCGATGCGCCTTTGATAGGCTCAGGCTTGCCGCCCAAGCCGTGATTGAAAGGGATGCGATAGAGGTCGTACTGGATGGGGACCTCCGCCGGGTCGTTGGCGTAGGCGGCTATCTTGCCGTCGGCGGCGTAAGGCTCCTTGGCCACAGCGCGGGCAAAGACAAGATACTTGCCGTCCGGGCTCCAGACTGCGCTGGCTTGCACAAAGTGCGGATCGTCCGCGCCCGGCAGCGGCTCAAACTTCTTGGTCTCACGGTCATACCAGGCGAGGATGCCGCGCGTCGGATAGAAGACTTGCAAGAAGCGGTAGTCTTTGAAGTTAGCCACATAATAGAAGGAGGAGCTTTTGCTACCCGGCGGGCGGATGGTGGTGACCACGTAGCGGCCATCGGGCGAGACCTGGGACATGAAGCCCACGCGCGCAGGACTGCCGGACTCCGTAGGGAAGGAGGACCAGGAGATCATGTCCTGGGTGCGGATCGACATTTGCCTGGCAACAGGAACCACCGCATATAATCCCTTGTCATTTTGCGGCCCGTCCATATCGATGCCCAGCGTCTTGCCGTTGGCGGCGAACGAGTGGCAGTTGGCGCAGGAGTGTAGGTCGGTCATCACCACATGGCTACCCGTCTCCGAGACGTTGCGCATCCGCCACTCGATCAGCGGAATGGCACTCGATGGCCAGCGGCTTGATGAATCCCTTCTCGGTCTCCGAGGGCATCAGCGGCACATCGCGATAAAAGATCGGTGCGCCGACCGGATCGATGGAGACGCTCAGCTTCATGCTGCCACGCGAGACGGGCGTAGCGTTGTCACTGGCCGCAAAGCCGCTGATGGTGAGGTTGGCGGGCGCTGTGACTGCGTGCTGCCGGATCGCTTCCCAGGTCATTGCGTCGGGCCTCCAGGTGTGCGCGGCAGCCTGCTCAGGCGTCAGCTCGGGCGGTTTGTTGGTGTCAGAAACAGCGCGTGGATCAATCTCGCCGATGCGCATCGGCTCGCCCTTCGACGAAATGAGCAGCGACGTTGAGCCATCCGCGAAGGCAATTTCGATCTTCCATGTGATGGCATCCAGCGCTGTGTCGCGCCATTGAAAGAGCGGAGGAGCCATGTCGGGAGGAAAGACCGAGCCACTCAGCGGATAGTCAACAGCGATCCGCGCAGGCTCGCTCAGCGCCTTGACCACCGGAATGCCTCGACCCGCAACGAGGCCGGTGAACAAAAGAATCCCCGCGACTGTACAAATAAAAGCTGCTCTGCGATGGCCAGAATTCCTCACTCTCTTTCTGGCACAACTCTCTAATCGCGGCTCCCCGACGCGCATTGAATCCTGTATCATCAACGACTCCCGACCTCGCATGGCTTGCATCCGCGCCTCACCCAGCAAGGGGATGCCGGCATTCTATCCAAGGCGCTGACACATCAAAATCGCTTCCAGCTGGCTCATCTTTGCGGCACCGGCTCCGCGACAGTATACTCCCGGAAGCCCTGACCAGTCGCTTCCAATTCTCTTCCGGTTGCCACTTGGCTGGCGCGCTCAGGGGCCTGGAAGCGGTTCGTCAAGCAGTATAAAGAGGCTGCGGTTTCCATCGTTGTCCATACAAAACCTGGCAATGGCCAGATGAAGGTTACTCCTGGCTGCGCTGTATTGGGCAGATATCTTCGGCACCAATGAATTATGGCTCTCAATTGCTCGACAAACCCCAGGGAATCAACAATTGACAGCTTCCATGCCTTTTTGAAAATTCTATCTTCCAGGCACATCGAACGAACGCCGATTCACCAAGCGGGACACCCGGCTGCGAAAACCACGTAGAATGGAAGCAGCACAAAGTTTGAAGTAGTGTTTCCAAGGAGGATCAAATGGCAACAGCATTGAATCATCCGGATATTGGTTCGGGCAATGGCGTGATCAGCGAGGAAGTCCGGCGTCTGACCGAACAAGCGCGCGCGGAGCGGGAGCGTAGAAAACAGGCATTGAACTTGCAAAGAAGCAATATTCTTTCGCAAAAAACTTCGAATCCATCCAGACGCGCGGCATTGATGGCGGCACTGGAGCAGATCGAGGGCGAGATACAGGCAATTCACTAGATGTGAGGTTTCAACAGGTTGTCCATTCGATCTGGACGCGAGAAGCTGGTTGCAACGAGCAGCCCAGGTTTCCCGAGTGGAGTCCAAATGGACTACCTTCAGAATGCACGACTCACCCGTTTATTGTTGAGAGCATTGACAAATATGGCCGTCTAACAAGGCTGCACAGAGCAATGTGTGGTCCTATGCTTCCTGATACCAGAAAGCTGCCACCAATATGGGTGCGCAGCTATAGCCAACCGTGCCGCGCAGGACAGCGCAGGACTCAGATACCTCAGTTCTTGGCCGCGTGTTAGCCTCGCCAAAGCGCATCCATCCTCATAAGAATAGGTTTCTGCTATTCGCCGACGCGCCGGAAGGGCTGGCTCATCGTCCGCGAACTTCAGCTCGGCTGCTCGACACTCATCCTCAGCCTGTGCCGCGCTGGCCTGAATTGAAACAACGGCTTGCGGGTACACCTTAGCCGGAGAATACTTCCTCTCTGCAAAATCCCACTTTCGGACAATAATCCTCTGATTCTGAGCAAAAATGCTCACTGCTGTTTCTTTCCTGGCTCTAGGCTGAAAGAAATGATCGGCAAGAAGCGAAATCTGTGAAAGAATCCTATCATGATGAAGTTTCCCAAAATCATTCAAGGCGGAATGGGCGTGGGCGTCTCGAACTGGCGTCTGGCCAATGTCGTCGCCAAACTCGGTCAGCTCGGCGTTGTCTCCGGCACAGCGCTCGATTCCCTTTTTGTCCGCCGGCTGAATGAGGGAGATCCCGGCGGCCACATGCGCCGCGGCCTGGACGCGTTTCCCTTCCCGGAGATGGCCCAGCGCATCTGGGACGAGTACTACATCCCCGGTGGAAAGGCCGCCAGTGTACCTTATGCGCTGCCACCGATGCACCAGCGCCGCGATATGCGCAAGGTTGTCGAGCTGTGCATTGTGAGCAACTTCGTCGAGGTCTATCTGGCCCGCGATGGACATAAAAATCCCGTAGGCATCAACTTCCTGGAAAAGGTGCAGATGCCGCACCTTTCGTCGATCTATGGAGCCATGCTGGCCGGCGTCGGCTATGTGCTGATGGGCGCAGGCATACCGCTGCATATTCCCGGAGTACTGGACGCTCTGGCTGGACTGCGCCCGGCTCAGTACCATTTGGCGGTCACCGGCGCCGCGCCCGACACCGACACGGCGATGAACTTTGATCCCGCCGATTACGTCCAGGGAGCACTTCCGCAGCTTGACCGGCCGAAATTCCTGGCCATCGTCAGCTCCAACACTTTGGCCACAACAATGCTGCGTCGCGCCACGGGCCGTGTCGATGGTCTGGTTCTTGAAACCCCCATCGCCGGTGGACACAATGCGCCACCGCGCGGCAAGCTGCAACTGAACGCCAATGGCGAGCCTATCTACGGCGAACGGGATCAAGTCGATCTGGCCGGACTGCGCGCGCTGGGTGTGCCTTTCTGGATGGCCGGCGGGTACGGTAACGCCCAGAGCCTACGATACGCCCTCGACCAGGGCGCGGCGGGCGTGCAGGTGGGTACAGCTTTCGCCTTCAGCGAAGAGTCCGGCATGAGGGCTGATCTGAAGAATGAACTGATTGCCCAGGCAGTCACCAACTCAGGCGTGGTCTTTACCGATCCGCTGGCTTCGCCCACTGGATTTCCCTTCAAGGTGGCGATTCTGCAGGGTTCGTACTCCGACACGGCGGTTGCCGAGGCGCGAACGCGGGTTTGCGACATCGGGTTGCTGCGGGAGTCCTACGTCCAGCCAAACGGCAAGATCGGCTACCGCTGCTCGGCTGAACCGGTGGCCAACTACGTTGCCAAGGGCGGCAAGGCAGAGGAGACCGTGGGCCGCAAGTGCCTGTGTAACGCGCTGATGGCCAACATCGGCCATGGGCAGACACGCAAGGATGGTTCTCAAGAGCCGCCGTTGATTACGGTCGGCGACGATCTGAACACCGTCGCCCAGTTCCTGGCTCCGGGCAGAACCAGTTACAGCGCTGCCGATGTCGTCAGATCGCTGCTGAGCCTGTGTCCGGAGTCTGTTGCGGAAGAATCCATAGAATCGGCTTTGACCATCGCCTAGAGCGGCAGAAAGCTCAAAAATAGAAGCCTCCGAATCGATTCGGAGGCTTCTATTTTTGAAGAGAATTTATCCCAGTACTCTCCGGAAGATGGCATCCACATTGCCTAACTGGCGGGTGTAGTCAAAGGTGCGGGCCAGCTTCTCAGGGCTGAGCAGCGCGGTGATTGCCGCCTCCTTGGCGACCTCGTCGCGGAAGACCAGCTCTTCCCTCCAGGCGCGCATGGCGTGCGATTGCACCAGCCTGTAAGCGTCCTCACGCAGCATTCCGGCTTCAGCCAAATCGAGCAGCAATTGGCCACTGAAGATCAACCCCCCGGTCGATTCCAGATTCTTCTTCATCCGCTCTGGATAAACCAGCAAGCGGTCGATCAGATCGGTGATCTTGGCCAGCAGGTAATCGACCAGGATCGTTGAATCCGGGAAGATGACGCGCTCGGCGGAGGAGTGCGAGATGTCCCGCTCATGCCACAGCGCGACATCTTCGAAGGCCACCTGCGCATTGCCGCGCAAGACGCGCGCCAGACCGCTGATCTGCTCGGAAGTAATGGGGTTCTTCTTGTGCGGCATCGCCGAGGAGCCTTTCTGCTTCTCGCTGAAGTACTCTTGCGCCTCGCGCACCTCAGTGCGTTGCAGGTGGCGGATCTCGATGGCAATCTTATCCAGAGTGCAGCCGATGATGGCCAGCGTGGAGATGTACGCCGCGTGCCGGTCGCGCTGGATCACCTGCGTGGCCACAAGTGCGGGCTTCAAGCCGAGCCGCGCGCAGATGCGCTCCTCGTGCTCCGGCTTCAGGTGGCCAAACGTTCCCACCGCGCCCGAGAGCTTGCCAACGCGCAAATCCTCGGCTGCAGCGTCGAAGCGAATCAGGTTGCGCTCCATCTCGGCGAACCAGTTGAGCAGCTTGAGTCCGAAGGTCGTCGGCTCGGCGTGGATGCCATGGGTGCGGCCGATCGTCGGCGTGTGCTTGAACTCGACGGCGCGCCGCCTGAGAACTTCGAGGAAGCCGGTGAGTCCTGAGCGAATCAGCGCGGAAGCTTCTTTGAGTTGGAGCGCCTGCGCGGTGTCCACAATGTCGGTCGAGGTCAGCCCGTAATGGAGCCAGCGCGACTCGGCATCAAGGCCCTGCGCTTTGAGCGTCTCGGCGACGGCTGTCGTGAAGGCGATCACGTCATGCTTGACCTCGGCCTCAATCTCCTGAATTCGAGCGACGGTAAAGCTGGCTTTGGTAGCGATGGCTTCAGCAGCAGCGGAGGGAATTACCCCATCCTCGGCCAGAATTGTGCTGGCCGTCGACTCCACTTGGAGCCAGCAGACGTACTTGTGCTCTTCGGTCCAGATGCGGCCCATCGCTGGGCGTGTATAGCGTTCGATCAAAGCAAATCTCCTTCATTGAGCCGCATCGAGCGGCTCTGCTTCAACTCTTTATTGTACGAGCCGAATGTCTTTTAGCACGAGGAACACTGGCTGCCCGTAATAGAAAATGGCTGATCTGCCGGTCTGGAATTACCGGAATGAAGAATGTATCAGGCACAGCCTTCTCGAGTCGAAATTGTTTTAATCCTTCAACTTATCCCGTTTCCGAAAGCACCATCCTGAGCCAAAAGTCAAAAGTGAAGAAACTCCAGCCAGGATCGCGACCATAATCAGGCGTATATGCCAGTCAACCGGGGCCACGAAGCACACCCCGGCAATCATGATTATTGGAAGCAATGCGGCTACACCCAGTCCCCATGCCGCAATCGTGAACCACAAAGATGGAATGCTAGGTTGCATATGTCAGTAGAACCCTCCAGATCGTTCATTGAAAAACGGCTTGTTCAGTCGCGTGGAATCCCCAGCCGCTGACACAGTTCGTCCTCCAGCAGCCCGCGCCCTGGCTTGTAGGGCTGGAACCATTCACCGTCGATGACCAGTTGCGGCACGGCCCGCTTGCCGATGCGGCGCACCAACTCTGCCGCCGCCTCGCGGTCCTTGTCGATGTCGATCTCGGTGAACTCGACGCCGTGATTGGTGAGGAATCTGCGCGCGGCGCGGCAGTCCCCGCACCAGGTGACGCCATACATTTGCACCTTCATGGGAAGATTCTACCGCCTCCGCGCTGCTACGATGAAGAAGATGACCGCCGAAGAGATCAAATCGCTGCTGAAGCTGGAGCCGCACCCGTGCGAGGGCGGCTGGTTTCGCCAGACCTACATCGCCGCCGAGCGGGTGGAGTTGGAGCGTGGTTCGCGTTCGGTGGGCACGGCAATCTACTACCTGCTGGAGCCAGGAACCTTCTCGGAGATGCATTGCCTTGCCTCCGACGAGGTCTTTCATTTTTATCTCGGCGATCCAGTGGAGATGCTGCAATTATTCCCCGATGGCGGCTCCGCTGTCTTTACTCTTGGGCAAGATTTGGTGGAAGGGCAGCAGGTGCAAGTCGTCGTTCCTGCCGGAGTGTGGCAGGGCACACGGCTGGTTGGTGACGGCAAGGTTGCGCTGCTCGGCTGCACAGTCAATCCCGGCTTTGACTATGCCGATTATCAGAGCGAAAGTTATGCGGAGTTAGTCGCGAAGTGGCCGCAACAAGCGGAACGGATTAAGGCGCTAACAAGGAACTAACTGGACGAGATAGGCAGGTTGCCATATTCATCGCACGGTTCCGCAGAGACTACTTCGACTGCTTGGCATTTGAATTCTCCTGATAACCCGCAGCATGAATCGATCTTCACTGTAATGACATTTGGTGGTGGGCCTTCCGCTGGGCCGCCTCCATGCAAAAACACCATTGGCTCCATCCCAAAAATCAACTCAAAAATGGAATTCTGGAACGAAAAATTCGACAAACTGAGTTTCTCAACATTTCGAAATTGCAGATGCGCTAAAGTGTGCTTGGCTAAAACAATATAGCCTTCTTCTGTAACGTCCTTCGTTATCTCAAAGACATGAACATACATATCAAGGGCCGGTGAGAAGGAATCAGGTTCCCACGGTTTTCCGCCAGCGACAGACATATTCATCTTATGTATCCACGCATCGTGAAACGTCGGCCAATATCCGAAAACATCTGTGATCCGGTTACTATTTTGGATATAAGGCGAGGGATCGAACCATTCCATAAATTTCTCCTTAATGAAACTCCTACCGCCTCTCGCGAAAGAAACTGCGCAGTAACTCGGCGGACTCATCAGCCAGAACGCCTTGCTCCACTTGCATCTGATGATTGAGTTGCGGATGATTAAGCACGGAAAGCACCGAGCCGCAGGCACCCGCCTTGGGGTCGGCAGCGGCAAAGACCAGACGCTCCAGACGCGCATGAATCATCGCTCCGGCGCACATCGCGCATGGCTCCAGAGTTACATAGAGTGTGCAGCCGAGCAGTCGATAATTGCCAACGAAAGCAGCCGCCGCGCGCATGGCCACAATCTCTGCGTGGGCCGTCGGGTCCAGCGAACGCAGCACGCGATTCTGCCCGCGCGCAATGATCTCTCCCGCGCGTACAATCACCGCGCCAATCGGCACCTCGCCCGCCTCCGCTGCCGTGCGGGCTTCGTCAAGCGCGGCTTGCATAAAATCTTGATCGGTCACGCAAGAACTCCTCCAGGACGCAGATGTTTGAAATTGACACCAGCCAATCCGCGAGAATTGAGCAGACTCGCCAGAGGCCAATCTATGGTTAGAATCACGTGATTGGCGGCAAGACGTGCCAGCGCTGCGTCAGTTAGGCCAAACTCAGATGCACCGGTGTCTGCCATGATTACGGACGCCGGTTCGTGAAATTCTGGAATCAACTCGATGCCTTTAGAAATATGCAGACTCCAGGCAGGTTTTCTCCATGATGGCAGGGCATTGGCGAGATTGGACACTTCAGTCAGAACATGAGGGGTTGTTCGCAATTCCCCGAGCGCCGTAAGTGTTTGGTTCAGAATAAATGTATCGCTCGGATGAAAAACGTTCAATCGCTTAAAGGTTTTAATCAACAAAGGATCAAAACTTGCGCACAAATGTAGAAGGAGGAGATTGGAGTCAAGGACAACTGGCCATCCCAGAAATGGGTCAAGCGCAGGATGGTTCGGCGGTTTCATGCGGCATACTGCTTGATCGCGAAGAGTCTGCCGTCTTCAGCGCCAATCGTGACAATCTTGGCAACTCGCTTGAAACCAAACGGAGTAACTTGCTGTCCGAGAAATTTTGCAGTTTCAGGATCGCCGACGCTGAATGTCAACTTCCATGCAGGCAACTTGGCCCCTTCTGCCGTCTCAAATGCCCCTGACTCAACCTCTTCCAGGCGTATGTCCTTTGTTTCTGCGAGATCGGGCATGATCTCCTGAATATAGCCAATCGCCTTCTGTGTCGCTTCACGCGGATTCAGCATATAATGCTCCCCTTTGGCTGTATTCTACCCTAAAACCGGCGCGCCAGCCGCCGGTTGCTGCTGGGTCATGCAGTGCAGCGTGCCCAGACCCCAGACCAGGTCCACGCAATGAATGCCGATCACTTCGCGGTCAGGAAATACCCCGGACAGCGTGTTCAATGCTATGCGGTCGTTGGGATCGTGGAAGGTGGGAACCAGCACAAGATCATTGGCGATATAAAAGTTGGCATAACTCGCCGGCAGCCGCTGGCCGCGAAAGAGCACTGCGTGCGGCAGAGGGAGTTCCACGATATTGAACTGCTTACTGTCGAGCGTGCGAGCTGCCTTGAGCCTTGAATGATTATCTGCGAGCAACGCGTGATTCGGGTCGTTCTTGTTAGGCTCGACGGCAGTCACAATTGTCGCCGGCCCAACAAAGCGCGCTATGTCGTCCACGTGGCCGTGCGTGTCATCGCCAACAATGCCGCGATCAAGCCAGATCACTTGATCGATGCCCGAGATACTCGTGAAAAGCCTTCTCTAGTAGCTTGCGGCTCACGCCGGGATTGCGCTGCTGCACTTCGCTAAGCAGGCACTCTTCAGTGGTGAGCAGCACGCCCGCGCCATTCACATCGATGGAGCCGCCTTCAAGAACTAACCTTTGTTTCAATCCGTCGGCTAACTCAATCGTCGGCTGCCATTCCGGCAGTGCGAGTAACTCACTCACGCGGCCCGGAACTTGATCGTCTAACTTCCAGTCATCGTACTTGGCCCAGGCATTGAAGCGCCAATTAGTCACGGCAACTTTGCCTTCCTTATTGCGAATAAAGATAGGCCCGGAGTCGCGCGTCCAACTGCGATTGGTAGGCCAAGTGTGCAAACTCACGCGGTCGAGAATCGCCCCGGCGCGCTCCAGGATGCCGTAGACGCGCAACTCGGCCTTCGCGTCCTCGACAAGAATATGCACTAACTCATGCGCGGCGAGCATGCGCACAATCTCCGCATAGAGCCAAGGGATGGCCTGGAACTTTCCCGGCCAGTCTTCGGGATTATGCGGCCACGCCAGCCAGGTAGCATCGTGGCGCTCCCATTCGGCGGGCATGCGGTAACCGAGTTCGCGGGGAGTATGAGTGGAGTCCGGCAGCACAACCATTTATTTGCAATCTCCGTCCGCGCCCCACGAATGCACCGGATCTAGGAAGCGCTTGGCGATGGGCGCATAGGCGTCGATACGCCGGTCGCGCAGGAAGGGCCAGTTACGGCGCGTCTCTTCGATAAGTCCGAGGTCAACCTCGCCGATTAGAATCTCTTCCGCGTCGTGCGAGGCCTTGGCAATCACGCGGCCAAAGGGATCAGCCAAAAAGCTGCCACCCCAGAACTCGATACCCTGCCCTTCCGCGCGATTGCCGAGAATGTCGCCGTGCTCCAAGCCGACGCGATTCACTCCAGCCACATAGACGCCATTGGCGATAGCGTGCGAGCGCTGAATGGTTTGCCACGCGTCGTACTGTGCCGCGCCGAACTCTGCTTTTTCCGCCGGATGCCAGCCAATCGCCGTGGGATAAAAGATCGCCTCCGCGCCCTGCAGCGCAGTGAGCCGCGCGGCCTCCGGATACCACTGATCCCAGCAGACCAGCGTGCCGACGCGGCCACACGCCACGTCCACCGCTTGAAAGCCTAGATCGCCCGGCGCGAAGTAATACTTCTCATAGTAGAGCGGATCATCGGGAATATGCATCTTGCGATAGACGCTGGCGATGGCCCCATCAGCGTTCAGCGTAACCGCAGTGTTGTGATACAGTCCCGGCGCTCGGCGCTCAAAGAGCGAAGCAATAACGGAAACGTGCCCCTCGCGAGCGACTTCAGCCAGCCGCGCCGTGGACGGCCCCGGAATCGGTTCAGCCAGATCAAAGAGGCGGAGATCCTCGCGCTGACAGAAGTACTGCGTGCGGAAAATCTCCGGCAGGCAAACGACATTCGCACCCAACCGAGCCGCCTGGCGGATGTAATCGAGCGCGGCGGCAAAGTTAGCCTCAGGATCGGCGCCCATGCGCATCTGCACCAAGGCTACGTTGAATTTGCGCAGATTGGCCATAAATTAGCTTTAAACCTTTTTGTGAATGAGGCTGGTTGAGGTCCGCGGTATCCCAGGCTCGAAAATCAAGATCTGGGTTAGACAGGCCGGTTAAGGAACGTGGATCCCCACCTTAGTCGCAAATGCAAAGATGCGGCAAGGGTGGGGTACCCAAGCATTCTCCTTATAGCTCACCCTGATGCGATTCCTACTCGTCCAGAATCAGTACGGCTGCGGCAATGGTGGTGGTCCACAAGCCCCGCTTGTCACCCATCGCCGATTGCGTAATATTGCTGGTTCGAACGATCTTGTTGGAGATGCGGTAAATCTCTTTCTTTTCATCCCAGCTCTTGTCTGGATCGAATTCGACATCGAGCGTGGTGGCCAGCATCTCGGCGGCCAGTTCCTCGGCGTACTCGCCGGCCTGCTCCTCAGTCTCACCGAAGCTGTGGTGTTCGCTCAGGTAGCCGTAGGTGTTCTTGTCCGCTGGAATGGCCACACCGATGCTCGACACCAACAGGCGGTGCGGTTCGCGGGTTGAATTCTCGGCTATAACCGCGAAGACAACCTCGCCGGGACTCAGGTAGGTGAGGCCTTCCTTGCGTGTGAGCATCTTGCAACGCGGTGGAAAGATGGATGAAACGCGCACCAAGTTCTGCGAGGCGATGCCCGCATCCCGAAGCGCCAGCTCAAAGGAGGTCAATCGCTCCTTGTGTTTGCCTACGCCCTTGGTGAAAAACAGCTTCTTCGGGACCATGCTTTTTCCCAATTTCTGTGTATCCTCCTTGTGGATTGAAGATCGGCAACTGAATATGCGTACCCGCCTGAGTTTATCGCATTTGGGCGGGTTGGAACAGAGCCGGGGGCGATTTAATCACTTGTTCATCCAAAAGGAGGAGACCGTCCGATTCCAACCCGCACTCTGAGCAATCGCATAATCTGAGAGAATACAAGTGAAAGAGGCTCAGGATGCAAGGCACGGCAATCATCATCGGGGCAGGCCCGGCAGGTCTGACGGCGGCCATTGAACTGCAAAGGCACTCAAGCATTAAGCCCATTCTGATTGAATCGACCCAAGCAATCGGCGGCATCTCGCGCACCGTTCGCTACAAGGGCAACCGCATGGATATCGGCGGCCACCGCTTCTTTTCGAAGTCCGACCGCGTGATGAAGTGGTGGCTGGAATTGATGCCAGTGGAATCAGGCTCGGCTACTGGTGGAGAGTTGCGCTATCAGGGACAGCAGCGCGATCTTCCGAATGACACCCAAGGGCGCGATCCGCAAATCGAGGACCTTGTGATGCTGGTCCGCCAGCGCAAGAGCCGCATCTATTTTTTGCGTCGGTTCTTTGATTATCCAATCTCGCTGACTGCGGCGACCTTCCGCGGCATGGGCCTGATGCGCACCGTCCGCTGCGGCGTCAGTTATCTGCGCTCTGCGCTGCTGCCCAAGCGCAAAGAGAAATCCCTGGAAGATTTCATCATCAATCGCTTTGGCAAACAGCTTTATCTGACTTTTTTTAAATCATATACGGAAAAGGTCTGGGGCGTGCCATGCCACGAGATCAGCGCGGAATGGGGTGCGCAGCGCATCAAAGGGCTTTCTCTCAAAGGAGTCATTGCACATTATTTTAAAAAAGCATTTGGAGGAAAGCAGACGGGAGATATATCGCAAAAGAAGACCGAGACCTCGTTGATTGAAAAATTTCTCTATCCAAAGTTAGGCCCTGGCCAGCTATGGGAGCACGCGGCTGAGTTAGTCAAGCAGGGCGAAGGAGAGATTCATCTCGGCATTCAGATCGACCGGGTCAATCTAATTGGCAACAAGGTGGTTTCGGTGGAAGGAGTCAACTCGAAAGGTGAGCGCGCTACGTACACCGGAGATTTTTTCTTATCGACAATGCCGGTGCGCGACCTTGTGCGAGCGATCTCAGGGCCGGTCCCTGCAGAGGTGACTGAAGTGAGCGAGGGCCTTATGTATCGCGACTTCATCACCGTTGGCTTGCTTGCCAGCAAGCTAGCTGTCACGCAAAAGGATGGATCGCCGCTCAAGGATAACTGGATTTATATTCAAGAACCGGATGTAATGGTTGGCCGGCTGCAGATCTTTAATAACTGGAGTCCCTGGCTGGTGAGTTCTCAGGACAAGGTGTGGATTGGACTGGAATACTTCTGTAATGAAGAAGACCCGCTATGGAAGCTCTCTGATGAGCAGATGGCAAAGTTTGCGATTGAGGAGATTTCGAAAATCGGCATTCTGAAGGCCGAGGATGTGGAAGACTGGCATGTCGTCCACGTGCCGAAGACTTATCCGGCGTACTTTGGAACTTATGGCCGCTTTAATGTAATCCGCAAATATCTGGACGGTTTTGAGAATCTATTCCTGGTAGGTCGCAACGGAATGCATAAGTATAACAATCAGGACCACTCGATGCTGACCGCGATGACTGCCGTCGAGAACATTGTCAACAGCGTCAAGACGAAAGATAATATTTGGGCGATCAATACCGAGATGGAGTACCACGAGGAGAAAGCGGAGAAGTAAGTTCAAACGCGCTCATTCGAAAAGAGAATTTCCTCCGGAAAAAATCCCGTGCGCAAAGTTACGATAGGAGGCTCATTCGGCCCATCCATTCGATAAACCTCCCATCTGACTGTTTAGTCCAGAGCATAGATTGCCAAACCGCTCAACAACTTCGGGAAAAAGTCCGTGGACTTCTGCGGCATTACATCGCCGGCAAAGGCCACTTCCTTCAATTGCTCCATCGAAACCGGATTGGTCAGGAAGGTCACATCCGCTTCGCCGCGTCGAGCCTGCTCGACGGCCTCGGCCGCATCTCGGAGATAGCGGATATTCGTCTGCTCGCGCACCTTCTCCTCGTCCAGGCCGAGCAGGCGGTCCAGCACAATCGAGTGCAAATGGCTCAGATCAAGCTGACGCTGGCGCTCCGGCAAATCAGCCAACGCGGCAGCAATCTGTTCCGCTTTTGAACGCAGCAGGTACGCACCAGTGCGAGTGACCGCAATAAAGGCTGTCCCCTGTTGGCTGCTTAAAGTTCTTATATAATCCGAGGCATCCGCGGCAGGCAACTCCGTTACCGTGAAAAACTCCTCGGCTGCGCGCGCGAAGGCAGCCGAATCAAATTTCTCCAAGCCATGCACCACACGATGCGTCGGCAAAATGACCAGCCCGTCAGAGTCCATGTTGACAAACGTCATCATCACCGCTGCTTCGGGGTACGCCGGCTGCGGCAACTGGCTGGTGCTTGTCTCCGTCTTGGCCGGCGAGGTGGGCGCGTGCTCCTTGGAGTAGTTCAACGCGGTTTCGTAGCGGTGATGCCCATCGGCGATAATCAGCTTCTTGTCGGCCATCGCGGTGGTCACCATGCGGATCGCCGCCGGATCGCTGACCTTCCATAACCGGTGCAGCACGCCATACTCGTCGGTCACCTCACCACACGGAAAGCCGTTGCCAGTATATTGATTTAACTCAGTCCGATCCCCTTGTTGACTGGTGGACCCAGCCGGATTTTGGTCATACAATATTTTTTCAATGCTGCCTGCCGGATCCGAGTAGAGCATAAAAATCTGGCCAAAATGCGCGTGTGTTGCCTTGAGCAGATTCAGCCTGTCGCCCTTGGGCTTGCTGAGCGTCTGTTCGTGCCTGAAGACCACCTTCTCGGTGTAATCATGCACTTTGCCAAGAGCGATAAATCCCCGCCGCTCCTTCACAATCTCGGTTCCGGGAACCTTGAAGCGCTGCGCATAGGCGAAGATGCAGGGATCCTTCTCCTGCGCCAGTACTCCCTGCTCGCGCCATGCGTTGAAGTCGCGTGCCGCTCGGCTATAAACGCTCTCGCCGCGCTCGGCGTCGAAAAGCTCGGGCAGTCCGAGAATGATGCGGACAAGGTTGTAGGGGCTGCGCTGGTAGTAAGCCTGCTGCATCGCCGGCGAGATCTTGTCATACGGCTGCGTGACCACGTCATCCAGTCGGACAGCCGAGGGGTTATAGCGCCAAGCGCGGAAGGGATAAATGCGTGCCATGGGGAAGCTCTTGCTCCACGTTCAAACGATTGAATTTGCGCTTACAAAACTCATCCAGCTCACTACCGGGCTTATAAAGCGCTTTGTAAATTGTACTCCAACGGCTGTGAATTCCGCGTCATGCGGATCTCTGGTCACCTATCCATAAAAATGCTCGGTAGCCCATCCATTTCGCGTCTGCTGCGAAATGGATGGGAATCCACAAACCTCAATCCGCCTCAATCAGAGGACGGCTCGTCAAAACGCGGCTCCCGACCGCCCAAAGAGAAATGGGTTATTCCTGCGCTCCGCACCGACCGTCGTCTCGGGGCCGTGTCCTGTCAAGACGCGGGTCTCGTCTGGCAGCGCCATGAGCCTCATCTGAATCGAGTCAATAATCTGTGCGAAGTTGCCGCCCGGAAGGTCGGTCCTTCCAATGCTACCCTGAAAAAGCGTGTCGCCAGCCACCAGTAGACTGATCGGTGCAAAGTACAGGCAGACCGAACCCGGCGAGTGGCCAGGCGTATGCATCACCTGGGCCGGGCATCGAGAGAAACCCACCACGAGGCCATCAGCTAGATTCTCATCGGGCGGAGCGGTCTCTGGCGTCTCCATGCCCAGCCATCCAGCCTGCGTACCCATCATTGCCAACAACGGAAGATCGTTTTCATTCATCAGAATCGGCGCGCCGGTCAAACGCTTGAGGCGCACAGCACCACCCACATGGTCGATGTGGCCGTGTGTGACAAGAATCTGCTTAAGTTTAAGGCCATTCTCGGTGAGCACCCGCGCGATGCGTCCAACTTCGTCGCCCGGATCAATTACGATGGCTTCGCCAGCCGTTTCATCGCCAAGAATGCTGCAGTTGCAGGCCAGTGCTCCGACAGGAAAACTTACAATAACCATACTACGTATTCTAAATCCAATAAGCAGAAATTGCATCACTTGTTCATCTGCGCCGATAGATACCTATCTTCGAGTGATTTGCCTTTCCTATCAAACATTGCAATCAGTTTTATATTTTACGTTTCCATCCCATCTGCACGCGTAGCTGCAACTCGCTCTATGGAACAAGAGATTTTGATGCGTAATGAAGTTTTGCGCCTGATTCCATACCGCGCCGAGCAGCAGTCTGTTCCAGGAGAGTAAGGTAGCTTGAAACAATATCACTCCAACAGTAATCCGCGCGAGCACGTTTCCGAGACGCCTCCCGCATCGGCTGTAATTCGTCTCCGCTCTCTTCTGCATATCTGATAGCATCGGTAAGTTCATTCGCATCCGCAAAGTAATATCCACAAGGTCCTAGCGTCTCTCGGTTGAAAGGATTATCATGCGCAAAAATAAGATTTCCGCAGCCCATCGCTTCCAGCAGTGATGGATTTGTTCCACCTACGCTATGACCATGCATATATGCGAATGAATGATACCGTAAGCAAATTATCTTCTTCTGATCGTAAACCGTACCTATCATTCTTATCCTCGGATCTTTTACCGCCAGCAGTTTCTTCACATAGCTCGCGTCGGTCAGATTATTCCCTACTATGACCAGTTCTCTGCTGCTATTCGATTGTAGAAATGCATGAAGAATCTCGAGTACATGGTTCTCAGGCTCCAGCCTGCAGACGACAAGATAATAACTCTTTGGACTCAGACGCCACTCCGCAAGCGGCTCACTCTCAGGTATCGAATCAACAATCTCGCAGCCGTAACGAATAACTTTACAGTGATTGATACTCCCATGCCGTTTCTCCAAGCTAGCTGAAATCGCATCCGCATCGGCAATAATCAGATTGGCCACATAGAGGCAGCACCACTCCATCAGTCGAAAATAACATCTAGCAAGATAACCCCACTTGGCGCGCGCCCATTCCAGTCCATCCGGATTGATCCAGACTTCTGTTCCCCATAGCCTTGGAATCAGGCAGAAAGGAGCGGATCCGTAACCCAGCATATAGACAACATCGTATCCTTTGCGCGCCGACCATAGACTCAGCAAGTCGAATATAATTGTTTGCAGAGCGCCGTAAGATGGCGCGCAAATATAACATAATTTCGCTCCAAGATATATTTCTGGAGCTGAATATTCATTCGCTTCGCAATACACAGTTACATCTATCCCATGCGCGGTAAGCCCCTCTGTCAGTTTCTCAGCGAAGGTCTCAAACCCTCCATAACGAGCGGGTATTCCGCGCGTGCCAAGGATCGCTATCTTCATCTCTACCTCTCTGTGCAGTCCACTCTAAGTGGCGTTTTCAATGCCGCATAGCAATGGTTAAATGCTTCCAGGGAGCGGCTCATCGTGAACAACTCCTCAAAGCGGCGGCGTGATTCACGTCCCATCTGCCTGCGCTTTTCCGGCTCGCGTAATAGCGAGCGCAGAGCATCCGCCAATGAGACAACATCGCGCGGTGAAACCAGACGCCCGTTTACACCATCGACTACAACTTCACGGCACCCCGGAACATCGGTTGTCACGATGGCGCATCCCGCTGCACTGGCCTCTACCAATGCGCGTGGAAGACCCTCCCTGTAATAAGTCGGCAAGCAGAAAATGTCCGTTTTCTTCAATAATTCCGCTACATCTGTGCGCCGCCCCAGCCACTTGATCGCTCCGCCATTCTCTGCTGACCGTAGTTCTTCACGCGTCAGGGAGGTTGGATTATCCGTGTCAATGTCGCCTACAAGCCATAACTCGAATGATTGCCCTTCGCCGCGCAGGATGCGTGCTGCCTCGATCAATTGTGGTATCCCCTTATTGCGGATCATTCGGCAGACGCACAATACAACAGGAACTTCACTTCGATGCGCCGCAGGAACTATCACGTTCTTCGGTAATCCGGCACCAGGGACGACAACGCATTGATCACGTATTATCACACCTGCATTGATAAAAAACTCCTGATCATCGGGATTTTCAACTGCCATGATAGTTCCCGATCTTCTAAATACAGCCATTAATCCAAAAAGAACCAAAGGGCGCAGAAGAGAATATAATTTTCTTTGCTCAACAAACATGCTGCCCAAACCAGTAACAGCCCCCAATAGATAAACTTGTTTGCGGCCACGCAGCAGCATCCCGCCCAATAACACATTTTTCAGCGATACAAGATGAACTAAATCGGCACGGCTGGATTCGATTGCCGCACGCAGGGTCAACAATGATTTGATCTCCGCGGTCGGACCTCCAATGCCAACTTTGAGTTTGAGTGGAATGAAGCGCATCCCTGCATCAATCGCTCGCTGCGGGCTTGCACCGCACCGCGCGGCAACAATCATCTCCCAGCCCGCACTTTGAATCGAAACCGCGAGCGCCCAGAAATGGCTATATAGAAAGCCGATGTCATTAAGAACAATGAGATAGCGCATTGGCCGATTAGCTTCATCTGCCGCTTCGCCGCTTGGATTGGTCACTTTCGCCAAGACTAAATTCCTCCAACTGGCTTCTGCATCTGTGGCGCTCACTTCGAATTGCACTTAACTGTCGGCAGTTCTTTCCGCCAGAGGCCCCAGCCTTCCCATTATTCCGTCTGAAATCGCCTTGAGCAGCAGTCTCAAGGCGGAACCTCGATTGCATGCTAGCAACGCATACAATACAAAATGATAAGGAATTCTGGATAGCGCGTACGCCCTCCACTGCCATCCCATTGTCTTTAATCGAGCCAGGAATATTTCATTGCGCAACTTATAGTAGTACCGGGCATTCGAGTACAGGTAAAAATCCCTGCCCAGTATTTTTGCGGCTGCATCGCCAAGACTGTGCATCATGACGGTGTTGGGCACACAGTAACTTCGATAACCCGCTTGCTGTGAGCGAAAGATCCATTCGGTATCTACATATTCAATAAACAAGTCAGAACGCATCAGGCCTATCTCTTTAAGCGCGTCAATACGAATCA
Organism: uncultured Acidobacteriaceae bacterium; assembly: GCA_963804315.1. Taxonomy (GTDB): domain Bacteria; phylum Acidobacteriota; class Terriglobia; order Terriglobales; family Acidobacteriaceae; genus Telmatobacter. The sequence goes on from CAWDQB010000056.1 coordinate 59,935, forward strand.
GAGAACCCGATGAAATCAAATTGTCGCTTCTGACAGGCTCAGAGGCATCGTCCTTTGCGAAGCGCTCACAAGCCAACAGCCATCGGTAATGCACAGCGCTAGGACGTCTGCCGGTTTTATTGTCGGCAATCTGTGGTGCGACAATAGCCACCTTTTCGCCTTTTTGCAGCAAACTACGTTCAGCATTAAGAAGTCTATGCACCAACTGAGCAGGAAGAGAGCTGTCCTGATCCAAGAAAAGAACATGACTATACCCATCCTTGATGCAAGCCTGAACTCCAATATTCTGCGCCTCGGCAATTCCCTTGTTTTCTTCCAGCGGAATATAGTGAACCAGCCTAAGCCATTCCAGGAGATAGGCTGGGAGATTTGCGTTGGAACCAGGTGTATTGTCGATTGCATAGATCGCGTCAACTTGGCCAGACACGCTAGACAGCAATCGCACTACCAAATTGTGTTCGGGATTAAATAGAACAACGATTGCAGCGACCATTGATCGCACCTCGTTTCCGCAAGGATGAAAGATTAAATGATTTTAGATGCGGAATTCGAATCCCGCAGTTCAAGCGATTCAATAATCCGAAGTAGGCAACAGCGATCATCAGTGATTTCAAGATAAGCACGAACCCGCCAGCAAAGTACAAGTCGTCAAAGATCGACATAACTACCGGGTATGCGAGGATGCCCGTTAGAAAGAGTGCGATTTTATGGCCCGCGCAAGCGCGGTTATAGAATATTGATTGAATAAAACCTATCATAAATACCACGATAAACGCCAGGAGGATTCCATAATCGGTAAAGTAGTGCTTGTAAATGGTATAAACATTTGTCGGAAGTGGAACATACACATAGGAATCATCCATATTAGGCATATTGACCGAAACTCCAGACTTTCTCAAGAGTGACAGAATAAATTCAAACGAATGATGTGGGGCATGAAGGTACTCGGATGAGTGCATTAGAACATAATCAAGCGCCGAAATCGGAACAACAATATAAGCGAGAAAGAAATTTGTCAGGATCGCCGAAGTGTTTCCCTGGAAGCCAGACACATCCTTGTCGTAAAAAATCAGAACCGCAAACAGAACCATGAAAATAAAAAATGGAATTGCAATGAATTTCATTGCGCTGCCAAGTCGATCCTTCCCTTTGAGCAGAAGATGGAGCGTTGCGAGAGACACAAACAACTGAAGCAGATAACTTCTTCCTCCCGTAAGAATACAGCATGCTGCGGAAATGATCGCAGCAATCCAGAACAGCGAGCCTCCATCTTCTATCAGGCAAAGCATGGCTACGGCAATCGAAAATGCGGGCAGCGTTCCAAAGACAAGTCCCCAGGATTTCCCCTGCTCACCTAGTTCAACATACGATATTCGCGAGCGTGCCAGTATTTCACTCGCGCCTCCTCCCCTGCCTTGCTGTAGAACGTCATGGAACATAATGGGCAGGCCAATCAGACAAATTGAAGATAGGATCAATAGACCAACTCTGGATTGGGTTGCATGGGACAGTTCCTGAACCTTTGCGCTGTAAATTGTCTTTGGCAGCAGCCGGGCAAGTATTCCCCCCATGCTGAATACCAGCGCTCCAATCGAGATAACGATCCATGTTATTGGATGAACTTCATTTACCTTGATCGGTGAGAATTCGAATACGATCGCATCCAGAAACCAGATCACTGAGTAGACGAGAGGTGGATAAAGAACCCTTCGCTTCCCGATAAAATAGTTCAGGAGTGCAAGGAAGGCAAGAAAGACAGCGGTCATGGCGCAGGTCATAATGAGGAGGTCTCACTCCTTGGAAATTGGCGTTGACAGGTATCTGCCTTGCAAACTCTTCAATATCGCTGAGTTTACTATGGAAAGAGATCCGTCAGTTGCCAGACTTGCCCAAGCCGCCCCCAGCCAGCCATATTGAGGAATAAGCCAGAGATTCAGTCCCAAGTTGAGAATCGCCGCCGAAAATTGTCCCGCGGTTCGATATCGCTGAAAGCCCAAGCCTGTTATGGCGCTCCCAGTAAGTTGATGAATGCCTCTGAAGACGGGTATCAGACAGAGCCAGCGAAGCGCCAATACACTTTCTTTGAAACCATTGCCTACAATATGGGGAACCAGCGGCGCGGCGGCAAACACGCATACCGAGATGAGGACCCCGAGCAAGACCGCCCTCTTGGCCAACCGGACGGAAAGACTTGCCACACTGTGAAAGCCCTCGCGGCTCAAGCGAAAAAAACGAGGTAGCGACGCCGCATCCAAAGCTGTTACTGGAATGGCCGAGATATCCATTATCCGGTAGGCCATTGAATAAATTCCATTCGCAACATTCATGCCATAGTGGCTCAGCATCGCCTTATCAATATCGTTGTACGCCGACTGTGTTGATCCGGAAAAGGAAAAGCCGAAGCCTTCGCCCGCTTTTGAAAGAAAGATGTGCAATGAAAAATGCGGGCGGCCATAATATATCGAGACTGCAACAGAAGAAATAATTGCCGATATAAATGAAACAATTAAAGAAGAAAGCGCCCACTGCCATGCCATCACATGATGAAATGAGAGGGCCAGCGCCAGCACCGCCAGGAGCCGGAGAATACTGGTCAGCAACATGATTGATGCCGTCATGCGCAACTGTTCATAGGCCTGAAAGATCTGACTAATGCATAGAACCAGTTGGCGGCAGACGCAGTCTCCCAGTGCAACCATAAAGACTAATGCCGCGCTATCTGGATTGAGAAGATAGGGCGCGATCCATGCCAGAAAAACCGCAAGAAATGAACCAACGCCAAATGCGGCAAGCAGAATATTTCCCCAATAAACGGCGAAGTTATTGGAGTTCGTACTCACATACCTGACAAAGATCAGTCCAGAACCGAGAGCGCTGTACGGAGTTGCAATGGCCACAAAGGCAAAGGCGCCAGCAAAGATGCCATATTCACTAACTCCAAGCAGCCGGGCAAGAAGAATAAAGTAGACTGCTTGCAAAAGAATGTTGACCCCCTGGCCGATCATCATCCATCCAGCATTGCGGGCCAGAGAACTCTTCTGCAGCATCCGAAGCTGATTGCGCAGAAACTCCATCGCTCCGCCTGTCACTTTGCAGCTTGCGTCTGAAGTACATCTAACTCGGCAATTCTAGCAATCACGCCGTCGAGCGCCTTCTCCCATGATGGCAACCGAAGTCCAAAGCAATTGCTTAACTTTTCATTCGACAGTACAGAGTTACGTGGACGCTTTGCCGGGGTAGGATACTCCGATGAAGCAATAGGCCTGACTGCGGGAATCCTCCCGCCGAGCAAGGCATCCGCGCGAGCAAATATGCCTTGCGCAAATCCGCACCAGGAAACGCGGCCTCCACAGGTCATATGATAGAGTCCAGACCAATGATTCGCCGTGCCAAAGCGCCCCTCAACGATGCCGTCAACAATGGCGCGAGTTGCGTCAGCCAACTCTATGGAGGTAGTTGGCGCTCCGAACTGATCGTCCACAATGTCTAGGCTCTCGCGCTCGCGCGCCAGGCGCAGCATGGTCAGAAGAAAGTTATTCCCGTGAGGCCCATAGACCCAACTGGTACGGAAGATCAGATATCTTCCTCCGACTCTTTGAATCGCTTCTTCTCCAGCCAACTTACTAGTACCGTAGAAATTCAGTGGTTCGGGACGATCCGTTTCGGTCCACGAAGTTATCTTTGAACCGTTGAAGACATAGTCCGTCGAGTAATGAACCAGCAGAGCTCCCGTGCGCAATGCCTCCTCCGCCAAGATGCCGGGGGCCACGGCGTTGACGGCCATGGCCGTTTCCTGCTCGGATTCCGCGCGATCTACCGCCGTATAAGCAGCAGCATTGAGTATCACGTCCGGCGCTGCGTTGCGGACCATCGCGCGGAGCTGATTTGCGGAAGCTATGTCCACTGTGTCGCGGTCATGACAAATGATTTCACCCAAACCGGCAAAACTGCGCTGTAGCTCCACGCCGACCTGCCCCAGGTGCCCAACGATAAGTGCCCTCGGCTGATTGCTCATGCAAAAACCTCTGCTTCCCTTAAAGGCGCGCCAGCGCGATCTTTTCCGGAAAGTATGGCGGAATCAGCGCGAATAGGCCATGGAATCGCTAGATCTGGATCATTCCATACAATGGTCCGCTCACCCGCGGGAGAGTAATAATCGGTCACTTTGTAAGCAAAACCGGCGGCATCGCTCAATACAAGAAACGCATGGCCGAATCCAGGTGGAATCCACAGCATCTCACCATTCTCTCCGGTCAGTTCGACGGCGACATGCTTTGCAAAATTAGCAGATCCACGACGCAGGTCCACGGCAACATCCAGAACGGCTCCGTAAGCCACTCGCACCAGCTTTCCCTGAGGCTGAATCACTTGATAATGAATGCCGCGGAGCACATTCTTGCTGGAGATAGAAAAATTATCCTGCACCCATTCCGACGGAAGACCCGCTTCCGCGTACAGTTGACGATTCCATGTTTCCATAAATGCGCCGCGGTCGTCGCGGTAGATCTTCGGAGTCAGCAGCAGAACTCCAGGCAGAGCGGTTTCCATGATATTCATAGCGCCTCATCGGTGAATCGAAGCTCGTTTTTGAGGGCAAGCAAATACTGCCCATATCCGCTCTTGCGCACTGGAAACGCCAGAGCATCGAGCTGTTCCGCGTTGATATATCCGAGCCGGTAGGCGATCTCTTCCGGGCAAGCAATCATAAGCCCCTGGCGGCGCTCGATGGTCTGAACAAATAGCCCCGCTTCCATTAATGAATCGTGTGTGCCGGTATCAAGCCAAGCCATGCCTCGGCTCATCACACGCACATTCAGGTTCCCTGCCTCCAGATAAAGCCTGTTCAGATCGGTGATCTCCAGTTCGCCGCGCGCCGATGGCTTGAGTGCGGCTGCATAATCCACAACTTGGTTGTCATAGAAATATAGACCGGTAACCGCGTATCGCGACTTGGGAGTTACTGGCTTTTCTTCCAAGCTGACTGCGCGGCCCGCGGAATCAAATTCCACCACACCGTAACGCTCCGGATCTTGCACCGGATAAGCGAAGACAACCGCCCCATGCTTTACTTCAGCCGCGCGATGCAGATGCGTGGAAAAGGACTGTCCGTAAAAGATATTGTCGCCCAGAATCAGCGCGCTGGTATCTCCTCCGATAAACTCTCTCCCTATTAGAAACGCCTGCGCCAGTCCGTCGGGATTCGGCTGCACGGCATAACTCAAAGATATGCCCCACTGGCTACCGTCGTCCAGCAACTCCGCAAATCGCGCCGTGTCCTGCGGAGTGGAGATAATCAGAATATCCCTCAGTCCAGCCAGCATCAGCGTAGCCAGTGAGTAATAGATCATCGGCTTGTCATAGACCGGCAGCAGTTGTTTAGAGACGACATGCGTCACCGGGTAGAGCCTGGTTCCAGATCCGCCGGCAAGTATGATCGCTTTCATTGAGTGACTCTTTCCTCGTAATTTTTCCGAATCCATTCCTTGTAGGCGCCGGTGCGAATATTCTCCACCCAGGAGGGATGCTCAAGATACCAGGCCACTGTCTTGCGCAACCCGCCTTCAAACTCGCAGGACGGACTCCAACCGAGTTCGCTGCGGATCTTGGCCGCATCGATTGCGTAACGGCGATCATGGCCGGGGCGGTCGGCAACAAAGTTAATCAGCCGGCGCCGCGGCCCTATCGCTGCATCAGGGCGCAGTTCGTCCACCAGGTCGCAAATCGAAGTGACTACATCGATATTCTTTCGCTCGCTGCTGCCGCCGATGTTATAGGTCTCCCCAGCGCGCCCCCGGGCGAGCACGGCGCGGATGGCCGCGCAATGATCTTCCACAAAAAGCCAATCACGCACATTGCGCCCATCGCCATAGACAGGCAGAGGCTTACCTTCCAGCGCATTCAAAATCACCAGCGGAATCAGCTTCTCGGGAAACTGAAAGGGACCGTAGTTATTCGAGCAGTTCGTGGTCAGTACCGGCAGCCCGTAGGTATGAAAGTAGGCTCGCGCGAGATGATCGGAGGCCGCCTTTGAGGCCGCGTACGGGCTATTCGGCGCATATGCTGTGGTCTCGGAGAAGGCCGGATCCTCCTGCCCTAATGATCCATACACTTCGTCGGTGGATACGTGCAGGAAACGGAACTCCCGACGCGCCGCACCCTCGAGCTCCGACCAGAAGATCCGAGCCTGCTCCAGGAGCGTAAAGCTTCCCTGAACATTGGTGCGTATGAACGCTCCGGGATCAACGATTGATCGATCCACATGGCTTTCGGCAGCAAAATGGACAATGAACCGAGGCCTGTGCTCACGCAGCATGGATGCCACCAGCTCCGCATCGCAGATATCTCCACAGACCAGTCTATGACTTGAATCGCCATCCAGGTCAGCGAGATTTTCCGCATTTCCAGCGTAAGTGAGCCGGTCCAGATTCACAATGGATGCATCGGAATTACGCACCCAATGCAAGATGAAGTTAGAACCGATAAAGCCCGCTCCACCTGTTACGAGAATGGTGTTCTTGACGGTGGCCATTATTGCAGAGATCCTTCACTGAATAAGATTGAAGTAAACACATCCTGCTACTTTGCCGCGACTCTACAAACGAAAACCATGGTAAGAGTGCCTGACGCAGCTACAGGCAGTGTTTTTACGCCGGTGAAAGACGAGCACTTCGTAAGACTAGCATGGCTATTGTCTCAATTCAAGACAGTATGCTCCCTCCTAGCCCTGCAATTCGTTGATGTCAGGTCGGCACTGGTTTGAATCAGCACGGAGTCCCACAACGGGATTTTCTAAATTTGCACAGATGTAATGATTAAATACTTGCAATTTTAGCCGCAGGCATTAGAATTTCTGCTGATGACACTTCTGCCTACCACACCCGCCACCGACTCCGCCGCTTCCACGATTTCTTCTGCCGGTTCAGGCTCTCCGACGACGCTTTCGATTGACATTGGCGGATCTGGGCTGAAGGCCATGCTGCTCGATGCCGCCGGAAAGCCGATCAGCGAGCGTCAGAGGGTACTGACACCCACTGTGCCCACCCCCGAGGCGGTGCTGGCCGGGCTGGACGAATTGCGCAAGCTGTTCACGGATTTTGACCGCGTATCTGTTGGTTTTCCTGGAGTGGTCAAACACGGCGCCACATTTGGAGCCTTTAATCTGCATCCGTTATGGGCGGCTGGCTTCCCGTTGCAGGCGGAGATGGAGAAGCGCTGGAAGAAGCCGGTCCGGGTGGGTAATGACGCCGACGTGGCCGGATATGGGGCTATCAAGGGCGAGGGCGTGGAACTGGTGCTGACACTGGGCACAGGACTGGGCGCTGCACTCTTTACCAATGGCCACTTGGTTCCCGGCCTCGAACTGGGCCACCATCCCTGGCGCAAAAAGGGTATGACCTACGAAGACTACCTGGGCCGTCGCGGGCTGGACAAGTTTGGCAAGGCGCGCTGGAATGACTTCCTTCAGGCGGCCATCGCGCAGACCGAGGCGCTTTTCAACTGGGACCACCTTTATATCGGTGGCGGGAATACCAAGAAAATCCTCTTCACCCCCGCCAACAATGTGTCCATCGTCTCCAACGAGAGCGGCCTCTTGGGCGGCGTGGTGCTGTGGCGCGATCAGGCGTAGAAACTCCGGTTCTGCTTCAATCCTAGGAAGCGGCCTTATTGGCGGTTGTCTTCGCGGGCGGCTTGGCGCTGCTTGGCTTGGGAATCGCATCCAGCTCCGCTTTTCCCTCGGCCAATTGAATCAGAAAATCCTGGCTGGAAAATGGACTCGCCAAGGGCTTGGCGTCCTTCGACAGCTTGCTGGCGCGCTGATAGCTGCCGTCGGGCTGTTGCAGGCGGGCCTTCACTGTGTCAGCAAGATAAGCGGGCAGAATCTCATTGTGGATGCGTGCCCGCGCCCCAGGATCACGGACCGGGAAGACAACCTCGCAGCGTTCGAAGAGGTTGCGCGGCATCCAATCCGCTGAACCAAGATAGGTTTCGTCGTTGCCGCCATTGGCGAAGTGGAAGATGCGTGAGTGCTCCAGAAAGCGGCCCACGATGGAGCGGACGCGAATGCGCTCCGACAATCCCTTGACGCCGGGACGCAGAATCGACAGGCCACGCACGATCAGGTCGATCTCCACACCGGCCTGCGAAGCCGCATAGAGCGCCTCGATCACCGAGGGTTCCAGCAGCGCATTCATTTTGGCGATAATGTGGGCGGGGCGTCCGGCCTGGGCATGCTCCTGCTCGCGGCGGATCAGATCCAGGAAGCTTTCGGCCATGGTGAGCGGAGCTACCAGCAACGGCCGGTAGTCGTCGATTTCGGCGTGCGCGGTCAGGTAGTTGAAGACCATGTGGACCCGCTCGGTGATCTGCGGATCGCTGGTGAGCAGGCTCAGGTCGGTGTAGAAGCGAGCGGTGACGGGATTGTAATTGCCGGTTCCCAAATGGCAGTAGCGCCGCGTCACGCCGTCCTCGTCGCGGCGGACCAGCATGGCCAGCTTGCAGTGCGTCTTGAGGCCAACCACTCCGTGGAAGACCTGCACGCCGGCGTCCTCCATTGAGCGCGCCCAGCGGATATTCGAGGCTTCATCGAAGCGCGCCATCAGCTCGACGACCAGCGCAGTCTCTTTGGTCGTCGCGGCCTCGATCAGAGCTTGGAAGACGGGCGAATCCTGGCTGGTGCGATAGAGTGTCTGCTTCATGGTCACGACATTCGGATCCTCCGCGCCCTGCTCGATAAATTCGACGACTGGATCGTAGGAGTCGTATGGATGGTGGAGCAGCACATCGCGCTGACGCAACTCGTCGAAGATGTTGGCGGATTTGCGGTTCAGTTTCAGTGCTCTGGGCGTAAAGGCCGGGAACTTCAGGTCGGGCCGCTGCACGTCGCCGTAAAAAAACATTAGCCGCGAAAGGTTCACCGGTCCGTCGCCGCGGAAGACCTGATCTTCGTCCAGTTCGAAGTTGATCCTGAGCCTCTCGACAATCTCCGTATCGGCGCCGGACTCAATCTCCAGGCGCACCGCGTCTCCTTTGCGGCGGTTGTGCAGCTCCACGCGAATCGTCTCCAGCAAGGAACGCGCCTCTTCTTCCTCGAAGTAGAGGTTGGAGTTGCGCGTCACGCGGAAGGCGGCGCGAGAGAGCACCTCGTAGCCGCGATACATACCGGCCAGATTCTGCTCGATCAGATCTTGCAACAAGACATAATCGTAAGCGCCGTCTGCCGAAGGCAGGCGAATGAAGCGAGGCAGGGCGCGCGGCACAGTGACGACTCCGAGCACCTGCGGGCCGGAAGTGCGCCGCTTGAGCTTGAGCAATAGCGCAAGGCAGAGGGCTTTGTTCAGCACTCGCGGAAAAGGATGGGCCGGATCGATGCTGATGGGCGTCAGCAGCGGGTCCACCTCGCGCAAAAAGAACTGCTGCGCAAAGGCGCGGGCCTCTTCGTCCAGTTGCTTCCACTCGAGCAAGCGGATGCCCTGCTTGCGTAACTCCGGAAGCAATTGCTGGTTCCAGCACTTGTACTGCGCATCCACAAAGCTGTGAATCTCAGCGGTTAGCACGGCGAGGGACTCTTCCGGGCGCAGGCCGTCAAAGCCCGGCTGGCGGTAGCCGTCTTCAATGCGCTGCATCAGGCCGGCCTGGCGGATTTCGACGTACTCGTCCAGGTTCGAGCCGGTGATGGACAGGAACTTGACCCGCTCCAGCAGCGGGTTAGAGGCGTCTTCGGCTTCTTCAAGCACACGCCGGTTGAACTGCATCCAGGAGTAATCCCGTCCATTGAAGAGCTTATGCTTTTGCGTAGTTCGAGCCATCAAATCCGTTCCACTAGCCGTGTTGGCAGTCTACAGCGTTTCGGCGAAAAACTAAACCCGAAGGCTGCGAAGGGGGAAAAACGCCTATCAGATCAGAAATACAATACAGAGTTCAATCAGAGTGTTAACGTCTAAATAAAAGTTGGATAGGCTTGTGCCTTGTTGGTGGGGCACATTAAATAATCGCCCAGTTTACCTCAAAAAGATTGCGGGGTCAGCAGCAAATGCGGCCATTGAGTCACCTGAGCCAGATGCAATGAACTACGATTCACTCATCGCTCCTGCTTCGGCAACTGACCCAGAGCATCTGTCACAATCCCAGGCGTCAGCACCTCCGGCAGGAGCCGAGGATTCGTTTCACCCGGAACGTAAAGTGCATATGCTGGGACGCCGCTCCGGCCCAGAGCGTTCAAGGCTTGGGTAATGGCCTCGTCGCGGCGGGTCCAATCGGCGCGCAGCAGGGCCACCTTACGCTCTGCAAGAGCCTTTTGCACCTCGGGCTGATTCAGTGCAACCCGCTCGTTGACTTGGCAGCTCAGGCACCAGCTTGCGGTGAAGTCCACCAGGACCGGCCGTCTCTGGGCCTGATAACGGCTGACCGCCTGCGCCGACCAGGGTTCCCAGCCGCTTTGCGTCTCCGGCGGAGAGAGAGCTTCGGAAGCAGTCACCATCTGCTTGGATGCAAAGATCGATAAGCATACCACACCGATAAATATTACCGCCGCAACGGCCGCAGACCAGCGCCGGGCAGGCCAGCGGCCCAGGAACCAGCCGGCGATAGCCAACAGCAAAAAACTGCAAAGCAACGAAAGAAGAAGGCCCGGCCCATAAGCGCCCGTCAGCACCCAAGCCAGCCAGATTACTGTGGCGAAGATCGGTACGGCGACGGCCTGACGCAGCACCTCCATCCACGCGCCAGGGCGCGGCAGCAGGCGGGTCCAGGCCGGTTGCAGCGTGAGCGCCACATAGGGGGCGGCCAAGCCAACGGCGAGCGCCGTGAAGACGGCGAAGGTCACCAGGGGCGATGCGCTGAGCGCGTAGCCGACAGCCGCTCCCATCAAAGGCGCGGTGCAGGGCGTGGCCACCACTACCGCCAGCACGCCGGTAAAAAAGCTGCCCGTGTACCCTTGCTTCTGGGCGAGTGAACCGCCCGCGGAGGTCAACGTCAAGCCGATCTCGAATTGTCCGGCCAGCGAAAGGCCGAGAAAGAAGAGCAGTCCGGCCATCAGCGACAGAAAAACCGGCGACTGGAATTGAAAGCCCCAGCCCAGCGTCGCGCCCGCTGCGCGCAGCCCCAGTAACACGGCCACCAGCGACCAAAAGGAAACAAGAATCCCAGCGGCATAGACCAGCCCATGCGCGCGCAATCTGCTTCTGTCTTCGTTGCCGGAGTTGACCAGCGCGAGTCCCTTCAAAAACAGCACAGGAAAGACGCAAGGCATCAGATTGAGCAGCAAGCCGCCTAGAAATGCGAGGCCAGAGGCGCGAATGAGCTGCGCCCAAAAGCCAGCCGCATCCGGACTCGTTGCAGAGTTGCTTGCTCTTTTGGAAGGTACGGAGGGTAGCCCGTTTGTTGGCTGCGTCAAATCCGGCAGAGCTTTGGCCCCGGTGGCTTGCTCTTGGAAAAGCTCGCCCGCACTAGACGAAGCAGCCGCCGCTCCTGGCAGCCGCGCGACAATCTCGTATGCTCGTCCGCCGGAGAGTTCCAAAACCCCTTTCAACTGCTTGGGCGTCGCGGCAAGCTCCGCATCTTTCTTGAGGTCCAGAATCAACCCTTTTGCCGTCGGCGTGAGCTTCTGCGGAGCCGGATTGTCGACAATGTCCTGCTCCTCCGGAAAGAACTCAGCGTATGGCTCGCGCTGGCCGGTTTCGACCGAAAGGCGGAAACCCTCTTTGATAGGCTGAAAAGCTGCCTGCAATCCAGATGGCAATGCATCAGGAAGTCGAACGGCCAGCCGCTTCCAAATCTCAACTCCAGGCCCATCATCCGCTTCCGACGCCGGGGCATTTGCCAGAATCCTTTGTGTAATTTCCAGATCAGCCTTACCTGGAATGCAGCTCCCACGGCATACCAGCCAATCGACTTTGGCATGGAGAACGGCAGTCCCCGGCTTCACCGATTTCGCTATTTCCAGCCTGAACGGATAGAGGACTTCATCCTCATAGCCGTAGTCCATCAACGGCCCAAGCGGCAACCGCTTCGGCGCAATGAACTGCAAAGGCTCCGCCGTCACTCCCTCTGGTAGCGTCCAGTAAATATGAGGCGGTTCGCCCGCATCGCCCGGATTCTTCCAGTAGACATGCCAGCCCGGTTCCAGCTTGAAGTAGAGTCCGCCATGATCGCCGGCTCCCGGATAGAGCTGCGCCTTGCGAAAGACCAACTGCACATGCACATGATCCGCATCATAGAAACTCGAAGCCGCCCACGCGGGCGCTCCGATACCGAGCAGAAACAATAAAGCGAAGATCCAACGGGAAAGGCGCATAGGCGGGAAAACTTAAACTCCTCAGCGATTGGACGCGGTCAACCGGGCAATTGTCGCATAATTCCGGCACGTATTCTCAACTGATGAATATCTTCCAGCAAGATGCCGCATAGATTTCCGGATTGATTTAACGCGCGCTTCGACCACCACTTCTCTTGATCGCAGAGGAGCCGCCATGCCTGACCTTCTTTGCGTGCGCGCTGTCGGCCGCCACGGCCGGCGCCGGAGAAATCGCAACGGAAGGCGTGACAGTCGGTCCGTTCAGCGTGTGCGGCGTGCGCATTGCCTCCGCGCTGGCAAAACCGCCCTGTGCGCTCACACGCGCAGGAATTGTTTGAGCCGTTGCCGGTTGAGCCGCCGGGATGCGCGAAGAAACCATCCAACCACCACCAACGACTACGGCTACAATCGCCACCGCCGCCACGGCACGCATCGGCGCACTCTGCATCCAGCCGCTGGAACGGCGCAGCCATGCGGGCCAGTGCAAGATTCGAACCTTGCGCTCTGCTGAATGAGCAGCAACCCGCAAGCCGTTCTGCACACGTTCCTCCAGCCCTTCGGGCGCGGAGAGGCGCGCCAGCAGCCGCAATGTCTCCTCCGCTGTACTGATCCCTGCTCTCTGATCCCTGATCCCTGTTTTCATCGCAAGCTCCTCGCGTGATCCAGCAAACCTGCCATTAGATTGCGCGCCCGAAAGAGCCGGGACCGGACGCTCGATTCAGTAATGCCAAGGACCGAAGCAATTTCCACGCTGGACAGTTCATCGAAGGCCGAAAGCATTAGCACCTGGCGCTCTTTGGTGGGCAACTGTTCGACGCAGGCCAGTACGCGGGCATGATGCTGGGCGGCGGCAACGCGTTCCTCGGCAGTCAGTCCCTCAGCGGGCAGTACTCGGGCCAGTTCAGTAACGTCGTCGGTCTCGGGCCTGGTCTTCATGCGGCGCTTGCGGTCCAGCACCACATTCCACACGATGCGAATCAGCCAAACGCGCTGATCGCGCACCTCGCCCAACGACTCGCGATGGCGCAGCACGCGCAGAAAGGCCTCCTGCACGGCGTCCTCTGCGTCAGCTGCATTGCGCAGAACCGAGTAGGCCACGCGATAGAGCGCGCTTGCGTACTGGCTCACCAAAGCCGCAAGCGCCTCCTCTTCGGCCACACCGCCTACCCGGTCGTGCAAAGTCTTGTCCGCGATTTCCATCCAGCCTGAGAATACAGCCTGCCCCGCGCTCATAGTCCACCAGACGCAAGCGAAGGGTAAAATGCTCGAAACGAGTTTATACAACACAGAAAAGCTCGCAAAGCCTTTGCTTCGCGAGCTTTTCGGTACATCGTAGTGTATTACGGCTTGCCGGCCAGCTTCTGGGCTGCCAGTGAGCCTGCGGGGCCTTCCTTGTCGCCGTCCTTCACCTTGGCCCACAGCGCCTTTGCTTGACTCTGCTGGCCTGTTGCGGCATATAGGTCGGCCAGATCAAGCTGCGCCACAGCCGTGGAAACGGTGTCCGACGGCTTGGCGGCGAGCGCATTATAAAGCTCAATCGCCTGCGCATCGCGGTTGGTCTGATGATAGAGACCGGCCAAAGCCAGCTTGGCTAGATTGGCAAGATTCCGGTCCCATGAGCCTGCCGCGGCCTTCAATTCCGTCTCCGCCGCGCTGTTATTTCCCAGATCCTCATCCGTAACCCCGGCAAAGTACTGTGCCTTGGCGCCCGCGGAGAGCCATCCGTAGCTTCCCGCCACGGCCGCAAACTTCTGATGGGCGGCCTTGGAGCGCTCCGCGCTGGTTGCGTAGCTTCCGTTGCTGGCGGGAGCACCGGGCTGTGCAAGCGGAGCGCTGTAAACATCCAGCGCATCGTTCAGAGCGGATTGGGCCTTGCCGGAAGACCAGGCTGTGAAGCCCAGCGCCGCTGCGCCCACCACCACCACTGCTGCAATAATGATGACCCAGCGCTGTACGCTGGAACGATGGCCGCTCAACCAACTCACGCTGCTTGCGGTGACTTGGGCAAAGCTGTTCTGCTTCAAGGAATGACGGGTTTTAGTGTCCACAGGGTCTTTTTGATCCTTCGTCTACTAGACTGGCAAACGGCTCCGCACGGCAAAGGCGCTGCGACTGCAACCCCATCAGTCTATCAGCGCACCAAGAGCAGCGTCCACCCAGGAAGAATCGGACGGAGCCGATCCACTCCATCCGGAACTGTGCGGACTGGCCCACACGGGTGCGCGGAGGCTAGCGTTGGTAACTGGCAGTCACTGTTTCGGTGCGCAAGGCGCGAATCCGGTCTATCGCGCTGGCCAGCATCGGGCGTCCCGTGGTCGTCTCCATACCTTTATCGATCAGCATATCGACAAATTCTTCAATGAACCATATTGCGTTCCTGCGCTGCGCGAACTACTGTGTCGGAGATTGGAATCGAAATGATCATGGCTCTCCTGCGTCCCTCTGTTTCCTTCATCGGCAGAGAGATCAAGAATTGAGTGAAAAACTTAATAAAAAATCAGATTTGTACCGTTGCCTACAAGAGATTCAATTCATTGTGTTTCAACGAATCCTGGGCTGGAACTCAACAATCCCGCTTGCCCGCGGGCGCGGCTGGAGATAGGCTAAGAGGATGTATGAAGATTTCCATGTGACCGATCGCTGGAGCGGCGAAGAGCTGCATTGCCGCTGGAAGGGTACGCTGGTGGCCATCGCCACGCGGCACGCGGATGCCGTCGATGTGCGCTTCGAGGTCAACGGCAGGCCGATGTGGATTGCTCTGCCGCTGGAAGCGTGGGGCCTGCAAAAGAAGCGGACAGGCAAAGTGATTACCGACCAGTTGGCGGCGCAGATCGCGGGCCGGTATCTGAAGCAGATGATCGAAGAGGGTTACGACTCGCAGCGCGAAATCTACACCATGACGGTGGAAGAAGTCCTTGCACAGCTTGAAGTTGTAGTCATGGAAGCGCACGCTCAAGGCGAGATGCCTATCTTGCCGGTTCTGGCTTGATTGAGGTTGCTTGTGTCGGCGTATTCTTTTTCAAAACGGCGTATGAAGCAGACTAAACGACTACCGCCTGAAAGGCGGTAGGTTTGGGTTGCGACTGAAAGTCGCCTGTTTGCGGCTGAAGCCGCTTGAAATCTCCCGGCTAAGAGCCGGCTTAAGGCTCGCTCGGCGCTGTAATCTTGAAATTCTCGCCGGGATCCTCCCACTGCTGATTTTCAATGTACCGCTTGATCGTCTCCTCGTCCACCGCGCCTACGCTCGCGCAGAAATACCCGCGCGCCCAAAGGTGCTGCCCCCAATACCGCTTCTTCAACTGCGGAAATTCCTCTTGGAGAAGGCGGCTTGATCGGCCCTTCAAGTACTGCACCAACTTGGCTGGTGCCAATTGCGGAGGCACACTTACAAGCATATGTACGTGATCGCCGCCGATTGCACCCCGCACGATCACGACTTCCCTACCCTGACAGATTTGCCGAAACAGATCACGGGCGCGGACGGCGATTTCACCGCGCAACACCTTGTACCGGTACTTCGTCACCCAGACCAGATGGTACTTCAAATCCGATACCGAGTGGGAATTCACCCTATACTCGACCATCTTCCCATTATCCAGCACGGAGGCTGAAAGCCCTCCGCCTGAAAGGCGGAGGTTTTAGACCTGGTGATGGGAATAAATCTGACTCATGCGCCGTTTGCCGACTTGTGGATCGCCAATAGCTTTTCCAGCAGCGGCTTGAGCAGCTTCAGGTCCAGGGCATTGGCGCCGTCGGATTTGGCATTGGCGGGGTCGTCGTGGACCTCCAGAAACAATCCGTCAATGCCCGCGGCCACGGCGGCGCGCGCAAGCAGAGGAATGAACTCCGGCTGGCCGCCGCTGATGCCATTGGCCGCCGAGGGCTGCTGCACCGAATGCGTGCCGTCAAAGATCACCGGCGCAATCCCGCGCATCACCGGCAGCGAGCGGTAATCGACCACCAGCGTGTTATAGCCGAAGCAGACGCCGCGCTCGGTCAGCGAGACGCGCTCGTTGCCCGTCGAGCGAACCTTTTCGACCGGATGCGTCATATCCCAGGGCGCGACGAACTGGCCTTTTTTTATATTGACGGCGCGGCCGGTCTTGCCGGCGGCCACCAGCAGGTCGGTCTGGCGGCAGAGGAATGCGGGAATCTGCAGCACATCCACGGCCTCGGCGGCCACTTCGCAGTGGGCCGGCTCATGCACGTCGGTCAGCACCGGCAGGCCGGTGTCTTTGGCGATGCGGCCCAGGATGCGCGTGCCTTCGATGAGGCCCGGCCCGCGATAGCTCTTGACGCTGGTGCGGTTGGCTTTGTCGTAGCTGGCTTTGAAGATGTACGGAATGCCGAGGTCGCTGGTGATGCGTGGATAGCTTCGGCCATCGTGCGGGCATGGGCCTCGGACTCGATGACGCACGGGCCGGCGATCAGGAAGAGCTGGCCGTCGCCAACATGGACGGGGCCGATTTCAAAAGAGTGGTTCACGGATTTGATTGTAAAGGCTGGCTGGAGTCGTACACTTGTTTCACGACTGATTTTCTCGACAGGTTGGCAGGTTAACCTGCCACCTGCAAAGGCAAACGCATGAAAGACATCTACATCGCCGATCTGGCCAACTTCGAGGAGGGCAAGCTCTTCGACAGCTTCTTCCTCGTCCTGCTCAAGCAGCAGCGCACCACCAAGTCCAACAAGCCCTATCTGAATCTGATTCTGGGCGACAAGACCGGCCAGCTTGAGGGGCGCATCTGGGAGCCAAATGACCCGCGCATCGCCAAGGACTTCGAACGCGGCGACGTGGTGAAGGCGCGCGGCTCGGCTTCGCGCTTCGACGACCGCTTGCAGATGAAGGTCGATCAGCTCCGCGTGGCGCTGCCCAATGAAGTGGACAAGACCGACCTGATGCCCTCGACCACGCAGGATATCGGCGTGCTATGGCGCGCGCTGCTGAGCTTTGTGGCCAGCTTCCGCAATCCCGACCTCAAGCTGCTGCTGACAACGCATGCTGGCCGATCCGGCGCTGGCCGAGGCCTTCCGCGAGGCTCCCGCCGCCAAGCAGCTTCATCACGCCTGGCTGGGCGGGCTGCTGGAGCACGTGGTCAGCCTGCTTACCTTGGCCGACCGCGTGGCGCCGCATTATCCGCTGCTCGACCGCGACCTGCTGCTGACTGGCGTCATCCTGCACGACATTGGCAAGGTGCGCGAACTGAGCTGGGAGATCGGCTTCGAGTACACCGTAGAAGGCTCGCTGCTGGGCCACATCCAGATGGGCGTGGCGCTGGCCGAGCGCACCATGGACAGCCTGCCCAACTTCCCGCCTCGGCTGAAAACGCTGGTGCTGCACATGATTCTGAGCCATCACGGCAAGCTGGAGTTCGGCTCGCCCAAGCTGCCCATGATTCCCGAAGCGCTGGCGCTGAGCTTCATCGACGACCTGGACGCCAAGATGCAAGCCATTCAGAACGAGTTCGACAAGTGCATCCGCGAAGGCAAAGAGCCGGACGAGATGACCGGCAAGGTTTGGGCGCTCGATCAGCGGCAAATGTTGAACACCAAGCGCTGGCTAGGAGTAGGCTGACAGCGAAACAGCCATACCAGGGGTATTGAAACGATTCAGTGATAGAGATCACGCACTAAAAAGAAAAATCTGGATAGCATTGCTTTATCCTTTCGGCTTGCTTCGAGGTTACGATGTATAGTCGCGTGCAAAACGAAAACGGGACCTACAATTCTCGCTGCCTCTATTGCTTCATGACCATCGCCTTCAGCCTGGAATCGGAGAAGGATTTGGAAATCGCCGAGGCAAAGCATATCTGCCCCGAGCGGGCGCTGGCAGAGTTGATGGCCAAAGAGACCGAACTCGATGCACAAAGCCATATACTTTGAGCATCTTGCAAAATAGAGTCCCGTTGATTCCCTGGCCGTCCGTGATCATATAACCTAAAGTGAGAGCTGGCCGCCCAGCTGCCATTTTGGATTCCGATTCCCTTGTCGTAATACGCAAGAGAAAGGCGCGGAGATTCCCCTCGCGCGCTGCCAAACCAACTGAAACGAAACCGGAGGAGATCGACAACATGGAAGCCAACAAAGCGCAGGAGTTGCAAGAAAACGCCCACCACGCGAGGCACGAGGAATCAATGATGCCGGTTGCGTTGACCATGACCGTATTGGCCGTGCTGGTCGCGGTCGTCACAGTGCTTGGTCATCGCACACACACCGACGAGATCTTGAATACAGTCAAGGCCAGCGACACATGGAATGAGTATCAGGCCAAGAAGATTCGTGCGTACAATACGTCGTTGACGACCGATCTGATCAGTGTGGTCACCCTCGCCGACAAGAATGCCGCCGACAAGATCGCCAAAGGCTACGCCAGCCATCAGGATAAATGGGCAGAAGATTTTGAGGCTGAAAAAAAACAGGCCGAAGCCTATGAAGAGGAGGTAAAACTGGCGCAGAAAAGGGCGACCACTTCGATCTGGGCGAGGCGCTTCTGGAGATTGGCCTGGTGATCTCTTCCATTACCCTGCTGACAAAAAAGCGCCGTCTCTGGGCCGTCGGGCTGACCTCCTCGGCGGTGGGCGTTGTCGCCGCGATCTTTGGCCTGCTGCTGAAATAGCTTCCGCGGCTGCCCCTATCCCGCTCCTGATCCGGTCCGTAGTTGGGTGCCCTATCCATTCAGCGCTTTTCTGAATGGATGGGGCGATGACGCTCTTTGAGGGCCGTAACCAGTCAATCTTCGATCACGTGATAGGGTCCAGAGCCTGGAGCCGGTCGCAAGACGCTGACCGCATGCGGAGCTTGCTGCCTGCCAACTCAGATGAGCTTCCCGCTAGCCATGGCTTTGTTTAGACTTGAATAGACACCATTACTGGAGTTGCCTTGACCGAAGAACGAATCATCCGCCCCGCCAGGAATATCTACGGCAGCCTGCGCCTGCCCGGCGATAAATCCATCAGCCACCGCTACGGAATGCTGGCCGCCTTTGCTGAAGGCACATCGCGCTTCACCAACTTCTCCACCGGGGCCGATTGCGCCTCGACGCTGGGCTGCATGGAGATGCTGGGCGCGCGCGTACGGCGGCTCGAGGACGGTTCGGTGGAGGTGACAGGCGTCGGCGGGAGCGTGACGCCAAGCGAGCAGCCGCTCGACTGCGGCAACTCCGGCTCGACGATGCGCATGATCTCCGGCCTGCTCGCGCCGCAGCAAGGCAGCTTTACACTCATCGGCGATGCATCGCTCTCGCGGCGGCCGATGGGCCGCATTCAGAAGCCTCTGGAATTGATGGGCGCGCGGCTTACGCTCTCTGAAGGCCACGCGCCGCTGACCATCGAAGGCGGCACGCTCACGGCCATCGACTACACCACGCCGGTTCCCAGCGCGCAGGTCAAGACTTGCGTTCTGCTGGCCGGCTTGCAGACGGCAGGCACAACCACGGTGCGCGAGACAGTGCGTACCCGCGATCACAGTGAGCTGGCGCTCCGGGCCTTCGGCGCAACTGTCGAGCGCTCAATAGATTCGGTTTCGATCCGCGGCCCGCAGAAGCTGCAAGCGATTGAAGCTGCCATTCCGGGTGATCTCTCTTCGGCGGCCTTCTTTCTCTGCGCCGCCGCGCTCTTTCCCGGCTCCAATCTGGTGCTCAACGGGCTGGGAATGAATCCGACGCGGGCTGCGCTGCTGGACGTGCTGACAGCTCTGGGCGCGCGCATGAGCGTTCTGAACCTGGAGGAGAAGAACGCGGAACTGGTAGGCACGGTGCGGATTTCGGCCCCAACTGAGGGACTTGGATCGACCACCATCAACGGTGTCCTGGCTGCGCAATTGATTGACGAACTGCCCGTGCTGGCGGCGATTGCTCCCTTCACCAGCGGCGGCATCCGCATCCGCGATGCGCGCGAACTGCGTGTCAAGGAGTCTGACCGCATCGCGTTGGTGGTCAAGAATCTGCGCGCCATGGGAGCGGAAGTCGAGGAGTTTGAGGACGGGCTGGACGTTCCCGGCGGACAGTCATTGCACGGCGCGACCATTGACTCAGGCAGCGATCACCGCATCGCCATGGCCTTCAGCGTGGCGGCGTTGCGCGCCGAGGGTGAGACGCGGATTCAGGGCGCGGAAGCAGTTGCGATCAGCTTTCCGGAGTTCTTCGATCTGCTGGATTTGGTGGCTGAGCGATAAGAAGAATGAAATCAGCGTGAGAATACGAAGGCTTGTACAACGATGAAAACTTCTACGTTTTTTAGAACCGATACATTTTAATGAAACACGTATTCCATTTATAATATCTCCGTGGATACTTTCACCGATTACCCGAAACGTATTCGGGAATATCACGTCCATAACTCGCATGCTCTCTGTTGATTGCTCCTGTTTTTCCGCAATACGCAAATTGATTTGCTCCTGGCAATCAACGTGCTCATAAGCAGTGGACAGAGAATGAAGTCAGGTTATCCATTCCATGGAGAAGAACTTCAACAACCGCTTGCAGTTGACCATGCTGGCCTTGATCACACTCGGCCTGGTGGCGCTGGCGGCACTGAACTTCTGGCAAGACCGCAACTTCCAGCAGCCTGGAGACGGAGTATGGTGGCGCGAGGTGGCGGATGGCAGTGGCCTGCTGGCCGATAAAGTCCTGCCCAATAGTCCCGGCAAACGCGCAGGCATTCATCAAGGCGATCTGCTGACGGGAATCAAGCAGCCTCCAGAGGCTTCCATTCAGCACAAAGGCTTGGCGAAGCACACCTTGCTCAATGAAGCCGGCGCGCCTACCGGCGACTCGTCCGGCAATCTCGGATAAGCCCGATACCCAGTTGGAGACGCTCAACAGTCAGAGCAAGTTTTTTGACCAGCTCCCCAGCAGGCCGATCCGGCGGGTCTCCGATCTGGAACACGCGCTCTCGCGGACCGGCAGCTACATCAAAGTGGATTACACCATCACCCGCAACGGCGTTTCCACTCCGATCGAGGTGATTCCCGAACCTGCGGACCGCAGCCTGGCGATGGGCCAGCGGGTCATCGGCCTGATTTATCTGGCCATCGGCATCTATGTTCTTCTTCGCCGCTGGACGGCGCCGCGCGCCACGCACTTCTTCCTCTTCTGCCTGGTCTCCTTCGCCCTTTATGCGCTCAAATATACCGGCGCATTCGACGCCCTGGACTGGAGCGTTTTCTGGGTCAATGTACTGGCGGAATCCCTGCAACCGGCGCTCTTTCTGCATTTTGCCCTGAGCTTTCCAGAGGAGCGCTTCAAGAAGTTGCGCCGCCGCTGGCTGCCGCTGATCTATGCGCCCGGCGCGCTGCTCGGGCTATGGCTTTGGGCCTTCGAATTCTGGCAGGCCACTGGCGTGCTGAAGCACAAGCTGGAATGGCTGGGCACACTATACGAAGCGATTTATTATGTGCTGGCCGCCTCGCTCTTTGTGCGCAGTTACTACCTGGCCAACACGCCCTTGCAGCGCCAGCAACTGAAGTGGCTCTATCGCGGCGCCTGGCTGGCCGTGGGTCCGTTACAGCCTTTACGCCATTTCTTCCTCTTCGACTGCGCATTCCAGCCTCTTTGAAGATCTGGCCGGCCTGTCGATGGTATTCTGCCGCTCACCTTTAGTTGGGCCATCATCCGTTACAGGCTGATGGATACCGACCTGATCTTCAAGCGCGGCGTGGCCTACACACTGGCCACTAGCCTGATTCTGGGCGGCTACTTCGGCGTGATCGCCTTGGCTACGCTCTTTGTCCATAAAGGGCTACCGGACGCCGTTCGCGAATGGGCTATGTTACTCACTATTCTCATTACGGCCGCCATCTTCGACCCCATCAAGCGCCGGATTCAAGGCTGGGTGGACCGGGTCTTTGACCAGCAGCGCTACGACTATCGCAAGGCGCTGATCGAGTTCGGCCGCGGCTTGAGTTCGGAGACCAATCTGGAACGGCTGCTGGTCTCGATTGTCGAGCAGCTTCCGCATACGCTTCTGGTGGCGCGGGTTGCCGTCTTCCTCGCGCGCGAGACCGGCGGCTTGTGGTCAGCCCACGGACTCTCTACCGAGGCGCTCACGGCACACGACAGTTCCGGCCAAAGCGCCTTGATGGTTGATTTTCTGGACTTCGACCAAGCCGAGGATCACTCGCACATTTTTCTTGAAAATGCCCAGGTGCGCTGCATTTGCCCGCCGGAACAGGGCTCGGCAGCGTTGCTCGATCTGAATTATTATTTGCCTTGTCGCGTTGCTCAAGGTCAGACCAGAGACGAACAAGGGCCTCCCGAACCATCGCCGTCATTGGCCTTGGCCAGACCCTTGGTGGCGACTTCCTTTCGAGCGAAGATGTGGAACTGCTCGAATCCTTCGCCATTTACATAGGCATCGCGCTACAAAATGCCTGGCTCTATGCCCGGCTTGAGGAAAAGATCGCCGAATTCGAACGGCTCAAGGAATTCAACGAAAATATCGTCGAGTCGATCAACGTGGGCATTCTGGCTCTCGATCTTGACGATCGCATCGAGAGCTGGAATGCGCAGATGGAAGCGATGTACGCCCTGAGCCGTGCCGAGGCCCTCGGTCAGGAGCTTCGTTCCGTTTTCCCTCAGAGTTCGTCGACGCGATTGACAGCTTCCAAGCCGAGCAAGGGGTCCATGACCTCTACAAGTTCCGCCTGACAAGCAGAGCCGGCGAAGCGCGCACCGCCAATATCGCCATTGCGCCCCTGCTCTCAAAGGATTTTGTCTCGGTTGGGCGAATCAT
>CAWDQB010000057.1:0-11621 GCA_963804315.1 uncultured Acidobacteriaceae bacterium
AAGCCGCCGGGGAGCGTGGCTGGAGTCGTGGTCAGCTCAACCGGTTGGCCGACGATGACGGATGGGTTCTTGATCTGCGCATCGTCGCCGCTGATCGTCTTGTTTTTCCATAGGATAACTGGGATAGGCAGGACCACGGGGGCGGGGTTGGCTATAGCAGACCCTGGCGTTGCGCTGCCGGATGGGTTAGTGACGGTCAATGTAACCGTCTCCGACGGAGCTTTCTTGGTTACATTCACGGTGGCTGTGATCTGCGTGGAGCTGACCACGTTGATATTGCTCAGCGTCACGGCATGCTTCCCGTCCGTTACAGTTACCTTTGAAGGACCGTTGGCATCCGATGAGGTCAAAAAACAACCGCCATTGATCGTAATATCCGCACTCTGTGAGGTCCACCATCCGTCAGGAGTGACAGAGGTAATGGTTGGAATGGAGCAGGCCAGATACTGCGCTACGGTTGATGCAATCTGCCATGTAAAAAAGAAATTACATGCGGAGCTTTGTTGATCGGTTATACAATCCACTTCTGGGAAGATTTGATCAACGCCGGTTCCAGTCATAGCGCCTGTAATTTCTTGTACAATACTTCGTGATTGGGTTGAAAAACTAGGTCCTAACTGCAAAGGTAACTTCATGAAACCCTCAGGATCGAGGATCAAATTGCATATCATTCTGAGAGAAGAAGTATTACAAATATAATAAGACGCACTATCCTCATTCTGATTGAAATTCATCCAGTGTACGGAGTTGATGGTGTATTGAACCCCTTGCTGTAGAGGAAAATCGATCGTGCAAATTCCGGTTGGGTTAGTTCCCGTTTCAAACGGGTGCCCCGCACTCCACCTGATCCCGTCCATCCCAAATATATTTCTGGGTTAATGCATATTGATGAAGGGCTGGTGAATGTGTCTCCTGTGGATGAAGTAACGGAACATGATGCAATAAATGCTGCATAATCAGTTGCCACGGGAGATGTGGCTCCAGTGGCAGGGTCAATCGCCGAAGTGCTGCAATACGCTGTTTCATGCTGTGCGTCGGCTCCCGGCTTGAACCCGGAAGAGACCCAGACCTGAGCATTGGCAGGCTCAGTCATTCCGAGGGAAAAGGCCGTGGAGAGCAGTAAAAATATCGGTGCAATACGGAGGAATGGACCTTGAATTGCCCCCCCAATTGGCCCAACGGCTTGCGCATGGATTTCGTCCTTTTGATTGGCTTGGCGGCGGAGATCGTTAAAAACGATTCTGCTGTCAGTTTAGCGCAATATGCTGAGGTTTGTGTTTTTTGAAAGAGGTAATCTTTAGTAACATTAAATGAAAGTGAGGGAAGAGAAGGCGTGACTTGGAGATTGTTGTTATCAGCCTTTCGCTTTCGATATGGTAGGTGGAGAAGAGCGCGAACAACAATCGTTCAACGCGCAGGCCTCAAGCAGGAGGACCTACGCCTGTGCTTTTTTACTGGCGGCGAATCCAGAGAACTGAGTAATAGCCGGCAGCAAAGTTCTCTTGATCGTAATAGGTTCCCCGGCCATCCAACTTCTGCCCGTCTGGAGATAGCGTGAAGGTGATGTCACCCTGGAGTAGGGGAAGGCAGGATCGTGCCCTGTCAGGCGGAAGCGAAGCTGACCGGCCTGGACATCGACGCGGTCAATGGACCGCTTCAGGTTAGGGCAGTGATTCGCAATGGACCAATGACCACCATTCTTTTTGATTTCATAGTCGCAATCTGGTTCTGATGCGCCGCCGACAAAATACTGCTTGGGCGTGGAGGCGTCGTACCAGCTTCCCTCGAAGGTGAAGTTGCCGGAGGCAGCGAGGGGCTGCTCTTTCTGCACCTGCTCCATGGACTGTTTTTTCAGCACATCTTCCGCTTGCTTCTTGGCTTGCTCGTCCGCAGCCTTCATTTCCGCTACTTTAAGGCTGTAGATTTCGTCCTGGACGGCGCGGGCATCAGCAGGCTGTGTGAGCAGGTAAAAGTTCAGGCTGGCATCGGCGCCAGTGAACTGGCCAACCGCGGACTGCGCGGGCAGCAAGCCTTTTATATGCCTCCGCCCACCAGGGAGCACCAGCAGGGCTTTCTGGAACTCCTCGACGGCGCGTTGCTCATAACCGAGATTTCATCCGCCGCGTTGGTCAATGCAACAGCGGTCACGTAGTGCCCACAGAGCCTCCTCGGGGACATCGGGCTGAATCTTGGCGGCTTGAACCATCTTGATGATCTCAGCGCGGGCCGCATCGCTGGGATCGGCGGCGAACTTCTGCATCACCGCCGTCAACTGCTGCTCGAACTGCTGGCGGTCAAGGTCGCGCTTGAGTTCCTCGGCCTTTCCAAAACCATCTCCGGGATGCACGGCTGCCTGAAAAAACTCCAGATTCCGTCGGACACCATCGTAGTCACTGGCACGGGCATCAGAAACGCCGGCAAAGTAGTCAGCATCGGCAAACCAGGGAGCTTGCGTGGCGGCTTGCTCAAAGAGCTTGCCCGCGGTTTTGAAGTCGGTCGCCGAGACGGCGGACTTCAATTGCGCCGTCGCTTGGCGAAAGTGTCCTGTGCAGCTTCAAGCGGGGAATTGCCGGCTCTGGATTCAAAGTCTTGGCGAGCGTTACGATTTTCTGGCGCAGGGCAGCATCGTCGGGCTTGCTTTGAAACTCGAGCAAGTAGGAGTCGAGCTGTTTGCGAGCGGCGGCATTGACGGAAGCCTGCGATCTAGCTCCGGCAACGGGCTTTGTAGCCGGTTTAGACGCTGGCTTAGCCGCCGGCTTGGCCGTCGGGGTTGGTGTCTGAGGCGTTTGGGCCACGATTGAACCTGCCAGTGAGAAAAGCAGCAGTCCGAAAATTACCGGTTTGATGTTCATGGTCTCTCTCTCTTTGATGCTAATGAGTTGAGATAGAAGGTGAGACAGATTATAGCTCTGCTTGGCTAGAGATTTCTCATCAAGTTGATGGCAAAAGTCCGGCTCATTACTTGCCGGACCAGTTAAAGATTTGTTTCAGCGGCCCGCGCCCCGTAGAATCGGAGTTAGCGGCGGATCGCGCAGGACTCCGCGCTAAGGGCCGCACAGGAACTGATGAGCGAACAGAAGCAGGAACTTCCCCACAGGCACAGACGGCGTGTCCGGCGTGGATCAGGATCGAGCGGGCGCGGCATCCCCAACGGCCTTATCCGATGGACTTTATCGAACGCATCTTTACCGATTTCAGCGAGATCCACGGCGATCGCGCCTATGGCGACGACGAGGCGGTGGCCTGTGGGATGGCGCGTCTTGCGGGCGAGGAGGTGATGGTGATCGGCAACCGCAAGGGTGGCAGCACTAAAGAGCGCGTGCGGCGCAACTTCGGAATGCCGCACCCGGAGGGCTACCGCAAGGCGCTGCGGGCAATGAAGATCGCCGAGAAGTTTGGGCGGCCGGTGATCAGCTTTATCGATCTGCCGGGTGCTTATCCTGGCTTGGGCGCCGAGGAGAGGGGACAGGCCGAGGCGATTGCGCGCAATCTATTGGAAATGTCGCGGTTGCGCGTACCAACGATTTCGGTGATCAGCGGTGAAGGCGGATCGGGCGGGGCGCTGGCTTTGGCCGTTGCCGATCGTGTGCTGATTCTGGAGAATGCGCTATACTTCGTCATTACGCCGGAGTCCTGCGCTGCCATCATGTGGCGCGATGCGTCTCACAAGCAGTTGGCCGCGGAAGCGATGCGCATCAGTGCGCCGGAGGTGGCTGCGCTGGGATGCGTGGGACGAGATTGTCCAGGAACCACCAGAGGGCATTCATTCGGACCGCGCGGCTGGTACCGGGATGCTGAGCGGTGTGCTGATCAAAAAGCTCGCGGAGTTGAAGGCCATGCCCGCGGATCAACTAGTAGCCAGCGACAGGCAAAATTTCGCAAGATTGCGCAATTTTACACGGAGGGTTGATGACTACAAGCCAAATCCAGCCCGCCCAAGCCGCTTCCGCTCCTATCTTCGGTTCATTCTTGCCGTGATTTGGTTTTTTGCAGCCCGCGGGCTGGCTCATCACGGAGCGCTGGGAATTGCGACTGAGCAATTTGTACCGCTGATCGAGCAGGCGATGCTGGTCTTTCTTCTTTTGCTAGGCTACGCAGCCATAGGCTTCTGGCTGGATGGCGCGTTGCATCCGATCACGAGCAGGGACTGCCGCGGCGCGCGGGGTGGCTGAGTGAGGCAGGGTTGGGGCTGGCCGTGGGCTGGTCGCTGGCCGTGGCCTGCGTGTTGCCGTTAGTGGTGGGCGGCGGAATCGCTATCGTGCTGATCTTTGGAAGCTCGGCTTGGGGTTGGCTGCTGGTGGAAGTTTGCTATTTTGCGCTGGCCGCGCTGGCCGAAGAGGTTGCCTTTCGCGGTTACGGATTTCAAAGATTTGAACGAGCCGTGGGTTCGCTAGGAGCGGCTCTGGGTTTTGCTGCCTTTTATGCCATCGTGCAGTCGTTTTTGCCCGGCTCGAGCCAATCCAGCATCGCTGTTTCCGTGGCGCTGAGCCTGGTTCTTTCCACCGCCTATCTGCGCAGCCGCGCCTTGTGGGTGAGTTGGGGAATCAACTTCGGCTGGAAGGCCAGCCGTGCTTTGCTCTTCGGGCTGGCCATCAGCGGCGAGACCCGCCACTCACCCATCGTGCAAGGCAACCCGATGGGACCGTTCTGGCTGACGGGCGGAGGCTACGGGCTGGACGGCAGTTGGGTAACCTTTGGCTTTCTGCTCCTGACCATTCCTGTGGTTTACAAGCTGACACGTGAACTGGACTACGTTTACAACGCTCCGGTAATTGTGCCTGGAGGGATTCCAGTGGACCTGAGCGCTTCGGGCCAGCGGCAGCAAGTACTCCCGTCTGCGCCAGTTGCGCAGGCCGCACCTGCTTTGGTGCAGATATTACCCGTAGCCGCACCCGCACCCTCCAGGCCGGATGAACAACAGACCAAGTAGTTCCGGGATTAACCACTCACGCAAATTGACCTTCGGCGAGATTTACCGTAAACTTAAAAATTGCGAGGGATGCGGCATGAGTTGCATTCTATGACCGCATCAACCTGCCCGCTATCAGGGCCTGAGATCATAAGGATAAGCAATGGCAAACCATGTATCTTCGCTGAAGCGCGCCCGCCAGACCGTCACCCGCACGGCGGTGAACCGCGCCAACCGCAGCCGTGTTCGCACCAGCCTGCGCGATCTGCGCGAAGCGCTCGCCCAGGGCGACGTGAAGGCAGCCCAGGAGCAGTATCGCTCGACCGTCTCCACCCTCGACAAGAGCGTGCAGAAGGGCATTCTGCACGACAACACCGTTTCCCGCTACAAAAGCCGCCTCAACGCGCGGCTGAAGGCTTTGGTTTTGGCCAAGGCGTAGATTGATATTTTCTCTGATCGGCATTGGGGAGAGCGGTAGGCCGCTCTCCCCTGCCACACCACCGGACAAGCGGGTCCGCATAACGCAATCCTTCACTGCACTCGCTGTGACCAGTTTGCGACAGGACTTGCACCCGTATGAGTGCGCCCATGCTGGGCGCACAAAAGCCGAAGGCCTCTCGTGATGAGAGGCCTTCGGCTTTTGCAACCCCTTGGGTTGATGAAGATGGAGCCGAAGATCAGAGTCGAACTGACGACCTGCTGATTACGAATCAGCTGCTCTACCAACTGAGCTACTTCGGCCTGCATTTCAAATTGTACCGTTGCGCCCTCATTCGGTAAAGTTCCGCGCTCAATTCCGCGGCTCCAGCCTTGGCAATTCTCCGGCCAAAATCAGCAGAATTCCCGCAATCCACAGGAAGTGGCCCACCAGCGGAACCAGCGGATAAATGTAGAAGAAGATCCAAGTCCCGATGATAAAGAGCACGATCAGCCCCGCCACAATCCGCCGAGGCCATTTGAACTTGGGGAAAAGCAGGAATATCAGGTAAAGAACAATCAGCGGATTGATCCAGCCACTCAGAATCGCCAAAAAATTCCAAGACTGCCAAAGTTCATGGCTGAAGGAATTGATCAGCATCATCCATGCGCAGCGAGAACCCTGGAGCTCTTCCGGTATATAGTTACCCTTGGCAACCTCTCGCACGGCGGGCAAAAAAAACGCCGCAACATAAACAAGAAGCCCCACAATGCGAGCAATTATTACGGCCCACCTTACCGTTGTGCGGCTTGCGTCTTGCGCCATGAAATTCCTCCAAGTTCCTAAGTCCGGAACATTCCATCATAGTTCATGCGCGCGCTCGCACGGCATCGGCAATCAGCGCTGCCTCCACTGCTGGACGCACCGCGTGAACCCGCACTATCGAAGCGCCGTGCAAAATCGCTGCCACCAGCGCCGCCACACACGCCGTCTCGCGGGCTTCAACCGGCGCGTCTGCTCCGTCATACAGAGGCGCCAGCGTCCGTCCCAGAAAGGACTTCCGGCTCACACCGGCCAGCAGAGGCCTTCCCAGTGTCAGCAACTCCTGTTGCCTGCCCAGAAGCGCGTAGTTTTCTTCCAGGCGCTTGCCAAAGCCGTAGCCGGGGTCAAGCACCACCGCGCTGGGCTGAATCCCTGCCGCTGAAGCCGCTGTCAGAGTTGCCGCCATGCCCGCCCGCACCGTCGCCATCAACTCTGCCGGACCCAGTTGCGCTTGTGTGCGCCACTCCTCGGGCCGCCCCCGCGTGTGCATCAGCACCACGCCGGCTTTGAACTTCGCGCAAACGGCGGCCATCTCCGCGTCCCATTGAAAGCCGCTTACATCGTTCACGATCTCTGCTCCGGCCCGCAAGGCCGCACGCGCCGTAGCCGCCTTGTAAGTATCCACGGATAGGATTGCATCAGGCCTTGCATTGAGAATCCCCTCTAGCACCGGAAGGAGCCGTGCCTGTTCTTCCTCTGTGCTGACCAGAGAGTAGTCATAAGCCGCCCGGAACCCCGCGATCCGGGACGCGTGGTCTCCGCGCCTAGATCCAGAATCTCCGCCCCTTCTTCCAGCAACTGCAGGGCGTGCGCGATTGCCGCTTCTGGCTCAAGAAATAAGCCACCGTCGCTGAACGAATCCGGCGTAATGTTTACGACGCCCATGATCCGCGTCCGCTGTCCCAACTCCAAAGAACAACTGCGGAGTTGCCAACGAGCAATGTTGGGGTGGATTGGGTAGGTCACGGGTGATCGTCCAATCAAGCAAATGCCGTTTGATCCGCCTTGTAACAGACGGGCGCTCACTTGTTCTGTCTGT
The DNA here is from genome assembly GCA_963804315.1 of uncultured Acidobacteriaceae bacterium. Classification (GTDB taxonomy): domain Bacteria; phylum Acidobacteriota; class Terriglobia; order Terriglobales; family Acidobacteriaceae; genus Telmatobacter. Next base: position 7,189 of record CAWDQB010000057.1, read on the forward strand.
CGGCTGAACCTAGTATTAGGGTATTAGGCCCTTCCGAGCCTTCCCTCGCGGATCGCTCTTTCGACTTAATCCCAACGCGTTTGAATACCGTTCAACGGACGCGCACAGTATGCTTCCGCAGCCGTGAAGACAATTGTCATTTGGGCACAACTCTGCACGCGATTGCCATGATATGGCGCGGATATTTGAATCGCTTGCTTGCGATTGCGTTGCCACTAGAATGTCAAAATGAATCTCTAGAAACTGAAGCCCTTGCCCCGGCGTATTTCTTGCTGGGAGGCCGAAACTTGAGTGCAAGTCTCTCGCCTCCCACCATGTTATCCGTTGGCCTGTCTTTCCGCCAGTTTTCCGAGAATCGGCAACTTGAGGCTCTTGCCGCCCAATGCAGCGAGCGCGCAAAAAACCCAGAGAACGATCCAGAAGTACAGCAACAGAACACCACCCTGTAAGCCAAGTACGACTGTATTGACTCCATGCCCGCCAATTACCAGATACAGCAAATTGCTGATGGCCAAGGCGACGAAGTTGAGGAAGACTGACTGCCATGCATGGAAGCGGACAAAGGGACTCTTCCTGTACGGAACAGAACCAGGAAAGCAATGGCCGGAAAAACCGTGATGTAGGCAATCGCTCCAGCTGCTTTGTCAGAGATGCCAACTTGTTTCTGATCAGACATGGGTATTCCTTTCGATTTGGAAGCTGGAATGCAATACGTGGACTCCACGCCCGGGCCAGACCTGGCAAATCCGGAAGAACCCGAATAGCTGTGCCTGGAACGCAAAATTCCGAGTCGGGATAAGAAGATGGTGTATGAAAGGAATTGTCAAGTGGAATTTTCCGGAGGAGCGCAGATCGCCACCTCATGCAATGGAACTTCCCGGCCAGAGCGGCGATTGTGCGAACAGCCCATGCAAAAGCTGTTCATTCGATGGCACGGTTAGCGAGCGCTGTTTACTGGATGGTTTGCCGGCAAGATCGCCGAGGATCGGCAGTTTGATGTCCTTGCCGTTGAAGGCGCTGACGAAGACAATGACCAGAACATCGAAAGAGACCTGTCCACCAATTGCAGAACTGTCTCTGTCCGGAATTCGGTAGACGGCACAAGATTCTGCACCGCCTTGGCGAGAATGGCGACCAACGCCCAGGCAAGGAAAAAGAAGAGCGGCTGCCCGGCATGGAAGCGAGTAAAAGAGGTGCCCTTGGAGGGCGCGCAATCCAATACAATGGGAGCAGGAGAATGACGGATGGGACACACGGTTTTTGCGTTCGCTACAAGAAGGAGATGGAGGGGCTTGAAGAGCCTCCATTCGACTCGGAGTTCGGCCAGAAGATTTTCAAGAATGTTTCGCTGGCAGCTTGGAGCGAGTGGGTCGACCGGCAGAAGATGCTGCTGAACGAGTACCGCCTGCAGCCATGGACTCCGCAGGCGCAGAACTTCCTGGTCGAACAGATGGAGCAATTCTTCTTTGGCGAAGGCATTGGTATGCCCGAGCAATTCGTGCCGCCCGCGCACTGACAGTTGGAATCAGGGATCAACTCCGGCCTCTCTCCATTGGATTGCAGGAGGATTCTCTTTGCAGTGCAAGCAAATCAGGTCCCTCTCGTGTAAACTGGTGTAGACCCCAAATCCGGCTTCGCATAAGCTGGCTCAATTGTGTCGGGACGTGGCTCAGCCTGGTAGAGCACTCGCTTGGGGTGCGAGGGGTCGGCAGTTCGAATCTGCCCGTCCCGACCATTAAGTTATTCTATTACAGAATCTTACGCTGACATTCATCGTCGGCGTTTTTCTTCCAAGTGTCCAATTGTGACGTAGTTGTGCCATTGTCGAGGGCGGCTACCGCTTTCCGTTTGGCTTCCTGCCGGATATGGCTGTAGTGCCTGAGCATCTCCAAGGAAACGTAACCAGCAATGCTCATGATGGTCTGCTCCGATGCCTCGGAGGACTCCGCCAGCTTCGTGATGGCGTGGTGCCGGAGGTCGTGCGGCCTGAGTCCTTTCAATCCGCACTCCGCCGTCAGCGTTCTCCACGCCGTCCGCCAGCCCCACCGGCTGCATGGTTGGGTCGGGTCATACTCTATGCCGGAGTACCCGGCTTGGCATCAGGTAGTGCTCTGGTTGGGTCGCACCCAACTCCTCGGCACGGTCAAGCAGCCGCTCGACCGCCCACAAGGCAGACTGGTTGAGTGGAAGGACTCGGGCACGGAATCGGTTCTTGCCCACCTTCACTGTCTGGGCCTGAGCCTTCAAGTCAATGTCACTGAGCCGCACATTCCGCAACTCCACCCCAACCGGCAATGGTGTTCGCGGTGACGAGTGAAATCCAGAACGCGACCTCCCAATCTGGGCGTGAACTTGCAGTTTCAAATAGCTTGAGTTCTTCTTCAGGGGACAGGGAACGTCCGATGTCTTTGGGTTCAGGGAGCCGTCTGTAATCGTCGGCAATCGTACCTACTTCCCCAAGCTGGTAATCCTGGCCCCCGACAAAGATTCTTTGTGATCTGCCTGGGCCTCGCACGCGGCGGCAAAGCCTGAGAGAATAGAATCTGAAAGATGGCCATTTACCTACCCGCGTCCGCCGAAGAACAGGAGCTCTCGCTGGACGAGTTGACTCCCCGCGAGATTGTCACCAGTCGACAAGCACGTTGTCGGCCAGAAGGCCGCCAAGCGCGCTGTGGCCATTGCCTTGCGCAATCGCCAGCGCCGCCAAAAGCTGCCTCCTGACATCGCCGACGACATCGTGCCCAAAAACATCATCATGATCGGCCCCACCGGCGTGGGCAAGACCGAGATCGCGCGCCGCCTTGCCAAGCTGACCGGCTCGCCGTTCCTGAAGGTCGGGCCTCCAAGTTTACCGAAGTCGGCTATGGGGCCGCGATGTCGAGTCGATGATCCGCGACCTGGTCGAGATCGCCATAGACATGGTGCGCGAGGAGCGTTTGGAAGAAGTCGAAGATCGCGCCGAGATGAATGCCGAGGAGCGTTTGCTGGATGTTCTGTTGCCTCCTCCTCCACCCGCGCCGCACCCGCAAGAGGGGCAGCTTACTCTGCCGGAGGTTGATAGTTATCAGCGTACCCGCGAGAAGTTGCGCCAGCAATTCCGCGAAGGAAAGTTAGACGAGCGGATGGTGGAGTTAGACGTGCGCGAGCGCGGGATGCCGCAATTCGGAATCATCAGCAATCAAAACCTTGAAGATATGGAGATGAATCTCAAGGACATGCTGCCCAACATCTTCGGCGGCAGCAGCAAGAAGCGCAAGATGAAGGTGGGCGATGCCTTCGACTATCTCGTCGAAGAGGAAGAGAGCCGTCTGATCGATATGGATTCGGTCAATCGCGCGGCTGTCGAGCGCGTCGAATCCAGCGGCATAGTCTTCCTGGATGAGATCGACAAGATAGCTGGACGCGAGGGCGGACACGGGCCGGATGTCTCGCGCGAGGGAGTGCAGCGCGACATACTTCCCATCGTCGAGGGAACCACCGTCAATACGCGCTATGGCATGGTGCGCACCGATCATATCTTGTTTATTGCCGCCGGTGCATTCCATGTCTCCAAGCCCAGCGATCTTATCCCCGAGTTACAAGGGCGCTTTCCTATTCGCGTAGAATTGAAGTCGCTTACTGTCGATGATTTTCTGCGCATCTTGACGGAGCCGAAAGCTCGTTGACCAAACAGTATTCGGCCTTGCTGGAGACCGAAGGGATCAAGCTGGAGTTTTCTCCTGAAGCATTGCGCGAGATGGCGGAGTTTGCCTTCAAAGTGAACGAACAGACAGAAAACATCGGCGCGCGCCGGCTGCACACCATCATGGAGCGAGTGCTGGAAGACGCAGCTTCCTCGCGCCGGATGTGGCTCGCAAAGCGCCAGATATGGCAGCCGCCGAAGCGCTGAAGGCGGCCATCAAGAACGAGTCTTCCACGCCTTTGCCCTATGAAGAGCGAACAACGACTTCCGGCTCAGAAAAAGTCTTTCATATCGATGAGAGTATGTGAAAGCAGGATGCTTGCATCGTAAAGGACCAGGATCTTTCGCGTTACAATTGTAACTTTATCGCCAAGCGCTCTGTTTCTCTCCGCAGAGCGCTTCCAGTTCGGGCTCTTGAGCATCTCTGCCAGAGGCGGCTTTCCTATGTCCTACTCAAATTCCCTTTGCAGCTTGTCGAATGCGCCGATAACGCGACATTGTATTTTTTCCCCTGTGGCTTCAGTGTCAGCAGATAGGCTCGCGCATCTTCTGGATCAATCTTTCTCTGCAGACTCCTTTAGCCTTCCAGGGACGAGATACAATGACTGATATTCCCTCGCGTAGTTGCAAAGGTTTGTGCCAAGTCCGACGGTTTTACTGCCTTCTCCGCTTCAAAGTAAAAAGCTCGCCAGAACTAGCCCTTCCAAAAACCAAGCGCCATCTGCTGCAAAGAGCTGCATGGCCAGCGACT
>CAWDQB010000058.1:0-18502 GCA_963804315.1 uncultured Acidobacteriaceae bacterium
GGGTGTTTTTGCAGCCACAAACCGCGAAAAGTCAATTTTGGGTATGAAAATCAGCCGCGGGTGGCTGATCTTCGCCTTCCATCAAACGACCGTTTGATGGACGCGCTAGTTGCAGTTAATTCTGGCCTGGAGAAATGGAATGCAGTCCTGAGCGATGGAATGCAGTCTCAGTTGCAGATAATCCTGTCCTGACGACTGGATAGATGCAGTTAATTCTGGCCTGAAATCGCGCTGAATGCTGTCCTGACGCTTTTCAAATGCAGTCCGCTACAACTACCGAGATCCGGCAACTGTTGGAGCAGCGCTGGACGCCCACTGATGTGAATCTGCCAGTGCAGCCGTGGGCTGAAGATGCTGTCGCGGCCATCATCCGAATTACGGGCGGAAACTTCCGCCTGCTGAATCGGCTCCTCACCCAGATGGAGCGAATTCTGGAAATCAATTCGTTGCAGCAGGTGACCAAAGCCGTTGTAGAAGCTGCGCGTGAGAGCTTGGTCATTCGGCAGTCTTGATAACCATGCCGATCCAGTGATTGCGCAAACGATCGGTTTTGCACCAAATCTAGGCGCGAAGGTTTACGCGACTTTTGGCGTTGCAAAAAGGTATTGCATTACCAATTCGATTGGCGATACATTTTTGCAATGCTTATCGGCTACGCCAGAGTCTCCACCGACGACCAGGACACCGCCGCCCAGGTAGCGGCGCTGAAAGCCGCTGGTTGTGAACGCATCTATCGGGAAAAGGCTTCCGGCGGACGCTGGGACAGGCCGGAACTTCATCGGCTTCTCGATCAAATACGCAAGAGCGACGTGTTGGTGGTCTGGAAACTCGACCGGCTCTCTCGTTCCCTGCGCGATGTGCTTACCATTATGGAGAGGCTCAGGGATTCCGAAGCGGGGTTCCGCAGCCTCACCGAAGCCATCGATACGACCACGGCAGCGGGACGAATGATGATGCAGATGGTCGGTGTGTTCGCTGAATTCGAGCGTGCCATGCTCAAAGAGCGGACCAAGGCGGGGTTGGATGCCGCCCGCGAGGAAGGTCGCATCGGCGGACGCCGCCCGAAGCTTTCCGAGCGACAGCAGGCTGAGGTTGAGAAAGATGGTCACCAAGGGCGATAAGACAGCTGCGGACGCTGCTCGGTTGTTCAAGGTCCACCCGGCTACTGTCTCGCGTCTACTGGCACGAGCAAGTTCGAGCACGGTAAGTCGCGCCAAAAAGCGCGCAAACTTCTACGCCAAATAAATGACGGAGAGCATATTCGCGCCATCACCGTCATCATGATTTGCAGCGCGGAAAGGTATTGAGCCATTACAGCGTTTGCCGGCGTCACGGATTGGCGCGATCAGAGGAAGGGAAATGAGAAGCTTGGTAGCCGAAGACGACGCTACAAACAGAAAGCTGTTACAGACATTCCTTCTTCGTTACGGCCCCTGCGAGATAGCCATCGACGGAGAGGAAGCCGTGAATGCTGTTCGCTTGGCACACCAGAATAACCAAAGCTACGACTTGGTTTGCATCGACCTCAGGATGCCCAAGATGGATGGTCAGACGGCGATCCGCGAGATTCGCAAGCAGGAAGACACGGCCGGTGTGGTTAAAAGCGCCAAGATCTTTGTGACTACGGCTCATACCGATACGGAGGACATTGCCGGCGCGCTTCTGGCGCGCTGCAATGCCTACTTGGTCAAGCCTATCGATACGGCCAAATTGCGCAAAGAACTAAAGTCCTTTGGCCTGATTCAATAGAGCGGTTCGCCGAGTGTGGTTTACGGATTGATCGACTTTGCCTGCACAGCGACTTGGCGTCTGCTTGAGGATGCTGCTACCGCCGCGCCAGCAGCAGCATGAGAACAAAAAGCACCAGCGGCACCAGCCCCAGGCAGCCGTAGAAGAGCAGCTTACGCGCCGCGGGCAGCCGCAGCCCGCCCAGCTTGGGCCGCCGCTCCTCCTCCACGCCTACCTGATCAGGATTCTGCAACTCCCAGGCCATCTCGTGGGCCGTGGCATAGCGGTGACGCGGATCCCGCTCCAGGGCACGATAAAGAATCTCCTGCAACTGCGGAGTGACCTCGGGGCGCAGTTTGTATGCCGGCGGCGGATCGTTCAGCACTCGTTCGTTCATCACCGCCAAAGGATTGGGTCCGCTGAAAGGTGTCTGCCCAGTTAGCATCTCGTAGAGGATGATGGCCAGCGAATAGATATCGCTGCGCTGATCGCCGCGCTGCCCCTTCACTTGCTCCGGAGAGATATAGTCCGGAGTCCCCAGCAGTGGAGACGGTCCGGCAAAGGTCAGCCGCCGCGCGTCCTCCTTCATAGCAATGCCAAAATCGATCAGCTTGATGCGATCCTCGGCGTCGACCATGATGTTCTCCGGCTTCAGGTCTCGATGCACCACTCCATGCTTGTGCATATAGTCCAGCGCATCGCAGACGCCCAGCGTGAGGCTGACGGCGCGGTCGACGGGCAGTTTTCCCTGTTCTCGTAAAAGCGCGCGCAGCAGTCGGCCCTCTACCCACTCGATGACCATGTAGCTTCGGCTGCGCGGCTCGCCGTTGTATGTCTTTACTATGCCAGGGTGATCCAGTTCCTGCCCGATCTGGGCCTCGCGCTTGAAGCGCTCGATGAGGATCGGATCGGCTTCCATTTCTTCATTAGGTACTTTGATCGCCACCAGCTTGCCGTCACGCAGATCAGTGGCTTTGAAGAGCGTGGACATACCGCCACGAGCCACCGTCGCGTCCAGACGGTAGTGGTCCAGCGTCTCACCAGCTTGCAGGTTTGCGGTCATTTCTTGCAGCATCTCATTTTGATTGTTGCACGCGGAGCGTAAGGAAACCCTCAAGAGATTCCTGATTTGACTCTCACGGGGTTTGGAATCTGAAACAAGGTACGGCTTTATAAGCCTGCGGATGCGGGAGTTAGTCGAAAGATCGGGTGTATCTTCATCCGGAGCTAGGCCCTAGTCCTTCAAGCGCCAGGAAATGCCGCGCTCCGCTTCGATGCCCTCGAAGGAGCCAATTATCAGTACGCGGAAAAAGGTGGCCGAAGTCAGCCATGGCCGACCAATGCTATCGGCGCGGAATCGCGCGTATTGCTCAGTGGACCTTCTCTCTTGGTTTGGGGAATCGGTGTCGCCCCGATTTCTAGGGGCCTCAACATCCGTCGCAGTGACGTGCTTTCTGTCCCGTTCTCCTTTCGTTTTCCAAAAAGCCGCGCTACTTGGCCTCCTCGGCCGCGGTCTCAATGTAGAAGTCCACATTGGTTTTGTCTACCAGCGAGGTGCCGGTGTCGACAAAGACCGGATAAGGCGCGAACGAGTTGGCGCTGTAATCCTTGGTCAGCGTCTTGGGCGGATCATGATAGATCTCGTCCAGCGCCTTCAGCCCCACGTAGCCCATGGTGAAGGGCTTCTGCGCCACTGTCGAATCAATCGTTCCATCCTTGATGTCAGCCAAGGTATCCGGGTCAACATCCCAGGCCACCAGCAGCCTGTCTGTCACTTTGGAGCGCTTGAGCGAATCGGCAATCGCCTTGCCCGAGGATGCCTCCAGACTCACAAATGCGTCTACCTTCTTGTCCCCAGCCAGCGCCAGCGACTCCTGCGTCCAGTCGAAGGCATATCGCGCGTCGCCTTTGGTGTCCACCACATCCACGATATGAATATCAGGACGCGTGGCAAAGACCTCCTTGAAGCCCTTCAGCCTCTCCTCCAGATTGGGCTGGCCCGGCATGGTGAAAAAGACCACATTGCCTCTTCCGCCCAGCTTCTCAATCACACGCCGCGCGCCCACGCGCCCCGATTCAATATTATTCGTCCCAATAAAGTAAAGCCGCCGGCTGCCCGGCGCATCCGAGTCCACAGTAATCACGGGAATCCCAGCGTTGATCGCCGCGTCAATCTCCGACTGCAACAGGGTCTTGTCTGCAACCGAGATCAGTATCCCCGCCGGCTTGGCCGCAATCGCATCGTGCAGAGCCGCAAGTTCAGCCTGTGGATCGTAATTCTCCGGTCCCGTCACCTTGGCTTTGACGCCATACTGTGCCGCTGCCTTGTTGAATCCCGCTGCCGCCGTCTGCCAATAGGGAAGCGTCGAACGCGTCACAATCATGTAATACACTTCGCTCGTCGAGTGCCTGCCGCAACTCGACGCAGATAAAACCACCATTGCCAGCAACACCAGACCAATGCTCTTGATCGCTTTCATGCTTGCCTCCGATCCTTTCACATTCACACTGGAGCAAGCGCACCCACACCCGCTCCTCTCATAATCCGGCTCAATCTTGCGCCATAATTCCGGCAATGTCCACAGCAACCTGTGAAATTTATAGCCTGCAAAGAAAGGAATGGCGCGTGCAAATCTTCCGCATTCGGCGAAAGATTCCCGTTTGCGGTATAACCGATTGTGGAAGTGCAAAATGCGGAGCGATGCTTTTCAAGAACAATCAATGACCAGTCCAGAAAACAATCCGTCTCTGAGCGCGCTCGCCGTACCCGCCAGTGGAGAACTCACCCGCCGCGCCCATGCCGAGCCGCCCCATGCCTACCGTTCGCCCTTTGCCCGCGATGCTGCCCGCGTCCTTCACGCCCGCGCCTTCCGCCGCTTGGCCGGCAAGACGCAGGTCTTCGCCCGCCTGGCCACTGACTCTCCCAGCGACCACTTCCGCAGCCGCCTGACGCATACTTTAGAAGTTGCGCAGATCGCCCGCACCGTCGCGCGCGCCTTGGGCCTGAACAGCGAACTGGCCGAGGCTCTCGCGCTGGTTCACGACATTGGCCATCCGCCCTTCGGCCATGCAGGAGAAAAGGCCCTCGACCAATGCCTGCGCTCCCACGGTCTGCGCTTCGACCACAATCTGCACGCCCTGCGCATCGTGACTTGGTTCGAGGAGCGTTACGCTGGGTTTCGCGGCCTCAACCTCACCCTCGGCGTCCGCGAGGGCATCATCAAGCATTCCCGCGACTACGCCGCCGCGGAGCATCCCGAACTGGCCGAATACTTCCTCGACCAGTTTCCGCCCTTGGAAGCCCAACTGATCGATCTGGCAGACGAAATCGCTTACACCACCGCCGACCTGGACGACGGCCTCGACTCCGGCATCCTCACGCTGGCCCAGGTGCGCGATGGTGTTCCGGTTTTCCGCGCCTTCCACGACGCCGTCTGCGCAGAATATCCCGCCGCGCAACCCAAGCCGGCCATCTATGAAACTCTCAAGCGCCTCCTCGATGCGCTGGTCACCGATCTGATGCGCGAGACCAGCCATCAAACAGCCGCTCTCGGCGTAACCACGCTCAAAGAGCTGCGCCGCGCGCCGCATCGCCTGGCCGCGCTCAGCCCGCAGATGGAAGCCGCCCGCGCCGACACCAAGAACTTCCTCTATGCCAACCTCTATGGCTCTCCCGAACTGGAAGAAGCTCACCTTCACGCCGTTGAAGTTGTTCAGGGTCTCTTTACCGCATTGATGAAAGACCCCACTCTGATGCCAGACGACGATCAGGCGCTGATCCCAGCCGAAGGTCTGGCCCGTACCGTAGCCGACTACATTGCCGGCATGACCGACAGCTACATCGAGCAGCTCTGGACGCGCTGCGGCACGTAAATTTTTCCACGAATCGCGGATCTCTTTTGCCGGATTGATCTGCCCAAAACCGCTATCCTAAGTGCAAGCGCGCCCACTCTCATGGACCTCTACGAGAAAATCCGCACCCTTCCCACGCAGCCCGGCGTGTATCTCTATAAGAACGCCGAGGGCGTGGTCATCTACGTGGGCAAGGCCAAGAACCTGCGCGCGCGGGTGCGCTCCTATCTGCTGGAATCTTCGCAGGCCAACGCCAAGACAGGCTCGCTGATGCGCGAGGCCGTTGACCTTGAATACATCCTGGTCGGTAACGAGAACGAGGCGCTGGCGCTTGAAACCAATCTCATCAAGGAGCGCAAGCCCCGCTTCAATATTTTGCTCAAGGATGACAAGAGCTACCCCTACGTCAAGCTGACCCTGCGCGACCGTTACCCCAAAGTCTTCGTGACGCGCAAACTGCTCAAGGATGGCGCGGCCTACTACGGCCCTTACTTTCCTGGCAGTCTGGCCTGGCGCGTGGTCGAACTGATTCATCGAAGCTTTTTGATTCCCAGTTGCAAGGTGGATCTCTCACGCTATCACCCCCGCGCCTGTTTGCAGTATTACATTCATCGATGTCTGGGTCCGTGCGTCGAGGAACTGACCACGCCGGAGATCTACGCAAGCGCCGTCCGAGACGCGCAACTGCTGCTCGAAGGCCGCCATGAGGAGCTGGAGCGCATGCTGACCACACGCATGATGGAGGCCGCCGAGGCCCAGCTCTTTGAGGCCGCCGCCAAGCTGCGCGATCAGCTTGGGACCGTGCAGCAGCTCCAGGAGAAGCAGCGAGCCGCCACCGCCGAACTGGACGACGACGCCGATGTCTTCGGCTACCACTTCGAGGATGGCTCGCTGGCCGTCAACCTCTTCCACGTGCGGGCCGGAAAGATTGTCGATCGCCGAGAGTTCTTCTGGGAGGATCTGCCGGAGTTGCTGGAGGTGACTTCGACGGAAGAGTCGGATCGGCCACTAACTTCGGGTGCCCCATCCATTCCGCGCTCTTCCGCGGAATGGGTGGGAGACGATCAAGCTGCGGCATTGAAGGGTACGGGCTTTAGCCCGGATAACCATGCTTCAAATGAAGACGGGGCCTTAACCCCGGAGAGAAATAATGATTTACCACATTTCCATGCCGGTCAAGTCTTTGCCGCCCTCCTCAAGCAACTCTACATCGACCAACACTACGTACCCCGCTCGATCCTGCTGCCTGCCGAATTCGATGACCGCGAAGCCCTCGCCCGCCTGCTCACCGAGCGCACCGGCCATCGCATCGAGATCGCCGTTCCGCAGCGCGGCGAGAAGCGGTCGCTGGTCGATCTGGCAGCGCAGAACGCCAAGCAATCCTACATTCAACGCTTCCGCGTGCTGGAGCCTTCGCGCAAGGCCATTCAAGAGGCGTTGGCCGAGGCCCTCATGCTCGCCGAATTGCCCAGCCGTATCGAGTGTTTTGACATCTCTCACATTCAAGGCGCGGAGACAGTGGCTTCGCTGGTGGTTTGGGAAGACGGCAAGATGAACAAGCAGCTCTATCGCAAATTCAAAATCAAAACCGTCAGCGGCGTGGATGATTTTGCCTCGATGCGCGAGGTCGTCCATCGCCGCTATAAGCCGTCTGCAAGACGAGAAGAAGCCGATGCCGTCGCTGATCCTGGTCGATGGTGGCCTGGGCCAGCTTCACGCGGCCGCCGAGGCCCTGGAATCTCTCGGCCTGACCACGCAGCCCTGGCCTCGATCGCCAAGCGCGAAGAGGTCATCTACCTCTACGGCAACGAAGACGAGCCGGTAGTCCTCGACCGCCATTCACCAGTGCTGCATCTGATTCAGTTGATTCGCGACGAAAGCCATCGCTTCGCCGTCGGCTATCATCGCCAGCGCCGCGCCATGCGCGACCGCGAGTCGGAGATTCTGCTGATCCCAAGCGTAGGCCCGCAAACAAGGCAGCGCCTGCTTACCCACTTCGGCAGCCTGCGCGAGGTGCGGGAGGCCACGGTCGAATCCCTGGCCGCCGTCGTGCCGCGCAAAACAGCGGAGACTATCTGGCGGCATTTTCACGTCGATCAGCTCGCATCCTGAACGGTTGATCGACAGTTGATACCGTTGTTGGCGATCTTCACGCTATTTTTAAGGAATGGGCTGGTAGGGCTTTTGCATTCTTAAAGGCCAAATCAATAACTCAAAAGAACCCCGAGCAAGGTTAGGTTCCCGCCTTTTCCGTCAGCTCCGCCCAGCGGGCGTAGAGGGTATCGTTCTCGTGCTGCGCGGCATCCAGTTCCGTGAGCGCATTCTGTAACTCGGCGGCGTTGGTGGCAATGGCGGGATCTTCGACGCGCTCGCGAGCCAAGGCCAGGCGCGCATCGGAGAGTTCGACCTGCTGCTCGATGGCCGCGAACTCACGCGCCTCCAGGTAGGAGAGCTTCTTCTTGCCGCCAACCGGCGAGGGCAGGGAAGTGGCCGAGACGGTTGAAGCGGAGGAGGCGCTCAGCGTGTGTCCAGAGGTGTTCTGCAATGCTTGTTCCTGCTCGTCTAGCCAATCTTCCCATTGCGCATAGTCGGCAAAGATGCCGGTATGCCCGCGCCCGTCCAGCCCCAGCACCGTCGAAGAGACGCGGTTCAGCAGATAGCGATCATGCGTCACCAGCACCAGCGCGCCGGGGAAGTCGAGCAGGTTTTCTTCCAGAATCTCCAACGTCGGAATGTCCAGATCGTTGGTGGGTTCGTCGAGCAGCAGAACGTCGGCCGGTTCCAGCATCAGCTTGGCAATCAGCACGCGCGCCCGCTCGCCGCCGCTCAGGTTTCTGACCGGCTGGTTGAGTTGTTCACTAGTAAATAAAAAGCGGGCCGCCCAACTGGCCACGTGTACCTGGCGTCCTTGATAGTTGAGGCCGTCGCCTTCTGGCGCCAGAGCGCGGCGCAGCGTCAGGCTCTCGTCCAGCTCACGCATCTGGCTGAAGTAGACCAAACGCAGCGCGTCAGCCTTGCGGATCGTGCCCTCAGCCGCTTCGATCTCGCCACGCAGCAGCCGCAACAGCGTTGTCTTTCCGCTGCCGTTCGGGCCGACCAACCCCACTTTCATCCCCGCGGTGAGAATGAAATTCAACCCGGTAAATAGGCGGCGGGGGCGCTTCTCACCCGTTGGTTCATCCGCGGAAGCCGGAACATCGCAGGCCACATTCTTGAACTCAACCAGCCGTTTGGTTTTGCGCTGGCTGGCCTCAAAGTCGATTCCCACCGTTGCAACGGCGGTCCGTGCATTCATCTCCGCCAATTGGCCGATCATTGCGTTGGCGGAGTCGATACGCGCCTTGGATTTCGTCGTCCGCGCTTTGGGTCCGCGCCTGAGCCACTCGATCTCCGTCTTCACAACGTTGCGCAGGCTCTCTTGCTGGCGGCTTTGCGATTCCAGATAGGCCTGCTTTTCTTCCAGAAAGCGGCTGAAATTGCCTTTCACGCACAGCAATCCATCGGCGTAGATTCGATTCAGCTCGATAATCTCGCTCGATGTTGCTTCGAGAAAATAGCGGTCGTGGCTGACCGTGACGGCGGCAAAGCTGGCGGCTCGGAGCAACTCCTCCAGCCATTCGATCCCGCCCAGATCCAGGTGGTTGGTCGGCTCGTCCAACAGCAGAACTTCCGGTTCCGAAACCAGCGCCTCGGTAATGGCCAGCCGTTTGCGCCAGCCGCCGCTGAGGGCCGCCGCCTCGGCATTGAGGTCAATGAAGCCCGCCCGGCCGCTCAGTTCGCGCAGCCGGCCTTCGCGCTCGGATTCAAGCACGTGCGCCGAGGCCAGCGCGGCCTCCAGCACCTGGCGGACGCTGAGTCCCGCTGCAAAGCGCGAGTCCTGCGGAACATAGGCGGCGCGGGCGCGCTTGCGCACCGCCAGTTCGCCGGAGTCCGGCTCCATCTGCCCAGCCAGAATTGCCAGGAGCGTGGACTTTCCAGCTCCATTGGGTCCGATCAGTCCGATGCGGTCGCCTTCCTCGACGGTGAGTGAAATGTTCTGAAAGAGCGGCCTTGCGCCGAACTGCTTGGTCACGGATTGTGCATTGAGTATGGGAGGCATTGCTCTCGAGTCCGAACCGTTCACGGGGCTATAGCCACGGATGGTTCGAGTTTCTGATAAAAGTTGATCGTACGAATGTGCATTACAAGAGGGGCAATCGTTTGAAAGGAGAATCAATCATTCTACCTTTTCAGTATCCTCAAAAAGCGAAGAGGAAGAGAACGTACCGTCCCGGGGCGGGTATCTTTTCCTCTCATTTCAAACTGTGCCTTTCAAGAGAGCCGGTCAACTCTTAGAACAATTAAATTCAGAAGAGCAACACCCTGAAGAATCCTCTGCAAATAGATTTCCAGGCAGACCGCTCCTTCGCGTCAAGGCTTCTGCATCGCACTGGTTGCTGATTCCAATCTGGCTTTCCCTTCCTGGTCCGACCAGATGGCGCGCGTTGCGCGCGCGCCCGATACGAAGCCCATATCCGCAGAGATTCCCCGCACACATTGCAACAGTTGGTTGGCGATGGAAGGCAGCTTTTGCGCGGTTACGCGAAAGGATGGGCCGGAGACGCTGACGGCGGCTACAGGCAAGCGCTGGGCATCCAGGATTGGAACGGCGATGCAGCGCAGCCCCTCTTCGAACTCCTCGTCGTCAACGGCATAGCCCCGCCGGCGGGTCTTCTTGATCTCCGCGCGCAATGCCTCGGGCGTGGAAATGGTGCGATGGGTGAAGCGTTCGAAGCGAGTGCAGGCCAGCAGTTCGTCGAAGCGTTCCTCGGGCAGAAAGGCCAGCATTGCCTTGCCCACCGAGGTGCAGTGCACCGGATTGCTGGCTCCGATGCGGGTGATCATGCGCACGGACCGCGCGGGTTCGATCTTGTCGATATAGATGACGTGTGCGCCCTCGAGAATGCACAAGTGCGCGGTCTCTTCGGTCTCGGCGACCAGGCGGCGCAGGTGGGGCTGGGCACGGTCACGCAGGTCATATTGCTCGATGGCGCGATTGCCCAAATCAAAGAGACGGAGTCCGAGGCGAAATCTCCCACTGGCAGTTCTCTCTACCATGCGGTGCCGCTCCAAGACCATCAGGAAGCGGTGCGCGGTGCTTTTATGTAACTGAAGGGAAAGGGCAACCTGGGCCAAACCCAGAGGCGCATCGCTTTCGCCAAGCAGATCCAGTACGGCGAAGGCCCGGTCGAGAGCTTGGACTTTATAGGTTCCTGTTTGGGGTTCGTCTCGCAATATGATCCTCTATTCCGTAAAATGATCCACCTTTAGTGTGCCGAAATTGGAACGCCGCGTCAAGTTCTGAGACGAAGTAGTGCTTCTGCAGGAGATGCAGGCGAGGGTTCGCTTATGGAATTCTTGCCGAATCAATACTGTGTCGCACGTTGTTGCCCTACTCCCGGCCCTTTTTGCGAATCTCGATATTCAGCCGTTTGATTTTCTGGTTGAGAGTCGACAGCGGAATGCGGAACTGCTCGGCGGCCTCTGTCTGATTGCCGTTGCAGCGTTCCATCTTTTCGATAATGATGCGCCGCTCGATGTCCTCCAGAATGTCGAAGAGCGAGGCGTTGGGATTGATCTGCATGAGCGCGTCCTGGAAGCTGCGTCCGGTGATGGGTCCGGGTAGCAGATCAGAGCCGATGACCGGTCCTGAGGAGAGCACGACGCCGCGTTCGATGGCATTTTCCAGCTCGCGGACATTGCCCGGCCAACTGTAATCAACCAGGCAGCGCATCGCGTCGGCGGAGAGCCTGCGGGGGCTGAAGCCGTTTTCATTGGCGTAGAAGTCCAGGAAGTGTTGCGCCAAGATCGGAATGTCCTCGCGCCGCGCGCGCAGTGGGGGTAGTTCAACAGTGATGACGTTGAGGCGGTAGAAAAGGTCCTCGCGGAAGCGGCCTTCACGGACCTCGGTGCGCAGATCGACGTTGGTGGCGGCGATGATGCGCACGTCCACCTGAAGCTCCTGCACGCCGCCCAGATGCATGAAGCGCTTGTCTTGCAGCACGCGCAGAATCTTGGACTGCGTATCCATGCCCATGGTGGCGATCTCATCCATGAAAAGAGTGCCCCCGCTGGCTACTTCAAAGAGGCCCTTCTTGGAGGCGATAGCCGAGGTGAAGGCGCCTTTGACATGGCCAAAGAGGGTGGACTCGAGCAGCTCCGATGGCATGGCCCCGGTATTGATGGGAACAAAGGGCTTGTCTTTGCGCGGAGAGTTGGCGTGGATGGCCTTGGCAATAAGTTCCTTGCCTGTGCCGCTCTCTCCCTGGATTAGGATGGTCGAGCGGCTGGGCGCAACCTGCGCCACCAAGTCGAAGACCTTCAGCATGATATCGCTTTTACCGACGATGTTCTGGAAGTTATAGCGCTGTTTGAGTGTGCGCTTGAGCTGGAGGTTTTCTTCTTCAGCCTTTCTGCGGGCGACGGCGGAGCGAATGTCGGCCAGCAGCTTTTCATTATCCCAGGGCTTCTGCACGAAGTTTTCCGCACCGGCGCGCACCGCATCGACCACATTGTCCACAGTGCCGTAGGCGGTGATCATGATGACCGGCAGATCGGGATGGCGTTCTTTGATGATCGGCAGCAGCTCCAGGCCGCTGCGGCCCGGCAGCGCCAGATCCAGCAGCAGCAGATCGAAGTTATCCTGATCGAGGGCGCGCAATCCCTCTTCGCCATCAACGGTCAGGCTGACCGTGTAGCCTTCCAGCGTGAGCAGGACTTCCAGCGACTCGCGGATTGCGGCCTCGTCATCAATGACCAGGATGCGCGCCAGACAGGAGTCGCCGGCAGGGGTATAAACAGACGGATTCAAAGGCAGATCAACCTCAGGCATGTACGGAATTCCTCAAAAATGGAAACTCGAGATGAAAAGTGGTGCCGGCGCCGATCACACTTTCGACATGAATCTTGCCGGCGTGTTCCTGAATAATGCCGTAGGAGACAGAAAGTCCCAGTCCGGTTCCTCGGCGGTCACCGGGTTTGGGGGTAGTTTTGGTAGTAAAAAACGGGTCGTAAATGCGTTTTAGATGCTCAGGCGCGATGCCGGAGCCGGAGTCGGACACCAGTGCGGAGACGCAGTTTTCACTTTCATTGATTGAAGAAGCCACGCGCAGGCGGCCTCCGCTCTGCATCGCCTCTTTGGCGTTTAGCAGCAGATTCAAAAAGACCTGTTGCAGCTTGCCGGGGTTGCCGTAGATCGGTGGAAGTTCATTGGTCAACTCCAGTTCGACGGTAATCTGCGCGGTCTTGAACTGATGATCGAGGAGCGAAAGGGTATCGTGGATGACTTGGTTGAGACTGGTTTCGCGGAACTCAGTGGTGGAGGTGCGGGAGAAATTCAGCAGTCCGTTG
Source organism: uncultured Acidobacteriaceae bacterium (assembly GCA_963804315.1). GTDB lineage: Bacteria > Acidobacteriota > Terriglobia > Terriglobales > Acidobacteriaceae > Telmatobacter. The sequence continues at coordinate 12,970 of CAWDQB010000058.1, forward strand.
GCGATCTCGGCGGCGCGGAAGCTCTGCTGGATGATCTTTTCCAGCACTGGAGCCAGCCGTGCATCGCCCTTGAGCTGCTTGGAAAGCATCTGCGAGTAAGAGGAGATGACGGCCAGCGGAGTGTTGATTTCATGCGCCACGCCGGCGGCCAGCAAGCCGATGGAACTGAGTTTGTCGGCCTGTGCCAGTTGAGTCTCCAGAGAGACACGCTCTGTGATGTCGTCCACCAGGATGATTCGCCCAACCGAGACAAAATCCTTTGAGAGCAGGGGCGCAATGGCGATATTGGCGGTGCGCGCTTCGCCGGCTCTGCTTGTCAGGCGGAACTTGTAGAGGTGATGGACCCCTTGCTCGGCTTGGAAGCTGTCAATCGCGTCGACGAACTCTGAGGGAAAAACGGAACGAAGCTCCTGGCCAAGGGCCTCGCCGCGGCTCAGGGCGTACATCGCTTCCATCTGCGCATTCCAGCTCTCGATGCGATCTTCCAGATCGACGGCCAGAATGCCCACGTTGATCGACTCGACGATATTTTCGTTGAACTCCTTGAGCCGTTCGAACTCGCCGATCTTTTCCTCCAGGCGGGCATAGAGGCTGGCGTTTTGTAGCGCGATGCCTATATAACTGGCTAAAGATTCAAGAAGTTCCACATCCTCGCTGGAAAGGAAGTCGCCACCCAAAGTGCGTCCCAGGCCGATGACGGCAATGGTTCGGCTGGCGCCTTGTTCGTCTCTGGTCTGACCTTGAGCAACTCGACAAGGCAAGTAGTAATTCAGATCGAGCAACGCTGCCGTTCGCTGCTGCGCGGCGGGCAAGTGCAGGGCAGCCTGGGCATTTTCCAGAAAAATGTGCGAGTGATCCTGGGCGTGGTCGAAGTCCAGAAAATCAAGCTCCAAGGCGCTTTGGCCGGAACTGTCGCGTGCCGTGAGCGCCTCGGTAGAGAGTCCGTGGGCTGCAGCCAGATACAAGCCGCCGGTCTCGCGCGCGAGGAAGACGGCAACCCGCGCCACCAGAAGCGTATGCGGAAGCTGCTCGACAATCGAGACCAGCAGCCGTTCGAGATTGGTCTCCGAACTCAATCCGCGGCCAAACTCGATAAGCGCCTTGCGATAGTCGTAGCGCTGCTGGTCAAAGACCCGGTCCACCCAGCCTTGAATCCGGCGCTTGATGGGATCGAAGACGGCGGCCGTAATGAGAATAGTGAGTACCAGACCCACTCGCGAACGGCGTCTGGCAGCCCTTTATGGACAAAGAGCGTAGCCAAGGCGATCACGCCGAAGTAGCCGCCCAGAATCAGGGTAGTTGCCAGTGTGTAGGCCACGCCGCGCTTGAAGATCAGGTCGGTGTCCATCAGCCTGTAACGGATGATGGCCCAACTAAAGGTGAGCGGCAAAAAGACCATCGACAGGACGGCCAGATCTGTGAAGAGATCCGGTGGACTCTTATCTAACAGAAACGGAATGGCGTAAAAGGCTGTAAACGGTCCCACGGCCAGCAAGGCGCCGCGATACAGCCACTTCAACTGCTGGCGCTGCAAAGGCGTGTTGGCCAGGTAATAACTGCGCACAAAAAGTGAGGCGGCCAGGACATAATAAATTGCGTCGTATAATGTGCCCAGCCATTCCAGCTTGTGCTTGAGCAAGCCCGTGGCCTGCCAGAATTCGAAGGCCCACAGCCATAGCCCTAGAATTGCTATGCCGGGCGCATAGATCAGCGGCAGCCAGCGGCGGCGCAATTTTTTGAAGCGCTCCTCTGGAAAGCTGAGCGCAAAATGAAGAAAGAGCACCGGTTGCAGGGACTCAGCCAGCACATTGACCCAGAAAACGCCCCAGTCCAGGGTGTCAAATGCGCCGGTATTTTTGAGCGCATAAAGGGCGAAGGAGACCAAACAGAAGAGAAAGAAGTGCGTGGCGCGCGGCGCTGTCCAACGGCGGAGTAGAACATAGATGCCGATCGCCAGGTAAATCAGGCCGATGACCCGCTGGCCCATCTCCAGGCTGCGATCTGCAGGTTCGGGAATCACCTCGATAGGAGTGGAGACGCCGTTGCGGGTGATGGTGTAATCCACCTTGATGTAGCTGCCGGTCTGGGAGAGCGCATGTTCCAGATCGGAGACCCGGCGGATCGGCTTGCTGGGGAGCTGTTCAAAAAACTTGCTCTGATTGTTCAGCGTCTCTAACTGGGTATCTGCCTGATCGAGATTGCCGGACGAGTCGCCGGCAGGCGCGCCGGGTTCACTGAGCAAGGTGTGCTTCGCCAAGCCTTTTTGCTGAATAAAACCCTCTGGAGGCTGCTTGATTCCCGTCAGCAAATCGCCTTGATGAATGCCTGCGCGTTTTCCGGGACTATCGGGCAGGACCTTATCGGCAAGCAGGCCACTGCCATCCGCCACCTCGCGCCACCATACTCCGTCTCCAGGCTGCTGGAAGTTGCGGTCTTGCCAGAAGTTCAGTGCCGCCAGCGCCACCAGGCCGAGTGTGATCAAGGCCAGCATGGTCAACTGCAAGCGGTTGTTGAAGTTCTTCTCCATGGAATGGATAACCTAACTCATTCTCTGTCCACTGCTTATGAGCGTGATTGCCAGGAGCAAATCAATTTGCGTATTGCGGAAAAACAGGAGCAATCAACAGAGAGCATGCGAGTTATGGACGTGATATTCCCGAATACGTTTCGGGTAATCGGTGAAAGTATCCACGGAGATATTATAAATGGAATACGTGTTTCATTAAAATGTATCGGTTCTAAAAAACGTAGAAGTTTTCATCGTTGTACAAGCCTTCGTATTCTCACGCTGATTTCGTTCTTCTTATCGCTCGGCCACCAAATCCAGCAGATCGAAGAACTCCGGAAAGCTGATCGCAACTGCTTCCGCGCCCTGAATCCGCGTCTCTCCCTCGGCGCGCAACGCCGCCACGCTGAAGGCCATGGCGATGCGGTGATCGCTGCCGGAGTCGATGGTCGCGCCGTGCAATGCTGTCCGCCGGGAACGTCCAGCCCATCCTCGAACTCCTCGACTTCCGCACCCATGGCGCGCAGATTCTTCACCACCAGCGCGATGCGGTCCGACTCCTTGACGCGCAGTTCCCTCGCGTCGCGGATGCGGATGCCGCCGCTGGTGAAGGGCCCAATCGCCGCCAGCACGGGCAGTTCGTCGATCAGTTGCGCGGCCAGCGCGCCGTTGATGGTGGTCGATCCAAGTCCCTCAGCCGGGGCCGAAATCCGCACCGTGCCCACCAGTTCCGCGTTCTTCTCCTCCAGATTCAAAACCCAAATCCGCGCGCCCAGAGCTGTCAGCACATCCAGCAGCGCGGCCCGCGTCGGATTCATCCCCAGCCCGTTCAGCACCAGATTGGAGCCGGGAAAGAGCGCCGCCGCGCAGAGAAAGAAGGCCGCCGAAGAGAGATCGCCCGGAACTGCAGCTTCAATCGCGTGTAGCCTCTGCGGGCCGCGGATCGAAACCGAATCCAGAGAGCGCTCGACCGTTGCGCCGAAGGCCCGAAGCGCCAGCTCGCTGTGATCGCGCGTCCGCACCGCCTCACGAACGGTGGTCGTGCCCTCCGTCTGCAATCCGGCCAGCAGAATGCAGGTCTTCACCTGCGCGCTGGGAACCGGAGTGGTGTAGTCGATGGCCTGAGGTGCCGCCATCAATGGTCAGCGGCGCATGGCCGTCGGTGAGCGTGAGCCGCGCGCCCATCAACTCCAGAGGCTTCTGAATGCGGCCCATCGGCCGCCGAGAAAGCGACTCATCGCCGATCAGAGTGAAGCAGCCCTGCTGCGGCGACAGCAGCCCGGAGATCATGCGCATCGTCGAGCCGGAGTTGCCGCAGTCGAGCGGTGCGTTGGTTGGCGTCACGCGCCCGCCGACGCCTGTCTCTTCCACCGGCCGTCCTCGAGCCGCCGCACACGCGCACCCAGAGCCTCCATGCAGCCCAGCGTCGAGGCGCAATCAGCCCCAGTGGAAAAGTTTGTAAAGCGCGAGGTGCCTTCGGCAAAGGCTGCCAGCATTCCGTAGCGGTGGCTGATGGATTTGTCGCCAGGCAGCCGCAAGCTGCCGTAGATGTTTTTGGCGGGGTGGATGATGCGTTCTTCGGTCAAGGTGGCTCCGGGAGTTGTGTCTCTTCAAGTCTAAACAAAGCCATGGCTAGCGGGAAGCTCATCTGAGTTGGCAGGCAGCAAGCTCCGCATGCGGTCAGCGTCTTGCGACCGGCTCCAGGCTCTGGACCCTATCACGTGATCGAAGATTGACTGGTTACGGCCCTCAAAGAGCGTCATCGCCCCATCCATTCAGAAAAGCGCTGAATGGATAGGGCACCCAACTACGGACCGGATCAGGAGCGGGATAGGGGCAGCCGCGGAAGCTATTTCAGCAGCAGGCCAAAGATCGCGGCGACAACGCCCACCGCCGAGGAGGTCAGCCCGACGGCCCAGAGACGGCGCTTTTTTGTCAGCAGGGTAATGGAAGAGATCACCAGGCCAATCTCCAGAAGCGCCTCGCCCAGATCGAAGTGGTCGCCCTTTCTCTGCGCCAGTTTTACCTCCTCTTCATAGGCTTCGGCCTGTTTTTTTTCAGCCTCAAAATCTTCTGCCCATTTATCCTGATGGCTGGCGTAGCCTTTGGCGATCTTGTCGGCGGCATTCTTGTCGGCGAGGGTGACCACACTGATCAGATCGGTCGTCAACGACGTATTGTACGCACCAATCTTCTTGGCCTGATACTCATTCCATGTGTCGCTGGCCTTGACTGTATTCAAGATCTCGTCGGTGTGTGTGCGATGACCAAGCACTGTGACGACCGCGACCAGCACGGCCAATACGGTCATGGTCAACGCAACCGGCATCATTGATTCCTTCGTGCCTCGCGTGGTGGGCGTTTTCTTGCAAACTCCTGCGCCTCGTTGGCTTCCATGTTGTCGATCTCCTCCGGTTTCGTTTCAGTTGGTTTGGCAGCGCGCGAGGGGAATCTCCGCGCCTTTCTCTTGCGTATTACGACAAGGGAATCGGAGATCCAAAATGGCAGCTGGGCGGCCAGCTCTCACTTTAGGTTATATGATCACGGACGGCCAGGGAATCAACGGGACTCTATTTTGCAAGATGCTCAAAGTATATGGCTTTGTGCATCGAGTTCGGTCTCTTTGGCCATCAACTCTGCCAGCGCCCGCTCGGGGCAGATATGCTTTGCCTCGGCGATTTCCAAATCCTTCTCCGATTCCAGGCTGAAGGCGATGGTCATGAAGCAATAGAGGCAGCGAGAATTGTAGGTCCCGTTTTCGTTTTGCACGCGACTATACATCGTAACCTCGAAGCAAGCCGAAAGGATAAAGCAATGCTATCCAGATTTTTCTTTTTAGTGCGTGATCTCTATCACTGAATCGTTTCAATACCCCTGGTATGGCTGTTTCGCTGTCAGCCTACTCCTAACCAGCGCCTGGTGTTCAACATTTGCCGCTGGTCGAGAACCCGCAACCTTGCCGGTCATCTCGTCCGGCTCTTTACCTTCGCGGATGCACTTGTCGAACTCGTTCTGAATGGCTTGCAT